>CALRLY020000002.1:0-760207 GCA_943368955.1 Chitinophaga pinensis
TTACCGATCACTAAGAATGGATATTTGTATATTTACGTAAGCAATGAAACACCAAACATCAATGTGTTCTTTGACAATTTACAGGTAACGCATCTTCCCGGCCCGATACTGGAGGAAACACACTATTATCCGTTCGGGTTAACAATGGCAGGGATCAGCAGTAAAGCTAACCAGTTTGGAAACCCAGCCAACAAGTTTAAATACAACGGCAAGGAAGAACAACGGCAGGAGTTTTCCGACGGCTCAGGTCTTGAGTGGTTAGATTATGGGGCGAGGATGTATGATAACCAGATAGGAAGATGGATGGTTATAGATCCATTAGCTGATTCAAGTAGACGGTTTTCTCCATACGTTTACGTCTTAAATAATCCTGTTCGTTTTATTGATCCAGATGGTATGAGAGCGGCTAATCCTGGTGATAAATTTAATTCTGTTGCTGAAGCCGCAAAAGATTTTGGAAAGCTTTATAACGATAATTCCATAACAGAGAAAAGAGAGTATGGAGCTACGATATATAAGGTAACCGATAAAGACGGTAAAACTTATTATAGTTATTCAGTACCTAATACAAATGCAGATGGTTCTGGCGGAACCGTTAAGGTGAGTGACGCACCTGAGGGAACGACACCTGTTGCTACGGTTCATTCACATGGAAACTCATGGGGTAAAGATGTTGCCGAAAGCGATAATAATTTTTCTGAAGTAGATAAATCGAATAGCGAAAAGCGTAAACTTGATAATTATGTTACAACTCCTAATGGTTCATTAAAGCGATATGATTATAAGACAGGCGATGTAACAACTTTGAGCACAGATTTACCTAGCGACCCCAGCGATCCAACGCGGAAAAATGGACAAAGTGCAATAATGTTTAGAAAGGACGAACCCAAGGTTGAAGTTAATAAACTACGTTTTCCTTTTACATCCATTTTATTTTAAATTATCATCAATGAAGAGTATTTTTTCTATACTGCTCATACTCACTGTTGTTTCTTGTAATAATACAGAAACTAAGATTGTTTTACAGGACAGGATGGCTTCTTTTAGTCCTAAGGAGAGAGATGTAATATATTTTCATGCTGATACAGTAACAGGAGAGCGAAATATATTAGAATCTTGGGGCAACAGGGTTTTGTTTAGCTTAAATGAACCAGTTTTATTTAACTACGTTGCTAATGGTGAATTTATCAGGTTTGTTTGGTTGAGATCTTTTGAAAATCCTATTATAATTAGGGTTAATAAATTTAGTGATACAGTTTATGCTGTCATTAAAGAATTAAAATTGCAAACTATTGATACGATGCCTCCTGTTGTTTTAAAGGATACAATTATTACTCTTGATAAGGAATTGTGGCAAAATGTTATGAAGCCTATTGATACTAGCGATTTTTGGAGTTTACAATATGCTGATAGTAGCTTGAATGAAGATGGTGCAGTTTGGTTTTTAGAATGCAGTATTAGTAATCGGTATAAAGTTATTAGAAGATGGGACAATGGACACTTGTTGTCAGAACCATTTAGAAGTTATTTGCTTCCTTTAATCAATCTTGTGCCTTCTAATGTTAAGTTACAAACCTCAAGATAATAAAATAAAAGCCATTGAGGTACTTTGTTATTTTATTCTATCTTCTTAATCTATATCCCCCTGTCTGGTCCTGTCTGGCGCAAATCTTCCACCCCGAAGGCGGATCACTTGATGCCAATTGAATCAGCCGGACTGTGTCCGGATTTCACAGAAAGGATCTACTTTTCGAAAAACTGTTTAATGGCAAAAGTGATACGATTATATAAACGCCCCGGAGTCTGGCTCCTACTGAACCATGGGGTGTCAGGACCCTACTTGGGATGACGCTGTATGGATATCGTTCGAAAAGGATAAAATTCATAATTTTAAGAAAAACAACACCTGCTTGAACCGCACTACTTCAGGATATTTTAAAGAGTTTCAATCTTATCCGTTCGGGTTAACAATGGCGGGGATCAGTAGTAAGGCGGCAGGTTCTTTCCAAAATAAACTTAAGTATAATGGCAAAGAATTGAATAACCAAGAATTCAGTGATGGCACCGGATTGGAGATGTATGACTATGCGGCTCGCATGTACGACTCTCAAATTGGAAGGATGAGTCAGATTGATCCTAAAGCAGACTTCAACAGAAGATGGTCGCTTTATGTATACGGTGCTGATAATCCAGTAAGATATATAGACCCTGATGGTATGATATGGAAAGATCCAAAAGAAGCGGACAGATTGAAAAAAGAAATTCAAAAAACTCAAGATGGTCTAATCAAGGATAAAGAAAGATATAAGGCACAGTTGAATAACAAGGATAAACCTTTATCTATGAAGGAAGCCAAAATAATTCAAGGCAGATTAAATGAAGTTACTGCCAGGATTGGAAGTTTAGAAGAATCAAAGTTGGCTATTGACGCTTTGGGTGCTGATAAAGAAAATACTTATGATTTAGTGGGTGGAGATGAAAGCAATGACGGACGTCATTTTGTGCAAAAAGGGAACGATGGCACAATAAATATTCAAGGTTCTAATGATGCTTTACATGTTCACGAAATCAAGCACGTTTCGCTCTCTTTAGCTTCAACTGGTGGTTTGCAGTTTAACTCATCTGGATATTTAAGACCAGTTGACCCAACAGGTGAACGGGATGAGATTGCTGGTTATCAAGCACAATACTCATTCTCTCCCAACACACTTCCATCAGGAGCAAGCTCGCTTAATGCAATCAATTTAAGATACTTGGCCAATATGCGGGATGATAAAGGTAATTTGGTTTACCCGGCTTTGAATAACAAATGGAAAAGCCTTTCTAAAGAAGAAAAAAAGAAGTATGAATAAAATAAGTCTAATATGAAGGATACGGTAAAGTATTGCTGTTTAATCTTGTTGTTTGCTTCTTGTTCCGTAAGCAAAGGTAACTTCAGAAATATTGAAGGTATATATAGGCAAACAGGTAACCCTAATACTCAATTGATTTTTAAAAAAAGCACATTTACATTTATTGATCCTTACAATAATGATTTGGCTCTTTATACTTGTTGTGATACGATTACGGCGGGCGTATGGATAAGAGAAGATGATTTGCTTTGCTTGTCAACCCCTCAATTAGCATCGTCTGTCGTGAACTCGTTTGTAAAAGAGTTAACCACTGGCGAAAATGACACTATTTATTTTCACATAGGCGGCCCTATTGAACAGTACTATAAAAAGTATGAAGTTAAAGATAGAGACATTTTTTATAGAGTCTCGCTTACAGAAGACAACGGAAACTTATTGAGCAGTTGGCTACAAGAGTATAAGAGTAACGTAATCAAAATACCAAAGCCCCGGGGAGTTACTATAAATAGGTTTTCTATAAGCGCATATCCAAGTGCAAAGTTTGGAGGGCGAAACATTGGAACAAAGGAAGTGAGCACAAGCCAATATCAGATAAAGAACGAATCTTCTAATTTATTCCAAGTTTACATTCCGCAATTAAGCTATGAGTTTATGAGCTATATTAGATTAAATCGAGATTTTGTAAGAATTCTCAGTACAAACAAATTAGAATGGGACGGGCATATTTATACCAAAGAATGAGCCTCATTGCAAATAATAAATTTACATCTGCTTGATTCCCCCGCCGCAGGCCGCCTTCCTCATTCCGCCTTTTCCTTCCGCTTCGCTCCAGGACGGCTCCATTCGGTCGGCCACCTGCTGCTCCGCACAGCAAAAGCCATTTCATGCTTCATGGCATTTGCTCTTTGCCCACGCTCCCCGGCTGCAGTGCACAGTGCAGCAATTGGAGTGGTGAGGGCAGCTCCGGTTCCCTGGGCAATAGCCCACCCACAGCAAGGTAATAAGGTGTTCCTCAGTCGGCGTCGGCAGCCCGATGCGCCAAACCATTGCACCACCACCGCTGTCTTTCATGGTTGTCACTTACAGGCATCGGTGTAGCTGCAATGCCCTGGCTCCACTTCGTTCCGCAGGGCCCTGGGTTTGGCACACGGCCTGCAGCTCCTTCTCCTTCGTCACGGCAGCTCCTGTGGCCTTCACGCCCCTTCGTTCATTCCTTCCTCCGTTCCGCTGCATTGCACCACGTTCGCTCCCGGGCACTTGCTTCCAGGCATGGGGCACCAGCGACCTGTGCACATTTCCCTGATAGCTGTTGCCCACATGGCCTTGCAGCAGCCCCACAGCGGCAGCATTCCTGCCGATCGCCATGCTGCCGCTGCACACCGCTCACTGGGTTCCATTCCGCTTCTCTTCGTCATACATTCACTTCAGTAGCGTTCAGCCCACCCGCTGCCCACTTTTTTGCTCGCCTTGCGCCCCACTACGGCTGCGTTCAGCGGGCATCCGTACGGCTCATTCCCTCCGTCCATTGCGCCTACGGCTGCTCCGCTTCTCTTGCATAGTTCGGCCGCCTGCGTACCCTAACGGGAAATGTACTCCGGCGGCCTCCTATGGAGCCGGCATCGCCCCGTCAGCAAGCGTCGGGGCTTTTCTGCCGGCCACCTCCGTGGGGGCTCGCCGGCGCTTCCGTTCGTGCCTCTCTCCAGCGCCTTACGTCGGCTCGCTGAAGCGGCTCACGCACAGCACCGGTTACTCCCCGGTGCCCCACCGCACTTGGCCGCAGGCGCTATTACCTTGCCGATCCCGGCTGCGGTCGGCTCCGATTCACAATTCCCGTTACCTTTGCTAAAAAGATTAGCAGTGCCGTACTACCGTATCACCATCTGGCTGAAAAACAGGCGGAAGCCCTTACAGGGCATCCGCCAGATCGATCATTTCAACATTGATGCGGTGTATAATATGATCTGGCAAAAAGCACGTGCCCATTACAATGATTCTATCCTGGTGGATGTGGAGGTTGCTATGCTCCCGAAACGGTCGACTGCCGTTCGGAATTTTATTAACAAAAAAGCGAGTTCCAATTTTTAATAAAATGCTCTTTTCATTTTTTCGTTTTCGTTGTATCTTTCAGTTACACCTAATTGCTACAACTTTATGAAAAATATGATTGAAAGCCTCTATGATTTCTTTACAGGAAGTACTGAATATGAAAGTTCTGATGTTCCTTATCCGAAAAAAAAGAATAGTGTGTTTGGTTTTATAGCTTTGTTTATTTTCTGCTGGGTTATGTTACACCTCTTTTCAAATCTTTAGAATTTCTTTTGTCATAAAAAAAAGCAAAGCAAACTAGGCGGCTGACACAACGCCCTTTCTTTGCTGCTGCAAAGAAATTCCGCCATAAACACAACGCCCCGACCGTACCGGTCGGGGCGTCTGCTTTCGCACAAGGCTCTCTTTTATTGCGTTGCTTCTTTGCAGCAGCGCCACGCCGCCTCTGGGGTTGCTTTCTTTTTTTCATTTTTCTTTTAAAAACAAAATTGTTTTGTATGAAGAACGCAAACCACTTCATCGAGGTCCACAACGGATCCGAAAATTTCTACCGCCACCAATTGTCCGGACTCGTATTCACCGACGGCGTGAAAGCCCTGGCTGAGCAGTGCCAGGCGTACTGGCTGATCGACCTGATCTGCAGCCACCAGCTGCATGCTGCTGTACGACGGCAGCCCTTCCAGGTCTGGGACCTGCAGCGTAAAGAGTGCGACAGCTTCTCCATCCGCTGCACCGATGGCAACTACAACCACATCACCAGCCAGGACATCCCTTTCAGCGATTTCCCGTTCGACCTGGCCACGGTATGGCTGGTGGAGGGCACACTGCTGCTGCCCAGCGAATACTGAAGCAAGAGCGGTCTCCGGGCCGCTCTTTTTGCATCCTGCTACCAGCCGGACGGTCGGACCGGCGCCGTTTTCATCCTGTGTTTTTGCTGCAAAGTTCGCTACGGCAACCCGACGCACAGATCCCGATCCCGCTACCAAAAGACTACGGCATAAACACAGACCCGACGCACAGCCCTTTCTTTTATTCCGTTTCCTTTTGGTGGCGGGTTTGCCTTCGCTGGCCGATGGCAAGCAAAAAACACAGTTATGAAAAAACAGCTTCGCATTATCTCCCGCCGGCGCATCGCAGTATGTCCCTACAGCGGCATTTTACAGGAGTCCATTCAGTTAGTATCACGCCTGGCATTCAGTAAACATGCCGGCCGCCAGGGTGTGGCATTTCGTCCGCATCCGGGTGTGCAAGTGCTTAATCTGCCTTGCGGTAATTATCTGTGGCGGTATCCATCCGGGCGCCGCATGGTGTCAGCTTTGCCTTTTTAGGCAAAGCTTTTCCGATGCCGAAGCACCATGCCGACCCGTTGCAGGTTTTGATTTTTTCAAACGGATGCATAAATTTGCGTAGGTGTTTTTCATAGGTTAGCAACGGCCGACGCTTTCCAGCGACGGCCTATTTTTTTCCATTCACTTTTAATCACAAAAATTGGAATAAAAAAAGACTGTTTCAGCAGTTGTAATTGAAAAAAATACATGGTGAGCTTGACCGACTATACTAAAGAAGTTGAGTGCTTTTACAAAAATGAGCGTTACTCTGTTCGTGACAATGGAGCTGTGTTGCGTTATCCACTTGATCAAAATCGTCCAAGACCCACCGACAATAGCTGGACTTTTGGTAAACTAAACCCAAAATCAGGCTATTTAGAAATTGCTTCTGTTGTTATTCACAGAATTATTGCAACTGCATTTCACGGGGATCCGCCAACAAAAGAACATGTAGTTGACCATAAGGACACCAATAAACAAAACAATAGGCCAGAGAATCTTAGATGGGTTACAAGATTAGAAAATATCTTACTTAATCCAATTACAGTTAGACGAATTGAGCTTGTTTGCGGCAGTGTTGAAGCATTTCTTGTTGACCCTTCAAAGTTTCGTGACAAATTTAAAGAACCTAATTTCCAGTGGATGTGTACTGTCAGCATAAAAGAAGCACAAACCAGTAAAGAAAGATTATTTGCCTGGGCAAGAAGTGACAAACAGCCAACCGGAGGAACTTTAGGTCAATGGATTTATAATCGTGGTTTGCCAAAAAGTGATTATGAAGAAATACCTGATATTACAACCTCACTAACTTCAAATGTGTTACAAAAGAATTGGAAAACACCGACAGAATTTGTTTGTTGCCCACAAGCTATAAGTATTAATTCAATGACTGATTATGCTGCTAATCTGAAACCGGAAATAGTTTTTTCAAAAAATCAGTATTCTAGTTCAATTGTTGAAAATTTTGCTCTTTCTAACGACAATAAAACTTTATGGGTTTTGTGCAGAAGTAGTGACGACAAAGCAATTAAGCCATACTCATTGGCTGAGATCACTTTAGAGAACGACCATTTTATTCACAATAACCTAGGAAGCTTTTTTCAGAAAGATGGAGCGGAAAGGGAGTTTATTTTGTTACAAGGACTAGAGTGGACGGGCGGAGAAACCTTTGATGAATTATGTTAAGACCCAAAAGGTTTAAATTCGAAAATATGGCCCATTAATTTTAACGGTTGAAGTAATTAAGTGCCCTTCTTTTTTTATCAATTCCTTTTACATTCAGCTAACTAATACATAAAAAAAACCGCTCCATTCGGAGCGGTCTTTTATTCACTGAAGGTCACCACAACACACAGCGAACTATCTTTTAAAGCGCTTTATGAGATGTTTCATAGCCAGAGACACACAAAAACTCACCACAGCACCCACAGCTGCTAAAATACTTGTTTTGATGAGATCTTCCATATGAAGATTCACAAGAAAACAGAAAATGGTACCACCCAGGGTACCGGCTATTGTATTGTTGTATGAATGGATCGGTTGTTCCATGGCATTTTTATTTACTCAGGTTCTACCGTGATTTGGCTTACAGCCGACAATACACCACCGGCCACAGCCAGGTATCCCGCTGCCGTTACTACGGCTGCAGGCAAACTCACCGGTGCCGTAATGATGGCAGCACTGGCTGCCGCCAATGCCAATCCGATATTACGGAGCGTTTTAAAAAACTTAGGGGTAGGGGCTTTCGCCCGGTTAAATACTTGTTTCATGTTTGTTGGATTGAATGATGAGAAAAACGGGTTCTTTCCGTTCCATGGCTTCAAATACCAACCGCTTCACCCGCTCAAAGGCAATGCGGCTCCGCCATCCGGTACCGGCACCGGTTAAACGCATTACGGGCGCAATACAGCCCTTCAGTTCCTTACGGGCATCGTTGGCCGGATGAATGAGAATAAGCGATCGTCCGGGTACTTCCGGCAACAACAAATGCCATTTGTACTTGACCGAATACCGTTTCTGCAGCAGATACCGACCCTCCGGGATGCAGGAGATCCGGGACTGGTTGAACAGCCAGGGCAGTTCGATGGTAAAGCACAGCAAGTCGGTTCCGTGATATAGTTGGCCGTTGGTGCCGTTGGGATAATAGTTGCGGTTGAGATGTAGTTCCATGTTCCGGGTTTAAAAAACCTCCCCCTTGCGGAGGAGGCTGATGATCCAATACTGGCCTGCCGATTAGTTGCCATCCACATCCACGAGCTGAAGGGCATTGTATGCACCGTTTTTCAACGGGTACATGGTGCCGTTCACTTCCTGGTAAAATTCCACGCCGAGGGCGGAGAACAACGGATGCGGACTGTTGGCCGTTACACTGCTGGTGAGCGTGAGCGCCGCCGTAGTCGTGTTGTCCAGCGCCAGCACGGCAGAGGAAGCATCTTCCATTTCATAGGAACCATTTTCAAAATCAATGGCAGCGCCGGCTGCTACGATTTTAAAATGAGTGGCTCCCGCCGGTGCATTGATCATATTGATCGGCACAAAGGGCTGGATGCTGATCACCAGGGTACCAGCCACCCGGTCAATGGTGCTGGTAAACGGTGCAAAAAGCGTGGTGCTCAGCTTTCCTCCGATGTTGAACTCGAAGAACTTCAGCAGCTCCGCTTCGCCGTCAATCACGTTCCGCAATCCACGGGGATTGGTGGCATCTTCCTGGATAACTTTCAGCATTTCACGGGTGAGGCGACTCACCAGGCGGCTGTCGCTGGCGTTCATCAGCAACGCCCGGAAAGCTGTACGCAGGATTTTTCCGGCGGCACCGGCACGGCCAAATTCAGAACCGTTTTCACGGGTCCGCTGAAAGGCTGGATCGGATTTAATACGGCTGGCATCAATGCCGCCCTTTTCCCGGGCGAGATAGCCATCCTTGCTTTTGTAGAAAGACACACCGCCGATGGTGCCTTCCAGTTTAATAATACCTGATTGTTTTGCCATAATAAAAAGGCTGTTTTAAGGGTTGAAAAATGAGGGTTTTACATGCGGCACCCTCCATAAAGCCGCCTGTTGCGCTGGTTGAACCGCCGCCACATTCAGGGCGGTACCGCTTGCGGACAGGCCCACAATCCCAGGCCTCTTTCTTTGGCTGCAGCTTGATATAGAGAATAGGAGTGAAGGTTGGAGTAAGCAGTATAAAACCACGCCCAGCCACGCACCAGCAGTAAACTATCGATCCGCATGCCTTGGAAGAACACAACGGCTATCATCCGCCCATACAGGTCGGTTCCCTGCGGTTCCAGCTGCACTTGCCGTCCCAGGATCAGGTTGGCCACACAGTCGGTGGCCACCTTCCCGAAATGTTGATTGTTTTCTGGGGCATCCACATGTGCCAGGCGCACCATCCGGGTGCGTCCGTTCATCAGAATTTTGTAGGTATCCGCATCCGGTACACCCACAACCAGTTGGGCGCAGGCACCGGAGCAGATCAGAAGCATAAGGAGGAAGAAGAGTGGTTTCATGCTGTAAAAATGAACCCCGTACACCTTCCTTGCATCAAGTCGCTACCGTTAGCGACCGTTATTGCCGGCTTTAGCCGCTTTTGCTGGTTGTGGTATTCTGTACGAAAAACTAAATTTGTTACCGCTGATTTCCGGGCGCAGATGAAAGCAACCAAAAGGCAGGCAACCCCCGGGATAAAGCCTACATAGTGCATGAAAACCCATCAGATACGACTTTGCATTTACCCCAAAGATGTGCAGCGCATCACCGGCAAAAGTGAGCGCTACAGCCGCATGCTGCTGCAGAAGATCCGGCAGCACCTCCGGAAGGAAGAACACCAGTTCATCAGTGTGGAAGAATTCTGCCGTTACACCGGTCTCAACACCGACCAGGTACGGTCTTTACTGGCCGGGTAAATTGTTCCCCAACCTGTTTAAAAATTGGTATGCTTTTCTATTGAAATAGCATTGTTTTTCGTAACTTTATTTTGATACGATTTAAGACTTTTTGAATTTTAATAGATAGGGGGAAAAATCGGTTACCCTGAATCTGTAAGCTGATGAAATCCTTTGCTGGCTTGTGTTTCAGAGGGTGTTACAAGTCCCTCTCTCTCCGCCAGTAGTTTCACATATCGCTCAAAAACCCTGCAAATCGTAAGAATTGCAGGGTTTTTTCGTAAAAGTAACTCCCAAATAATGCTTGCAACATCAGGACCTTTCTGTTCTGACATCAGAACGTAACGTTAAGTCCCAGCATGATCAGATCGGTACTCATTTTGTAAGATACATTACTGCCCGGTATGGCACCGTAGGGATTCGAAGGAGATGCCAACATCGGACTTAACAGCGGACCGCTGGTGCTGCCACTGCTGGAACCATGATGATAAGCCAGATCGAGACTCATTTTTTTCGTGAGTTCAAAACCAACTCCCAGTTGAAATGCGTTTTTGATAATGGCAGTTGCCGGGGTGGAGAAGAAAGCGAGTTCACTGTTAATGGGGTTGGAACTGTAGGTATATCCGGCCCGTAACGGAAGTTTTTTAATGCCTTTGTATTGCAGGCCAGCCGAAACAATGGAAATGTTCTCCCATCCAAATCCTTTTACAGATGCTGTATTAGTCCATCCTTTTGCAGCAAAGCCATCTGTGTTTTTATAGTTGACAAAGCGGTAATCTAAAGCGAGATCCAGTTTATCGCCGGAGAATCCGAGTCCTGCAGACAGAATGGCCGGATAGTTCATTTTAAAGGTTACATCCGGTGCAGCAGAACCATCCAGGTAGGTATTTTTAAATTCAAAATCTCCAAAGTATTGGGGCGTTTTATAAGAAGCACCTGCCTTGAATCCGGTACCGGAATTGTAGAAGAGTCCCACCTGCGCTCCAATACCCAATGCAGAAGCCCGGTCGCTCACAGGATATCCAAGCGTCATGCTGGGCGATGCTAAAGGATTGGGTGCCAGTTTGAGGGATGAGTAGTTAAAAGTGGGGGCAATACCAATGGCAAAGTTTTCAGAAACTTCATATGCATACGTAAATCCAACCTGCAACAGCATGTAATCTGATTCAATGCGGCCAAAGCCCTGAGAGCTTTGCGGAAAGTTAATCGGATTGGTTGTGCTTTGCGGAAACGTAACACCAAAACCACTGATGCCAAAAGCAGAAACGCCAAATGTATGTTTGCTGTCTTTTTTACCCCAAACCATTGCCAGTGCGGGCATAACCGATGCACCACGGTCATCTTTGGTAACACCACTGAAAGGTCCGCCACTTGTGGGAACGGTAGATGATAATTCCGGTGATGAGAAGAAAAGGCCTGCATTTACAGAAAAGACATTGTTGTTAAAAGCAGAAATTCCGGCCGGATTCCATTGAAGGGTTCCGCTGATATCCAGCGGCTGACCGGTGGCTGTACCGCCCATGGAAATGTTACGGGCACCAATGCCTTGCATGATATGTCCGGTTTGAGCAACTGCTGTACAACTCAGGAATGTGACAGCGGCGATTACAAATAACTGTTTCATATGCAAAAGTTTTTTAGTGATTGCTGCAAAAGAAAATTGCAACCAGTAAATGTAGATACCCCTGTTATCTGATGTCTGTGATGCTTATCACTTTGAAATCACTCTCATAAAAGAGCATGATTGACGTCATTATTTTTGGCGTCATACACTAACACTGGAGCGCTACAACTGTGTTGCACTGCTGCATGTTTGCCGGTTTTCTGTTGGAAGTCCGGGTACAAGTACCAATACCATAAGTGCTTTCATGCAATCGCATTCTTTCTTGATTTTACTCCTGCAGCAGTTTATGAGATGCGTCAAATTTTCCTCTGATGTACATCATGATACTCCTGCTGTTGTTGCACTAGCTTACAGGTTGTAAAAATTGAGTGGTTATGAAAGAACAACTATCCCCCGAAATAAAAGAGGTGCTGAATGCATTGCATTACAGGCCTGCCGTTTCTGTGATACTTCCCTTTGAAACAAAAGTTGGATTGATGGCTGAGTTGCAAAAAGAATTAAAATACACCATTGACAGAACAGAGCGGCAGCTGCGGGATCAATATCCTGCAGAACTGGTAGCGAGTGTGATGCAAAAGATCAAGGAGCTTACTACCGATATCAAAATTCCCTCTGGCAAAAAAGGAATGGCCATCTATGCTTCTCCGGTTTATTCCAGGCTGCTGTTCCTCGATGAACAGGTACCGGCACGTATTGTTATTGACGAATCCTTTGAAGTACGTGATCTTGTGTTCAGTAAAAAGCAGAAACAGCAGTACCTCTTGTTTTTACTCAGCAGTGAACGATGCAAGCTGTTTATGGGCGATGGAAGAGAACTCATTCCGGTGAAACTGCCTTCACCTGCATCTGTTGATGCCTACTGGAATGATGAAACCGAACGGGTGGCGAATTTTACCGATCCGGATGAATACAAAACCACACAGGTGGAAAAATTCATCCGCCAGATGGATAAAGATCTGCTGCAAATTATCAATAGTCAGCGGTTACCTGTTTTCGTCATGGGTTCAAAAACCATCGTAGGCTTGTATAAAACCATCACCCATGCGGGAAGTCATATTCGTGGTTATGTGGATGGAAATTTTGAAGAAGCATCGCTCACGCAACTGCTTACAGCACTCACACCTGTGTATACTTCCTGGAAACAGAAGCAGCAACAGCAGTTACTGGAGCAGATGGAACAGGCTGCCAGTGAAAAAAAATTAGCAGTCGGTATACAGGAGGTATGGCAGGAGGCTACCGCAAAGAAAGGACGGATCCTGATCGTAGAGAAAAACTTTGTAGCAGCAGGTGAACATGTAACAGAAGGGAAGATTGTTTACAAACCTACTTCCAGTCAAAATGATTTTCATACATCTAATGATGTAGTGGACGATGTGATTGAACTGGTATTACAGAACGGCGGCGATGTGGCTTTTACCGATGATGGGGTGTTGCTTAAGTTTGATCATATAGCACTCATAAAATTCTATGCCTGATTTTTAAATCGTTTTTTATGCCCGATCATGAGAACCTGGGTTCGTTCTTCAGCGAAAACAAAACGATACTGAAAGAGTACCTGGAAACAAGGTTGGAAATTTACCGCCTGCAGGGTATCCGCATGGCTTCAAAGTCAATCGGTTTCCTTGTATGGATGTTTCTTTTTGTGTTCCTGTTCATGCTGGTATTGATCTTCACAGGACTGGTATTGGGTTTCTGGCTGTCGCAACTGACCTCCAGTTATGTAGCTGGTTTTGGAATCACTACCGGTATTCTGGTACTGGTCATTGTATTGCTGACGCTGTTCCGCAAACAATTCTTTGTAAATCCGGTCATCAGGAATTTCATCAGGCAAATTGCTACGGAGGAAGAAACCGATGATCTGGAATAACCGCTAAACTGTACGTCATGGCAAAACTGCAACGACCCGTTACCAATCTCACTTCGCTGGAGAAAGAAATTTACCGGTTGAAACGGCTTGCCCGTAAGCAGGAAGAACAACTTGATGAAAATTTCAGCTACCTGCGGGAGAATGCAGCGGGTATGGCCTTCAACAGTGTGTTCCGCAGGCAGCAGTCGGGTACAGAGTTGCTGAAAGAAAAAATGGCAGAAAGCATTTGGAGTAACCAACGGTTGCAGGATGGCCTTTGCCGCATAATGGATCACCTGGTAGATAAAGCGGCAGCAGGTGTGGAGCATTTGGCCGATAAACTTACAACGCCACAGGAAAAGAAGGAGGGCGACTAATTACTCGTTCCTGCGTTGGCGGAAATAAAAGGTGAACAGAAACACAATGGCCCGGTAAAATTCATAACTGAACCAATAACTCATTTTTGCAAAAACGTTTGTTTTACGCTCAAACTGTTCGGCTGTAATTTCCACACATTCATCGGCAATAATACGCTTCAGCTCTTGTGTTGTTTGTGCCCCGAATGCAGGATTCAGTACATCCACATTTAATTCAATACTGGCGTAGGCGCTGATGTTATTGATGTTGTATGAACCTACGGTAACCCATTTTTCATCGTACAACGATAATTTGCCATGCAGTATGCGTGGCTCGTATTCAAAAATCCGGATGCCTTGCTTTAACAGCCACGGATACCAGTAACGCTCTGCTGCTTTGGCCAGCTTCACATCAGACCGCCCTGCAATAATGATCTTGATTTCCACACCCCGCCGGATGGTTTTGATAAGTGCAGACCGAAAGAGACGACCCGGCAAAAAATAACTCGACATGATGATGATTTCTTTCTCTGCCCGCCGCAGCATTTCAATGTAGCTGCGGCTGATTTCCACTTTCCCCTTTACCCAATCGTTGCGCCGCACCCGCACCAGGCATTCCTGCTGAGGTAGTTTGCTTGTGTGGGTTGACAGGAAGGGGAGTCGATTACTGCCCAATCGGAAAGCCGCTTTATTCCACAGGCTGATACAAAGCCTGTTCAGTTGTATGGCTGCTTCTCCTTCCAGTAATACCGCCCAATCGAGCCAGGCAGGTTCGCCGGGACGGTCGTTGTACCGGTTACTGATGTTAATGCCGCTAACCAGCGCCCGGTATCCGTCGGCCACCACTATTTTATGATGCAGGCGCCGACCGAAATAGAAGGTTTTGCTGCGGAGCAGGGGCTCAAACCAACGTAAGTGAACACCACTTTTTTTAAGACGTTCTATAAACCCGGTATCCAGGCTTTGCGAGGCATAACCATCCAGCAGCAGGTATACTTTTACGCCCCGTATTGCTGCCTGTTCCAGCGCTTCGCCTACCTGCAGGCCGGTTTCATCGGCTTCATATATGTAGGTCTGGAAATGTATGGTATCGGTAGCGGCCCCGATCAAGCGAAGCAGTTGGGAAAAAAAACTGCTGCCTCCCTGCACCAATTCAGCTGTATTGCGGGATGTATAGTAGGGAGTGGTGGTGGGAGTGCCGGCCGACAAAATTGTGTTTTTTCTACCTGTAATTTACTCCGCAATTTCCATACATCCATGATTCATTTCAAAGGTAAATGGAAGAATTTCTTTTCAGCTCCTGCAACTCATAGAAAATACCGGAATGCAACCTTTTTTAAGTATTTTGCCCTTCCAAAAAAATCGTACGGAAAATTTAAAGACACTATATGAAAATTCAGTTTTATCTCCGCTTTCACACCACATATGGCCAAACCTTATCCATCACCGGTAACTGTCCGCAACTGGGTTCTAACGACACTTCCGAAGCCTTACCCATGCAGTACCTGAATGATGACTTCTGGTCGGTGAGTATTGACCTTGGCAGCGACTTCGAAAATCACCTGCAGTACAACTATCTCCTCAAAACAGATGAAGGTGAGGTGCTGGAGTGGGGGAATGACCGGGTACTGGATGTAATGAAACTGGATGTGGATGATGTAACTCTCATTGATACCTGGAATCATGCAGGGGAGTTCGAGAATGTGTTTTACACTCAACCATTTCAGCAGGTGTTACTGCCTCACTCAAAAGACGTAAAGCCAAAGCCGTTTAAAAATACGACCCACCTGTTCAAGGTAAAAGCACCCTTACTCAACGAGCATGAAGTACTATGCATCCTGGGTAGTAATGCTTCGCTGGGCAATTGGGAAAAAACAACGCCGGTACTCATGCAACGGGAGGATAACTGGTGGGTGGCACGGGTGAACCTTTCAAAAGACAGTTTTCCGGTTGCTTATAAATACGGGGTGTATAACACCAAAGAAAAACAGTTCCGTGATTTTGAAAACGGCAGTAACCGGGTGTTGTATGATGCGGCTGCCAAACGTAAACTAACGGTGCTGCATGATGGCTTTGCCCAACTGCCCAACAGCAACTGGCACGCTGCCGGTGTGGCCATTCCCGTTTTCAGTCTGCGTACCCAGAAAAGTTTTGGGGTAGGTGAGTTTACTGATATAAAAGCGCTGGTTGACTGGGCGAAAAAAGTGGGTATGAAACTCATCCAGATTCTGCCCATCAACGATACAACAGCTACACATACCTGGGTGGATTCATATCCCTATGCCGCCATTTCAGCCTTTGCCCTGCATCCCATCTACATCAACCTGGAGCAGGTGGCCGGCGGTCATCTTCATCCGGTGATTCAATCGCTGAACAAGAAACAGAAAGAATTAAATGCATTGCCTGAAATGGATTATGAACAGGTGATGAAGCATAAATGGAGTGCCTTAAAAGAATTGTATACAGAGCAGAAGGCCGATCTGCATGAAGATTTAACCTTTTTTGAATTCTTTGATCTCAACCGTCACTGGTTGGTGCCTTATGCTGCGTTCAGCTACCTGCGTGATAAATACAGCACACCCGATTTCAGCAAATGGAAAACCCATTCGGTTTTCAGCGAAGAAGCGATTCAGAAATTTGTGGATCCCAAGCAGAAGCATTACGATGAAATTGCTGTGTACTATTTTGCCCAGTACCACCTGCACCTGCAACTGAAAGAAGCAGCGGAGTACGCACATAAACACCACATTATTGTGAAAGGCGATATACCTATTGGTATTTACCGCAACAGTTGTGATGCATGGGTGGAACCCGAGTTGTATAACATGAGTATGCAGGCCGGTGCACCGCCCGATGATTTTGCTATCAAAGGTCAAAACTGGGGTTTCCCCACTTACAACTGGCAACGTATGGCAGCCGATGGGTTCAGCTGGTGGCGCAAACGGTTTGAGCAGATGAGTAATTATTTTGATGCGTTCCGCATTGATCATGTGTTGGGTTTCTTCCGCATCTGGAGTATTCCCATGCATGCAGTGGAAGGAATCATGGGATATTTTGTACCAGCCACACCCATACACATCAGTGAATTCGGGCAGCGGGGCATCTGGTTCGATTACCAGCGCCTGTGCAAGCCGTTCATCAACGAACCGGTGATGCGGGAATTGTTGGGCAACGACTGGAACTGGCTGGTGGGCTTTATGAATCCGCTCGGCAACGGTACCTATGAGCTGAAGGAAGAATTTAACACACAACGCAAAGTAGAAGCTCATTTTGAAACGCAGGAGAAGAGTGAGATGAACGATCGTATGAAACATGCGTTGTACGATTGTATCAGTAATGTGATTCTGTTTGAAGTGGAAGGCAGCCAGGCACAGCAGTTCCATTTCCGCATCAGCATGAGTTCCACGCTTTCGTTCCGTTATCTCGACCAGGATCAAAAATCGAAACTGGAAGATTTGTACGTGAATTATTTCTTCCGCCGGCAGGATGATTTCTGGAAGAAGGAAGCCCTTGCCAAATTACCTGCACTCAAACGAGCTACGAATATGCTTATTTGCGGCGAAGATCTGGGTATGGTGCCCGATTGTGTGCCCGATGTCATGAAACAGCTCGGTATTCTCAGCCTGGAAATTCAGCGGATGCCCAAAGATCCCAAGCGTAAGTTCTTTCACCCGGGCGATGCTCCTTACCTCAGCGTGGTAACTCCTTCCACGCACGATATGAGCACCATCCGTGGCTGGTGGGAAGAAGACCGGGGGGCTACACAAACGTTCTTCAACAATGAACTGGGCCAATACGGAAGCGCTCCTTATTTCTGTGAACCGTGGATTGTGCGGAATATCATTCTGCAGCATATGCATTCACCCGCCATGTGGAGTATTTTCCAGGTACAGGAACTGCTGGGCATGAGTACCACGTTGCGGCGGGAAAATCCGCAGGACGAACGGATCAATGTTCCGGCCAATCCCAAACACTACTGGAGGTACCGCATGCATATCTCTCTGGAAGATTTATTGCATGAAGATGAGTTCAACCAGGAGCTGAAAGGATTCCTTGTTGCCAGTGGACGGGCCTGAGTTGGGAAACGTTGTGGAGCAGATTTGCTGCTAAAAAACTGAATCAGTCAACTTCCAAATAAAAGAAGCCGCATGCCACTACAGGTGCGTTATAAAACAACGGAATTGCCTTTTCGTTATCCGTTCACTATTTCCAGGGGAACGAAGACACATCAGCCTGCGCTGATCGTGGAGTTGGAGTTTCGTGGAAAAAAGGGCTACGGTGAGGCACCGGCAATTACGTACTATAACATTCCGGTAGAGAAGATGGTGGAAGACCTGGAACGAAAAAAAGTTTTTGTTGAAAAGTTTGCCTACACCGACCCGGAACGTTACTGGCATTACCTGCATCACCTCTTTCCGCAAAATCCGTTTCTGGTATGTGCTCTGGATATGGCTTCCTGGGATATGTACGGTAAACTCAGGGGAAAGTCGTTACACCAGCTCTGGAACCTGGATTTAAATCAGTCGCCGCTTTGTGATTATACCATTGGTCTTGATACCGTGGAAAAAATGGTGGAGAAGATGCATGAAAAACCCTGGCCCATTTACAAAATAAAAGTCGGGGTGGAAGGTGATGTGGAACTGGTGGCTGCGTTACGCAAACATACAACTGCTGTATTTCGGGTGGATGCCAATGCTGGTTGGACGCTTGAAGAAGCGCTCATCAAAATTCCGCAGTTGAAAGATTTGGGAGTTGAGTTTGTTGAACAGCCATTGGCAAAAGATAATTGGGAAGGCATGAAAGTATTGTACAAAGAATCACCATTACCATTAATTGCTGATGAGAGTTGCGTTTATGAAACTGATGTTGAAAAATGTCTGCATCATTTTCACGGCATTAATATCAAACTCACCAAGTGCAGCGGTATTACTCCCGCTTTGCGGATGATTAACAAAGCAAGAGAACTGCAGCTGAAAATTATGATTGGTTGTATGAATGAAACAACCATCGGCTCGGCTGCTATTGCACAGTTGGCTCCATTGGTTGATTATATTGATATGGACGGGCCGTTGTTGCTTGCCGAAAATGTGGCAACAGGGTTGAGTTATGATTACGGAAGAGTAGGAGTGGGTAGGGGAGCGGGGTTGGGAATAACTGTCGCCGAAGATTTATTCATTGTTTAAAACTGCTTTTTATATCAACAATAAATCGTGTTGTTTCAGTTAAAACCTTTTCTCTACAAATCTAGATATTTCATTCAGCTAATAGCACAGCTGGCAAACCATATTCTTCCAAATAACCTGTTGTTATATCTGTTTTATTAAGCGGTTGCATAATATATTGCAGCAGTCCTTGTATATTATTAGTATCCGGCATCTGTGCAATATTCTTTTTAGGCAAAAGCATAGCTAAGGCTGCTATGCAGCCAAGTATTATACGTTTCATATTTTTGTTTTTTAACTTGCCTAAACGGCAATAGGTTTAAAATTTCATATCAAATCTTCCGTTGGTAATTACTAATGTGTCTTTATTGCATAATCGGTTAAACAACTTACATTCAAATGAGCCTGCAATGATTCTATTCAACTTATCAAGTTTTGATATCGTAATTACGCCAATAGTGTATGTTGAATCATCGTTCTGGTGATAACTACAAAATGAGGAATTAGAATAGTTTACAAACCCAAGAGTGTTTTTCCCAACATTCTTTGATATAGGAATCGTCATAAAATTTAAACTGTCTTTTATTCCAAGTACAATTTGTGTGGAGTTTGTGGAGTTGATTTTTCTATATGCTACTATTCCAACAATACCATTGTTAAATCCCGGGTCGTAATCAATGCTTAAATTATTGGGGCCTTCTGGAGTCCATGGCTGCCCATTTAATAAAAACCCAAGTGTATTGGCACCTGTTTGTGTGGCGGCTGGTAAACCGGGTATATCTGTAACAGGAGGTCTGGGTGTTTTGCGGCATTGCAGTGAGCACAATACAATTGTTGCCAACAGAAGAAGATATGTTTTCATTGTTATAAATTTTTAATGTAATTAAAATTGAGTTTACAATGAGAGGGTGGGCTTTCGCAATGTAGCGGTGTTAAACGTTTCATATGTTTAAGTTTAATTGGTCTCTATGACCGTTGTTTAAAATTTCATATCAAATCTTCCATTGGTAATTTTTATTGTATCTCCGCATGAAGGGTTGAATAGCTTACATTCAAATGAGCCAGAGATAATTCTATTTATTCTGTCTAATTTTTGAATTCTAATAAATCCCTCACAAAAATTAGTGTTGTCATCACTATCCCGGGTGCAAAAAAATTGGTCACTGAAAATAAGCCCACCCATTGATGGCTTGCCAATTCGATAACTTTGTGGCGGTTTAATAAAATTCAGACTATCCCTAATGCCCAATACTATCTGTGAAGAGTTTGAAGCGTTAAGTACTCTGTATCCTAGGATACCCAAAATTCCATTATCGATACCCGGGTCAAAATCAATACTCAAGTTTGCAGTTCCATTAGAACCTTGTGGTGTCCACGGTTGACCGTTTAATAAAAACCCAAGGGTATTGGCACCTGTTTGTGTGGCGGGTGGTAAACCGGGTATATCAGTAGCAGGAGGTCTCGGTGTTTTGCGGCATTGCAGAGAGCATAATACAATTGTTGCCAACAGAAGGAGATATGTTTTCATGTGTTTTGCATTTATAAATTAAACAAAGCTGCTGGTTGCTTTGTTGGCGGGCTTTCGCAGTGGAGAGGATATAGATGTGTTTTCATTCCATGTTTTTTAAGGCGGTGTGAAAATAGACAGGCATTTTTTTCTGAGTAATGACGTTTGTCATCTGTAAATATAATTTTACTGCTTTGTTGAGTTAATTAAACAACTGAGATGGTAAAAAAAAGACGGCTTTTAAAACCGTCTTTCATTTTTAACTGATATGTGAATTTCATTCTTACTCATTTTCCCAAACCAGTGCACTTGCGCCCAGAATCGCAGCATCAGATTCGGGTAGTTTGCTAAACATGACTTTCACTTTGTTTTTAAACACTTTAATAAGACTTGCTTCCATCGCCTGTTTTGTAGGGTCCATAATTAGGTCACCGGCTTTCGTTAAGCCACCAAACAGAACGATTGCTTCGGGTGAGGAAAACATGACAAAATTTGCCAGCGCTTCGCCCAGAATTTGCCCGGTATATTCAAAAATACGGTTGGCAATGGTGTCGCCCTTGATGGCACATTCATAAACGGTTTGGCTGGTAAGATCGTCAATAGAAAAATTACGCAGCAGGCTTTCTGTTTCGGGTTCATTGGTAAGAAACTCAATAGCGGTTTCACGTACACCTGTAGCCGAAGCATAGGCTTCCAGTGGTCCACGAATGCCGGTGCCTTTGTGCAATCGTCCGCCCGGACGAATAATAGTATGCCCCAGCTCACCGGCAAAGCCATCGTGCCCCAAAACAATTTTCCCGTCAATGACAATACCGCTGCCCACACCGGTACCCAGGGTAATGGTGATGAAATGCTTCATGCCTTTGGCACAGCCGTAAATCATTTCTCCAACGGCCGCTGCGTTGGCGTCGTTGGTGAGACGGGTGGGCAGGAGAAATTTTTCTTCCAGCAGCTGCGCCATGGGAATGATGCCCTTCCATTTCAGATTGGGTGCGTATTCTATGGTGCCGCTGTAGAAGTTTCCGTTGGGTGCGCCCACACCGATGCCGTTATAATCTTCCGGCGAACCATGCCGCTGGATCATGGGCCACAATTTGGCATAGAGATCTTCAATAAAATCGGTCGCTACTTCATGCTCATTGGTGGGGATACGATCCTGCTCCAGGATAATACCTGCTGCATTTACAATTCCGAATTTGGTGGTGGTTCCTCCAATATCAATACCAACTGCCAGTGTCTTATTTTTCGCCGTCATAATTTTTAAAAATTAATGTCCTCCTGAAACTTGTTTATCGTAATCAATTCCCTGTTTCTGTAAAATAGATTTTGCTTTCACGGCGTAAAAGGCGAGGTACGCAAAACAGGCCACACCCACCAGGTACGACCATTGAATACCCAGTACCTGCTCTTCGGCTACAAAACCCTGGATCAGGCTTACAACACCTCCTCCCATAATCATCATAATCAATAAACTGGCGCCTTCATTCGTGTGCTTGCCCAGTCCCGCAATAGCAAGCGTGAAGATGCAGGGCCACAAAGTAGAGCAAAACAATCCAACGCTGATGAAGGCATACACGCTGGTCATACCCTCAGCAAGCATACCGGCAAACAGGGCTGCAATACCCATCAGCGAAAAGATTAACAGTTGCCGTGCCGGGTTTCCCTTGCTCAGTATATCACCAACAATCATCGCAATAATCACAAAGCCATATACATAGAAAGGGGTAATATCATGCTGTGCAATTTTATTCACCAGCAGGAACACACCAAACGCAAGGTAGGGCATCAGGAACTGCAGAATTTTCTTCGCTCCGGCCGATACATCAAAGGCACCGACAGATCCTGTCCAGCGTCCAATCATCAAACTGGCCCAGAACAGAGAAACATAGGGTGCAATCTGATCAGTAGGGAAGGGTTGCCCGTCTGCACCTTTTAAATGCTGTTTCATAAACTCAGGTAAATTACTGGCTGTGCTCACTTCCACGCCTACGTACACAAAAATGGCGATCATTCCCAGCACCAATTGACTGTACTGAAATGGACTTTTACGATGCAACACTTTTTCTTCTTTTCCTTCTGCTTCTTCCACCGCAATCTGTTCGAGGTCAATTTTATTGGGGATGGAGGAAAAGCGGAAGATGAGTGCCACCACTAAAAAGGCAGCGCCCAGAATGAGATAAGGCGTTTTAATACTTTCAATACTGGCCACACCCTTGGTGCCTGCTGCCACAGTACCAAAAATGGCAAAGCTCACCAGCAACGGCCCGATGGTGGTACCAAAGTTGTTGATACCGCCGGCCATACTCAGGCGCTGCGATCCTTTTTTAGGGTCGCCCATGATAATGGCAAGCGGATTGGCGGCTGTTTGCTGAAGCGAAAAACCAAGTCCCACAATAAATAAACCAGTGATCATAATGCTGAACGAAGCCGTTTGTGCAGCAGGGTAAAAGAGGAGGGTGCCGGCTGCAGATACAATCAGTCCCAGTGAAATACCGTTTTTGTAACCAATGCGGTTAAGGATATCGCCACCGGTGGCTTTGGACACAAAATAGTAAATCAGCGACCCAACTGTATAGGCAACGTAAAAGGCAAAGGAAATCATTTGCGATTGCCACTGCGACAAATGCAGTTCTTCTTTAAAAACAGGGATCAGAATATCGTTACTGGCAGCAACAAATCCCCAGAAAAAGAAGACGCTGATCAGCGTACCGAACTGGGACCATTTTGTAGAGGAAGACATAGTTAATTGATTGGTTAAAATATGCCTGAAAGTAGTAAATTTTAAGTTGCAAAAAATTATCTCTGTGATTTTTGGTTCAGGGCAAACTCCTTCCTATATTCAAGCGTAAATTGAAACCTGGTTCCATGACAATCATACATGTAAGCGCAGAATGTTACCCGGTAGCAAAAGCCGGGGGGTTAGGAGATGTGGCCGGGGCGCTGCCCAAATACCTCAATAAAGCAGGGCATGATGCAAAGTTGATTATGCCCATGTACCGTACAAAGTTTCTGAACCAGAACGACTTTGAAGTGGTACACAAAGGAATGAGCAACCTGGGCGATTATTTTTATGATTACACCGTCATCAAAGAAACCACCAATAAGCTGGGCTTTGAATTATACCTGGTTGATATTTACGGGCTGCTGGACCGGGAGCAGATTTACGGATACGACGATGATCCGCAACGCTTCACAGCTTTTCAAATAGCAGTGGTGGACTGGATGGCTTCCTGGCAATACCAGCCCGATGTGGTGCATGTACATGACCATCATACCGGATTGATTCCGTTTATGATGAAGTATTGCTACCGCTACAGCCATCTTCGGTTTGTCCCCACCGTTATGACCATTCACAACGCCCAGTACCAGGGTTGGCTTGGCTGGGATAAAAGCACCTACATTCCTCCGTATGATCCCTGGAAAACAGGATTGCTCGACTGGCAGAATACCATCAACCCGCTTGCCAGCGGCATCAAGTGTGCCGAAAAAGTAACAACGGTCAGCTGGAGTTACCTGGATGAGTTGCGGTACATGAGTAACGGACTGGAAGATTTATTTGAATATGAAAAAGGGAAATGCAGTGGTATCCTGAACGGGATTGATGCAGAAGTATGGAACCCGGCCAGTGACAGCTATCTCAAGCATGATTACTCAGTCAAAAATTTTAAAAAAGGAAAAGCAAAAAGCAAGGCTGAACTGTGTGATGTATTTGGATTGACTCCTGAAAAGCCATTGTTTGTTTTTATTGGCCGGCTGGTGGGAGAGAAGGCAGCCGATTTGTTGCCGGCGGTGATTGGTGATTCGTTCCATCACATCGGCCGGGAAATGAATTTTTTGGTCTTAGGTAGTGGTGATCCGCAGGTGGAAGGAGAGCTCAACGGGCTGATGGGAATATCGCAGAAAGATTACAGCTGTTATATCGGTTACAACGAAGGGCTGAGTCATTTAATGTATGCCGGGGCCGACTTCCTGCTGATGCCCAGCCGTGTGGAACCCTGCGGCTTAAATCAAATGTATGCCATGCGGTACGGTACCGTTCCCCTGGTACGTAATACCGGTGGTTTGCGTGATACAGTGGTGGACATTGGTGCCCCCGGGGGCTACGGTATTGTGTTCAACAATGCATCGGTGGGCGATATTACCAATGCGATCTGGAGGGCCACCGAAATGTACAAAGATGAAGCACAAATGAAGGCCTCCTGCAAAAAGATGATGGAGCTGGATTTCAGCTGGGAACAAAGTGTGCAACAATATATCAACCTTTATCAATCCTTATAAATTAACAACGATTCTGAAACAATAAATTCACCTGTTATGGCACGAAATTCATATGCAAAAAACACATTAGCAATTATTTTAGGGGGAGGTGCCGGTACCCGTCTTTATCCGCTCACAGCCAGCAGAAGTAAACCCGCCGTTCCTATTGCGGGTAAATACCGTTTGGTGGATATCCCCATTTCCAATTGTATGAACTCGGGTATTAACCGCATGTTTGTATTGACGCAGTTTAATTCTGCTTCGCTGAACAAGCATATCAAGAATACCTATCACTTCAGCATTTTCAGCAGTGCGTTTGTGGATATTCTGGCAGCAGAACAAACACCCGATAATGCAGGTTGGTACCAGGGTACAGCCGATGCAGTGCGCCAATGTTTGCGCCATGTGCAGCAGCATGATGCGGAATACATTCTCATCCTCTCCGGCGATCAGCTGTATCAAATGGACTTTCAAAAGATGCTGGATGATCATATCAGCAAAGGAGCCGATATCAGCATTGCCACCATACCGGTTGCAGAGCGGGAAGCGCCTGAGTTTGGCATTCTCAAATCCAATGAAGAAGGTTTCATTACATCGTTCATCGAAAAGCCGAAAAAAGAGATTCTGTCTGATTGGGTAAGTGATACGGGTGATGAAATGCGCAACCATGGACGTATCTACCTGGCATCTATGGGTATTTATGTTTTCAACCGGAAACTGCTCACCGATCTCTTAATGGAAGAAAGCAAGGACGCAACCGATTTCGGAAAAGAAATCATTCCTTCTTCTATCGAAGAGTATAAAGTAGCCAGTTACCAATATGATGGATACTGGACTGATATCGGAAACATTTATTCATTCTTTGAAGCCAACCTGGCACTTACGCAGGAAATTCCTGACTTTAATTTATTTGATAATGACAACCCCGTGTTCACCCGTGCTCGGATGCTGCCACCTGCCAAGATCAGTGGTACCACTCTGGAGCGTACCATCCTGGCAGAAGGTTCCATCATTCTGGCCAGCCGGGTGGAGAACAGTGTGATAGGTATCCGTACCCGTATTGGACATGGTACCACCATCGTCAGTTGTTACATTATGGGTAGCGATTATTATGAAACGCTTGATGAAATGAAGCAGGCAGCAGAAATGGGTGTTCCAAAAATCGGAATCGGGGAGCGGTGTTACATCAAAAACACAATCATTGACAAAAACTGCCGTATCGGAAATGATGTACGTATTAACGGAGGTCAGCATCTGCCTAATTCCGATCATGCATTGTATACAGTAAAAGACGGCATTGTGGTCGTTAAAAAAGGAGCGATCCTGCCCGATGGATTTGTAATTTAAATGTTTGTAAATATTGATTCTTGACTAAAACCAACCCTTAAGGAGGGTACCTTTACTTGCTATGGCATTATCAGGTAACACTACGTCTTCTTCCTCTGCTTTAAAACCTTCGCTCAGCTTCTGGCAAATCTGGAACATCAGCTTTGGTTTCCTGGGGGTGCAGATTGGATATTCATTGCAAAATGCAAACACCAGCCGCATTCTTTCGGCCATTGGTGCTGATCCGCATCACCTCAGTTTGTTCTGGCTGGCTGCCCCGGTTGCCGGCCTGATCGTTCAGCCCATTGTTGGATTGTCGAGCGATAAAACATGGACCCGTTTGGGCAGGCGCATTCCTTTCATCCTTGGTGGCGCTATTGTTTCTGCAGCCGCTATGTTCTTCATGCCCAATTCCGAAAAATTTGCATCCCTGCTGGCTCCTTTATTCTTTGGTGCCACTATGTTGCTTCTGATGGACACATCGTTTAACGTAACGATGCAGCCTTTCCGTGCATTGGTAAGTGATATGGTGCCCGATAGCCAACGCAACAAAGGATACTCTATTCAAAGTTTTCTGATCAACGCCGGTGCAGTATTTGGATCGCTGCTGCCCTTTCTGCTCACCTGGTGGGGTATTTCCAACGAGCCGGCTCCCGGCGATAAAGTGGCACCAACGGTCATCTGGTCATTTTACATTGGGGGTGCTGTATTGCTGCTGACTGTTTTGTGGACATCCTTCCGTACCAAAGAATATCCACCAGACGAATATGCACGGTATAATAATATTGACACAGAAGTAACAGAAAAGGTGAGTTTCTTTCAGTTGCTGAAGAATATTCCCACTACCATGTGGCAGTTATCGGTAACTCAATTCTTTTCCTGGTTTTCTCTCTTTTTGATGTGGGTGTATACCACCCAGGGAATTGCTCAGAATATCTGGAATACATCGGATCCTACTTCGAAAGATTACAACGAAGCAGGGAACTGGACCGGCGTAATATTTGCAGCCTACAGTGTTTTTGCCGCATTATTTTCGCTCGTAATAACACCCTTGGCCAACAAATACGGACGGAAAAACACCTATATGTTATCGCTCCTTGCAGGCGGTATCGGGCTCATTTCCATGATGTACATCAAGGATAAATATGTGCTGTTTGCTTCTATGATTGGAATTGGTGTTGCCTGGGCGGCTATTCTTGCATTACCATATGCCATTCTTTCTTCTTCGTTGCCACCCAAACAAACAGGAGTGTACATGGGCATTTTCAATGCCACCATTACTATTCCGCAAATTGCGGCCGGGTTAATGGGTGGTGTGGCTCTTACAATGCTCGATGGCAATGCCATCCAGGTGATTGGACTTGCCGGTGCATCGATGTTCCTTGCAGGGGTATGTGCCAAATTCGTAATTAAAGATCATCATTAAATCTTTTGAAATGTCAGTACGTTCTATCATCTCTTTTTTACTGGTAACGGGTCTGTCTCTTCAGATTGCTTTTGCGCAACCTGCATTTTATCCAACCAACTGGTGGGTGGGTATGAAGCATAAAAACCTGCAGGTACTGGTGCACCAAAAAGATATCAGTCAGTATAAAACAATCACTTGTACCTATCCCGGAGTGGTGTTGCAGAAAGTGAACCGGTTTGCCAACCGTAATTACGTGGCACTGGATTTTGTGATCAGTTCTGTTGCAAAGCCAGGTAAAATGAATATCCGCTTTCAATCAGGAAGCAGTGCGCCTTTTTCAGCTTCGTATGAGCTGAAGCCCCGCAGCAAGGGCAATGGTACTTCGTTTGCCAATGGAGCCACATCGGCAGATTTAATGTACCTCATTATGCCCGATCGTTTCAGCAATGGCGATCCTTCCAATGACCGTGTGCCGGGTATGAAAGATCAAACCCTGCGCCGTGATACGGTTTTTAACAGGCACGGGGGTGATTTGCTGGGCGTTCAGAATAAAATCGGGTACCTCACTGATCTGGGTGTAACAGCCATCTGGCTCAATCCGGTTTGGGAAAACGATATGCCGGAACGTACCGAGCATGGGTATGCATTTACCAACCATTATAAAGTAGATCCACGTCTGGGTGGCAATGCTGCTTATAAAAATCTGGTGGATGCCTGTCATGCCAAAGGAGTAAAAATGATTCAGGATGCGGTATACAATCATGTGGGTATTGAGCATCACTTGTTCCGTGATATGCCCGACAGTTCCTGGTTTCACCGCTGGCCTAAATTCACTCAAACTAATTACAAAGACCAGGTATTATTTGATCCCTATGCCGCACCGGCCGATAAAAAAATCATGAGCGATGGTTGGTTTGTGACCAGTATGCCCGATTGGGATCATGATAATCCTTTCGTATGTAATTTTCTCATCCAGCATGCCATCTGGAGCGTGGAGGAATTTGGAATTGATGGCTTCCGTATTGATACCTATGCCTACAACGACCTAGCCTTTATGAACCGTTGCAACAAAGCATTGTATGATGAGTATCCTAAAATCAGCATCTTTGGAGAAACATGGGTACATGGTGTAATAAATCAGGCTTATTTCTGCGAAAACACAATGAATATCCCCTACAAAAGTAACCTGCAGGCAACCACCGATTTCCAAACACTGTTTTACGGAATTGTTCCTGCCTGTAATGAAAAATTCGGGTGGACAGAAGGTGTAAATAAACTTTATACCACACTGGCCTCTGATCTCATTTATAGGGATCCCATGCGCCAGGTGATTTTCCTCGATAACCACGACATTGCCCGTTTTTATTCGGTGGTAAATGAAGATACTTCGAAGTATAAAATGGCATTTGGATGGTTGCTTACCTGCCGGGGTATTCCGCAAATGTATTACGGCAATGAAGTGCTGATGACTGGCTTTACGTCGCCCAACGATGGATATGTGCGCCAGGATTTTCCCGGTGGCTGGGACGGCGATAAAGAAGATAAGTTTACTGCTGCCGGGCGGAGTACAAAAGAAAACTCCATCTTCAACTATATACGTCGGCTCGCCAACTTCCGTTTACAATCATCTGCTATAAAATCAGGAAAGTTTGAACAGCATCTGCCTGTTGATGGAATTTATGTATACTTCCGGTATGATGCAAAGCAAACAGTTATGTGTATCATGAATACCAATAACGAAGCAAAAAAACTGAATCTCAGCCGCTTTGCTGATCGGTTGAAAGGGTTTACAAAAGCATTGGATGTGGAAGCTGCTACTGAGTTTTTACTGCAGGAGGAAATTAGTTTGATGCCGTATTCCAACCTGGTTCTGGAGTTAAGGAAGTAATCGTTGAAACGAATCTATTTGAATTTCAAAAAGGCGGCATCTTGTCGCCTTTTTGGCTATATTTAAGCAAAGTTTTTTGTATGGCAAAAACAACAAAAACAGCTGCGGCAGGAAAAGCAGGAAAGAAGAAAAGCCCGGCTAAAAACGAAACCATGAACAAACGCTACGAAGATTTTCATTTCATTGATACAACAAAGTTGGTTTGGAATTATTCCCGTTTTGAGGGCGATGATATTACCAACTTTCAGAATGGTACGAATTACCGATGCTATGAATTGTTTGGATCGCATTACATGGAGGTTTTAGGAACTCCCGGCTACTATTTTGCTGTGTGGGCACCCAATGCCACTTTCATTTCTGTAATCGGAAATTTTAATGATTGGAATAAGGAAACGCATCCGTTGTATGTGCGCCTGGATCAATCTGGCATCTGGGAAGGATTTATACCCAATATGGCCAAAGGGGAGGCGTACAAATACCATATTCATGGATATGCCGGTCAAAAGCTTGATAAAGGCGATCCCTATGCTAATTTTTGGGAAGTACGACCCAAAACAGCTTCTATCACCTGGTCGCTTGAATATGAATGGAACGATGCAGACTGGATGAAGCAGCGTAAAGAACACAACAAGCTGGATGCTCCCTGGAGTGTGTATGAAGTACACCTGGCCAGTTGGATGCGACCCGACCGGTACAATGAAGAAACCTATCATTCCTACGATTATTTCAGAGAACGGCTGGTGCCTTATGTAAAAGAAATGGGCTTCACACATGTAGAGTTAATGCCTGTTATGGAACATCCCTTCGATGGCAGTTGGGGCTACCAGGGAGCAGGCTATTTTGCACCCACTTCCCGGTATGGAAATCCGCAGCAGTTTAAAGCATTGATTGATGCGTTTCACCAGGAAGGGATTGGAGTGATTCTGGACTGGGTGCCGTCGCATTTTCCGTACGACGCACACGGGCTGTTTATGTTCGACGGAACCCATACCTATGAGTATGCCGATATGCGCAAAGGCTATCACCCCGACTGGAATAGTTACATTTTTAATTATAAGCGGGGCGAAGTGCGTTCATTTCTCATCAGTAATGCACGTTATTGGTTTGATCAGTATCATATTGATGGCATTCGGGTAGATGCAGTTTCTTCTATGTTGAAACTCAACTATTCACGACAGGCCGGCCAATGGGAGCCCAATGAATTTGGCGGAGATGGAAACCTTGAGGCAATTGCATTTATTAAGGATCTTAATAGTACTGTTTTCCGTGATTTTCCGGATGTTCAAACCATTGCTGAGGAAGCAACCGACTGGCCTGGAGTTAGTAAGCCCACTTTTGATGGTGGACTTGGTTTTGGTATGAAATGGATGATGGGCTGGATGCATGACACATTGAAATATTTTAAGCAGGATCCGGTTTTCAGACAATACCAGCAGGATCAGTTTTCATTCAGTATGATGTATTTCTATGACGAAAACTTTATGTTACCCTTAAGTCACGATGAAGTGGTGCATGGTAAAAGCCCGATGATTTACAAAATGCCGGGCGATGAGTGGCAGAAGTTTGCCAACCTGCGCATGTTATACAGTTATATGTTTTCGCATCCCGGTGGAAAGCTGTTGTTTATGGGTAATGAATTCGGGTCCACACAGGAATGGAATTATAAATCGGAATTGCCTTGGGAATTGTTAGAGCATGCCCCACATCTGGGTTTGCGTGAGTGTGTAAAAGACCTCTGTCATTTGTTGCGCAATGAACCCGGTTTATATGAGAATCAGTTTAATATGTATGGATTTGAATGGGTTGACCTGAATCACAGGGCAGAATCGGTTATTTGTTATCGCCGGAAAGGAAAATTGCCGGAAAACGACTTACTGGTAATCCTGAATATGACACCGGTAGTACGCAATGACTGGAGTGTGCACGTTCAGGGTAAAGGCAACTGGAAAGAAGTGTTTAACAGTGATCAGAAGCAATATTGGGGCACCGGAAACGTGTTAAATCCGGAAGTAAAGGCAAAGCTGACTGATAAAAAGGGAAAATGGTATGAACTTTGTGTTCATTTACCACCCCTGGGAGCAGTGATTTTAAGGTAAACCACTTATTTTTCGGGAAAAAATATACTTATGCTACTCAATTCCACATGTCCATTTTATTTTTATCCCAATAATTCATAAATCCAAAACGTTACCTATCCATGAAAACCGTTTTTTCTTTTCTCACTCTTATCTTCTGCTTCAGTACGGTGGTTGTTGCACAAAACCGTGACAGTTCAGATAGTTATCTTTTGAAGGCAAATGCGGCACGCAATGAACGCCGTATACAGCAAGCCCTTAATTTATATGAACAGGCAATCCGGTTTGATTCAACAAATACGCTTGCACTTAAAGCAATGGGAGAGTATGCCATGGAAATCAGAAATTACAGGCATGCAGTACTTGCTTACAACCGCTGGTATCAACTGGAACCTGCCAATGAAGAAATATTTGAAAGGCTCGCTAACATTTATTTCCTGCTCGGACGGCATAAAGACGCACTGGAATTTACAGAACGGTGGGAAAAATTGCATAAGGATAAACCCATGCATTATATAGCGGGTATGTGCTACTATTACCTTGAGAATTTCCCCTATGCCATCAATCGCCTTTTGTATGCAATAGAGACAGACTCCACCAACCCAACTGTATATTACACAATCGGACGCAGTTATGTGGAAATGGAGCGCTACAAGCAGGCCATTCCTTATTACAGGAAAGCATCTGAGTTAGATACCAAGAATGCACGTTATGTGTATGAAATGGGTATGGTTTATTATGCCATTCCGGATGATAAAAATGCAATTTCTATGTTTGAACAGGCTGCTCAACGAGGCTGGGTTCAAAACGCCGATTATTATGAAAATCTGGCTTATAGTTATATGAACATTGGCAATTTTACAAAAGCTTCTGAATTGCTATTACAATCTCTGGAAAAACGGCCTTACAGTGTATCGGTAACGTATGCACTTGCTGAATCTTATTACAAAGGAGGACAATACCAGGCAGCAATTGATAATTGGGATAAGGTGCTGCAACTGGATAATAAAAATGCCCGTTCCTTATACATGATTGGAATTTCATATCAGAAAATGGGTCAGAAAGACAAGGGTATGGCGCTGTGTGACAAGGCAATTGAAATGGACCCTACATTGGCAGGCCTCAAACAAAAGAAGATGGATATGGGATTATAAACCTATTGTTTCCTGTTGACAGTAAGGGGGTGGTTTCTTGCCACCCCCTTTTCATTTGTATTCACAGTATGTGGAAAGGTGCAGTCCCTCTTATAGCGGCATTTTTTGGTACTTTTGCATCCATGAATTCAATAGCCGGCAGAACTGTTAAAGTGGCAATTCTTGATTTGTATGAGGGGCATGCGAATGAGGGTATGCGTTGTATCCGCCAGATTCTGCATGAGTTTGCCGATGCAAACCAGTTGCGGCTAACAGTAGATGAATTTGATGTGCGACGTGAAAACAGAGTGCCTGATCTTACATACGAAGTGTTCATCTCCAGTGGAGGGCCGGGAAGTCCGTTTGACGGTGAAGGAACAGAATGGGAAAAAAACTATTTCTCGTGGTTAACCCAGGTGCAGGAATGGAATAACAAGGAAAGCGATGAACCCAAAAAGCATGTATTTTTTATTTGCCACTCGTTTCAGATGGCTTGCCGTTTTTTTGAAGTGGGCAACGTCTGCAAGCGAAGATCCACAGCCTTTGGTGTGTTTCCGGTTCATATTGTGAAAGGAGTGTCTGATGAGCCGGTGTTTGACGGACTCCTTGATCCGTTTTATGCAGTGGACAGCAGAGATTACCAGGTAATACAACCAAACTTTTCAAAACTGAAGCAATCAGGCGGCCATGTACTTTGTATAGAGAAGGAACGTCCGCATGTGCCTCTTGAACGGGCTATCATGGCTATCCGGTTTAATCGGTTTATGATTGGCACCCAATTTCATCCGGAAGCCGATGCCATTGGTATGAGCATGTACCTGCAAAAAGAAGACAAGAAAAAAACAGTTATTGAAAATCATGGCTTTGAAAAATGGAAAAGCATGATTGAACATCTGGAAGATCCGGATAAAATATTATGGACGTATAGTCACATTTTGCCTAACTTTCTTTACCAATCTGTTTTTCAGAATGTTGCCCAGGAGGTTTAACCCTTTGGCATTGTCGAAAGAATAAACAATCAAACGCATATCTATGATTGCAGCCCTCCGTTCATCGTTTAACCGTGAGTTTACGCAGGCAAACTATCTGTCGTTTCTTGCTGATCTTGACAGCAAACACCCGGGTGCAATTGATTTCCGGGTGGCAGAAACGCCGCTGTTTGTTGATAAAGATTTCAAAAATAAACTTGTGCACGCTTGCGAAAGTATTGTTGATCTGCTTTGCGATCCTTCGTTTCATTCTGTAACAGAGCGGGCCATTCCTCATGGTGAAAAAGTACCCGGTGAAACTCCTTTTGCACAGATGATTTCTTTTGATTTTGGTATTTGCGAAAACAAAGAGGGAGCGTTAGAGCCGCAACTGATAGAAATGCAAGGTTTTCCAACTCTTTATGCCTTTCAATCCTACTACCCGGAGGTTTTGCAGAAGCATTTCACTTTACCCGCCGGTTTCAGCCATTATTTTAATGGTTACACACAGGACACCTATATTCAAATGCTGAAGAAACTTCTCCTGGGTGGTTACGGGCCGGAACAAGTGATTCTGCTGGAAATAAAGCCTCATGAACAGAAAACAAGAATTGATTTCTATTGTACCCGGGATTACACCGGAATAGAGCCGGTGTGCATAACAGAATTGATTCAGGAAGGGAGAAAATTGTATTACTTGAAAGAAGGTCGTAAAACGGAAATCCGTCGAATCTACAATCGGATCATTTTTGATGATTTTAAGGCCAACCGGGCCAGTCTTGGTTCTGTAGTTGATATTACACAGGACCTCGATGTGGAGTGGTTGCCGCATCCCAACTGGTTCTATCGAATCAGTAAGTTTACGCTTCCCTTTGTAAAGCATCCCTTTGTTCCGGAAACCTTCTTTCTCAACGAAATCAAACAACTTCCGGGCGATCTCAGTCAATATGTATTAAAACCGTTGTTTTCATTTGCGGGCCAGGGCGTAAAGATTGATGTAACCCAGGCTGATCTGGATGCCATCCATGATCCGGAGAATTATATCCTTCAGCGCAAGGTCAAATATGCAGATGTGATTGAAACACCTGATGGACCTGCAAAAGCAGAAATCCGCATGATGTATGTTTGGCTTAACGGCGATGCAAGACCCCACCTGGTAACCAATCTGGCCCGCCTCAGTAAGGGTAAAATGATTGGCGTTCGGTATAACCAGGATAAAACATGGGTGGGCGGAAGTGTTGCCTTCTTTGAGCAGGACTAAACTCCCTGCAAAAACTGGGCTCCGATATAATCCACCACCTGGGTAAGATCTTTGTTTTGCTCGTACACTTTTAACTGCCGGTCGGCACCGGTTCCCTGTTCCATCATCACCGGTACATAATTGATCGCATGGCGGCAGCCCAGTTCATCAACCACATCATCTACAAAATCGAGTAATTCATAAATGAGCGCCCTTGTGTTGGTTTCCTCTTCTTTGCCAAAATCAATCAGGTAGCCATCAATACCATAACGACTTGCCCTCCATTTGTTTTCATTAATGAGCGCCCGTTGGTATTGTATAAAGTTCATGTTCTGCATCCGCAACTTGTACAGTTTGGCGGTAATAGCCTGGAACAGGGCCGTGATGGCGATGGTTTCCATAACGGTCATAGGTACATCGCAAATACGGAACTCAATGGTGTTGAAAAACGGATGAACCCGTAAATCCCACCATATCTTTTTTGCATTATCAATGCAGTTGGTTTTGATCAGCAGATTTACAAAGTTGTCGTACGCTTCAATGCTGTCGAAATATTCCGGTATACCTGTGCGGGGAAACTTATCAAAGACTTTTGTACGGAACGATTTGTAACCGGTGAGCCGACCTTCCCAAAAAGGAGAGTTGGTGCTCAGTGCATAAATGTGCGGCAGAAAATAACGGGCCGAATTGGCTAAATGAATCGCCATTTTACGGTTTTCCATACCCACATGTACATGTAAACCAAAAATGAGATTGCTGCGGGCTGCTTCCTGCAGTTCGTTTACAATTTCGCTGTATCGGGCATGGTCCGTAATCAACTGATCCATCCAGTGACTGAAGGGGTGTGTACCACTGGCGCCCACTGCGAGGCCTAGATCACCCGCAATACCGCTGATGGTGCGGCGGAGGGTGGCTACGTCTTTATAGGCTTCATCCACATCACGGCATATGTCAGTGCCCACTTCTACCACAGCCTGGTGCATCTCTGCCTTCACTTTGTCTTTAATTACTTTTTGTCCTTCCAGTACAATCCGTTGCTCATGGCTTTTTAACTCCCTGCTTACAGGATCATACACCATGTATTCTTCTTCCACACCCAGTGTGAACTGTTTAAAATTAATGGTTCCCATACGTTATAAGCTGTTCTGCATTTGATTAATAAAGGTTGGTTTGGTTGACGCTGCGTTTCACATATTCGCCCCAGGTAAGATTGTCAGCTCCTTCTTTTTTATCCAGCGCACGCTCAATGGCATAGGAAGCTGCTGCTTCAACCACCCAGTCGAAGTTTTCCTGGCCTACGCTTTTAATGTCGGCATCGGGTGCCGGATTACAGAAATCAATTGCATAGGGTACACCATCACGAAGGGCCAGCTCCACGGTGTTGAAATCATAACCCAGATAGTTGTTGATGCGTAGAACAATATCTGTCATCATTTGCAACTTTTCAGCTGAGGGTTTAAAATCGGCCACATACCGCAGGTGATGCGGATTGCGTGGTTCATAACTCATGATACGTACATGCTTGCGACCAATGCAATAACAACGGTAGTATTCTTCAAATACAATTTCTTCCTGCAGCAGCATAACCAATTGTCCGGTTTCGGCATGCTTTTCAAAAAACTCATCCTGGTTCCGTAGTTTATATACATTTTTCCATCCACCGCCGGCAAAAGGCTTCATATAAGCAGGAAAGCCTATGTATTGAAACATGCCTTCCCAGTCAAGAGGGTAGGCCAGGTTGGTAAAAGATTCATCGCTTGTATCGTCGGGTCTGTCTTTCGAAGGAAGAATGACTGTTTTGGGTACCGGCACATCGATTTTAGTAGCCAGTGCATTATTGAAAAACTTTTCATCAGCGCTCCACCAAAAGGGATTATTGATGACGGCTGTGCCTGTGAGCGCCGCATTTTTGAGGTAAGCCCTGTAAAACGGAACGTCCTGCGAAATGCGGTCAATAATCACAGCATAATTATCTCCCTCTCCCTGCATTACTTTTTCAATGCGAACAGGTTCGGCATATACTCCCGGTATATTTTTACTATTAATTCTGTCAATAAAAGCAAGGGGAAATGAACGCTCTTTTCCGAAAAGAATACCAATCTTTTTCATGTATTTTTTTTTAGATGTTATCAAATGTAAGTTCCTGTTATTCGCTGCTTTAGTTTTACGATTCTGAGCTGTTTTAGGCTATTATTCCTTTGAAACAAAAATAGCCTGCCGGTTACCAATATTGGTTTCAAAAGAAAACGGTTGACCTCGTTGTTTTACAGTTGAACGGTGTAATTCAAACATCAATTTTTGGTTTGCAGATTGAATCCTGAATATAAGGCAAAAATTGAAATGACGCTACGTTACGGCCAATTTTCAGTGCGTTTTCTTACTTTTGAAAGATGCATAAAAAGGCGTTGTTGAGTATACATACAGAAACACATGAACTGTATTCTGAGTTTCTGGAGCGGGATGTAGTGATTGATTGTTACCTGCCTACACACGTGAAACAACCCGGGGAAATGAGTTTGCTGCTGATCAATGATGGGCAGGATCTTCCGAAAATGCCATTTGAGGATATCCTGCATGATTTATATTACTACCGGGAAACAGAACCTTTATTGTGTGTGGGTATTCACTGTGGTGCCGACCGGAAACATGAATACGGCATAGCCAGCCAGCCCGACTACCTGGGGCGGGGTTCAAAGGCCAAGCTCTATACCCGTTTTATAATGGAAGAGTTACTTCCTTTTATTCATACAACTTACCATGTGCCTCATTTTAAAGAGAAGGCATTTGCAGGTTTTTCACTGGGTGGGCTGATGGCGCTTGATATTGTATGGAACCATCCGCAGGAATTTGCAAAAGTGGCTGTGTTTTCAGGATCCTTATGGTGGCGGCAAAAAGCCTATGATGATGGTTATACGGATGAGGCAGACCGCATCATGCACAACCAGATTCGTGATGGTAAGGCAGCACCCTGGCTTCAGTTCTTTTTCCAGGCAGGATTACAGGATGAAAACAACGATCGTAATAACAATGGAATTATTGATTCTGTAGAAGATACACAGGATTTAATGGATTTGTTAAGAGAAAAGGGATATCCTGAGATGGCTTTATGCTATTATGAAATGGAAGACGGCAAACATGATGTTCCCACCTGGGCACGTGCATTCCCTGAATTTTTGAAGTGGGGATGGGGGAAACATCATCATTAATCTTTTTCAGATCTAAATAAAAAACCCCGGAAATTCCGGGGTTTTTTTATGCGGTAAAGATTTCTGTTATCAGAAAATATAACGGAAACCAATCTGAGCACTCCATGTACTTGCCAAAGAACGATTCAGTTGGAAAGGAGTTGTCGGGAGACGACCACTAACCAGCGTCATTCTGTATGCAGGAACACCATTCGTTGTGCTTACAAATTGAATAGGGTTGTTTCCGCTAAGTGTATTGAGGAAACGGTGGCCCCAGTCTTTGTTCAGCATATTGGCAAAGTTGAGCACATCTGCCTGGAAACGCAGTGTGTTTTTGCGCTTGCCGATATTGGCGAAGATATCCTGCTGGAAGTTCAGGTTGATCGTGTGGATCCAGGGTTGTAAAGCAGCATTTCTTTCAGCATATTGACCTCTGCGCTTACGGAGATAACGGCTGGAATTAATGAATGCTTCAAATGCATCTCTCTGTTGTTGAACAGTGAACGGAGTGCTTCCTGTAATAGGCAGGAAGTTCATTTCGCTCTGATCTTTTGGAATATACATCAGATCAGCACTTCCGTTACCATCACCATTCAGGTCGCCGTTAACCACATAACTCAGGTTGTTCTGATTACGTGCTTCATAAAAGATTGTTACTGATGTAGCCAAATGTTTCAGGTATTCTTTACGATAGCTAACCCAAGCCATGAAACGGTGGGGAACTACGAAACCTGACATAGCCAGCTCCTGTGCATTTTGGCCAGCAATAGTGGGATTGCTCTGCCAGATGGAAGTAGCTTGTGAACCGGGGTTGGAAGTAACATCCCAGGCAGCAGTATAAGTATAGCTGGCAGAAGCTGATAATCCTTTAGTAACTGCTTTGTTTACCTGTGCAGTTAAAACGATACCGCCTCCTTTGTTTGTGTTTTCCAGAACAATTGCAGAGTTCAGGTTGCTGTATAAGCGACGGTTTGCGTTAGTAGCAGGATTGAATATCGGGCGAATTTCATTTCCAGCTGCAAGCGCACCATTGAAGGGCCTTTCGTTTGCATTGCGCATAACTACTGCATTGACATCTTTTGTAATGATGGCCTCCAATGTTACACTCCAGCCATTGGCCAAACGCTTATCAACAGCAATATTGGTTCTCCATACCTGAGGAAACTTAAACTCGGGATCTACCAACAAAAGGTTTGCATTGTTGGGAATAGATCCAGGTGTTGCATTAAACAGGTTTTTATGAGCGTCAAGTTGAGTGCTGTATCTGATTCCTGCAAGAATTGAAGGACTTGTTATAGCAGAACCTTGCTGATACATCAAACTGGCCTGGGGCATATTTGTAAGCCAAACGAAAGGAACACGGCCAGTGAATAAACCCGTACCACCTCGGATAATCATTGATTTATCACCATTTACATCCCAACGGAAACCAATACGGGGGCTGAACAGAGGACGGTTTTTAGGCCATGCACCTGTGCTGTAGTTCGTTTGATTACCATCTTTGTCAGGAAATGTTAAAGCAGTGATATTCGGGTTCTCAATTGGCTGTTCGAGGTAAATGGGCATATCAGCTCTGAGACCAACAGTTAGTTTGAGACGATCGTTTACTACGATATCATCCTGAACATAAGCGGCAGCCTGTGCTACTTTTAATTCAGCAGCAAAAACCGCATCTTTTCCAGGAACGAGTGAAAACAGATATGAATAGAATGCAGGAGCTCTGTCATTTATAAAATCGTCCAGGCTGTTATAGATATAATGACCATGTGAGCCAGGCATAAACATGTTACCTACAAACTGCTGCTCGTACGTAGCACCGAAAGTTAAGGTATGTTTACCGGCATAGTATTTAAAGTTATTGGTTACAGTAAAGATATCGTTCTTAACCTGGTTGTTGTTAGAGAACGGATCGGTACCAAAACTCATATAGTTCTGACCGTTGTTATTAAAGATGTCAACTGCAGGAGTAGTGGGTCCGTCATACACACGAATAGCTGTAGTACGTGTGAATGTTGTAATAAACTGATTCGCCCACTTTCCACCTTTTGAACTGTTAACCTCGAGTGCTCCTGAACGGATGACATTCTCAAATTCAAAGTTGGAATTTGCAAATGCCATAGAGTTTAAACTGAAACGGTTGTTCGGTAACCGGTTGATGGCCGATCCGCCTACTGGTGTAAATGTAGCAGCATTCGGAATGGAAGAACCATTTACTACCTGATCGTCATTACCTACCATTTCCTGGTAACGGAGTGTTACTTTGTGAACTTTGCTCAGGTTCCAGTCAATTTTTCCGAGGATTTTATAGTTCCTGGTCTGGAAGTTGGGGAAATTATCGTAAGCACCGGGATCGTAGTTGTACTTGGTGCGCAAGTGATTGGCCAGTTTGGCCAATGAATCAGCCGGAGCGGCAGAAATATTTCCGGTACCTGAACCACCTGTTGGTGTGAAAGAAATACCTGGACGGTTTTCTTCTTCCAATTCTCCACTTACAAAGAAGAATAATTTGTTTTTGATAATGGGACCGCCCAGTGTGGCACCAATAATCCTGTTGTTTTGTTCAGCCAGATTGGTAAGTTTGGTATCACCTATATTAGTACCATTCATTTTATCGGTACGGAACAAGTAATAGGCACTACCCTTAAACGTATTTGTTCCGCTTTTGGTAGCTACGTTTACACCAGCACCGGTGAAACCACCCTGCCAAACATCGAACGGAGAAACGTTTACAGAAACCTCTTCAACAGCATCCAGTGATATAGGCTGGTTGCTTCCGCCGGGCAACAGGTCGCTGCTCAAACCGAAGTTGTTGTTCAGGTTGGCACCGTCAATCTGTATATTATTATAGCGGTTATCTCTACCTGCAAAGCTGGTTCCGTTTGATTGAGGAGTTAAAGCGGTAAAGTTGGTAAGAGAACGGCTGATCGTTGGTATGGTAGTCAGCAAACGTTGATTAATGTTAGTAGAGGTACCTGTTTTTTCAACTGCACCTTGTCTTTTTGCACCAGTAACCACCACTTCAGTGATTTGCTTAACATCTTCATCGCCCATTTGCACATTAATGTCAAATGACTCACCAAGTATCAGGTTGAAACCTTCAGTCTGGTAAGCTTTCTGTCCTACAAACTCAACTTTTAATCTGTAGGGGCCGCCAATACGGGCGTTGGGAATGTTAAAGGAACCGCCTTTTTTAGAAATCGTGTTGTACACGGTTCCCGAAGGGAGGTGGGTGGCAGTAATAGTGGCTCCTTCCAGCACAGTGCCTGCCTTGTCTTTAACAGTTCCAGAAATACTACTCGTGGTTACCTGCCCGAACGAAACCAGGCCTATAACCAGCGATAGCGTTACGAATAACAGTTTTCTCAGTTTAAGCATAAAATTTAATTTTACGGTTGCAAAGAAACAACAAAGCAATCGTTTTCTACCAAAGAAATATTAACAATTCATAAAGTTAAGGACCGGAATCGGGGGCGGGTTGCTGCTTTTCGGGAAACCTGCCTGTTTTTGCTCCTTTTAAAGACTCCTTCTGCCATGATTTTCAGCTAACTTTGCCGAAATTTTTGACTGCATGCTGCATTCTATAGAAAGTGCTATCGAGGACATCCGTAACGGCAAAATGGTGATTGTGGTGGATGATGAGGATCGTGAAAACGAGGGCGATTTTATTATTGCTGCCCGTTTTGCCACCCCCGAGGCGATTAATTTTATGAGTAAATATGGTCGGGGACTGATCTGCGCAGCCCTTACAGAGGAGCGCTGTGCCGAACTGGAACTTGTGCCCATGGTCAATACGAATACGTCGCTCCATGAAACTGCGTTTACCGTTTCAGTCGACCTGATAGGCGAAGGAACCACCACCGGCATTTCTGCCCAGGACCGGGCTAAAACCATTCAGGCGCTGATCAATCCCGCTACCAAGCCCGCAGACTTAGGCCGTCCGGGCCATATTTTCCCCCTGAAAGCAAAAGCGGGGGGAGTGTTGCGCCGTTCGGGGCATACAGAAGCAACAGTAGATTTGGCAAGACTGGCCGGATTGGAACCTGCCGGCGTTTTAGTGGAAATTATGAATGAAGATGGCTCTATGGCCCGGGTACCTCAGCTGGAGCAAATGGCCCTTCAGTATGCGGTAAAAATCATCAGTATAAAAGACCTCATCGAGTACAGGCTGAAAAGCGATTCGTTAATAGAAGAAATTGTTCGGGTGGATATGCCCACGGGCTACGGTCATTTTCAACTGGTTGCGTTTCGTGAAAAAGAAACCGGCCAGGAGCACATGGCACTGATTAAAGGAACCTGGGCTCCCGGTGAACCGGTTCTGGTTCGGGTGCATTCCAGTTGTTTTACCGGCGATATTTTATCCTCACTTCGTTGCGATTGTGGTGAGCAGTTACACATGGCCATGCAAATGGTGGAACAGGAAGGAAGAGGTGTAATTCTGTATATGAATCAGGAAGGCAGGGGCATCGGATTGTTTAATAAACTCAAAGCCTACAAATTACAGGAGCAGGGGATGGATACAGTGGAAGCCAATTTGCACCTTGGTCTGCCCATGGATGCACGTGACTACGGGGTAGGTGCACAAATCCTGCGCTCATTGGGCATCAACAAACTACGTTTAATCAGCAACAATCCTAAAAAGCGTGCTGGTATTTTGGGCTATGGACTTGAGATTGTGGAACAGGTGCCCATTCGCATACAACCCAATTTCTATAACCAGCGTTACCTGGAAACAAAACGGGATAAAATGGGGCATGAAATTCTGAAATAAAAGGCTTACCACAGCTTATCAAATTCCCGTACATAGGAAAAGCTGACCCCGGTGCGGTTGATCATACTGCTGCTGCGGCTCACATCAAAAATGCTTCTGTAAAAGCCGATCAAGCGGAGCTTTCCGTCAGGTGTAATGAGCCATTCTATTGATAAATCGGGCGTCAACTGGTTATTATTCTGTATCGTATTGGCCTGTCCGGCTGCCACAAGCAAAGACCCACCGGCTTTTATCAAGATCCGTCCGTTCAGCAGTCGTCGTGTAAATCCGAAGCTGCCTGTTCCCTGGAAACCCATGCCTTGTGCCTGAGTACCGGAAATAAGCCCGGGTGTAAACGTAACATAAGGGTCCAGTTTAAGGTCTTTCACTCCGGGTATGTTTTTCAGTACCACATCAAGCCCGGTGGTAACCTGTTGGGCAATAAACTCAGACAAAGTACCTGCTGCATTCGTAAAAAAAGTATTACCCAGGTTTCCGGTTGCCAACCCGGCATTACTGTTGGCCGAAATGAAGGAGCCCACCAGCAGCAACGAAATCACCTGCCGGTTCAGTTCATCGGCATTGTTGTACAGTTGAGTCAGTGCGTTATTTGTAAGCGGATTGTTGCGGCAAGGATGGCCCTGCGGCAGTTCAAACCGGAATACGATTTCCGGATTATTCAACGTGCCCTTCATATTGGCAACTACAAAAATGTCACTGCGTTCATTGCTGCATCCATTGGTGAGTTCGGGTAGAAGGGCTACTTTTTCCACAAAGTAATTTGCGAAGATATTAATACGTGCATCGTAGGGATCACCGTTCCAGCTGATGGTTCCTTTGTTGATGAGGAACGGGCGTTTGAACAACGATTGCCAGTTGAAATTGTAACGGCCGCTGGTGATTTCAAAGTTGCCGTTCATCGTAGTCTTTTCGTTTGTGCCTACCCGTAAGTTAAGCGTACCGTTGCCCTGACCCTCAATAATATCGTTGGTGAATTCATCCAGTATGAGAAATACTTTTGCGTAGGGGTTTGCTGTTACATCAAGGTCTACGGTAATAGCTGAAGACTGTTTTATTTCGGATTGAACCTTCATATCCTTTCCGTATTTACGGAAAACGATAAAACTGGCGGTTCCCGTTACTCTGGAATCAGAAGTAGGAAGGTACAGCCACGAACTATCAGTTGGTTCGCCCTGCAGTTTAATTATGATATTATTCGCCGGGCCCGTTACCGAGCCGGAGGCTGCAGCCACCACCTGTCCATAGAAAAGGGTGTTGTCTTTCCTGGTTGTATTCAAAACCTGAAGACCTTTGGTCTTATCATCGGTCTGGAACTGCAGGTTGAAAGACATGTCATTAAAAAACCGGTGATACAGAGTTCCGCTGAAGGTGGCGGAACGGTTCTCTGAATCACGCAGTTTCATTTGACCGAATTCAATTGCGCCTTCACGGAAGTTAAGTACCGTCCCCTGGTTGAGAAAGTAGCGGCACTTGGTATAATCCAGAATAAAAGAAGTATTGTTTAAACGAACGCTTCCAATCAGTTCTGGTTTTCGTCCATCGCCCTTCACCCGTACAATACCTGTACCCGTTCCCTTTATGTCGGTGAGCAGAACAGAAAGATACGGGCTTAAAATACTGAGCGATTCATTATTGATTTCTAACAGGTTATCGGTGGTTATGTTTTTCAGATCGAGGATGTTTGTTTTACCGTTGATCGTAAACTCATGATTCAGGTTGTCCGATTCAATCGAGTAATTGATATCACCTGTTGCGGCATTATAGTTTCCTTTAATAGGCACAACCCCAATGGAGTCATTATTAAAACGGAATTTATCTGCTGTTAAACGGGCATCAATCATCAGTTTTCCAAATGGGTTCATTAGTTCCACCCTGCCGGTTACGGTACCTTCCAGCCGGGGATCGGGTAAAACGTAGGGCAGAAGATCGCCCATTTCCACCTTTCGTAGTTCCACCACCACATCATTATAGGTCCCGGTTTCTGACGGATGTGTATAAGCGAAGATTTCTTCATTGCCGCTGTTGAGCCGCAATCCGTTTGAAATGACTGTGTTTTTACCAATGAAAAAGTCGCTCTCTTTTTCGATGGTCCATGTCTTTTCATTCAGCAGAATCGTGGAAGGAAGAAATGTGATGGTGACACCTTCCTTTGAAGTTCTGAACCGAGCATCCAGTCTGGCTTCTTTCAGTGTTTGTGTGGCGCTGGTGCGGATACTTACTGAGCCTGTATCATTTGCCGCAGTGATTGTGAAACTGGAATTGGGGAGCGACAAACTATCGTTCAGCATTACATCGCCAACGGTACCGGTAAGAGATAACTGGTTGAGGCTGCCGGTGCCGTTAATCGCTACCTGCTCAAACAGAATTTTTTTGTATTCAAACGACGGAATTTGTGTGTTCAGTACAAATTGATTTTTAGGTACATCCATTTTTCCGCTTATGGTGGCATATTCAAAACCACGAAGCGGCACTTCCAGTAATTCCAGGAATGGGTTAATGTTTCTGGTAGTTACATTAAATTCAAAGTTCTGGCTGCTAAACCTATTTTTAGGCTTTGGAATGTAAGCCGGAAAATAGTTGGAAAGGAACTGCAAAGTGAGATCGGGGAGGTTGATAATGCTGAAGTCGCCCGTTACGGTTGCTTCCAGTTCATTGGTGCGGATTTCGAGCCGTTTGTTAACAGCATCGGTGAATAAATTTGTTACAATAAGCGAGTCAAATGATAATTTTTTTCCTTCATGTTCTAATGATGCATTTTGTACAAAAGCAAGTCCTGTAAAATCTTCGATTCGTTTTACTTTAAAATTAAAATCTATGTCACCGCTGAACTTCAGGTCTTTCTTCCAGAGCTTCAGCTCTTTGGCATGCAGGCGGTTGATAAAACCACTCAGCTTATAACTGACTGTATCTTTTGAAGCGTCAACGAGGCCTGTAAGGTTTAAGGAAAGGTGTTCATCTTCCACTACAAGGGCACCGTCGAATTTCTTTTTGTCGGCAATTCCTTTTGCTTCGATATTGCGGTAGGTGTAACCATACAGATCCAGGCGCTGCACCTTTGCATCAATTTCAGCAAACAGTGTTTTCAGCGAAAACCCTTTTCCTTTCAGATATCCATCCATTTCAATGGTTCCAATATGCTTTTCATTGAGAAAAGTACCGAGTTCAAAACCTGATGTTTTCAATTTGCCTGAATAAATCGGTTCCCCTTTTGAAGGGAACTTCAGATTTATATCGGAGACAATCGTACCGAGGTTGGTTTGAATGGTGCCATAGGTAACGAAATCTTTCAGATAACCCGTAAAGGAGCCTTTGAAGGATAGGTTATTTATTTTCTGTAAGGCGGGTGTTTTAATTGATCGGATGCCGGGGTAAATCAGAGCTGCATCGGTATAATTTGTTACAAATTGTTTTGCATTGATATCCAGAAATGTATTGTCAATATCAGGCAAGCCGTCAATTGTAAAGTCTCCTTCCAGCAATGTTTTTTTTCCAGTGGTTATATGCAGCTTGTTTCCTTTCAGATGATCCACCGTTCCTTTTGCGGTACCGGTTACAACTACAACATCTTTCCAGTTTTTTAATTCTGGTGCAAAAAAGGCGATATCATCACTATGAATTTTACTTTTTTCAAAGTTTCCTTCCATCTGCACGTGCGACAGAAAGTTATTCATGTCGTGATTGAAATGCCGGTACCGGAGTGCAAAATAATCTGTCAACCTGCTGTAGGGAGTTTCCAACACGAGGTTGTTAAATTCCATACCCCGTGAATGCCAGTTGAGGAAAGTTGTCATACGGGTTACTTCAAAACCGCTGCGTTCTTTCAATGAAAGATCGGCATTGGCAAGCAGGCTGTCACCGGTTAACCGTAGATTACTGAAACCGGCATTGATGGCAAAAAAGCGGATATGTGCTCCGTCAAAATAGGGAAGAGGATCACGATTGTTTTTCAAATCGTTTCTGAATTCACCATTGGAGATAATGACAGAACCTGCTTTTAAGATCCATTTCCCAAAACCACTCGCTTGCACAGTATCGTACTTTTCATGATACTCCTGGTCGGTTAGTTTTTTACGGCTTGGTTTTTTGCCGGGGTAATCTTGAATCGTAAACAGCGGATCATCAATGAGCAACTGCTCAATATCCACAACCTGCTGGCGAAGGCTGATTTTGTTCGCTTTGAGTGAAAGGTGGCTGAGTTTTCCCTCCATGGCCGTTCCGGTCCAGTCGTCCTGCTGCCGTATGTGAATGTTGCTGAGGTTCAGATTCTGCAGGTACAGATTTACCAGTTGCTGTTGTTTTCCTGTTGCCGGTGCTGAAAAATAATCAATCAGAAACTGATAATTCCATACACTGTCGCTCCTGGTAAGGTATATAGTTGCATGTTCCAGCGACAGGTTATGGATTGTTATCCTGTCTTTCAGAAAAAACCAGTTGTTAACGGTAGCGCCTAAACGGCCAATGGACACAAGCGTATCCTGTTTCTGATCTTTAATCAATACACCTTCAAGAAGCACCTTTCTGAACAGTGAAAAATCAACCCGGCTTACAGATACTTCTGTTTTCAGCTCGTTGGAAAGGTAACGGGAGGCCCGTTTTACCAGCCAGGTTTGGACGGGCGAAAACTGGATCACCACCCAAAGTGTTACCAAAAGCAACATCAGGATGAGCAGAAAACGGGATAGTATCTTGGTTATTTTCCTTGCCAAAACTCAGTACTGTAAAATTAGCCATTCAGTTACGTTCTGCCAATTTGCAGGAGTGGCAATTATCAGCAATCCTATAATTTCTGTTTCTGGCAAGTGAGCCGGAAGAGAGCCTGTATCAACAAGTTTGCCAATCATACGACGGACCGTTGTTGCAGGAATCATGCCACCCTATCGATTCTGGAGTGTTAGAGGGTTAAGAATAGCAGAGCTGCATCACACGCCCCGTTACTTGTTTGAATGGCAGCTGAACCTTATCTCAGCCGGAAACCAATTCCCAGGCTGATGGTTCTATACTTTAACACAGGGCCAAATTCTGTATTAATCATGTTGCCGATGCCGTGTATGTATTCGGCCATGAATCTGAAGCCTTCTGCTGTTTCATAGCCAAACCCGATGTGTGCGTTGACATCATATCTTCCATATGCCTGGTACCCGTATCGCAGTTGTGATTTTACCGGGTTATTACTGGCATCCTGTTTTGTTTGATTCCCTTTTAAACCGAAGCCAATAGAAGGGCCAAACTGCAGAAAAAATGTGTTTTGATCGGGTTGGGCAAAGTCGATCTGCAGTAAGGGCGCCACACGTACCTGGAACTCTGTTACTTTACTCAACTCATTGGCAACCGGTGTTTTCAGTGTCATTCCCCTGTAATTGACATCCATCTGTGGCGCAAAAAATAAATGGTTATCAAAAGGAATTTTCAGTTGTACGCCTGCATAACCGCCATGAACCGGATTGCTGCCCAGTTTGCCTGGTGCTTTGAAAACAGAAAGACCGTAGTTGTAACCGGCCCTGAACCCCATGTGAATTTTACCTTGATCCTGGGCAGGGAGCGATATGTTCATCAGCAGTACGAATGCAAACAGCAATAGTAGTTGTTTCATGTGTTGGTTTGTTTGTAAAATAACTTCATTAAATCAGCCAGTTGTTCAAGGTCAGATGCATGGTGAAGTGCATTGACTATAATTCGGTTTTCCGGACTGTTCTCAGGATGTGGATACGAAAAGGAAGAAATGATAACACGGTTTTGCAGCAGATACGGAGCAATTCCGGGAAGATCTACAAAAAACACGGGCGTTCCTTCATTTTCGACAAATGTATCGTTTGTTGTGAGTTTTTGCAAACGGGCGATGTTTTGGAGTAGTTGATGCCGCTGCTGCTGTATCAGTTCTCCCGCTTGCAGCCACGCATACACCAGCGCTGGCATTACAGGAGTACTGGTAGTGAAGTTGACATGATGTTTTACCCGATCAATCCAATTACTGCTACCGCAAATGGCACCGCCGTTCAGGTGAAAGGCTTTCGAAAGGGAAAAGTTCAGCAGTAAACTCACGTTGCCGGGTAACTGCATGAGAGAAGAAATACCCCGTCCATCTTCGCCCAGCCAACCGATACCGTGTGAATCGTCAACAACCAGCAAGATGCTGAATTCAGAGGGAAGATTCTGTAAAAACCGGAAGTCGTGAATACGCCCAAAAGTTGGATTGACACTATCTGCTGCCCAGGCAAACTGAAACTCTCTTGCATGACTGCGTTCTTCTAAAAATGATTCCCAGCTTTGGGTTTCGGGAATCTGTTTTACCCCGGCTACGGCACTGGAAGCCGGGTGTGTATGTTCGCGGCAATACACTGGCATATACTGTGCGGCTGTTTCAACTGCAGTACGTGCAGATAAAAATCCCGATGAGAAAACAGCGGCTGCCTCCGTATGCGTAAAACGGGCAAGTGCTGTTTCAAACGATTGGTACAGATCCAGGGGTGTGTTGGAAATGCGGGAGGATGGATACACGATTCCATACCGGTCAATTCCCTCTTTTACGTATTGTGTAAAGGCAGGTACTGCTCCCAGCCCGAGGTAGGAGTAGCCGGAGAAAAAGAGATATTCTGTTCCATTGATTACGGTTGTGCGGCCGGGTAAGTAAGAAAGTGTTGTTTTCATGCTTTGTGCTGCTCTTTCATTTGCTCATGATACTGATGCGATTGGCCTTTGGGTATGGAAAGACTCTGCCATGCATCGCCTTTTTGCAAGCGGCCCAGGTACACAATTTGACCTACATGGTAGGGGTAATGGGCCAGTTGCCGGTTCAATGCATCTATAACCGTAAGCGGCTCCTGCCGGATGGTAATCGGGGAAAGAAGATCGGCTTCGGTTAATGCCTGTACGGCTGTTAAAAAACAAGTCCAACCTTCATTCCATAACTGTATCAATTGCTCTTTCGACAGCGGTTTTTCTTCAAACTCATGGTCCCGATGCCGCCATTCTTTTTCGCCATCTTCAGTTAAAAAGTTGGTAAACCGGCTCAGCATATTACCGTGCAGGTGGCGGATGATAACTGCAATGCTGTTGCTTTCCGGGCCGGGTTGAAAGTGAAACTCAGCTTCCGCCAGTTGGGTAAAGGTTTGATCGCCCAGTTGTTTATAATAAAGTGCCAGTTTTACATACGATTGCACAAATACAGTTGCCAAACTCATAAACGTACTTTTTAAATTCATTAATAACCGGCAGCATGGTCATCGCCCCGTTTATCTCCTACAGCTGTTATGCGGCCCTTGGAGATAAGAATGCCCTCCGCACGGCCAATGGCTCCCCGTTCTGTGATTTCATAGCCCATTTCTTTTAATCGGTCACGAACAACGGCAGGAAAGTCTTTCTCCACGTAAACAACATCCGGCATCCATTGGTGATGAAACCTGGGAGATTGAATGGCTGCTTCCAGGCTCATATTAAAGTCAAGCACATTCACCAAAATCTGGTACACCTGGGTGGGGATGGTGGTTCCGCCTGGTGTGCCAATGACGAGAAAGGGTTGTTTGTTTTTTAAAACGATAGTTGGTGTCATGGAGCTCAGCATCCGTTTGCCGGGGGCAATGGCGTTGGCTTCGGTACCCAGCGCTCCATACATATTGGGTACGCCCGGCTTGATGCTGAAATCATCCATTTCATTGTTGAGCAGAAAGCCGGCACCTCCCACAACCGTGCGGCTTCCGTACCCACCATTGAGGGTAGTGGTAACGGCTACAGCATTGCCAAAACGGTCATACACGCTCAGGTGAGTGGTTTCTTCACTTTCGGGAGCTATGTTTCCATAGCGTGTTGTGCTGCTGTTGCCTGCTTTCGTAGAATCATAATCGGCCATCCGCTGCTGCAGGTAAGCAGGGGAGGTGAGTGTTTTCACCGGCACTTTTACAAAATCGACATCGCCCAGGTATTGGGCCCGGTCTGCAAAGGCACGCCGTTCAACTTCAATCATCAGCTGCACCGAGCGGGGCGAATGAAACCCAAAACGTTCGATGGAAAAAGGTTCCGTCATGCCCAGCATTTGCTGAATCAGAACCCCGCCACTACTCACCAGGGGCATTCCTAAAATCGTGTAATCCTTGTAGGTTGATTGCATAACCTCACGAACGGCTGTTTTGTATTCTCTCAGATCACTCAATGTTATCAATCCGCCTCCCCGTTTCATTTCAGCAACAATAAGGCGGGCTGTTTCTCCTTCATAGAAACCCTTTTGACCAGCATCCCTGATTCGTTTGAGCGTGGTTGCCAGTTCTTTCTGAACTAAGGTGTCGCCTGCTTTCCATCCGCCATAACGGATAAAGGCGGAAGGCCGGGTACTGTACTGTATAAAATCGCCCATGTTTCTGTTGAGAGACCTGGCTTCGGCTTCTGTAATGACAAATCCTTTTTCAGCCAACTCGATTGCCGGTTGAATGAGTTGTGCAAACGGCAGTTTTGCGTATTGGTGAGTGGTAAACAATCCGGCCACGGTACCCGGTACGCCGGCTGCCAAATGTCCGTTTTGGCTTAGTTGGGTTTGTGCCTCACCTGCGGCATTCAGGTACATATCTCTTTGTGCAGCAGCAGGTGCTTTTTCCCTGTAATCCAGTGCAATTGTTTTTGTGTCGGCAGTATAGCCAACCAAAAAACCACCTCCGCCGAGGTTGCCGGCTCCGGGGTAAACAACCGCCAATGCCAGTTGGGTGGCAATGGCAGCGTCAAATGCATTTCCACCCTTTTTCAGAATGGTGACGCCTACCTGGCTTGCTAACGGGTGAGCACTTACCACGGCTCCGTTGCCACATTCTACTTTTTTTTCAATCGTGTACCGGTATGCATTCCATTGAGCCGAAGAGGGAGCCTGCAGCAGCAACAGGAAAAGGGAAAGAGTGAGTCTGTATCTGACAAAAAGTATGTTTTGTTTCATATGCAGATTGGGAAAACTTTCTCCGAAATTAAATTTTTAAATGAAACAACCCTTATCTTGCGGCAACCAAAACCAACTGTACATAAGCGGTAGACGAAAAGTCCGCCGCTTTTTTTATTTTCGACGTCTTAAAGTTCTTGTCTGCATGTTTTCCAGGATTCAGGATGATTTCATGAGGGAAGGTAAACTTTAAAGAAGGTACTATCCTGTAACAATCATTTAAAAATCAGATATGAAAAAATCATTGCTCCTTTTGACCGGTTTTTTTATTTACGGTATTCTTACGGCACAGGTTCAAAGCCCCGAACAATTTCTTGGGTATAAAGTAGGAACCCGTTACACGCCCCACTGGAAAATTGAAGCTTATTTCAGGCATGTGGCAGCCAACGCCACAAAACTGGTACGCCTCGAGCAATATGGTGTTACAAACGAAGGCAGACCCCTGCTGGTTGTGTTTGTATCGGCTGAGGAGCATATCAACAACCTGGAGCAGATCCGGCTCAATAATCTGCGGTTGGCAAACCTTTCAAAAGACCGCATGGCCCCCACAGAAAATACACCTGCCCTTGTATGGCTCAGTTACAATGTACATGGAAATGAAACATCATCCAGTGAGGCTGCGATGCTGACACTGTTCACATTGGTGGATCCTGCTCATGCTGCTTCCAAAGAGTGGCTCCGCAATGCGGTAGCCGTGATAGATCCGTGTATTAATCCGGATGGCCGTGACCGTTATATCAATTGGTTTAATTCTGTAGTTGGAAAATCGGCGAATGCACGTATGGATGCCAGAGAGCACAGAGAGCCATGGCCGGGCGGACGTAGTAACCATTATAATTTTGATCTCAACCGTGATTGGGCCTGGCAAACTCAGGTGGAAAGCAGGCAACGGGTGGCTTTGTATAATAAATGGATGCCGCAGGTGCATGTAGACTATCATGAGCAGGGAGTTAATTCACCGTATTATTTTGCGCCGGCTGCAGAGCCTTATCATGAAGTGATTACTCCGTGGCAACGGGAGTTCCAGGAGTTGATTGGCCGGAACAATGCCCGTTATTTTGATGCCAATGGCTGGGTGTATTTCACCAAAATGCGGTTTGACTTATTGTATCCTTCTTACGGTGATACCTATCCCACTTACAATGGGGCTATTGGTATGACATTTGAGCAGGGAGGTATCGGCGCCGGGCTTGCTGCTTTTACACAGTGGGGCGATTCACTCACCCTTGTTGACCGGGTGCAGCATCATTATACCACCGGACTCAGTACACTCGAAACGGCTTCCCGTAATGCCGCCCGGCTGATTACAGAATATAGAAAGTTTTTCTCGAAAGCAGTAAGTACCGGGTATGGTGATTACAAAACCTATGTGATCAAATATCAACCGGCTGATGCCCAGCGGATTGAATCGCTGCTGCAACTGCTTGACCGCAACGGTATACAATACAATAGTGGAACAGGAGTTGGGAAAGGTTGGAATTATCATACCAACAGGGAAGAATCTTTTTCACTGGCCGATGGAGATGTAGTAATCAGCGCATTTCAGCCACGCTCAGCCATGGTGCAGGTTTTGTTTGAGCCGGTAACCAAGCTGTCCGATTCATCAACCTACGACATTACTGCCTGGAGCATGCCTTATGCGTATGGCGTAACGGCTTATGCAAGTAAAGATCGGATAAACGGTAGCGCCTATAAAGCACCTGCTCGTCCTGCCAATACAGGGGTTGATGCTTATGCGTATGTAATTCCATGGATAGGAGTGAATAGTGCCCGTGCTGCAGGAAATCTGCTGCAGGCTGGTGTAACCCTTCGGTATAGCGAAGTTCCTTTCGAAATCAAAGGACAGAAATTCAGCCGGGGGTCTGTTATTGTACTGAAAACCAGTAATGAGTCGAAGGGAAGTAAATTGTGGAATATCGTGAAAGATGCATGTGATGAAGCCGGTGTATATGCACAGCCTGTTACAACCGGTTTTGTTGACCAGGGAGGCGATTTCGGAAGCGATCTTATTACACCCATTCGGTACCGTCGTGTGGTTTTGTTATCTGGCGAAGGTGTTAATTCAAATGCAGCCGGAGCCATCTGGCATTTCTTTGACCAGCAGTTAGACTACCCGTTGACGTTAGTCAATGCAACCGACTTCAGCCGTATGAACCTCAGCGAAACAGATGTGATTATTATGGCCGATGGAAATTACCGTTTTCTGAATGATAAAGCCGCCGCTGAGCAATTGAAAGAATGGATTAACAGGGGAGGTCGGCTGATTGCACTGGAATCGGCAACTGCAGGGCTGGCACGACTCGATTGGGGACTTAAACCGAAAAAAGAAGAAGACGCAACAGATAAAAAAGATATCTACGCTCCACTGATGAAATATGAAAACAGGGAACGTGATTATATCAGGAACATCACCCCGGGTTCTGTGTTCAAAGTGGAACTGGATGCCACCCACCCACTTGCATTTGGTTATCCGGATTATTATTACACACTCAAACAGGATGACAATCTTTACGAGTTTTTTAATGGCAATGGCTGGAATGTAGGTGTAATAAAGAAAGAAGCTCAAAAAGCCGGTTTTGTAGGTTCACTGTTGAAAAACAGACTCAAAGATGGCCTGTTGTTTGGGGTACAGGATATGGGCAGAGGCTCGGTTGTATACCTTACCGATGATGTTCTGTTCCGCAGTTTTTGGGAAAACGGAAAGCTGATGCTTTGCAATGCTGTTTTTTTCTGATCAAAACGATACTTTGATACAGCCCCGTTACATTTCGCAACGGGGCTGTTGCTTTCTGAATTTATGTGAGTGGTTACGTGCATGTACCGGAGCCGGTTAACTTCGCAGTTGGTCAATCGTATTTCCGGAGAAATTTAGCTTATCAAAACAGATGTGACATGAACAAACTCCTTTTATGTTTGGTTCTTCTCCACACCACACCGGCTTTTGCACAGATGCCTGATGCAAAAACAGATTCTGTTGCCCAATTGGTTTTTCAGTCCATCAAAAACGGAAACTGGCAGCGGATTCATCAAATGTGCGACAGTACGTTTCGCTCGAAAGTGCCCCTTGCCATGTTTGCAGGTCAGTTTTCGCAACTGCAACGAACCGCTCTTGGTAACATCCAATCGCTGACGTTTGATCGTAAACAAAACCGCACTCATTTTTATAAAGCTCATTTTGATGAAACTTCTTTATCGCTGATTCTTACTTTAAGTGATGCTGATTCAATATCCGGATTTGCCTTGCGGAAGTATTTTGTACCCGGGCAGGATACAAGCATCAACAGTTCTAATGCACTGCAAACAACAACTGATAAGAAAGTTGATTCAGTTGTCCGTTCATATGTCCGCACCAGTTATGCAGCAGGAATTTCAATTGGAATTCTTTCTGATGGAACAACTTCGTTTTATGGTTACGGTGAAACGAAAAAAGGAAGCGGCATTCTTCCAACCGCCAACAGCTTGTTCGAAATTGGTTCTATCAGTAAAACATTTACGGCCTTGTTATTGGCACTCGAAGTGAAGCGTGGAAAATTTTACCTTGATTCCTGTATCAGTATCTATCTGCCCGTTCAACTTTCCCGCATGGAATGGAAAGGGAAGCCCATCACTGTGCAAATGCTGAGCAATCATACCTCTGGTATTCCGTCACTTCCTTTAAATTTCAGGACTGTATCTGGATATGCCAATCAAGACCCATACCACGGTTATTCAAAAGAATTGTTGTACCAATATGTAAAATCATTTGTGCCTTACCGTGAGCCTGGTAAAGCACATGACTATTCTAATATGGCTGTAGCGATTTTAGGAAATATGCTGGAAGACAGACAAAGTAAAAGCTGGTCTTCCCTCGTGCAGCAACAAATAGCAAAGCCATTGCAATTGAAGCAAACAGGGCAGTTTCCCAACCGTATAAAAAAAGTGAATTATACTTCTTGTTACAACGGAGTGGGCGAACCAGCAAGCCCATGGACCTTCCAGGCATTTGCTCCGGCTGGTGCTTTACATTCTACAGCTACTGATCTGCTGAAGTATGCAGCTTTTGTGCTGAAGCCGGGTAAAAAAGAACTGGCCGCAGCATTGGAACTTACGCTGCAACCAACCTTTACAATATCAGCCACCACAAAAATAGGATTGGGTTGGTACCTGATCACAGCAAAAGGCCGTCAATATATCACACACAGTGGTGGTACCGGTGGTTACCGCTCCACATTGTTGATTGACCGGGCTTCTCAAAAAGCAGTGGTTGTGTTAAGCAACACTGCAAATGAAGTGGAAACGATCGCTTTTCAGATTCTTGAATATCTAAATGCACAATAATCCGATGAAACAATTCCTGCTTGCTTTTGCCTTTCTGTTTTCAATCAGCAGTATGATAGCTCAAACACCTGCTGTCATGAACAGTGCAGATATTTTACTGGCTATGAAAAAACTGAAAGTCACGGGGAGTGTGTTGTACATAGCAGCTCACCCCGACGATGAAAATACCCGTCTGCTGGCCTACCTGTCAAAAGAACGGTTATATCGTACCGGTTACCTCAGCATCACCCGAGGTGATGGTGGTCAGAACCTGATCGGAGATGAGCAAGGTGTGGAACTGGGATTAATCCGGACCCAGGAACTACTTGCTGCCAGGCGCATTGACGGAGCTGAACAGTTTTTTACCCGTGCTTATGACTTTGGTTTTTCAAAATCTACTGATGAAGCACTCCGCATCTGGAACAAAGAAAAAATTCTGGGAGATGTTGTGTGGGTGATCCGTACATTTCAACCCGATGTCATCATCACCCGTTTTCCGCCCGACAGCCGTGCCGGGCACGGTCATCATTCTGCCTCTGCTGTACTGGCGCAGGAAGCATTTGTTGCTGCGGCTGATCCTAACCGTTATCCTGAACAATTTGCGTTCGGCGTAAAACCCTGGAAGGCAAAACGAATTTTGTGGAACACATTTAATTTCGGTAGCAGTAATACGACGGCACCCGACCAAATGAAACTAAACGTGGGCGTATTTAATCCGCTGTTGGGCAAAAGCTACGGTGAGCTTGCCAGTGAAAGCAGAAGTCAGCATAAAAGCCAGGGCTTTGGTGTCGCCCGTCAACGGGGTGAGCAGTTTGAATTCTTTACTCATGTTAATGGCGACACTGCAACATCCGATTTTATGGAAGCTGTGCCAACTAACTGGAGCCGAGTTCCGGGAGGTGCAGCAATCACAAAACAGATTGAGGCAGTCATACAGTCCTTTTCAATCGAAAATCCTTCCGCTTCTCTTAAGCATTTGATCAGTATCTACAGAGCTGTTGGTAAGTTGCCTGCTTCTTATTGGAAAGATCAAAAACTGATAGAGTTAGTAAGTCTGATTGAGGCCTGTGCTGGATTGTATATGGAAGCAACTTCGCAGGAACAATATGCAGTGCGGGGCGATTCCTTGCATGTTACAACCACCATTGTTTCCCGGAGTAATATTCCTGTTCAGTTGAAGAGCGTCTTCCTTTCCAATCAGAAAGATACGGTTATGACCGTTCGGGATATGCAGATGAATCAGTTAGTTCGTGAACGTTTTGGGTTTGTAGTTGCGCCGGATCAACCTTTATCGCAACCTTACTGGTTGCAACAACCGCCCAACGGAAGTTTTATAGTATCAGATCAACGACTGATCGGGAAGGCCGAAAATGAGGCTCCTTTTTCTGCCACTTTTATGGTTGCAATCGGGGGTGAAACCTTTTCCTTCCAAAAGCCTGTTCAGTACCGGTTTACTGATCCGGTAAAAGGAGAAATTTACTGGCCATTGGCAGTTATGCCGGCCGTTTCATTGGAGGTGGAGCCTAAAGTATTTGTATCAACCGATACAGCAGGAAAGACAGGCTTTGTCACTTTGCGCTCCTTTATGAAAATTGCAAACGATGCTCTCACTGTTAAAAGTCAGGGAACCAATGGTGTATTGACCACAAAAATCAACAACGCACAACCGGGCTCCATGCTTCCTGCTAATACGGAGGTCGCTGTGCCGGTACAGATTCCCGGATCGCAATTAACAAGTACTATTCGGTTTTGGGCGATGAATGGCAGTACAGAATTAAAAGACAGCTACCATGAAATCAGCTACGATCACATTCCCCGGATCAATTTTTTTGACAAAGCAGAAATAAAATCTTTTAAAGCAGATGTAAAAATCACTGGTAAAAAGATTGGATATATCAAAGGGGCAGGTGATAAAGTTGCAGAAGCGATGCAACAGATGGGTTATGAGGTGCAGTTTCTGGATGAAAAAAATCTTACCCCTGAGCTGTTGCAATCGTTTGATGCGGTGGTTACCGGTGTTCGGGCCTACAATGTGCATCCCTGGCTCAGCAATGCGTATGATCTGTTGATGCAGTATGTAAAACAGGGTGGGGTATTGCTGGTGCAGTATAATACCAGCAGCCAGATTGGGCCCATACGGGCAAAAATTTCCCCCTTTCCGTTTACAATATCACGTAACCGTGTAACCGAAGAAAATACCGGGGTTCGTTTTCTTGCACCCGCTCACCCGGTACTGAACTATCCGAATAAAATTACTGGTAACGATTTTGAAGGATGGATACAGGAACGCAGCGTTTATGAAGCCGATCAGCTGGATGCTTCCTACACACCTATTCTTGGAATGAACGACGCTGGTGAACCGGAACGCAAAGGCAGCCTGGTCGTTGCTGATTACGGAAAGGGAAGATTTATTTATACGGGGCTGGCATTGTTCCGGCAGTTGCCTGCGGGTGTACCAGGTGCTTACCGGCTGCTGGCGAATTTACTTGCAGCTCCGCAACAGCAGTAGTAAATCAAATGAATACCATTAGATTTACAGTCTCAAAAATGTATGGAACGGAAACGGCAGACAACCATTGAACGGACGTTATTAATTGGAGTCGTACTGGGCTTATTGATTGGTTTTTTCAGTAAGCGCATTGCCTATGGTTTGTTACTCGGCATCGGTCTCAGTGTTTTGTTGGCTTACCTGTTCCGTACAACCGAAAAAAAGTAAAACAATGAACAAGCAACAATCTGGTCGTGCCTTTTGGCTCAGGTGGTATCTGCTCGTTGGTGGCACACTGCTTGCGTTGATTGTATTCTTTCATTTTTTCACCCGCCATTTTACATGAATTTTCAAGCTGCCGATTGGATTGTACTGGTGATTACACTGTTGGGTGTAATTGCGTTCGGCATATACAAAAGCTCAACCAGCCGGAACCTGGAAGGTTATTTTCTCAGCAATCGGCAAATGCCCTGGTGGATGGTATTGCTGAGCATCATGGGTACACAGGCCAGCGCCATTACGTTTCTTACGGCACCCGGGCAAGCTTATACCGATGGAATGCGGTTTGTACAATATTACTTTGGTCTGCCCCTGGCTATGATTGTACTGGCCATCACCTTCGTACCGTTGTTTCACCGGTTAAAGTTGTTCACTGCCTACGAATTCCTCGAACAGCGGTTTGATGGAAAAACACGTATGCTGACTTCATTCCTTTTTCTGTTATCAAGAGGATTAAGCACGGGTATCAGCGTTTTTGCCCCATCACTGGTGTTACATAGTATGCTGGGATGGGATATTTACTGGACGAATATTTTCATGGGTGGATTGCTGATTATTTATACCGTTACCGGTGGTGCAAAAGCTGTTGCCTATACCCAGCAATTGCAGTTTGTAATCATCTACATTGCCATGTTCATTGCTGCGTATTATGCTGTGCAATCACTACCGGAAGGCGTTGGTTTTACCGATGCCCTGCATATTGCCGGCAAAAGCGGAAAACTGAATGTCATTACAACCGGTCAAACAGAACATGGATTTGACTGGAAAGACCGGTATAACATCTGGAGCGGACTCATTGGTGGTTTTTTTCTGGCATTGAGTTACTTTGGTACCGATCAGAGCCAGGTGGGGCGCTATCTTACAGCAAAAGATGAAAAACAAAGCCGGGTGAGTTTGCTGATGAATGGCTTGGTAAAAGTACCACTGCAATTTCTGATTCTACTGATTGGCTGTTTACTCTTTGCCTATTATTCTTTTTTCAAAGCACCAGCTTTTTTTAACCAGGCACAGGAGCAACAGGTGTTGGCAAGTACCTATGCAACTGAGTACCGTGAAGAAACGGCCGCATTTACACAATTACAAAGCCGGAAAAAGGAGCTGGCAACAGCGCTCAGCAGTGCCTTAAAGAAAGAGGATCAACCGGCTATTGACAACTTGCGACTGCAACTACAAGGAGTGGAAACAGAGGGAAAAAGCATCAGAAAAAATATTCAGCAACTCATTAAGAAAGTAAATCCCGGGGCTGATACGAATGATACAAATTATATCTTCCTCCGTTTTGTAGGAGATGTTTTACCTGTTGGCCTGGTAGGGTTGATCATTGCTATTATCTTTCTCGCTGCCTGGGGCAGTATTGCTGCTGCTTTAAATTCACTGGCTTCCTGCACCATGATTGATTTTCACAAGAAGTTTACCCGGCAAACGCTTACAGCCGAGCAGGAGTACCGCTGGGGAAAAATGTATACGCTGTTGTGGGGTGTTTTCTGTATTGTGATTGCCCAGTTTGCCTACAATTTGGGAAACAGCCTGATTGAAGCAGTCAACATATTGGGAAGTTGGTTTTACGGTACGATCCTGGGTATTTTCCTGGTAGCATTTTATATGAAATTTGTAAAAGGAAATGCTGTATTTGTGGCGGCTGTACTTTCTGAGATGGTTGTTATCGCTGTTTATTACCTGGATCTTATATCTTTTCTTTGGTTAAACGTCATCGGGGCCGTATGCGTGCTCCTGTTTTCCTTCATCATTCAAATTTTAACACCGGTACGAAGGCCGCTTACAAAAGAATGATCCTAACTTTACGCCATGAAATCAGTAACAGCAAAAATGGGAATTGTTTTATTGGCCTCTTTTCTTCTTACTGCCTGTGGTAAAGACTGTGGCAGTGAAGAATGCCCCAATGTAATTCCTTCATCAATCGGATTACGTCTTTTAAATAGTGCCGATCAGGATTTACTAACAGGACCAGCGAAATTGTATGATACCGCCCAGGTTCGCATTCGAGCCCGTAAGGTTGGCAATGCTGCTGTTGAGGAAATAAACCGTGTTTTTATCATTTTAAAGAATGGAAACGGAACGGCAGACAGCCTCATTACTACAGGATTTACTGTAAATAAAAATTACGCTGTGTATTATCTCGTTTTAAACAATGTGGTTACGGATTCGCTTGTCTTTGGATATAACAATCTGCAAACGGCCTGCTGTGATCTTAGCAGCTACTATCTTGATAAAGTAAATCAGTTTGATATTCAAAATGTCAATCTTCCCAGTTCTTATATTCTGCGTAAATAACATACAGATTTCCTGAAAAGAAAATCCCCGCTCTTGTTCTTAAACAGCGGGGATTTTTTTCTAAAAGGAATTCTTTATTTCAGTTCGGCCTGCAATTTGAGGTTTAACTGTACATAATCGTCGTTTTGTGCTTCTTTCGCTAACTCCATTGATTTATTGGATACTTCCAAGGCTTCTTTCTTTTTACCTTGTTTTGCCAGCGCACGTGCTTTTTGATAGTGCACCCAATATGCTTTCGGGTTTTGTTCAATGGCTTTGTTAAACCATTCTACTGCCTGGTTGAGATCTTTTCCGTTATCAACATAATAAACAGCAGCTGCATAATAAGGCCTGCTGTCTTTTAATAAGGTGGACTCAATTTGTTTCATCACTTTGCTATCCACTTCTGTATTGATCGGTAGAGAAACGGATGTGTTATCCCACATAATCTGCAGTTCGCATTGCGTATCTGTTACATTGGCAAAGACCATGGTAAAGGTTTCTTTGGGTGAAGAAACTGTGCGGATTTTTGACTTTACACGCACAACATCCTGGTCTTGCTTGTAGGCAGCAGGAGATGTAACATTGGTTTGTTTTGTGAGAATCAAGGTCCATTCACTGGCATCCGGAATCGATAAAATACCATATTTGCCCGGTGCAACTTTTGTTCCGCCAATCATCACATCATCGGAGAAGGTAATGGTGGTGGCATTGTTAGCACCGGTACGCCATACTTTTCCATAGGGAACAAGTTCCCCAAAAACTTTACGCCCTTTTACATTCGGACGGCTATAGCTCAATTCAATACTGCCTAAGCCGAAATCCTGTTTGATGGTTTGTGTGGTCGAAGGCTGGGGTGTGCGTAACTGTTGAGCAGAAGCTGCATAAAGAGAAGCTCCGCAAATTAAAAGCAAAAACAAACGTTTCATATTAATGGTGATTTTGAAGCTAAAGGTACTGTTGTTAGCTGGTTTGTATTGACAGATTTGATGAATTGCAGAAAAAAGAGATGAAAGGTGCCTGTTCACTTGTTTTTTCCAAAGCCGGGATGGAATTGTTCCAGTGTTTTTCTGAGGAATTCCCTGTTCAGGTGAGTATATATTTCAGTGGTAGTGATGCTTTCGTGGCCCAGCATTTCCTGAACAGCACGTAAATCAGCACCGCCTTCTACGAGGTGAGTGGCAAAGGAATGCCGGAAGGTATGAGGCGATATGTTTTTAGTAATCTCCGCTTTCTTGGCCAACTCTTTGATTATCATGAAAATCATGACACGGGTTAGGGGATGACCCCTTCGGTTGAGAAACAGGAAATCTTCCTTTCCTTTCTGCACGGGTAAATGAACCCTGATGTTGTTTTTATACAAGTTGATGTACTTTATGGCACTTCTTCCTATCGGTACAAGACGTTCTTTATCTCCTTTACCGGTAACACGAATGAAGCCAACATCCAGGTACAATTGAGAAATTTTCAACTGAGTTACTTCACTTACCCGTAAACCGCAACCATACATTGTTTCAAGAATGGCTTTGTTACGGCCTCCTTCCGGTTTACTGAGGTCAATGGCTGCAAGCATGGACTCAATTTCATTATAGGTAAGCACATCCGGCAGACTACGGCGTTGCCTGGGTGCTTCCAGTAATACGGTTGGGTCGGTTACAGAAAGTTGCTCTAACAGGCAGTATTTGAAAAACTGCCGCAATCCGGAAATGATGCGTGACTGGCTGGCAGCATTCAGCCCCAGTTCTCCAATATATTTCAGGAAATCCTGTAAATGCCGTAGCTCAAGGGAGGAAGGTGCGATTGCTTCTCCTGATACGGCCAGATATTGCGTAAGCAGTTCCACATCGTGTAGATAGGCCTCTACCGAATGATCACTGAGTGAACGTTCCAACTGCAGATATGCTTTAAATCCCTTTTTATAAACGTCCCACATGAAGGAAATTAATTTTTACAGTTGTTCACAGAATGCGGCATGAAAGGTAAGAAGATTTATATTCGCCGATCTAATTTTAAGACTCCATGCAGTTTGAGAAGCCCATGTATCTGCCCATTTTTAAGCGATTAATGAAAAGTAGCCGCCGCCGGTTCCGTTATTTTCTTACCCGGTTGGAAACCGTAAAGCCAAAAGGGTTAAATAAGATTGCTGCGGAAGCGGATAAAGAGGTGTGGGCTGAAACAGACTGTCTTGCCTGTGCCAACTGCTGCAAAACCATGACGCCCACCTTTACGAGCAAAGATATCAAACGTATTGCAGCACACTTTAATCAAACACCGGACGAGTTTAAAGAAAAATGGTTGTACAAGGAAAGAAGTACCGGTGACTGGATGAATAAAAAGCAACCCTGCCAGTTTCTGGATCTCAAGACCAACATGTGCAGCATTTATGAAATACGTCCGGCTGATTGTGCCGGTTTTCCGCACCATCACAAAAAGCCCTTTACCGAATGGGTGCATGTGTACAAACAAAACGTGGAGTACTGTCCGGCCACTTACAAGCTGGTGGAAAAAATGATGGAGCGGGTAGGGAAAGTGTAATTTTTTTCAGCAGAACGTATCTCAATTCTTAAAGACCCTCTTTATGAATTTCACTGGTAAAGTGAAATTCAATATCGGGGTTATTCTGTCGCTCTGTATTTAAAAACCACTCACTTTGGGCCAGGTACACCAGGTGCCCATCTTTATCAGCTGCAATATTATTGGTTTTAAAGCGGGTGAAATCATCCAGCTTTTTTGCATCTTTACTGGTGATCCAGCAGGCTTTGTAATAAGGAAGGGAGCGGAACTCTGCACTGGCGCCATACTCCTGCAGCAAGCGGTATTGAATCACTTCAAACTGCAGTTCGCCTACGCAACCAATAATTTTTTTCGTGCCGCCAAACTGTGTGAACAGCTGGGCAACACCTTCATCAGTAAGTTGAAGTAGTCCTTTCTCCAGTTGTTTGGTCTTCATCGGATCCTTATTGATCACCTCTTTAAACAATTCAGGAGAGAACGACGGAATGCCGGTGAAATAAAAGTTTTCACCTTCTGTCAGCGTATCTCCGATTTTAAAGTTGCCGGTATCAAACAAACCCACCACATCGCCTGGATAGGCTTCTTCAATTACATCTTTCTGGCGGGCCATGAAGGAATAAGGATTACTGAAACGAACATCCTTATCAAGGCGCACATGATGATAATATTTGTTGCGTTCAAATTTGCCGGAACATACCCGCAGGAACGCAATCCTGTCACGGTGTTTGGGATCGAGATTGGCGTGAATCTTAAAAATAAAACCGCTGAACTTATCTTCCTGTACATCCAGGTGCCGGGTGGAGGTTTCCCGGCTTTGAGGCAGCGGTGCAACCCGTATAAATGTATTCAGCAGTTCTTTTACCCCGAAATTGTTGACAGCACTTCCAAAAAATACGGGAGCAACTTTTCCTTTCAGGTATTCATTTACATTCAATTCACCATGCACGCCATCCACCAGTTCCACATCTTCCCGTAAGGTTGCTGCATCCAGTTCTCCGATTTTCTTATCCAGAATTGAATCATTCAGGTTTTGAATGTCCACCACATCTTCATCCGTTGCTTTTGTATTGGCAGTGAATAAAACCAGGCTTTTATTGTGCAGGTCGTATACTCCCTTAAAATCCTTTCCACTGTTGATGGGCCAGGTCATGGGGTGCAGATGAAGATTCAGTTCTTTTTCAATTTCTTCCAGTAAATCAAACCGGTTTTTACCATCCCGGTCCATCTTGTTGATGAACACAATCACCGGTGTATCCCGCATGCGGCACACTTCCATCAGGCGGCGGGTTTGATCTTCCACGCCGTTTACACTGTCAATCACAAGAATTACACTGTCTACAGCAGTAAGGGTGCGGTACGTATCTTCTGCAAAGTCTTTGTGACCGGGTGTATCCAGCAGGTTAATGAGGGTGTTGTTGTATTCAAAGGTCATTACGGAGGTGGCTACCGAAATACCACGTTGGCGCTCAATTTCCATAAAGTCGCTCGTTGCGTGCTTTTTAATTTTATTGCTCTTAACCGCTCCGGCTACCTGTATAGCACCACCAAACAAAAGTAACTTTTCTGTAAGTGTGGTTTTACCGGCATCGGGATGCGAAATGATGGCAAAAGTGCGGCGGCGTTGTATTTCGTTTGCGTACTTCATGTCTTTGTTTTTACGGGAATCGAGATGTTGATTTAATGACATCCCACGACTTCCGGCGATTTCTTCTTGACCTTACATCCCGGTGTTACTGGTCGGGACCAATGGCTATAACCTTACACCTCGAGGCTTTTATCGGCCCGCAAAGGTAAGCTTCCGCCTGTAATATTTTTCAGTTCAGGTGCGTAAGAAGCTCTAAATTTGGGCATGCGGAAAACCTTTGAAATTTTTTGGAACAGCCTTTTATTTGCTGTTCAGGAGCTGAAGAAAAACAAGCTTCGTACGTTTCTTAGTTTATTGGGAATTACGTTCGGTATTTTTTGCATCATCAGTGTTATGGCAACGGTAGGCAGCTTGCAAAAAAATGTACAAAACTCCCTGAAGTCTTTTGGAAACAATACTATTTATATTCAAAAATGGCCCTGGGGTGGTGGCGGAGAATACCCCTGGTGGAAGTATATGAGCCGTCCCAATACCAAGTTCAAAGAATTAACGCCGGTTAAAGAAAAAACTTCTCTTGCAGAAGCAGTGGCTTATTCTTATTTCAACGCATCTGCTATTGATTATAAAGATGTTTCCCTTGCAAGTGTGAATTGGTATGGAATCACTGAAGATTTTGATCGCATCCAACCGGTTGAAATTGGTTATGGAAGGTATTTGTCGTTGAGTGAATTCAGTTTTGGTTCACCTTCAGTTGTACTGGGTTATAATGTGGCGGAAAAATTGTTTGACAGACCGGAAACCGCCGTGGGAAAAACGGTGGATATCAAGGGAAGGAAAGTAGATGTGATTGGTGTAATTAAAAAACAAGGTCAAAACCTGATTGGTGGTTGGGATTTTGATAATGTCATAATGATTCCTTACCGGTTTGCCAGCCAGGTGGGTAGTGAGGAACGCAGTGATGGTTTTATAATCGTTAAGGGTAAAGAAAATGTTCCCTCTGAGGATTTGAAAAATGAATTGAAAGGAGTCATGCGTAGTATTCGCCGCCTGAGCCCAAAGGATGAAGATAATTTTGCGCTTAACGATGTGAGTTCCGGTTCAGCCCAGATCAACTCCATCTTCGGTGGTATGACCATCGGCGGTATTGCCATTACCATTCTGTCCTTTATTGTGGGCATATTTGGTGTGGCCAACATCATGTTCGTGACAGTACGGGAACGTACCAGTATCATCGGTCTTAAAAAAGCAATCGGTGCCAAACGCCGTACCATTCTCAGCGAATTCCTGATGGAAAGCGCCTTCCTGTGTGTGCTGGGTGGAATTATTGGATTAGTGATGGTATTTGTACTGACTTTTATCCTTACAAATGTCTTGAAATTCGAAGTCTTTATTTCTATGAAACTGTTCCTGGGTGCGGTCGTCACCTGTATCATAACAGGGGTGCTGGCTGGAATTATCCCCGCATTCATTGCTGCCCGTATGGATCCGGTGGCTGCCATACGCAGTAAGTAAAACTGCTGCCCGGCTTCCTTTACCTTTGGGTTCAGAATTATGAATATGGTTACCATCCTCGCTATTGAGTCTTCCTGCGATGAAACCTCTGCCGCTGTGTGCAGGGATGGGAAAATTTTGTCAAACATCATCGCTTCTCAATCAGTACATGAACAATACGGCGGGGTTGTGCCCGAGTTGGCCAGCCGTGCCCACATGGAACATATTGTACCTGTGGTGGAAGAAGCTTTAAAAAAAGCACAGGTAACGCAACAGGACTTGAATGGCATTGCCTTTACACAAGCACCCGGACTGATTGGTTCGTTGCTGGTAGGCGCACAATTTGCCAAATCCATGGCCCTGGCGCTGGAAGTTCCGTTGCTGGCAGTGCATCATATGCAGGCGCATGTAGCAGCGAATCTGATTGCAGATCCCAAACCGGAATTCCCGTTTTTATGTCTCACTGTTAGTGGCGGACATACCCAAATCGTTCTTTGTGAAAGTCCCACCCGTATGCAGGTGCTGGGCGAAACCATTGATGATGCCGCCGGTGAAGCATTCGACAAAACCGCCAAGCTGCTGGGCCTGCCGTATCCCGGCGGACCATTGATTGACCGGTATGCCCAACAGGGTAATGCCAATCGCTTTCATTTTCCCGAACCGCAGATTCCCGAACTGAATTTCAGCTTCAGCGGATTGAAAACTTCCATTCTCTACTTTCTGAAAAATGCAGGTAAAAGTCTTGTCTATAAAGAGGAATTCCTTGCATCAGAAGAAGAACAGCAGGCTTTCATCAGCGAAAACCTGCCCGACATTTGTGCCAGTGTGCAGCACCGGATAGTATCCATTTTGCTCAACAAATTGAAAAAAGCGACGATTCAAACAGGTATCCGGCGGGTGTGCCTGGCCGGTGGGGTGAGTGCCAACAGCGGGCTGCGGAACGAGTTTCAGGTAATGGGGCAAAAATATGGTTGGCAAACCTTCATTCCTGCTTTTGAATACTGCACTGATAACGCCGGAATGATTGCTATAACCGCCTATCACAAATACCTCGAAAACGATTTTGTGCCGCTGAGTGCAAGTCCCACGGCCCGGGCCGAATGGTAACGGATGTTTATCTGCAAACAGTTTTTATGCCCAATTCCTTTTTCCGGTTTAAACAATTTACAATTCACCAGCAGCAAGCAGGATTGAAGGTCAGTACCGATAGTTGTCTCTTCGGCGCCTGGTGTGCACAGCAACTGCAGGAAATGAATCAACAGCCGGGAACGATCCTCGACATCGGTACCGGAACCGGCTTGCTGTTGTTGATGCTGGCGCAGCAGTCAACAGCCATGCTGGAGGGAGTGGAGCTGGATCAGCCGTCCTTTGAGCAGGCAGTTGAAAACATAGAGCAATCTGCCTGGCAGAAACGCATCCGCCTGTTTCACCAGGATATCCGGACGTTTGACCCCGGTAAAACCTACGATTTCATTGTGTCTAATCCACCATTTTATGAAAGAAGCCTGCGGTCGGGAACACAGCAGCGGAATGTAGCCCTGCACGATGAAGGTTTGCGGCTGGAAGAATTGTTGGGTGCTGTGCACCGGCTTTTGTCAGCGTCCGGTTCGTTTGCTGTTTTGTTGCCGTTTCAGCGGGCTGGTGAATGCATACGCAAAGCCTCTGCTCATCAATTGCATCTAACGCAGCGGTTGGATGTGCGACAGACACACAAACATGATTTTTTCCGCTCCTTACTGCTTTTTTCAACAGCAGAACAGCTGTTGAACAACGAGGGAATGACCATCAAAACCGAAGCAGACGCCTATTCGCCGGAGTTTATTGAATTACTGAAAGATTATTATCTGTACCTGTGATCAACAGCACTAACTAGTTGACTGCTGCATAATCGCTGAGGTATTGGTAATCGGAGGTGAGTTGTCCATGTTTCAGAACGGTAGCCCTTTCAATCAATGACGAACTTCCTTTCCATAAATCTTCCAGCACAAACTTGATCAGTTGTTCCCCAAAATAACGGGAAGCATCTCTGGGTAATTCGTTGGGCAGGTTGCCAACCGCCATGATATCAACTGAGCCAGGCATATATGGTTCCGTTCGTTGCAACGTAAGTTTATCCACGCCGTAAATCGGTTGCTCTATGGAAGAGTCGCCGATGTTTACAGGAATAGAGCCTGCTGTATCATTCGTCACATCTGCTATAGTCTGAATCCGGAATTCGGGAGAGCGGAATTCATCTAAAGTAAACAAAGATGGAATGTCTTTATCCCAGTAAACACCGTTCATGAGAATATCTGTTTGCCGGGCAAAAGGGGAGAAGGTGCATTTGTATTCTTCCGGATGTTCGTGAAAATTATCACGGTTGTACGTGCCATCATCTTTCCGTTCGTATAAATCACGTCCTTTCAGATGTACATAAACCGGATACTCAAATTGTTTGTGCAGGTAATCAAATGGTTCCACATCTGTGATGCCCAGCAGATTCATAATTTCCAGTAAACCATGCGCCACCCGTCCGCTTCCGGTTACAGCAATTTTAATTTTCGGAAGTTTGAGCCCGAAATAGGTATGAATCAGCTGCCGGTAATCCCGTACTTCGTAAACACGTCCCAGTTGAAAGCTACCGGTACGGTTGCCGTAAGCCATCATACCGTTATGGGCGCCGACCACACCGGCAAAAAAACCGAAACCTATGATCCGTTGTCCATCTTCATGTGTGAGACATTCGTAATCAATGAGTGAGATTTGTTTCCGCACCATTTCCTGCATGAGGGGCCGGTTATGCGCCTGTGCCTTTTTGGTATGGGAGAAAAACAGATAGGTTTTATGGGGGATGAGTTGTTCTTTGGGCACTTCTTTGATGCCAAACAAAATATCGCAGTCCCTCACATCTTCCACTACTTCAATGCCTGCATTCCGGTACTCCTGGTCGCTGAAGCAGCGGTGCGGAGAGGATTGCACAACAATTGAAATGTCATTGGTATGTTTCTGCAACCATTTGCATTGGGCGGGTGTAAGAGCCACCCGTTTATCGGCTGGAATTTTTCCTTCCCTTATTAATCCTGCTTTGAGCATGCAATCGTCTTAAAACAGCAATATACACGATCGGGCAGGCATCGAAAAATCTTTTCAACGGAACGGGAAGATTGTGTAATATTGCAGCCCGATTTGAGATGCCCAGATGGCGGAACTGGTAGACGCGTCAGACTCAAAATCTGGTATCAGCAATGATGTGCAGGTTCGATTCCTGTTCTGGGCACAAGCTCTGGTTTTGAACCGGAGCTTTTTTTATGAATTGATGTGCAGGTGCCGACGCTTCGGTCGGCATGCAGACCAGCTACGCTGCGTCTGCATTTGATTCCTGTTCCGGGCAGAACAAAGTATCAGCATTTTTTTAGTTATGAAATAGACATCTGATCCCGGAGTACTGCAGGAAACTAAAAAATCATTAATTTGCTGATTATCCAACATCTATATGAAGCCAATTGCTACATTCCTTTTTGTTTGTTGCATTTTTCAATTAACAGTTGCCCAATTGCCGCCCAAACGTGAACTGCGTGGGGCGTGGATTGCTACGTATCTTAATCTGGACTGGCCGACAAACGCATCTCAAACTCCCGACCAGGAACGGGCAGCGTTTGTAAACCTGTTGAATACATTAAAACAAACCGGCATCAATGCTGTTTATGTGCAGCTGCGAAGTGAATGTGATGCAATGTATCCAAGCAACATTGAACCTTGGAGCTCCTCGTTAACCGGAACACAGGGAACTCCTCCCGCACCGTATTACGACCCCCTGCAATTTATGATTGACGAGTGCCGTGCAAGAGGAATTGAGTTTCACGCCTGGTTCAATCCTTTCCGTGCAATTAATAATTTTAATAACATCAACAACTTTGCGCCGGGTCACGTTGCCAGGGTACATCCGGAATGGTTACTGGCACAGGGAACATACCGGATCCTGGATCCCGGTATTCCTGCTGTTCGTAATTATGTGATCAGTGTGGTGATGGATGTGCTGAGACGCTATGATGTGGATGGTATTCATTTCGATGATTATTTTTATCCCTATCCATCACAGGGTGGCAGCCCGGCTCCTCCACGATTCAATGATGATGCAACATATGCAGCAGATCCCAGAACTTTTTCCAATACAACTGCTGGAAGGAATGACTGGCGCAGGGATAATGTTAACCTGTTTGTACAGCGTATGTACGATAGTATAAAAACAGCAAAGCCGTGGGTGAAATTTGGTATTTCGCCTTTTGGAATATGGCGTAACAGCAGCAGTGATCCAGTCAATGGTTCGGCAACAAATGGTTTACAGAGTTACAGCGATATTTATGCAGATACCCGATACTGGTTACAAAACGGGTTACTTGATTATGTTACACCTCAAGTGTATTGGAGTACCGGGTTTAGTGTAGCCAATTATGGAGTACTTGTTCCCTGGTGGAATAACAACGCTTTTAGCAGACATATCTATATTGGACATGCTGTTTATAAAGTAAATGCCGACGCAGATGTGAATTGGAATAATTCATCACAGATTAATAATCAAATCCGGATCAACAGGCAACAGTCAAATGTTTACGGCAGCACATTTTTCCGAACAGGAAATTTAATGGCAAATCCGTTATCTGTCCGTGATTCACTTTCCCAAAATATGTTTACTAAGCCTGCCTTATTGCCGGAAATGAGCTGGAGGGACAACGCCGCACCGCATCCACCGTCCAACCTTACAGTGAACGTACTCAATAATACGGTTGCAGTAACCTGGACAAAAACCCCTTTCACAACAATTGAAACCGATAAAGCGAGGCAATATGTTGTTTATCGCTTCAATACTTCATCCATTAATTTGAATGATGTAAACGCTATTCACCACATCACACCCAATGATGTAAATACGTTTACCGATATAGATGTGACACCCGGCACATACCATTATGTAGTTACAGCGCTGGATCGTTTTCACAACGAAAGTGTGGCAAGTAATACTGCAGCGGCAACTGTAATAACAACAGATATTGAATCACCTGAATTACAGCAACTCAACTTCCGGATATATCCAAATCCGGTTACAGCAAATGCATACCTGAGTTTTTATCTTAAGAATCCGTCGAATATATCAATTGTGGTGTATGATGTGTATGGTAGCCAGGTTCTTGATGTAATGAACGGAAAAAGATTGCCCGGTGAAATGCAGATCCCTGTCAACATTGGTACACTTCAGAGAGGAACGTATTTTGTAACCCTGCGAACAGAAACATTCAGCAAAACCATCCGTATGGTTATTTCCAGGTAGAAAACCATGAGCCGTTATGACTGCTTTTTCCCTGCTGTATTACATAACGGGCTGGAGGCTGAAAGGGGAAATGAAGTATTTGAATACCGGAGGTTGATGAATATCAGATTCAGTTAATACTGAATCAACTGTTTTATGGGGAACCAGTCTGCAGATAAATGAAGGGCTGCAGACTTCCTGCTGCAGCCCTTTTCGTTTACACACTTACGTTGAAATCACGCAGTGCATCGTTCAGACTTGTTTTTAAATCGGTGCTGGGTTTGCGTTTGCCGATGATCAGGGCGCAGCCCACACCGTATTCACCAGCCGGGAATTTTTTGGTGTAGCTGCCGGGAATCACCACACTGCGTTCCGGAACACGACCTTTCATTTCAATGGGTTCGGGTCCGCTTACATCAATAATTTTCGTGGATTGGGTAAGCACTACATTGGCACCCAAAACTGCTTCTTTCTCCACAATCACGCCTTCCACCACAATACAGCGGCTTCCAATAAAGCAGCCGTCTTCAATAATAACCGGGCTGGCCTGTAGGGGTTCCAGTACACCACCAATGCCCACACCGCCGCTCAGGTGTACACCTTTTCCTATCTGCGCACAGCTGCCCACGGTAGCCCAGGTGTCCACCATGGTTCCTTCATCCACATAGGCACCAATGTTTACATAGCTGGGCATAAGTACCACATTTTTGGCGAGGTAAGCACCATAACGGGCAACTGCATGTGGCACAGCCCTTACACCCAGTTCCTTATAATTTTTCTTCAGCAGCATTTTATCATAAAACTCAAACGGTGCCAGGTCCCAGGTTTGCATTTGTTGTATACCGAAGTACAGCAGAATTGCCTGCTTCACCCATTCATTCACCTGCCAACCATCGGCAGTTGGTTCGGCGGTGCGCAGACGGCCTTTGTCGACTTCTTCTATCACCGCTCTCACTGCATCAGTGTAAACAGGTTGCTGCAACAGTTCCCGGTTGCTCCACGCTTCTGTAATCAGTTGCTTTAATTCCATACATTCAATTTTGCTGCGAAATTAGCAGGAAATACGATTCAGTTTCTGCAGTTCACTCATTTCTGCAGTAGATAGTACATTTGTCGTATGCGAATCGGGTTCGATGCCAAACGGGCATATCATAATCAAACAGGTTTGGGGCATTACAGCCGCACCCTCATCCGTTCATTAGCAACGAACTATCCGGAGCATTCCTACTGGTTGATGAACCCCCGTCCGTCGAAACAATTTCATTTTCAGGATCTGTCGAATGTTACTGAAGTTTTGCCGCAGGATTGGCTGTCGAAAGGTTTCCCTTCGCTCTGGCGCAGCAGTTGGATGAACAAGGATTTACAACGCTTAGAGTTAGATCTGTATCATGGGCTGAGTCATGAATTGCCGGCCGGTATAGCGAAAACTGGTATTCCTTCCGTTGTTACCATGCATGATCTGATTTTTGAACGCTATCCGGATCAGTATAAACGGGCTGACCGCATGATTTACCGGTACAAATTTCAACAGGCTTGTAAGGAAGCCGACAGAATCATTGCCATCAGCCGGCAAACAAAAGACGACCTGGTGGAATTGTATGGTGTGCCCGAGTCAAAAATTGATGTGTGTTACCAAAGCTGTAATCCTGCTTTTGCACAGCCTGTTTCCGAAGAAGAAAAGCTGCGGGTTCGCAACCTGTACCAATTGCCCGAACAGTTTTTTTTGTATGTGGGTTCCATCATCGAACGGAAAAACCTGCTGAACATCTGCAAGGCTATGACCGTACTTAGCAATGACGTGCCGTTTCCTCTTGTTATCATTGGAGGCGGAGGTGCTTATAAACAGCAGGTACAGGAATTTATTCTTCAGCACCAACTTGATGACCGTTGCATCTTTTTATCCGACCAAACAGCAGCCAGAAATTCCACGGGGTTTCAGACTGCGGCCGATTTTCCTGCCATTTACCAACAGGCGCTTGCTATGATTTATCCTTCTTTTTATGAGGGTTTTGGCATTCCGGTTCTGGAAGGTTTGTGGAGTGGCATTCCGGTCATTACATCCAATAGTTCCTGTTTACCCGAAGCGGGTGGTGCAGGAGCGTTTTATGTGAACCCCGGAAGTCCGGAAGAAATTGCACAACAAATGAAGTCAGTTGTTACAGATCCGTTACTGGTTCAGTCGCATTTCGAAAAGACAAAGCAGCACTTGGTTCAATTCACCAATCAGACCACTGCTGCCCGGGTAATGGATGTATACAGGAATCTACTGCAGCGATGAATAAAGAAGCAGAATGCCTGCAGAAGAGCCTTATTTTTGCAGCGTATGACGATTCAGTTTTCCAGGGAGGAAGAGGAATTGATGCAACGGGTAGGCCATGCAGCCGACCAGTTGGGAATTCCCTGTTTTTTGATTGGTGGATTTGTACGGGATAAACTATTGCAGCGAACCTGTAAAGATCTTGATTTTGTTTGTGCCGGTGATGCCATTGAACTGGCGCACAAAGTTGCTGCAACATTTCACCCATCACCTCATGTATCTTTTTTTAAGAATTTCGGCACTGCTCATATCCATATTCATGGGTTTGATGTAGAGTTTGTGGGTGCCCGTAGAGAAAGTTATGCATCCCATTCCCGCAAACCGGATGTGGAGCCCGGCACGCTGGAAGAAGATCAATTGCGCCGGGATTTTACAATCAATGCGCTGGCGGTTTCGGTTACTCATCATTCTTTTGGTACGTTGGTTGATCCGTTTAATGGTCAGGAGGACATGCATTTAAAAATCATCCGTACGCCGCTGGATCCTGCCAAAACGTTCAGTGATGATCCGTTGCGGATGATGCGTGCCATCCGGTTTGCAGCGCAGCTGGGTTTTGAAATACATCCGGAAACAAGATTGGGTATTTATGAATCTGCCGAACGGATTAAAATCATTTCAAAAGAACGTATTGCAGATGAGTTGAATAAAATCCTGCTGAGCCCACGTCCTTCCGTTGGTTTTGATCTGTTGTACAAAACCGGGCTGTTACAGTTGTTTTTTCCGCAGATGGTAGCCCTTGCCGGAGCAGAATACATTGATGGCATGGGACATAAAGACAATTTTTATCATACGCTTCAGGTGGTGGATAATGTTGCGGTGCAGTCGGCCGATCTATGGTTACGTTGGGCAGCAGTATTGCATGATATTGCCAAGCCAGTAACCAAGCGCTTTGAAGAGGGACATGGCTGGACCTTTCATGGTCATGAAGTGGTGGGGGCCAGAATGGTGCCCAAAATTTTTCAGCAGTTGAAGCTGCCGCAAAACGAAAAAATGAAGTTGGTGCAAAAACTGGTGGAGCTGCACCTGCGGCCCATCAGTCTCACCAAAGAAAATATTACTGATTCTGCTATCCGCCGCCTGCTGTTTGATGCCGGCGAGGATTTTGAAGCCCTCATGATTTTATGTGAGGCCGATATCACCTCTAAAAACAAGCAGAAAGTAAAGCGTTATCTGCAGAATTTTGAACTGGTGCGGCAACGGTGCAGAGAAGTGGAAGAAAAAGATCAAATCCGTAACTGGCAACCACCGGTTTCCGGTGAGTTTATCATGAAAACGTTTAATCTGCCGCCATCACGTTTGGTCGGTGAACTGAAAAATGCTATTAAGGATGCGATTCTCGACGGTGAAATTGAAAATTCTTTTGAAGCAGCTTACAATTTTTTGATTTCAAAAGCAAAAGACCGAAATATTGCTCCTGTAAGTGATTAGAATTACTTTTGCAGGATAGGGTTTCCCGGGCTTACCGGGTACTTCTTAAAACCTATACAACTACTTTATGGCTATTTTACGCTTCAGGATTTATTGGGAAGAAGATGATTCGGTTTACCGTGATGTAGTGATCCGGCATACACAGAATTTTAAAGAATTGCATGAGGTTATCCTGAAAGCCTATGAGTTTGATAACAAGCACAAAGCAACTTTTTTTCGAAGCAATGACCATTGGCAACAGGGTAGGGAAATAACACTGGAACCATATGAAAAGGACTATAAAGTGCCGCCATTGCTGATGGAGTCCACTACCATCGGTTCTGAAATACGGGAACCGAATCAGAAGTTTGTTTATGTGTATGATTTCAACAAGAACTGGATATTCCTCGTAGAGCTTATCCAGGTGAATAAAGAGGAAAGTTCAAAAATCACTTATCCTTCTGTGGTGCGAACAGAGGGTATTGCCCCCAGTCAATATGGAACAAAAGGATTGGTAGGTGATAAACTTACCGAAATAGAAGAGAAATACGATCTCACCGCCGGTGCTGATGGTTTTGGTGAAGAAGGAGAGGAGGAAGAAGGCGCTGGTTTTGAAGAGGATAGTACTGATACGGAAGAAGATGCTGCTTTTTAGTTTCCCGTTTTAAGCCTGCTGGATTCTTTGTCGGTTGGGTTCTTTACAAACTTCAATGACAATATGAACAAGAAAGTAATAGTGATAGCTGGTCCCACGGCTGTTGGTAAAACAGCGGTATCCATTGAAGTGGCCCGTCATTTTCAAACCGAAATTCTCTCTGCCGATTCAAGGCAATGTTTCAGAGAGTTATCAGTTGGAGTAGCTCGTCCTTCTGAGGAGCAACTGGCTTCGGTTCCTCATCATTTTATTTCCTCACACTCCATTCATGATTCCATTACGGCTGCGTGGTATGAGCAGTATGCACTGGAGGTGACAGAACAACTCTTTCTGCACAATGACATTATAATACTAACCGGGGGTACTGGTTTATATATCAAAGCATTCATCGAAGGTCTGGATACGATTCCACCTGTACCACAGGAAACCAGGAGTCAGTTACAGGCATCTTATGAAGCAAACGGAATTGACTGGCTGCAGCAGGAACTTTCAACTAAGGATCCTTTGTTTGCCGCAACAGGAGAAATGCAAAACCCGCAACGAATGCTCAGGGCATTAGAGATTGTAACTGCAACAGGGCTGTCCATTCTCAGCTTTCGTACCGGAAAGAGTGTGCAACGTCCATTCGATATCATACAGATCGGTCTTGACATGCCCAGGCCTCAGTTGTATGAACGAATCAATCTACGGGTGGATGAAATGATGAAATCAGGATTAACGGAGGAGGTACGTTCCCTGTTAGAACACCAGCACCTCAACGCATTGCAAACAGTGGGTTATAAAGAACTGTTTGATTTTTTTAATGGCTCAGGGACATTGAAAGAAGCAACAGAAAAAATTAAACAAAATACCCGGCATTATGCCAAACGGCAACTAACCTGGTTCCGGCGACAGGAAGCATTGCACTGGTTCCTTCCCAATCAAACCAGTCAGCTATTACATTTCATTGAGGAAAAAATAAAAACGCCGGAATAATGCCCGGCGTTTTTTATCTGATACGGCTGCAGATTAAAATTTAAAACCAATTGTAGCAACTAATTGACCTGCATTAAAATGATTACGGGCAAACGGATAATCGTTTCCGGAGAGCAAGTAAGCAAAATGCACATCACGACCAAGTGTATGAGCGTAGGTAAGGTCGGCGAACATACCTTTATCACGATAACCAATACCCAGGCTGGGGGTCATGGACCAGGCTTTGGCACCATCGGGCAATACATCTTTTTGATAGGGACTTCCTGCATAATTGAAACCAGCACGCACCATCATTGTTTTAAACTTTAATTCACCGCCAATTCGTGCATTCAGGGCCATCCGGTAAAGAGCGTCAATGTCGTTATTCACACTGTTAAAATAAGAGCTGTTATCGGAACTGTTGAACGACTCAGTATTGGAACTGTACGACATAGATTTGTAGTTTACCAGTTCCACATCGGCTGTAATAAATGCTTTTTGTTTGGTTACGTCTTTAATTTCACGAAACACATAGGAAAGTGAAGCAGCGGCTCTCCAGGGGGTTGTTAACTGGTAGCTGAAGGTGTAATCTTCACCACCAGTAATATCGCCGGTGGATAAAGTAAATTGCGAACCTCTGCTATTATCGCCGGTGATACGTCGTGCATAATTCTCTATATCCGTGGTGAGTGTTGCATTCGTACGGTCAGTGAGAGAATAAACCGTTGGTGTATGGAAGGTAAGTCCGATGCGGAAATGTTCCACCGGTTTAAAAATCACACCCAGTCGGGCATTCAAGCCCGCACCCCTGGTGGAAAAGGTTTCTGTAAGTCGGAAATTATCAAAGTCATTGTTGGTATCTCCGCTTCCATCTTTTTCTGTAACTGTTGTGTTGCGTCTGAAATCAACGAAAGGCATTCCTATTGAAAAACCATACAGGATTTTTTCTCTGAAGTTCCAGGCCGCACCAAACGTTGCTTCCTGCACACCGCCCCGTGTTTCGTAAATAAAATTCTGATCCAAAACAGGGTCAAGGCCTGTTATATCTTTCCTGTTTGCATTCGTACGGTAGCCTGCAATGGACCCATTTTGAAGTATTGTATCTACCAGGTAGTTTTCAACAGCAAGGCTGCCCCCGTTAGGAAAAAAATTGAGGGCGTTATTGAAATTATCAACCTGGTTGGCCACCAGTTCTTCCACCCATTTTTCAGAATAGGAGCTGAGATTATTTCTGCCACTGTAATTAAAATTAGAATTAAAATTGGCTGTTTGATTCAGGGTAAGGCTGATGGTGGTGTTTTTGATGTTACTGCTGCGCCAACGGTTGCTCCAGCTTACAATTAAACCACTTGCGCCGTTGTTAAGCGCTGCCCGTCCCTTTTTAAATGAACTGTCGTTATACTTCATGTTCGCCCTGTTCATGAAAAAGCCCGGCGTAAACACAATTTCGTTGGTTTTATACTGAGCAAGGCCGGCAGGATTGATGTAAGCCGAACTGAGATCGCCTCCCAGCGATACATTGGCACCACCGATGGAACGGATACGGGCGGTATTCACCGGATTGAACTGTGACAGGCGCAATGCATCAAATGCATCTTGTGCCACAAGGGAAAAACTGATTTGTACAAGTAAAAAACCAAGTAGAATTTTTTTCATCTGTGTGCTCATTAATGATTCTTTTGCAGAAAATGCCATACAAGACAGAGGTTGGTCAGCTCCGGCAATCCGTTCAGCTACAGGTACAAAAATGCATCAGATGCTGTATTGGAATCTGCATTAGAAAAATAAATCATGGGTTTATGGAAATCAGTTTCTGCGTCCACCTGTGCTGCCACTGCTTTTTGAACCGCCACCACTGCTGCCGCCAGAAGAAGAACCTCCACCGCTGCTGAATGTACGGCTTCCACCTCCGGATGAGGAACCACCGCTGTTGAACGTGCGGTTGCTGCTGCCGGAACCGGATGAACCCGAAAAGATGCTTCCACTACTGCGCCGGCCATTGTTGCTGTTATTCACAGCTCCGCCAAAGAAACGGGACCCACTGTTACCAGAACCGTTGGTATAAATGCCTTTACCGTTTCTGCCACCCGATGTAGGGGTATTCGTAGCATTGGAAAAGGTTTGAACAGAAGGAGAGTAGCGTATACCAGTTGAGGTTTTAATGCCTGTGCCGGGTTTACTGATGACAATGTTTGTGCCGGGAATGCAATGGAACGGGCTTCCCCACGTGTTCCAGGTATTCAAGCCGCCCCAGGAAAAGCCGTTATTCCAGCCCCATGAATTCCAGGGATTGTTCCAGGTGTTATTCCAGGGATTATTCCAGGGATTATTCCAGCTGTACATAGAATTCCAGGTATTGAAGCGGGGACTGTTCCAATAGAAATCATCTTCAAACGAACGGAACCGGGGATCACGGATCTGCTGACGCATACGCTGTTCTTCCAAACGGTTTTCGTTGTAGGAATAGCGGTCGTCGTTGCGCTGCACTTCCACATACTGCTCCGTTTCACGGGACGGTGAATAGTACACATCATCCGGGGTTTGTCCGGAACGATAGGTAGCGCAGGACGAGAAACCTGCAAGAGCCGACACCAGGAGTAAAATTCGTGCGTTCATGGCTTGTTTGAATTTTGAGGTTTGTAATGTGAAGTTACTACTTTTGTAACTTCCCGGTTGTTAATATTCACTCAATATCAAACAACAAGCCACATGGCTGCGGACAGGCTGTTTTGCCTGTTAAATTAAATCTAAATCAAGCTAAAAAGAACTGGCGGATGGCTACAGCAATTACTTCGAGAGCAATGGATTATGCCCAATGGTACAATGATCTTGTATTGAAGGGAGGATTAGCCGATTATTCGGCTGTAAGAGGTTGTATGGTGATTAAACCCTATGGCTTTGCACTTTGGGAAAATATAAGGGATGAACTGGATCGAATGTTTAAGGAAACCGGGCATCAGAATGCATACTTTCCGTTGTTTGTACCGAAAAGTCTCTTTGAGGCAGAGGAGAAAAACGCAGAAGGATTTGCCAAAGAATGTGCGGTGGTAACGCATTACCGGCTGAAATCAGATCCCTCCAAAAAAGGAGGACTGATGGTGGATCCCGAAGCAAAACTGGAAGAAGAACTGGTGGTGCGTCCCACCAGTGAAGCCATTATCTGGAATACATACCGAGACTGGATTCAGTCGTACCGTGATCTTCCCATTCTGGTCAATCAATGGGCCAACGTCGTGCGCTGGGAAATGCGTACCCGCCTGTTCTTACGTACTGCAGAGTTTCTGTGGCAGGAAGGACATACAGCCCATGCAACAGCAGAAGAAGCGGTGGAAGAAACCAGAAAGATGCTGGATGTGTATGCCACTTTTGCAGAAGAATTTATGGCTTTGCCTGTAATACGGGGGGTGAAAAGCGAAAGCGAACGTTTTGCCGGTGCGGTTGATACCTATTGCATTGAAGCATTGATGCAGGATGGAAAAGCATTGCAGGCGGGCACTTCTCACTTTCTCGGACAGAATTTTGCCAAGGCCTTTGATGTAAAGTTTCTCAATAAAGAAAACAAGCAGGAATATGTGTGGGCAACCAGTTGGGGCGTAAGTACCCGCTTGATCGGTGCACTGGTGATGGCACACAGCGATGATGACGGACTGGTAATGCCGCCCCGGATTGCACCGCTGCAGGTGGTGATTGTTCCGATTTTCAAAGGAGCTGAACAAAAAGCTGCCATTGATACAAAGGTTCATGAAATCATTTCTGGCCTGAAACAGAAAGGCATCTCCGTTAAGTATGACGATAATGATAACAACCGTCCGGGTTGGAAATTCAATGAATACGAAATGAAAGGCGTTCCTGTACGTCTGGCCATTGGAGCAAGGGACCTTGAAAACAACGTAATTGAAGTGGCACGCCGTGATACACGTGATAAGCAAACGGTTCCGCTGGAGGGCATTGTAGAGCATATTGAACAGTTGCTAGAGGCTATTCAAACAAATTTGTTTGAGCGTGCCCGGCAGTACCGTGACGAGCATATCACACCGGTTGATACATGGGATGAATTTGTAGAAACCCTCGAAAAAAAGGGTGGATTTGTTGCTGCTCATTGGGATGGTACTCCTGAAACGGAAACTGCCATCAAAGAGAAGACCAAGGCAACCATCCGTTGTATTCCACTGGATGCTAAGGAAGAGGAAGGCGTCTGTATTCTTTCCGGCAAACCTTCAAGCAAGCGGGTTTTGTTTGCACAAGCATATTAACATTGCTGATCAAAACAATTAAAAGCCGCAGCCATGCGGCTTTTCTTTTGCACTACATTTGTGGTTTATGAAGCAGGAAGAGCTGAATATTTTTACTGAAGGGCAAGTGCTTTTGGTTGATAAACCGCTGGAGTGGACCTCACACGACGTGGTCGCAAAAGTGCGGAATACGCTTAAAATTAAAAAGGTAGGTCATGCCGGTACGCTCGACCCATTGGCTACAGGATTACTGATTCTCTGCACCGGCAAGTTTACCAAGCGTATCAATGAATACATGGCACGTGAAAAGGAATACACCGGTACCATTACGTTAGGCGCAGTAACACCAACCTATGATCTTGAAAGCAGTCCTGAGAAGTTGCAGGATCCCTCATTTGTTACGAAAGAACTTATTGAATCCACACTTCCACAATTTACAGGTGCCATCATGCAGGTACCACCGATTCATTCAGCCATTAAACAGAAAGGCAAACCGGTTTATATCATGGCACGGAAAGGGCAGGATGTAGTGTTGGAGCCCAGGCCGGTTACCATCAACGCATTTGAAATTGAAAGGATGGAACAGCAAGCCGAAGGATTGATACTTCACTTTCGTGTGGTATGTTCAACGGGTACGTATATCCGAAGTTTGGCCCATGATTTTGGGAAAGCGCTTGGCTGTGGCGGTTACCTCAGCAGTTTACGTCGCACACGTATTGGAGAGTTTACCGTAGAGGAGGCAAGAACGCTTCCTGCCACGTTGGAGTGGATTCAGGAAATCAAGACCTCAGAACGGATAGTTGATCCCCAGTGAAAAGTTGAAGTTTTCATAGCGCCATTGGCGGTTGGCTTCTTTATTGCCGAAAATGTTGGCAATGTTGATATCGGGTATCCTCCAGCCATTGTTTGTTTGGGAGAAGGGAAGCGCAGGATTTTTTACCCTGAAACCAAAGTCAACACGAAGCAGAAACAGACCCACAAAATCAAAACGGAATCCCGATCCCACACTCACTCCCAGATCTCTGTAAAAGTTCTTCAGCCGGAAAACAACGGTATCATTATTCCGGTTGCTTCTGTTCTGGAAGTTCCACACATTACCGATATCTGTAAACAAGGCGCCCCTGATTACGAAGGTGTTGGGCAGAATGGTTGCAATGTTGTAACGGTATTCGACATTCGCTTCAAGAATCATATCGCCACTGCGGCTGAAAAACTGGGATCGTCCCCGGCGGGTGTCTAAAGGGCTGGTACCCGGACCAATACTCCGCAGCGGCCAGGCACGCATACTGTTAGGGCCACCGCCGGCAAACTGCTTGAAGAACGGCATACTCGTGGTATCATCATATAAAAATCCTGCTCCTGCCATGCCTCGGAATACCCAAGATGTTTTACCAGTAGGATTTCTGATTTCGTGTTTGTATTCAATCTCTGCTTTTACATACTCAAAGAGTTCTTTGTCGAAAATGGGAGAAAGGCGTTTGAAGCGTCCGAAAATGGCACCTGATTCTTCAATACCTAACCTTAAATAACTGGTCCGGTTGCTTCGTTTATGTTTGATTTGTGGCTTTGAAAACGAAAAGGAGGAACCAATCACCAAGCCTTCTGTAAACGAAAAGCGAAGAAACGGGGTAGTGTCCAATTGTGCCTGGAAAGAAGGCGAAACGTTGAATAAATTAACATATTCAATATTCAAAGGACGTAAAGTAATGATTTCATTTTTTTTATTTCGTACCTGCCAGCCAATTGAAGACCCGATGGTGGTTAAACTGAATAATCCTTTGTTGTTTATATTCCGGTTGATGGCGGAAATATTGGTATTGATGAATGTACGTTTAAAACGGAAACGGTCATCCCATTTCGACCCGAGAAATAGCAAACGAGGCATCGTAAAACTATTACCGTACGTGAGTTCTGTTGCCTGCAGTCCCCTGTTAATGCCACCGATACCGGATTCGATACCGCCACGAATGGTATTGCTGAACTGAATCGCCTGCCGGCCGAAGTTTCGGTTACGAAGGCCCAGGTTTAAACCGAGACCAATCAGATTGCCGGCGGTGGCCGCTGCGGCTTGCTGCGTTTGGTTGAATACGCTTTCCAAATCGGTGCTGAATGAATATTTTTTATTGGGAACCAGTACAAAATCAAAATCAATTCCGGGTGTATCTGTGCCTGTAATGCGGGGCGATTGCCTGGCTTCCACTTTAATGAATTGCCAGGTTCCCAGGCTGTTCAGTTCATCCAATGTTTGGTTGAGGTCTTGTAATCTGTAGAGCGAACCTGGCTTTAACGGAATATGAGCTTGCAGAAAAGAAGGTTTGAATAACTCATTTTTGTACCGGATTGTAATGTGATCTAATTCTTTCGTTTGGTAAATAGAAGAATCTACAGCGGCATTTGTATAGTCGGGGTATAATGTGATTTTACCAACACGATATAACTGGAAAACATTGGTATCGGTTTTTGGAATGGTTCTGATAAATACGTTGATCTTCGGTTGCTCCCGCCGGCGCTGTGCTTCCTGCAGCACTTCAATGCGTTCAAACGGATCAAGCAGGGGATTCAGTAAGGGGAGGAATACCGTATCAACATCTACATACAACTGTTCCCTTGAAAAATTATAATAACCGTTGTTGCGGTACAATTCCACCAGACGTTCCAGTTCATTCAGCATCAGTTGTTCTGTAAAAGGGATTCCTTTTTTCAGAAGAGATTGATTCCGGTGCTGCTCCGTCAGTTGCTGCAGGGGAAGGGTGAGTTGCGGATGGGTACTATCATACAGCAGAAAGGCAATGGAATCCAGCCGGAACACCGGCCCGGTATTCACCGAGAAATTGCTGGTGGCACGAATCTCTGTTTCATTTTTTTCAACGGTATCTATTTTGAATGAATACTTGGTTTTTCCGTTATAATAGCCAATGGTTTTGAGATAAATATCCATATTGGCCGCACTTTGTGAAACGTAGGTGCTGTCAAAGCGGGCAGGATCGATCAGTTGTTCAAAAAAGATAAATCGTTCTTTAATTTTTAACTGAAGGCTGTCGACCAGCTGGGTGGTGAGTTTATCTTTTAAGACTGATTTCTGTTCTTTGCTCAGTTCCTTGTTGATAATCTCAATTTTATTATCATATACAAAAGGAGTTTCTTTGGGAAAGTTTTTTACGCCGCAGGAAACAAACAGCAGGCTGCAGAACAACACCCAAATGTTTACGGCTTTCATTTCTTTCATAAATCGGAATCAATGCTCAGTAAAAACGAAGTTAAACATATTCAATCTTTAGGCCAGAAAAAAGGCAGGGCTGCCAGCGGAGAGTTTCTGGCAGAAGGAACCAAACTGGTGGTAGATTTGCTGCAGTCTCAACCGTCTATGCTCGTACGGTTATACGCAACCGGTTCTTTTCTTGAGCAATACCAACAACTGGTTCCGGCCGATGCAGCGGTTGAAGTTTCCGATGCGGAACTTCAGCGCCTGACACAACTGCAAACACCCAACCAGGTGGTGGCGGTGGTAAGGCAGCTTCCCAATGAGATGCCTTTACTGAACGGAGAAGGCTGGCTGCTGGTACTCGACGGCATCCGTGATCCGGGCAATATGGGTACCCTGCTGCGGCTGGCCGATTGGTTTGGTCTGCAGTCGGTGGTGGGCAGCAGCGATTGTGCAGATATCTACAATCCCAAGGTGGTGCAGGCAAGTATGGGCAGCCTGTTCCGGGTACCTTATTTTGAAACTGAGTTGGTTTCTTTTCTTACAAATCTTGACAAACCGGTTGCCGGAGCTGTACTGGATGGCCAGGCGTTGCAACAGGTTTCCTTTGGCAGCAGCGGCGCACTGGTGATCGGCAGCGAGGCCAATGGTATTCGACCGGAAGTACTGGAACTGGTGCAACAAAAAGTTACGATTCCTTCGTTTGGCGGTGCTGAGTCGCTCAATGCAGCTGTTGCAGCTGGTATTCTGCTTTGGGAACTCAGGCGGGGCTGAGGGTTAGTTGCTGATACCTACCCGTGCTTTCACATATTCATTCCGCTCCAGCTCAGTGAGCATAAACTGAGCTACATCTCCTGCATTAATTTTGAAATGATTCGGTACAGGCGGATAATCACTGCTGGTTACATAGTTGCCGGTTGGGCCGGCATCCACAATGTTGGGACTGCATACGAAGGTCCAGTCCAGATCGGAAGCCGACAGGTATTCCCAGGCTTTCCGGTGTTCGTTTCCTACGGGAATAAATTCAGCAGGATAGGAGGGTGTATCAATGAGTAAGGTGGTTTCATCGGCATTCAGAATACCCAATCCGCCCAACGCAATAATCCGTGTGACGCCACATTTTTTCATTTGCTGAATGATGTTTTTAATGCCCAGCGATCTGGCTTTGTCAGTGCCGTCAAATGCCCCGCCAATAACACTCAGTACAGCATCGGCACCTTTGATGGCTTCTTGCACTTCTGCCTCATCAAACAAAGCGCCTTTGTATTTTTTCAAGTGCTCATCTTCCTGCGGCAGTTCAAACACATTCCGCCCAAAAGCCACCACTTCATGGTTTCTCCATAAAGCCTGATCTAGTAACTGTTTGCCCACCTGACCGGTGGCGCCGAAGATTGTGAGTTTCATTTTTTCTTTAAAAATAAGTCAATCTCAGAGTATCTGAAAGTGTGTGTACAAATGTTAAATTCGGTTGAAACGCAACGAAGCGGACTTATTTTTGCTCTGATTACATGATGCGTTTCAATTTCTTTTTTGTTCTGCTGGTGATCTGTTGGTCACAGAATCTACGGGCACAAACGCCCGATTCAATATATTTCAATCTGTATACTGATAGTTTGAAAAAAGGATCCTGGAATTATATCAATGTTGAAGGACGGATGGCGAATGGAAAAATTGTGCCTCTTTCTGCACGCTCTCTTACACTTCAAGCCAGTAAAGGAAAAATTGAAGAGATGAGTATCTGGATTGACTGGAATGCATCTTCCGATTCAGTAGTGGTAGAAGTTCGGTTGAAAGACAAACCAGCTGTTTCTGCCAAAACAATTATTTGGATCCGCAAACAGGATCTGCAAATGGAAATTCCGAAAACAGACAGCCTCCTGAAACAGTTGAATGAACGCAACCGCCAAAAAACAAAAGAGAAAAAGAAGAAACCCGTTACTGGAACTTCTTAGCGTCTTCCAGGAATTTTGCCAGACCCAAATCGGTTAACGGATGTTTCAAGAGTCCCAAGATCGAATCCAGCGGACAGGTACAAACATCGGCACCGAGGGAAGCTGCTTCTATGATATGGTTGGCACTGCGGATAGAGGCTGCAAGGATTTCCGTTTCGTAACCCTGAATGGAGTAAATATTCGCAATCTGTCCAATCAGTTGCATGCCATCCCAGCCACTGTCATCAATACGACCAATGAAGGGCGATACATAGGTGGCTCCGGCTTTTGCAGCCAGAATTGCTTGTCCGGCACTGAAAACTAATGTACAGTTGGTTTTAATTCCGTTATCACTGAACCATTTCAGGGCTTTGATGCCATCTTTAATCATGGGCACTTTCACCACAATATTTGGGTGTATGGCCGCCAGTTTTTTACCTTCTTCCACCATGCCTGCAAAATCAGTGCTGATCACTTCGGCACTAATATCACCATCCACCAGTTCGCAGATGGTTTTGTAATGCTGCATAATGGCATCCGTTCCTTTAATGCCCACTTTAGCCATGAGCGAAGGATTGGTGGTAACACCATCCAAAATACCCAACTCATTAGCTTCCTTAATTTGATCCAGATCGGCTGTGTCGATAAAAAATTTCATGATGTAGTGGTTATTATTACCTCAATGGGAGAGAAGAAAAAAATGGCAGGTTACTTACATCGCACCGCTACAACCGCCTACCCTTGCTGTGTTCCCACCCTGGGGGAGTTCAGCAGGAGCTGGTCGTGCAAGACCTGCCGGCGCAAAGATAGGGATTGCAGGTGTTGCAGCAAAAGATGAATGAAAATATAAGGAAGGGAATTACAAATTCCGGCGTTCCATTTCCGGGCGGTTGGCCAGGGAGTTTATTTGTGTAATCGAAACTAATTCATCGGCTCTGCCGCCAAGTGGGCGATAATAAACGAGGATCGTGTAATTGTTCTCTGTTTCCCACCAATCGCCCTCGGTAACAGATGCGTCCAGTTTACCCGTTTTTTTATCACGCAGCAGGTAGATATAATCATACAAACCCTGTTTCAGAAACTGCTTGTTTTCATACATGCCTGTTTGTTCATTAAACTGCATGCGGTTTGCCACAGTAATTTCATAATTGGTTAGTTCACCAAACAGGTACACTTCTTTATCAGGGTAGGGTTGTTGGTTGGGTGGACTAAACTGAAACCAGGTGGTGGCATAATCACCCTGCCAGTAGGGATTGTTCTGCTCCATATTACCTAACTGGTACATGCCGTTAGCATCACGGTAATACATATAACGCAGACCGTTCCGTTCTCCTTCCGGTTTAACATACAATGTTTGACCTTTGTTGGTATAGTCGCCCTTCTCGATCCGGTCAGTTTGCAACCGGAAACTGCTGAGGTTGACCCATCGCCATTCTTTTTGTCCCTGAAACAAGCCTTCGTTTTCTGTATTGTATTCAAGAATATTCTGCCTGATAAAAGTGGGTTGCATATTGAAGATGGCATTATCCCACCGGTTGTTTTGAAGCAGTACCACTTTAATCTGCTGAAAGATATTTGTGGGTTTGATATTCTGCACATTCACCTGGAACTGTACCTTTTGATGTGTTCTGAAAAACGTTGTATTAAACGGTTGCACAATGGTGGCACCGGCGCTGATACGGTTGTCCACCACCAGGAAGCGTTTGGTGAAAGCTACTTGTGAAGTATCGCCATTGGTGAAAACCTTTAACAGGTAATTGCCGCTGCGGGTGGGCGCCGTATTCCGGTCGGGGACCTCGGCCATGTAATGCGTGTATCGGGTGAGTGCGATGGATGAATTACGATAGGTATTGATACGTACATTGGAAAAACCTTTCATGTAGTCAAACTGGCTCAGTTGTGCCTGTGTCCAGTCGGCATTGCAGAGAATGAAAGTATAGGAGTAATATTTTACATCAGCATCAAGATCGTCAAAATGCAGTTCCAGCCGGTCGCCGCTGTTCATCCGTATAATCGGGTATGCCAGTTGGTCACCGTACACATGCAGTTTAACCGAGCGGATTGCCGGTTTAAAAATCTTGTCGCCTGGCTGTGCCTGAACAGATTGGATCAGTAACACAGCTAACAACAGCAAAAGGATCAATCGAGTGGAATGCATGTTTCAGGAATCCATTAGTTTTACAACCAATCAAAGGTAATCAGTTTGAACATAGCCTCCTTCATAGCACGCCGCATCGCTTTTCAGAACCATCAATCCTTTTCAGGTTTTATCATTCGTTTATCGGTGGTGGCAACCATGGTGAGTGTGGCTATTATGATTATCACGTTGGCTTTTGTGGCTGGTTTTCAACAAACCATTGCCAATAAAGTGTTCAGCTTCTGGGGGCATATAAGGGTACAGGAAGCGCCTCCATCTGTGTCGGGACTGGCGGAAGAGCTGCCCAGCAGCAGGAACGATACCATTGTTGCAGCCATACAAGCGCAAACTGCTGTTAAATGGACGGATGTTTATGCCACCAAATCGGCCTTGCTGAAAAGTGCAGAGTCCATTGAAGGAGTATTGCTGAAAGGCGTGGATGCTTCATTTCAAAAAGAACGGATTTTGCCATTTCTGCAGAAAGGGAACTGGTTATCGTTTGACACCTCGGGTTATACCATTGTTATTTCTGAATATACTGCCCGGCAACTACAGGTAACTGTGGGCGAGAAAACGTATCTCTATTTTATTGATGAAGCGGGTACCACGCCCCGTGTGCGACCGGTAACGGTCACGGGTATCTACAAGACTTCCATTGAAGAATACGATAAAACATTTGCACTGGTGGATTTACGGTTGATTCAAATAATCAACGGATGGTCAGCAAACCAGGTAGGGGGCTATGAACTTACACTTGAAGATTATACACTTGACCGGCGGATCAGTAATTTACTGATGGATGAAATTCCGGCTTCCTGGTACAGTACACCTGTTCGGGATATTTATCCGAATATTTTTGATTGGCTGCAATTGCAGAATACGAACCGGCAGATTATTATTGTCATTATGTGTGTGGTTGCGGTTATTAATCTTATTTCCTGTTTACTGATCCTGGTACTGGAGCGCAGTAAGATGATTGGTTTGCTCAAGGCGGTTGGGGCAGCTGATGGACAGGTGCAAAAGATATTCTGGCAACAGGGATTGATTGTTGCCGGCTTTGGTATCCTCCTCGGCAATATGCTGGGGCTGGGGCTTTGTTTCCTGCAGCAGCAAACAGGTTTTATCCGCCTCGACGAAGCAGCTTATTATGTGGCGCAGGCACCAGTAAAAATCATCTGGTGGCAGGTGTTGCTGGTAAACGTTTTTACGTTTGTTGTTTGTTTCCTTGTACTACTGATTCCATCATTACTGGTGCGGCGAATGAAACCTGTTACAGCTTTACGGTTTGAATAGACTATTCGTGTAACACCAATACCGGAACTTTGCTGTGAAATACCAGTTCTTTCGTATAACTCTTGCTGAACAAACGATCGAGCAGATTATGTTTTTTAGGAATGGCAATTAATAATTCAATGCCATGCTTTATTGCATAGGCAGAAAGTCCTTCTGCAATGTTTTCATTTTGTATGAAATGGTAGCTAGGGTGGTACCGTTCAAACATGGTTTCCACCAGTCCGCTTTGGAACGGAGTGTCGTCCGTCCATTCTCTGTCCTTGAAATCTACATTCAGTACATGCAGGCGGGCTCCCAAAACTCCCAGGAGTTCTTTAATCCTGGTCTCGGGGATGGTTTCAATCACATCTTTGAAATCGGTGGTAAGACCCACATCTGTTATAGGTTGCCATTGCGCATGTTCAGGAACAATCACCACTGGAATGACTGTGCGGCGGGCGACTGCAAGTGTATTGCTGCCAATGAGGGTTTCGCTGATTTTGCCTGAGCCGGTAATACCCATGATTACCAGCAGGGTTTGGATGGTATCTTCAAACTGCATGACGGCTTCTGTAACGGTGCCCCGTAGCTGCATGTATTCCACCTTCACAAAATTTTCTTCAGCTGAAAGTATTGCTGCCAGCTTTTTTAACTCTTCCTGGTTCATTTGCCAGAGTCCTTCTTCTGTCAATTGCATGTCTCCCTGCATGGGAAGGGCAGAGGGAGATAAAAAGGCATGCAGTAACATTATCTTTCCACCTGCCTGTTTGGCAAATTTTAATGCATACCGGGCTGCATTTACTGATGTTTTAGAAAAATCAACAGGAACAAGAATGGTTTTCATGTGTGTATTTTTTATTGTTTTTAATAGCCACATGTAATACCCAAATAAACATCACAGTTGTACACAGACCAATTTGGGTATTTCATTGCTGAAGATTTGCAGGTGATAGGAACAAAAATGACAACGCATTATACGTTGTCATAAAGCTACTCGATACTGAATTTACAGATACTGACCTCTGTCACCACAAATACAAGTATCAGTCAGTTCGTTTAAAGTACACCTTTCGTGGAAGGCAGGTAGTTCGAAAACGGATCACGTTTGACTGCCATGCGGATGGCTTTGGCAAATGCTTTAAAAATGGCCTCAATTTTATGATGCTCATTGTCGCCCTGGCATTCAATGTGCAGGTTGCAACGGGCAGCATCGCTGAAGGATTTGAAAAAGTGGAAGAATAGTTCAGTTGGCATATCACCAATTTTTTCCCTGCGGAACAGCGCATTCCAAACAATCCAGTTTCGACCACCAAAATCAATCAGCACTTTTGCTGAGGCTTCGTCCATTGGCAAGGCAAAGCCATAACGTTCGAGTCCCCGCTTATCGGCCAGGGCTTTTGCAAACGCTTCACCCAACGCAATACCGGTATCTTCAATGGTATGATGTTCGTCAATATGTAAATCGCCCTGCACCTGGATGGTTACATCCAGTTTGCCATGACGGGCAATCTGGTCAAGCATGTGATCAAAAAAGCCAAGTCCGGTATGAATGAAGGCTTTGCCACTGCCATCGAGGTTCAGCTCAATCTGTATTTTTGTTTCATTGGTATTTCGTTGATGGGTAACCTGCCGCAGCCCGGCTTTGAGGAATTTGTAAATTTCTTCCCAGTCGGCTGATTCAAGTGCAATCACTTCCTTCAGTTCCTCCATGTGGTTGCTGATTTCTGCCGCACCAAGGTTGGGATCCTGGTTCATCCAGATGGCTTTTGCTCCCAGGTTTTTTGCCAGTTGCACATCCGTAATGCGGTCGCCAATCACGACAGAATTGGCTAAATCATATTCAGGATTATTGAGGTAGGAAGCAACCATTCCGGTGCCCGGTTTTCGTGTAGGCGCATTTTCATGGGGGAAGGTCCGATCAATATAAACCGCTTTAAAAAAAACACCTTCGTTTTCAAAACTTTTGATAATGTGTTGCTGAATGGGCCAGAAACTTTCTTCGGGATAAGCCGCTGTACCCAAACCATCCTGGTTGGTAATCATCACCAGTTCATAATCGAGCTCAGCAGCAATCCGGGTGAGATATTGAAATACTTTGGGATAAAATTCCAGCTTTTCCCAACTGTCGATCTGGTAGGTGGGTGGCGCTTCTTTGTTGAGCGTTCCGTCACGGTCTATAAACAATACTCGTTTCATTTTTTTCGGATATGTTTTACTTCGGCTGCAGAAATAGATGTGGCCTTGTTTCCAAAACTATTACGTACATATGTGAGTACGGTTGCAATTTCAGCATCAGTTAATTGTGGTTGAGCGGGCATAGGGTTGCTGTATGCATCGTTTCTGATTCCTGCTTTTTCAGATCCAAGTAAAATCAGGCGGATCAATTTTTTTTTATCGCCCTGTACAATTTTACTTTTTATGAGTGGTGCATTTAAACGGGGCACACCGCTGCCATCTTTCTGATGGCAAACAAGGCAGTTTGCTTCATAAACTTTTTTGCCGGCAGCCAGCACCTCAGGTGAAGGTGTTTCTGTTTGGCTGATGCAGGAAATGCTGAAAGTAAATACAGCAAAACCCACAATAATGTACAGTATGTTTTTATTTCTCACCTGTGTAAGTTATTTTCCAGATAAATCCACCCTTATCATCGCTGATGTATAAAGAACCATCGGGTCCCATAGCCAGTCCGCAGGGGCGGTGAAGGGCGCCACCGGGTGTACGGTCTTCTCCGGCAAATCCATCAGCAAAAATTTCATATTCTCCTGTGGGTTTACCATCTTTCATTGGAAGAAAAACAACATTGTATCCACCCTGTGGAAGGGGTGCCCGGTTCCAGCTTCCATGAAACGCAATGAAGGCGCCGTTTTTATACTTTTCTGGAAACTGGTTGCCGGTATAAAACAGTAAGGCATTGGGGCCCCAATGGGCTGGAAAGGCAAACAGAGGCTGTTCCATATCGCCACAGCGACCTTCTATTTTCCCATCTCCACCATATTCCGGTGCCAATACTTTTTTCTTTTGAAACGGGTCATAATAACAATAGGGCCAGCCAAAATTCATACCCTGATCCACCCGGAAAAATTCTTCGGCAGGCAGTTCGGCGCTGGTGGTGTCATTGTAGATTTCCGGATACATGGATTTTAACTGATCCCGACCGTGTTGCGTTACGTAGAGGGCATTTACAGATGTATTCCAGTCGAGCCCCACCACGTTACGTAAGCCGGTAGCATAGCGTATACCTTGTGCATAGCTTTGATTTTGTTGATCGGTTCTGAACTGCCAGATGCCTCCTGCTGTTTCCAGAATGGGACAGGGGTCCTGGCCTTTGGAACCTTTGGTACGGTCCTGTTCCTGGCAGGCATTGGAAGGAGCTCCTATATTCACATAGAGGTTTCCGTTATTGTCTAATGTAATAGACTTGGATGCGTGTTGACGGCGATCTACCAGGTCTTTTACCAGAACTTCCGGCTTTTTAGTGTCGGCGATTTCGTATTTGTCGTTGATTTTATAACGGAACACTGAGGTGTTACTGCTGGCGTATAAAAATCCGTCCTTCACCGCAATTCCGGTGCCGCCATAATTTCCAAAAGCGAAAGTTTCATCGGCCACTCCATCTTTATTGGTATCTCTCAAGCGAAGAATCCCTTTGCCGTCTTTCAGACTTTCGAGTTTTACATAGATGTCTCCGTTTTTATCAATGGCGATGTGGCGGGCGTCGCCGAGGTTTTCCGCCACCACGGTTGCACGAAATCCCTTCGGTAGTTGCAAGGGTGAACCGGTAGCCTGGTTTTGTTGATGTTGCACTTGTTTGGTACTGTCGGTGCCACAGGCACTTACGGTCATTAATACCAATACGGGTAAAACCGAGAAAAAAGATTTCATGCCTTTAGATTTTGTACTGCAATGTTACTCAATTATAAATTCTTCCAGTACACGAATGAGCTCCCTGTTTTCTTTTTCTGTACCAACGGTAATGCGCAGGCATCCTTCGCACAGGATCACTTTGCTACGGTCACGTACCACAATTTCTCTTGAAAGAAGGTATTCATAAATGGCCCGTGCATCAACCACTTTAACCAGCAGGAAATTAGCATCAGACGGATAAATGTGTTGAACAAGCGGTAAACGCTGTAATTCATTTTCCAGCCAGTTGCGCTGACTTACCAGTTCACGGATCATTTCATTGACTTCCTCCATGCGGTCCAATGCTTTGACCACCAGTTCCTGAACGGCTTCGCTGATGTTATACGGAGGTTTGATTTTGTTGTAGATATGAATGATTTCTTCACTGGCAAAGGCCATGCCCAGCCGTAAACCTGCCAATCCCCATGCTTTACTGAGCGTTTGCAGTACCACCAGGTTGGGATACTCCGCCAGCAGGGGAATGAACGAACGCTGCCGGGAGAAATTGATGTACGCTTCATCCACGACCACCAGTCCGTTGAAATTGTTTAAAATCGCTTCCACGTCTTCGAAATGCATACTGTTGCCAGTTGGGTTGTTAGGTGAACAAATCCAGATCAGTTTGGTGTGTTCGTCCACCAGTGTTTCCATATGTACCAGGTCGAGTTGAAAATTTTCAAGTAACGGAGCCCGGCGTATTTCCACATCGTTGATGTTAGCACTTACTTCATACATGCCGTATGTGGGCGGACAAATCAAAACATTATCCACACCCGGATTGCAGAAAGCCCGGAACAACAAATCAATACATTCATCACTTCCGTTTCCGATGAAAATTTGTGCTGGTGGTACACCTTTGATGAGCGCTACTTTTTCTTTGATGGCATGCTGATAGGGATCGGGATAACGGTTGTACCATTTCACCAGTGGCGACCCGATACTGTTTTCATTGGCATCAAGATAAATTTTAGCCTGTCCGTGAAATTCATCACGGGCAGAAGAATAGGGGGTGAGGGATTGGATGTTTTTACGGATTAATTCATTTATCTGAAACATAGAATAGAGCTTATTATTGCTAAAAATGATTCTTGGAGATATGCTTACATGTTATTTTCTTACACTTACAGCCTGAGCATGAGCCTGCAAACCCTCTGCTTCAGCCATTGCTTCCACAGCCGGTGCAATATTGAGTAAGCCTTCTTTGCTTAGATGCTGAAACGTAATTTTTTTTACAAAGCTGTCGATGCTGACACCACTATATGCCCTGGCATATCCATTCGTGGGCAGGGTGTGATTGGTTCCGCTGGCATAATCGCCGGCGCTTTCCGGTGAATAATTGCCGATGAACACAGAACCTGCATTCGTCACCTGCTCGGCCAACGCTTCTGCATTGCTGCAACTGATGATCAGGTGCTCAGGTGCATATTCATTTGATAAGGCGATGGCTTCCGCATACGATGATACGAGAATGGCTTTGCTATTGCCCAATGCTTTACGTGCTGTTTCCTGGCGGGGCAACTGCAGAACCTGTAGTTCCACTTCAGCCAGTGTTTGGTCAATAAGTTGTTCTGAGGTGGAGATCAGAATCACCTGGCTGTCTGCACCATGTTCGGCCTGCGACAATAAATCAGCAGCTACGAATGCCGGTACAGCACTGTCATCGGCCAGCACACATACTTCACTGGGTCCGGCAGGCATATCAATCGCAACGCCATCCTTCTGTACCAGTTGTTTGGCCGCAGTAACATATTGGTTACCGGGTCCGAAGATTTTGTACACTTTGGGAATGGTAGCCGTACCATAAGCCATAGCCCCGATAGCCTGTGCCCCACCCACTTTAAAAATGCGGGTGATACCAATGAGTTGTGCTGTGTACAGAATGGCGGGGTGAATTTGTCCATCTTTACCGGGAGGCGAACAAAGAATGATTTCACTACAACCAGCTAGTTGTGCGGGTACACCTAACATAAGGATTGTTGAGAATAACGGTGCCGTGCCGCCCGGAATATAAAGTCCCACTTTTTCAATAGCCACCATTTTGCGCCAGCAGCGGATGCCAGGCATGGTTTCGATGGCTTCTTCCTGTTTCAATTGTGTGCCATGAAACCGGGCTATGTTTTCTTTGGCGGTTTGAATGGCCCGTTTCAGATCAGGACTCAGCAACTGTTCAGCCGCCTGGATTTCTTCTGGTTGTACAACCAGGTTGGTCAGCACCACCTTGTCGAACATGGTGGTAAAGCGCCTGAGGGCTTCATCGCCAGATGCTTTTACTTCTTTCAATACGTTGGCCACATTGGTTTCCAGTGAACTGGCATCCAGTACCGGACGTTCTAACAACTTACTCCATTGTTCTCTTGCTGGATTCTTAACAACTTGCATAATACTTTGCTTAACGTGCCACTATAACATATAAAGGGCAGCAGTGTTTATAAAATCATTTTTTCGATCGGAATTACAAGAATGCCTTGTGCTCCGGCCGCTTTGAGGGCTTCGATTTTTTCCCAGAATTCATCTTCATTCAACACACTGTGTACGCTGCTCCAGCCGGTTTCTGCCAGGGGAAGAACGGTGGGACTTTTCATCCCGGGTAACAAGCCTATGATTTCGTTCAGTTTTTCGTTGGGCGCATTTAGCAATACATACTTGTTGCGTTTTGATTTTTTTACGGCATTAATGCGGAATAAAAGCTTGTTCAGCAGTTGCAGTTTTTCGCCGTTAAATTGGTTATTCCGGATCAGAACGGTTTGAGAGTTCAGGATCGTTTCTACCTCTTTTAATCCATTCATGAACAGGGTAGAGCCGCTGCTTACCAGGTCGGCTACCACATCACTCAGACCAATGCCCGGTGCAATTTCCACCGAACCGCTGATTTCGTGAATTTCCGCTGTAAGGCCATGCTGTTTGAGGTACTGAGATACAAGAAATGGGTAGCTTGTGGCAATCCGTTTTCCCTGGAGGAAGGAAGGTCCGGTGAACTCCTGGCTGCGGGGAATGGCAATGGACAGCCTGCATTTTCCGAAGCCCAGTTTTTCAACTATATCCACCTGTTTGTTCTTTTCCAGCAACACATTTTCACCAACGATGCCAATATCAGCTACACCATCTTCTACGTATTGGGGAATATCGTCGTCACGCAGAAAAAACACTTCCATGGGAAAGGTATCTGATTCGGTTTTCAATCGGTCTTTTACATTCCGTAACTCAATACCGCATTCGTTCAGCAGTTTTACAGAATCATCGTACAAACGACCGGATTTCTGGATTGCAATTTTCAGTTTTGTATCAGCCATAATTTTGTTTTTAATAAAAAAGGGCCTACCAATTGGTAAGCCCTTCGTTCGTTTCTATGTATACACACAGCACCACCGGCTTACCTTTGCAGGCAAGTAACATGATGATGAACGTGTGTGTTTGTTTTCATACAGCAAAAATAAGGTCGGTCTTTCAATTCGCCAATATTTTGTTGAACGGCAGGATAAATTACCATCGAACTGGTACATTCGGTGTCTGAATCAATTCAAAATAAGTTATGAAACGATTGCTTTTCTTCGTAGTTCCACTGCTGCTTCAGGTAGCAGTCCATGCACAGGATGCGGTAGATTACCAGGTGCCTCCGAAAGTAATAATGGATCTGGCCTTAGCAAAGCCTACGCCCACAGTGAGTGTCGACAGTAAAGGGGAGTGGATGTTATTAATGGAGCGGAATAATTATCCATTGGTGGAAGAGCTGGGGCAACCCGAAGTACGGGTTGCAGGTTTGCGAATCAACCCTGCCAACTTTTCACTAAGCAGGCAGAACTATATCAACAACCTCTACCTCCGTAATCTAAAATCCGGTGCTGAATTTAAAATTGCCGGCTTACCTGCCAACTTGCTGGGGAATGCAGTAAGCTGGAGTACTAATGAAAAAAAGATCGCTTTTACACACACAACAGGATCGAGGGTTGATTTGTATATCATCGATGTTGCCACCCGGACTGCAAAAAAAGTCAACCAATTACCTTTAAATACGATTCTGGGTGGTGCTTATACCTGGGTGTCGGATAATACGATACTTTACAAAGCAGCGGTCAAACCTCCTGCTGCGATGCCGAAACGGCCGGTCACACCCAAAGGTCCTACTGTTCAGGAGAGTTATGGCAAAGCGGCCCCCCGTCCAACGTTTCAGGATTTGATCAAGTCGCCTTACGACGAGCAGTTATTTGAATTCTTTGCCACCACACAATTGGTAAAAAATGTAAATGGTCTGGAAACGAAAATGAATGCGCCTGCCATGTATGCATCGGTGAGTCCGTCGCCCGACAAGAATTATTTGCTAGTACGTACTATCTCCAAGCCGTTTTCTTACACAGTGCCTGCCGGTGGTTTTGCATCAATCCTTTCCATTCACGATGCGGCAGGCAAACTGGTGAAAGAACTGGCGAAATTACCCTCTTCTGAAACGGCTCCTGCCGGAAATGATAATGTGCAGGATGTCATGCGCAACATCAGTTGGCGAGATGATGAGCCAGCTACCATTACCTGGTGCAAAGCGCTGGATGGCGGATTGATTAAAAACAAAGCCGATTACCGGGATGCTGTGTTTACATTTTCAGCACCATTTAACGTAAACCCAAAACAGTTGTTTCAAACGCAAATGCGTTTTGGAGGCGTTACTTGGGGAACCCCCGATTTTGCGCTTGTAACCGAGGTGCTCCGGGGCAAACAGCTTACAAAAACGAGCAGACTGAATCCGGCAACAGGTGCAATGGAAACGCTGTTTGAACGTAGTTTAAATGATGCATACAGCAATCCCGGTAGCCCTGTTTTGGTAAAAAATCAATACGGCCGCTATGTGCTGGAACTGCTGAATAACGGTTCTTCTTTACTCATGAATAATACAACCGGGTCATCACCCAAGGGCGATCTGCCGTTTCTTGCCATGTATAATCTCACTACCAAACAATCAGAAATATTATGGCGTTGCGAAGAGGGAGTGTATGAAGTGATTACCGAAGTTATTGATGCCAAAAATCTGGTGCTGCTTTCCCGGAAAGAATCTGTAACTGAAGTGCCAAACTATTTCATTAAAAATTTAAAACTTCGTGTAGCTGACCGACAGATTACCAGCTTTGCAAATCCCTACCCGGCCTTAGAAGGTGTGACCAAGCAAAAAATTAAATACAAACGGGCCGATGGGGTGGATTTAACAGGCGATCTGTATTTACCCAAAGGTTACAATCCTCAGAAAGACGGTCCTCTGCCGGTGCTCATGTGGGCTTATCCCCGTGAGTTCAACAATGCAGCCGATGCTGCCCAGGTTCGTGGTTCACAGTATACATTTACACGCATCAACTGGGGATCACCTGTGTATTGGGTAACCCAGGGCTACGCCGTACTGGATAATACCGAAATGCCGATTGTGAGCACCAATCCTGATAAAAAGCCAAATGATGATTTTATTCAGCAACTGAAACTGAATGCACGTGCCGCCATTGATAAACTGGCGGAAATGGGTGTGGGCGACAGTACAAGAGTAGGTGTAGGCGGGCATAGCTATGGCGCCTTTATGACGGCTAACCTGCTGGCACACACCAACTGGTTTAAAGCAGGTATTGCCCGCAGTGGCGCTTATAACCGCACACTGACACCCTTTAGTTTCCAGAATGAAGACCGCAGTTACTGGCAGGTGCCACAATTGTATTTCGATATGAGTCCGTTCAGCTATGCCCACCAGTTGGTAACCCCCATTTTGCTGGTGCATGGCGATACAGATGATAATACAGGAACCTATCCCATTCAGACTGAGCGCATGTTTGCTGCGTTAAAGGGTAACGGTGGTAACGTTCGGTATGTGAGTTTACCTTATGAAGCACATGGGTATCGTGGCAAAGAAAATGTACTGCATCTTTTGTGGGAAGAGCATATGTGGCTCGAGAAATATGTGAAAACGAAAAAATAAAACGAATTTTCTTCTTTCGATCGGAAGCCGTTCAACTCTTGAACGGCTTCCGGCTTTTGGACCGGGCCTGAGTCTTAGCTTCCTTGCTGCCTGCAAGTTTCTTACGCAATACTGCTGTTACATTCATGTTCTGCCCTGGTTTCCCTTTATGAAAAAAAAAGTTTGCTCAACTCAACACATGACGATAATTAGTTCTCTGCTTGCCTTTCATCATAAAATGAGAAACAGTACCCGTCTACTTTTACCGCAAAATTTTAGAAAACAAGAAGGGATGCCAGAAGCACCTGATTTGATGCAACGCCATTCCTCCCATTACATTCAAACAAAACGATTACACAATGGCAACAACAAAAAAAGCATTGAAGTATGTCTATTTTTTCGGCGGTGGAAAGGCCGATGGAAATGAGTCAATGAAAAATTTACTCGGTGGTAAAGGGGCAAATCTTGCAGAAATGGCAGGACACCCAAAACTAAAACTGCCGGTTCCGCCCGGTTTTACTGTTACCACTGAGGTTTGTACTTATTACTATGATAACAAACGAACTTACCCGAAAATCCTGAACGCACAAGTACAGGAAGCGATTTCAAAAATGGAAAAAATTACCGGTAAGAAGTTCGGTGATGTGAAAAATCCGTTGTTGTTATCGGTTCGCTCCGGTGCACGTAAAAGTATGCCGGGTATGATGGAAACAATTTTGAACGTGGGTTTGAATGAGCAAACTATCCAGGGATTGATTGCACAAAGCAATGACCCCCGTTTTGCTTATGATGCCTACCGCCGTTTGATTATGATGTATGCCGATGTGGTGATGGAAAAAGCCGCAGGCATTGAACCAAAAGGAGGAAAAGGTATCCGTAAGTTACTGGATGAAAAGCTGGAGCATATCAAGCATGTAAGAGGATATAAAAACGATACAGATCTTACAGCCGATGAATTAAAAGAATTGGTGAAGGATTATAAAAAGACTATAAAAAAAGTGTTGGGGAAAGAGTTCCCCGATGATCCTTATGAGCAAATGTGGGGTGGTGTGGGTGCCGTATTCGCCAGTTGGAATGGTAAGCGTGCCATTGAATACCGCCGCATTGAAAGAATTCCTGATGAGTGGGGTACCGCTGTAAACGTACAGGCGATGGTATTTGGTAATATGGGCAATGAAAGTTGTACCGGTGTGGCCTTTACCAGAAACCCGGGTAATGGTGAAAATTATTTCTATGGTGAATACCTGGTGAATGCACAAGGGGAAGATGTAGTTGCAGGTATCCGCACACCGGCACCTGTAAACGAGTACTCAAAAAATGCACAGAGCGAACATTTTACCACACTCGAAAAATTAATGCCCGTTCAGTATAAAGAATTGTACGGCTATCAGAAACGCCTGGAGAACCATTACAAAGACATGCAGGATATTGAGTTTACCATTGAAAAAGGGAAACTTTATATGTTGCAGTGCCGTGTTGGTAAACGGAATGGGGTTGCTGCTGTACGAATGGCTACTGAAATGCATAAACAGAAACTCATTGATACTAAAACGGCTATCATGCGGGTAGGTCCCAACCAGCTTGTGGAATTGTTACTTCCCATGCTGGATCCAAAAGCCGAATTGGTTCAACCCATAATCGCAAAAGGATTACCTGCTGGTCCGGGTGGTGCAAAAGGTCGTGTTGTGTTTTCATCAGCCGATGCAGTGGCCTGGGCAGCAAAAGGAGAAAAAGTGATTCTGGTGCGTGAAGAAACTTCACCTGAGGATGTGGATGGTATGCATAAAGCACAGGCCATTCTTACCACCAAGGGTGGAATGACATCACACGCTGCCTTGGTGGCCCGTGGTTGGGGTAAGTGCTGTATTGTAGGTTGTGGTGATATTGAAATACATACGGATGCCAAAAACTTTCATGCCAAAAATGGTGTGGTGATTAAAGAAGGCGACTGGATTAGTTTGAACGGAACCAAAGGCCAGGTATATGAAGGACAAATGCCGTTGGTGGATATTGATATTGAGAAAAATCAGTCGTATAAAGATCTGATGAAACTGGTAGACCAGGTGAAGCAGATTGGTGTACGTGCCAACTGCGAAACACCCGAAGATGCAGCAAACGCAGTAAAATTTGGTGCAGAGGGTATTGGATTGTTCCGCACCGAGCATATGTTCTATGGTGAAGGAAGTGAAGCTCCCTTATTTCAGTTACGTAAGATGATTGTGAGTAAAACTGAAAAAGAACGGAGAGAAGCACTTAATGGTTTGTTTAAGTATGTGAAAAAAGACGTGAAGGATACGTTGAAGGTGATGAACGGACATCCCGTAACCATCCGCCTGCTCGATCCTCCGCTGCATGAGTTTGTTCCGCATGATAAAGAAAAGCTCCGTCAGCTGAGTAAAGAACTCGGCATCAGTATGAGTATGCTCAACAGAAGGGTACTGGCGCTGCATGAAAACAACCCCATGCTGGGGCACCGTGGTGTGCGCCTGGGTATTTCTTATCCCGAAATCACCGAAATGCAGGTGCGTGCCATTTTTGAAGCAACGGTAGAGTTGATTAAATCCGGTAAAAAAGCGTTTCCTGAAATTATGATTCCGGTTACGGTAATCGCTCATGAATTACGCCACCAGAAAGAAATCGTAGACCGTGTATACAAAGAAGTGTGTGCAAAAATGGGCGTTCGCAAAATTCCGTACCTGTATGGAACAATGATCGAAACGCCTCGTGCAGCCCTTCGTGCCGAGTATATGGCAAACGTGGCCGACTTCTTCAGCTTTGGTACCAATGATCTTACCCAGATGAGTTTCGGCTTCAGCCGGGATGATATCGGCGGCTTTCTGCCCAAATACCTGGATCTGAAAATTCTTCCCAATGATCCTTTCCAGACCATTGACCAGGAAGGTATTGGTCAGTTGATGAAAGTTGGTACCGAACGGGGACGAATCACCAAACCAACTCTGAAGGTGGGCATTTGCGGAGAACATGGCGGCGATCCTGAAAGTGTAAAATTCTGCCACCGTATTGGTATGAACTATGTGAGTTGCTCACCGTTCCGGGTACCCATTGCACGTTTGGCTGCTGCGCAGGCTGCCATTGAATTTCCTAAAAAGAAATAGCAACCAATTCCTATAAAACACAACAGGCAAAACATTCGCTTGTTTTGAAAGTAAAATGCCATCCGGGGGGATGGCATTTTTACGTAATGTCTATTTCGTTAGAAATGGTCGGTTATCTCTTCCATATGAATCGACATATGACTTTCATGAAAAACACATTTTCCATTTTTGATTACAAGCACCTGGGGCGATTCGTGTACCACGCCAAATGTTTCAGCTATGGCATTGGATAATGGCCGGTGTGCAATAAGGTCCAGGTAATGAAACTGCTCCGGATTGCCGCCTGATTTCTCCAAGCGGTTCTTTACAACCGAACTGATGCTGCACCTGGTGCTATGCTTGAAGATGACCTGAGGTTGGATATGAGATAGCTCGATCAGTTCTTCTAACTGACCAGAAGCATGTAAATGTTTCCAGTTCATGATAAAATTTTCAGTACAACAAAATCAACTCCGGAAAGGTTTGGTCATGTTGCTGGAGGGGCACCCGTATTTGGGGCTGGCGCAGGAAGCAAAAAAGAACGTTACGCCGGCAACTACAACCAGAACAGTGAGCATTTTTTTCATAAATTTTGGATTTGGGTTTGCGTAAAGATAGAAAATGCCATCAGATATTTCAAACGCTTCCAACTTAAACTTTATTGTTCAGCCTCGAAGGGTCGTCTGCCTGCTTGCGCTGAAATGACTAAATTTGTGCATGAACAGGCAGCAAATCTCCCTGGATTTCGAACAAGAATCAACACAACTATCACAGAATCAATCTTTCATGAAATTAGAACTGCAACGTCCGCTAGCTATCATTGACCTTGAAACCACCGGTGTAAACGTAAGTGCCGACCGCATTGTTGAAATTGCAATGGTAAAAATCCAGACTGATGGATCACGCCAGGTCAAGCGTAAACTCATCAATCCCGAAATTTTAATTCCAGAGGGTGCTTCGGCTGTGCATGGTATTACCAACGAAATGGTGAAGGATGCACCCACTTTTAAACAGGCTTCGAACGAAATCCGCCAGTTCCTGGAAGGATGCGATCTGGCAGGCTACAACAGTAACCGGTTTGATATTCCTATGTTAGTTGAAGAATTTCTGCGTGTAGGCCAGGCAATTGATTTAAGTAAGAGCCGTTTTGTGGATGTACAGAAAATATTTCACCAAATGGAACAACGTACTTTGTCTGCAGCCTATAAATTTTACTGCGATAAAAATCTTGACGGTGCACATAGTGCCGAAGTGGACGCCACCGCTACATGGGAAATCCTGCTGGCTCAATTGGATCGGTATCCCCAGTTAGGAACAAGTATTGAGTCAATTCTAAAAACAACCGGCGAAGACCAGGTAGTTGACTTTGCCCGTCGTTTTATCTTTGAAAACGGGGTAGAGGTCTTTAATTTCGGCAAACACAAAGGAAAGCCTGTCGCTGATGTATTGAGGCAAGAGCCCCAGTATTACGATTGGATGATGAAAGGTGACTTTCCGCTTCATACCAAGCAAAAACTGACTGAAATTTTCAACCGGACCCTGTTAAAAAAGAACTAAACGAAAGAATATTATTTCCGTGAATTCTGAAACTGCAGAATTTCGGTTTATTTTGCAGCACTCAAGGCTTTATATCTGGAGAAACTAGTAATCATACCAACCTACAATGAGCGGGATAATATTGTACATATTATCAACGCCGTCTTTCAACTGAACAATGGGTTTCATATTTTGATCATTGACGATGGTTCGCCTGATGGAACGGCCAACCTGGTGAAGGAAATGCAGTTACAGTTTTCTGATGCTTTATTCCTGGAAGAGCGCCAAGGAAAACTCGGTTTAGGTACGGCGTACATACATGGATTCCGTTGGGCAATTGAAAAGGGGTATCGTTACATCTGCGAAATGGATGCCGACTTCAGTCATAATCCTGCCGACCTTGAACGGTTGTACCAGGCTTGTAAAACAGGGGGAGCCGATGTGGCAGTAGGCAGCAGGTATGTTAAAGGCGGTGCGGTGCAAAACTGGCCCTGGGATCGTATTTTTCTTTCAAAAGGGGCTTCTTTTTACACACGCCTCATTTTATGGATGCCTGTCAAAGATCCTACAGCCGGGTTTGTTTGCTACCGGAAAGAAGTGCTGGAAAGTATGAATCTCGATGCCATCAGTTTTGTTGGTTATGCCTTCCAGATTGAAATGAAGTTTGCCGCCTGGAAGCTCCGGTTTAAAATTGCAGAGGTTCCGATTACATTCATAGATCGTAAGGTAGGAGTCAGCAAAATGAATAAGGGAATTGTGAAAGAAGGTATTCTTGGCGTTTTGAAACTCCGCTGGCAAAGTATGTTCAAAGATTATCACCGGAAAATGAAAAATCTGTCTGCAACCGGTGTAAAATCAATCCATGGTAATGAAATCATCTCCTGATCCTTTCAAATTTCAGGAAGATGAATCCCACGAATAAAGCATTTCTACAACTTCATGCCGCTGTTTTTCTTGCCGGGTTTACAGGCGTTTTAGGACGACTGATTGAACTGAATGAAGCATGGTTGGTTTGGTACCGCATGTTATTTGCCTCACTTATTCTCTTTATCTTATTCGCAGTCAGAAAAAAATCACTTGCTATATCCCGCCGCAACCTGGCGTCCTGTATACTGGTGGGCATTTTAATTGCGCTGCATTGGGTGTTGTTTTATGGCAGCATTAAATTTGGTAATGTATCTGTTGCATTGGTGTGTTTTGCTGCGACCGGGTCGTTTACGGCGATTCTTGAGCCCTTGCTTTTAAAGAGGAGAATTGATGCAGCAGAAATTCTCCTGGGATTATTGGTGCTCGTCGGTATTGGCCTCATTTTTCATTTTGATGTAAGTTATAAAACGGCTGTTGTGCTGGGTGTTGCTGCTGCATTTCTCTGTGCACTGTTTCCCATCTTCAACAAACAACTGATACGGAAAATTGAAGCGCCGGTTCTTACGTTTTATGAGCTGAGCGGCGGGTGGCTGCTGCTCACATTGCTTCTGCCCGTGTACCTGCACTTTTCGCCTGCGGTAACTGCTATACCCTCTGCTACAGATTTGTTCTGGTTGCTGGTTCTCGCCTTTTTCTGTACCGTACTTGCCTTTCAGTTATCTGTATTGGCATTAAAGCAGATCTCACCTTTTACGGCCAATCTTACCTACAACCTGGAACCTGTGTATGGCATTGCAATTGCTTTTCTCCTGTATGGTGAACAACGGGAACTGGGCAAAGGGTTTTACTGGGGAATTTCACTCATCTTGCTCAGTGTGGTATTACAAACCCTGCGGGTGCGGAATCATCGAAAAAATTCGCAGGCCCGGGCGTCTGTGAATTCATAGGATAATTCTTCCGTTTGTATAAATAAATGATCCAATTCGGGTCTTTGCCCTAACTTGAACTCAAAGAAATCTTTTTATGAGAAAATTGTTCTTGTACGCCTGCTCCCTGCTGGCGCTTCAGGCCGTTCAGGCTCAAACGAAAAAGCCGTTGGATCATTCTGTTTACGATCAATGGCAATCTGTACAAACTCCCCAGGTAAGCAATGACGGGAAGTGGGTTGTATACATGGTGAATCCGCAGGAAGGTGATGGAGAGTTGATTGCACAGGCAACCGATGGTTCCTGGAAGAAGGTACTTGCAAGAGGGTATGGAGCTGTCATTACCGACGACAGCCGGTATGTGGTTTTTAAAGTCAAGCCTTTCTTTAAAGATACACGTGATGCACGGATTAAAAAGAAACGTCCGGATGATATGCCGAAAGACAGTATGGGAATTTTATTACTGGGCACCGATAGTCTGCGCTTGTTGCCACGAATCAAATCATTTAAAACACCTGATGAAGGCGCTCCCTTGTTTGCGTACCACATGGAGAAAGAAGTAGTTGTGCCCAAGGCCACACCCAAGCCCAAGCCGGATTCAGCTATGCAGATACAGAAGATGATGACGATGGCAGACTCACTGCTACGAATGGCCGACAGTATAAAAAACAAGGCAATAGAAGCCCGTACGAAAGGGTTGCAGGTATTACAACCGGCCAAAACGCCCCGCACAACCACACGTGCAGCAGGAGAACCGGTAACCGAAGGAACTACACTTGTGCTGCACGATTTCAGTACAGGCCAACAGAAAACATTCTCACTTGTAAGTGATTATTATTTCAGTAAAAAAGGAAATGTATTGATTCTGGAGACTACCCGCAGTAACAGCGATACATTGCAGAAAGAGCTGGTATTATGGGTGCACACCGCAACAGGTAAAGTGGATACGGTGATGAAGGGATTTCAGGATGCAAAAAGCTTTGCGATAGATGAAGCAGGTACCCAACTGGCATTTGTAGCTGAGCGAGACAGTGTATCCAAAGCTTTGAAGAAATTCTACAAGTTATGGTATTTTAAACCCGGTATGGACAGTGCGGTGAAGCGTGTGGATGTACAAACCAATGGTGTGACGAAAGGACTTACTGTAAGTCCCGATTTTCAGAACCGGTTCAGCAAAAGTGGCAACCGATTGTATATAGGATTGGCCCCTGTGCGGGAGCCCAAAGACACAACCTTGGCTGATTTTGAAATTGCCAAACTTGATATATGGCATTACAACGATGATTATCTGCAACCACAGCAATTGGCGCAATTGAACAATGAACTGCGAAAAAGTTATCTGGCAGTTGTAACGCAAGCTTCTGATGCAGTAATTCCGCTGGGAGATGAGAACCTGGAACAGGTCGATATTCCTGAAGAAAATGAAGAGGGCAGTTTTGCTCTGGGCCGTAACAGTAAGCCTTACCGTATACAGGCTCAGTGGGAGATGCATGGTTACCAGGATTTATATCTTGTTGATGTAACTACAGGTATCCGCAAACTGATTGCTTCAAAAATCAGGGGCGGAGCAAGAATCTCTGCTTTTGGAAAATATGTGCAATGGTACGACTGGAAAAAACGGCACTATTTCATTTATGATATAGCCAACGGAAAAACCACAAATGCCACCCAACTGATTCCTGTTCCTCTTTGGGATGAAGAAGACGATCATCCCGATGATCCGCCTCCGCATGGAGTAATGGGCTGGCACGAACAGGATGCTTTCTTCTATGTGTACGATAAATATGATATCTGGAAAGTGGATCCTTCCGGAAAAAGCAAGCCCGAAAACCTTACCGGGGGAACAGGGCGTAAAATGCAAGTAACGTACAGAAACGTACAACTTGACAGAGAGCAGCGTTATGTGAAAAACGGAGAAACATTATTGTTTAATGCATTTGATAACAAAGACAAAGGATATGGCTGGGTTACTCATAAAGAGGGAAGTGCATTTTCTCTGCATACAGACAAAGTAGTTACAAATCCCCTGGTGTTTGGGGCTGCTCAAAAAGCGAAGAATGGCAACGCCCTGGTGTACACAGCAATGACACCGCAAATGAGTCCCAACTTATTTTCCCTGCCGCTGAGTCGTGCATCGGAGCATAAAATTGCCAAACAGTTGAGCGATATCAATCCGCAGCAACAGCAGTATAACTGGTATTCAGTTGAATTGCATAAGTGGAAGATGTTTGACGGGAAGATGAGTGAGGGCTTACTGTTTAAGCCGGAGAATTTCGACAGCACTAAAAAGTATCCTGTAATTTTTTATTTCTACGAGCGTAATGCCGATACACGTTATAATTACCGTACCCCGGCTCCCAGTGCCTCAACTATTAACATTGCTTATTTCACGAGTAATGGTTACCTGGTGTTTGATCCTAACATCTACTACAAAAACGGCGAACCTGGCGAAAGTGCTTATAATTCAGTTGTGAGTGCGGCACGTTACCTCAGTAAAATGAAGTTTGTAGATAGTACCAAAATGGCCATACAAGGACAAAGTTGGGGCGGATACCAGGTAGCGTACCTTGTAACCCGAACCAAACTGTTTGCTGCAGCTGGCGCAGGTGCACCTGTTGCAAATATGTATAGTGCATACGGTGGTATCCGCTGGGGAGCAGGCATAAGCCGGCAGTTCCAGTACGAAAAAAGCCAAAGCAGGCTAGGGTTTACCCCCTGGCAGCGCCCCGATCTGTATACAAAAAACTCGCCTTTATTTAAGGCTGATAAAGTAAACACACCCTTACTTTTAATGCATAATGATAAAGATGGTGCCGTTCCCTGGTACCAGAGCATTGAGTTTTTCACGGCGTTGCGCCGCCTTGGTAAAAAAGCATGGTTGCTGCAGTACAACGATGAGGATCATAATCTCGTGGAACGCCGGAACCGAAAAGATTTATCCATCAGACTCGGACAGTTTTTTGATCATTATCTCAAAGGTTCGCCCATGCCGGTTTGGATGAAAGAAGGTGTGCCTGCAAGTAAAAAAGGAATTGACTGGGGTACTCAAATAGACTGATGAACTTTATGAATATCTGTTATCTAAAAAAGCTGAAGATCCGTTCTTCAGCTTTTTTATTGCGGCAAATCAGTTGCGTGAGGAGTCAGGCTGCCGAAATGAATTTCACAAAACTTCTTTTTGCCACTGGCAGAATCGTTTCTTCAATGGGATAGGAAAGAGGCGTTTCAATACTGTAAACTGCCGGATTGGGTAACTCCGTTTTATTACGGAGAAGCTCGCTTTTAATCAGTTCGTAGGTGTTTACAAAACTGCTGGTCCAGCTGGCAACGAAACTTGTTTTTAATGTGCGGTACTGTTCATCGTGGCGTTCAAAAAAGCTGAGCCTGTATTGATACACATTGGTGTCTCTGCTTTTCGTGCTCCGGAGGAACAGGTAGCCTTCGTTTGTATGGAGCGGTATTAGCCCTACGGGTTGTATCTGCATACTTTGTTCTACCAGCTCATAAATTTCGGTGCCGTTATTGATAGTGGTTTTTAGTTCGCTGATAGAATAATGAATTATGCTTTCCAGTTCCTGCATCAGTTCATCATCTTCAATCATTTGTTCATACAGGAGTTGAAGTTTTTCCATTTGTATTCCCGTCAAACGTTTGGGAAACTGTTCCTGCAGGTATTTTTTATTTTCCCGAAAAGCCACAAGATTGTTGTAATGAAAAATGATGTCTCCCAACTGCGGGTATAACTTCACCTCGTTGAAATAGCGGTTTACTTCCTGCAGATAAGCAAGCAGCGTGTACTTCTTCAATTCAAAATCAATAAAGCCATCTGCAAACCAGGTTTGTGATAATGTTTTCATTAAAAATGGTTTTACGGGTTTGAGTTTCTTAAATTTACAAATCGATTTTTACATTTTAAACAGTTGTTGAATGATCAACCTCCTTTGTTTTAAACGGAATTCTTTTTCCTTATTTCTTTTGCTGGGAGTCTTTTCATCCTGCTCAACCTCTAAAGTAATTGTGGTGCGGCATGCAGAAAAAGCTCCTGCTGAGTCGGGAACGATGATGAGTAATGATGTGCTCTTATCGGAAGCAGGCAATCAACGGGCCGGAAAATTGAAAACAATACTGCAACAAGAAAAAATTGTTGCCATTTATTCCACGCAAACCAAACGTACGGTTGCAACTGTGCAGCCATTGAGTCAGTTTAAAAACATACCGGTTCAGTTTTATTCACACCGTGATACGTTGGCTGCTTTTATTCAGAAAGTGAAGCAACATAAGAAAGGAACTGTTGTCATTGTAGGGCATTCCAATACTGTAGATGATGTAGTCAATCAATTTCTCGGGCGGTCTGAGTTAAGCGATCTTCCGGAAACTGAATATGATAATCTGTTTGAATTACATCGAAAAGGTGCAAAGTATACACTTCAGAAAAAGAAATTCTGAGATAAAAAAAAGTCCTGGTTTACAGGACTTTTTTATGATACATAACCGGAGTATCAGAATTCCCGTTCCCGGTTAAAATTTTCCAGTTCATTTGCTACCGCAGTAAGGAACGTGGCGCCAAGGCTGCCATCAATGATGCGGTGATCATAGCTGAGGCTAAGGTACATCATGTGACGGATGGCGATGCTGTCACCATGCGGTGTTTCAATCACCACCGGGCGTTTTTTAATGGCACCTACAGCCAGGATGGCTACCTGTGGCTGGTTAATGATGGGTGTACCCATCAGGCTGCCAAAAGTTCCCACGTTCGTGAGAGTAAACGTGCCTCCCTGCGTATCATCGATTTTCAATTTGTTATTACGGGCATTATCAGCCAACAGGTTTACTTGCTTTGCCAGCCCTACTAGGTTCAACTGATCAGCATTTTTAATCACGGGCACAATCAGGTTTCCGCTGGGTAATGCGGTTGCCATACCGATATTGATATCCCGTTTCACAATGATCTTATCTCCATCCACCGAGCTGTTCATCAATGGATACTTTTTGATACAGCGTACCACTGCTTCAATGAACAAAGGAGTGAACGTGATTTTGGTTCCTTCCCGTTTCTCGAATTCTTTTTTCGCTTTCTCTCTCCACTGAACCAGATTGGTCACATCGGCTTCGGTAAAACTGGTTACATGCGCACTTGTTTGTTTGCTTTTCACCATGTGATCAGCAATAAGTTTACGCATGCGGTCCATTTCAATAATCTCCACATTACCACTGTAAACGGTTGTTGCAGGCTGCGGTGCTTCCACCCGACTGGCGGGAATGACCATAACTTCTTCCCTGGGAGCAGACTGCTGTACAGGATGGGTGGCCTGCGTTACCACGGTAGTGCTGCCGGTTTTACGGCTGCTTACATAATGCAATATATCACGCTTGGTCACACGACCTTCATTACCAGTGCCGGGAATTGTTTCTAATTCAGCCATGCCGATTCCTTCCTGTGCTGCAATGTTGAGAACCAGGGGAGAATAAAAACGCACTCCGGTGGTTCCGGCGCTGATGCGTGCACCGGCCGGCTGAAACGGCACTTCTTCTGTTGCAGTAAATTCTTCCTGCTGAACCGGTGCTGTTGCCGGGGCTGATGGAGCTGCTACCGGTGCAGTTGCAGCCATTGCACCGGTTTGAATACGGGCAATAACTGTACCCACCGCTATTACATCATTTTCTTTACAGAGTATTTCGCTGAGCGTTCCTGCAGCCGTGCTGGGTACTTCGCTGTCAACTTTGTCCGTTGCAATGTCGAGCAGGGTTTCATCCAATTTAACAGTATCGCCCGGTTGTTTGTGCCAACGCAATACAGTTGCTTCCGTTATGCTTTCGCCCATTTTGGGCATCACTATATCTACTAATGCCATAAAGAAAAGGAGGTTTGGTTATTGTCAGCAAACGTGCAACCAGCATACTGTTGAACAGCTACAGGGGAATGACCGGTTCAACAATTGTGTGGCAGGCAAATCGCTAACGGGGCAAAGGTAAAGAAATGCGCCCGATTATGCAGTGTCCTGTTGGATAAACCGGAACAGCAGCAGCATTGCGTTAGCGGCTGTAAGCTGTATGTTGCGCATACGGTCGAACCGGAAACGAAGGCAAGTTGTTTCCATCCGTTCCTTATTACCTACCGCCACCCATACGGTTCCCACCGGTTTATCGGGCGTACCGCCATCGGGGCCCATAATGCCCGAAGTGGCAATGCCGTAATTGGCACCTGTCTGCTGCAGCAGTCCGCTCAGCATTTCACGAACTGTTTCATCACTTACAGCACCTTTGGAGACAAGTGTCTTGTTTTGAACCTGTAGCAACCGTTCTTTTGCTTCGTAGGAATAACTCACCGCCGATCCTTCAAAATAGGCTGAAGATCCCGGAATACTGGTGATGAGGTGTGCAATATAACCACCGGTGCAACTTTCGGCAGTGGCCAGTGTTTTTTTCTGCTTCAATAAGAGCTCACCCAACGCTTCTTCCAGCGGCTTATCTTCATTGATCACCATTACATCTTTCACCAGGTCCTGCAATTCAGCAAACAGGTAGTCCAGTTCCTGTTGCAATCCGTTCAGATCACTACCGGTAGTAGTTAAACGAAGTCGGACCATTCCGTAATTGGGCAGGTAAGCCAGTTTAAAGTGGGAGGGAAGTGCTTCTTCCCATTGCTGAATGCGTTCTGCGAGGAATGATTCGCCTACGCCAGCAGTTAAAAGTGTCCGGTGCAGAATGTGAGGCAAATCCCATTCTCTTTTCAACCGGGGAATTACCGAGTCGTTCATCAGTCCTTTCATCTCATGGGGCACACCGGGCATAGATACGATAATCCGTTTTGTGCGGGAGGAAGTGGTTGGAACAGTAAACCACATGCCGGGTGCGGTGCCCCGTTTGTTGAGCAATACATCGCAGCAATCGGGCACTTCTGCCTGCTTCAGATTCCGTTCCAGGAGCGGGCGCTTCAGCTTGTTTTCAAAAATATCTTTTACATGCGTAAGAATTTCTTCGTTTACAATCATTTTGCCGGCGAAATAATCACAAAGCAATGGCTTGGTTATATCATCTGCCGTAGGTCCCAATCCGCCGGTGAGCAACAGGATATCCGACTGTTTCATTTCTTCATCCAAAGCCTGCCATATTTCCTGTCGCACATCACCTACGGCCACACGCCTACGTACCCAAATACCAGCCTTGTTAAGCTCCTGTGCCATCCAGGCGCTGTTGGTATCAATGGTTTGACCAATGAGTAATTCGTCGCCAATGGTGATAATGGATGCATTTACAGATTCCTGTTTCATACTGCTGGTTTTTATTCGAACGTTAGAGCTGATTCTGTTCCGGTTTGTGTGTAGTCTGGAAAAAAGGTTCAAGGTGTTGTTTCAGTTGCAATGGCATTTGTGCCCTTGCCTTGGTAACAGCATCAAGGAAGTATAGCACAACCCGGCCAATGGTGAGCAGTTTGCCCGAATCGTTGTATACTTCATGATGAAATTCAATACGGTGATCGGCAGGTAATTCACGCAGTTCTGTCCGGATCGTAAGCAGGTCATCATAATGAGCCGGCCGCAGAAACTTAGTATGTAATTCCACAATGGGCATTACAATACCCGTTTCTTCCATTTCTTTATAGGTGAGTCCCATTTCACGAATGGCCTCCGCCCGGGCTACTTCAAAATACTGGGCGTAATTGCCATGATAAACTACATTCATCTGATCCGTTTCGGCATAGCGTACACGTATATGGGTAGAAGATTGAAACATTGCGTTGGTTATTTTTGAATCATTCCATCAACACTTATACGGCCGGGTCCGCATAGCACAAGGGCCACAAATACAGTTAGAAAAAGGGCTGCTGATTCGCCATCGCCAAAAAGGTTACCTGAGTTTGATACAAAAAAGGCATATCCCATTGCAACAATAAGCGGCACTGCTGCCAACCGGGTAAAGAGCCCCAGTATGATAAAGATGGCGCAGAAGAACTCCGCAAAAATGACGAGTGCCAGTGTGGCCGGACTGCCCATACCCAAAAAGTCTACAAAACGGTCTTTTCTGTCGGCAAAGTGAACGAGTTTTCCATACCCGTGATTTGCCAGCATAGCGGTACCGAATACCAGCCGCAGTAATAAGAAAGTAATGTTAAAAACGGTGGCAGAATATTTAACTGAAAGCAATTTCTTCATATATCTGTGCTTTATAATAGCGAAATTAACTGATGCTGTTCTTTTATCCACAAAAAAACGGAACAGTCTTTGAGTGGGGATGAGGAGAGTACCTTTACGCTTCTTCTGATTTAAGAGAACGGTAAAAATATTTGATGATGATGTACGTTACAATGGTTATGAAACGAATAAAGTATATAAGCCTGCTCATAAGTGTAGGCTTTTGGAGCCTGTCAGCAGCCGCACAAGCCACTGCAGTAACTGTTGACCCGTTCCATCGTTTCCGGCAGGCGCAGGAATATTTTTACAATGAGCAATTCAGCCTGGCGTTACCGTTGTTACAGGAACTTCAGAATCAGGTGGAGTCGGGTGCTATTGTAAACCAGGCAATACAGGTAGAAGAAATTTCATTTTTTCTCTATGCCTGTAAACTGCAGCAAAATGATGAACGGGCTGTGGCTCCAGCTGTGGATTACATCAACTATACACATAATGAACCACGAACTGAACAGTTGAGCTTTCACCTTGCTAACTATTATTTCCGCAAACAGGAGTTTCTGAAAGCACTGGAATACTTCGACAGGGCAGGTATTGCAACGTTGAGTAATGAGCAGATTGCTCAATCCAAATTCCGGATGGGTTATTGTTATTTTCATCTGAAACGGTTTAAAGAAGCAAAACCACTGCTCAATACCATTCGCCAGTTGCCTGCCGATCCTCATTACCTGGATGCGAACTATTATTACGGTTTTATTGCCTATGCCGATCAGGAGTACAATGATGCGCTCACCAGTTTTGAACGGGTACAGCAACATCCTCACTATGGCACCATCGTTCCATTTTACCTGGCCTCCATTTATTATTTCCGTGGGGAAAAAGATAAGGCCATCGGTATAGCAGAGCAGGCCGTAAAACGAAAAGATGTTTTATATGATCTTGAAATGAAACAACTGCTGGGCCATGCTTATTTTGAAAAGAAAGATTATAAAAAAGCGTTACCCTACCTGGAAGAGTATGTAACCCGTTCACCGAAAGTAACAAGGGAAAACTTGTATGAGCTGAGTTTCAGCTATTACCAGGCAAGCCAGTGGAGCAAAGCCATTGATGGGTTTAAGCAATTAAGCGGCAGTGAAGATTCCCTCAGCCAGAGTGCTATGTATCTGTTGGGCGATGCCTACTTAAAAACGAACCAAAAAGAAAATGCCAGGAATGCATTTGCCTTTTGCGCAGCCAATAACAGCAACCGTCAACAGCGGGAGGTTTCACTTTTCAATTACGCCAAGCTTTCATATGAATTGGGTTACCAGGGTGTGGCAATTTCTGAAATGAAACGGTACATCAATGAGTATCCAGCCGGTATGTATGCAAAGGAAGCCAAAGAATTACTCGTAAGCCTGCTGGCGGGCACCAGTAATTTTAAAGATGCACTATCACTCATTGAGTCACTTGATGAACGGTCGGAAGCTACCAAAAAATTGTATCCACGTATATTGTATGGCCGGGCAACGGAGTATATGAACGACCAGCAACTGAACCGGGCAGAGGAATTGTTTGACCTGGTTCTGAAAGATTCCTATAATGCTCCTGTATTGCCGTTAACACAATTCTGGAAAGGTGAAATTGCATACCGTAATAACCGCCTCGATGATGCTATGCAGTTCTACCATGCGTTTCTTAAGAGTGGCAATCCGGGTTCAGGCGAAGCAACTCCCCGGGAAGCAAATTATAATCTGGGTTACTGTTATTTCAGAAAAGAAAATTTCAATGTGGCACTTGGCTTTTTTCAAAAAGTAGTCACAAAAGTTGCGTTAAGTTCTCCTCAAATAGATCAGGATGCGTATATACGCCAGGCTGATTGTTACTTCATGCAGCGCAACTACAAACAGGCATTGAGCATGTATCAACAGGTGCTGGACTATTCCTGGCGGAATGCAGATTATGCATTGTATCAAAAAGCAATCATCAACGGTATTACGAGCAGTAAATCAAAAGTGGATTTACTCAATACCATGCAGCGGCAATTTCCGGCGAGTAACCTGGTTGCAGATGCCAATATGGAGATAGCCAAAACCTACATGGCCGATGAAAAATTCAGAGAGGCCATCCCTTACCTCAACAATGTACTCAATACACCGGCGTACAATCCGTTTAAGCAATATGCATTGCTGCTGTTGGGAACAGCCTGGTATAACCTTGATAAATATGAAGAAGCGCTTGCGCAGTTTAAAAAGTTATTGCAGCAATATCCAAATTCAGATGAAGCGAATGGAGCGCTTGATAATATACGATCTATTTATGTAGAAATGGGAAAACCGGAAGGGTATGAGGAGTTTATTCGCAGCACAGGTAAAAACATCAGTACTTCCGAAGCAGATTCACTTGCGTATGCAGCAGTTGAGCTCAAACTGAGTAACAACGATTGTGCCGGTGCAGTCCCTTTGATCAACCAATATCTTACAAGGTTTCCTTCGGGCATGCGTTCGCTGGAAGCCAATTATTTCCGCAGTGAGTGTTATAACCAGAAAAAAGACTGGAAAAATGCGCTGCCGGGTTATGTATTTGTAGCCAAACAAGGGAACAGCCGTTATGCCGAACGTGCTGCTCTCATTGCTGCCCGTACCTATTATTTCGAATTGCAGGATTTTGCAAAAGCACAACCTTTTTACGAGCAGTTGCGCCTTTATGCAACGACCGATGAAAACCGGCTGGAGGCACTGCGTGGAAATTTACGATGCCTGTACAGGCTCAAAGAATTTAAACAAGCGGCTGATGTTGCCCGTGAGTTGCTTGCCGGAAAAACAATTGCCAATGATGACAAAGCACTGGCTAATCTTGTTACCGGCAGAAATTACCAGATCAACAATCAGTTTGACCTGGCCATTCAGTCATACCGGGGTGTTATTGCAGTGAACAAAGGCGAATGGGCGGCTGAAGCACGGTATGAAATTGCAAAATGCCAGTTTGATCTCAACAGTTTTTCGAATGCTGAAAAAGCAGCGTTTGAAGTCATCAATAAAAGCGGTTCGTATGATTTTTGGGTAACAAAGGCCTATCTGTTGCTGGGAGATATTTATTTCAGGCAGAAGGATTATTTCAATGCAAAGGCAACATTCCGCAGTGTGGCTGATAATGCCACCAATGCCGAACTGAAAGCAGAAGCTCAGCAGAAGTTGAACCGGGTGGTGGAAGAGGAAAAACGTAATTCAAAAATTGAAGAGTAATTCGTAATGTCTGGTTATCAAAGCGATTCAAACAAATTACAAAACATGAAATCATCTGCATACATTATTTTAGCCCTGTTTACAGTTGCTTGTAGTATGGCAACTTCGCCCGTAGGTGCGCAGGACACAAGTCGTAAACAATCTGTTGAAATTGTATCGGCCTTCCGCCCTGTGCTGAAAAATGCCACTAAACTCAATTTCACAGCCACACCACCGGCACCTGATGCAGGTACGGTGTCGTTGACTTATACAATTCCGGTTCAAAACCTGTATTTCAATCTGCAACCGGTAGCATTAAAGCCATTAGCCCTGCCGGTTGATACGGCAGGCCTTGCCCATAACAGCAACTATATCAAACTTGGATATGGAAACTACCGGTCACCATTAGTGGAAGCGGGTATTTCACTGGGGGATGGGAAGAAAAACAATTTTAACCTGATAGCGGGTCATTTATCCCAAAGAGGCGATATGCGGGTGCAACGGTTCAGCAATACGCATGCTACTGCGTACCTCAATACGCTTGTTAACAAAGTGGAGATTTACGGGAAAGCCGGTTTCAGACAGCAAACCAATTATCTCTATGCACCCGATCCTGCATTTATCAACACCAAAGATGATTCCTTACGCAAGCCTTACCAAACGTTTACAGTACAGGCAGGCGTTCGTAATGCGTTTGTTACAATGTTTGGTGTAAGCTATAATCCCAATCTTACGATTTCTGTATTTGGTGATACACGTTCGTCAGAAACAAATGCCTTACTGGATGTGCCGCTGGAGTTCCGGATGGGTACCAATTATGCCATTCACCTCAGAGGGAAGGCCGACCTGACTACTTACCGGCCAACGGGCTTCCAATCGTATACCAACAATGTTTATTCTATAAATCCGGCTATCGTTCTGAAGTTTCAAAAGCTCAAAATAAGAGCGGGTATTCGTCCCACCTGGGATAATGGTAAGTTGAATGTGTTACCCGATGTATTGGTGGATGCACACATAAAAGATCAGCAGGCAATTTTGATTGCCGGATGGACAGCCGAAGTGCGGAAAAACAATTATGAATTTCTTGCTGCTCAAAATCCGTGGATCAATCAGCCCTTATCGCAGTTTAATACCCGAATTACTGATGTGTTTGCCGGTTTAAAAGGATCATTAGCTCATTCATTTAATTACAGGTTGCAGATGGGCTTCAAAGAATTTTTAGGTCAACCTTTGTTTGTGAATGCGATGAAACCATCTGTTTTTGAAATCCGCCGTGAGTCCAAGTTACAGGCGTTTCACGGTCAGGCAGAGCTGGGTTATGTACTCCAGGATCAGCTTACTGTTGGGGCCAAAATGGATTGGTACAATTTCATCCGGCAGCAAACAGAAGCAGGTGCCTGGCATATGATTCCTTTGATGATTACCGGTTCGGCCCGCTGGAAGCCGGCGAAAATAGTAACAGTTAAAGCAGATGCTTTTGCCTGGCAGGGAGCGAAAGTTCTTTTGAACACATTGGGTTCTACCGGGCGACTGCCTGCCGTGTTTGATTTGAACGCTGGTGTTGAAGTGAAAGCAACCAACAATGTATATGGCTGGTTGCAGGTGAATAATATCTTTAATAATGCGTACGAACGATGGAATAACTATCCGGTTCTTGGATTTCAGATTCTTGCCGGAATTAAACTTACATTTGACCAAAAGTTGTAAGACGCTATGCTTGATTCCGTTCTGTTACAGAAATACTTATTTCAGTATAAGAACCTGGTCCTTGAGGGAATGGGAACGATACGGATAAAACCCGTTGGGGCTTTGCTTGATTTCCCAAACCGGCAGTTACATGCGCCGGCTGTAGAACTTGTCTTTTCAACTCAGGAGCAATCCGCTGCACACTTGTACCACTGGCTGGCAAAAGAACTTCAATGCAGTCCGTTTGATGCAAGAGAACAGGTGCACCAGCTTACAAACAGATTTCAGGCTGATTTAAGTAAACAGCAGCAGGCAATGTGGCCGTTTCTTGGCAGTTTTGAACGAAATGCAGATGGTTCAGTTGGCTTTGTTTCTTTGTGGAAGCCGGTTTCTGCTGTGCCGGTTGAAGCAGAGAGGGTAATACGTTCAGGTGCATCGCATACGATACGGGTGGGTGAGGAGATGCGTACCAATGCTGAAATGGAACAGTTGATTCAGACCCGTAACCGCTCAACCCGGGCCTATTGGTGGGTAGCGGCACTTGTCTTGTTTTTCGCTTCGGTTGCTGCTATTATAGTTTTTGTTTCGGATCATAAAATGCACTGGTTACGTCAATCCAATTATCACCCCATTGAAGTGAAGGATGCGCCACTGCAATACAAAAAACCCTGAGTTCCGGAAATGCCGGGATATTTCATATGAATCACGTAATGCATTATTCTGCTTGTCCGGTTTGTGATGCTTCTCCTCTTGAAACAGTACTGCAGGTGAACGATCATTCTGTAAGCAAGGAATTGTTCACAGTTGCCGAATGTCCATCCTGCCGGCTTAGGCTTACACAGGGGGCGCCTTGTGAAACTGCTATACAGCGGTACTATCGCTCCGATTCTTATATTTCTCATACCAACACCCGGAAGGGGATTATCAATTCACTGTACCATATTGTTCGCAATTATACATTGTACAGCAAGGTGCAGTTAATAAAAAGTCTGACGCATAAGCAGGTAGGAATGCATCTCGATCTGGGTGCGGGTACCGGTGCTTTTGTTCATGCTATGGATAAAGCTGGCTGGAACACCATTGGACTGGAGCCAGATTCCACAGCCAGGGAAAATGCGGTAAAAACGTATAATGTTGCTGTGTATCCGGCAGATGATTTGTTTCAATTGCCCGACAGGAGTTACGATGCCATTACCTTGTGGCATGTACTGGAACATATTCACCGGCTGCATGAAACAGTAGCTAAGATTTCATCACTGCTCAGTTCAAGTGGCAAACTGTTCATTGCAGTACCAAATTATACCAGTAACGATGCCGCTCATTACCTGGCAAACTGGGCTGCGTATGATGTGCCCCGGCATTTATATCATTTCTCACCTGAATCAATGCGTCGTTTGCTTGCCAAACACGGGTTACGCATTCTTGCCGTGAAGCCCATGTGGTTTGATAGCTTTTATGTAAGCATGCTCAGTGAGCAATACAAAGGGGGAAACGTTTTTTCGGGAGTAGTTCAGGGATTTCTGTCTAACAGCAAAGCCTTGTTTCAGAAAGAGCGGTGCAGTTCACTTATTTATATTGCAGAACGAAATTCTTAATCCTCCTGGGAAGGTACATCTTTGGAGTGTACCAGAATTTTATCAATGCGGTGCCCATCCATATCAATAATTTCAAAGGTAAATCCCTTCCATTCCACTTTATCGCCCACATGCGGAATTCGCTCCAGCGTGTGCAGAATGAACCCAGCTACTGTATTGAACTCCTGCTCGCCTTCATTCATCCAGATTGTTTTTTCAAAACGGTCCAGGAAATTATAAAATGGAATTTGACCATCAACCAGGAAAGATCCGTCTTCCCGTTGAATGATTTCATATTCATCTGATTCCGGTTCGGGCATGTCCCCGACTATTGCCTCCAGAATATCATTCAAAGTAATCATTCCCTGCACACTTCCATACTCATCTACAATAAAGCAACAATGAATTTTCTGCTCTTTAAATTTTTCAAGCACCTGGTAAGCAGAGTTATTGTCGGGAACAAACAGCGTTGGTTTCATCAGGTCTCTAAATAGCGTGAAATCATCCTCTACATACAGATCCTTGATAGAAACGATTCCCTTGATTGAATCAAGATCGCCATCGCAGATGGGATAGACAGAATGTGGGTTCTCCACAATTTTTCCCTTAATGGCCGACTCATTATCGTTCAGATCAAACCAAATGATATCGTTCCGGTGGGTCATGAGCGATGAAATATTCCGGTCGCCCAGATGAAATACACGTTCAATAATTTCCTGTTCTGCTTCTTCAATAGTGCCCTGTTCCGTTCCTTCACTGATGATGGCCTTAATTTCTTCTTCCGTTACCTGGTTGTCGGGTACAGTTTTTAAAGAAAAGATTTTGAAAAACAGGTTGGTTGATTTATTCAGCAGCCAAACTAACGGGTGTACCATTTTTGAAAAGTAAAGCATAGGCACGGCCACTGTCAATGCAATTTTTTCGGCATTCATCAGCCCCAGTCGCTTGGGAATCAGTTCGCCCAGAATAATCGAAAGAATGGTAACCAGCACCACAATCAGCGTTGTGGAGAGCGATGTGGCATATGGTTGCAGAAACGGAACCTGTTCTAATACCGGCGTAAGATCTTTGCTGAATTTTTCACCTGAGTAAACACCCGTAAAGATGGAAATAAGTGTAATGCCGATTTGTACTGAGGAAAGAAAAATCTCGGGATTCTCTGAAAGATAAAGTGCCGCTTTTGCCTTTTTACTTCCTTTTTTGGCATGCAGTTCCAATCTTGACCGGCGTGCGGAAATCAAGGTGATTTCTGCCAATGCAAAAACACCATTCAAAAGAATCAGACTAATTAAAACAAATAATTCCGTCATGCGATAAGGGATAAGTGGGAAACGCCAAAAGCTGGTATCGTTTCAATAGCAGTAGCCTGTAAAAAGCAGTTGAGCTGTAGGTCCATCAGGAAAATTAAGTGGCAAAGATATTCAAAATCAGCTTAAGTGGCTCGAAGTATACCGAACCGGCGGTTGAATTGGCTTCCGGTAAGCCTGCCTGTGAGCCAGCCAAGGAGGGCGCCACCCAGCACATCAAACGGAAAATGGGCACCTACATACACCTGGGCATAAGCTACCAGTCCGGCCCATATCAACACCAACCACAAGAATTTCAACTGCAGGTGCCGGAAAGTGGCCCACAAAAAGGCTGCAATACCAAAATGGTTGGCAGCGTGGGAAGAAACAAAGCTGTAGGCATGTGAACAGGGGATAAGCATACGTACCTGTGTGGACGAAATACTATCCCAACAGGGTCGGGGACGTTGAATAAAAGCTTTCAATACCTGTGTGCTAATGAGATCAGTTAGTGCAAATGTGATCAGAAAGACCAGAATCCAGCCAAGGGCCTGCCTGCGAAAGTTAAGTACTGCAAATAACAAGAGGAAGAGATACACAGGAGCCCACAGGTATTGGTTCCGTACAAACGGAAGAACCGTATCAAAAACCGGGTTGCTCCATTGCTGATTGATCAGCTGGAGGAGGAACCGATCCAATTCTACTACTTGCTTAAGCATGCCGGTAACAAATATATTCTTTCTGGTGCTGCCGGGTTAGTTTTTTACTTTTCGGGCAAGAAGAATCATGCGGGGAGATAGGTTTACATCATACGGACCAAGTTGGTAATCACCAAAGACTTCCTGAATCTGCAGGCCCTGAAAAGACAGCATATCATTAAAATCTCCCAGTGAAAATTTGGCTACCTTCTCTGTATACACAAGCGGCTCGTGAAGGTTTTCTTCATCTTCCACTACAATTTTCTTGTAGAAATAATCTTCGTCGAGCCAGCGGGTAATGATGAAGTTTACCTGGTTGTTCTGAATTTCAGATTTGTAAACCAGGTGCGTTTCTACATAATGAGGATTGAGATAGTCAATTACAAAAGAACCGTCGGGTTTCAAGGCACGTGCAATCGTACGGATGGCATTATCATGTTCCCTTCGTGTATGGAAATAGCCAAAGCTGGTGAAGAAATTAAACGCATAATCATAGTAGTTCATCCGAAACGGCAACCGCATATCATGAACAAAAAATTCAAGATGATCCGTTTGTTCCTCAAGTGCTTCCAGAATGCTTTCTTCGCTGATATCAATCCCTGTAACTTCATAACCTTTCCCAGCAAGATAAATGCTGTGGCGTCCCCGTCCGCAGGCCACATCCAACATGCGGCTGCCGGCTGGCGGATGCAAATGGGTCAGCAATGCATCCATAAATGCGGCAGCTTCCTGCTCATCCCTTTGAAAATAAAGCATATGATAATATGGGGAATTAAACCAGTTCCGGTACCATTCCACCGGAATCCCTTTTGATGATGCTTCCATGGCGCAAAAGTAAGCAGGGTCTTGAAAATCAACACCCGTAATTGTACACAACTGTGAATCACGTACACGGCTGTTTGATGGATGGTGCAAATTCAGATACAGATGTTTACTTTCTTCGGACGATTCTTTCTTACATTCGGCTTTCCAAAACGAATTCATTTATGAAACGATTGCTTCTGCTGTTACAGCTTTTTTCGACTGCATCAATCTTCGCCCAGCAGCTATCTTACTATCTGCCTGCCGGGGTTACGTACAACAAGGAAATTCCCACTCCCGGCTCTGTAGTAGGTCACGAGGTAGGGGAATGGCATATCACCCATGATCGTCTTGTTTATTACATGCAAACGTTGGCAGCACAGAGCAAGCGCATGAAGCTGACTGTAACGGGTAGAACGCATGAAGGACGGCAGCAGCTGGCAATTTTTATTTCTTCACCCGAAAACCTGGCCCGGCTTGAAACAATCCGTCAGCAGCATCTGCAACTCTCCGATCCAGCAAAAAGCAGCGGCTTAAACACAGCAGAAATGCCGGCTGTGGTGTGGATCGGCTGCAGCATACATGGCAATGAACCCAGCGGTGCTAACATGAGCTTACTGCTGGCGTATTACCTCGCAGCAGCCGAAGGCAGTAACATAGATGAGTTATTGAAACATACAGTCATCATTCTGGATCCTTCTTTCAACCCCGATGGTCTCAATCGTTTTGCCAACTGGGTGAATATGCACAAAAGCTCAGTAGTGGTAAGCGACGTCAATAACCGGGAACTGAATGAGGTTTGGCCCGGCGGTAGAACCAATCATTACTGGTTTGATCTCAATCGTGACTGGCTGCCTGCCCAACAACCCGAAAGCCGTAACCGCATTGAAGTCTTTCATAACTGGCGGCCCAATATTTTAACCGATCACCATGAAATGGGTAGTAACTCCACTTTCTTTTTTCAACCGGGAGTTCCCAGCCGGGTGAACCCTAACACACCTGATCAAAACCAGGTGCTGACGGCGGCTATCGGCTCTTTTCATGCACGCTACCTCGATAGTATCGGGTCTCTTTATTTTACAAAAGAAGGGTACGACGATTTTTATTATGGCAAGGGATCTACGTTCCCCGACATTCACGGCGGAGTAGGTATTTTGTTTGAACAGGCCAGCAGCCGTGGACATTTTCAACAAACACAAAACGGATTACTGACTTTTCCTTTCACCATTCGGAACCAGTTTGTAACGGCTCTTTCCACTCTGGAAGCAGCAGTACAACTAAGGGTACGGTTACTGAATTACCAACGTGATTTTTACCAGGATGTTAAAAAAGAAGCAGCAGCCTTTCCGGTTAAAACATATGTGTTTGGGCATGCTTATGATCAGGCACGTAACCGGATGTTCATTGAACTGTTACTTCGGCACCGGGTTGAAATTCTGGAGAATAAATCACCGCTGGAAGCCGATGGGAAGAAATTCCTGCCCGGCAGTTCCTGGCTTATTCCGGTTAATCAGCCACAGTTTAAGCTAGTGAAGACCTTGTTTGAAAAAACCTTACAATTTAAAGACAGCCTGTTTTATGATATCACCAGCTGGACGTTCCCTCTTGCATTAGGATTGCCTTTTGCAGAGCTGAAAGCTGTTCCCGTAAATAATACGGGAGCTCCTGTTACGCAGGTGCCGGCAACTGCCGGAGGAATACAAGTGCAGGCTGCTGCTTATGCTTATGCATTTGAATGGGATGATTTATATGCTCCCCGCTTGTTATACGCACTTCAGTCAAAAGGGGTGGTTGTAAGAGTTGCTTCACAGGTTTTTGATGCGGTAACTGCATCGGGTACACGAAGTTTTACTTATGGATCAATAATTATCCCTGTGGGTTTGCAGCGCATGAGTAAAGAGGCTCTTTCACTGCTTCTCGATAAAGAGGGCAAAGAAGCAGGCGTGGCGGTTCATGCACTTGCCACCGGTTATGCATCCAAAGGCGTGGACCTGGGCAGTAACAGTTTGCTGCCGGTGAAAACACCCCGTATTCTCCTGGTGGGTGGTACTGGCGTAAGCAGTAATGATGCCGGCGAAATCTGGCACCTGCTTGATCAGCGGTTACGCATTCCCGTTACACTTGTGGAAACCGATCGTTTAACTTCCGTTAACCTGGGCAACTATACAACCTTGATTCTGCCAGAGGGTAATTATGGCGCATTGGGTAAGGCTGCCCAGGAGCGCCTGCAACAATGGGTTAGTAACGGGGGAACTTTACTGGCATTTGAAAATGCAGGCCGGTTCCTGTCTGCTGCAGGTATTACGAAAACGCTGTATAAAACAGCCGATGGAAAAACGGATACAACGTTGGTATTGCCTTATTACCTCAGGAGCGATGAAACAAGAGCAAGGGAAATGCCCGGCTCCATTTTTGAAGCATTCATGGATCCTACTCATCCGCTTTGTTATGGATACAGGGAAAAGACAATCAGCATCTTTAAGGCAAACACATTGTTCATGGATAAGAACAACGATCCCTATGCAACGCCGGTACAGTTGAGCAGTAATCCATTGCAGAGTGGTTATCTGCACCGCAACTATACCGAGGCAGTAAAGCAGATGGCTGTTGTAAACGTTGAAAATGTGGGCCGGGGTAAGGTGATAACGTATAACGAAAACATGGCATTCCGTGCTTTCTGGACGGGGACCATGAAATTATTAATCAACGGAATCTTTTTTCAATAGAAAACCAGTTTACCAGAAGCGCCATACTCTACAGGATGGCGCTTCTGGTACATATAGAATAAATACAGGTCTTATCTTTGTAGTTTTATGATCCCCGTAGTTGTTTCTTTTCTGCATAGTGTAATCGATTGGTTTTATCCGCCTTTTCGCCGGGTTATGCCCTTGCAAACGTTCCGCTATGCAGCCTGTGGAGGAAGCAATACGTTGCTGGATATTGGTTTGTTTGCATTTACGCATGACTATGTATTCAAGGGTCAAATGGTGGAAACTCCCTTTGTTACACTTACGCCTCACATTGCCGCTTTTCTGGCTGCTTTTTCCATTACATTTCCAACAGGATTTTTCCTCGGACGATATGTGGTATTTGAAGGAGCATCGGTGCGTAAACGGGAGCAATTACCAAAATATATGGCAGTTGTATTGGGTGCCGTTTTACTGAATTATTTTTTTCTGAAAGTATTTATTGAAACATTTGGTATTCATGCTGTACTTGCAAAGGTGCTTACGACAGTTGTGGTCGTTTCTTTCTCCTACTATTCGCAGAAGCATTTCACATTTAAGGCTAAATTGGATCCGGAAGATGAGTTCGTTTAGTGCCCGTTACTGATTAAATAGCCGCAATTATATAGTAAAGCATAAAAAAGCAAAGCATCAGTTTCAGAAAACTGCCTGCCAGAAAACCGGCAAAAGAACCCAGTGCCGCCTGCAGTGCCTGGTTTGAATTCTTTTGCGCCAGGTATTCTCCAATGAAGGCACCGGCCAGTGGGCCCAACAACACACCCCAGGGTCCCATCCAAAATGCAGCAAGAAAACCCAGCGTACATCCCCACATCCCATACTTTGTACCACCGAATTTTTTGGTGGTCCATATAGGAATAATATAGTCCAGTACTATGGATGCAATTACCAACACACCCCAAAACACAAGAAAGCCCGTAGTAAAAGGTGGGGTTTCTCTTGCCTGTTGCAGCAACATACCTGCATAAGCAAGCGGAGGGCCCGGTAGTGCAGGTAATAAACTGCCTGCAATACCAACCACAACCAGTAAGATGCCTGAAACAATCCAGATCCATTCCATACTTCAAAGATAAAAGGAAGTTCCTGTTAACTTTCAGTTGCCTGTTGTTTTATGCTTACTTTTGCAACCTGCGATTGCTTAAAACAACCCTTATGATTTTTAACAGAAAAGTATTGACGTTGGATGAATTTACCATCCAGCAGTTACGGAATTTTCCACAGGCAACCGGTGAATTGAGCAGCCTGCTGCGTGACCTGGGGCTTGCTGCCAAACGTGTAAATGTTGAGGTGAATAAAGCCGGATTGGTGGATATTCTGGGCGACGCAGGCAGTGTGAATGTACAGGGAGAAGATGTGAAAAAACTGGATGTATTTGCCAATAACCAGTTCATGAAGGTTTTACAACACGGTGTGAGTTGCGCTGGTATTGCCAGTGAAGAGTTGGATGAAATGGTGGTGTTTAATGATGAAATCAGCAACAATGCCAAGTACGTTGTGATGTTTGATCCGCTTGACGGAAGTGGAAATATAGATGTGAATATTTCTATAGGCACCATTTTTGGAGTGTACAGACGACTGAGTGAACGGGGCGCACCTTGTGTACAGGAAGATTTTCTGCAGAAAGGAATTCAACAGGTGGCAGCCGGGTATATTGTTTACGGAAGCAGTACGATGCTGGTTTATGCAACACGCAGAGGAGTAAATGGTTTTACGCTGGATCCTTCCATCGGAGAGTTTTGTCTCAGTCATCCCGATATTCAGTGTCCGGATTTTGGAAACATTTATTCCGTCAATCACGGAAATTTCTTCCGGTATGAAAAAGGGGTACAGAACTACATCACTGCTTGTCAGAAAAAGGATCCATCAAACGGCGGTCCTTACACGCAGCGGTATATTGGAAGTATGGTGGCAGATGTACATCGCAGTCTCATTAAAGGAGGAATCTTCATGTACCCCGGAACAACGGATAAACCGAATGGAAAACTAAGGCTCGCTTATGAGTGTAACCCGTTTGCTTTTATTATGGAAGTGGCCGGCGGAAGAGCTACCGATGGGAAACAACGGATTCTTGAAATTCAACCAACGGAATTACATCAGCGGGTACCCATGTTCATTGGTAGTAAGGGTATGATGAATGAACTGGATCAATTTCTGCTGGAAGCGGAACAAAAAGAAAGCTTGTGATACCGGTTTGCAGCAGATGACTTTAAAACATATATCAACATCTCTCGATAGGTGCTGACGTCTTGAATGTAGGAATAAACTATTTTTTGTCAATAACAGTCAACATATCCATGCAACCGATCATTGAAGTAAAAAATCTGGTTAAAAAGTACGGAAGCTTTGAAGCGGTTCGTGGACTCAGCTTTTCTGTTCAGGAAGGTGAAATATTCGGGCTCCTGGGACCTAATGGTGCCGGTAAGTCTACCACTCTTGAAGTTATTGAAACATTACGAGAAAAAACAAGCGGTGAAATTTGGGTCAATGGATTCAATTTAGATACACAGGCTTCTGAAATTAAAAAAATCATTGGTGTGCAATTGCAGAGTTCCGGTTATTATCCGGGGCTGAATTTAACAGAACTGATCCGCTTGTTTTCAGGTTTGTACAACCGGGAGGTGGAACCGATGGAGTTGTTACGCATGGTAAACCTGGAAGAGAAAGCAAAAGCGAAATACAAAGAGTTGAGTGGCGGACAAAAGCAACGGTTTTCCATTGCCACCACGCTTATCAACCAGCCGCAAATTGTTTTTCTTGATGAGCCAACTACGGGTCTTGACCCCCAGGCAAGACGTAACTTGTGGGACCTGATACGGGGTATTCAGTCGAAGGGTGTAACGGTTATCATCACTACTCATTACATGGATGAAGCTGAATATTTGTGCGACAGGGTGGCTATCATTGACAGGGGGAGTATTGTGGCCCTGGATACACCCAATAATCTGGTTGACCAACTTCTTGCAAAAGGATTTGAGCGTAAGCGGGAGGTGAAACAGGCAAACCTGGAAGATGTTTTTATTTCCTTAACCGGTCATGCTTTGCGTGACGAATAACATTTTAAACAACGACAATTTATGCGATTACTGTTTTTTTTCTTAGCGACCACTCTCATTTCTGTCTCTGTTTTGGGACAAGCAGGTAAAACCCCTGTTAAACCAGCATTAAAACCGGCACCCAAGCCACCTGTAAAACCAGTTGCTTCCAAGCCGGCTCTCAAAAATTCCATCGACAGTCTTAGTTATGCGATTGGAATGAATATAGGTGCCAATATGAAAATGCAGGGAATAGACAGCATCAGTGCAGCAGCTTTGAATAAAGGTATTGCAGATGCGATGAAGGGAAACAAACCAATTATGGATGAAAGTACATGCAATATGACTATACAGCAAAAACTGCAGGAGTTCATGATGAAAAAAGTGAACGTACAAAAAGAGGAGGGGCGCAAATTCCTGGAAGAAAATAAAAAGCAACCGGGAGTAGTAACTCTGCCCAACGGAATTCAATACAAAATTATTAATCAGGGAGGCGGTGTAAAACCCACTTTGGAAGATACAATCAAAGTGCATTACAAAGGTACTACCGTTGACGGCAATGTGTTTGATGATTCCTACAGTCGTGGCGAACCGATCGAGTTTCCGCTGGGAGGTTTGATTGAAGGCTGGAAACAAACACTGGTTCTGATGCCTGTTGGAAGCAAATGGCAAATCTTTCTGCCCAGTGATTTTGGCTACGGCGATCGGGGTGCAGGGGCCAATATTCCAGGTGGTGCTGCTTTGATTTTTGAGTTGGAGTTGCTGGATGTAAAACCCAAACAAAATCCGCAATAATGGAGCTGCGTTATCCAATAGGAACGTATCAGCCGGCCGCTTTCAGCAACGAATTATTGGCAGAACGGCTGGCTGATCTTCGTTTTTTGCCCGGACTGCTTGAGCAAGCCCTCGAAAACCTGGATGAAGCTCAACTCAATACCCCTTACCGGGAAGGTGGCTGGACACTGAACCAGGTGGTGCACCATATCTGCGACAGTCATATGAATGCACTCTGCCGCCTGAAGCTTACCCTTACGGAAGAGCATCCCACTGTTCGTCCGTATGATGAAGTTTCCTGGGCAAAAACACATGAATACCAGTTGCCGGTGAACTTGTCGGTTACCATGATTTATGTATTGCATGCCAAACTGCTCGATCTTTTTTCGAGTCTGCAGGCGACTGACTGGCAACGTAGCTATTATCATCCCGAATCAAAGAAGGATTTTGATTTGTGGTATTTGTTGGGCATGTATGCCTGGCATGGGAAACATCATGTGGCACATATTACGTCATTACGTGAACGGATGGGCTGGTAGGGTTCCATTACCACCTGAATCGATTCCGTTTTTCAAACACAATTCAACTATTCAATCCTTCATTCCTTGTCTATGATCTGGAAAACCCTTTCTTCTAACTACCTTTTCAAAGATAACTGGCTTACCATGCGGGCAGATGTTTGTGAAAAACCCGATGGTAAAATTGTTGAACCCTATTATGTATATGAGTTTACTGATTGGGTTACCGCTGTTGCCTTGACGAAAGAAAACCAGGTGATTCTGGTGAAACAATACCGGCATGCATTAGGAGAGGTTTGTATTGAAATTCCTGGCGGATGTGTGGATGCAGGCGATTCTGATTACACAGCAGCCTGTGCCCGGGAATTACTGGAAGAAACAGGTTACCGGTTTGAGCAGTTTGAGTTTTTAAGTAATACATCTGCCAATCCTTCCACCAATAACAATCTGATGCATATATTCCTGGCTACCGGTGGCGAAAAAGTAGCCGAACAACAACTGGACCATGGCGAGGATATTGAGGTGCTGCTATTGAGTATCGAGGAAGTAAAAAAGTTGCTGCGGGAAAATAAAATCATTCAGAGTATGCATGTAACGGCCTTGTTTTATGCATTTGAACGTTTGGGGGAACTGAAGTTTTAATTAAATTTTTCCTGCTTCCTGAAATGCTTCAACCGAAACTTCACCTACAAGAAATACACTTCCACATACTAACACAAGATCATTGGCTCCCGCCTGCTGCAATGCTGCCTGAATCGCTTCATTTACGTTTTCAAATATCGTTCCCCTCAGTCCGGCAGTTGCAGCTTTTGCTGCCAGTTCTGCCGCTGGTAAGGCACGTGGTAAATGGGCCTGTGTAAAATAGTATGTAGCCTCATGAGGTAACAAAGAAAGAACCTGTTCAATTTCTTTGTCTTTCACCATTCCAAGTATGATCTGTAGTTTATCAAACGCAGTTTTTTGTAATTGCTGCACAATTTGCCGCATACCATCTTCATTGTGCCCCACATCCAGCACCAGTGTTGGGTTTCGGCGAACAAGCTGCCATCGGCCCCGGAGCCCGGTCAATTGCTGAATATGAAGGAGTGCATGCCGTAGCTGCGTTTCAGTTATTTTCCAACCTCGTTTTCTGAGTTGTTGAACAGCGCTTAAAACGGTCCGCAGATTTTTAGCCTGGTAGAATCCGTTCAGATCCAAATCATAGGTATTGGATTGGGTGCCGGTTTGTTCCTTTAGTACAACCGAAAGAACATTTTCTGTTGAGTGACAGGAACTGATTTGCCATTCTTCCTCAGCGAAAATCAGTGGCGCTTTTTGTAAGGCTGCTGTATGCAAAAAAACGGGCTTTGTTGCTGCTGTTGTTTCGCCCACAATTACCGGAACGTTTTCTTTGATTATACCTGCTTTTTCAGTTGCAATCGCCGGCAGTGTTGACCCAAGAAGAGCCATATGATCCCAGCCAATGTTTGTAATGATGCTTAGTTCCGGTGTTACTACATTGGTACTGTCTAATCGTCCGCCCAAACCAGTTTCAATAACGGCAACGTCTACCTGCTGTTGGGCAAACCATTCGAAGGCCATAGCTACCGTTATTTCAAAAAAGGAGGGTTCCAGTTGCTCAATCAGCGGAATCATCCGTTCTGTGAATTCGGTTACAAATGTTTCATCCGCCATTATTCCGTTGATACGGATCCGTTCTCTGAAATCCTGCAGGTGCGGCGAGGTGTACAAGCCTGTTTTATATCCTGCCGTTTGTAAAATTCCGGCCAGCATATGACTTACCGAGCCCTTTCCGTTTGTACCGGCTACATGAATGCATTTGAACCGGTGGTGCGGATTGCCCAGCGATTCACATAATGCCACAGTGTTATGAAGGTCTTTCTTAATGGCAGCAGCACCAATACGGCTGAACATCGGTAACCGGGTGTAAAGAAAGTCAAGAGTCTGCTGGTAGGTCATAGCAGCAAAGATAAAGGGGAGATAGGCTTATTAAGCAGTAAGCAGGCTGAACGAATCAACCGGTGCTTTACCCTACAATAAAACAGAATGATTGAATCCAACAGATTAATCCTTCACATTGAAATTAAACTGCACGGTTACAGTTGATTCTTCACTTGATGGATTGAACTGGATGTTGGGTAAATAACTGATGATCGCATTGGCATAAGCCTGGCTGCGGGAAGTGGAGTTTTTACCAAATCCGGTAAAGGTACCTTTCCCTGCAGGCGACACCCGGATTATTGCGTAAATCGTTGCTTTATCAAGTTCGCCGGTGAACGAGTAGTACTTAACAATTCTCCGGTTACCGCTGGTAACTCTGGGAACGCCACTGCCACTTCCGCCAGAGCCGTTGTAGTTATCGCTGTTGGGATTACCACCGGGTTTTCCCTGATCGCCTGTGCCACCGGCAATGCCCTGGTTGCGGCTGTTGTTGTAATCATCTGCATTATTACCACCGGTTCCCGAACCTCCACCATAAACTGCTTTGGGTGATTTCGGTTTAGGTGCTGGCGGGGTTGTGGTGGTCGAGGGTTTTGTGGTAGTTGTTGTGGGCGTTGTTACGGCCGGTTTGTTCGTCTTAACCGGTTTAGGTGCCGGTTTGTTGATCTCAGGCGCATCTGCATCGTCCCGTTCGCTGACTTCTTTTTCCGTTTCCTGTTCAGCAGGGGCTGTTTGTGCCGGTGCAGGTGGTGTTGGTTCCGGTTGTGCCTCCGTGGCAGGGTCGCCGGGTACCAGAGGTTGAATGTCGCCAAAACCGATATCACTGTTCCCCAGGTTCACTTCAATGCCTTCTTCAACGGGAGGTGGTGTTATGGTTGGTACAGCAAATGCAAACAGAAAAAACACCAGAAGCAGCAAGGCATGAACGCCCAACGTAACGAACAGCGCTTTCCAGTTTTTTTGTGTGTCTGATTGCATTGCCTGCATAGCTGAATGAGTGTACATCGAAAGTAATTGATTTCTTACAGAAGATGCAAAATCATGCCAGTTTCTCCATATGACTGGTTCCTTTTTACTGTGATTTTGCAGTTCTTTTGCAATTTGGCAGCAGAAAACCTACAAGGGAGGTCATTCTTTTTTTTTACGGATTGTGAAGCCAGCACTGTTGGCCAACAGCAAACCTGAAAAAATGAGCAAGCCACTTGCAAGGTAAAGCAGGGTGAATTGTTCCTGTAGAAACCAGATGGCTTCAATGGTGCTGAATACCGGTATGAGATTGCCAAACAGTGCCGTACGTGCAGCACCTAAACGCTCAATGGCAGCATTCCAGCAAAGAAAACTGATAACCGAAGCTCCCAGTCCCAGGTAAGCCACAGCTCCGATTGTTTTCAAATTCCATTCCACAGGTGCAACTTTACTTGCTTCTGCAAGCCAGGCGGGTAGCAGCAAACCAGTTCCAATGGCAAAAATGAGAAAGAGGAAGTTGACCGGTGCAATACCGGGCGGCTTTTTACGTACCAGAATATTGTAAATAGCAAACGATAATCCGGCTGCCAGTACCCATGCATCGCCGGTGCCAAAGCGGATGTGTAGTAATGAAGACCAACTGCCTTTGGACAAAAGCAGCAGGATACCACCGATACAAAGGAGCAAACCGGTAAAACGCCGGATCGTTATCGCTTCTCCTAAAAAGATATAGGCCAGCAGTACAGAAATGACCGGAGAAGAAGTGGTTCCGATCAGGGCGAGGTTAATTGCTTCCGTGTGATGGCCGGCTACATAAATGAACGTATTGAACAAGGTAACACCTGTGAGCGCTGTCCAGAACAGGTAAACCGCATGTGAACGTACTTGCTGCCAGAGGACAGGAATTTGGTTGCGAACAAACGGCAGCAGCAGGGTAGTGGCGGTAAGCCATCTGAAAAATGCCAGTGTTACAGGCGGAATTTCAGGTGCCACACCACGGGCAATGATAAAATTGCCACTCCAGATGAGGGTTGTAAAAATGGCCAGTAATATGCCCGATCGCTGGCGGGCATTTGCTGCAGCAGGAACCATGTTCAGCAACTGAATAGGCTTTGTGTTATTGCCAATGGGCAAAATCGGTTTCGTAATTTCCTTTGATCCGTTCCATGGGCGGATTGAAATAACCGAACTTCAGGTCGGGGAATTCATCTCTTATCAATTGCATCAGTTGTTTTACCCCCAGCAGTTCCCCGCAATCGGTAACACCCAGTTTGCCCAGGTACCAATCGGGGTCAATGTTGAAATTCCGCCACTGGATCATTTTTAAGCCCGTCTCACGAATCAGGGTACGTAAGGCTTCGTACTCTTCCACGGTATCGGTCATGCCGGGAAATACAAAATAGTTGATGCTGGTCCACCCGCCGTAACGGGTTACAATTTTCAGGCTTTCTACAATGTCTTCAAACGTGTAATTGTTGGGACGGTAATAAGCTTCGTAGATATGCTTGCGGGCACTGTTGGTGCTTACCCGTATGCTGTTCAGCCCGGCTTCGCACAGTTTCTCTACAGCATCGGGTCTAGAGCCGTTGGTGTTGACATTGATATTTCCCTTTGACGTATGTTTTCTGATTTCAAGGATGGCATCCCGCATTGTTTCCCACATCAGCAGGGGTTCGCCTTCGCAGCCCTGACCAAAAGAAACGATGGGGAACGGAGCGCTCTCTAGATGAGGAACAGTAAATTCTACAATCTCTTCCGGTGTAGGTTGAAAAGTGAGCCTGTCCTGGGGACTAACAATACTTTCTTCCTGCGGTTGAAAGGAAATACAGCCGATGCAATTGGCATTGCAGGCCGGTGACACAGGTATGGGGCATTCCCAGCGGCCCAATGCAAAATTGCGTGCAGCCGGGCAGTTGTAGGTCTGGCAACAGTTTTCCATTAAATGCCGTACCAATCGGTTGTGCGGATAGGAGCTTAGTAGCTGTTGAGCACCAGCCGCAATTTTTTCATCATCATACCCGGCACATTCCTGCCGGATGTCCTGCTCAATACGCACTGCAGTTACATAGAACTGATCCTTGTACCAACCTGCTGCCGAGTAGCAAAAAAGGGGAAGTGTATCAGCACCGGGCTCACTTTCATAAGCTGCAATATACAGGCTGGTATGTGCGGGGGGAACAAAAGCGGCCACGGCCCATCCTTTTTCGCAGAGGCGCATTTCACCCGTAACCACATCTATCCCTATTGGTTTCCGGTCGGGTAATTCATACAGGTTCCCGCCATCAGGCAGCACAATCCAGTCTTCTGGTGCTACAGGCAGGGCATCCCAACCTTCCCGGCCAATGGCAAAGAGGGTTTCATCTTCAAAAATGTTTCCGTTACCATCGGAGTACAACAGGTAAGGCGGTTGCTTGAGTTCGCTCATGATCACAGCTTAAATGGGTGCGAAATTCGTGAATTTAACTGAGCCGGAGCTAAGTATTAATGGCTGGTGGTAAATTGCTGAATGCACCAGGCATTCATTTCATCCATCTGCAGTTCGCTCAGGATAGTTGCAGTTTCGAACTGAATGAACTGGTTCTGTTTCGTGTTGACTGAAATGTAATCGTTGCGGATGCGCATGTTTTCGACATCCTTCCATTCAATAAACCTTTGTGCAAAACTACCGGGCAGTTGAATGCCTTTTTCATCAATGTCAATCTGTACGGGGGCAAACACATTCCGCTCCGTAAAGAAAAGCAGTAAGAGTCCGGCTCCTGCCAGTAATTGCAGCGTTCCCATAAAGGAAAGGTTCATTACCGAAAAGAAAAACCAGGCAGCATACAGCAAAACCGTTGCTTCCAGTAAGCGGAACACACTATTGGTGGAGCGTCCTTCCGGGAAGATTTTTTTAGCGGCAAAGGCATAAAGTATTACGAGAAGAGCGGTTGCAATCTGTACGACTACAAATAACAGGTTAGGATTGGGTTGTTTGAAATCGCCCCATGCATTGGCAATCATCAGGAAACCGGCCAGCAGATGCAGAAGGCGGGCGGCTTTCTTTTGCCGTTCAATCTGTTCTGAAAATACGGGTATGGTATAACGATGCATTTGTACCCTTTTTTAAGATGGATTTGATGCCAGTAGCAGGTTGCAGAGTTTGTACAACACCCGGGCACCAACATTTTCGTCCCATTCGTTGGTGCTTACGCCCACTTCCACCAGGTCGAACCCAACCAGGGTACGTCCTGTTTTCAGGATTCTCCGCAGAATATAAAACACCTGTTCCGTTTCCAGTCCGCCCATTACCGGCGTTCCTGTATTGCGGCAGAGTTTGGGATCCAGCCCGTCAATATCAAAACTCAGATAAATGTATTGCGGCAGCTGATTTACAATTTCATCGGCGATCCGCTTCCAGCTTTCACCCTCGTACATCCGTTCTTTCAAATGCCGGTCGAAGTAAGTAATGATGCGGCCATTGCTGTTGCAGATGACATCCCATTCGCTGTCGCTGTAATCCCGTACGCCCACTTGTACCAGCCGGGTAATTTGTGGAAGCTGCTGTAAGGCATTGTACATGATCGAAGCGTGCGAATTTTCAAATCCTTCATAGGAATCTCTCAAATCACAATGAGCATCAATCTGCAGAATGGCGAATTCAGGGAATTTTTCAGCAATCGCTTTCATATAGCCCAGTGGTGTGCTGTGGTCGCCACCCAGTAATGCCACCAGTTTACCCTGTTGCAGCAGGGCCGAAGTTTGTCGATATACCCATTCATTGAGCATGTGGCCACCGGAGTTCACCTCTTTCAGGGTTTTGCACATGAATTTATTGTCGTTCACGTTTTCACCCTGGGCAATATAATTGATATAGAGTTCGGCTTCCTTACGCAGATAGTCGCTTTTCAACAATATTTTCTTTTCGGTTTCTCGCATGTAAATTCCTTGCCGCCATCCGTCGTGGAAATCGTTGTCGAACAGGTCAACCTGTAAGCTGGCTTTCATGATGTGTTCCGGCGCACGGGCTGTTCCTGCACGGTAGCTCACGGTTACTTCCCAGGGAATGGGTACAATTACAAGGCGGGCGTCTTCTTCCTCAAATGGCAATCCAAAAATATTGTTATTGGGATTGGAAGCGCTGTTAGGATTAAATTGCGATAAATCTGTCATGTTGGTGTTGCACCTTCGAACGGAGCGGTACAAAGTTACTGGAGTATTTTTCATTCTCCTATCTTCTCCGCCGGAAGATTTTTCATCCGCCCGCAACCACAGTGTTTGATCTTTAACGGATTTTAACGTAATTAAGACTGTTCAAAGCCTTCTGCAAGTTGTTTTTGGGCTACATTTGCCGCTGAAATTTAGATTCATGAAGACGACCCACATTCTCATTCTGGTTGTGATAGCTGTGGCCATAGGGTTGCTGATCAGCACCATGACTGATTTATCTACCTATGATTCTATTGATTCGGCTAAGGCAAAACAGGGCAAATTTGTACACCTGATTGCAAAGCTGGATACAGCAGAAGGAAAAAAAATTCAGTACGATGCGTTGGTGAACCCCAATTATCTCAGTTTTCATATTGTTGATTCGCTGGGAGGAACAACCAGGGTTGTATACATGAAAGGGAAACCCCCGACCGATATGGAAAAAAGCGAACGCATGGTACTCAAGGGAACTATGAACGATTCCGCTTTTGTTTGTGACGACATTCTTATTAAATGTCCCAGTAAGTACAACGAAGAAAAAGCTTCTATCAGCAGTAACATCAATTAAGCTCCATCATGCCCTATACAGGTGAACATTTGCTACCGGGACAAGCCGGACATTTTCTTGCCATTCTTTCATTTATTGCGTCTTTATTTGCCACCATTGCTTTTTACCGCTCGGCAACCGCTACCGATCCTGTAAGCAGGACCGGTTGGTTACGGCTGGCACGTTATTCCTTTGTGGCAGAAATTATATCGGTACTTGGTATCTTTTTCATGCTGTATCTCATCATCTCCAACCACATGTTTGAGTATAAGTATGCATGGCAGCACAGCAATATGGCTTTGCCCATGCAATACATTCTCAGCTGTTTCTGGGAAGGGCAGGAGGGCAGTTTTCTGTTGTGGAGTTTCTGGCATTGTGTGCTGGGTGCCTTTATTATGTGGAGGGAAAAAGAATGGGAAGCACCGGTCATGATCACCATCAGTTTCATGCAGTTCCTGCTGGCAGGAATGGTGATCGGCATTTACTTTTTTGATTTTAAAGTGGGAAGCAGTCCGTTTGTATTGATGCGGAATGAAGGAATGCTCAGTCCCCAACAGTTCCCCATTGGTTTTAATGCAGATGGCAGCCTTCGCACCGATTATCTGAGTTTTGTTAGAGATGGAAACGGTTTGAATCCTTTACTGCAAAACTACTGGATGACCATTCACCCGCCCGTATTGTTTCTGGGCTTTAGTGCTACCATTGTACCCTTTGCATTTGCCATTGCCGGGCTCTGGAAAAAAGACTTTGGCGGCTGGATTCAACCCGCCCGTCCCTGGGCCTTGTTCAGCGCCGGTATTCTGGGGCTGGGCATTATGATGGGTGCTGCCTGGGCTTATGAAAGTCTCACGTTTGGTGGTTACTGGGCCTGGGATCCGGTGGAAAATGCATCGTTGGTGCCGTGGCTGGTACTGGTTACTGCCATCCACACGATGATTGCCTATAAACACACCGGGCATTCCCTTCGTGCCACGTTCCTGTTTTTCATTCTGCAGTTTTTGCTCATCGTATATTCCACTTTCCTCACCCGCAGCGGTATTTTAGGCGACACCAGTGTTCATGCGTTTACCGATCTGGGGATGAATGCACAACTGCTCACCTTTTTGCTGGCGTTTACCATCCCCTCATTGTTGCTGTTTGCCTTCCGGTATAAACAAATACCTGCCATTCAAAAAGAAGAGCAGTTCAGCAGCCGGGAATTCTGGATGTTTGTGGGTTCGTTGCTGCTCTTTATTGCCGGACTGTACATTATTGGCAAAACATCTTTACCGGTTTTTAATAAAATATTTGGGACCAACTACGCCCCGCCCAAGGATATTGAATACTCCTATAACAAAGTGTTGATCCTGTTTTCGTTTGTAATAGGGGTGCTGACAGCAATCAGTCAGTACCTGAAATTTAAGCAAACAAATGGTGCCTCACTTCGGAAAGCGATCTGGATGCCAGCTTTAATTGGTTTATTGATTGCATTGGCAATCAGCATTTTTGGAGATATTGACTACAAAAAATATGGAGTTGGTTATTTGGCAGCTATTCATATGTCCATTTTTGCTGCTGTATTTACTGTGGTAGCAAATGCTTGGTACATTGGTGCGGGAGTTAAAGGGAAGATGATCAAGGCGGGTGCATCGGTTTCGCATATCGGGTTCGGACTTGTTTTGCTTGGGGTGCTTATTTCTTCTTCTAAAAAGGAAATTCTCAGTTGGAATACCTCTGGCATCATGGTCAACTTCGGTGAACAGAGCCAGGAAAGTTCGGCCGAAAATCTCACCCTTGTAAAAGGAGTTCCCACCGATATGGGCGCTTATATGGTGACCTACCAGGGCGATTCTACTCACCCCCTGGATCCCAAACGTTACTTTAAAGTTCATTTTCAGTACAAAAACTCAGCAGAAGGGTTCACGCTCTACCCCGATGCTTTTGTCAACTACAAAGGCAATGAACAGTTAATCGCCAACCCCGACAGCAAGCACTACCTGCATAAAGATGTGTTTACTTATATCACCTCCCTGCCCAATCCCGAAAAGAATCAGGATACGGCCACGTTCCGTGAAAAGAAAGTAAAACCAGGCGATACGATTTTCTACAGCAGAGGCTTTATGATTCTTGAAAGCCTGGGACGAACCATCACCCGTAAAAATGTTCCGGTGCAGGCCGGTGATTCCGCTTTTGCCGCCAACCTGACCGTTTATTCAATGGACAGCACCCGTTATAAAGCCGAACCGGTACTCATTATCCGTGGAAATACACTGATCCCGGTTACCGATACAGTGATTTCCCAAAGCCTGGTGCTTGCTTTTGCAGGTGCAGAAGCAGATGGTGTGAATTTGGGTGTTAAAGAAAGCAATGCCGTGCTGGAGTATGTTACGTTAAAAGCCTACCAGTTTCCGGCGATTAACGTTCTCTGGCTCGGTGTACTGGTAATGACCTTCGGTTTTCTGCTGGCGATGTGGAACCAGGTACTGAAGTACCGGAACAACAAACTGAAAAAAGTATAGCTGTCTCTTCACAAAATTTTGGGATGCAGCAACGGTTACCAATGGGTTGTCTGTTGTATAAATTGGAAAGTAACTAACTTTCAGTGTATGATGCATTCCCTGCACATGTTACGGTTTGCTTTATTTCTGTTGTTCTTGCAGGCTGGAAAGGAGGTGGTAGCCCAAACGACCCATCCCTTACCTCCGGAAGAAAAAAACGTTCCGTACGTTGTACCTGCGTATGGTCCGAATGATACCATCTTTATTCCCGCATTGGTCATTGATGGCGAATTGGTAGGCGGCCGCCAGTTGCAGGAAGTATTCATTTGGGGTGGCGACCCCCGTAAGGCGGCCAAATACTGGGCCGAATGGACCCGTTTACGAAATGCAGTATATGTCACCTATCCTTACGCCCGTTCTGCAGGTATTGTCATGAGTGATGTGCTGAAACAACTGGAGCACATTAAAAACAAGGCCGAGCGAAAGAAATACATCAAATCGAGGGAAAAGGAATTGCGGGCTGCTTTCGGCGACCAGATTACCGAACTTTCGGTGTACCAGGGCAAAGTTTTGATGAAACTCATCAAACGGCAAACGGGTAGCGATTGTTATGAAATCATAAAAGAAATGAAAGGAGGTGTTACCGCCAGGTTATACCAAACGATTATGTTTTTTGTGGGTAGTGATCTAAAACAACAGTGGAATCCGGCTGAAAACAAAACAGACCGTCAAATTGAAGGATTTGTGCAGGAAGTTGACCGCATGTACTACTCGTCGGCAGGCTATCCAGGACGCTGACATTTACGGCTTACAATTCGTTATTTTTGCGGCCAAACGAACGAAATGAAACTCGACGTACTTGCCTTTGGTGTGCACCCCGATGATGTGGAACTCAGTTGTGCCGGCACGCTCATGACTGAAATGGCACATGGTAAAAAAGTAGGCATTATTGATTTAACCCGTGGCGAACTGGGTACAAGGGGAACACCTCATACCCGCAAAGAAGAAGCAGAAGAAGCAGCACGAATAATGGGTGTTGCAGTACGTGAAAACCTGGGTATGCGGGATGGTTTTTTTCTTAACGATGAAGTACATCAACTCCAGGTAATTCAAAAGCTGCGCCAGTACCAACCCGAAATTGTATTGTGTAATGCCGTTGAAGACCGCCACCCCGATCATGGTCGTTCTTCCGGATTGGTGAGTGATAGTTGCTTTCTCTCCGGCCTGCGCAAAATCAGCACCGAACTGAACGGGGTGGAGCAACAGGCATGGCGTCCCAAATACGTGTTTCATTATATCCAGGACCGCTATCTCAATCCGGATTTTGTAATCGATGTTTCGGCTGTATTTGACCGTAAGTTACAGGCAATACGGGCCTATGGCACACAGTTTCATAACCCTGAACTGGATGAGCCGCAAACTTATATTTCAACACCGGGCTACCTCGACAGTGTGATTTACCGGCATAAAATGTTCGGTAAAATGATCGGGGTTGATTATGCAGAAGGATTTGTTACCGAAAAAATGCTGGGCATACGAACCTTCGATAGTTTGATACAGATACCCACGTAATTCAACAAAATGTAGAAAGTTTAACGTATCAGGTTAGCTTTGATAGCCTTAACAAGTTTACTTTTGCAAAGTATATAATTATGACGACTCCCAAATTTGCAAGTTCTGCACAATCGTTTCACGCAGAATTAAAAAGACGAGTTCATTCCTACTTTGATCAAAAAGGAATTTCCACCACCGGTAATTTTCTGTTGTATTTTAAAGGAGCCTTACTGGGTTTGTCCTTTGTAGCAGTCTATGTTCATTTAGTGTTTTTTACTCCCGGAATTGTTCTTGGGATTGCAGAAAGCATCCTGATGGGAGGCTTGATTGCAGCAATTGGTTTTAATGTAATGCACGATGGAGCACATGGCAGTTTCAGTAAGTATAAACCCGTTAACCTGATGGCTGCTTTTTCGCTCAATATTCTGGGCGGAAGCCATTTTATGTGGAATGTGAAGCACAATATTATTCATCATGCTTATACGAATGTGGATGGGGTGGATGATGATATTGACATCCAGCCCTGGATGCGCATGAGCAGTACTCAAAAAAAGTATAAACTGCATAAATACCAACACCGTTATTTCTGGTTTTTGTATGCGATGTTGTATATTCTCTGGATTTTTGTACTGGACTATCAAAAGTATTTTAAACAGAAAATCGGAAACATGCCGTTGAAGAAAATGCACCTGAACGATCATATTGTATTCTGGGCATTTAAACTGATCAACCTGTTTCTGTTCATAGGTCTGCCGGTTTATATGGTTGGATTTTTCCCCTGGTTGATGGGATTTCTTGTTGCCACTCTATTTGCTGGCTTTGTGCTGAGTATTGTATTTCAGCTGGCTCACACCGTGGAGCATACGCATTTTCCCATGCCGGCGGAAGAAGATGGAAGACTTTCAGATGAGTGGGCTATCCACCAGTTGAAAACCACTGCTAATTTTGCTACACGGAACAAATTCATTTCCTGGCTGGTTGGCGGACTCAACTTCCAGGTGGAGCATCACCTGTTCCCCAAAATTTCGCATGTGCATTATCCGGCTATCAGCAAAATCATACGTGAAACCTGTCGTGAATTCAATGTGCCTTATATTGAATATCCACGCATGCGTCATGCCATCGCATCGCATGTATCGTACTTAAAGCAAATGGGAAGAAGCTGATGGTTCAGCTATAAAAAATAACTCGGCACCTTGCCGGGGTGGAATGGAGTTGGTGCACAGCTCCATTTTTTTTATGCGTAGCTCGGGTGAAAAGAGTTCCTCATACTCTTCTTTGCTGCCACCAAAGGGCGGACCGCCTTCAAAAGTCCGGTTAAAAAGAACTCCGGCGAGTGTGCCGCCGGGCTTCAGCAATTCTGCCATTTTATGTACATATTTTTTGCGCAGGGAAGGATGGAGGGCACAAAAAAAGGTTTGTTCTAGTATCAGATCGTAACTGTCTGTATGTTCAAAAAAATCCTCGTTGACGATTTGTACCGGCGTTCCACTGAATTGCTGGCGTAGCTGAGATGTTACAACAGATGAAAGATCCAGTAATGTAATATTGGAAAAACCTTGCTGTAAAAGTTGCGCAGCTTCGTAGGCGTTACCACAGCCTGGTAACAGAATTGTTGCAGTTTTGTCAGCGTATCCTTCAGTAAACGTTATAAGTGGGGTAGAGGGGCCACCAATATCCCAACCTGTTTGTTGATGTTGGTACCGCTGGTTCCAATAAGTTGCATCCAATTGATTCATCCGGGAGTTACTGCTTACACTGATAAAAAAAGTCTTTTGTAATACTGCTCTTTGCTTCCGGTACTTGTACTTTGTTTGATTTGCTTTTTACCTCTTTTAAGACCCGTTTGAAGATATCTTCGATGTTTACATTGTCCTGGCACATGTATTTCAGGTATTTAACTAACTCACCTGTGTAAACGCCGTTTGTTCCCGGTTGCCCATCAGAAGCCGGTGTGCCATCGCTGGTGGCAAAGTAAATGCCTGTTTCATCGGGCAGGGTTTTGCTGTTGAGTGTAGGCTCAGGATCAAAATCATCGTTGGATCCCCGTCCGTCTTTAAACGGAGTACGGCAGGCATCCACAATCACAATATTCAGCTTGGTGAACGCCTTGCCCATGCGGTTGAGGATATTCGAAAGGCCCAGGCAACTGAGTGCCACATCTTCCGGAGTGCGTATATTGGCTCCAACAGGAACCATGTAGTTTTCTGAGCCATATTTCACCCCATGGCCCGAATAGTAAAACAGGCCTACTTCATAGCCCTGCAGCCGCTCGCCGAATTTCATGAAGGCTTCAATCATGGCATCACGGTCGCCGTCGTACACGGTAATCACATCAAATCCGTTTGCTTTCAGCTGATTGGAAACGGCCAGTACATCATTGGCCGGATTGTTCAACTTCGTAATATACCTGTACTTGGAATTTCCGATTACCAAGGCGAGACCTTTTTTCACAAACTCTTTATCAACCAGTGAAAAACCACCATCCGACGGTTTGGTGTTGGTATTAGTTGGTTTTGTATTCGTATTCTGGTTGGTAGGTTTTGTATTGGTATTTCCTGCCACATTACCTGTTGGCTTTGTATTGGTGTTGGTGGGTTTGGTATTGGTATTCTGGTTAGTAGGCTTCGGATTGGTGTTTGTATTTGTAGGAGTATTACCTGCTACATTGCCGGTTGGTTTGGTGCCTGTGGTGGCAGGTGGTTTTGTATTGGTGTTGGTGTTGGAAACGGTTGTGTTGCTGCCGGTTCCCACATTGTTGTAATTGTTTTTAACCCAGACTTCATAACCGGCAGGTTTCTGGTCTTTCCCCATGAATTTTCCTTCGCTCCAGTAGCCTTCTTCAGGCAAGCCATCAAAGTGAAACAGTTGTCCGTAACCGTGATAGCGCTGTTCTTTCCACTCGCCGGAGTAACGTTCTCCATTGGTATAAAAGAACATGCCTTTGCCATTAAACTTATTGTCTTTAAAGTTTCCTACATAATAATCGCCTATATCAAAGTAATATTTACCGTAGCCGTTGCGGTAACCGTTTTTGAAATTTCCTTCGTAATAACCGTTGGTGTATACAAATTTTCCAAAGCCATTTTTGCAATCCCCTTCAATGCAACCTGTGGCCTGCCCGTTACTGGGCACCAGCGAACTTTTCGGGGTAACCAGCTTGTCTTTTTCCCAAAAGCCGATTTTTTTCAGTCCTGTTTCCGGATCATAATTTACACCCCAGCCGTTTCGTTTACTATCGGAAAACGAGCCAACATATTTTTCACCGGTAATGAAATAATAAGTGCCATAGCCTGTTAACAGGTTTTGATCAAACTCTCCCAGCCAGCGAGTGCCATCTTCCCAGTAATAAGCGCCAAATCCTTGTCGCTTTCCATTGAGAAAGTAGCCAAAAAACCGGTCATTACCTGAGTAATATTTCATCCCAAACCCGGTTTCGCAATTTCCGTTCAGGCAGCCGGTAGTTCCAATAGGTTTGCCATAATAGGATATTTTTCCCAGGTATTTCCCTTTTTCAAAAAGACCTGTAAGTTTGGTGTTATTCGAGAATGTTTTTTCTCCTTCACCATCAAATTCCCCGTTTTTAAAGTCACCCATATACTTCGTCCCGTCGGCAAACACCATTACCCCAAATCCGTTGAATTCATTACCCATGCTTTCGCCTTTGTATTTACCTCCGCCTTTCCAGGTATACACGCCAAAACCTTCCCGTTTATCATCATAAAACTCACCTTCATAGATATCACCGTTGGCATATTGAAATTTGCCATAGCCGGAGCTGCAATTACCTGATAAACATACCTGAGAATGGGCGGAAAGTGCCAGAAACAGAAAAAAACAAGCCAGAATAGCCAGACCTTTCATGTTGGGTTCGTTTAATAAGTGAAGTTACCCTATTTTTTCAATTCTATTTTATACCCACCAGCGGGTAATATTTTTGGGAGATTGCTTACGGTTGTTAGTGTGGACTTATCTTTGCTGCAAAACTGATTGAATTATGCATATACAACTTACAGAGGAACAGTTGATGATACAGCAGGCGGCACGTGATTTTGCACGTAATGAATGTTTACCCGGCGTTATTGAGCGGGATGAACACCAGAAGTTTGCCAGGGAACAGGTGTTGAAACTGGCGGATCTTGGCTTCATGGGTATGATGGTAAAGCCCGAATACGGGGGAGCAGGAATGGATACGATCAGCTATGTACTTGCCATGGAGGAAATCAGCAAAATTGATGCAAGTGTAAGTGTGTGTATGAGTGTTAACAACAGCCTTGTATGTTACGGGCTTCAGGAATATTGTACGGAAGAACAAAAACAACAATATCTGGTGCCTCTGGCACAGGGAAAGAAGGACGGTGAGCTCTACATCGGTGCATTTTTGCTCAGCGAGCCTGAGGCGGGCAGCGATGCCACCAGTCAGCGTACCACTGCAGAAGACAAAGGTGATTACTACCTCCTCAACGGTACGAAAAACTGGATTACGAATGGATCTTCGGCTTCAGTATACCTTGTGGTAGCGCAAACCGATGCAGCAAAAGGCAGTAAGGGCATCAATGCCTTTATCGTAGAGAAAAACTGGTCCGGTGTAACCGTAGGTGCCAAAGAAAACAAAATGGGTATTCGTGGCAGCGATACACACAGTATTTCCTTCCAGGATGTGAAAGTGCCTAAAGAGAACCGGATTGGCGCTGACGGATTTGGCTTTTCCTTTGCGATGAAAACACTTGCCGGCGGACGGATTGGTATAGCAGCCCAGGCGCTGGGCATCGCCAGCGGTGCCTATGAACTGGCGCTGAAATATTCGAAAGAACGTAAGGCTTTTGGTAAAGAAATCATGCACCACCAGGCAATCCAGTTCAAACTGGCCGATATGGCCACCCGCATTGAGGCAGCCCGCTTATTATGTTTGAAATCGGCATGGGAAAAAGATCAGCAGCTGGATTATACAATCAGCTCTTCTATGGCAAAGGTGTTTGCCTCTGAAACGGCCATGTGGACTACCACCGAAGCGGTACAGATTCACGGTGGTTATGGTTATGTGAAAGAGTTTCATGTAGAACGACTCATGCGGGATGCTAAGATTACACAGATTTATGAGGGAACCAGTGAAGTTCAACGGATCGTAATCAGCCGTGGTATTTTAAAATAATCGAAAATCAATTTATGGTTTATGTGCTGGTTGAAGAACCGGCACATTTTTTTTGTATTAGTTTTGACGTATGGCAATTGACAAACAAGCGTATCAACAGATAGCAGTAGAATTACAGGCAAACGGCGTGACTCTTGTTGCGGTTTCCAAAACCAAACCAGCAATCGATATACTTGAACTCTATAGCCTGGGTCAGCGTGATTTTGGGGAAAACTATGTGCAGGAGCTGGTCGACAAGGCTGCGCAGTTACCTAAGGATATCCGCTGGCATTTCATTGGGCACCTGCAGAGTAATAAGGTGAAATATATTGCACCCTTTGTACACTTGATTCATGGAGTGGACAGTTTGAAACTGCTCAAGGAAATCAACAAACAGGCTGCCAAACATAACCGTATCATTGATGTGTTGCTGCAGGTACACATTGCACAGGAGGAAACAAAGTTCGGCTTTGATGCCTATGAATTGCAGGAGCTGTTGCAAACACATTCAGCCGAATTACAGGAACTCAGCGGGGTGCGGGTATGCGGCCTGATGGGCATGGCCAGCTTTAGTGATAATACTGAACTGGTGCGCAGTGAATTTCATCAGCTCAGATCGTTATTTGAACAACACAGGTCTCGGACAGCAGACAACATTCAGTTGACCATTCTTTCTATGGGCATGAGTGGCGATTACAAGATGGCGATCGAGGAGGGTAGTACGCTGGTTCGCATCGGCAGTTTGTTGTTTGGTTCCCGAAACTAAGCTTCTTTCTTTTTCGACCGGAACAGGAAGTACAACAGCACCACTATTGCTGCTGTTAGTAAAAGGGGCATATAAAACATTTTCCAGCGGCTTTGTGCTGCAATTTCTTTTCGTTCTTCGGCACTGATTTTATTTACACGCACTTCATTAGCTGTATTATATTCCATTACCCAGAAATCGCCGGTGGCGCTTACGTAACCACTAACAGGATACCAGCCTTCACCGGATTGATAAATGGTTGTTACCAGCCGACGGTGATCTATTTTTTTGATCACATTTCCCGTGGCGATGTACATGTTTCTCCGGCTGTCGCTCCATATGTTCCAGATGGTGACACTACTATCGTTGAGAACGGGATTCAGCTCGCCTGCATTTTTCACCACCAGTTCCAGGCTGTCATCGGGTGGAATGGCATATACATCGCCCTTGTGTGTAAACAGCAAAACTCCTTTTGCAGTAACATGCAGGCGGCCAAGACCCGACCATGACTTGGATGCCAGCAATGTTTTTTTACCCGCAACATCCAGCTTCCAGAATTGTGCTGGTATACTTTTTTCAAGATAATACTGGTTGCCCTGACCATCACGGGTAAAGCTGTACCATTCGAGAAAACCAGCTGTGCTGTCCTTGATGCGTTCCACAACTCCATTGGCTTGATGTCGCCAAACGTAATGACCCCATGTATTCAGTTGTTCACCGTTGTACCAGAGATGCTCTCCATACAGGCGGTCCTGTGCATCTACATACAATTCATGCGTGTGTACGTTGGGTAAAGCAATGCTTTTTGTGCCATCCGCACGGATCATCCAAACTTGTTTTAAATCAGTATAAAACAGGTTGCCTTTTGAATCCATAACCATGCCTACACCCGGATCGGCAAAAACAGCCAAGGCGCTGCAGAGAAAGAAACAGGCAATCAATAATCGGAGATTCATATTGCTTTCAACAAAAAATGATTCAGATGAAGGGTACCGTTACTTTTTTTGTTTGGCGTAGTCAAATACCAATTGGCAAAATGCTTTTACACCTACATCCAACTGACTATCGTCCACGTAAAAATCAGGAGTATGATGCCCGGTTGCATTTTTGGGGTCTGTGCCTTTGGGCATTCCGCCAAGATTAAAGAAGAACGCAGGTGCTTTCTCTCCGTAGAAGGAAAAGTCTTCTGCGCCGGTTGTCCATGTTCCTTCAGAAACATTGTCATTTCCTGCAGCGGTTTGGAGCGATGGAATTGATTGTGTTACTAATGCCGGGGTATTAAAGGTGACCAAGGTCTTGGTATCAATGAATACTTCAGCCGTTGCGCCATACGCAGCTGCAATCTGTTCGGCGGTGCGTTTGATGCGATCGTGTACATCTTTCTGCATATTGCCGTCGAGTGTGCGGATGGTGCCGCTGAAACTTACTTCTTCGGGAATAATATTTTCACGCACACCTCCATTAAATTTACCCACAGTAATAACAACCGGAGCTTTGGTCAGATCCTGGCTGCGGCTCACAATGGTTTGCAGTCCGTTGATGATTTGTGCCGAAATCATGATCGGATCAATTCCATTCCATGGAGCCGATCCGTGTGCGCCTTTTCCTTTTACTTTGATCGTGAACCAATCGCTGCTGGCCATGAACGATCCGCTTTTATAACGGATTTTTCCAACTTCCAATCCCGATGAAATATGCAACCCGAAAATGGCATCCACTTTCGGATTCTCCATCACACCTTCTTTCACCATCAGAGCAGCGCCGCCTTCCTCATCCCCGGGAGCACCTTCTTCAGCCGGTTGAAAAATAAACTTCACTGTACCGGGCACATCTTTCTTCATAGATGCCAATACTTCGGCTGTACCCATTAAAATAGCGGTATGTGTATCATGTCCGCATGCGTGCATGACCGGTACTTGGCTTCCTAAATATTCGGCAATCACATTTGATTTAAAGGGAATATTCACCCGTTCTTTGATGGGCAAAGCATCAATATCGGCCCGTAATGCAACAACGGGACCCGGCTTGCCGCCTTTTAACAGCGCCACCACCCCTGTTTTGGCAACATTGGTTGTAACTTCCAGCCCCAGTTTCCTAAGGTGAGCAGCAATGTATTCCATGGTTTTAAACTCACGGTTTCCTAATTCGGGGTTCTGGTGAATATGGCGCCGCCATTCAATGACTTTCGGTAAAATGGCTTTGGCTTGTTGGTCAATCAACTGCTGCACATTTTGTGCAAACGAAGAGGCACTAATGAGCAGAAATGCTGCTGTAATGTATGTACGCATGAAGAACTGTTTGATGATGAAGGCGTCAAGTTACTGGATTTTGAGAAAGATGTACGCATCGTATTCCACAAAATCGGATGCTTTTACCTCCAGGGAAGTTACTTTTCCGTTTTGGATGGTGAAGGGTGCCGCAAATCTTCCGTATGAGGGATGATTCCATTCCAGCAGAAATTCCTGTTGATCCATATAGGTGAGAGAAGCTTTTAATTGTGGATGATGCTGCGGATAAACCTGTAATTGATTGTTTTCCAGTTTCACTTCCAGCGTACCATATACATCATTCCAATAGGTACCGGTGAAAGCAGTTAAGGGTAGTGGCGTTGGATTGTTACGGAGTGCTCGTTTGTTCCATGAGGTCCATTGTTGTAATTGCCGGGCTTCTTCCTGCTGCTGAAACTGTAGTAAAAATTTACTCCGGTTGGTATACGGAACATTCAGATACGCATCCAGTAATTGATAGCGTAATGCTTCAAAAAAATTTTGGTTGTCGTTATTCGTAAGGATGGCAATGCCCAGTTTTGCTTCAGGTACAAAACATACATTGGTTACAAAACCAAAGGCGCCGCCGGTATGCCAGTATACCTGCCGTCCGTTATAATCTGTCATATATTCGCCCAGTCCATAGGCACGGAAATGTGTAGGGTAGTAAGGCGATTTTCTGCTACCGGTAATGATATTAGCATCACGGGTTTGTTGAAGTACTTGCCAAGGTAGTACCTGCTGTCCGTTAACCTTTCCGCTATCGAGCTGAAACTGCAGCCACTTGCTGAGGTCGCTCACACAGCTGATCATACTGGTGGCCGGACCAAGATTGTCAATTTCATCATAGGGCAATGTTTGAAGCGGACCGAAACTATTGGAATGTGGAACCGCCACATTGTTTCGGTTGCTCATGCCCGCTGTATTCATGAAGGTATTGTTCATACCAATGGGTTGCAGCACATTGGTTGTTACGTATTGCTCCCAGGTAATACCGGTGACCTGCTGCAGAATTTGTCCGGCCACCAGGAAGCCGGAGTTGCAGTAACCATAGTCTTGCCTGAACTGGCCGGAAGGTTTCAACAGCCGCATTTTATAAATGATCGAATCTTTTGGCAGGGTGCTGTTCCAGAACGTAAAATCACCCTGGAAGGTTTTGGTGCCGAGTCGGTGGGTGAGCATATCACGTACCGTAGCCAGTTGCGTGGATGTACTATCGTACAACCGGAACCAGGGGATATATTTCGTAACCTTATCTTCCAGCGATAACTTTTTTTCTGCATGCAATTTGGCAACAGCAGTACCTGTAAAGAGTTTGGAGTTAGAGGCAATGATGAAGAGTGTTTGTTCATCTACGGCATCGGGTTTGCCGGTTTCTTTCACGCCATAGCCTTTGAGTACCACTGTTTTTCCATCTTTCACAATGGCAATGGCCAGTCCGGGAATCTTCCAATCCTTCATACCTTTCAAAATGTAGGCCTCGAGACTGTCAGTTACAAAAGCCGGCTGCTGAGCACTTGCCTGCAGACAGGAAAGGAGATAACAAAGAAATGCAATTCTCTTCATGGCGTGTATTCGTTTGAATCACCAAATTAGCCAAAAAAGAATTGCATTCTGTACAAAGAAATGGAATGAAATTTACCGCTCCCAGAGTATTTTTTTACCCTTCAGGAGAGCGTTATCAGTAAACTTAATGCGGTTGAGTTCAATGATCCAGATGTTACCCCGGAATAAGGTGGCAACAGGATATTTCGCCAGGTAAGTGAGTTCGGCTTTCCGCTGAATACTTCCTTCCGCTTTGCGGAAAGTGCCGGAGAACTGAACGCCCTGGATTTTTGTTTTTTCCAGTTTATCTGGTAAAATGGTACCGGCCACCTGGGAATTGCTCAGGGCATCTTCGATGTGCTGAGTATCGGGGTCTGATTTAAACACAAGTACGTTTTCGCCAGGCACAAAGGCATAATAACAGGAGGCACAATAAGGCCGGTTATTAACACTGGTGGCCAATGAAAGAACAGTATGTGACAGCAAAAACTTTTCAATGCTTTCGTCAAGAACGGGCGAATTGGTGGCAGATGATTCCATGTGCAGATGATTTGTACAAAAATGTTGAACCCTTTTTTAAAGATCAATGATTTTGATCACGGCCCTTGCCAATTTATGCCGCTTACTGATGGAAGGGTTCTTTGTTATTTGTATTCACCAAATACAGCCCGTAATTCATCTGCAATTTCACCCAGGGTACATTTTGCTTCAACGGCAGCAATTACAGCGGGCATGAGGTTTTCACCACTTGAAGCCCGGTCGTTAACTTCCTGCAGGCACTGATCCACTTTTGCATTGTCTCTGCCGGCACGCAGACGGGCCAGCTTTTCTGTTTGTAAAGTGCGGATGCTGTCGTCAATTTTAAACGCAGCGGGAGCGTGGTCTTCCTGCATCTGAAACTTATTAACGCCCACAATAATTTTGGCTTCGTTTTCAATGTTGCGCTGATACTCGTATGCACTGCGGGCAATTTCATCCTGTATGAAGCCATGTTCAATGGCTGCCACACTTCCACCCATTGCATCAATTTTTGCAATCAGTTCCCAGGCACTTTTTTCAATTTCATTTGTGAGTGCCTCTACAAAGTAACTGCCGGCCAGCGGATCCACCGTTTCGGTTACGCCGCTTTCAAATGCCACAACCTGCTGCGTACGGAGGGCAATACGGGCTGCTTCTTCGGTTGGCAGACTCAATGCTTCGTCGTATCCGTTGGTATGCAGCGACTGCGTACCTCCTAATACAGCCGCCAGTGTTTGAATCGTTACCCTTGATATGTTGTTCAGTGGTTGTTGAGCAGTAAGTGTACTTCCTCCTGTTTGCGTGTGAAAACGCAGCATCATGGCCTTGGGATCGGTAGCGCCCAGTTCCTTCATCAGTTGTGCCCACATACGTCGTGCCGCCCGGAATTTTGCGACTTCTTCCAACAGGTTGTTATGTGCATTAAAGAAAAAAGAGAGACGTTTGCCAAATACATTGATATCAAGACCCTTTGCTTTTGCTGCCTGCACATAGGCTTTACCGTTAGCCAGCGTGAAGGCTACTTCCTGCACGGCAGTGCTGCCCGCTTCCCGTATATGATAGCCGCTGATCGAAATGGTATTCCAGCGTGGCAATTCCTTGCTGCACCATTCAAAAATATCGGTGATGATGCGCATGCTGGGCTTGGGTGGATAGATGTATGTGCCTCGGGCCGCATACTCTTTCAGAATATCATTCTGGATGGTACCTGCAATTTTCTGAAGATCAGCCCCCTGTTGTTTGGCTATTGCTACATAAAATGCAAGTAGTATAAAGCCGGTAGCGTTGATGGTCATAGAAGTGGACACCTGTTCGAGCTGAATGCCTTTAAACAGTGTTTCCATATCTTCAATACTGTCAATGGCTACTCCCACTTTACCCACTTCACCTTCGCTGAGGGCATGATCACTGTCGTACCCGATTTGTGTGGGCAGGTCAAATGCCACGCTCAACCCCATTACACCCTGGCTCAGCAGGTAATGATAGCGTTTGTTACTTTCTTCCGCTGTGGAAAAACCTGCGTACTGCCGCATGGTCCACAGTTTGCCCCGGTACATATCGGCTTGTACACCACGGGTAAACGGGTAACTGCCCGGCATTTCAGCTGCGGGTGTTGCATCAGCCGCCGTATAAACAGCTTTTACTTCAATACCTGAGTCGGTTGTCAGTTTCTTATCTTCCATATACCTGGTTTTGGAATGGTAAAGTTCATGGTTCCTGCAGAAGTACGGGAGGAGTTGGGTCAGCAACGTTACTGACTCTCATTAGCCTACTGCATCAGTTGCCGGGCTTCTTTCGTAAGCAGGGCCGCTACAATCGGCTGCAGAGTGGCGTTTTCATCATGCATAAGTAATTCGGCCACTTGCTTCGCAAAGACAGACCCACCTGCACCCGGGGGCAGCATTGCACCCAGCTGGTTCAGGATAAAGATCTGTTGCTCTTTCAGGTTTTTGATACCGTCCCATGCCGCCGGGGATACGTACAACTGCTGGCTCACATTGTATTCAAATTCAGTTTTAATTGTTTGTACAAGACTGGCTTTTAGTTCGGCCGCACTCATTTCAGCTACAGGAAAACGGCCCAGCAAAGAGGGCAGGGCTAACCGTTCGCACAAAATGATGAGGCGTTCGTAGGCCTGTAGTTGCAGGCGGCGCATTTCGGGGTTACTGCTGCCAAAAGCAGGGGAGACCGGAGAGGCGGCAGGAACCTCTTTCCGGAGGTCTTCTTTTAACTCTTTACGTCCCAGTATGCGCAGGTACCAACCCACAAAAAAGAATACAACAGCGGCACCAACGGCCATGTAGATATACGTTTGTTCCATACAAGCACAAATGTAAGCGATTGAAAAAGGACATCTGTAAACAAAAAAACAGAGATCGGTGTTAGTTTGTAAATTTGCTTTTCAATTATGGAGACTTATACTCAAACACCCGTTACGTTTACAACCACAGCTGTTACAGAGTTACAAAGATTGTTGCTGTTGCAGGAGGAAGGAAAGGTGCTCCGCATAGGTGCAAAAGGTGGAGGCTGTTCGGGCCTCACTTATGTACTTGATTTCGATTTTCCTGCTGAAAAAGATGTACAATTTGAAATTGAGGGTATTCCCTGTGTTATGGAAAAATCGCATGGAATTTACCTGATGGGCATGGAAATTCACTGGGAAAATGGATTGAATAACCGGGGATTTACTTTTCGCAACCCTAATGCCAGCAAGACCTGCGGCTGCGGTACCAGTTTTGCAGTTTAATGGCTCAAAATATTCTTATCTTGTATAAACCTGCTCTCTGGCAGGTTTTTTTATACCCGGCAGTGGGTATTTCACATTCGTGGAGAATGTTGTAAACTGCATTATAATTTCATTCTATGCTACAAAAAAGCTGTTTATTCGTCTTGTTCTTAGCGGTCATGGGTTCAACCCAGGCACAAAAAAAGCCGGCTGCCGTTAATGCCATTATGGGCAATACCGGTCTTGAAACTTCTGCTTCTGAAACCCGCACTTCACCAAAGGGTGGCTTTACAGAAGCAGATGCAAAAATTGTGTTCCGCATTCAGGTGCCGGAAGGTGGGGCCAACGGAGCTGCTATTGCCTTTCACCCGAAGGAAAAACTATACTATGCTTCCCAGGCCGGCAATAAAGAGTTTCCCATTGTTTTATTTAATGAAGCAGGAGAAATTGTTTCTTCCGAACAAAAAACGCAGGCCGATACCAGGGGTCTTTGGTATAATCCCCGCAGCCGGCAACTGGAAGGTAATGCGTATAAAGACGGGGGCTGGTTTTCGTATGAGTTGAACCGGGAAGGCTTTCCGGCGACCATCAAAATTACCCGTGAAGGCCGCAATCAACCCGATGATCATAGTCCGGGTATACTGAATACAGAAGAGAACGAGGTTCTTTTTCTGTCGGGGATGGAATTCATCAGTTACAACACGTCTGGTTCCCCTCTCAACAAAAAATTCACCTTGAAGATCCAGTCGAAGAACGAAGCCGATTATTCGGAAATCACCCAAACCTTTTTTGAAGAGAATTACAATTACCGTTCTTTTATTTACACAGGCAGAAAGGGACAGGAAATAGGCTTGCTCAACATTAACCGCAAGCGTGTGGAGTTGTATGACATCAAAACCGGTTATATGACTAAAACGGTGTCGTTACCACTGGATTTTAAACCGGAGTCATTCTTCAATTTCACTTATGCAAATAATACTTATTTCATCTTTAATAAAGAAACACGCCAGTGGGTTGGTTTTCGTGAAAAGTAACTAGATAGTGTAAAATTCCTTTATAAAAACAAAGCCCCCGGCAAAAGTCGGGGGCTTGTTGTTTTACTTAGAATTTCAACTAATGGAATGCCGGGCACGGGCTAATGTTTTATCTTTTTCCGGCTCGCCCAAAGGTTTGTTTTTTCCAAAGTCCATCAGAATCGGAGCTGCCACAAATACAGATGAATAAATACCGGTGAATACACCAATTAACATGGCAAAGGCAAAACCACGGGTCACTTCTCCACCAAAGATGAAGAGGATCAAGAGAGTCAGGAATACTGTTAAAGAGGTCATGATGGTACGGGCCAGCGTATCATTAATGGCTTTATTGATGATAACACCTTTATCCTGTCCAAACATTTTGGCACTATATTCCCGCACACGGTCGAATACCACAACGGTATCATTCATGGAGAAACCAATGACCGTCAGAATGGCCGCAATAAAGTGCTGATCAATTTCCAGCGGGAAGGGAACAATTTTCCGGAAGAACGAAAACACGATAAGCGTTACCAATACGTCGTGCAGCAATGCCACAATGGTTCCTACTGAATAACGCCAGTCACGGAAACGAATGAAAATGTAAAGGGTGATTGTAAACAAACCTAATATAGTGGCCCAGAGAGCTCCCTTTTTGAGGTCATCCGATATGGTAGGCAATACAGTTTGAGAACTTTGCCTGTAAGCCGTTTTAAATTGATCGTAGCTGGTGCCTGCAGGCAGGAACTTATTCAATCCTTCATACAGTTTACTTTGAACCAGGCTATCCACATCCTGACCTGTTTTTTCAATCAGGTAGTCCGTTGTGATATTGAGTTGTTTAGGTCCGCCCACTGTTTTTATAATGGGATATTTACCAAATACTTTGTTCAGTTCAGAAGCAACATCTTCGTTCTTCATATCCTGGTCAAACTTCACGGTATAACTGCGGCCTCCACGGAATTCCACACCATAATCAAACCCGTTGAAAATAGTGGCGATGCCCAGCAGTAAAACCACAGCAGATATGCCGTAGGCTACTTTCCGGATTTCAATGAATTTGTAAGCTGCATGTTTGAAAATGCGGCTGGAAATAGCTGTGAAGTATTCAAAGTGACGGTTTTTATTCGTCCAGATATCTGTAATTACACGTGAAACAAGGATACCGCAGAACAAACTCAACAACAAGCCGAGGATTTGCGTGGTGGCAAAACCTTTAACCGGTCCTAATCCAAAGTATAACAGGATAATGGCGGTGAGCAGGGTAGTGATGTGACCATCCAGTACAGGAGCCAGTGATCGCTTGTAACCATCTGCTACGGCCATTTGATAACTCTTTCCTTTTGTAAGTTCCTCTTTAATACGCTCAAAGATGATTACGTTCGTATCTACTGCCATACCAATGGTAAGCACCAGACCAGCAATACCGGCAGCTGTTAACGTTGCACCCAGCGAGCTGAGTACACCCACCGTAAACAACAGGTTAAGGATTAAGGCAATATTGGCAATCCATCCACTGCTATTATAATACAGCAGCATAAGGATAAAGATGACAAGGAAAGAAATGATAAACGAAAGGCTTCCTCCTTTGATGGCTTCGGCACCAAGGGTAGGGCCTACTACCTGTTCCTGCACAATTTTTGCAGGAGCCGGCAGTTTACCGGTTTTCAGTATCGCAGCCAGATCCTGCGCTTCCTGGATGGAAAAACTTCCGGAAATCACGGAATTACCACCTGATATAGCTGTATTGACACGGGGTGCAGAATAAACATAATTATCCAGGAGAATCGCTACTGCTTTTCCTACGTTGTCGCCGGTCATTTTTTCCCAGGTGCGGGCACCTTTTGTATCCATACCCATGGTCACCTGTACTTCGCCATTACGGCTGTCAACATCCTGTCCGGCTGCAATAACCGATTCGCCGCTCAGTTTTGGTTTTTCTGTACCGGCAACAGTACGGATGGCGAACACTTCCATAAGGCTTTCGCCATTTTTATTTTTTACGGGTTTGGAACCATAGTGGAAACGGAGTGTGCCAGGCAGTACAGCCTTCACTACTTCAAGATTCAGATAGTTGCTGAAGGTATTTGTATCACGTACCAGTATAAAACCAAGGGTGGCCATGGAACTGGGCTGGATGTTATTACCGGGTGTTTGCAGCAAACGTGTAAACGGATTATCGTTACCAGCTGTAACAGGTGCCGCAGGTTTTTTGGTGCTGTCGGTACCGGCAGTCGTATCTGTTTTTACGCCGCCCAGGTAATCTTTCAGGCGTGCATCTATCGGCTGAATATACTGAATGAAGAAGTTTTGATCCACTGTATAGGTTTCCCAAAACTCGAGATTCGCAGTAGCCTGCAGGTATTTCCGCACTCGCTCAGGATTATCAATACCGGCTAGTTCCACGGTAATGATTCCTTTTGTTTGATCGAGGTTGATATTAGGTTGTGCCACGCCAAACTGGTCAATACGGGCACTTAAGCGGTCGAAGGTTCTTTTAACAGCCTGGTTGGCTTCGGTACGGATGACATCAATCACTTCTGCATCAGAAGATGTTACTTTCAATGAAGTGTTTTGTGTACCGGCAAACAGGCCAGCCAGTTTGCCGCCCGTATTCTGCTCCAGGAAAGCTTCACGGAATAAAGTCACATAATCTGCGTCGCTGTTTGCTTTCTTTTCATTGGCACGTTGCAATGCATTATTCAAAACCGCATCTTTCGGGTTGTTACTCATGGAGCGGATCAATCCATCCAGACCCACTTCCAGCGTAACACTCATACCGCCCTGCAGATCCAGACCGAGGTTCAGCTCCTGTTCAGTTGCTTTTTGGTACGTCAGTTTCGGATAAAGAATAGGAATGTTTACGATCTCTTTTTCCTTCAAACTATCTACATACCGGCGGTAGGTAGCATTTAAAGCAGAGTCTTTCGTTTCTTTTGAAGAAGCGCCAAAATTTGTTTTTACAAACCGTTCTGCTTTGGCTTTTTGCTTGTTTTCAAAATTGTTTACAAAGAATGTAAAACTCAACTGGTAAAGTGAAATCAGGATCAATGCAACCGTAAAAAACCTTACCAAACCTTTCAGTGCCATAATGAATTTTTAATTAGGGTTCATTTTTAAGGACGGCAAAGATAGGGGATTCGTACCGAAACTCAGCGGTTACGGCAGTCCTTTCCCTCCGGCAAAACTGGGGTCAAATCCTTAATTTTGAGCATGTTTTTGCGTTTTCGTACAGTTCTGGTTTTATGTCTGCTGATTCCCCTGTTTGAAATGTGTCATCCTCCCACACAAACGACTACTTCATCCCAACTGCTGGAAGAGATCATGCGGCAGCAGCCTGCTGTCTTTACCCGGGCGTTGGAGCAACGATCGAACCTGCGGATCCAGATACTTTACACGCAGATTGACCGTGATGCTTCCAACAAGCCCCATTTCAAAACGCATGCATTTCAGGAGAACTCCGGTGCTTATTTTTATCCCGCTTCTACTGTGAAAATGCCCCTTGCCTTCCTGGCACTGGAAAAGCGGAACCGGTTAGGAATACCACGGTCCGCCACTATGATTACCGAAAAAATGGGAGAGTGGCAAACAGCAGTTTATAACGATCCCACCGCAGTTGATGGACGCCCTACCTTAGAGCATTATATCAAGAAGGTGTTCCTGGTGAGTGATAACGATGCCAGCAACCGACTCTATGAGTTTTTGGGACAGCAATACCTGCATGACCAACTGAAGCAGAAAGGATATCCGAACGCACAGATACTGCACCGTCTTTCACTTCCGCTTCCTGATGCGGCCAATCGGCATACAAATCCGGTATCTTTTTTTGATGTAGGCGGGAAACTGTTACTGAAACAGCCAGCTGTTGTAAGTACTTTCAACTATCTGCAAAGGACCGACTCTGTGGGTAAAGGTTATATGCAGGAAGGAAAACTGGTAAACGGACCTATGGATTTCAGCACCAAAAACCGATTTTACCTTCGGGACTTGCATGAACTGTTGCAACGGGTTATTTTTCCGGAAGCTTTTCCGAAGCACCAACAGTTTCAGTTTTCAGAAGAGGATTACCGGTTTCTGTACCAGTATATGAGTCAGCTTCCTTCGGAAACACGTTTTCCGGCATACGACCCTAAAGAATATTTCGATGGGTATGTGAAATTTTTCATGTTCGGCACGAAGAAGGAAGCTAGTATTCCAAAGCATATTCGCATTTTCAACAAGGTAGGTTGGGCTTATGGCTTTTTAACCGATGTAGCATACATTGTTGACTTTGAAAAGAAGATTGAGTTTTTTCTCAGTGCCACTATCTATTGCAATTCAGATGAAATTCTGAATGATGATCAATATGAGTTTGATTCCGTAGGGATGCCATTCCTCGAACAGTTGGGTGAGGCGGTGTATCAATACGAAATGAAACGAAAGCGCCGTCATGTACCTGATCTTTCACGTTTTGTACTGAACTATGAAAAATAAATATTCGAGATCCTTTTACAGGCTTCGGTTCCTTTACTGCTGCTCATTGCTGTTGCTGCTGTTTGCAGCCGGTTGTGGAAAAGACCGGGTAAGGGGCACGCAAACCCGTTTACTGGTGGTCAATGCATCGCCGAACGCCGGTAGTCTCGATCTGCTGCAGAACCTACGTAAAATCGGTACTGGTAGTTTTCCGTATCTGAATATACCGGAATGGAGGAACCCTGTTTTGTTTGAAGCCGACAGTGGGTTCCAGAATTACCAGGTGCTGAAAGGAAGCACAGTAGTTGCCAGTTTCCTGCGGATCAATACAGGTACACAGAATTCTTTGTGGATGTTTGATACAATTGCGGCTGATCGTTTCCGCTATATTGTGTTACAGGACCGGTTAGATACACCCGGAAGGGCAAAAGCAAAAATTCGCTTCCTTCACTTGTCGCCCGATGCCGATACAGTGAATCTGTTTTTCAACGCAGCGGTAGTGGATGCCAACTGGAGTTATTTTTCGCAGGAATTGGTGAACAGAACCCTGCTCGATGAATTCTTTGTGGTTGATACCGGCGCTGTACAGTTTCGCATCCGGCAGAAAACATCACAACAGTTCGTGAAAGCGTATCAATTGCATTTGCAATCAAACGGTGTATACACGTTTGTGATGAAAGGTTATCTCAACAGATCCGGGTCCGATTCGTTATCCATTACAAGAATTATTCATAACTAACACACGATTGTCTCTGTTCAATTAATTTGCAATATGACTATCAAATTATCTTCTTTACTCGACCGGTTTGCAGAACCTGAAACATTGAAAATGGCCAAGCTGGGCCGTGAACTTCGGGCTCAGGGCATTGATATTATTGACCTGAGTTTGGGCGAGCCCGATTTTGATACACCGCAGCATATTAAAGATGCAGCCAAAAAAGCGGTGGATGACAATTTCAGTCATTATACACCGGTGGCCGGATATCTTGATCTGAGAGAAGCCGTTTGTACCAAACTGAAACGTGATAATCAACTAGATTATAAACCTGAGAATATTGTTGTATCTACGGGTGCAAAACAAAGCCTGGCAAATGTAATTCTGGCGTTGGTTGATGCAGGTGATGAAGTGATTATTCCTGCTCCTTTTTGGGTAACCTATTCTGAGTTAGTGAAAATTGCCGGTGGCGTTCCTGTTATTCTTCCCACTACGCAGGAAAATAAATTCAAATTAACCGCAGCCGAACTGGAAACAGCGATTAACTCAAAAAGCAAGGTATTTCTGTTTTCATCCCCCTGTAATCCTTCGGGTTCTGTATACAGTAAAGAAGAACTGGCGGCCCTGGCAGCTGTGTTTGAGCAACATCCGCATGTGTTGATTATTTCAGATGAAATCTACGAATACATCAACTTTGTAGGTGCACATGAAAGTATTGCACAGTTTGAATCTATTAAAGACCGTGTAATTATTGTAAACGGATTAAGTAAGGGCTATGCCATGACCGGTTATCGCCTGGGTTATATTGCGGCTGATGCTGCTATTGCAAAGGCCTGTGAAAAACTGCAGGGTCAGTTTACCAGCGGCACCAATGCTCCCACCCAGCGTTCTGCCATTGAAGCGCTTGTGGGCGATCAGGCAGCTACCCATGCAATGACCAGAGAATTTGAACGCCGCAAAAAACGGGTGATGCAACTCATCAGCGAAATACCAGGATGGACCGTAGCGGAACCTGACGGAGCATTTTATGTTTTTCCAACTGTTAAAAGTTATTTCGGCAAGTCAACCGGTACTGAAATCATTCACAATGCCGATGATCTTTGCATGTACCTGTTAAATACGGCACATGTATCCACAGTAACAGGACGGGCCTTTGGTTCTCCGGATTGTATCCGTTTGTCCTTTGCCAATAGTCTCGATAAAATTGAAGAAGCATACAAGCGGATTAAAGAAGCACTTGGCAAACTCAAATAATAGAATAAAAAATCCCGCAGTCATTGCGGGATTTTTTTTATTTCTTTTTTGCTGCTTTTTTTGGTGCTGCTTTCTTCTTCACAGCCGTTTTTGTAGCTGACTTTTTCGCTGCCACTTTGCCTTTCTTTTCAAAAGCACCCGGCAATTGTGCGGTGATCATCTTCTTTACATCGTCCAGCGCAATTACCTTAGCTTCTTCAGCTGTGTATTTGCCGCCATCGGGTTTTTTATCCAGCTTCAGCATTTTTTTACCAAAACGCAGGAACGGACCCCAGCGGCCATTTTCAATGGAAATTTTTTCCCCGGGCCATTGCTGAATGTACCGGTTGGATTCTTTTTCCATTTTTGCTTCAATCAGCTCTGTTATATCAGACTTCGATAAAGCATCGAAGTTATACCGGCGTGGAACATTGATGAACACGTCATTCCACTTAATAAACGGACCAAAACGGCCCTTGCCTTTTGTAACCGGTAATTCTTTATAATGTGCAATGGGTGCGTCGGCTGTTTGCTTTTCACGGATCAGTTCCAGTGCCCGTTCCAGGGTAACATCCAACGGTTCTTCACCACGGGGAATGGAAATGAACTGGTCGCCATATTTTACATACGGACCAAAGCGGCCAATGTTGACACTCAGTTCCTGTCCTTCCCACTCGCCAAGGGCTCGGGGGAGTTTAAACAGATCGAGCGCTTCTTCCAACGTAATGGTTTCAATACTCTGGTCTTTCCGCAGGGCCGCAAACCGTGGTTTCTCATCATCGGTAGCATCACCAATCTGCACCATGGGGCCAAAACGTCCCATACGGGCCACGATTTTTTTCCCACTAACCTCATCTGCACCCAGTTCCCGTTCTCCTTTAATACGTTCAGCTGTTTCAATGGTTTTGTCCACGTCTTGTTTGAACGGATCATAGAATTCCCTGAGCATAAGGTTCCACTTGAGTTTCCCCTCGGCCACCTCATCGAATTCACCTTCAATATGCGCCGTAAACCCGTAATCCATGATTTTCTCAAAATGCTGCTTGAGAAAATCGGTCACCACCAGTCCAAGATCGGTCGGAAACAGTTTGGCTTTTTCCGCACCTGTGTTTTCCTGTTCCAGTTGTTTGGTAAGCTGATCGTTTTTCAGTTGCATTACACGAATATCACGGCGAATACCTTCTTTATCACGTTTTTCCACGTATCCTCTTTTGAGGATGGTGGAAATAGTAGGAGCATAAGTAGATGGACGACCAATACCCAGCTCCTCCAGTTTTTTCACCAGCGAAGCTTCTGTGTACCTGGGAGCGGGCCGTGTAAACCGTTCAATGGCATTCAGTTCAATCAGGGGTAATTGCTGACCGGTTGTAAGAGGTGGCAGCATACCTTCCTGAAGTTCTTCTTCATTTACATCCTCTTCGTCACGGTCTTCCCGGTATACTTTCAGAAATCCATCGAACTTTAATACTTCACCTTCCGCTTTCAGTTCTTCTTTGTTGGTAGAAACTGTAATGACTGCTGTGGTGCGTTCCAGTTCCGCATCGGCCATCTGACAAGCCATGGTGCGCTTCCAGATCAGTTCATATAAACGCCGTCCATCTGCATCTTCCACGGTTGTGTTTTCCATGTACGTAGGACGAATGGCTTCGTGTGCTTCCTGTGCGCTTTCATTTTTATTCCGGTATTTACGAAACTGATGGTAGCGTTCGCCATACATGCCTTTAATGGTGCGTGTTAAATCGCCGAGAGCCGTATCGCTGAGGTTCACACTATCCGTACGCATGTAAGTGATTTTACCACTTTCGTATAGCTTTTGCGCAATCTGCATGGTACGACTCACAGAGTAGCCCAGCTTACGGCTGGCTTCCTGCTGCAGGGTGGAAGTGGTAAAGGGAGGCGCCGGCGATTTTTTTCCGGGCCGCACCTGAATATCTTTAATAGTATACGAAGCGCCTTTGCAGGATTGTAAAAATGCTTCCGCATCCTGTGCTGTATCCTGTTTCTTCCCTTCTGCTTTAAAGGTTACATTCCGGCCGCTCAGATCTTTGGCTGTAAACAATGCCTCCAGTTTGAAGCTGGAAGTAGGAGCGAATGCATTGATTTCACGTTCCCGTTCAGCGATCAGTCGTACGGCCACACTTTGCACCCGGCCGGCGCTGAGGTTATTGCGCATGCTCATTTTGCGCCATAACACGGGGCTGAGTTCAAAGCCCACAATGCGGTCAAGAATCCGACGTGCCTGTTGTGCATAGACCAGGTTCATGTTCACCGTGCGGGGTTGTTGCACAGCTTTCTGAATGGCCGGTTTAGTGATTTCGTGAAAGACAATGCGCTTCGTTTCGTAAGGGTTGAGTCCCAGGACTTCACACAGATGCCAGCTGATGGCTTCCCCTTCTCGGTCCTCATCCGTTGCCAACCACACTTCATCTGATTTTTTTGCCAACGCTTTCAGTTCTTTCACGACTCTTTCTTTCTCATCGGGAACGATATAACGGGGCTCAAAGTTTTTTGTAACGTCAATTCCCATCTCATCTTTTTCGAGGTCACGTATATGACCAAAGCAACTCTTTACTTCAAAATCCTTTCCCAGTATTTTTTCAATGGTTTTGGCTTTCGCAGGACTCTCCACAATCAATAAATTCTTTGGCATAGGCAATATTTAACGCCGTGATTTCAGGGTCAACGGCGACACAATATTATAAAATGATGGGGAATTGCAAGAAAAGCTTGCTTTGTACGATTGCTTTGGCACGAAACAACAAGAGGTTGCTTTGCCATGTGATTTGTTTTGAAATAGCTCTTGGACAAGTTCTTACTCTTCACCATTTTGATAGCTGAACCGGAGGGGAGTGGATGCTTCAATCAATGGTTTTACCCGATAAATATTTCTGTTCATTCTATTGCCCAAAACAATGATGGTGAGCGAATCGCTGATCACTCTGTAAAAACAGGAATTGTTACCATGCCACCATCCGTTGTGGTAAACAATTTTTTTATCGGAAGGCAAAGTGTACATCCTCCAGCCCAGTCCGTAATTATGAATGCCTGGTTTTTCGAAGCTGTAGGGTGTAAAAGCGGAATCAAGAACCGATGGATCAAACAATTGTTGTGTATACAGCGCCTGATCCCACTTCAGCAAATCACGCACAGTGCTGTAGATATTTTTATCGCCATAGGTTTCATCCAGCCAGGTAAGTGCTTCCTGCATACCATTACCTCGGTAAGAAGGAGTAACCCGGGCACTGTCGCTCCATTGAAATACGAACGTATTTTCCATTTTCAGTGGGCGAAAGAAAATTTCATCCAGAAAGGCTGCATAGGATTTGCCCGTTACTTTTTCAAGAATCAGTGCCAGCAAAACAAAATTTGTATTACTGTAGGAAAAATGACGCCCCGGTGAACCTTGTAATCCAGGTTTGTATTTTATAAAATAATTCAGCACATCGGTATTTGTGGCCCGTTGCTTTTTATCCCAGCCCTCACGATCCATTACATTCATGTAATTGGGAAGTGAACTGCGCTGACTTAACAGCATTTTAACCGTTATACCACCATAAGGGAATGCAGGAAAAAATTGTTGCAGCGAATCGTTCAGATTCAGTTGCTTTTTCTGAACCAGGTATAAAACAGCCATCGCAGTAAAGGTTTTACTGGTGGAGGCAATGTGAAATGGCGTGTTGCTTTGAATCGTATCGTTGCTTTTTAAGTGTGCGGTCCCTGCATATCTTTCAAATATGATGTTTCCTTTTTTTGCCACCAGGAATGCGCCGTTGAATGAGTTTCCCGGAAATGTGGTGTCGTAAAAAGATTGTACGTTCCGGTATAATTGCCGGAATTCTTCCTTGGAAATTTCATGGGGAGTAGGCGGATAAAAGGAGGCGGAATCTTGTTTGAGTTCTTTTTTAGATGAGAACGTACTACAACCATACATACAAACGGCAGTTATAGCGATGGAAACCGGTTTTCTGAGTAAGCTGTGCATATTGGATGATAGGACTTGCGTGTTGCTAAAGTATATTTGTTCGCAAAATAAGGAAATACCTGCACCATGAGTTCAAAAACGACTACCAGTTATCCCAAGGAAAAAATTAATGTACTGCTGTTGGAAAACATCAGCGAACGGGCCGTGAATCAGATCAAAGCACATGGATATGTAAATGTAAAAAAGCTGAGTGGGGCATTAAGTGAAGAAGAGCTAATGAAAGAAATTAAGGATGTGCACCTGCTGGGTATCCGGTCTAAAACACAAATAACCGAACGGGTGCTGTCAGCTGCCACAAAACTGCAAGCCATTGGTTGCTTTTGCATTGGAGTGAACCAGGTACACCTGAAAGCAGCGAATAAAAAGGGTGTGGTGGTTTTTAACGCTCCCTATAGTAATACACGTAGCGTGGCCGAACTGGTGATTGGTTTAAGCATCATTCTCATTCGGCGGATCATTGATAAAAATAAAGCGGCTCATGAAGGCATTTGGATGAAAGATGCCAAGGGAAGTTTTGAGTTGCGGGGTAAAACGTTGGGAATTGTTGGTTATGGGAATATTGGCAGCCAGGTGAGTGTGCTGGCTGAGTCAGTAGGAATGAAGGTTATTTATTATGATATTGTCACCAAACTGCCCCTGGGAAATGCGCAGCAGGTACGGAATTTCAAAGATCTTTTAGCGGAGTCGGATATTGTAACCCTGCATGTACCAGAAACGGCACAAACCCGTAATCTCATTAACAAAACGAATCTGAAACATTTTAAGCAGGGATCTATCTTACTGAATTATGCCCGAGGCGAAGTAGTGGACCTGGAAGCATTGCGGAAGGCCATTCTGGATGGAAAAATCAGTGGAGCTGCAGTGGATACCTTTCCCTGGGAGCCAGAGAAAAACGGCGACCGGTTTCAAACACCATTGCAGGATTTACCGAATGTAATCCTTACTCCTCACATCGGCGGAAGCACCGAGGAAGCTCAGCAGAATATTGGGGAAGATGTGAGTGCGAAGTTGCTGCATTACCTTGAGCGGGGTGTAACGATTGGATCGCACACCGTTCCGGAACTGGCATTACCCATACAAGAAGGAACACACCGCATTTTACATATTCATAAAAACGTACCCGGTGTGTTGAGCGCCATTAATACACAATTGAGCAAGCACAAAATCAATATTCTGGGGCAATATCTCAAAACAAATGAAGAAATAGGCTATGTGGTACTGGATGTAGACCGCAACCTTTCGAAGAAAGCACTGCAGTTGTTGAAGGAAGTGAAAGAAACAGTGAAGGTGCGGATGGTTTTCTGATCTGTATTTTTTACTGCTTTGTATAACTCCTGTACTTACAAACCTCAGTTACATCTGCCTGTGTGTAGCGATAGTACATATCGATCGATGTTCCACTGTTTAACTCTAAATTGAGTGAAACGCAATGTTAACAAGTCTTTTATTTAATATTTTCAATAATTATTGAAAATAGTGTAAATTTGCCTAAAGTAGTTTTATGAAAGTAATCATACTGGGTGCTGGTTTTGCGGGTCTGCGGCTGGCCCGCAGCTTGAACAATAAAGCAGGATTTGAAATTGTGCTCATTGATCAGTTCAACTACCACCAGTTTCAGCCGCTGTTTTACCAGGTAGCAACTGCTGGACTGGATGCCAGTAATATATCTTTTCCGCTTCGGAAAGCATTTCACGACAGCCGCAACATCCGCATCCGTATGGCCCGGGTGGAGCAGGTGAATTTTTCCGAAAAAAAAGTCATCACGTCGGAGGAAATATTTCAGTACGATTACCTGGTAATTGCCACAGGTGCCACCACCAATTTTTTTGGAAATTCCAACCTCGAACAATTTGCCCTGCCCATGAAATCAACGGTGGAAGCGTTGCAACTTCGTCACCAGCTCATTCAGAATTTTGAAGATGCACTTCATACCAAGGACCCGGCTGAACTGCAACGGCTCATGAATGTGGTGGTGGTGGGCGGCGGACCTACCGGTGTGGAACTGGCGGGTGCTATTGCAGAAATGAAACGGTATGTGTTGCCCAAAGATTACCCGGAACTGGATTTTTCAACCATGAATATTTATTTGCTCGAAGGAACATCCCGTACTCTTGGTTCCATGAGTGAAAAAAGCAGTGCCAAAAGTGCGGCTTACCTGCAGGAACTGGGTGTGCAGGTGCAAACCAATACGCTGCTGCAAGACTACGATGGTGCTAATGTCCTGCTGAAAAACGGAACGGCTATTCCTTCGTATCTCGTTATCTGGGCCGCAGGTATTAAAGGCAACGTACCTGCAGGGGTTGATCCCTCGCTCATTGCCCGGGGCAACCGCATTAAAACTGATGCTATGAACCGGGTACCCGGACAGGATTCTGTATTTGCTATCGGCGATATTGCTTTTGTGGAAGATGAGGTATTTACCAATGGTCACCCGCAGGTGGCACCGGTGGCCATTCAGCAGGCCGATCTGCTGGCAAAGAATCTCCTGCAGATGAGCAAAGGCAAAACCTTGCAGCCATTTCGCTATACCGATAAAGGTTCCATGGCAACAGTAGGAAGAAACCTGGCAGTGGTGGATGCCCCGCTTCCGTTCTTTTCTCATCTGCGGCTGCATCTCAACGGTTTTATCGCCTGGCTCATTTGGATGAGTCTGCACCTGATGCTCATTCTGGGTGTTAAAAACCGCTTCTTTGTGTTTGTCAACTGGCTGTACAACTATTTCACTTATGACCAACACCTGCGATTGGTTTTCCGGGAATTTAACCGGCCCCGGCCTTTTATGCACAAAGAATACAGAAGTGAAAAATCATGATGTACGTCATAGAAATGAGTTGTGTTATGATCGTAACTTAATAGGGTGATTAATTAATTGTTCACTTAAAATTTTTCATATGAAAAAAGGGTATATCATCGGACTGGTAGCTGCAGCCGCCGTTGGTGCCGTAGCCGGATTGTTACTGGCACCCGAAAAAGGAAAAGACCTTCGTAAAAAAATTACGGACAAAGGTGTTGACCTCACCAACAAAATGAAAGAAACGTTCAAAAATGGCAAAGAAAAATTCAATGCCAAAAAAGAAGAAATGTTTGAAGTGTAGGTTCAGAAGGTTAAATGTTAAGGCGCAACCGTCCGTTGCGCCTTTTTTTATGATGATACTGCCAATGTCTTTAGAACGGAAAGGCAATTTCTGATTTCCTGTTCATCAGCCGTTACTTCCTGCAGTTGTTCGTTCATGAGCAGATTGGAGAATGTCATACCCGATGCCTTGTAAGCACGGGCCGAGGTATGAAACTGATGTGCACCTGTTGCCTGTGCCAGTTGTGCAAGGTTGTTGCTGCGTACGCCGCTGCCTGGCATAATGAGAATGCGTTCGTCTGCTGCTTTTACCAATGCGGCGAGTGTAGCAGCACCACTGATGACATCGGGATGCAGCCCCGAGGTAAGAATCCGTTCACAACCGGTTTGAATGACGGTTTCGAGTGCTTCATCCGCATTTCGGGTACGGTCAAATGCCCGGTGAAAGGTAACGCCCATGGGATAAGCAAGTTCTGCCAGGCGGGCGGTGCGGTCATAATCTACTGTTCCATCCGGCTTCAGCAGTCCGGTCACCACACCTTCACAGCCAAGTTGTTTGCAGAGAAGCACGTCCTGTTGCATGAGTTCAAATTCTTCATCTGAATACAGAAAATCGCCACCACGTGGACGGATCATCACATACAATTCGATAGTGGTTACGGCCCTTGCCCGTTTGATAAAACCATAGGAGGGTGTGGTGCCTCCTTCGGCCGGATTATCGCATAGTTCAATCCGGTGTGCACCTGCCTGTTGAATGATGTTACAACTGCTGAGGGTGAATGCTATTACTTCGAGTTGGTAGGGGGAGTTCATGATTGGTGGTTGCACTTGCTTATATGATTGCTGTAACTCATGCTTTTTTAGAAAAAGAAGTATTGAAACAGATTTTGTAGTAAGAATCAGTTTGATTCATACCAACTCTTTGTTTCAACAGCTGTTTCGGTAGAAGCGTTCCGCACAGCCATGGTGAAATTTTTGTTTACGGCATACCCGCCATAAATTCCTTTCTTATTGATCGCTATGAAACCCACCTGCAACTCCTTCGCCTTGTCGCCGTTTCGTTTTACAATCCGTTGCACGGCTTCCCGGCAGGCATCTTCTGGGTTGGCGCCATGCCGCATGAGTTCCACTACGGTATGAGCTCCGCAGATGCGTACTACTTCTTCTCCCAAGCCTGTGGCTGTTGCAGCGCCAATTTCATTATCAACAAACAATCCTGCCCCAATAATTGGTGAATCACCCACACGCCCCCGCATTTTAAAGGCCATGCCACTGGTGGTGCAGGCTCCACTCAAGTTGCCCTGCTGGTCCATGGCCAGCATGCCAATGGTATCATGATTTAATAATGCTACCGGCCAAGGATAGGGTTCCTGTATTTGTTTTTTCGTTCTTTTTTCCAGTTCACGAATGGTGCGTGCAGGATCGTATTGCGATGATTTCAACCATTCTTTCCAGGCCCGTTCACTTTCCGGGGTTAGCAGTTTCTCTTTTTTAAACCCTTTTTCCAACGCAAATTGTAAGGCTCCTTCGCCTACCAGTTGCACATGAGGTGTTTGTTCCATCACCAGCCGGGCTACTTTAATGGGATGTTTAATGAATTCCAATGCCATTACAGCCCCGCAATTACCAAATTGATCCATAATACAGGAATCCAGGGTTACCCTTCCATCACGGTCGGGCAATCCGCCATAACCCACGCTGTTATCCGTAGGGTCGGCTTCAGGAACCATTACACCCGCTTCCACCGCATCCAATGCAGTGCCGCCGCTGCTGAGAATGGCCCAGGCAGCTTTGTTTGCTTTCACATTCGGGGCCCAGGTGGAAAGTACAAGCGGCCACTGACCTGAAAGGTTATTTAAATGCTCCGATGCTTTGCCCTTTGTACTGATAGCGGCTAAACCACTCAACTGCAGAAATCTTCTCCTGTTAATCATGCAACCGTTTAAGGTCTGAAAGTAAGATTTTTTTTGAGTCTCTTAAACTTTGCCGATTCTTCCTTGTCTATTCTTCATAAAAACAAAAACCATGAAGAAATTACTTGCAGTAACGGTACTTGGTATTGCACTTATTTTAATCAGTACTACAGATGCTTCTGCCCAAACCCGCCGGAAAAAGGTAGACCGTATTGAAAACAAAGTAGACCGCCGTGAAAATGTGCGTGACCGAAGGGAAGATGTCAAAGACAGGAGAGAAGATGTTCGTGACAAACGGGAAGATAAACGGGATGCATTGCACGATGGTGGTAAGCGTGACCGGATTGAAGACCGTAGAGATAAGCGGGAAGATGTACGGGATAAACGTGAAGACAAGCGTGACCGTAAGGAAGATCGCCGTGACCGTCGTGAAAACCGCAGAGACCGCAGAAACTAAAGCTCAACTCAGTAACACTTTTTCATACCAGTTGAAAACGTTCAGGCGTACCAGATAAAACCCCTGTTGCAAAACGGGGGTTTTTGTGTTAATGAATCCGGTCGCCCCGTATTTCCATTTCCTTCATTAACTGCTGTTCAAACTCCAGCCATTCTTTCCAGCGTTTGCGCACCTTGTTTTTGGGGAGGTATTTTTCTGCAAGCGTGATGAACAAGGTATAATGACCGGCTTCACTTTCCATAAACTTCCGGTAAAACTTCCGCAGATAAGCATCGTTCAGTCCTTCGCTCAGCCGTTTAAACCGTTCGCAGCTGCGGGCTTCAATCAATGCCATGGTGAGCAGCTGATCGAGAAAACGATCATCGGGATGACCTCCCTTTTTTTGAAAATTGAGCAAAGCATTCACGTACTCGTCTTTCCGTTGCCGGCCAAGCTTCAGTCCCCGTTTCTGCAGTTCATTCAGTACAGCCCTGAAGTGTCCCCATTCTTCTGTAACGATGGGCGCCAGGTCGGCAACCAGTTCTTCATACTGGCTGTACCGTTGAATAAGAGAAATGCAGGAAGTGGCTGCTTTTTGTTCGCAATACGCATGATCGGTGAGGATAGCTTCCAGCGAAATGCTGGTAAGATCCACCCAGCGGGGATCGGTTGGGAGTTGCAATCCCAGTATATTCTTAACAGAAACGGATGTATCGGGCATAGTGCAAAAATAAAATAACGATCCACGATAGAAGCATTGGTGAAAACAATTCTTTGAAATCAGCCAAAGACAAGCTCTTTTTTTATAATTTACCGCCTTATTCACTTGTTATATGAGAATTCTCCCTTTTTTCATTTTCGCCGCCGTCACTGTTGGGTTTGTGTATGTACTGAATACCCGGTTGGGAAAAGCACCGGCACTGGGCTCTTTTCTGAGTCCGCAGCACGGTTTTTGGCAGAATGCAGAGCCCTTTGATTATAATTATAATGAGACCAACCGGTTACCGGGGCTGAATGGTTCCGTTCAGGTACATTTTGATGAGCGCCTGGTTCCGCATATTTATTCCGATAATCAGCAGGATGCCATTTACGTGCAGGGTTATCTTCATGCCCGGTTTCGTTTGTGGCAAATGGAATTTCAAACCCATGCCGCTGCGGGTCGTGTGAGTGAAGTTATTGGCGACGTAGCCCTTGAATATGACCGGGAGCAACGCCGGCTTGGTATGGTGTATGCAGCAGAGAATATGTTGGAGGTGATCAATGCCGATCCGTTTACCAAACAATTGGCTGATGCCTATACAGCCGGTGTCAATGCCTATATTGAACAGCTGACCGATGCTGATTTGCCTGTTGAATATAAACTGCTGGGTTATAAACCCGAAAAATGGAACAACCTGAAAATTGCTTTGTTTGTTAAGGCAATGAGTAAAACACTGGCGGGTAATGTAGATGACCTTGAGTTTACCGCCGCAAAATCTTTTTTTACAGATGAGCAGATGAGAGTATTGTTTCCTGCTGTTCCTGATTCACTGGATCCGATAATTCCTGCAGGCACCGCATTTGACAAGCCCGGTATTGTTCCTGTTCCTCCCGCATCTGCCGATTCGGTGTATTTCGCCAAAAAAGATTCTATATCGGTCGTGGAAAAGAGCAAACCTGATCCCAATAACGGTAGTAATAACTGGGTGGTGGCCGGCTCCAAAACAAAAAGCGGAGCGCCCATTCTGGCAAATGATCCGCATCTTGAATTGTCATTACCCGCCATCTGGTATGAAATGCAGCTTTCGGGTCCTGATATCAATGTTTACGGAACATCATTCCCCGGCATTCCCGGCATTGTCATCGGCTTTAACGATAGTATTGCCTGGGGTGTAACCAACTCACAACGGGATGTAAGGGATTATTATGAAATCCGTTTTAAAGACGATACGAAAAATGAATACTGGTTTAATAATGCCTGGCAAAAAACGGAGTTACGTATTGAAGAAATCCGCATAAAAAATGCGCCGGTTTATTACGACACCGTTGCTTATACCATTTTTGGTCCAGTGATGTATGATGCAAGTTTTAAAAAGGAAGAAACGAATGGAAAGGCAATTGCGGTTCGGTGGAAAGCTCATGACCCTTCCAATGAAGCAAAGGCTTTCTGGATGTTGAATCATGCAAAAAATTATAACGACTACCTGGAAGCCATCAAATATTTTGAATGTCCGGCCCAGAACTTTGTCTTTGCATCTAAAAGCGGCGATATCGCCATCTGGCAGCAGGGAACCTTTCCTGCACGATGGGATCGGCAGGGTTTGTACATCATGCCCGGCTTCGATAGTTCCTATATGTGGCAGGGCTACATTCCCCAGCAGGAAAATCCACACAGCGTAAATCCCGAACAGGGTTTCCTGGAAAGTGCCAATCAGCGGCCCGTTGACGGAACGTATCCTTATTTTATTCCCGGTGGTTATGATATGTACAGAGGGATCACCATCAACCACCAACTGCGTACTATGCAGCAGATAACGGTGGACGATATGAAACGGCTGCACAATGAAAATTACAATGCATTTGCAGCCACGGCCCGGCCGCTGCTCTTGAACTATATCCAGGAGTCAAAATTGAATGGAGAAGAACAATTGTACCTGCGCCTGTTCAAAGAATGGAACCTTGAGAATGCGTTTGAAGAAAAGGGACCAACTGTTTTTACGCTCTGGTACGATTCATTGGAAAATCTGGTTTGGAACGATGAACTGGGTCATTTAAAATCGCTGGGATTGTTTCCTTCTGAACGGACCCTGGTGGAAGCACTTCTGCGTGATTCTGCTTTTGTGTACATTGATAATAAAAACACGCCTCAAACAGAAACTCTTGCTGAGGTGGTAACACAGGCGTTTCAGGGTGTGATTCCAAAACTCATTGAGCTGGAAAAAGAGAAAAAACTGGAGTGGGGGAAATATAAAAATACAACGGTCTATCATTTACTGAAGACGGCACTTCTTCCTTTTGCAAGACCCGGTTTGCCAATTGGCGGCGGCGCACATATTGTGAATGCCACTCAGCACAGTCATGGCCCCAGCTGGCGTATGATTGTTGAACTGACACAAGAAACACAGGCTTATGTGGTGTACCCGGGCGGACAAAGCGGAAACCCCGGCAGTAAGTACTACGATCAGTTTGTAGATACCTGGGCGGCAGGTAAGTATTATACGGCATGGATTTATAAAAAGGGACAGGAGAATCATCCACGTAAGAGGTGGACAATGACATTTACAAAATCTTAAATTCTAAAGACTGTATCATGAAGTTTGCTATTGCATTAATCATAACGTTTTTGCTATCATATGCTGCCGGTTTTTATTTCCCGTGGTGGAGTATTGCAGTGGTTGCGTTCATTGTGGCTGCACTCATACATCAAAAACCATTTCCAGCTTTCCTGTCAGGCTTTCTGGCTTTGTTTCTTTTGTGGGCCGGATTAGCATCTTATATCGATATAAAAAATCAGCATCTTCTTGCTGGAAAAATATCGCAGCTGCTGTTCAAAACACAGTCGCATTACCTGCTCATTCTGGTAACCGGTTTGATCGGGGGGCTCACTGCGGGTTTTGCAGCACTCAGTGCCAGTTTCCTTAGGAAAACAAAAGAGTCAGATAATTAATTTTTTTCTAACATCTGGCCAGTTATTTTCGTTGTCTGCATGAAGCGCCTGTTACTCCTCTTGTTGTTTCAAATTTTGCTGTTTGTTCCGTCAATTGCCGGCAAAGTAACAGGCCGTGTCACTAACGCATCCGGCGAAATAGTGCCGTTTGCCTCTATTTCAGTTAAAAACAGTAAAACAGAAACAAGTTCCAATAATCAGGGGCTTTTTTTTCTGGACCTGGCCCCCGGTACCTATACTCTTATCTGCCGCCATGTAGGTTATGAACGGGCTGAAAAAGAAATTACAGTCAAGGAGGGTACCCTTGTAGTTGATTTTGTGCTTGAAGAACAACGGGTGACTCTTGCTGAAGTTGTGGTAAAAGCAGGTGATGAAGATCCTGCCTATGCAATCATCCGCAAAGCAATCAAAAAACGAAAGGAGTATCTACGGGATGCAGATGTTTTTCAATGCGAGGTATATAGTAAAGGAGTTATGAATCTGAGGGATTTTCCCAGGCAGTTCATGGGACAGAAGGTTGATTTTGAAGATGGAGACAGCAGCAAGAAAAAAATGATTTATCTGTCAGAAACCATTTCTCGATTATCGGTTGACCGGCCCAATAAAGTAAAAGTAGAAGTATTGAGTACACGTGTAAGCGGACAAAGTGACGGATTTGGATTTGCAGGTGCCCGTTTTTTTTCATTTTATGAAAACAATGTGCAGATCAGCAATGCTTTAAACCCCAGAGGATTTGTTTCGCCCATTGCGGAAAATGCGTTAAGCCTATACCGTTACAAATATGAAGGCGCTTTTTTTGAAGAAGGGCAGATGATTCATAAAATCAAAGTAATTGCCCGCCGTAATTATGAACCCTGTTTCAATGGGTTCATCAATATTGTGGAGGACGAATGGCGTATACACAGCCTGCAACTGCAACTCACAAAGGAAAGTCAGATGAGCTTTGCCGATACCCTTCGTATTGAACAGCTTTATCAGAAGCAGGGTGTACAGTTGTGGGCGATTCAAAGCCAGGTGCTGTACCCGTCGGTAAAGTTTTTGGGGTTTGATGCCTATGGCAGTTTTGCCAACGTATACCGCAAGTTTAACACCAATCCATCCTATTCAGGAAAGTTTTTTGACAATACCATTGTGCGTTATGAAACGGGCAGCAACAAAAAAACGGTGGCCTACTGGGATAGTGTTCGTCCACTTGATTTAACAACCGAAGAGTTGAAAGACTATCTCAGAAAAGACAGTATTGAGCAGTTACGCAAAAATCCGGCCTATCTTGACTCCCTTGACCGTGTGAGAAATAAAATCGGTTTTAATGAAATTCTGTTTGCAGGTAAAACGTTCAACCGGCAACGTAAGCGAATGAGTTACTCGGCTCCATCCTTATTACAGTTGGCGGGTTTTAACCCGGTGGAAGGACTGGTATTGGATGTGCCGGTGACCATCCGGAAAGAGTATACCGACCGGAAAAGTATTTCTGTGACACCTCATTTGCGTTACGGTTTTACCAGCCGGCATCTGTATGGTTGGGGAACCCTGCGCTATACGTTCGGAGACCGGTATTTTTCCAGCATCGTTGTTTCAGGTGGAAGCCGCATTTTTCAATGGAATAATGACAACCCCATTGAGCCGGTGCAGAATACTTTCTCCGCTTTGTTTTATAAAAACAACTTCATGAAAATTTATGCAGCCCGCTATGCAAGGTTGAATGTTGTAAGAGGGATTGGCAAAGGTGTTACAGTTAACGCCGGTTTTCAGTTTCAGGACCGGCTGCCGTTGGATAACCGTACAGAGTATTCATGGAACCGCCGGTCGTCCAAAATGTATTCACCCAATTTCCCGAACGAAGTTATCAATCACAACTTTACCCGGCACCAGGCTACAACGTTAACTGCCGGCATTACCTTTCAGCCCGGGGCACGTTATATTGAATTTCCCGACAGAACGATTAATATTGGTTCCCGCTGGCCGGTTCTTTCACTCCAGTATACAAAAGGAATACGCCGTTTATTCGGCAGTGATGTTGATTATGATAAATGGCGCCTCGTGCTCCGTGATGAGCTCAATCTGAAACTAGCCGGACGATTTTCTTACAGAATACAGGCAGGCGGATTTCTAAACGACAGAGCTGTACAAGTGCAGGATTATGTGCATTTACCAGGGAATCGTTTGTTCCGCTCCTCTGACTTTATGACCCGCTTTCAGTTGCCGCAGTACTACCGTTTCAGTAATACAGCACCCTTTTATACCGCCCTGTTTTCGGAACATCATTTCAACGGTTTTCTTACCAATAAAGTGCCGGGTCTTAAACAACTCAACTGGCACCTTGTGGCAGGTTTCAGCGGAGTTTGGATGAACGGTACGAATTACATGGAATGGCATGCCGGGCTGGAAAACATTTTCCGGTTGTTCCGCTTTGACCTGGTAACCGGCCGCTTGAATGGCAAACAGGTACCCCTGGAGTTCCGCATTGGCACCAGTATAGCAATCGGCGGTTCAGATGATTGAACCTATGACAAGATAGATCTCTGATCATTTAAGAAAATTGTTTTGATTCGATCTGCCACCTTTTCCCTTGCTAAAAAAATGACGTGCTCACAATGATTCCTTTTCAAGGAAGAGGGCAAATTCCGGGCCCGGCAGAAAAGTTTGTATGTTTGCATGCTTCATACAGTGAAGCAGAATTTGGATCAGCCTGTAACTGACCCTTTTTTCCTTTAAGGACAAATTACCGTTCTGTCTTCGAAAGAATCAGTCCGGTACAAATTCTACATTATGGCACAATTGCACAACCGCATCTCCCGAAAGGAGTTAAAGGAGCGTATCAAAAAGGATACAACGCCCCGCACCACCATTTCATTTTATCAATACATTCCTATTGCCGATCCGCAACAATTCCGTGATGAAATGTACCTGGCATTAAAAGAGTTGAGAGCACTGGGCCGCATTTACATTGCACAGGAAGGAATCAATGCGCAGATGAATGTTCCTTCTGCCCGGTTTGAAGATTTCAGAAATTATATTTACAGTTTACCCGGTTTTAACGGACTTCGCCTGAATGTGGCTGTTGAGGACAACAGCAAAAGTTTCTTTGTGCTGGATGTAAAAGTGCGTCGTAAAATTGTAGCTGATGGTATTGAAGATCCTTCCTTCAGTATGGAGAATAAAGGACGCTATGTGAATGCACTGGAGTTTAACAGGCTTACGGAAGATCCGGATACGATCATCATTGACATGCGGAATCATTATGAGTATGAAGTAGGCCATTTTACCAGGGCCATTGAAGTGTCCAGCGATACGTTTCGTGAGCAGCTGCCCATGGCAGTTGAACTGATGCAGCAACACAAGGACAAAAACATCATCATGTACTGTACAGGTGGAATCCGGTGTGAAAAAGCAAGTGCATTTATGCTCCACAATGGATTTAAAAATGTATTTCACCTGGAAGGAGGAATCATTAACTATGCACGCCAGGCCAAAGAACAGGGATTGCCCAATATGTTTATTGGTAAAAATTTTGTGTTTGATGACCGCCTGGGCGAACGCATATCAGATGATGTCATTGCTGTTTGTCATCAATGCGGAGTGCCGTGCGATGTGCATGTAAATTGTGCCAACGATGCCTGTCATCTTTTATTCATTCAATGCGATGCCTGCCGTGATAAAATGGAAGGATGCTGCAGCAATGATTGCCTGTCGTTCATTCGCCTTCCGGAAGAAGAACAAAAGGAACTCAGAAAAGGAGCCGATAAGGGCAGAAATATCTTCAACAAATCAAAGAGTAAACTACGTCCAAGGCTTGACGAAATCAACCAGATCCGTAAACCTGTAGCTGCAACTAAGGAAGCTGAATCCAGCTGACGAATACAGGTAGGGGAATTGTAATGCTGTCGCCCGTAGGTGTGAGCAATCCTGTATTTATATCTCGTTTAAATAGGATCAGGTCATTGCTTTCCTGGTTGGCAACTACCAACCAGTTTCCTGAAGGATCAATACCAAAGTTTCTTGGTTTTTTCCCACCACACGAAAGGTGTTGTATGGGTGAAAGGGTTCCATCATCTGGTTGTACACGAAACGCCGTCAGCAGATTTGCATCACCTCTGTTGCTGCAGTACAAATAATTTCCATCTGAAGAAAGATGGATGTCAGCTGCACCAATTGCTCCGGCATAACCGGCAGGTAAACTAGGGATCCGTTGCAGCTCTGCCCAGTTACCTTTTGTTAGTTGAAACACACTCACAAAACCTGAAAGTTCTTCCAACACATACAGATAGTTACCAGACGGATGCAATGCTATGTGTCGGGGGCCGCCGCCTGCTGTTATCTGTATCATTTGTTTTTCTGCTTCTGCGATCGTTCCTTCTTTTGTGTGGAAAGGATAAACTACTACCTGATCTGTACCCAGATCCGGAACGAACAGGAACCGACCGTCTGGCGAAAAAAACGTTGCATGCACATGTGATTTCTTTTGCCGCACGGTATCAATACTCCTGCCACTGTGTTGTAGGTTTTGAACAGGGTCTGAAAGCGATCCATCTGCTCTTACCTCGAACAAAGTGAGTCCGCCGCCGCTGTAATTTCCTGTTACAACCCATAGGCCCGAGGGGTGAACAGCTACATAGCAGGGGTGTATTCCTTTGCTGGAAACAGCATTCAAGAAACGGAGCTGGGCGGATGCAGTATCAAATGCAAATGAGGAGACCGTACCAGGATTATTTTCATTCACTGCGTACAAATGCGTTTTGGAGGGATTTACAGCCAGAAAGGAAGGGTTGGATGTAAACATACTGGTACGTTTGTTTACTGTTCCTGTAGCCTCATTCCAGTCAAACACATAAATTCCTTCACTGTTCGAGGAGGTGTAGGTGCCTGCTATGAGATAGATACGTTGTGCATTCATAAACAAAGAGGTGAAACATAAAACGATTAGAAGTAAGAATTGGATTCTGAAGTATTTCAAAACCAGAATACTGCTTCGGTAATATTTCATTGTTTTCATGTTAAAAGATTGAGTAACCTTCCAGGGCCTGCCATAAAAGTAAGGACACACATAAAAAATAGATAAAGCTGAGTAAATGAATTTGTGAGCGGCTTTGTGCAAACAAGTAACCGCAGAGAGGTAGCAATTGTAACGCATGCATTCCAAAAAAATGTGCCACTCTTAAATCGCCCGCTTCTTTGCTCCAGTTCAAAAAGGGGACTCCATCGCCGCCGTCTGTTGTACCAACCGAGTGTTGCAGCATAGCAGCCATTACACCACCTTCAAATGCAAAGAGTACAAACAGCAGTAATCCCCAGCGAATACCCCACTTATATCCATCACTCATCCATACGGGAAAGTTTTTCTGCCGGAAGAAGAGGAGGTTCATATAAAGCGTCCACAATGTAAAAAGGGTGATGGCAATACCCATAACAGAAAAGAGAATACCGTAAAGCGGAGTGCTGATGTTAAAATGTGAAAGACGGCCATTGGCTGCCTGCCAGGTAATGATCACCATTTCAATGATCATGGTTAAGATGGTAACAATCGAATAGATACGAACGGCCTTTCTGTTTTCCCAATACACCAGCAACCAGCTGAGCGTCCATGATAAAATACCAATCGACAGGAAAAATTTAAGCGGTTTAATCCACGCATTGATGCCCATGACAATATTGTCAGGGTTGAGCCACAACAGCAGGCTGCAAATGAATGCACCGGCAAACTGCAACCAACCATAAAAATACAGCAGTTGATTTCTGCTTTTCAGTTTCAGAAAAAAAGAAATAGGTAGTGAGGTGTTTTGCTTCGTATTTATGGTAGTCATCTCCGGTATTAAAAGTTATCTGCAAAATATTGCTTGGTTTTGATCAGCCGCAGCAACAGGTACAACAACAGACCAAACGGACCGGCCATAAATGTAAAGAACAAGCAGGGAGTTATTAGCCAATGGTTGAGGTGATGCTTCCGGGCATTGTTAACGATCCAGATACCCACCATTAAATCAAAAGCCAGGTAGTGCACCCAGCCGGCGGTAACAGCCGTTTTGCTGGAGAATAAACCCATGAGTCCATCCAATGTGCTGAATTGTTCAAAATCGGCAAACGAAAAACCGGTAAATAGTAACCAGGTGTAGACGATTCCGAAGAGCAGGATCACAGTGCCGATCAGCAGTTTATCTGTTTCCAGCCAAAAGGGGGTTACAAATATCAAAATCAGCCAGCTGAAAAAGGCGATGGTGTTGCACAGCTGAAAAATGGCATCGGGAGTCATAGCAGAACATTTGACTCCGAAACTAATTTGTTTTACTGGCTTTCGCCAAGTTTTGATAAAGAATTTACAATCCGCTCCATTGTTACGGTTTCGCTCAAGTCCTCCGGTACAAATGCTTCTCCAATTACTTTTTCATACAATTCAATATAGCGTTGTGAGATGGTGTTAACCCATTCATCACTCATAGCAGGAACTGTTTGTCCTTCTTTTCCCATGAAGTTGTTTGCAATCAGCCATTCCCTCACAAACTCTTTACTGAGTTGTTTCTGTCGTTCGCCGGTTTGCTGGCGCTCTTCAAAGCCATCAGCATAAAAATAACGGCTCGAATCAGGGGTATGTATTTCATCCATCAATACAATTTCGCCATTCAGTTTTCCAAATTCATATTTGGTATCAGCCAGGATTAATCCACGTTTGGCAGCTAATTCTTTTCCCCGTGCAAAAAGTTGCAACGCATAATCGCTTAAAATCTTCCATTCCTCCGCTGTGCACAAACCCTTTTCAATAATTTCTGAAGGGCTGATGTCTTCATCATGACCGGCATCTGCCTTGGTGCTGGGGGTAATAAGGGGGGTGGGGAAGAAGTCATTTTCTTTCAAGCCATCGGGCATAATGGCACCGCAAAGCTCCCGTTTACCGGCTGAATAGGTTCTCCAGGCGTGGCCCACGAGATTGCCTCGTACCACCATTTCAATTTTAAAGGGATCACATTTTTTACCAATGCTTACGTTTGGTGCGGGCACCTCCAGTAGCCAGTTGGGGCATATATCGGCTGTAGCCCGAAGCATATATGCGGCAATTTGATTGAGTACCTGCCCTTTGAAAGGAATGGTTCGGGGTAAAATGACATCAAATGCCGAAATCCGGTTACTGGCAATCATAACAAGCAACTTGCCGGAAATGGTATAAACGTCTCTTACTTTACCCTTGTAAAATGCAGTTTGGTCGGAAAATGTATAACTCATAGTTGTTTTGCGAAAATAACTGACTTTAAGCAAGCTTCCAATCTGATAAATAAATGTGAATAGTGGACAAATATATTATTGGCAGATATCGTCAGAATTTCTATTTTGTACCCGAATTTTAAACAAAAATTTCTATTTATGAGAAAAAGCTATCGATTGCTTAGCGGCTGGCTTCTGGCTATGCTGGTCTCCGTAACCACATTTGCACAGGTGTCTACCATATCCGGTAAAATTAAAACCGGCGATGGAGGCAAAGAAACTGTAGCGGCTGTTTCAGTAATGATTAAAGGTACCAGTAACGGTACATACACAGATGATAAGGGAGAGTTTAAACTTTCCGGAAATTTCAAGTTTCCTGTAACTCTTGTAGTCAGTTCTGTAGGGTATGAAAGCAAAGAAATTGTGGTAAATGCAGCAGGTGAAATTGCTGATGTGGTGTTGAAGTCATCTTCTTCTTTAGGAGAGGAAATTGTAGTTTCAGCCACTCGTGTTGCCACCAGAATCCTCGAATCACCTGTAAGTATTGAGCGGGTAAATGCAGCAACGATTCAGAATACACCTGCCTCTTCGTATTATGAAATTGTTGCGAATATGAAAGGGGTGGATATGATGACTTCTTCCCTCACATTTAAAACGCCTACTACCAGGGGTTTTTTAGGTAGTGGTAATACACGTTTTAACCAAATTGTGGATGGAATGGACAACCAGGCTCCTGGTCTGAACTTTTCTGTAGGAAGCATCATTGGTTTGTCTGAATTGGATGTGGATAATATGGAACTTCTGCCCGGCGCCTCTTCTGCTCTTTATGGTCCTGGTGGTATGAATGGTACACTCATTGTTAACAGTAAGAATCCGTTTAAATACCAGGGGCTTTCGTTCCAGGTGAAGCAGGGAATCATGCATACTGATGGTCGTTTCAGGGATGCTTCTCCTTATTATAACTGGAGTTTACGTTGGGCTCATAAAATCAGCGACAGGTTTGCTTTCAAGATCACTTCTGAGCTCATTCAGGCAAAAGACTGGAGAGCTGCCGACTACCGCAACTACAACCGGGCTGGATTTGCATTAGTTCCGGGTGGAAGAGAAGTGCCGAACTACGATGGTGTAAACGTGTATGGCGACGAAACCCAGATCAACATTCGTCCTATTTTTAACAACTTTGCTGCGATTCCCGGCTATCAAACACTGGTTTCTTCACTGCCTTCGACCATGTTTGTTACACGTACCGGTTACAGGGAAGATCAGCTGATTGACCCCAATACAATTAACTTTAAATTGGGCGGATCGTTCAATTACAAAATCAGTAACAACCTGGAAGCAATCTTAAGCGGTTTCTGGGGAACTGGTAATACTGTATATACAGGAAGTGACCGTTATAGTCTTCAGAACCTGAAAATGGGTCAGTACAAATTTGAACTGAACCACAAAAACTGGTTACTCCGTGCTTATACAACACAGGAAAATTCTGGTGACTCTTATAACCTTACTGCAACTACTGCTTTATTTAACGAAGCATGGAAACCTTCTCAGCAATGGGTGCCGGAATATGTTGCGGCCTACGTAAACGGCCGTTTATCTTTAGGGCACACCGATCAGCAGGCGCATGATTATGCCCGTGGAATTGCGGATCAAGGTCGTCCCCAACCTGGTACAACCCAGTTCAACAACCTGTTTAATTTTATGAAGCGTATTCCCATTGGCAAGCCTGAAGCAGGCGCTCCTTTGGGTGGTGGACGTTTTCTTGACAGAACAGATTTGTATGCAGTGGAAGGTCAGTATAACTTGACACATCTTACAAAAGACTTTGCAGATGTACTGGTTGGTGGTAACTTTAGAAGATTTGTATTGAATTCTCAGGGAACTCTGTTTGCCGATAGCACCGGACCCATTGGAATTAATGAAGTAGGTGCTTATATCCAGGTTTCAAAGTCGTTATTCAACGATGTTTTAAGACTGACTGTGAGCGGCCGCTATGATAAAAACCAGAATTTCAAAGGAAGGTTTACGCCCCGTGCAACCGCTTTGGTGAAACTGGCTAAGAATAATAACCTTCGCCTCTCTTACCAAACTGCTTACCGTTTCCCCAGCACCCAGCAACAATGGATCAACTTGCTGGTGGGAGGTTCTCTGCAATTAATTGGTGGTAACCGTGATTTCAGAACCTTCTACAACCTCAACACCAATCCTGTTGTGGCAGTTGTGAATGGCCAACCTACTTCTGAAGTAGTGACCGTTACAGACTTTAAGCCTGAATCAGTTACTTCTTTCGAGTTTGGTTATAAAGGACTCAACTTTAACAATAAACTCCTCATTGATGGCTATGTGTATTACGGGATCTACCAGGATTTCCTTACACGCCGTGTTGTAATGCAGAATCCGACTACTACCCGTAAGTTGTTCTCGATTCCTGTAAACGTGGAAGACCAGGTGAAAACATTTGGTTATGGTATCAGTCTTGACTACCGCTTGCCAGGCAACTTTACCATTGGCGGTAACGTATCGAGTGATGAATTGAGGGATGTTCCTCAGGGTCAGCAATCGTTCTTCAGTACACCTAAATACCGTACTAACATTACATTGGCAAATACAGGAATCGGCAAAAGCAAGCGTATTGGTTTCAGCCTGGTTTACCGCTGGCAGGATTCCTTCCTGTATGAAAGTGATTTTGCATCATTTGATATCCCTGCAGTACATACACTTGATGCCCAGGTCAGCTATAAAGTGCCAAAGTCGAAATTGCTGTTTAAAGTGGGCGGAAACAATATCCTGAATCAATACTACATCCCAGGTGCAGGTAATCCTGCTATTGGCGGATTGTATTATGTTAGCATTGCACATAACGTATTTTAATCATCTTTTTAAAGACATAAAGTATGAAACAAGTCATTTATAATACAATCAAGAGCAGCATGGTCCTGTTGGGGTCGGCACTCATTCTTTTCTCATGTAACAAAGTATATGAGCCCATTGAAGGAGGTACAGTTCCCCCGGTTCGTGACCCGGCTACAACACTTGCAAAGCGGATTGCTGCAAATTCAAGTTATTCAATTTTGAATACAGCACTTACAAGAACCGGTTTAAATACGGTTCTGGATCAGCCTAACGCTAATTTTACTGTTTTTGCTCCCAGCAATGCAGCTTTTGCAGCTTCTGGTATTGATCTGGCAACGGTGAATGCTTTGCCGGTTGCTACGCTGACTTCAATCCTGTTATATCATGTTATTCCCAATGAGCAGATTCTGGCTGCATCCATTCCAACCAGTTTCCCGAATGCATTGAAGGGTAGTGGTTTGAATATTTCCACAAATAACCTGGTGCCCAATTTGAACTCCACTGCAATTCCCATTAAAATGTCGATTTTCCCGTCCCGGCGTACTGCTGGTGCATGGGCCAATAACATTCCCGTGATTGCACCCGATGCAATTACCGGTTCCAATGGTGTTGCTCATGGTGTGGCGGCTGTAATTGCTCCGCCCAGCCAATTGCTGATCCAGGCAGTGGCAGCCGATCCTGACTTCACGTACCTTGTTGCTGCAGTAACCCGTGCCGACTCAGGATTGGTAGCAACCAATAATCCAGCAACAGACACCCGTATTGCATTTGCATTGTCGTTCCCCTTGGCCAGTCTTACCGTGTTTGCACCCACCAACCAGGCGTTTCAAAACCTGTTGATCCCTGCTATTACTCAGGTGCTGGTAGGTCAGGGTCTTGATCTGGCAACTGCACAAGCAACTGCTACATCTTTAGCTTCCACACCTGCTGTTTTTTCAAATCCAGCCTTATTTCCGGTGCTTACGCCACAGTTTGTAAGGGGGATATTAGCCTATCATGTAATAGGACAACGTGCATTTGCAGCCAACTTCCCCACTACTGCTGCAAGTTTTCCCACGTTACTGAATGGTGTTATTTCAAACCATCCGGGTGTGGCTGTTAATGCATCTTTTACAGGACCTGTAGCAACAGGTCTGAGCATCAAAGGCATTGGAAATGCAACCGCTGCAACTGCAGCACCGTTGCCTACCGGATTTGTTGACAGAACCTGTGTAAACGGAGTGTTTTATAAGATCAATCAGGTGTTACTGCCACAATAAAATGCTTATTCATAAAATAGCAAACCGCTCTACCTTAGAGCGGTTTTTTTTATGTTTTTCATTTCAAAACAGGCATACTTTATTTAATTTATCTTTACACAAGCATTATGTCGCTGGTACTATTTGATACAAGCAGGAGCCGTCAGCAACTCTACCCGTTTACAGCTATACGGCCGGTTTCGGATATCCGTATCGGATTGCTGAAGATTGCGGAAAGGTGGAAGCTTGTAACTGGACGTGATACTTATAATCTTACTGAAGCTTACCTGCAATTGGCAACACCCGACAGTCCAGCCGATTTGTATGTTAATGCCACCCTGATGCCTGATGCAGCTTTGTTACAGGCAATATTGAATTTACAGGAAGGAGAGGGTATTGTTTTTCACGAAGAGGTACTGGCTGTTTTTACTTCAAAGAAGCTGGAGTATGGATTTTCTGCTGCTGATTGTTCGCATATACAATTACGTGAGTGGAAGAGTGTAGTCCCCAGATTGAATTATCCATTTGAAATTGCACAGTTTAATGCTTCTGCAATTCGGGATGACTTTTTGTTGGTAACTGGTGGCCGCCGTTCACAGGTTCCTTCACCTTCGAATCACTTAATTTGTCCGGAACAGATTTTTATAGAAGAAGGGGCCGTAGTGGAGCATTGCATTCTGAATGCATCTTCGGGCCCGGTTTACATTGGTAAAAATTGCCTGGTGATGGAGGGAAGTATGATTCGTGGACCTTTTGCCATGCTTGATAACAGCGTAGTGAAAATGGGAAGTAAAGTTTATGGAGCTACAACTGTTGGCCAAGCCTGTACAGTTGGTGGTGAAATCAAAAATGTAGTTTTCTTTGATTATTCAAATAAAGCACATGATGGGTATCTTGGCGATGCAGTCATAGGCAGTTGGTGTAATATTGGCGCAGGCACTTCCTGCTCCAATATAAAAAATACTACAGGGGAAGTGAAGATATGGAACCAGGAATTGCACCAGTGGATCCAGGCCGGAATGAAATGCGGGGTACTGATGGGAGATTACACACGCACGGCGATCAATACATCTTTGAATACCGGTACGGTAACGGGAATCAGTTGTAATGTATTCAACAATGGATTTGTTCCGAAATTTGTTATTGATTTTACGTGGAATTGCAGTACGCAGGAACTGTATGTGTTTAGTAAGGCGCTCCAGGATCTTAAAAGCTGGATGAAGTTGAAGCAACAGAGCCTTAGTGAACGGGAAGAGCAAATTCTTACTTTTTTATACAGCAAACAATCTCAAACAAACTGAATTATGAAGCGTAAACAAATCGCAGCGGCAAATTGGAAAATGAATTTGACCTTTCAACAGGCCGAAGAATTACTTTCTCAATTATTTCTTCATCCCATAGCACTGACTGAGCGTCAGTATATAAGCTTAGGAGTGCCTTTCCCGTATCTTTCTTTGGCACTGCATGCAGTTAAAGGAAAGCAGAACGTAGGTGTGGCAGCTCAAAACTGTTATACAAAGCAAAGTGGTGCTTATACCGGTGAAACATCAGTAGAAATGCTACAGTCAATGGGTGTTCAGTATGTCATACTCGGACACAGTGAGCGTAGAGAATATTTTCAGGAAAATAATCAACAGCTTGCTGAAAAAGTAAATATTGCTTTATCGGTTGGTCTTACTCCCATTTTTTGTTGCGGAGAAGCATTGGTAATCAGAGAGGCGGGAACACAAAATGAATTTGTTGCCAACCAGTTAAAAGAAAGTCTCTATCATTTGAGCCCTGCTGAGATTGAAAAAATTGTTATTGCTTACGAGCCTATCTGGGCAATTGGTACCGGAAAAACTGCAACGGCTGAACAGGCACAGGAAATGCATGCTCATCTGCGTTCAGCATTAGCCACTCAATACGGCGCAGAGGTAGCAGATGGTATTTCAATTTTATATGGAGGAAGTGTGAAGGGTAGCAATGCGAAGGAAATTTTCGGCATGCCCGATGTGGATGGCGGACTTGTTGGTGGTGCATCGCTAAAAGCAGATGAGTTTTTGCAGGTCATAGCCGGCTTAAAATCCTGATTTTATTTCAACCCATACGCATGAAACGGAATGAACATCTCCACATTCTGTCGCACCAGCATCATAATGGTCTGATGGCTGTTTTGTTTTTAAAAAAAGGAGTGGCGAAACAAGCCGACCCGGCAGTGATGCAGGATTTTGTATTGCAGATTTGGGAACAGGAATTACGAAGGCATTTCCTGGCAGAAGAAATTGAACTGCATCCGGAGAGGCTTCATGCTCCCGATTTAGTAGATTATTATGAAAAAATGAAACGGGAGCATGCTGCTATCAGAGCACTGATTCTTCTCTTTAAATCCGGTCCTGTTTTTTTTGAGGAGATCCGAAAATTCTATGAATTACTGGAGCAGCACATACGATTTGAAGAACGTGAGTTGTTTGAACGCATACAAGAAGAAGTAGAACCCTTTGTTCTTGAACAAATAGGGAAGCACTTAGAAGGTTTGCCAACTGGCTCTTGCGACCGTTACCCGGTAAAATTCTGGGACTAACTTTATTTCATGAGGTGTTGCGCCCGTTCCAACCGGTCATTCACTGCTTTTCCAATTCCATCATCGGGAAGCCGCTCTGCGATGATGATTGCGGCTTTCAACTGATCAGCTTCTCTTAGAATGCGGAACAGGTTACAGGCTGCTTCTTCTTTAGTTCCGGAAGGAGCGAGCAGTAACTGTTGCCCGGCTGGAAAATCGGGGTGAAAATCTTTATATCGTATGAGGATTATTTCAGCTTTCGGCAATGAAGGTGCAAATTTGAGCGGGTCGCCAATATAAAGAGGTGTATGGGTTGCATAGTGACTTTTCAATTGACCGGGTGCATCAGGATTTTCAGTAATCTTTTTAATAGAGTGAACCGGATGGCCCAGTATTTCTTCAATTGCTTCTGTTGCAACTCCTCCCAGCCGGTAGATTTCTGTTTCACCAGCCTTATTCCAACCGATGATTGTTGATTCAAGACCAACGGAACATGTTCCTCCATTAAGGATATAAGGAATTTTTCCTTGTAAACCTGAAGCAACATGAGCAGCTGTGGTGGGACTTACATAACCGGATGGATTGGCACTGGGAGCAGCCAGCGGAACATTGATTTTTCCCAGTAATTGCAGTGTCAACGGATGATTGGGAACACGCAGTGCCACACGGTTGCTTCCGGCTGTAATCAAATCCGGTACCAGATGAGATTTAGGAAGCAAAATCGTCAGCGGACCCGGCCAAAATGCGGCTGCCAGTTTACGGGCTTCTTCCGGTACATCAATTACTAGTGCAGCAGCTTTTTCAAGTGTTTCCACATGAAGAATGAGTGGATTAAATCGGGGACGGTTTTTAGCAGCATAAATCTTCAGGACAGCCGCTTCATTCAAACCGTTAGCAGCAAGACCGTACACCGTTTCGGTTGGTATAGCTACCAGTTCACCTGCCAGCAGCAAGTCGGCCGCTTTCTGTAAATCTGTACCTGTTTCTGTGTGCATCACTGCAAATTTACAGGAAGCTCTTCAGCATGATAACTGTCAATTTTATCCAATTGGAGAAGAGTACTTTTTTGATCGGAGCTGGGCTCATACATCATATCAAAACGGGCGCCATAAACAAATTCAGAAGCCAGGTAAGAACTCCGGGCAATAACGGTATTGGCATATTCCTCATCATAACCGGAAACAAAGATTAATAACTCTGCCTGTGCTTCTTCAAGGTCCTTCTTTGTGAGTCCGTAAAAGGGGCTTTCTTCTACTATCTTATGAACGATTGTCCAGTTTGAAATCAAGGAGTTTGCTTTTGACAGTTCAAGATCCAGGCTGTAAAATGAATTTTTACGTACTTCTGATTGATCTGGAACTTTTAATACAAGGGTTACTTTCACTTCCACATCCATTAAAAAGTGATTTTTATACGGAGCAAAACGAAACATCAGCGCATAGCCCTGCTGATAAGGTGAGAAAAGCGCTTTTTTACTGAATAAGATATACGACTTTGGTTGTGAAAACCGACCATAGATTAAACCGGTTGCGATGGCAAACATCAATACTCCTGTAAGCGACTCAAAAGCCGCTATACTGTTGGCCGTTAGCGATGAAGGATAAATATGACCGTAGCCGACAGTAGTGAGGGTTTGAGCACTGAAGAAAAAGGCCTCCCAAAACTTGCCGGAAACGGTAACCTGTTCCAAACCTCCCAGTTCATGCACACCAACAAAAAAATAGACCAATGCAAACAAAAGATTTACCAGTATATAGGTTAATCCAATCAACAACAGAAACATCCAGCCATTAACCTTCATCATGTATTGGTAAATACTAACGCTTTTGAAGAACGATACACCTTGAAATCGGATATTTGGTTTTCCGTTTTTCTGAAAAAATCGTCCACCACTCTGACTACTGTTGATACTTAACCCGGTTTCTTTATTTTCTTTTGCTTTGCGGCTGATACGTTCACGTAATGTCATGCTTACAAAAATTATCTGAAATATAGTAAATCATACGGAAGTCTCATACGAATCAATCCGAGTTCTGCCGAACTTGTTTTAAATTCGGTATTTTAACTCATGGCATCAATATGAATATATCCCGTTTATTTGCAGGTCATCTTTTGTGGCGGGGTTTATATCTGCTTACTTCCACACTCGTAACCATTCTCATGGCCCGCTACCTGGAAGCAGCTGCCACAGGATGGGTCTTTTATTTCATAAGTTGGCTGAGTTTCTTTTTCCTTGCAGCTACATTCGGGATGGATGCTTCCATTACTTATTTTGTTTCATCGGGAAAAGCAAAAACAGGAGAAATGCTGCTGTTTTCCTTAAGCTGGGTTCTGCTGGTGACACTACTGGCCGCCTTCATCATCTTTGGATGTTACAGAAACCAGAATGAGTATATGAAACCTTTGTCCTCACAGTGGGCTGCTCTTTTTTTTATAGCTGGTAACTTGTTAATTACATTTTTGAATTCCCTGTTTTATTCCGGAAGAGATTTTGTAACACCCAATATCCTGTTTGTTACTGTAAACCTGTTTTTAATTGGTTGGTTGCTTACTTCAAAAACAGGTGCCCCTTTGCAAATAGGATCATTTACGTTTTTGGAAGTGTATTTTGTTCTCATCCTTGTACAGGGTGTTACCTGTCTGATTTTATTTCTTACGAAGCAAAAAAATGGAATTCAGCTTACATGTCCCTCCCCGGATTTACTACGGCAGGTGTTAGCTTATTCTGGTATCGCCTATCTGGCAAACCTTACTTTTTTTGCCTGCACAAGAATTGATTACTGGATTCTAGAGGCTTATGGCGTGAATGAAGCGTCGCTCGGCAATTACATTCAATCGTCGAGACTGGTGCAACTGTTCCAATTACTACCTGCAATGCTGGCTGCTTCCATTTTTCCGATTGCGGCTGCCGGGCACGAAGAAAAAATGAAAGAGGGAATATTGAAGCTTGCCCGCCTTGTGTTTCTCTTTTATTCAGTGCCCGTTTTGTTTTTCATCCTTTTCGGTAACTGGCTGTTTCCTTTTTTATTCGGTCGAAGCTTTGATGAAATGTACCCGGTATTTCTAATCCTGCTTCCCGGCTTGTTTGCTCTTTCAGCATTGGCACTGATCAGCGCCTATTTTGCAGCGATCAACCGTATCATCCACAACTTTAAAATTTCAATTGCCGGGCTGTTGCTTATTTTGATCGGCGATCTTCTATTCATTCCCAAGTGGGGAATTTATGGAGCTGCATGGGTAAGCTCTGCCGGATATATCTTCTGCTTTGCAGGTTCTCTTTGGTTCTTCAAAAAAGAAACCAAACTCAGCTGGATTGATTTTTTTAAACCACGCTTATCAGATTTTTCTTTTCTTCGTTCTGTTATTTCCCGTATGTTTCAAAAATCCACAAACCACCAACCATGATGCGATTTTACAGATGGTTTCTGACTGCCGCAGGGTTGTGGTTGCTTAAATATGGGCTTGCGAACAGGTTAAAGGGAGACGGCGCCAGGTGGTTGCATCCTTACCCTGCAAAAGAACTCGTAAACAGAGAAAAGTGGATCTTAGATTATTGTATAGCGAAATCCGTATTTCATATTGGGTTTGCCGATGCTCCGTATACGGAAGAAAAGTTAGGTAAAGGACTTTTGCTACATACTGAGTTGATTAAAGTTGCCAAAAATGTAACAGGAATAGATGTAGAAGAAGAGGCTGTGAAACTGTACAGAAATTTATCCGGTGATGAAAATGTAAAAACAGCTACACTGGAAACAATCACGGCAGCAGAGTTAAAGAACTTCCAAATAATCGTAGCTGGAGAAATCGTAGAACACCTGAGTAATCCATCTGAATTTTTGAATCTGTTGCATCAAAAAATGTATGTGGGTCAGGAGTTATTGATCTCTGTTCCCAATTATATTTCTTATGATAGTCTTGCAGCTGTTTTGAATCACACAGAATCTGTGCATCCCGATCATGAATGGTATTTTTCTCCTTATACCCTTTCTAAGAAGTTTGATGCAAGCCAATGGAACATAAAAACACTCTTGCCGGCAATGTATGGAAGGAAGGATGAAACTTACAATTTTGTAAAACGCTCTTTCCCTGGATTGAGTGATTGTTTGATTGCTGTTGTTCAAAAATTATAAATGAAAATACTCTGGCTTTGCAGTTGGTATCCGAATGAACTCGATCCCTTTGATGGTGATTTTGTGGAACGCCATGCAAAGGCATTAGCGCTGTATAAAGAAGTGCATGTCATTCACCTGGTACAAAACTATGAGTTGCTGAAAGGTCAAACAGGTAACGACAGGCGTAGCCATAACGATAACCTGCATACGCACATCAGCATCCTTCCGTTTGAAGCAACAGGAAGCTTCTTCATCAATAAACTACTGTTTAACTGGCGCTACCAACGGAAACTGAAAGAATTGCTGGAAGCATTTATAAAAGAAAACGGGAAGCCGGATCTGGTTCATGTACATGTACCCGTGAAAGCAGGCGCAGGTGCTGTTTGGTTGAAAAAAAAATACAAGATTCCTTTTGTTGTTACCGAACATACTTCTGCCTACTTCGATCATATTCCGTTCCATTATGCTTCAAGGAACCGTTACTTCAGGTATATCACCCGTAAAACTTTTTTGGAAGCACAATCTGTCAGTTCTGTTTCTAACTGGTTATTACAACAGCTGCAGGAACTTTTTCAGCTGCGGCAGGTTCAGCTGATCCGGAATTGTGTTGATACTTCGCTTTTTTATCCGGTTCAGCAACCAACATCTACCATCACAACGTTTCTTCATGTTTCTATGATGGTGCCGTTAAAAAATGTACCAGGTATACTGCAGGCCTTCCGGCAGTTGCATGAAGTACGTAGTGATTGGGAATTTGTACTGGCAGGCCCGGCTTCAGAAGAGCTCAGGCAATTAGCCCACACAATGGGCATAGGGAATAAGATACGATTCACAGGTGCTCTTTCCTATGCCGAAGTTGCACGTGAAATGCAGCAGGCACATGCGTTGGTTCATTTCAGTAAGTATGAAAATCTTCCTTGTGTTATCAACGAAGCTTTGTGCTGCGGTCTTCCTGTTCTAACATCAGATGTTGGTGGTATCTCCGAAATAATCAATGACTCAAACGGGATACTTGTGAGAGAGGGAGACATAAACGGACTTACCGATGCTCTCGTAAACTTCATGAAAGGTGTTCCCGTTTTTCAACAAGACACTATTGCAACGCAGGCCATGCAGCAGTTCGGTTACCAATCAACAGGCCGTGCTTTGGTTGAATACTATCAATCAGTTTTGAAAAAATACTAGCTTTTCAATTTAGCAATAAGATCAATGTATTCCTGCATAGCTGCTTCTTTGGTTTTGCCTTTTAGAGTAGCCCATGCATCATATTTTGCTTTGGCAACAAAGTCAAACGGGTTTGAGGGAGGATCGGTGCTTACATCTCCTTCAGAGCCTTGCTTGAATAAGGAATAAAGTTGCAGGAGGGTTTCATTACTCGGACGTTCGGTAAGTGTCTTACTGGCAGCGATCGCTTCTTCGAATTGCTGTTGCAAATCCATATCAGTCATTTTGAGCGAAAATAAGGGAATCTCATCAAATCATAACTGTGAGATTCAGGCAGGTCATTTAAAATTTAAAGCTGAACAGAACCCTGTATAAAACAATCATAACCATTTTTCCAGTACGATAAATTCCAGCGGTTGTAATGGGTTACCGATATGCTCCCCAACAACAAATGGTTTTCGTTCGCCGGTAGCTTGGTAACCATGACGTTCGTACCATGCAATGAGTTCTTTCCGAACAGAAATTACAGTCATGCTGATGTGGGAACAATATCGCTCCTTTGCAACTTGTTCGGCCCGTTGCAGGAGTTGTTTTCCAACGCCCTTATTTTGCAATTCGGGTGATACAGTGAGCATACCGAGATACAGTTTTTGATCTGTTTGCTGCAGGTAAACACAGGCAACAATTGCCCCGGCTTCATTTACTGCTTTCAACATATGCACACCTGGCAATTCAAATTCTTGCTGCAGGGTTGCAATATCGGTACGGATGCCAGTTAGAATGTCTGCTTCTGTTGTCCAGCCAGCACGGGAGCTATCGCCTCTGTAAGCGCTGTTAACAAGCTTGACCAGGTCGGGAAGATCTGCATGGGTTACAGGTACTATGAGCATATGAAAATAATTACCAACCCAGCAAATCTACCATTCCTTTGAATAAAATACTGATTCCTATAAATGTAAGGCCGTACAAATACAAACTGAAGTTGTGTTCTGTGTTAAAGAGAATTAATGTGATGAGAAAACTGGTAAAAAGGAGTAAGGCCCCGGTACCGCAACAAAACAAACCAATCCCTCGCTTTCGGGCGTAATTCAATTTTTTCCACTCCAGTAATACCTCGTCGGCCATAGAACGGGGCACGTTCTGCTGTTCAAGGCGCTCCTGAATTTCAGAAGCAGATACACCTTCTTTTTTCCATTGTGTTACCAGTGCAAGGCACTGATCGTTGGTAATGGGCATCATATGGCGGCAATTTTGATGAGAAAATACAAAAAAATCCAGTAAAACGGGACTGCAATCTGTGAAACAATACCTGATAAAGATGGTTCAGAAACTCAACAGAATTTTACGCAGGTACTGCCATTTTTATCTCCGTTCCCATTGATTTCTCTTTACATTCCTCAGAATGCAGGAGAATGGATATTTTTACCAATCAATTGAATCATTTGGGTGCAACTGTTTTTTTACTGACTCCGCCTTTTACGCAGCTCAATACGCCGTATCCGGCAACTGCTTATTTGAAAGGGTTTTTGAATACAAAAGGGATTACCTCTTTTCAGGCCGACTTAGGTATTGAAGTAATTCTCGAACTTTTTTCAAAATCCGGATTATCCTGTTTGTTTGATTCAATTGATACTGGTGGCGAATGGTCATCCAACGCTAAACGGATGCTCACCCTGCGTTCTGCTTACATCCATTGTGTAGAGGAAGTGATCGGCTTTTTGCAGGGAAAAAACCCAACGCTGGCTCCTTTGATTGCCTCCCGTAACTATCTGCCGGAAGCGGGTCGCTTTGCAGAACTGACCGATCTTCACTGGGCTTTCGGAACTATGGGCCAGCAGGATAAAGCCAAGCACCTGGCTACTTTATTTCTGGAAGACCTGTCGGATCTCACCAAAGAATGTGTAGATGAACATTTCGGCTTCAGCCGCTATGCGGAACGCCTGGGCCGTTGCGCCAACCAGTTTGATGAATTGTACGAAGCGCTACACCAACCACTCACATTTGTTGATGAAATTCTGCTGCGCCGCCTTGAGCAACAGTTCGATCACGTGCAGCCGAAGCTGGTGGCTATTTCCGTACCCTTTCCCGGCAACCTCTATGCAGCCTTTCGTTCGGCCCAATGGATCAAACGAAATCACCCGCTTTGTAAAGTGGCAATGGGAGGAGGGTTTGCTAATACAGAACTGCGTTCCCTGAAAGAAAAACGGGTATTTGAGTTCTTTGATTTCATAACACTCGATGACGGGGAAGCACCAGTAGAGCAGTTGCTCAGATTTATAGAAGGCAGCATACCGGTGGAGGAGTTGAAGCGAACGCTTTTGTTGCAGCAAGGGGAAGTGACCTATATCAACAATCATTCCTGCAAGGATTACAAACAGGCCGATGTGGGCACACCTGATTACAGCGATCTGCTGCTGGATCAATACATTTCTGCCATTGAGGTTGTCAACCCGATGCACAGCCTGTGGAGCGATGGCAGATGGAACAAACTAACGATGGCGCATGGTTGCTACTGGGGTAAGTGTACTTTTTGTGATATTTCACTCGACTATATTCGTTCGTACGAGCCCGTGGCTGCAAAACTGCTCGTGGACCGCATGGAAACAATTATTCAGCAAACGGGCACAACAGGTTTTCATTTCGTAGATGAAGCGGCACCACCTGCACTGATGCGTGCACTGGCTCTTGAAATTCTGAAACGGAAACTGGTGGTAAGCTGGTGGACCAACATCCGTTTTGAAAAAAGTTTTACCCGTGATTTATGTCTGTTACTCAAAGCAAGCGGTTGTATTGCGGTTAGCGGTGGACTGGAAGTGGCAAGCGATCGTTTACTGGAATTGATCCAAAAAGGTGTTACGGTTGCACAGGTTGCCCGTGTGAACAAGCATTTTACCCATGCAGGCATTATGGTACATGCCTACCTGATGTATGGATTTCCCACACAAACAGAACAGGAAACTATTGATTCACTGGAAATGGTGCGTCAGTTGTTTCAAACCGGTGTGCTGCAATCGGCTTTCTGGCATTTGTTCACCATGACAGCGCATAGCCCGGTGGGATTGAATCCGGAACACTTCAAGGTACAACGTGCCAGGGAAGTGGAAATCCTATTTGCTGATAATGATGTGGATCATCTTGATCCTACCGGAGCCGATCACTCTTTGTTTGGGTTTGGTCTCAAAAAATCATTGTTCAACTTCATGCAGGGTCTTTGCCTCGATGATCCGCTCCAAAACTGGTTTGAGCACAAAATTCCCAAACCAACCGTGGCTCCGGACTATATTCATAAAATTCTTAAGGAAGAAGAATTGCCATCTTCCAGGCCCGATACAAAAGTCATTTTTCTCGGGCAACTGGCACAAACGCAACGCATCACCCGCTCCAAAAAAGGCAGCCAGTGGGAAGTACTTCAGCTTCAGTTCTTTTCACGCCGGGAAGAACTCACCATTCAGCTTGATCCCGACAAAGGGGCGTGGCTCGCTGCTGTTTTACCACAACTATCAGTAGACGCTTCGCCACTCATGACCTACAGACGTTTACAGGAATTATATGAACAAAATGGCTGGGACGATTTTGAGTTATTCATGGACAACAAGCCCATGAGCAACCTTTATAAAGTGGGCCTGTTACGGGTTTAATCAAATAAAAACCTATAGGATTCCACATTGGAATAAACCGCCTTTAAGTGGCTGTTTTCCACTAACTTTGCACCTCATTTTAAAGAGCCTTTCCCGGAATGAAGAATATCAGAAATTTTTGCATCATCGCCCATATTGACCACGGAAAATCCACCCTGGCCGATCGTTTATTGCAAGCTACCAACACCATCAGCGAACGGGATATGATGGACCAGGTGCTGGACGATATGGATCTTGAACGTGAAAAAGGCATTACCATTAAAAGTCACGCCATCCAGATCAACTATAAGCATAAGGATGGTACAGAATATATTCTGAACCTGATTGACACCCCCGGTCATGTGGATTTCAGTTATGAAGTGAGTCGTGCATTGGCAGCTTGCGAAGGTGCTTTATTGTTAGTTGATGCAGCGCAGGGTATTCAGGCACAAACCATCAGCAACCTGTATCTGGCTATTGATAATGATCTGGAAATTATTCCGGTTATCAATAAAATTGATATGGATGGTGCCATGATTGAAGAAGTAAAAGATCAGATTGTTGACCTGATTGGCTGTAAGCCCGAAGAAATTTTATTGGCCAGCGGTCGTGCCGGTATAGGTATAGAAGAAATTCTGGAAGCCATTGTAGTCCGTATTCCTTCACCCAAGGGTAATGCAGATGCACCGTTGCAGGCATTGATTTTTGATAGTGTGTTTAACAGCTTTCGTGGAGTAATTGTGTACTTCAGAATTTTGAATGGTAAGATTAAAAAAGGAGAGAAGATAAAGTTCGTAAGTACAGGTGAAGAATATGATGCTACTGAGATTGGGATTTTAAAACTCAAAATGACAGAGAAGAATGAAGTAACCTGTGGCGATGTGGGTTATTTGATTACCGGTATCAAAAATGCCAAAGAAGTAAAAGTGGGTGATACCATAACCAACGCATTGGTGCCTACCCAGGAACCTATCCGTGGTTTTCAGGAAGTAAAACCTATGGTGTTTGCCGGTATTTTTCCCGTGGTTACAGAAGATTTTGAAGAGCTGCGTGATTGTATGGATAAACTGCAGCTCAATGATGCATCGCTTACGTTTGAATTAGAAACATCACAGGCGCTGGGCTTTGGTTTCCGTTGCGGCTTTCTTGGATTGCTGCACATGGAAATTATACAGGAACGATTGGAGCGTGAATACAATCAAACGGTAATTACTACAGTACCCAACGTAAGTTTTATTGCTTATACGACCCGTGGTGAAAAGGTGATCGTAAACAATCCCGCTGAAATGCCTGAGCCAACAGCGCTTGACCGTATTGAAGAACCTTTTATTAAAGCACAAATCATTACAAAGCCAGATTATATCGGTAATATCATGACCCTGTGCCTGGGAAAGCGTGGCATCCTTATCAACCAGAGCTACCTCACTCAAACCCGTGTGGAGTTGATTTTTGAAATTCCGCTCACTGAAATTGTATTCGACTTTTATGATAAGTTGAAATCACAAACCCGTGGCTACGCTTCATTCGATTATCATCCAATTGGCTATCGTGATGCAGATATTGTGAAAATGGATATTCTCCTCAATAACGAGAAGGTAGATGCGTTGAGCGCCTTAATTCACCGCAGCCGGGCACAGGATTTCGGCCGAAAATTGTGTGAAAAGCTTAAGGAATTGTTGCCCCGCCAGCAGTTCCAGATAGCAATCCAGGCAGCCATTGGAGCCAAAATTGTGGCCCGTGAAAATATCAGTGCCATGCGAAAAGACGTTACCGCCAAGTGTTATGGTGGTGATATCAGCCGGAAACGTAAACTGCTGGAAAAGCAGAAAGAGGGTAAAAAACGCATGCGCCAGATCGGAAGTGTGGAAGTGCCGCAGGAAGCTTTCCTTGCCGTTTTGAAGCTGGATGATTAACTTGATTGACGATTTTGATTTTTAAGAAAGCACCGGAACAAACCGGTGCTTTTTCTTTGCGGTCAATTGATTAACTTACAGTTGAAATTATGTGAAATATGAAGCATTTTTCTTTGAACCGGGAACCCGATCTGGTAGTAACGGCACGCTTTATTGAAAAGGGAGATGATGCTCCTTTAACAGGAGATGAGTACTCCGTGCGTCTGTACGATAAAGATTTTGCGGATGAAGAATTTCTGGGCCAGGGTGGATTAGATGCAAACGGACGGGTGCAGATTGAATTTACGCATGATGCATTTGTAAATGACTCCGTTTTTAAAGAAGTAAAGCCCGATTTTTTCTTTGTCATCTTCTGTAATGATCAGCCCGTTTTTACGACAAAAGTCCTCGAAGAAATAAGCCTGGAAGATGTTCAGCAGTTCCGCATGGGAAAAGGGGAGGTGGTTGATCTGGGTAGTTTCCTGGTGGATGTAAAGAAATAATCAGCTGCCGCCACCCGGTTTCTTTGGTTTTACCGGGGGATTATTTTGCAGTTTGTTTTCATTGAACGGAACAGGTACAGGTGCTTCACCCTCTTTTAATTTGAAATCAAACACCTTGTCAATGTGCAGCCATTGGCCGTTTTTCCACTCAAATCCTTCGTAATCGCCATCCGGAATTAAGGTGTATTTTTTCTTAGGTTCGTTTGTTTCCGACACCAGGTGGTCGTAGATGATGATGCCGAGCTCTTCATCATATTGTACCCGGGCTCTTGCATCTTTTTTATACTCCAGCAAAAATCGGCTCACCGATGGTACAGGAACTGAGTCCTTCGCAAAGGAGAATCCGTTGGGGTTGCCCAGTACAGGTGTGTTTGTTTCATCAAACCATAAAACATCAATCCATTTTCTGGTAGTTCGCCTGTTATGCTCATCGTACCCAAGCAGGGTGTAAAATTTTTTACCTGCATGTTCTTTTTGAATAATTCGGTAATAAACAGCGCCCATCCAACCGCCTGGGTTTGCTATTGTATCAACAGGATTTTGTGTGAATTCACTTACATCCCGTAACGGAAACAGCTGCAAGGAGCCGTCTTTTGTTTTCAATTGTATAAAACCACGTTGCCTGCAGTAATCGTCATCCTTCACCACCTGCCAGGTAAAGATCCGGAAGCTGCTGTCGGGTGCATACAGGCGGGAAATCGTTTTAAGTGAATCGAACGGGAAGAGAAATGAGTTTTTTTGAACCAGTCCACGAACAAGGATCCGGGTAAAATTGCTGTCGCTGCGAAAGCGGACAGCAGCATCATCGCCATTGATGATGAGATTGGCATGTTTTTTAAGAGAATCTTCCCGGTTGCGGAAATTCTTTAGTTCAACGGGTGTGAGTTTTTGGGCAGACACCTGTACTACTGCAAACACTAACAACACAAAGGAAGCAAGGTATTTCATTGAATGAAAAACAGATTTAGGATAAAATTATTGTGTATTTCTCTTTTTCAGTATCGCTTCTGCAAATGCTAACAAATCTTTATAGCTGGCATCCATAATAGAAACATCCGGTTTTTCAGTCGTACGGGTGGGCAAATAAACGGTATAAGCCCCGATATTCCTACCAAACAGCAGATCGCCAGTCATATTACCTGCCATAATGCTTTTGGCAAAATTGATTTCAGGGAACTTGGCTTTTGCCTGTAACGCCATTCCCTGGTTGGGTTTCCGGTTGGGGTCTTTATTGTCGGTAGAAGTACAGTAATAAACGTCATCAATACGTCCACCTGCCTCTTCAATCTGCTGCAGCATATTGAGGGTGATCTGTTCTAACATTTCATGAGTCATCAATCCTCGACCCACCCCACGTTGATTACTGACAATAACAATCTTGCCAAATAGCGGATTTAAAATGCGGAGGGCTTCAAGAGTGCCTTTACAAAACTCAAACTCTTCCCAGCTTTTTACATAGTCATCCACTACATCCCGGTTTATGACGCCATCCCGGTCAAGAAAGAGTGTCCAGCTTGCGTCTGTTTCCGGAAGTTGATGGAGGGGCCAATTCTGCTGCATGTAGTTGCTTCTTTGGTTGTCATTTAATGGATTTGCTTTGTTAACCAGACTTCTGTCGCTTATGAAAACAGGATCTGTTTTATTACGCTACGCTTGGGTAAAATAAGCTTCTTCCACCAGCTGACAGAGAATATGTCCCAGCATGATATGACTTTCCTGGATACGGGGTGTATCATTCGATGGAACGTTGAGTAAATAATCGCTCAGATCGTTCAGTTTGCCGCCAGTGGAACCCGTAAATCCGACTGTTATGAGCCCAATTTCTCTTGCTGTTGCAAACGCTTCCAGTATATTTTTTGAATTACCCGAAGTGGAAAGGCCAATTAATACATCTCCTTTTTTTCCCATCCCTTTTACAAGGCGTGCATATACAGTATCAAAGCTGTAATCATTGGCTACTGCTGTTAGATAGGAAGTGTTCACATGCAGGGCCTCCGCAGGCAATGCATCCCGGTCTTTGTAAAACCGTCCGCTGAATTCGGCTGCCAGGTGTTGTGCATCGGCAGCACTGCCGCCATTTCCGCAGAAGAGAACTTTGTTCCCATTGCGGAAGGTTTGGGTAACCACCAGCACGATTTGAGCCAGCCGCTCCTGAAGTGCTTTATCAGCAAGGATCGCTTGCTTTACACCAATACTGGCTTCAATAATATGTGTGATTGATTCCTTCATAAAACAAATTTAATGGAAACGGATCAGCTCCTGTACCAGGCGGCAGGTCTCTCCTCAAAAACCAATAAGTTCAAAGATTGCCTGGGTCATCCTGCTCCAGCTGTATTTTGTTTTTTCTTCCAGTAAGCCGGCTAAATAACGTTCCGTTCCGTTTTGCAGCATTTCCTGCATTGCATCAGCAATCGATTCGGATGTCGGCTCACAAACCAATCCCACTTTTTGATGGGGTACCAGGTCGGGCAGGCCACCAACATTCGTAACAATCATCGGCACTTCAAAATGATAGGCGAGGGGAGTGACCCCACTCTGCGTGGCGTGCCTGTAGGGTTGCACAACCACATCGGCGGCACAGAGATAATTCTTTACTTCACTGTCAGGTATAAAATCTGTTTTAAGAAGTAAGTGTTCGGCTATGCCTGGCTGTTGTAACAGCTGTTCGTAATGTTGTTTGTTTTCGTAAAACTCACCGGCAATCAGTAATTTGAATTGCCGGGACTGTTTCGCTGCTAACGTTGCAACAGCCTGCAACAACAAATCAAGCCCTTTGTACTTTCGGATAAATCCGAAAAAAAGAAAAACAAATGTTGACGCCTCCAGGTGTAGTTTCTTCCGTGCATCGGTTTTAGAAACCTTTTCTCCGAAATGATCATAGAGTGGATGCGGCACCACCACGGCTGGTTTCGTTTTAGTGAACTGACGCAGATCATTCCATACGTTATCGCTCATGGTAACAAATGCATCCACAGGGGGTACAAAGTAGCGGGTAAACAGGTTGTCGCCCAACCGTTTTTCATGGGGGATCACGTTATCTGCAATGCATACAATTTTTGTGTGCTTATTTCTTTTGATCAGCCGTAAAATGGTACCCAAGGCCGGTGCCATAAAAGGCAGCCAGTAGCGTACAAGAACCAAATCGGGTTTGAGTTTGCGTAAATTATTTCCAACGGCTAACCAGTTGAATGGATTTACAGAATTGATGCAGATGTTAATCTGCAAATCAGCCGGTGCCGGTTCGCTGGAATACTGAGTGGTGCCTGGAAACAGAAAGCCTGGGTATTGCAGGCTGAATGTATAAATGGTCACCTTATGCCCTTGCTGCTGAAATTCCCTTGCCAGCCGTTCATTGTAAGCAGCAATGCCACCCCGCAGCGGATGTGCTGGTCCGAGGATGATTATATGTTTTGCCGTTGAACTCACTTGTGTCAGGTCAGTGTCCGTTCATCCAGTCCGGCTTTCTCTTCTATGAGGTAATAATTGCGCTCCGGAGAGTTACGGGAAATCAATTCACCAATAAAGCCTGCCAGAAATAATTGTACACCAATCAACATCACAGCAAGGGCAACAAAGAAAGAAGGGCGGTTGGTAAGACTGAATGCCGGATCGATAATTTTTGAAACCAGGAGGTACAGGCTAATGGCAAAACCTATTAGAAAAGCCATGGTGCCCCATAAACCAAAAAAATGCATTGGACGTTTCCCGAATTTGCCAACAAACATAATGGTGGCCAGATCCAGAAATCCATTTACAAAACGATCCCATCCAAACTTCGTAATACCATACTTCCGCTTCCTGTGTTCCACTACTTTTTCACCAATCTTCCGGAAGCCGGCCCATTTTGCAAGCACCGGTATGTAGCGGTGCATTTCGCCGTACACTTCAATGCTTTTGATTACATTTTTCCGATAAGCTTTCAAACCGCAGTTGAAGTCGTGGAGGTAAATACCGCTCATTTTGCGGGTGGCAGCATTGAATAACTTGGAGGGAATGTTCTTTGTCAGTGTATTGTCGTAACGTTTTTTCTTCCAGCCGCTGACCAGGTCGAATCCATCACCCGTAATCATCTTGTACAATTCGGGAATTTCATCCGGACTATCCTGCAAGTCTGCATCCATGGTAATCACCACATGGCCCTGTGCTGCTTTAAATCCTTCATTAAGGGCCGCACTTTTGCCATAATTACGTTGAAATTTAATTCCCTTGATGTTGTTGTTGGAAGCACGCAATTGCTGTATAACCTTCCACGAGTCATCGGTGCTGCCGTCATCCACCAGGATTATTTCATAGGTGAACTGATGAGCATCGGTTACACGGGCTATCCATGCACACAGCTCAGGGAGCGACTCGGCTTCATCTTTCAATGGAATGACAATACTCAGATTCATACTCACATTGATTGCGGCATTCCCGCATTGGGATTTTTCTTACGAACAATCAATGAAATGATCAGCGAAAACAGGAACCACAAAATGCAACTGAAGGCAAATCCAAGCATAACGCTGCTAATTGAAAAATTATCTTTCTTACTGGCCTCATCCATTGCTTTGTCAATCTGATCCTGTGATGCACCAAATTTTTTAAGCATTCCTTCGGTCATTTCCATAGCCGCTTGTTGCATGGCTGTTTTGAAGTCGGGGTCAATGTAATTCAGTAATACATACGAAAAAACGGTAACCGCAAAACCGGAGATAACAAAAATGCCAAAACTTGTTTTTAATGCTTCACTGAATTCGAGAAATCCACCATTTTTTTTGCGGACAGCCAGGCAGGCCAAAACAGCAAAAGCAATGGGGATCAGGTTGGTGGCAAATGCAACGGGACTGGTCATTATACTTGTGCCACCAATGTATAACAACAGATAAGCTAATATGCCGGCAACAGCGGAAAACAATCCATACTGCAGCAGAACGTTTGAACTTTTTGTTTCCATGATCAGATGTTTGAAGTAAATATATTATTATGAATGATACCAATTACTTTTCCTTTCATTTCTTTTCCAGTGAAAGGAGTGTTACGTGACCGTGAGCGGATGCAATCATCCGTCAAAACATAAGTCGCCGAAGGGTCAAACAATGTTACATTAGCTGTCTGTCCTTCTTGAATAGCCGGCTGATTCAAACCGAATATGCGACGTGGATTGATGCTTACTAATTCTACCCATCGCTCAGGCATCAGTTCTTCGCCTAATGCGGCACCTACAACCCCATAACAGGTTTCCAAAGATATCATACCAGGCTTTGCATATTCAAACTCGCACACTTTGCTGTCGAATTCATGCGGCAGGTGGTGCGATGCAATGCAATCTACGCCGCCATCTAATACAGCTCTGCGAAGTTGGTGCTGAACCGCAGCAGTGCGTAAAGGAGGAAACAGTTTGAGATTCGTATCATAGCTTGTTAGCGCCTCGTCTGTAAAAAACAAATGTGCAGGACTTACCGAACAGCTGATATGAATACCATTATTCCGGGCACGTTTCACTGCAGCCAGGCTTTCGGGTGAAGTGATTCCTGTGAAATGAAGAGCTGAATCAGCGTACCGTGTCAGTTCAATATCCCGGTTTACCTGTACTTCTTCGGCCAGCATTGGTTTTCCGGGTAGTCCAAGGCGTGTACTTACAACACCTTCGTTCATCAGCCCATAGCGGCCAACTGATTGATCATCGGGTATCTGAATAATTACACCATTGAAAGCTTTCACATACTGCAGCGCTTTTAACAGTAATCCGGCCGATTGAACCGGTAATAATCCATCCGTAAACGCAACTGCACCGGCACTTTTCATGTCATACATTTCCGCAAGTTCTTTCCCTTCTGTTTGTTTGGTAACCGCTCCCAACGGATGTATTGTAACAGCTGTGTTCTTTGATTTTTGAATGATATATTCTACCTGCGATTTTCCGGAAACTACCGGTAATGTATTTGGCAATACCATTACTTCTGTAAAGCCTCCGGCAGCTGCCGCCTTGATGCCTGTTTCAATTGTTTCTTTATACTCAAGACCGGGGTCGCAGAAATGGGCAAAGCAATCCACCCAGCCGGGAGACAGATGCAGGTTTGGATGATCTATTGTTTGATCGGCAGATGAAACTTCAAACTGACCGATTTGTACAATCTTTCCGTTTTGAATAAAAACGTTCTGGCGGGTGCCGTGGTGGGAAGAATTGGGATCAACAATATGTGCTTGCCGGATGAATATGGTCATGTGCCGGAATCTGGTTTTTGCGCTGCTAAGTTCGCTATTTTTTAATTGTTTTGGACTTAAAACGTATAAATCTTACTTTTGCAACCCATTAAAATCAGAAATGATTTTAAACCGGTTCGGGACGTAGCGCAGCCCGGTAGCGCACTTGCATGGGGTGCAAGGGGTCGCTAGTTCGAATCTAGTCGTCCCGACTTAAAAGAGCATTGAAATTTCAATGCTCTTTTTTTTATTGATATTTTTTAATTCAGAAATTGGAATTCAAAAGCAACCTGAGATTTATTTTTCAATAATTCGTAGCGCAGCCCGGTAGCGCATCCCGGCCAGGGCGTCGGGAGGGTAGTCCCGATTCGCATCGGGATCCTCTCTACAAAAAAAGAAACCTTCACTGAAAAGTGAGGCTTTTTTGTGTCAATTGAAAGTTACAAAATCTCATGAACCGAAGCAGTTTTGTGCCATCGGAGTCTCATCTTTCTTTCGTATCTTCCAAATTACCGGATTCAACGCAATTAGAGTTCCGGTTTATTGCAAACAAATCGAACTATGACAAGAGAAGAGCATTTTATGAAGGAAGCCATCCGGTTTTCGAGGCAGGGTATGGAGCGAAATGAAGGAGGTCCTTTTGGATGTATTATTGTAAAAGGAGATGAAATTGTAGGCTGGGGGAATAATAAAGTTACTTCCAGTAACGACCCAACAGCCCATGCAGAAATCACCGCTATAAGGGATGCATGCCGGCACCTCAATACATATCAACTGACCGACTGTGAAATTTATTCTTCCTGCGAACCATGCCCCATGTGTATGGGGGCCATTTACTGGGCCCGGCCCAAAGCGCTTTACTTTGCCAATACAAGGCAGGATGCCGCTGCGATTGGATTTGATGATTCCATGATTTATGAAGAATTAGCTGCACCTGTGGAACAACGTAAAATTCCGATCATTCAATTAAGCAGAACAGAAGCATTAAAAGTATTTGAAGCCTGGGGGAAAAAGGAAGATAAAATCAGGTATTAAAAACTTGTTTTTGAACATGAAGTTTTTGCAATGTTCAATTGATTCTCAATTTTGAACGCATGAAGAAAAACCTGGTTGTACTTACCGGCGCCGGCATTAGTGCCGAAAGTGGACTGAAAACCTTTCGTGACAGTGATGGTTTGTGGGAAGGATACAACATAGAAGATGTGGCAACACCCGGTGCCTGGAAACGCAATCCGCAACTGGTGCTTGAATTTTACAATTTCCGACGCAAAAATGTAATAGAGGCACAACCCAACAGTGCCCATTATGCGCTGGCGCAGCTGGAAGATTTGTTTGATGTAACCATCATCACCCAGAATATTGACGACCTGCACGAACGGGCCGGCTCCACACGCATTGTTCACCTGCATGGCGAAATTCTTAAGATGCGGAGTGAACGGAACGAAGATCTTATCTACGACATTCGGGAGGACATCCGCCTGGGCGATACTGCTGCTGATGGCGCACAACTTCGTCCGCATATCGTTTGGTTTGAAGAACCAGTACCACTCATTGAAACAGCAGCTGAGCTGGTGCATGCTGCTGATTTGTTTGTGGTGGTGGGTACCTCACTAGTAGTGTACCCGGCAGCCGGATTGGTTACCGTAGCTGACCCTTCCATTCCAAAATTTATTGTGGATAAACGCATACCGGCTGTATCGGGCATCGGTCAACTTACTGCCATTGAAAAACCGGCAACAGAAGGTATGCAGGAATTAATGGAACACCTCCGCCGGTATGTGTAAGAATTCAAGGAATAAGCTGGCTTTAAGTATCTGAAAAAGTTTCAGGAATGCGTTTCATTGAAAACAATTCCTTCTTTTGCCAGTTCTTTCAGCACCGGATCATAAATTTCACGGGTAGTGGGTAATCGCAGTCCCCTGCAAGGGAGTTGTTCCAGCAGTAATAGCTTTGCAGCTATGCCCAACGGCAATCCAACGGTTTTCGCCATGGCGGTGTGGGTTGCATCTTCTCCCTTTACAATCAGACTGCTTTTGATGGAATGTGTAATACCTTCCAGTACATAGTCAATTTCATGCAGCATTACAATCATGTCTTTATCAGTCGGTTGAAGGGCCAGTTTTTGCTCCAGTCGGTATTGCAGCAGATCTGCACTACAGGTTGCGGCTTTTGGTAATGGTTCTGCTACATCCAATTCCAGAAATTGAAATTGGTTGAGCACCAGTTCATGCACTTCCTCCGGAACATAGAGTTCAAGGTACATACGCAAACTGATAGGGCGTTGTTCCACTGCATACAGTTTCTTCATAAGCCAATCCTGGAACGTATGGCAGGTTGCAAGGATTGACTGATCTTCTTCACTTGTCAACTGCAGATCCACAATAACATCCCAGCCTTTACAAAAATCAGCATAGCGAAGTGTGGTGCGTATGAAAGTTGCAGCCTCCTGTAGACCATACAGAGGAATATAGCTCAGCGAATCCCGGTTGGGATACCATGCCAGCGGCGGCAATGGGGGCAGGTACACTTCTTCGCAGTGTTCAAAAATACTTTGATAAGGCTTTTCTATATGTTTCCCCTGCTGTTTGTACGAGGCACCGGCACTTCCGGCCCGTACAATGTTCCGGGGATTCCAGCTGATTTTATAATGCCAGGGATTCGTATCACTTTCCGGTGCCACCAATCCACCGCAATGCGATCTAAAGGAAGTAACGGTGCCGCCTTTGGCCTTAATACCATCAATCAATTGCATGGCACTCATGTGGTCAATCCCGGGATCAAGCCCCATTTCGCACAGAAACAGCAACTCCTTGCTCTGTATTTCTGCCTGCAGTTCTTTCATTGCTTCATCAACATAAGATGCAGTAAGCAGGTGGCGGCCAATAGACACACAGTCACGTGCCACATGGATATGTAAATGAGGCGGAAGGAGAGAAATGACCACTGACGCCGATTCAATGAGCATTCGCCGTTCTTCTTCGTCGGTAATATTGATTTCTACAGCTTGTGCAACACTAGTATCGGTTAGTTTTGATTGGGCTGTTGGCAAATGAGCATCTGCCACAATAAGTTTCCAATGTTGAAGGCCGCAGATACGGTTGAGATAGGCGATAAGAACAGTTGCCGATTTACCGGCACCAAAGACAAGAATCGTTTTCAAGAAATTTTTAGGAAAGGTAAGATAGATGCTGCAGATATACAGACTCCAAATTTGCGTTCTTATCACAAAAAGGAATCGGTTCTGGTTTTGGCTGTTTGCCCATCTTCCAATATTTTTGCAACTCCTAAAAATCAAGCTATTACAATGAGAACAATTGCCATGCGTGAAGCCCTGCGGGAAGCAATGCAGGAAGAAATGCGCAGCGACGAACGGGTGTACCTGATGGGTGAAGAGGTTGCGGAATACAACGGCGCTTACAAAGTGAGCCAGGGAATGCTGGATGAATTTGGTCCCAAACGGGTGATTGATACACCTATTTCTGAGCTTGGTTTTGCCGCCATAGCTGTTGGTTCTGCACAAAATGGTTTACGCCCCATCGTGGAATTTATGACCTGGAATTTTGCAGTGCTGGCCCTGGATCAGATCCTCAATACTGCATCTAAAATGCTGGCTATGAGTGGCGGACAGGTGGGTTGTCCCATTGTTTTTCGTGGGCCCAATGGTAGTGCCGGCCAGCTTGGAGCACAGCACTCAACTGCGTTCGAAAGTTATTATGCGAATATTCCCGGGTTGAAAGTGATTTCACCTTCCAACCCATATGATTCGAAAGGTTTGTTGAAAGCAGCCATCCGGGACGATGATCCGGTGGTGTTTATGGAAAGTGAAGTGATGTATGGCGATAAAGGGGAAGTGCCGGAAGGAGAATATATTATTGAAATCGGGAAAGCAGATATTAAGCGTCCGGGACGTGATGTAACCATCGTTTCATTCAATAAAATGATGAAAGTTGCCTTGGCAGCCGCAGAAGAACTTTCCAAAGAGGGGATTGAAGCGGAAGTGATTGATTTAAGAACCATACGTCCGCTTGATTGGTTCACTATACTGGAAAGTGTGAAAAAGACCAACCGCCTGGTTATTGTGGAAGAGCAGTGGCCTTTTGCCTCTGTGTCTTCTGAAATTGCCTACCGCATTCAGAAAGAAGGTTTCGATTATCTGGATGCTCCGATCCGGCGTATTACCAGTGTTGATGCACCTATGCACTATGCTCCAAACCTTGTAGCCGCCTATTTGCCCGATGTACCCCGTACGGTAAAACTGGTGAAGGAAGTAATGTATCTAAAGAAGTAAGGGTTAACCCTTAGAAATAGAAAACGTCCCGCTTTACGGGACGTTTTTTTTAATAAAAGCGTCAAAAAAGTGCCTGCAAAATTTGTTTTATCAATCTTTTCCTGCATCTTTGACTCGGTTTTTCATAGGATATTGGATTTTAAACGAAGCTGGATTTCTATCCGGCTTTTTTTATTTCTATCCAATACCCCCCAAAACCGGGAGTCCTCAGGGATTGATCACCTCGGCCACTACACGGAGCGTGTTCAGAATCATCCAAACTAGTCCATACGTAAGTACAACGAGGGAAGCGCCGAGGGCAGATACTTTTGCTGCCATCTTCCAGACAGGCTGGGAATGCGTTGAAAATGACTTCATGGGATTTGAATTTTTGTTCATCAAATCTATTTGTTTCTCTTATAATGTGCAATCGGAAAAATCATGTAAAACCACCTAGGTATAAACGGTGATTTTCCCTCCTGCATTGGTAAATACTGTATTGTTTCAGGGTGTCTTCCAGGTGCAAAAAAGTGTCGTGCCTCGTTCGTTATTTGTCAATCATCTGTGGGACTGATAACTATCTGTCGGATTCAATTTAGTCGGTGCGTTTCTTAAATGCGGAATCAATGGGTAGAAAAAAGTGACACTGATCGTCAATCGTACACAAAATTCCTACAATTTTTGTACCAAAACCTGATTTAGCTCATGATTTTCAATTATAGTAATCAATTTTACCTAGACGAGTTAGTATTCTGTCTGAATTTTATAAGTATGCGGAGCAATCTCCCTCTGGTACGGGTTGTTTTCCCCTGCTTTGAGGTCTTTTGGTTAGCTTTGAACTACGATCACATCAAACAAACTGTATGAATCAGATCTTAATCGTGGATGATGAAAAAGCCATTCGTAAAACGCTCACCGAAATCCTGTCTTACGAAGGTTATAAAATTGATGATGCTGAAAATGGAGAAGAGGCATTAAAGAAAATTAAGGAGAAGGCATACGATGTTATTCTTTGCGATATCAAAATGCCCAAAATGGATGGAATGGAATTCCTGGAAAAAACCAGGGAACTGAACTCAGAAGTACCCGTAATTATGATTTCGGGACATGGAACGATTGAAACCGCTGTGGAAGCAGTGAAAAAGGGCGCTTTTGATTATGTGGCCAAGCCTCCGGACCTGAACCGTCTGTTGATAACAATACGTAATGCAATGGACAGGCAAACACTGGTTACAGAAACAAAGGTTTTGAAGCGGAAAGTAAACCGGGTTCAGGAAATGATAGGAGAGAGTCTGGCACTCCGGAAAATTAAAGATACAATCGAAAAGGTGGCTCCAACAGATGCACGGGTACTGATAACGGGCGAAAACGGATCCGGAAAAGAATTGGTTGCCCGTTGGATTCATGAAAAAAGCAGCCGAACCGCTGGTCCGCTTATTGAAGTGAATTGTGCTGCTATACCCGGCGAATTGATCGAAAGCGAATTGTTTGGCCACGAAAAAGGATCTTTCACTTCTGCAATCAAACAACGGATTGGTAAATTCGAGCAGGCCAACGGGGGCACTTTGTTTCTTGATGAAATCGGCGATATGAGCCTGACTGCTCAGGCAAAAGTGTTGCGGGCTTTGCAGGAACATAAAATTACAAGGGTAGGTGGCGAAAAAGATATTACCGTGGATGTACGGGTGATTGCCGCAACCAATAAAGATTTATTGAAAGAGGTGGAAAACAAAAATTTCCGACTGGATCTCTATCACCGGCTAAGTGTCATTATCATTCATGTGCCTTCACTGAATGAACGAAGAGAAGACATTCCTGTATTGGCTGAATATTTTCTGGAACAGGTAGCCGATGAATATGGACAAGCACGTAAAGAAGTTGAAGATGCTGCAATTAAAGCATTACAGGAGCATAACTGGACAGGTAATATCCGTGAGTTCCGGAATGTTATGGAACGGCTGGTCATTTTATCAGGCAAAATCATAACAGCTGATGATGTCTATACGTTTGTTTTTCCCCGGTCTTGAAACTAATGTATGTTACGCAAGGCTCAATCTTCTTCACAATAATGCAGCAGCGCACCCGAACTGGTAAGAAGGCGAAGGCGACTATTGCTGATCGTTATACTATTGGAAAAGGGACCGGATAAAACGATCTGCTGTTTTGTAAATTTTTTCAATAACAGTTTCATCAGTTCATCCGGTGTATGATGACCAATACTCGTAATAAGGTGAAGATGCAGGCGTTCGGTTTTATGCCGGTTTACAAATTCTTCCAGATATTCTATTGAAACATTCGTTCCAAAATAAACCACCCGTTTCCCTTTCCGTTTTAAGAGGTAATGAATGAACAGTAAGGGTATTTCATGGTGTTCGTTTTCAGGATTAAACAAAAGAGTTACGGGTCCGTCCTGTTTAGCGTCAAGATGCTGAACTGCCATCATAATCTTCCGGGAAATCAAATTGCTGGCAAAATGTTCCTGTACCGGTCTGATCCGGTCTGTCATCCAGGTACGCCCGATACGTTCAAGCATGGGATAAAAGATATGCAGGACTGTTTTATCAAAACCAAGGTGCTGATATACGGTGTGAAAAATTTTGTGAAACCGGTCCTCGTCCAGGTTCCGGCAGGCTTCTGTCAGCTGATGAATAAAATTTTCATACACGGATTCATTCAATTCTTCCTCCAGTGAAAGAGACCTGATTTGCTCTTCGGTCATCCGGGCGATTTTGGAAATTTTATGACCATTCCTGTTCAGGTGGGCAATTTGCAGGATGCGCTTCAGGTCCTCGTTGTCATAAAAGCGATGCTTACTTTCTTTTCGTTTGGGACGCAGAATTTTATAACGCTGCTCCCAAATACGTAAGGTATGTGCTTTTATTCCCGAAAGTTGCTCAATATCACTAATCGTGAAGTAATTCATAGCTCTGTAACAAATTTCAAAGGTTGCCTACTGATTCGTTACGAATACTGTTGCAAGGGCAAAATGATTGTAATTTCTCAAATTTATTACACAATGTTAAGTAAACCCGAATATTTTCTAATAATCCGGAAGCAACCTTACCGAAACCCTTATTTTTGTCTGCTTTAAACTTACTATCAGAATGGGCTGGTTGATATTTTTACTTGGTACAATTGGATTTCATGCCGGACTTTACGGCATGTTTCAAAAGGCAGGCATTGCTCCGTGGAAAGCGCTGGTGCCGTTTTACAATACTTGGGAGATGGTTCATCTCATGAACATGAAGCAGTACTGGTTCTGGCTGCAATTGATTCCGGTGGCAGGTCAGTTTATTACTATTTCACTTGTGATTGACTTTGTAAAGCATTTTGGAAAATTCTCTCTGTGGGAACATACACTTACTGTATTTCTGCCCTTTCTTTATCTTCCTTACCTGGGTTATTCCAAAAATGTACGTTATGCCGGTTCAGAAGCAGTAAGACTATATAAAAAATCAGGAACCCGTGAATGGATTGATGCGGCCGTATTTGCAGTTGTTGCCGCTACAATCATCCGCACATTTGTGTTTGAAGCATACACCATTCCCACACCTTCTATGGAACGCTCTTTGCTCGTAAACGATTTCCTGTTTGTGAGCAAACTTAGCTATGGCCCCCGCATACCCAATACTCCTTTGTCTTTTCCGTTTGTGCATCATACAATGCCTGTTGTAGGTGGTAAATCTTATCTCCAGTGGATCCAATGGCCTTACAAACGCATTTTTCAGCAAAAAGTACAGCGAAACGATGTGGTTGTGTTTAATTTGCCGGTAGGCGATACCGTTATTAATGATGAGCAGAACTATGGTTCCAAGGTCACCTATTATGAAGTATTACGGCAGGCCGGAGGCGATCGTAACCGGGTATGGGAAGCATTTGGAGATATTATTATAACCCGCCCTGTAGATAAGCGTGAAAACTTTATTAAACGCTGTGTGGCTATAGCGGGTGATACGATGGAAATACGTAATGGAGTAGTTTATATTAACGGGAAACTGAATGATATACCACCTGGCTCTGAAACCAATTACCTGCTGGAAACTCAGGGACAGGATCTGGATATGGATCAGCTAAAAGACGATCATGGCATACGGGAAGCCGCAGGTGAAGTGAGAAAGGTTGGAAATAACCTGTATGAAATTTTTCTTACCAAGGACCAGGTAGCCGTTTTCAGTAAACTTTCATTTGTTAAATCATTAACTCCGGTTGTGTATTCTTATGAAAAAGACCGGCAATATGTAGGCGGAAGTGATATTTTTCCGAATGATTCGGTTAATTGTAAATGGACAATTGATAATTATGGCCCCCTTTATATACCTGCAAAAGGAGCATCCATACAACTTACGCCTGAAATTTACAGCCGTTATGAACGGGTCATACGCACGTATGAAGGAAATAGCCTTGAAATGAAAGATGGAAGGTTTTACCTCAACGGAAAGGAAACTTCAACCTATACATTTAAGTTGAATTATTACTGGCTCATGGGTGATAACAGGCACAACTCGCTTGACAGCAGGTTTTGGGGGTTTGTACCAGAAGATCATGTAGTAGGCAAAGCCTGGCTAATATTCTTCAGTTGGGAAGAAGGGCCCCGGTGGAACCGTTTATTCCGTACCATACGGTAACCGGTAATCCGGAAACCACATTTATTCCTGAGGAACGGGAGATCAATTAGCTTAGTGGTTTTGTTTACGCAGTTAAAAATCTTATATTTGATACCGAGCTAATATGGATGGATCCCCCGATTGTTCGGGGGATTTTTTATCGGTGCCGGTTTGGTTCGGCATATTCCGGACTCATTTAAAACAAGAACATATGACAAAACAGGATTATCATTTTGCCTACGAGGTGTATGATTCGATCAGCGACCTGAGCGAAGAAGATAAGTGGTTGCTTGATGAAGCAAGAGAGGTAACCCAGCATGCTTATGCTCCTTATTCCCGTTTTCAGGTGGGTGCAGTAGCCAAGCTGAGTAATGGAGAAATTGTTGCCGGGAGCAACCAGGAAAATGCATCGTTTCCTGCCGGCTTATGTGCAGAGCGGGTAGTGCTTGCTTCCGTTTCATCGTTGTACCCAAAAGTTCCCATTGAAAAGATGGCAATCAGCTATTTTAATAATAATGGGGAAAGCAATCATCCCATTTCTCCTTGCGGCATCTGCCGGCAGGCATTACAGGAGTTTACACAAAAAACCAGCATGCCTATCCGTTTGATTTTAGGTGGTATGCATGGAAAAGTCTACATCATTCCGGATGCCACCATGTTGCTTCCTTTATCGTTTACTGCAGAAGATCTGATGAAATAAGGTGTGCTGAAGATTCTGTAGTGCGAGTTTCATTATAGCAATGAGGGAATTCCCGCTGTTTTTGCCTCGAGATCCAGTAACCAACGTTTCCGTTGTAGTCCGCCGGCATAACCTGTAAGTGCCCCGTTTGCTCCAATTACTCTGTGACAAGGAATGAGAATTACAATTGGGTTTTTGCCGTTTGCTGCTGCAGCAGCACGGATGCTTTTCGTATTTCCCAGTCGTTTTGCCAATTGCAGATAAGTAGAGGTTGAAGCGTAAGGAATGCTTTGTAATTCGTTCCAAACCTGTTTTTGAAAGGCTGTGCCTTGCAGGCTAAGTGGAAGATCAAATTGCCTGAGACTTCCCTGAAAGTAAGCTTGTAGCTGGGCTTTTGTTTCCTCCAGTAAAGCTAGTGGCGGAAATTTTGTTTCAAGGACTGAATGAGAAAAAGAAATCCGGTAAATGTGGGAAGCAGAGGTTTCAATTAACAAGAAGCCTAAGGGAGTGTTTATGGTGGCTATAAATGTTTCGCTGAGCTGCATGTTTGTTACACGGTTTCACGAATCATCGAAGCAAGATCCAGCAGCTCCTGCCGCTTGTGTTGTTGCAGTGCACTGGTAAAGCATTTCGAAAATTCCCCCAGAAGTTGCATAACAATTTGCTTGTTCGATTGCGGACGGAAATACAACGGTGTAAACTCCGTATCAATCCGCTTGAAATACGTTTCCACATCTGCATGAGAATACATCTGTCCCGATGCTCCGTCTACAAAAAAATGAATTTTCTCTCTGATTTGTGCCATGTCATCGTCTTGTCCGATAGGTGCCGAAAAACAGGCCATGATAAATTGCCGGGGTATGGCAATTAACTGAAGATTGATATCCAGTTGTTTGGCCATAATTAAAATCAGTAACCCGTTGCTGATGGCATTTCCTTTTTTCGATTCAATCAGGCGAGGGAAAAGAAATTCATCCGGACGGGTATAATTGACTTCGTTCCCCTTGAACTTATAATAGTTGAACAGGATGTTGGAAAGCACATTTACCTGTTCCAGCGCTGTTAAAAAGGGATTCAGCTCCAGCCAAATGTTACGCCGGATTTTTTCAAGTTCCAGCTGAATGGGAGCAAGGTTCAGTTCGGGATATTGATATTTGCTCACAAGAAGTACACCTGTAAGCAAATCAGGATCATCCTGGTTGCTCCAATCCTGAAAGTCCTGTTGCAGGTCCTGGAAATGCAGTCGGTGGATGAGCATTTCAATTCGTTCCTGCGTTTCCGGGTCTGGTGTTGTTTCCCATAAATGCTCCAGGTTGGGAATGATTTGTTTGCCAAAGGAAACGATGCGGGAACTAACTGTTGAATACACTTCCGAATCGGGGTCATCAATCAGATGCAAGAGAGCCTGTATTTCTTTTGTTTCTTCCATGAAAAAATGAACCTGCAATTACAGAAGTAATTTGCAAAAAGAGTACTAAAAGGAAAAGGAAAAGTTGTTCACAACACTGTGTAAAACAAAACATCCCGCTGTAAGCGGGATGTTTGTGCCCAGAACTGGATTCGAACCAGCACATCCTTGCGGACGCTGCGACCTGAACACAGTGCGTCTACCAATTTCGCCATCTGGGCATGTGACTCAAGATGTGAATCCTGAAATCGGGTTGCAAATATAGCAGATTTTTTATCTCCTTCATCAATGTTTTCCTGTTTTACATAAAACAGCATTTTTCAACCAGAAACAGCAGCCACAACAAACCGTCATTTTTAACGTTTTAGCCCTGCAAGAGCAGTATTTGAATGGTCTCCCAAGAGCTTGTTAAATCAGCTCAATTACGCAAGCGGTTCAACATACCTCATGTTTTCTCGTTATTTTTACTCTTATTGTAAATATGTCAAAACTTTTTGCCTTTATGTTTACCAAAAAAAGTTTATTCATTATCCTGTTGCTCGTACTCGGTGGAAGCGTTTTTTATGCCGTTCAATCGTCGTCTTCCCTGAAAAATCCCGGAAGCCGCTATGAACGGATTCTGCAATTGGTTGGAGAAATGCTGGAAGACGGGCATTTCAGTCCCAAAAAACTTGATGACAAATTCTCCAGGGAAGTATTTCAGAAATTCCTGAAAACGCTTGACCCTGATAAAACGTATTTCCTCACTAGTGATATTGAGCAATTCAAAAAATTCGAAACACGGATTGATGATGAACTAAAAGGAGCGCAGCTTGAATCCTTTTATGCCATCAATAGTGTGTATAAAAAACGGGTGGAAGAAGCCGCAGCTCTCTACAAAGAGATTTTAAAAAAGCCGTTTGATTTTTCGGTGGATGAAGTGTATAACGATGATGATGATAAGGCCGAATATGCCAAAACAGAAGCTGGACGCAGGGAACTCTGGCGTAAAAAATTGAAGTATTATACGCTGGAGCGCTATGTGGATTTACTTGAACAACAGGAAAAAAGTGCGGCCATAGGAAACACAGAAAAAAAATCAACCGTACAACTGGAGGCAGAAGCAAGAGAAAAAGTACTGAAATCATTTGATCGCATTTTCGACCGCTTCCGTAATCGGTTTAAAGATGATGACCGCTTCAACTGGATGGTAAATGCCATTACGGAAACCATGGATCCGCACACAACTTATTTTCCACCGGTGGAAAAGCGTTCATTTGATGAGCAGATGAGTGGTGAATTCTTTGGAATTGGCGCCTCACTTACGGAAGAGGAAGGAAACATTAAAATTGCAACGATTGTTACCGGTAGCCCTGCCCAGAAATCAGGGGAGCTGCAAATTGGTGATTACATCCTTAAAGTGTCACAGGGGCCGGAAGAGCCTCAGGATTTAACCGGTTTTGCTGTTGAAGATGCAGTAAAACTGATCAGGGGCAAAAAGGGAACCGAAGTACGGCTTACCATTAAAAAGTCAAATGGTACTATCAAAGTGGTAACCATGGTTCGTGAAAAGATAAACCTGGAAGAAACGTTTGCCAAAAGTGCTGTCATTTATGGTGAAAACAATTACAAAATAGGTTATATCTATCTGCCTGAGTTTTATGCGAATTTCCAGGATCCAAACGGGGCCCGTTGTGCAGCTGATGTTGCGAAAGAAATTATCAAACTCAAGCAGGAAAAAGTGAGCGGTATCATTCTTGACCTGCGTACCAATGGTGGTGGGTCGCTTATGGATGTTGTACAAATGGTTGGTTTGTTTGTGGAAGAAGGGCCGGTAGTACAGGTGAAGAGCAGGGATGAAGCACCTTCTATTCTGCGTGACCGTGATAATTCTGTTTTATGGGATGGTCCTCTGACGGTCATGGTGAATGAGTTCAGCGCTTCAGCTTCGGAGATTTTTGCAGCTGCGATCCAGGATTATAAAAGGGGTTTGGTGATAGGGAGCACTTCAACTTATGGAAAGGGTACAGTACAACGGAACATAGAACTGGAGCGTAATACATGGGTGAGCAATAATTCATCCGATCTGGGTACCATCAAACTCACACTGCAAAAATTCTACCGCATAACCGGTGCCAGTACACAAATAAGGGGCGTTACATCGGATGTTGTTTTGCCTGATCAGTATGAATACCTGAAAGTGCGTGAAAAAGATGAACCAACTGCTTTGCCCTGGGATGAAATCGGAAGTGCTCAATACAAAACCTGGAAGAACGATTTCGATTTCAGGGAAGTAATACAACGCAGCAACATACGGATCAATCAAAATCAGGCTTTCCAGAAAATTAAAGAACGCACCAATTGGCTGGAAAAAAACACAGATAATAAGTTCATTTCGCTGAAACTCGATAAGTTCCGCCAGGAAAAGAAAAATCTTTCAGCTACAATTAAGGCTATTGATACCTTAACGAAACTGACCGTTCCATTGAATATGGTAAACCTGGAAATGGATATGGCACGTATTGAGCAGGATAGTTTGAAAAAAGAGCGGAATACCAGTTTTTTGAGGGTACGTAAGAATGACCTTCATTTAGGTGAAACTGTCAATATCATGAGTGATATGATTCGTCAGCATTTTATTGTGATAAACAGACAGAGCGATCGGGCAGAGCCCAAATAACAAAATTGCTAGTCTGAATTCAAGGGTGTTCTTCAGGAACACCCTTTTTGTTTTATTTGATTTCTTTCAGTATTGTAAGAGATTCGTAAATCATGGCAGCCGTAATATCCAGGTGTACGACGATTCTTGCCTGTTGCGGTGCAATGGCATACAAAAGAACTCCTTTACCGGCAAGTTGGTCAACAAATTGACGAGCAGTTGTTCCCTTGTGTAGATTGAATATGATAATATTTGTCTCTACGGGCAGTACCGATGCTACCAGCGGATGGTCTTGCAAAGCTGTTGCAAGCAATTGGGCATTCCGGTGATCCTCTTCTAACCGGTTAATGTGGTTTTCAAGCGCATAAATTCCTGCTGCAGCAAGGAAGCCCGCCTGTCGCATACCTCCCCCAAACACTTTGCGGATACGTCTTGCTTTTCGGATATACTCCTGCGAACCCAGCAAAACACTGCCCACAGGACAACCCAATCCTTTACTCAGGCACACAGAAATGGAGTCGAATATCCCGCCATAATCTTGAGGCTTTTGTTGTTTTGCAACCAAAGCATTAAAGATTCGGGCACCATCCAGGTGCAACTGCAAATTATTATTCAAGCAAACTTTCTTAATATCATCAATATCAGATAGTTCGTAGCAGCTTCCTCCACCACGATTGCTCGTGTTTTCTAGAACAACCAGGCTGCTGTTGGCTTTGTGAACATCCATGCGGTTATTGATTGCTTCTTCCACCTGCCGGGCGTTGATACGGCCCCTGTCACCCTGCAGCAGCCGAACCGATGCACCCGAATTAAAGGCAATTCCACCACCTTCGTACTGGTAAACGTGGCTAACTTCATCGCAAATCACCTCATCACCGGGTTGTGTATGAGCCTTAATGCCAATCTGGTTCGTCATGGTACCTGAAGGGCAGAAGAGGCCGGCCTCCATTCCAAACAGGGTTGCTGCCTTTGCTTCCAGTGCATTAACAGAAGGATCTTCCCCAAAAACATCATCACCCACCGGAGCCTGCATCATTGCTTCCAGCATGCCGGCGGTAGGTTTTGTAACAGTATCGCTGCGGTAATCAATTAATTTCATCAACTTTTTCAGAATTTTTTCAAAATTACCTGTTCTCTTTCCAACTTTCTGAATCTTATACACGTTAAAAAGAAGGAAAGTCAGCAGATAAGGTAGAAAAATACCCAAAAAAGGCTGACTTATACACAAGTACTATGAAAAGCGGGAATCGTGTGTTAACTTTGCAGTTTGACTGCAGGATAATACCGCAAACAATATTTCGCTGTAAATTTCCCCTGTTTCAATTCGATAGAACAATTTTAAATATTACAGATCATTATGAGGCAGCTAAAGATTGCTACACAAATTACCAACCGTGACTCACAAGCGGTTGAAAAGTATTTACAGGAAATTTCGAAAATCCCCATGATTACGCCTGAAGAGGAAACAACTCTTGCGCAGCGTATTAAGATGGGCGATCAACGGGCTTTAGATAAACTGGTACAGTCGAATCTGCGTTTCGTGGTTTCTGTGGCAAAACAATACCAGCACCAGGGTCTTTCACTCAGCGATTTGATTAATGAAGGAAACCTGGGTTTGATTAAAGCTGCCCAGCGTTTCGATGAAACCAAAGGCTTCAAATTCATTTCTTACGCAGTTTGGTGGATTCGTCAGTCCATTTTGCAGGCTTTGGCCGAGCAGGGACGTTTGGTTCGCTTACCACAGAACAAAATTGGAACGTATAACAAAGCCAATAAAGCGTATATGGCGTTTGAACAGGAGCATGAGCGGGAACCTTCTACGGAGGAACTGGCCGATATCCTGGAAATGAGCGAAACAGAAATCAACAATATTTTCCAAAGCAACACCCGTCATACTTCTCTTGATGCACCCGTGCATGAAGCAGAAGATGTGGCGATGGGTGATCTGCTGGAAGGAAGTGATGATACAGATGAAGATGTAATGAAAGACTCGCTCCGTAACGAAATACGCAGGGTGTTGAAATCACTCAGCCCCCGGGAAGCGGAGATTGTAAACGCTTATTTTGGACTTGATGGTGAAAACGGAGTTACCATTGAGCAAATTGGTCAAAAGTATGATCTTACGAAAGAGCGGATCCGCCAAATTAAAGAACGGGCGATTAAGCGCCTCCAGAAAGCTCGCTTCAGCAATGCGCTGAAAAGTTACCTGGGCAACTAAATGTTTACGATGGGCAGTAAGTATAAAATCCCTCCGCTTCAGCGGGGGATTTTTTTTAGGTGCCTGTATCTTTAACAATTCTTCTTTCCGGATGTTACATTTGAGCCCGATGGGCTGTTTAAATTTGTGGTATGAAGAAGACCGTTTTGATATCATTTTTGAGCTTATTACTGCTTTCTTGCGAAAAGAGTGTTGATTTTGACCTCAAAGATGCAGAACCGGTACTGAGTGTGGATGCGTCTATTGAAACCAATGAAGCCCCAGTAGTGATCCTCACCCGCAGCCTAAACTACTTTTCAACGGTTACAGCCGATGTAATTGGTCAATCTGTTATCCGGGATGCACAGGTTTCCATCAGAAGCGGCTCTACCGTATATCCTTTACGTCGGTTTGATGTGGTTTTAGGCGGAAATGTACCGTTCAGCTTTTATAGTTCAGATCCGTCACGCCCGCAGGAATTTCTTCGGGGCGAAGAAGGAAAGCAATACACACTTCAGATTAACTGGGCCGGCCGTCAGTACCAGGCCAGCACTTCCATTCCTGTGTTGAGGAAGAAAGTTGATTCCCTTTGGTGGGAAATGGTTCCGGGTGCACCCGATACAAGTACCAGGGCTGTGTTGCTGGGGCGTGTTACGGATCCGCCCGGATTTGGCGATTACATCCGCTATTTTACCAGGGTCAATTCAGGTGCTTTTTTCCCCGGCATTAATTCCGTTTTTGACGACTTGCTGGTGAATGGTACTACTTACGATATTCCGATTGATAAAGGTGTGGATCGTAATTCAGAAATTGACTTTGATAACTTTGTTTTCTTCCGCAAAGGAGATACCGTTACGCTCAAGTTCTGTAACATAGATAAAGCGACTTACGATTTCTGGCGAACCACCGAATTCAGTTACCAAAGTATTGGTAATCCATTTTCAACTCCAACTAAAATACTCGGGAATATCAGCAACGGCGCACTCGGTTATTTTGGGGGTTATGCCACGCAGTTCCGTACGATTATCATTCCCCGGTAGTCAATTATCCACATCTGCCCGGAGCTGGACAAAAATCACACAAGCCTTCCGGTTGATCCGTTAATTTTGACGATTCAATTTTAAAGACATGGAAGCAGAAAAAGTACATTGTTTAATTATCGGTTCAGGTCCGGCCGGCTATACAGCAGCTATTTACGCAGCAAGGGCCAACATGAATCCCGTTTTATACCAGGGAATTCAGCCCGGCGGACAGCTTACAATTACAACAGAAGTAGAAAACTATCCAGGTTACCCTGATGGAGTACAGGGGCCTGAAATGATGGTTGATTTTGAAAAGCAGGCAAAAAGAATGGGTACCGATGTTCGTTATGGACTTGCCACAAAAGTAGATTTTTCAGGATATCCGCATAAAGTGTGGATTGATGATGAAAAACTCATTGAAGCTGATAGCGTGATTATCAGCACCGGCGCCAGTGCCAAATGGTTGGGATTGGAAAGTGAACAGCGCCTGAATGGATATGGTGTGAGCGCCTGTGCCGTATGTGATGGATTTTTCTTCCGGGGGAAAGAAGTTGCCATAGTTGGTGCAGGAGATACGGCAGCAGAAGAGGCATTGTACCTGAGTAAATTGTGTACCAAAGTGCACATGCTCATCCGCAGAGATGCCATGCGGGCCAGTAAAGTAATGCAGGATCGGGTGATGAAGGCTCCCAATATTGAAATCCACTGGAATACAGAAACACTTGAAATTCTGGGTGAGAATAAAGTAGATGGAATGCGGGTGAAAAACAACCAATCAGGCGAAGAAACAGTGATTCCTGTGCAGGGCTTTTTTGTTGCAATTGGTCACCAGCCAAACTCAGAGATTTTTAAAGAGTTTCTTGAGATGGATGAAGCAGGTTACATTAAAACGGTGCCTGGTACATCCCGGACAAATGTAGAAGGCGTATTTGCTGCCGGCGATGTACAGGATAAAATTTACAGACAAGCAGTAACCGCAGCCGGCAGTGGCTGTATGGCGGCGCTGGATGCAGAACGTTATCTTTCTGCAAAAGGGCTTGTGTAAACAGCTTGCCGTTTGAGACGCATCATAAAAAAGTGTAAATAAAATCAAATATGTCCCGCCATCAGGCGGGACTTTTATATTTTCGGCATTATGAATGCGGTACATTTACGTGGTTTACTTTTTCACGCCTATCATGGGTTATACACTGGTGAAGAAACAGTTGGATGCCCCTTTGAAGTTAATCTAACTGTAAGGTATGCAGCAACGGAGCCAGTTACCCGGTTAGAGCAAACCGTTAATTATGCTGAACTTTATGCGATTGTCAAATCGGAAATGATGCAGCGCAGGGATTTACTCGAAACAGTTGCGGAATCTGTTTGCAATACCATTTGCCAGCGGTTTCAGCAGCTTCAGTCAATTGAAATCGAAATCTGGAAACTGGCACCTCCCATTGAACAATTTCAGGGCAAAACCGGTATTTCTCTTCATAAAACCTGTTAAACTCCTGTATTTATTTATGCGTATTTCACTGCCTGCTATTTTGATTTCTTTACTACTGCTTTGGGTCAGTTCATTCGGCAGAGCACAATCCATAACAGATTTGATACGGCAGGGCGACCAGTTTGAAAAGGAAATGAAAGAGCCTGCTGCCTACCAGTTATTCAGGGAAGTATTAAAACAACAGCCAAATCATTTGCATGCACTCATCCGTTGCAGCGAACTTGCCAGCCGCCTTGGTAAGTTACAGACTCAAAAAACGAAGCAAATGGAGTATTACCAGGCAGCCCTGGATTATGCAACCCGAGCCTTAAAAGTGAATGCTTCATCTTCCGATGCAAACATGGTTATGGCGATTGCTTTTGGACGTATGGTATTGATGCGCAGCGGTGGAGAAAAGATAAGCCATGTACGCTCCATAAAAGCGTATGCTGAAAAATCGCTTCAGTTCAATGCAAATAATTTCAAAGCATTGCATGTATTGGGCAGATGGCATTATGAAGTAAGCAACCTGAATATGATGGAACGGGCAGGTGCAAAGATTTTTTTTGGCGGTATACCGGCAGCAACCATAGATTCATCAATTTATTATTATGAAAAAGCAAGAGCGCTGAGCCCTGGTTTTTTGTTGAATTACCTTGAGCTTTCAAAAGCCTATTACCGGAAAGGACAGAAAGGCAAAGCCATTCAATTGCTGCACCACCTGCTTAAATTACCCGATGCTGCTTCGGAAGATAAACTGGTCAGACGAGAAGCGAATCATCTGCTAAAAGAATGGCGTTAATAAATTGGTAACGAGTTTCTGTTCTCTCTATAACTTTTTTTCTTTCCATTTTCCGGAACGGATATAGAAATATGCCATTGATAAAATGACTATCCAGTAAAGCAGTTCTGAGGCCCATGCCCAGAGCAGGTTCAGTTGAAACACTTCCAATACCAGGTACACGTACATGCAATAGAATACAATTGCTGCCAGTTCAATGAGTAAATTCACTTGTGTATTGCCGGTGCCTGTTACTCCGTTGAGCCAAACGACTGAAACACTCATCAGCAGAATGCCGATTGTTACCATGCGAAGTACAGGCACACCCGCCTGTGTGAATTCCTGCGACAAACCGAAAATACCCAGAAAAGAAGTGGCAAAAATATTGAGCAACACTACCATAGTCACTGCAAAGAAAAGACTCAGCCGCATAATCTTGTGAATCAGTACTACCACTTCCTCTTTCCGGTTCTGCCCGATGATGTTGCTTACCATTGTATTTGTGGTAGATGCGAAAGCCCAGGTAAAAACACCGGTGAGCGTAAACACATTCCGCATGATATTGGAAATAGCAAGTGACCGTTCGCCTTTATGTTCTATGAGAATATAAAAGAACAACCAGCTCATAAGACTGATGCCGTATTGTCCGATGAGGGGTGCCGACGTTTTCAGAATCAACTTTGTTGTATGGCTGTGAAACGAAAAATGCCGGAATAATTCAAACTGAAGATGCATTTTACGATACAAGATCACCAGCAATACCACCAGCATGCCAATTGCTTCGGCACATACCGAGGCCCAGGCAGCCCCGTTAAATCCAAGTTGAGGAAATCCCCAGTTACCAAAAATAAGTAGGTAATCGAGTAGGATGTTGGCCCCGGCTTCAAACAAGGTTCCAATCACAAGTAACCGTGAATTAGTGGTGCCAACAAGTAACGCATTCCCCATTTGAAACAGGTATAAAAAGGGGAGTCCCCATACACGTATTTTCAGAAATCCGACAGCTCTTTGCTCTACACCCTGAAAGGAAAGGGCACCTGCAAACAGTATGGGAGCAAGAAGATAGGTAATACAGATGCCAATGGCTGCAAACAATAGAGCAACTTTAATACCTTGTCCGAATGTTCGGCCAATTTCCTGCGGACGGTTTTCGCCTGCACGTCGTGATATGATAGCCTGCAATGAATTATTTAACCCATTTCCTATAACGGCAACTACCAGAAAATAGACCCCGGTAATACCGGCAGTGCCCAGTTCGCTTTCCCCCAGGCGCCCAAGAAAAAAATTGTTAATAGTGAAGTTCAGAAACGGAATGACCAACGCCAAACTGATCGGAAGAGCGATCGCCAGAATTTGCCGGTTACTGATGTTCAGTTGCAGTAGTTTTGATTGCATAGATTCAGTTCCCTAAGATGGGTGATGGCGAAATTATTGCTATTATTGCACACAACTAATAAATCCTTTTGCTGAAGAAACTTCTATATTGTACTGATCCATCGCTGAACTACGATTTGTTATCGCAGTATTCACTGGTATTTCAGTTAGGTGATCAGTTCCTCGGTTGCATCCTGTTTCAGCCAGCCGATAAAACAGTTGCATACCTAAGTTTCCAGGAAATTGCAGGAAGTAAACTTACAGGAGAAGATGTGATTGCCTTTTTACACGAAAACAGTTGGCTGAAAGAACCCTTTCAACAGGTGGCTGCAGTAAGTTACTCAACCAGGCAAATGTTAGTTCCTGTTGAATTATTTGATGCAGCTGATCCTTCTTTTTTTGCAGACCTGCAGTTTGGATTACGCAACCAGGAACTCCTTCTTACAAACGAGACGGCAGGTATTGAAGCTGTGTCACTTCTGTCAGTTCCACAGGATATTTATACAGTTTTGAATGAACGCTTTAAAAATATCCAGTGGAGTCATTGGCACGAGCATATAGTATCTGCGGTAGCCGGCGAACAAGCACGAATCACACTCAGCTTTTTCCTGAACACATTCAGTCTCGCAATTGAGAAGAAAGGAAACTGGCAACTGGTTCAAACCTACAAATACAACACTCCGGAAGATGTGTTGTATTTCGTTCTGCAGTCTTTTAAACAGTATGATATAGATGCTTCGCTCTGCCAGGTGCAGGTTGATGGGCTGGTGAATCAAGACTCGGCGATGATACAATTACTGTATCAATACATTCCTCACCTCGAATGGGCCCAACAGCTTCAGTTTGAATATCCACCAACTGCCGATCCCACACCTGTTCATACTTTTGCACTAACCGACCGGATTCTGACATGCGTATCATAAGTGGAACATACGGAGGACGTACTTTTCAACCACCGGCCAAAATGCCGTACACCCGTCCTACAACTGACCTTGCCAAAGGTGGCTTGTTCAATATCATTGAAAACAATCTTACCATTTCAGATTTAAAAACGCTTGATCTGTTTGGTGGTACAGGCAGCATCAGTTACGAACTGGCCAGCAGGGGCGCCACCGATCTCACCATTGTGGAAAAGGATCACCAGATGGCATCCTTCATTCAGCAAACAGCCGGCAAACTGGGCATCACACTCAAACTGGTGAAAATGGATGTGTTTAAATATATAGACCAGTGTGCGCAGCAATTTGATTTTATTTTTGCAGGTCCCCCTTATGCATTGGGCACCATTGATGAATTGCCGGTGCGAATTTTTGAAAAAAAATTACTGAAAGACGGCGGTTGGTTTGTACTGGAACATACTCCCCGGAACAGTTACGCAGGCTTTCCCTTTTTTAAAACAGAACGGAATTACGGGACCACTGTTTTTTCCATCTTTGTCAACAATCCAGATACTGCATGACCAAACAGGAAGCCAGAGTCATTTACCGGGACAAGCGCCGGCAGCTTTCTGCCGCTGATCGAAACCGTTATGACGATCTTCTGTTGATTCACTTTCAGCAATTACCGCTGCCGTTGCTCTCGTATGTGCATACCTACCTGGCAATGAAAGAGGAACAGGAAATTGAAACAGACCATTTGCTGCATTTTCTGGAATTCCGCAATCCTGAAGTAGCAATAGTTATTCCCCGCATCAAAAAAAATGAACTGGAGCATGTTGTTTATGATGAAATGGTGGAATTGAAGCCCAACACCTGGGGTATTCCCGAACCTGTAAATGGATTGGTGGTGGACGAATCGCTGCTGGATCTGGTGCTGGTACCGCTGCTCGCCTTTGATGAAATGGGCTACCGGGTAGGCTATGGAAAAGGATACTATGATAAGTTTTTAAGTGCATGCAGGCCCGATGTATTGAAAATTGGGCTTAGTTATTTTCCACCGTTACCTTCCATCACCGATACTGCCGATTTTGACATACCTTTAAATTACTGTGTTACACCACAGGGTGTTTATGAATTTGGCTGATATCACATTACAATCTTTTCGTTTATTACTACTACCGTTTGCATTGATTTATGGAATCATCATTCGTATCAGGAATGGTTTGTATGACCGTAACATTCTTTCCTCCACTTCTTTCAACCTGCCTGTGATTTGCGTGGGCAATTTAAGTGTGGGTGGTACTGGTAAATCACCTATGATTGAATACCTGATCCGCCTGCTGAAAGAAGAGTACCAGCTGGCTGTACTCAGCCGGGGATACAAACGGAAGACAAAGGGATATGTACTGGCCAACAATCAAACAACGGCCCTTGAAATTGGCGACGAGCCTATGCAGTTTTATCAGAAATTTCCTGGTGTATCCATTGCTGTGGGTGAGGAACGGGTTGAATCGGTTCCGCAGTTGCTGCAGGATTGTCCGGATACAGAAATGATCCTGCTGGATGATGCTTTTCAACACCGCTCCATTGCACCGGGCTTTTCTATTTTACTCACCGATGCCAACAACCTGTTCACCCGTGATTTTTTTCTTCCCACCGGGGATTTGCGTGATGAAAAAAGCAGCTATAAACGTGCAGATGCAATTGTTGTAACGAAATGTAAACCGGGCTTTACAGAAGCAGACAGAAAACAAATCATGAAGGAAATCCGCATCATGCCTCATCAGCATTTGTATTTTTCTATGATTGAATACGGATTACCATATCATATTCTCAACACAAAGCAAGAGGGAATCCTGGATAAAGAAACAGAAGTGCTGCTGATAACCGGTATTGCCAACAGCGAGCCATTAAAAAAATACCTGGAACAAAGAACATGGGCTTACGAAAATCTGTCATTCAGCGATCATCATATTTTCAGCATTGATGACTTGTCTGTAATCCGTTCTTCTTATGAAAAACTTACGCAGTCGAAGAAGATGATTCTCACTACAGAAAAAGATGCAGTTCGGCTTATAAAATTTGGAGAGGTATTGCAGGAATTGCCGCTTTATGTAGTACCCATCCGTCATAAAATATTGTTTGACCAGGAGGCAGAATTCCGGGAGCAACTTCTTTCATTTATTACCACATTTCCCAAAAAAGGTCAGGTGCAACCGCATGCCTAAAATCAAGTAAATATGAAAAACAAAAACCAGAAACAGAAAAAAGATAACCGGAAACACAGTACGGCTTTACAAACACACAAGGGCAAAATAGAAATTACCCGAAGCGGCATGGGGTATGTAACCGTGGAAGCCATGCAACGTGATGTGCTGGTTCGTCCCCAGCATTTTAATATGGCTCTTCATGGAGATACGGTGGAGGTGGAAATTATAAAACAAGGCGGAGCCAAACCGGAAGGTATCATTTCAAAAGTTGTAGAGCGAAAACAAACGGAGTTTATCGGAACAATCCAGGTGCAGAAGCAACATTCGTTTTTTATTCCGGAAACCGAGCGCCCCATGCCGGATTTATACATACCATCCGGCTCTCTCAAAGGTGCTGTTCATGGCGATCGGGTGGTGGTACGGTTGACAAACTGGGATAAGCAGAAGCGCATTCCGGAGGGTGAAGTAATTGAGGTACTAACCGGAGAAAGTGAGAATGATCTTGCCATGAGGCAAATACTCATGCAGAGTGGTTTTCCGCTCAGCTTTTCCGATGAAGCACTCGAGGATGCGGCCCGTATACCGGAACAAATTACAAAAAGCGAACTGGCACGACGGAGAGATTTCAGAAATATATTGACGTTTACGATTGATCCACAAGATGCACGTGATTTTGATGATGCTCTTTCCATCAAACGTGGCACTAATGGACTCTATGAAATTGGTGTTCATATTGCCGATGTAAGCCATTTTGTAGAACCCGGAACGGTACTGGATACAGAAGCTTACGAACGGGCAACATCGGTATACCTGCCCGACCGTGTGTTACCCATGCTGCCCGAACGGATCTCCAATGAGCTTTGTTCTTTACGCCCCAAAGAAGATAAGTATACATTCTCTGCTGTATTTCAAATGAGCAGCAAGGGTGAGGTTAAAGATGTATGGCTGGGGCGTACGCTTATACATTCCAATCACCGTTTTACCTATGAGGATGTACAAACAATTATTGAATCAGGTGAAGGGTTGTATTGTGACGAAGTGCTGTTGCTGAATCAACTGGCACAAAAGCTGCGGAAAGAACGTTTTCGAAAAGGCGCTATCAACTTTTCTTCGCAGGAAGTGCGGTTTATTCTTGATGATCATAAAAAACCGATTGGCATCACGGTTAAAGAAAGCAAAGAAGCCCATCAGCTGATTGAAGAGTTTATGTTGTTGGCCAATAAATATGTTGCTGAGTATATTGGAGGCATTACCGTAAAAGAGAAGCCAGTGCCGTTTCCGTACCGTGTGCACGATACTCCCGATGAAGCCAAACTGGCTCCGTTCATCGTATTTGCAAGGAAATACGGTCACAAGTTTGATATTTCATCGCCTGAAAAAATTGCAGCGTCGTTTAATCAGATGCTACAGGATGTAAAGGGTAAACCGGAGCAACATGTGCTCGAAACGCTGGGCATCCGTACCATGGCCAAAGCTGTATACACAGCTGAAAACATTGGTCACTACGGTCTTGGCTTTGCGCACTATTGTCATTTTACCTCACCCATCCGCCGGTATCCCGATGTATTGGTACACCGGATTCTGCAAAATTGCCTCGACAATGAACCGGCCATTGATAAAAAGATGGAGCAGAAATGCCGCCATTGCAGCGACCGGGAACGGGCTGCTATGGAAAGCGAACGGGCTGCCAACAAGTACAAGCAGGTGGAATTTATGAGCCAGTTCCTCGGCGAAGAATTTTCCGGTGTGGTGAGTGGTGTGGCCTCCTTCGGCTTTTGGGTGGAAACGGTTGAACATAAATGCGAGGGACTTGTTAGTCTATTTTCGTTGAGCGATTTTGATGAGTTCCGATTTATAGAAGAAGATTACAGCCTGGCTGGCCGCAGAAGTGGCAAAACCTTTAAAATTGGCGATAAAGTGACCATTAAAGTGGTGGCGGCCAGCCTGGATAAGCGCCAACTCGATTATGAACTGGTTTTAGGCCATGTGAACCATACCGAAAAAGTGGTATTAAAGTCTGTCAAGAATAAAAAGCAAACCAAAAAGAAAAAACGATAACCGGAATGACTATGCATTCGTTTGAACAACTGCTGCAACAATTTGAAACACGTTTTGGAATCCGGCACTTTCCCGGTCAGCCGTCTACGTTATACGATCCGGCCCAGTATATTCTGGGCATAGGTGGTAAACGGGTGCGCCCGGTCATGTGCATCATGGGCAATGAATTGTTTGATGCAATCAAGCCCGATGCCTGGGAAGTAGCAACCGCCATTGAGCTGTTTCACAATTTTACTCTGATTCATGATGATATTATGGACCAGGCACCGTTGCGACGGGGTATGGATACAGTGCATCACAAATATGGCGTCAATACGGCAATCCTCGCCGGTGATGCCATGATGATCATGGCCTGGGATTACCTGCGCCGGATCAACAAAGATGTGATGCCGGAGATTTTAGCTCTGTTCAATCAAACCGCACTCGAAGTATCGGAAGGGCAACAACTGGATATGGACTTTGAAAAGCGTGATAAGGTAAGCCTGGATGAATACGTAAACATGATCACACTCAAAACATCGGTACTGCTGGCTGCCAGTCTGCAGCTGGGTGCTGTAATTGGAGGTGCAGGAGAGGGGAATGCCCGGCATTTGTACGAATTCGGAAAGAATCTTGGGGTTGCCTTCCAGGTGCAGGACGATTACCTCGATGCATTCGGCGACCCTGCCAAATTCGGCAAACAGGTGGGAGGTGATATTTTGGCAAACAAAAAAACCTTCCTGATGATTCAGGCACTGGAAGCCGCCCCGGCTGCAGATAAAGTATTGTTACAGGAGCTAATGGAACAGAATCCGGCTGATAAAGTGCAGCAGGTGTTGGATATCTTCCAGCGGGCAGGAGTCAATGAATGGGCACTTGAATTAAAAAACCGCTATATCGAAAAAGCAATGCATCATCTGGATGAAATTGCTGTACTCAGTAAACGGAAAGAGCCTTTACGGCAACTGGCAGACTTCCTGGTGCAACGGGAGTATTAAACAGGCTACTTTTAAGCCGCAGAGAGAAGTACCCGGCTGCAAACAAAAACCCGGCTGCATTCCTGTAGCCGGGTCGGGCACTCAAACCAATGAGCCCATCTGCACCTGATTTGCCTTTATTACCAGATGGTGTAAAGATGCCTCCGCTGCAGATCGTAAACAATGATTTCTTACAGTTTTGAACCTGATGAAAAATAGTTTTTGTTTCATCGGAAATCCCTACTTCTTTTTTCCCTATTTTGAAGCACCAAACCAACCAACGAATGAAGCAGTTTTTCCGAACCAAAAAAGTAACCGAGGTAACCTCCGAAGCCAGCGACTCCGTACACGAAGCGGGTAGTCTCAGCAGGGTTTTAAACGTACGGGATCTTACCTTCCTGGGAATTGCAGCCGTTATTGGCGCAGGCATCTTTTCCACTATTGGATCGGCTGCCTTTCACGGCGGACCCGGGGTATCCATTCTGTTTGTCATCACCGCCATCACCTGTGGATTTTCGGCGTTATGCTATGCCGAATTCGCCAGTCGGGTACCCGTGAGCGGTAGTGCTTACACGTATGCCTACGTGAGTTTTGGTGAATTGGTAGCATGGATCATTGGCTGGGCCCTCATTCTTGAATATGCTATCGGGAATATTGTGGTGGCCATCAGCTGGAGCAGCTATTTCAATAACCTGTTGCAGGGACTGAATATACAGCTTCCCTTCTGGCTCACCACCAATCTCACAACGGCAAAAGAAGCCATGGAAGGCGTAACTGCTGAATTAGCCAAAGGCGTTGCAGTAACCCCTGAAATGCAATTCATAATTGATGGTTTCAATAGAGCACCCATGATTGGCAGTACCAAACTGTTTCTCAATGTGCCGGCTTTTATTATCGTGGCATTGATTACAGCGCTTGCATACATTGGAATGAAAGAAAGTAAAAAGAGCGCCAACGCCATGGTGGTGTTTAAAATTGCCGTTATCATTTTTGTCATCATCGTTGGTTTTTTTTATGTAAATACCGATAACTGGAACCCCTTTATGCCCAATGGATTTTCGGGTGTACTGCAGGGTGTGAGTGCCGTATTTTACGCTTATATTGGTTTTGATGCTATCAGCACGACTGCCGAAGAATGCAAGAACCCACAAAGGGATTTGCCGAGAGGCATGATGTATGCATTGCTCGTGTGTACAGTGCTTTATATACTCATTGCATTGGTGCTTACCGGTATGGTGCATTACAGCGAATTGAAGGTGGATGACCCCCTTGCGTATGTGTTTGACAAACTCGGACTGAAATGGATTGGTTATATCATCAGCATCAGTGCGGTGATTGCCACCACCAGTGTGCTGCTGGTATTCCAGTTGGGACAGCCCCGCATCTGGATGACGATGAGCCGTGATGGTTTGCTGCCCAAGCGCTTTTCCAGCATTCATAAAAAATATCAAACACCCGCTTTTGCAACGATTATTACCGGAATCCTGGTTGGATTTCCTTCACTCATCCTGCCTTCTTCTATTATGACGGATCTTACCAGCATCGGAACGCTCTTTGCCTTTGTGCTGGTGTGCCTGGGTGTGCTGGTGCTGCCACAGCTCGACAGCCGGGTGGCAGGTCGGTTCAAATTGCCTTACATCAACGGTCAGTACATCATACCATTGTTAGTAGCCTTGTTTGTGTATCTCTTCCGGGAACGCATTGTTTCTTCCGCTTCCAATCTGCTTACAGAAAGTCACCAGGAAGTATTGTTCTTTGTGTTCATACTCGTTGCAGCTTTCATGAGTTATCTTACGTTCCGCTATAAATTTTCATTGATTCCTGTAATGGGAGCTTTGAGTTGTTTGTACCTGATGATAGAAATTCCGCTGGTGAGCTGGTTCTGGTTTTTTGTGTGGATGGGAGTGGGGCTTTTGTTTTACTTCCTCTACGGCTACCGCAATAGTAAACTTGCAAAAGCTCATTCCTGAATTGCTAAACTATGACGGCATCAAGATTATTACCGGAACGCAAACGAATTGCCTTAGTAGCACATGACAACCGTAAGCGGGATCTGATCGACTGGGCCTGGTACAACCGGCAGGCACTGGCCCGTCATGAACTTATGGCCACCGGAACCACGGGCCGGCTGCTGGAAGAAAAGCTTGACCGACCGGTACAGAAGCTGCTCAGCGGTCCGCTGGGTGGCGATCAGCAGATCGGGGCCCTCATTGCCGAAGGGAAAGTGGATGTACTCATTTTCTTCTGGGACCCAATGGAAGCACAGCCGCATGATCCCGACGTAAAAGCCCTGCTACGGCTCGCCGTTACCTGGAATATCCCCACCGCCTGCGACCGGGCCACGGCTGATTTCATTTTCACTTCGCCGTTGATGCAGGGTCAGTACGAATGTCAACAGGAAGATTACAGTCAGTATCTCCGCCGCACTATTCACTAAGGGTGCATAAAAAGCACTTGCAAAAGCGTGGTTTCTGTTGTATCTTATAACAGGATTTTTTCACGCTTAAACTTGCCATTATGAACTTCATTCAACGGTTGGAAAAATGGGGTGATGATCATCATCCCAAATGGATTGATTTTATACGCATTGCCCTTGGCGTTATTCTCATGTTGAAAGGTGTGCAATACATCAACAACATGACTGCTTTGTCCGGCATGCTGGATAAAACAGCATTTACGAGTACCGCCTTCGTGGCCATCATTTCGCATTATGTCATTTTTGCGCATCTCATTGGCGGGGCTTTGATAGCAGCGGGATTACTTACCCGGTTCGCTTGTATCGTTCAGATTCCCATCTTATTGGGTGCTGTTATTTTTGTTAATGCTCCTGAAGGTCTCTTTGCCCAATCGGAACTCTGGCTGTCGTTCCTCATCCTGGTGCTGCTGGTGTTTTTTACACTGGAAGGCAGCGGCCCCATCAGTGTGGATGAATGGATGCGGAAAAACTCCGATGAGCGTCCGCATGCCCATAAATGGGAATAATCTTTTATATGCTTTGGTACGTGATGCCGGTTCTGCGACCGGCATCCGTATTTTTGCACCATGAAGTTTCAGATCGGTGATAAAGTGCTGCTGCTGCATTCCAATGAAGAAGGAGAAATTGTTGATATTATCAACAAGGAAATGGTTCTGGTGGATGTAGGTGGTGTACAGTTTCCTGTATATAAAGACCAGGTGGATTTTCCCTATTTCAAACGCTTTACCGAAAAGAAAGCACCTCCACCCAAACCGAAACAGTATGTGGACCAGGTGAAGAAAGAAAAGTCACCGGTGAAAAACTACCAGGTGGGCGAAGGGGTGTGGCTTGCTTTTTTGCCTGTGTTTGACAAAGATGTGTTTGATGATGATGTGGTGGATTATTTCCGCATCTACCTCGTCAACAATACTCCGTTGGGCTACACATTCAACTACAACTTACGGTTTCTGAAAAAGGATTCGTTTGAGTTGAAGAATGAGTTGCTTCCATACACTGATTTTTATGTGCATGATGTACCGTTTGAAGACTTGAACGATGGGCCACGATTTGAATTGGAGTTCCGGTTGGCACAACCCGATAAAAAGAAAGCCCCGTTTTACGAAGCCTCCTTGAAGCTGAAAGCCAAACAGCTGTTTCAGCAGATCGAACAGCTGCTCCGGGATCAGAAAGCCAGTTTCTCGTACCTGCTCATGGAAGAGTTCCCCGATAAAGTGGAGCAGGAATCCTTTGATATGCAGAAGCTGTCAGCTGCCGGATATAAGGTGTACGATGGAAAACATACACATCACAGTGCTAAAACCCATCTTCCATCGCCCCGGTCGGTGGTGGATCTGCACATTGAAAAAATTACATCGCACTGGCGGGGTATGACCAATGCCGATATCCTGGCCACTCAAATCCACGAATTTGAGAAGTTTTACGAAAGTGCGGTGCATCACCTGCAGCCCAGTCTCATTGTCATTCACGGTGTGGGCGAGGGTGTTTTACGTGATGAAATCCATGAATTGCTTCGGCATAAACCAGAAGTGAAAACTTTTGTCAACCAGTTTCATCCTTTGTACGGTTTTGGCGCCACCGAAATTTATTTCCAGTACTGATTCGCAGCTGAATTGGTACCTTTGCAGTTGCTGCAAAACAGGCTATCGCTGCTCCGCTTTGGCGGAGGGGAGGAAAGTCCGGACAGCACAGAGCGACGCACCAGTGAAGAGCTGGGTCCTGCCGCAGGGCAGGAACAGAAAGTGCCACAGAAAATAACCGCTGGTTCGGTAACGGACTGGTAAGGGTGAAAATGTGAGGTAAAAGCTCACAGTAGTTGCTGGTAACAGCAGTTACGGGTAAACCTTGCGTGCTGAAATACCATGTAAACCATCTCAAGGGCTGCTCGCCCGTTGCCGCAAGGCAGGATGGAGGGTAGGTAGATTGATCCCGGTGTGCAAATGCCGGGACAGATAAATGATAGCCCCCGACAGAATCCGGCTTACAGGTTTGCAGTTTTTTACATCAATCCCGGTCACTAGGCCGGGATTGTCCGTTTTCAGGTGTCAGGACGTCAGACACCTGGATGCATATATTAATTTAAGTGCTTCGTGGACGAAAATCATTTGACATTTTATAATGTATCACCGGTACCTCTCTTCCAGTACACTTTTATGATGCAACACATGCCCCAGCAACATAAAGGCCAAAGCGTTAACGGTTACAAAGTGTCCGCTGGCGATTCCGCCCCGGCTGAATTCGGTTGGAGTAAAGCTTTCCACCAGGCAAAAAGTGCTTCTGCGAACAGAAAGTAATTCTTCTTTGAGAGATGCAAGTGAGCGGTGCGATACCTCAGCTACCTGTGCATACGCATTTTCATCAAAACCCGACTGCGGTTCCGTACTGCAGCGGGCAAACCACAAAGCACGGTGAGCGAAAATGCGCTCCGTATCAATCATGTGCTGGAATACTTGCTTAATGCTCCATTTGCCGGGCGCATACGCATAATCGGCCTGGTCTTCTGAAAAACTGTTCAACCAGACGGCCAGCCAGTCATCCTGCGCCTGAAATGCTTCCATTGGTTCCCTTTCAGGAACCAGTTCAATGTATTTGTGATAAAAAGGAGCGGAATCGTTTGGTGCAGGACGTGGCATGGTGTGTTCTGTTTAAAGAATCAAAACTATTAAATAAAACAGCCCGTTTTGCAACGGGCTGAATGATTTGATTTTAACCTTTTTTCGTTTTTTTCACCTTGGGTTTCGGCTGAGGTTTGGGTTGGGGCTGAGGTGCCGGTGTAGTCACCCGTTCGCCTTTGAGTGTGGCCGCAATCTTTACCGATTCATAAACATTCACAATACCTCCCGTGCGGCTGAAGTTGCCAAAATCTTCTTTGCCTTCACCGCCGGGCTTGGTTACCTGTATGCCCGGGTTTTGGGATCCTTTTTCAATACAGTATTTAATTTGCTCCGGTGTAAGAGTGGGGAAGTAGGAGAGTAACAACGCTGCCATACCAGCCACTACCGGGCTTGCCATACTGGTACCTTGTGCAAAGCCATACGTGGTGCCACCGGGAATGGTGGAATAAATTTTAACACCGGGTGCAAACACATCCACTTCATTTTTGCCATAGTTGGAAAAATCAGCAGCCAGTCCACCTGTTTTAGGATCGCCACTGGCACCAACGGTGATGAAGTTGGTGGCCTTCGTTTTGGTATCTGCAAACACCGGATTGGGAAAGTTTTCAGTACTGTCTACATTTTTTGCATCGTTTCCAGCTGCATGAACAATCAACACGCCTTTGCTTTGAGCATAGCGGATGGCATCGTCCACCCATTTTTTCTGGGGAGAAAAGCTTTTACCAAAACTCATGTTAATGATCTTAGCGCCATTATCCACAGCGTAACGTATGGCAAGCGCTATATCCTTATCGTGCTCATCGCCATCGGGCACGGCACGCAGCACCATGATCCGAACATTATCGGCTACGCCATCAACACCCAAACCGTTGTTACGTGCGGAAGCAATAATACCAGCGACGTGTGTACCATGGAAAGGTGTGCTGGCCATAACATCATTATTGCCGTAAAAACGATCATTGAAATCATCATACTTATCCTGTACAATTTCCTGGCGGTAATTTTTGGGGGGAGCGTCCATAGCTTCCGCTTTCTTTTCCTGTCCCTTGTAATAGTCGGTGAACTCTTTCATGATGAATTCATTCGTCGCATCCATCATATCAAAAGCCTTGAATAAAGTGAACAGGGTTGATTTCGCATCAGCTTCTTTGGAATTGCCGGGTTTGAATTGCGCTAATTCATTTCCGGTAAACTCAGGTTTGAATTTTTCACGGAGAAGGGTATCGGCGGCTCCTGCTTTTTTGTACAGGTTGCGGAGAAAGAGCATATTTGCCTGTGCTTCTGTAGCAGCTGTTTCAATATCTGCTTTTGCCTTCAGGAACACCCGGTATTCTTCTTTTTCGGCTGCGGAAAGCTTACTTTCATTCACTTCGCCGCCGTATTTCGTTTTCAGTGCATGATACAAACGGGCTGCTTCGTAGGAATCTTCTTTCACATTACGACCATCTTTTCCACCCAGAAAATTCCATCCGTAAATATCATCCACATACCCATTTCGGTCATCATCAATGCCGTTGCCTGGAATTTCTTTGGGGTTTCTCCACAATACCGGTTTCAAGTCTTCATGCAGGGTGTCAATGCCGCTGTCAATCACTGCAACGATAACGGTGGTGCTTTTGCGGTTTTTCAGAAATTCAAATGCCTGCTGCAGACTGATACCATAATAGCCATCCTGTGTTTTGTCTTTCAGATGCCAGCCTTTGAATTCATCATCTTTTGACTTAACTCCATTGGTGGATTGTGCCAGTGAGGCAGTCGCCGTGGTCAGCAGTAACAAGGTACCGATTACGAATTGTTTCAAATGCATCATACTCTTTTGAATTGTAGTTGTAAAGTTCATAAATGGGAGTGATCAGCCACTACCGTCTTCCCACATTTAACAAATTTTATCAGAGATCAAATTTTATTCCCTGTGCCAATGGTAAGTCAGACGAATAATTGATGGTATTCGTTTGCCGGCGCATATAATTTTTCCAGGCATCGCTGCCGCTTTCCCGTCCGCCACCGGTTTCTTTTTCGCCACCAAAAGCTCCTCCGATTTCTGCACCACTGGTACCAATGTTTACATTGGCAATACCACAATCACTGCCGGCTGCTGACAAAAACAATTCAGCTTCCCGCAGGTTGAGCGTCATGATAGAAGAAGATAAGCCTTGTGGCACACCGTTTTGAATAGCGATTGCCTCATCGATTGTCTTGTATGTAAGCAGGTATAAAATGGGGGCAAAGGTTTCGTGCTGCACAATGTTGTAATGCGGTTTTGCTTCTGCAATGCAGGGTTTCACATAACATCCGCTTTCGTAACCTTTCCCTTCCAGTACGCCGCCTTCCACTACAAAGTGTCCACCTTCTGCCTTGCAGGCTTCAATAGAATGCAGGTATTGTTGTACAGCATCTTTATCAATCAGTGGACCCACATGATTGCGTTCATCCAAGGGATTGCCGATGCTGAGTTGTGCATAGGCCGCTTTGAGCTTCTCTTTCACGGTTTCATAAATGCGTTCGTGAATGATCAGGCGGCGGGTGGTGGTACAACGCTGACCAGCCGTACCCACGGCACCAAACAGGGCACCACGGATGGCAATATTCACATCGGCATGCTCACTGATGATGATGGCATTGTTGCCGCCGAGTTCGAGCAGGCTGCGGCCCAGACGTTGACCTACTGCTGCGCCAACCGCTTTTCCCATACGGGTACTTCCGGTAGCAGAAACGAGTGGCATACGTGCATCATGACTCATCCATTCGCCCAGTTCCCGTCCGCCTGTTACCAGGCAACTCACTCCTTCGGGCACATTGTTTTTTGCAAAGACTTCTGCTACTATCTGCTGGCAGGCAATACCGCAGAGCGGAACTTTTTCACTGGGCTTCCATACGCACACATCGCCACATACCCATGCCAGCATTGTGTTCCAGCTCCATACCGCCACCGGGAAGTTGAAGGCTGAAATGATGCCTACTATGCCCAACGGATGCCATTGCTCGTACATGCGGTGCAGCGGACGTTCGCTATGCATGGTGAGGCCGTGTAACTGGCGGCTGAGTCCCACTGCAAAATCGCAGATATCAATCATTTCCTGTACTTCTCCATAGCCTTCCTGCAGGCTCTTTCCCATTTCATAGGAAACCAGCTTACCCAGTGCTTCTTTTTTGGCACGGAGTGCTTCGCCGATCTGGCGAACAATTTCGCCCCGGCGTGGTGCAGGCCATTTGCGCCATTCCACGAAAGCAGCCTGTGCCTGGTGCATTACTTGTTCGTATGCCTCCTGTGTTGTTTCGTTAACAGAAGCGATGGCGCTACCATCAACAGGAGAAAAAGAGGTGATGACAGGAGCATGGGTTTGAATCCATTTGGTACCTGTGGAAACCCCGGCATTGTGTTGCTGAATACCGAGGGCAAGCAATAAATCGTTCATAAAAAAAATTGAGTTCGGAAAGATCAGCAAAAATAGGTTATTGCAGAGTGACTTTTATTCCACCCATCCACCAACTGCCGGGCAGAACCGTTCCGAGGATATCGGCATAGCGACGATTGAGCAGATTATCACATTGAACAAACAGACCCAGCTGATCGTTCAGAAAATGTCCTTCTGCCCGGAAATTCATCAAAAAGTAGTCTTTACTGAGTGCTACAAAAGCCGGGTTTCCGGTTTGCGGTTGCCGCTGTTTGTACAGACCATTTGCCGACAGGCTGAACCATTGATAACGGTACTGTACAGCATAATTGAACAGAAAACGGGCATGATTGGAAACATAGAGAGAAGGTGTTTCGTCTTTATCAGTAGTGCTTTTCATGCAGACGAATCCAGCTGTTACGTTCAGATAATGATGAGTAGCAAACTGATGTTGGAACTGCACATCGGTTTCCCAACCCCTTGTGTTGACTTTGGATAAATTTTTAGCCAGGTTGTACACACCGCCTGGAACGAGATTGTCTTTACGTGGCATGTCGGCATAGGGTGTCAGCACATAATCAATCAAACCCGAATGAAAACGTTGAAACCATCCGGTTGAAATCTTCCATTTCTTCTGAATGAAATAATCAGCACCGGCTTCATAACTGAACGCCGATTCAGCATCCAGAAAGGGATTGCCCATACGGTTACCCGATGCCACCAGAACCGGTTGATAATTATTAAAGCGTTCGGTAAAATCTGCATCACGGGTGCTGCGCCCGGCACTGCCCCGCAACTGCAGGTTGGAGCGGCGGTAGGAGATGTTGAGCTGGGGGATTAGTTCCCAGCCATATCGTTCGTTCCAATCGGCCCTGATAGCCGGATTCAACACCAGGTGTTCTCCCAATTGTTGATGAAGTACAGTAAACAGTCCGGCGGTGCCGATCTGGTGATTACCCCGGTTGTTTGATCGTACACTTCGTTCCAGATACTGAGCACCGGAGCTGAGTGTAGTAGCCGCACTCAACTGCACTGTATGCAATAACAGCGCCTGCGCCAAGCCTGAACGGTTGGTGTTGGCTGGTAGAGACTTCCGCAGTTGAAACTTATCCGATGTGTTTTTGTACCCGGCATCAAAACTAATGCGGTGCTTTTCTTTTTGATAGGTAACATTTACATGGTGCCAGCGGCTGATGACCTGCTCGGTAGCCGTATCACTCAACAGCTGGGTATAAAAATTCTGTGCATTGAAGTTGCGGTCATCGTAGGCACCACGATAGGCAGCACTCCAGTTATTGGAAAAGAAATGACGTGCAGACAAAGAGAAAGTTGAAAGATTAAAAAATCCCCGGCTACCACGGAGGGGTTGTCCTTCGGCTACATTCTGCTGCAATCCACCGGCCACCATTGTTTTCCCCCGTTGGATCTGAAAACCGGCCTGTGCATTGCGCAAGCCAAACTGACCGGTGGTAACCTGGGCCTGTACCTGTTGTTGTTTTTTGCCTTTTACTGCAGCAAAGGTTTTGGAGATGATGTGTACCACACCACCCACAGCTTCCGTACCATAGATAGCAGAGGATGCACCTTTCAGTACTTCAATGCGCTCAATTTCGGCAGGTGCAATGGGTAAGTAGGAATTGAAATGACCGGTAAGTGGATCATTCAAACGAATACCGTCGAGCAGAATTAACACCTGCTGAAAGGTGCCACCACGTATGGTAATATTGCTTTGGGTGCCCATAGGTCCACGGCTCTGTACTTCGAGTCCCGGGATATAACGTAATAATTCATCCACCGAATGAACCGGCAAGCGGCGTAACATTTCCCCTTGAATAACCAGCAGGTTACGCCCAGTCTTTGCTGCCTGAACAGGTGCGAGGGTTGCAGTTACAGTAACAGGGTCGAGTTCAATGCCCTGTTGTTGTTCTTCCTGAGCATTAGCAGCAACAAAACAAAACAGAAAACTGAGTACTATAGTAAGACGCATCATTGCAGATTTTGGCGGCAAAGATAGGGTGTGAAGCCAAGAACGATTGTTGGTTGAAATTCTGTTGCTTTTCTTGTCAGGATACTGAAAAAAAGCAAAATCCGGATGGATGATTTCACAAAGCAGGAGTTCCCATTCAATATGACTCCTGCTGATTGGGAAAGGTGCCAGATTTTACATCCTTGTTATAGTGCTGAACTGCCTCCAGAACCTGACTATGCAGATCGAGATACTTCCGTACAAACCTTGGATTAAAATCAGTATTAATACCCAGCATATCATGCATCACCAACACTTGTCCGTTGCAATGTGGTCCGGCACCAATTCCGATGGTTGGTATTTGAAGGAGAGATGTAACGTTGGCAGCCAGTTCGGCTGGTATTTTTTCTAACACAACTGCAAAACAACCTGCTTCTTGTAAAAGCTGTGCATCTGCCAGCAGCTTTTCCGCTTCGGCTTCCTGTTTGGCACGAACGGCATAAGTGCCGAATTTATAAATAGACTGAGGGGTCAGTCCCAGGTGACCCATAACCGGAATACCTGCGGCCACCAGTTTTTTAACGGATTCAATGATTTCGGCACCACCTTCCATTTTTATACTGTGGGCACCTGTTTCTTTCATGATGCGGATGGCACTGGCCAGGGCGATATCGGAGTTTGACTGGTAGGTGCCGAATGGTAAATCCACAACCACCAGGCTGTGTTGTACAGCACGTATCACCGATTGTGCATGGTAAATCATCTGGTCCAGCGTAATGGGTAAGGTGGTTTCATGGCCTGCCATGACATTGCTGGCCGAGTCGCCTACCAGCAGCACATCTATACCGGCTGCATCAAAAATGCGGGCAAAAGAAAAATCATAAGCAGTAAGCATGGAAATCTTCTCACCCGCTTTTTTCATTTTCTGAAGTGTATGGGTGGTAATGCGTTTTGATTCGTTGTGTACACTCATGAATGTGCTATAAAAGGGTGGTGGAACGCTCTGTTTTTCTTGATTTCACTTCGTCATACAACATATGGATCAGTCCATCGGCCAAACCAATCTTTGGTACGTAAATTTCATCTGTGTTGGCCCAGCGCATGACGTTCACATAAATCTGCAAGGCCGGTACAATCACATCCGCCCGGTCTTCCCGTAACTTATACAGTTCCATACGCTGTTTCAAATCAAAACTGCTGAGTTCTCTCAGGTAATCTTTCAGCAACTCAAGTGTAAGCGGCTTGCCTTCTTTCTTTTTGGAAAGAGAAAAAACTTTGTTGATATTGCCCCCCGAGCCAATGGCTATCAGATCGGTATATCCCCGGGTGTTCATTTTGATAAACTCTTTCATTTCTTCCCATTGGCGATCCTGTACCTGTTGTTTCAGTAAACGGATGGTGCCAATATTGAATGATTCTTTGAAAACAAGCTTGCCGTTTGCAAAAAAGGTAAGCTCTGTACTGCCGCCGCCCACATCAATATACAGGTAGGAGTGACCAGTATCCAGGTTTTCTGCAATATGATTTTCATAAATGTAGGAAGCTTCCTCATCACCACTGATTACCTTGATTTCAATACCTGTTTCCAGTTTTACTTTGCGGAGAATATCCTGAGCATTTACTGCATCCCGCATGGCCGAAGTGGCACAAGCTTTTACATGTTTTACGTCGTAAATACTCAGCAGATGTTTATAGGCTTTGATGGTTTCAACAATCTTGTTGATTTTTTCTTTGGGAATGGAACCCGTTTCAAATACATCAAATCCTAAACGTAAGGGAACCCGAACCAGGTTTAATTTATTAAAAAGCACATCTCCTTTTGCTGTTTCCGTTACTTCGGTAACAAGTAACCGGGCGGCATTACTTCCAATATCAATGGCTGCGAGTTTCAATTTGTTTCAGCGTTTTTTGATAGAGATACTGGTACAATTCTAACTGACTACGTGTACGTTTTCCTTTACGGCTCATGTAACGGTTTTCCAGTTGATTATCCAGTATCCGGGCCTTTGTATTATCGTTCAGCTGAATGGTGAGATAATCCTTTAACTCCTGTTGCAACAGCGGATCAGTAATTTCCACAGCTGCTTCAATGCGGTGATCGAGATTCCGTACCATCCAGTCCGCCGAAGATAGAAAAACTTTCTCTTTGCCCTTGTTGTGAAATATCAACACCCGGCTGTGTTCGAGGTACTGATCCACAATACTGATGGCAACCGGTTTTGTTTTGAATTTTTTGTTGTCTGGCAGCATGCAAAAAATACCCCGTATGATGAGGTGTACTGCTACGCCGGCACGGGCGGCATCGTATAAACTGCTGATCATTTGTTCATCGGATAAACTGTTCATCTTGACTGTTACAGCGGCAGGTAATCCTTTTTGTGCATTTCTAATTTCGTTCTGAATCAATTGCAAAAACATGGTCCGCATACGGGTGGGACTCACCAGCAATGTTTTGCACTGCCGCAAAAATTTAATCCTGCTGACAAGTGGCCGTTCCAGGTATTTAAAAATCCGGTTTACATCGGCCATAATATTCCGGTTGGAGGTTAACAGGCAATGATCGCCATAAACCCTGGCCGTACTTTCATTGAGATTACCGGTACTTACAAAACCATATTGAATCGTTTTGTTCTTTACCCGTTTTTTAATCACACATAACTTGGCATGCACCTTCATGTTGGGGACTCCCACTAATACCCGCACGCCATCCAGTTCCAGCCTGTCTTTCCACTCCAGGTTCGCTTCTTCATCGAAACGGGCACGGAGCTCCAGCATAACAGTTACCAGTTTTCCGTTGCGGGCTGCATTTACCAATGCATTAATCACTTTCGAATTTTCAGCAAGACGATATGCTGTGATTTTTATTTCTTTCACATCCGGATCCATGGCAGCTTCCCGCAACAGATCAATCACCGCATCAAACGAATGGTAGGGAAGATGTAATAACAAGTCATGCTGCTGTACCACTTCGCTTACACGTACAGGTGATTTTAACAACGGATGCGCAAAAGGCTTTTTCCGTACGGGACTCGAACTGAAAACATCGGAAGGGAAGTCCATAAAGTGACGGAAATTATGAATTCGTCCGCCTGGTATAATGTTATCCCGTTTGGAAATATTCAGGCGGCGGATCAGGTATTCAAGTAATCCTGCATCAATTTCTTTATCATAAATAAACCGTACAGGTTTGCCTTTACGGCGGTTTTTAACCCCTCGTTCAATTTTCTGAATCAGAGAAGAGCTGATATCGCTATCCATATCAATTTCTGCATCTTTTGTTACCTTGACAATATGTGCCGAAAAGAGGTCGTATCCCAGGAAAGAAAAAATCCGGGGCAGGCAATGCCGCAGAATATCTTCCAGTAAGATGATATGATGTTCCCCGGCGGGAGATGGCAATTTAATGAATCGGCGCTTGCCCCTTGAGGGCACTTCAATCAAAGCATATTTCCTGTTGTATGCACTTTTGCTCTGGCTCATGGTTACAGCCAGGTACAGAGATCGTTCCCGCAGGTAAGGCATATTCGGGTTGCTTTCAATCATCAGCGGAATCACTTCTGACCGCATTTCTGTATCAAAATAATCTTCTACAAACCGCTTCTGTTCTTTTGTCAGCCGCTTTTCTGTTACGAGTTGAATGCCGTCTTTCCGCAAATCCTGTTGCACATTTTTCCAGATGCGGTTGAATTCATTCTGTTGCTGCAAAACAATTTCCTGGATTTGCGAGAGAATTTGCGAAGGGTTTTTTTCAAGATGTATTTTGTGTTGCAATTTGCTGCCCAGTTCGGCCATTCGTTTGAGTGTTGCCACACGCACCCGGAAGAATTCATCTAAATTGTTTGAAAAAATTCCGAGAAAACGTAGCCTTTCCCGTAGAGGAACTGCCGGATCATTGGCTTCCTGAAGCACCCTTGCATTAAACGACAACCAACTGATATCACGTACGTTCATTTTATCATCTCTAACTGCCATAATGCGTTCTATGAATTATACATAAAGTTACAGTGCAACCAAGTGGCTTTATGTTAAATTTCAGAATTCTTACAAACGGGTTATAGCCTGGGCTAAGAGGGTAGTGGAATGACCGGGTAACAGGGATATAATTTCAACACTGCCACCCCTGGCTATCACTTCATTTGCTCCCACAATCGTATCGATTGTATAGTCACCTCCTTTCACCAGCACATCCGGTTGCAGTTCCTGTATCAGTTGCAAAGGGGTATCTTCTTCAAATACAACCACTGCGTCCACCATCACCAATGAAGCCAGGAGCAGGGCCCGGTCGTTTTCATTCTGGATGGGCCTGCTATCTCCTTTTAGACGGCGGGTGGATGCATCGCTGTTCAATCCAATAACGAGTATATCTCCAAAAGAGGCGGCCTGTGTAAGTGAGTGAATATGGCCGGCGTGAAGAATATCAAAACAACCGTTGGTAAAAACAATCTTTTTATCAAACAATCTCCATCGCTTCAGTTCTGTCTGTATCTCCTGCCGGGAAAGAATTTTTTTACGAATAAAAGAAGTTGCTTTCATGTTTGCTGTTTTAGAACTCTGTATGAGCGATCACCTGTTTCTGTTCAGAATGGGCATGACCAGGATGCTGAATAATCCACCCACCAACAGAACAGCTGTTTGGGCGATCCACAGAATCCAGCCATAGGTAAAACCAATCACCTTCGGAATACTGTACAGTACCAGCGTTTCCTGAACAGCATACTGGTAAGCTCCCAGTCCGCCCTGCGTTACAATCATACCAATACTACCGAATGAGAGTACCGAAAGTGCTTCTTTTGTACCCAGGTGACTGACTTCCTGCAAGGCGTAAAATCCGATTCTTGTACCGCTGTAATACAAAACCCAAATGAGTACAGAATATAAAATAAAAATGGTTTTGTTTTTGATATAGCGGATACTGATCAACCCCGTCCATATGCCCTTTACCACACCCAGCACTCGAACGATGACCTTATGCTCCCGGTAACGGCGGATCAGCCAGAAGAATACAAAAAGAATGAGCAACAGTATAACCACAGCAAAAGCAACCCGGCCGGTGGAAAGACCGGCATTTTTCCCCGCTGTTGCCTGCTGAAACAAACTGATTGCATAGGAGCCAACGGTATCAATCTGTACAAGGATCGTTATCACAATTACAGATAAAAGACACACAAGGTCCACTGCCCGTTCGGCAACAATGGTTCCTATGAGTTTATCGGGTCCGGTTTTTTCGTAGCGGGCAAGAATGGTACACTTCAGTACTTCGCCCAGCCGTGGCAAAGCCAGGTTTGCCAGGTACCCGATCATCACCACGTTGAAGACATTGAAAGTGGAGGGCTTATATCCCAAAGGTTCCATCAGGATTTTCCAGCGCAACGCCCTTATGTAATGACTGAAAATGAGAAGTACGAATACAGGAATAAACAGCAGGTAATCTGCCTGCTTCAATGATTGGGTGATCTGATCCCAGCCCTTTTTGTCAATACCACGGGCCATCCACCAAACGATAAAAATGCCTAATCCTAAAAAAAAGATGAACTGAAGAATGGTTAGAATTCGTTTGCGTAGCATAATGGTTTCTACAAATATTAAAGCAGGTTTCCCTTTTTAGGGAAAACTACCCAGGGTTGAAACTTTTTAGCCTCTTCAAACTGCATGGTAGCATAGGAAATAATGATTACCACATCGCCAACAGCGCCCTGTCTTGCAGCAGGACCGTTCAGGCAGCAAACACCACTTCCTCTTTTCCCCTTTATAAGGTAGGTTTCCAAACGGCTTCCGTTATTTACATTCACGACCTGTATCTTTTCATACTCCAGCATATTAGCAGCATCCATGAGTTCTTCATCCAGTGTCAAGCTTCCCACATAGTGCAGGTTTGCTTCCGTGATGGTAGCCCGGTGTATTTTCGATTTGAGTACTTCAATTTCCATAGAAGCAAAGTTAGACGGATTCATTAGAACTATTCCTGCTTTCCGTTAAAATGATATTATCAATCAGCCGCACTTCTCCCAGGAAAGCTGCAATCAATCCCACCAGCGGGTCGGCACCATTCCATTCCTTTATAAGTTCCAGCGTTTGCGCATTTGCAATTTCAGCATAATCCACCCGAAATCCTTTTTCAAGGAGATATTGCTGCGCCTGTTTCTTGAGCTGATCCAGTGATCCCGGTTGCAGGGTTTCCTTCATTTGCACAAGTGCCTTGTAGATAGCTGCTGCCACGGTTCGCTGATCTGGTGTAAGCCGCATATTACGGCTGCTCATGGCCAGGCCGTCGCTTTCTCGAAGGGTGGGGCATATAACTATTTGAACAGATTGAAAAGCCGGTTGCTTTCTCACCAGTTGATCCAGCACCATGCATTGTTGGTAATCTTTTTGTCCCAGAAACATGTATTGCGGCTGTACCAGATGCAGCAATCGCTCCACTACCTGGCAAACACCCTGAAAATGCCCCGGCCTGTAGAGGCCTTCAAGCTGGGTTTCCAGAGCACCCAGTTCGTAAGGTGTTTCCAGTGAAAAACCAGTGGGATACATTTCCTGAACAGTGGGAAGAAAGAGTACATCACATCCGGCCAGAGTCAACTTCTTAAGGTCCTCCGGAAGGGTGGAGGGGTAGTTTTCAAAGTCTCGTTTGTCATTAAACTGGGTAGGATTTACAAATATGCTAGCAACTGTCAGATCTGCCTGTTTTCGGGAAATTTGCAGTAGTGACATATGCCCAGCATGCAAGGCTCCCATAGTAGGCACAAAACCAATGATTTTCTCTTTATCCGTGAAGGTGTTGAGATAGAGCCGGAGCTGTTGTGCTGTGTGAAAAACGAGCATGGAAGGGAGTGCTTTTTTGATTTACCGGGAGGGTGAAACCTTTTCCTTAAAATTTGCTACCTTTGCAACCCTCAGGAAAGAGGTTCAGATTACTAAATTCAAGAAATGTCAGCAGCAAAGAAAAGAATTTTATTCATAGCCAGCGAGATGTCGCCCTACCTGGAAGAAACCGATTTTTCTTCGTTCGTGAACCAACTGGCTATTAAAGCAAATGACAGCGGATTGGAAGTACGTTGTATTATGCCCCGGTTCGGTGTTATCAACGAACGCAGGCACCGGCTGCATGAAGTAGTAAGGCTGAGTGGTATTAATGTGTCGATTGATAATGATGACTATCCGCTGCAAATCAAAGTTGCCTCATTGCCCAATGCCCGCCTGCAGGTGTATTTTCTGGAAAATGAAGATTTCTTCAAACGCAAATTCATCTACCACGATGAAAATGAAAAATGGTTTGAAGACAACGATCTCCGCACCATCTTTTTTTGCAAGGGTGCCCTGGAGACGGTAAAAAAGTTTGGATGGCCTCCCGATATTATTCATTGCAGTGGCTGGATGACCGGCCTTATTCCCATGTACCTGAATACTGCTTATAAAAAAGAACCAGTGTTCAGCAACAGTAAGTTGGTATTCACCATCGGACAAAATACATTCAAGGAAAAACTGGGAGCACGGTTTCTGAAGTTGGCATCCATTCATGCTAATATCAAGGAAAAAGATCTGGCGCCTTTTAAAGAAACTACGAATGCAGCCATGTTCCGTGGTGGCGCTTCCTTCGCTGATGCAATCACCTTTGGTGCCGAAAAGGCAGATAAAAAGCTACTGGAAGAATTTGGAAAAGTACGTGGTAAGAAAGTACTTCCCTTCAGACCAGATGGTGATTTAACAGACTATTTACAACTATATAACGACCTTTCGTCAAAATAATTCAAGGCACTTCATGATGATTCGTTTGAGCCCGGGAAAGATTCTGCTGTTTACTGTTTTTTCTTTAGTTGTTTTCCTTCAAAGTTGTACGAAGCTGGAGCAAACCACACTAGGAGGTGATTTAATTCCAGGTGGTGATAAATTGATTACCGATACAATGCTGCTGCCTGTGAGTACCTTTTCGTATGTAGATACCGATAGTGCTATTGTTGATAAATCAGCCCTCCATGTGGTTGGCTATTACAACGATCCATTGCTGGGAACCACGTCCGGAGCTGCCTTTTTTCAACTGTTGCCTTTTTCTTATCCGTTTAAACTGCCCGTTTCAAAAGACAGCCTGTTCCTTGATTCACTGGTTTTATCTGTTGCGTTTTCCGGCACCTACGGTGATACGAATAGTGTCACCAAAGTGAACGTTTATAAAGTTCTGGATCCTGATTTTAAATCCAATAAACGATACCGCTATAACCAGGATGTTACTTTTTTTACGTCTGATTTTCTGGGAACGCAAAGCTTTACACCTTCGCAATTGCGGAAAGGTTATAAGTTGGCTTTTAAAACCGACAGTATCTTTAACCAACTCAGGATCAGGCTCAGTGATCAGTTGGGGAGGGATTTATTGGATCAGAACAATATAACCGGTGCTTTTCTTTCTGATTCCACCTTCAAACTGTTTCTGAACGGTCTGGCGCTGGTTACCGATTCTACCGTTTCAGGTAACGCCATTCACTATTTAAGCCTGAATAACCCCAGCACCAAGCTGAACCTGTACTACCGAATGCGGAAAACCGATGGAAATCTTGATACCAGCGTGGCCGTATTCCCGTTTGTAGCCGATACAATCCGTTCAGCCAACGCTAATAAAATTCACAGAAACTATTCGGGCAGTATTGCTGCACCTGTTCTTTCATCAGGACAACCTTCTTCACTTGCTTATGTACAATCAGCACCTGGCACTGCTGTAACCGTAAAAGTCCCCGGATTGGATACCCTCAAAGGAAAACAATACATTGTTCACCGGGCAGAATTAGTAGCCCGCCAGATTTTTCAAGGACCATTAAGTGTTGAAAGCATTTATCCACCACCTATCATACATATGTACAGCCTCAACAGTGCAGGGCAAAATGCACCGATACCGGTTGACAGCTTGAGCTATATGCAGCCAGCTACTTTTGATTTTATCCGCCAGGTGGCCTTGTTCAATATCAACACAAATTACACGGGTGGGCAACCTACCTTTTTTCAAGACGCATCTTCCAACTTAGTGGCTGAATACCGAATGAATATGACCCGGTATGTACAAAATATTATGAACGGGCGTGCCACCCGCAGGGATCTGAAACTGGCGGCACCCTATTTCGCCACTTTCGCCAATGGTATTGTAAGCAGCTCCAGTTTTAATCCCATTGCTTACGGACGTGTTCAACTGGGTGGGGGTACACACCCGCAATACCCAATGTTTGTGCGTATTTATTATTCAAAACAGTAAAGATTGAATACCCGCAGTACTTATCTTTGCGCCTGTAAAAAATAAAATTCCTTAATTCTTATGCCTTACTTATTTACATCGGAAAGTGTGTCCGAAGGACATCCTGATAAAGTTGCCGATCAGATTTCGGATGCACTGATTGATAACTTCCTTGCATTTGACCCGCAATCAAAAGTTGCGTGTGAAACACTCGTTACTACCGGCCAGGTTGTTCTTGCTGGTGAAGTGAAATCAAAAGCCTACCTCGATGTACAGGATATTGCCCGTGGTGTAATTAAGAAAATTGGTTACACGAAGAGCGAATACATGTTTGAAGCAAATTCATGCGGTGTTCTTTCAGCTATTCATGAACAAAGCTCCGATATCAACCAGGGTGTTGACCGTAAGAAAAAAGAAGAACAAGGTGCCGGTGATCAGGGTATGATGTTTGGTTATGCCACCAACGAAACGGAGCACTATATGCCGCTGGCATTGGATCTGGCTCACAATCTGCTCATAGAGTTGGCAGCCATCCGCCGGGAAAAGAATTCAAAAATGCCATACCTGCGTCCGGATGCGAAAAGCCAGGTAACCCTTGAATATGATGATCATAACCGTCCGATCCGTATTGATACCATCGTTATCTCGACCCAGCATGATGATTTTGATGCTGAAGCGAAAATGCTGGCAAAAATCAAGACGGATGTGATTAATATCCTCATCCCACGTATTAAAGCGAAGTATAAGAAATACGCCAAGTTGTTTAACAGTGATATCAAGTACCACATCAACCCAACAGGTAAGTTTGTGATTGGTGGTCCGCATGGAGATACTGGTCTTACCGGACGTAAAATCATTGTTGATACTTACGGAGGAAAAGGAGCACATGGTGGGGGAGCTTTCAGTGGTAAAGATCCTTCTAAGGTAGATCGTTCTGCCGCCTATGCCACCCGTCATATTGCCAAAAATATGGTTGCGGCTGGTTTGTGCGATGAGGTACTGGTACAGGTTTCTTACGCTATCGGAGTTGCAAAACCCACGTCTGTTAATGTAAATACATATGGTACGGCTAAAGTGAATATGACTGATGGACAGATCTCAAAAATCATCGAAGGGATTTTTGATATGCGTCCTTATTTTATTGAGCAGCGCCTGAAACTCCGTAACCCTATTTACAGCGAAACAGCTGCATACGGGCACATGGGCCGTACCCCGGAATTTGTAGAGAAGAAGTTCAAAAGCCCGGATGGAAAAGAGAAAAAAGTAAAAGTTGAGCTCTTTACCTGGGAGAAACTGGATTATGTTTCGAAAGTTAAAAAAGCATTCGGTATAAAATAATTCCGGAAGACATACTTCAAAAAGCCCATACCTGTGTATGGGCTTTCTTTTTTCTGTTTCTTTGCAACAATGAAACAGTTCAGGCAAAAGCAGGCCCGTCCTAAAAAATCGTTGTTGATTGTGGGACGTGAAGCCGTTCGTTCGGCCCTGCAGCAGGGTAAAGAATTGGAACGGGTTTTTCTGCAAAACAATCTATCTTCTGCCATTACAGAAGAAATGAAACATCTTGCGCTTAATGCCCAGGTACCTATTAACAAAGTGCCAATTGAAAAACTGAATGCCTTTCATGTAACCGGGCATGAAGGAGTAGTAGCTGTCATTTCAAAAATCCAATACCAGGACTTACAGAACGTAATTTCATTTGTTACCGAGAAAGGGGAGTCCCCTTTATTGCTGATGCTCGACGGAATTACCGATATCCGGAATATTGGAGGGATTGCACGAACAGCTTACTGTATGGGTGTTCACGCCATCATAATTCCTGAAAAAGGAGTGGGTGCCTTAAATGAAGATGCCATTCTAACCAGTGCCGGTGCATTAGAGCAAATAGCAGTTTGCCGGGTGAAAAGTTTAATGAAGGCTGTGGATGATTTACACCTCAACGGTATCAAGGTGTATGCAAGTGAAATGACGGCGTCGGTAACCATTGATGCCATTGATTTGACGCAACCTTCCTGTATAGTTATGGGTGGAGAAGAGCATGGGATTTATCCGGCCTTGCTGAAAATTTGTGATGAAAAAATAAAAATTCCCATGAAAGGGAATTTCGAAAGTCTCAATGTTTCTGTGGCAACCGGAATGATTTTATATGAGGCAATGAAACAAAGGCTTCCATAAAATATGAGTATGAGCTCAGTTAGATTAATTGAATGTCCCCGGGATGCCATCCAGGGTTGGCCACATCCGGTCAATACAGGTCAGAAAATTCGCTACCTCAACTCCTTATTGCAGGTAGGTTTCGATACCCTTGATTTCGGCAGTTTTGTTTCGCCTAAAGCCATCCCTCAAATGGCAGATACAAAAGAGGTGCTTTCAAAACTGCAATTGACCGGTTCCCACACGAAATTACTCGCCATTGTTGCCAACGAACGGGGTGCTGAAGAGGCTGTTGCGCACGATGAAATCCATTACCTGGGTTTTCCGTTTTCAGTTTCGGAAACGTTTCAGCAACGGAACACCAATAGTTCTATAAACGAGTCGCTGAAACGGGTGGAAACGATTCAAGAACTCTGTGCAAACAGAGGTAAGGAGATGGTGGTCTATTTATCAATGGGTTTTGGAAACCCTTATGGCGACGACTGGAACGAAGAAATTGTTTTTGGCTGGGCTAGGCAGTTACATGGAATGGGCGTTCAGATTCTTTCTGTTGCTGATACCGTAGGTTTGGCCACGGCAGCACAGGTTGAGCAGATCGTTTCATTTCTGATTCAGGAATTACCACAGGTTGAAACAGGTGTTCATTTACACTCAACTTACACGAACTGGAAAGAAAAGCTGGAAGCCGCTTACAATGCAGGGTGCCGTCGGTTCGACGGAGCTCTGAAAGGAATTGGCGGATGCCCGATGGCAGGTAATGAGTTAGTGGGAAATATGAATACGGAATGGATGATTGAGTTCTTCGAACAAAAAGGAGTATTGCCACAAATTAACCGGCAAGCGCTTCAAAATAGTATTGTAATCGCATCTGAAATATTTGGACAATGAAATGGATGGCAGATATTGATATCAAGCCCCTGCATACACCCATTACGCATCAGCACAAAGTTATTTTGATGGGTAGTTGCTTTACTGAACACATAGGTGGCAGTCTTGAAGCTTTGAAATTCAATGTATTGCAGAATCCTAATGGAATATTATTTGAAACAGAAAGTGTTTGCCGCAGCCTTGAATTTTATATCCGGAATGAGCGCTTTACCGCTGCTGATCTTATTGAATGGAACGGGCTGTGGATGAGTTGGCAACACCACAGCCGCTTTTCAAGTCCGGATCAGGAGGCTTGTCTGCAGCTAATCAATTCCTCTTTTGCACAAGCCCATTCTTTTTTAAAGGAAGCTGATTGGTTACTCATTACACTCGGGTCCTCGTTTGTTTACCGGTTGCAGAAGAACCGGGAATTTGTCGCCAATTGCCATAAAGCACCCGGCCAATGGTTTGAGAAATACCTGATTCCGGTGGATGAACAGATTTCCAGGCTTGATAATGTTATTCATCAACTGTTTCACTTCAACCCAAAGCTAAAGATCCTGTTCACCATCAGTCCGGTTCGCCATCTGCGGGATGGTGTGGTTGATAACAACCGCAGCAAAGCCCGGCTGATTGAAACAGTTCATCACCTGGTAAACAAATTTGAACGACTGTTTTATTTCCCGGCTTATGAGCTGGTGATTGATGTGCTCCGGGATTACCGGTTTTATGATATTGACCTGGCGCATCCAAATTATGCGGCCACCCAGTTTGTAATGGAACGGTTTTCCGAATATGCTTTTGACGAACCTACACGACAACTCAACAAACAACTCCGGCAACTGATAACAGCTCGAAACCACAAACCGTTTCATGCCGGATCGGAGCAGCATCGCCAGTTTCGAGTGCAACAATTGAAACTTACCCAGGAACTGGCTTCCCGGCATCCAGAACTTGATATGTCTGACTTCCTAACTTATTTCGCATAATTAACATTATGTTAAGTAGAGTATTTTCTCACAACACCTTTTCCTGATTTCGGATGATAAATTGAATGAGTTCCTCCAGTTCCCTTCCGGCTCTGTTGGCCGCATCAGCAATTTCTTCTCTGCTGACGCTTGCGGCAAAGGCCCGGTCTTTCAACCTCTTCTTCACACCTTTTACATCCATACCTGCATACCCACCAGGCCGCATTAAGGAATAAGCATGAATGAACCCACTCAGTTCATCAAATGCAAACAGCATTTTATCCATTTCGGATGCAGGTTCCACACCAAAATGAGCCGGGCCATGGCTGGCAATCGCCCGGATGATTTCCGGATCTATTTCCCGGGCTTCCAGTTCTAAAATGATCTTTTTGCAATGCTGATCGGGCCATTGGTCCCAGTCGGCATCGTGCAGTAGTCCGGCCAGTTCCCAGCGCCATTGATCGGCTTCGTTTAGTTGCAACTGTTCATGTGCCCTACATTTCATTAAATGGCCCACCTGTTTCATATGCAACTGCAGACGTGGATTCAGTACCCAGCTCTGTAATAACTCCAACGCCTGTTCTTTTGTAAGCACATTGCCTTTGTTTGCCGGGTTGCCGAATTCGGATCTGTTTAAATGAAGTGACATAGTGCATTCCTGTTTTGGTAAATCAAATGTTGCCTGCAAATATCCATAAATAAAAAAACAGGCTGCCTGTAGCAGCCTGTTCCTGTAAATACAAAAATGGTTATTGGTTGAGAGCCTGGTACTTTTTGTCGTACATTTTTTCTTTTTCAGGATTACCAATAAAGCGGTACACTTCGGTAAGCAGGTACAACGTTGTTTTATATTCGTTGCGTAAACGTCTTTCCTTCTTCAGGTCTTCGGCCGACATTTGTTCAAAAATGCCCAGGGCAGTTTCCAGCGGCTTAATGCTTTCTTTCATTCGTGCTTCCATTTGCGCTTTCATTTCAGTTTTCTTCTGAACCTCAGCCGGGGCACTTCCTTTTACTCCTTTCATTGCTTCCTGGATGGCAGCAGCTTCATTAAAATAGGTTTTACCCATCAGTAAATGTGCATCGGGTTTAAAATTATCAATCTCGGTACACAACTTCAATTGCTCCAGTATTTTGTTGAAAATGGCTACTTTCTGATCGGCCGGTGCAGCCTGATCGGTATAAATCCAGTTGAACAGTTCAGCCGCATAATCATAACGGATGTCATAGTCTTTCGGTTCTTTTACCAACACGGCTTCATACTTTTTGAAAAGCTCCTGACTAACACCTTTTTTCCGCTCCCGGTCCAGCTCGAGTTTTTCGTAGTAAGAATCAGCTGGATATAACTTGCGTCCGGCAGCAGCATACTTATCTGCCATTTCCACATCACCTTTTTTATCGTAGTAATAAGCTACATAACGATAACAAACATCATAGCCATCGCCTCCAATGTTGGCGTCAGCGATCTTTTTGAAATAAGTAACCGCTTCTTCCATCATATCGGCCTGCATGGCTGAAGCACCTGTATAGAAATACAAAATTGTATCCACCTCGCTCAGGGCCCATCCATTTTTAAAAATGAAACGGCCTGCTTTATCAGCCTCTAGGTATTTATTATATGCATTTTTGAAATCCTGCTTATTGTAGAATTCATTTGCTTCTTTCTGCAATTCCAGGTAGTTATCAAAAACGGGGTAGCTACGCAGCGTCATGTAGGTGTTTACCTGCTTTGAGTCGAGCTCCATTGACTTTTCGTAAGCCTCCAGCGAAATCAGCCATGCATTGGGAACAGTTGTTTTCAGGTTGGCATCTTTCGCAATCTGACCATAAATCAATCCTTTATAGTACCAGGCCTCCCAGTTTTTTTGCTCTTTTTCATTGGCGAGCATCAGGTCAACTGCTTCTTTACCCTTTACCCAGTCTTTCTTGTCGTAGAAATTACGGACTTTCTTAATGTCCTGTGCTGCCAGATTGAAGCAAAACAGGAATGCAATCGTTGCAAAAAGGAAATGTTTCATCTTAAATTTAATTTGTATTTAAAATTGCTTACGCCTGATTTTCAGTGTTTTCAGAAGCATTGCCTTGTGCCTCATCTGCTCCGGTTTCAGGTATACTTTCATCTGTCATTACGACTTCCTCCTCTTCATCAATTCGTGTGATGGCTGCAATTTCATCGCCATCATCCACCCGTATCAACTTTACTCCCTGGGTTGCCCTTCCCTGTTCACTGATCTGTGCAACTGCCATACGGATGGTAATTCCACTCTTACAGCTGATCATGAGATCTTCTTTTTCGGTTACCTCGAGCATGCCTACCAATGGTCCCGTTTTATCTGTCACACTAATGGTTTTCACCCCTTTTCCACCCCTGTTGGTCATACGGTATTCATCTACGGCGGTACGCTTTCCATATCCTTTTTCACTTACCACCAGCACTGTTCGGCTTGCATCGTCTTTGTTTACACAAATCATACCAACCACTTCATCGTTGTCATTATCCACCTCAATTCCGGCAACACCAATGGCACCTCTGCCTGTTGGACGAACTTTTTCCTCCGGAAAACGGATTGCCCGGCCACTTTTCACAGCCATCATAATTTCACTGTTACCATTGGTCATCTTCGCTTCCAGCAACTGATCTCCTTCAACGATGGTAATTGCATTCACCCCGGTTGCACGACGTCTGCTAAAGTCTTCTAAAAGTGTTTTTTTGATGATTCCTTTGCGGGTGCACAATACAATGTAATGGCTTTTTACAAATTCTTCATCTTCCAGGTTCCGCACGTCAATAATTGCACGGATTTTATCATCAGGTGGTATTTGCATGAGATTCTGGATCGCCCTTCCTTTACTGGTTTTATCACCTTCCGGTATTTCGTAGGACTTCAGCCAGTAACACCTGCCTTTTTCTGTGAAAAACAAGAGCGTGTGGTGAGTTGAAGCCACAAAAAGATGTTCTACATAATCTTCTTCCCTTGTCTTGCTGCCCATTGCACCACGGCCGCCTCTGCGTTGCTGCCGGTACTCTGTTACAGAAGTTCTTTTTACATATCCCAGGTGAGAAACGGTGATCACCACATCTTCTTCCTTAATGAGATCTTCCATCCGTACCTCATTATCAAGATAGGTAATTTCTGTTTTACGTTCATCTCCAAAGCGTTCTTTGATTTCCAGTAATTCTGTTTTAATCAAATCGAACCGCATGCCTTCATTACCCAGCAACTCATTCAGATGCGCAATCAGTTTCATCAACTCATCATATTCCTGTTTGATTTTTTCACGCTCCATACCGGTGAGGCGCTGTAACCTCAGCTCCAGAATGGCTTTGGCCTGGATTTCATCGAGACCCCAACCGGCACTTATCAGTTTTTCTTTGGCAATATCCGGAGTGGCACTGCTACGAATAAGCGCAATAACTTCGTCGAGGTGGTCCAACGCAATCAGGTATCCTTGTAAAATATGAGCCCGCTCCTGTGCTTTCCGCAAATCATATTTTGTACGTCGGACTACAATTTCATGGCGGAACTCCACAAACTCAGAAATGAGATCTTTGAGGTTGAGTGTACGGGGTCGCCCCTTCACCAACGCTACATTGTTGATGCCGTAAGAAGTTTGCAGTTCGGTGTACTTGAATAACTGGTTGATGATGACATTGGCGACCGCATCCCGCTTCAGATCAATCACAATACGGGTGCCTTCCTTCTGGTTACTTTCATTGTTCACATGAACAATGCCCTCGATAATTTTATCGTTGACCAGTTGACCGATTTTATCCGTAAGGGAATCACGGTTTACCTGGTATGGAACCTCGGTAATGATAATTTGCTCTCTGCCGCTGGTTTTGGTTTCTACGGAGAGTTTACCACGAAGTACCACACGTCCACGCCCGGTATGAAACCCGGCCTTAATACCTTCCATTCCAAAGATGGTTCCTGCAGTAGGAAAATCAGGAGCCTTGATGTATTGTATGAGTTCATCAATGGTTATGTCCCGGTTGTCAATATAGGCAACACAACCATCGATCACCTCGCTCAGGTTATGCGGCATCATGTTCGTGGCCATACCCACCGCAATACCACTGGAACCATTCACCAACAGATTGGGAATGCGGGTAGGAAGCACCGTTGGTTCTTTTTCAGAATCATCGAAATTCAACTGAAAATCCACGGTTTCCTTATCAATATCATCCAGCATGCTTTCAGTCAGGCGCTCCATCCTGGCTTCGGTATAACGCATTGCCGCCGGGCCATCGCCATCCTGGTTGCCATAGTTACCCTGTCCGTCAATGAGTGTGTAGCGCATACTCCACTCCTGTGCCATACGAACCATGGCATCGTATACGGCCGTATCACCATGCGGGTGATACTTACCCAACACCTCCCCTACAATACGGGCACTTTTTTTATAAGGTTTGTTAAACTGTATACCCAGTTCATTCATAGCGAACAGAATGCGGCGGTGTACCGGCTTTAACCCATCACGCACATCGGGCAAGGCACGGCCAACGATCACCGACATCGAATAATCGATGTACGCTGTCTTCATCTGTTCTTCAATGTTTACCGGAATAATTCGGCCGTTGCGATCGGGGCCGTTTTCCATTATATTTTCTGTTTGATCCATAGTATATTTTCAGGCCGTCAAAGATACCAAAATAAGAGGGGGAATGGATGAAAAACCTTTGGTTATCGCAGGTCTTTTTTTTCAACAATCAAGCTGTTTTTGTGGATAAGAATCCCCGGTATTTTCTATGGAAAGAAATTGCCCGAAAACAACTCTTATTCTCTCTGCTTTTTTCCTGAATTATTCAAGTACTTTGCCCTCAAATTGCTTGTTATGAGTACCGGAAACGGACAATACTATCCCTCCTATCTTCAGTTAGAACAAATTCTCAACAGTCAGCATCCGCTCAGCTTTGAAGCCGGCCAAACACCGGCACACGATGAAATGCTGTTCATTATCATCCACCAGGCCTATGAGCTCTGGTTTAAGCAAATCCTGTTTGAGCTTGATTTTGTAAGATCTGTTTTCAAAAAGGAAACGGTAGACGACAATAGTGAGGATCTCAATCTTTGCCGTCACCGACTAAAGCGGGTGGTTCGTATTTTAGAACTTCTCAACCAGCAGGTGACCGTACTTGATTCGATGACTCCGCTTGATTTCCTGGAATTCCGCAACCTGCTTACCCCCGCTTCCGGTTTTCAAAGTAAGCAGTTCCGCCTCATTGAAGCCCGTTTGGGATTGAAAATGGAAAAGCGGCACCAGCACGACTATTACAAGCGCACCAATGAAGGCGGATTTTCTACACCTGACTTTCAGCAAATTGAACAGGTGGAAGACACAGATACCCTGCTGCAATTGTTTAACAAATGGTTGGAGCGGATGCCGTTCTTCGATCCTGTTTACTGGCAGCAGTATCAACAGTTAAACACAGGCGACGTAACCATGGATCATCCTTTCTGGAATGATTACCGCTTTCTGTACCAAACCAGCCTCACCGAGCGGGAGGCTCATAAACTCCAGGATTTTGACCAGCAGTTTGATGAGAGTGCAACTCATCAAAACGGATTCAGTAACCTTGCCATGCGGAGCGCTTTGTTCATTATGCTGTACCGTGATTTTCCCGTATTTCAAACGAGTTTTCAATTACTGGACACCCTCATTGAAATTGATCACTGGCTGGCCGGCTGGCGACATAAACACTACGTAATGGTACGCCGTATGATTGGTATGCGGGTAGGAACCGGTAATACTACCGGTGCCGGCTACCTGGAAGGCGCTGTTCAGCAGCATTACATTTTCAAGGATCTGGCTGCATTGAGCACCTACCTGATAGAACGAAGAAAGCTTCCGAAACTTCCGCATGCCTTAACGCAAGCACTTAGTTTCGTACGTTGAGTTTCTAAAAAAAAGGCAGGAATTTCATTCCTGCCTTTTCATTTTTCCCGTCTTGCAGATTAATAGCTGTACACAGTAAAGCCCCAGGGAGCAAGGGTGAAATTTTGACCATCGGTCAGCTTTTCTTTCTTGCCAGCAAACACATTTTCTGGTTCCCCTGCGATCGCTCCCTTCAAGGTAACTGTTTGTGGAGCAGCAGACAGATTCAGCACCACCAATACTTTCCGTCCGTCTTTTGAACGGGTAAATGCATATACCGCATCGTCGTTGGAAGATTCGAGCTTTTGATAGCCTGCATCAACCGCCAGAGCCGGGTTACTTTTACGTAAGCCGAGTAATGTTTTATAAAAAGCAGTCCGCTCATATTTTCCAAAAGTGATGGTATCCTTATAAAAGAAAGAAAGTGAGTCCAGAAATGGTTCCTCCTGGCCACTGTAAATGAGTGGCAATGTATTTTTCCAGGTTTGGCTCAGCACTGCAAATGGTGCATGCACGGCACCAGGCATAGTTTGATAGTCGGCCTTATTCCAGCTGTTTTCATCGTGGTTGCTGGTGAAATACATTTTGATCGCATCAGGCGGGAACTTTTCTTCGATATGACGTATAACGGTGTCGAGCACACGGGCACTCGCTTCGCCCTTTGCTACTTTTTTCATCTTGGCAAATCCATCCCAACCATAGGATGCATGAAAACCGGCATCATGCAGCCAGGCCTCATCGCCTTCGGCCAGCATAAATACATCGGGTTTAATTTTTTTAAGTTCAGCAATGGCGTGTTGCCAGAATTTGCGGGGCACTTCGCCGGCCACATCGCAACGGAAACCATCAATACCGGTTTCAGTGATCCAGAATTTCATGGCATTGATCATACTGTCATGCAATACCGGGTTCCAATAGTTCAAATCACGGGTATCGCTCCAGTCGAAGGCAAATGCCAAGGTACCATCTGCTTTCTTCACAAAAAAATCGGGATTGCTCTGCATCCAACGGTTATCAGCTCCTGTATGATTGGCCACCCAGTCGGTAATCACTTTAAAGCCCAGTTCATGCGCTTTTGTTACCAGTGCTTTCCAATCTTCCAGTGAACCAAACTCTGGATTTACAGCTGTATAGTCGGCCACCGCATAATAACTTCCCAATTCACCTTTACGATCCACTTTACTGATAGGTGTAATGGGCATAAACCACAAAATTTCTACTCCCATTTCTTTCAACCGGGGTAAGGCTGTTTCAAAGGCTTTAAAAGTACCTTCCGGGCTATACTGCCTTACATTTACTTCATAAATATTAGACTGGCTGATATAAGCCGGGAACGCCTCTACAGCTTGGGTTTCAGGCGCTTTACTGTTATTGGACTTACAGGCAGTCAGGAGAAGTGACACAGAAACAGCACCCAGAAAAAAATGTTTCAATTTCATGAGATAGTATTTGATGTTATGTTTGGAATTTTGAATGTTCTTGTTCGATCGCTTGGGTCCTTTTTTATAGATCGCCAATCACTCCGGTTTGATCAGATGGCATTGTCGGCAAAAAGGATGAACCGGAAAATTACATACTTTTCCCTTTTATAAATCACAACAAGTGCACAAGGAGTAATTTTTCCCACCAGTGGAAAAAGACCTTAACTGATCATAGCCGCTGCTGTTTCACCCGTTACCACGGCACCCTCCATAGATCCCTGCAGATCAGCGATATGCTCACCGGCAAAATACGTATTTATGAACGGGCGTTGCAGTACAGGACGCAGGCGGAACCATTGACCGGGACGGTAAATGGCATAAGAGCCTTTGAGATACTCATCATCGCCCCAATAGTAATTAAATTGCTGTTCCATCATCGGACGAATATTTCCAAAGGCAGGGTGAAGCGCCTGCTGCATTAAAACGGCCCGTTCCCCATCATTTTGCTTGGCCATAACATCAGCTTTATCTCCAATGGAGTACGATAACAAAACACCTTTGGGCGATGCCTGATTTTTGGTTCCGTGGTAAATGAAATGAGCGGTGGAATCAGTAATGATATCAAAGCTTTCATCTTTCCAGAAGCGGCGGTTAAACAGCACCAGGTTTTTGTTCACCCGGCTGTATTGCAGTTCATGAATAGCGTCCATTTTATCAACGGGTAACCGGGGTGACCATTCGATTTTTTTCAAAGCCTGAGTTGGAGCCGTACAAACAAGTTTATCGGCTTCGTACGTTGTTCCATCGGCACAGGTGATTGTCACCTTATTCCCTTGCTCAATGCGTTTGACCGGACAACCGGTAATAATGTTCTCCCGTCCGATTTTATCGGCCAGTGCTTCCACCAATTGTGCATTACCACCAATGATTTTATAAGGGAGTTCTTTCCTTTCAGCTACGGTTGTAAAATGATTGAGTGCCACATAAGCTGAAACCTGGCGGATGCTTTCTCCAAAATCAATACTATCCATCAGGTTGTGCAGGTCAAGGTCCTGCCCATCGCATCCGTTGTTGAGCAAATAACTCCACCAATCGAGCTTGTCCATTTCGGTTTGGTCTTCAGGACGCAAATCCACAAAATCCATTTTCAGTTTGGACAACTTTTTATTCCACTCCGGACTTAAACTCCAGTCGTATGGTTTGGAATATTTATTTTTATAAATGAGATGGGCCTGCATCTGGTTATCCTGCAGACCCAAGCCAAGTTCATTACATAATCCGATGATCCGTTTCTGTGCTTTTGATATCCACTCACCTCCTACCTCCACATTGAGATTTTCTTTTGGATCCATCTTGAGTGTATACACCCTTCCACCCAGTCTCTTTCTTGCTTCGAGCACCATTACGTCCACTCCTCTTTTTTTGAGCTGATAGGCAGCTGCCAGTCCGGATAGTCCGCCACCCAGAACAATTACTTTTGATTTTTTATTGATAAAAAACGAACCAAAACTATCGGTTGCCAAAGCGATACCAGCCCCGGCAAACATGGATTCTTTTAAGAAAGATCTGCGGGATTTCATAATCAATATTTTACAGGAAAGTTTCGAAGATTCCTGCAACAGAAAAATAATCAGAAAGGGCTGGAAAGATGATTTACATCAGATAAGTACCTTGAGCTTTTCAACCAACTGGTCTACTTCTTCCCTGGTATTGTGCCGGCAAAAAGAGAAACGTACTGCCACCTGGTTGGGATTGTTATTGATCGCCCTAATTACGTGCGACCCCTGCTGGGCACCGCTGGTGCAGGCACTTCCGCCTGATGCACAGATGCCGTTCATATCCAGGTTCATGAGCAGCATTTCTGATTTTTCGGATTTGGGAAAAGAAACATTCAGTACGGTGTAGTTACTGTTGCCAAAAGAATCACCATTGAAGGTTACGGCAGGAATATGTTGCTGCAATTGTTCAGCCAGGTACAACTTGACCGAGCGGATGTAGCTACTATCGGCTTCATAGTTCGCCGAAGCCAGTTCCAATGCTTTGGCAAAGCCTACAATTCCGTACACATTTTCTGTTCCGGCCCGCATATTCCGCTCCTGCCCGCCACCGTGAAGAAACGATTGAATCTGTACATTTTCGTTGACGTATAACAGGCCAGCTCCTTTGGGTCCGTGAAACTTATGTGCCGATCCGGTGATAAAATGAACGGGCGTATTCCGTAAGTCAAACGGAAAATGTCCAACTGTTTGTACCGTATCTGAATGAAAGATTGCCTGGAACTGCTTACAGATTTCACCCACTGCATGCAGATCGGTAATATTGCCGATTTCATTATTGGCATGCATGAGTGTTACCAGCGTTTTGGCCGGCGCCGCCTCATGCAATAACTGCTCCAGGTGTTTAAGATCAATATGTCCGTTCGGAAGTATGTTCACATAGCTTACAGTAACCTCGTCACGGTTATCTAGATATTCGACCGTGTGCAATGTAGCGTGGTGCTCAATGGGTGAAGTGATAATGTGGGTACAACCCAGGTCACGTACTGCACCAAAAATGGCCGTATTGGAACTTTCTGTTCCTCCGCTGGTGAAAAAGATTTCGGCTGGGTGGGCATTGAGCAGCCGGGCTACTGATTTCCGTGCATTTTCAATAGCCAGCCTGGTTTCACGGCCGTATGAATAAATGGAAGAGGGATTTCCAAACTTTGATTGCAGGTATGGAAGCATTGCATCCAGCACTTGCGAATCAAGAGCTGTGGTGGCAGCGTTATCGAAATAAAGGCGGTTCATGTTTTAAATTCTTACTAGCTAAACAAACTCAGATCCAGGTATTTATTTTCTGAATGACTTCCTGTGCAAGGCGGTCGGCCTCAGCGGCAGTGGGTGCTTCGGAGTAAATGCGAATGATGGGTTCTGTATTGCTGGCTCGCAAATGCACCCAGCCTTGTTCAAAATCAACCTTCACACCATCTTCTGTATTTACCTGAAAGCTGCGATACTGTTCTTTTACCTGTTCAAGCAATTGAGCAACTGCGGTGTCTTTTGGCAAATCAATTTTCTGTTTGCTCATAAAATAATCAGGGTAGCTTTTCCGCAATTGCGATGCAGATACGCCGCTTTGTGCCAGGTGCGATAAAAACAAAGCAATACCTACCAGTGCATCACGGCCATAATGTAACTGCGGATCAATGATTCCACCATTACCCTCTCCCCCGATCACAGCATTTACTTCTTTCATTTTGGAAACCACATTCACCTCCCCCACTGCACTGGCATAATAGGAACCTCCATGCTTTTCGGTTATGTCACGCAAGGCCCGGGTGGAAGACAGGTTGGAAACGGTATTCCCTTTTTGATGCTGCAATACATAATCGGCTACAGCCACCAGTGTGTATTCTTCTCCAAACAAGGTTCCGTCTTCCGATACAAAGCACAGTCGGTCCACATCGGGGTCAACTGCAATACCCAGCTGTGCTTGTTCCTTCACAACGGTTGCACAAAGTTCGGTAAGATGTTCTGCCAGGGGTTCGGGATTATGGGCAAAATCACCATGCATGTCTGCATTGAGAACTACAATATCTGTGATGCCCAATTGTCGTAGCAAAGCAGGAACGGCTATAGCTCCGGAACTGTTGATGGCATCCACCACCACTTTGAACTTTTTCTCCGCAATTTTCTGTTTGTGAACAAGTGGATGCAGTAAGATGGCATCTATGTGTTGCTGCAGTAATGCATCGGTTTGAATATACGAACCCAGCCGGTCTACCTCTGCAAAGCTGAACGAAAGTTCTTCGGCCGATTGTAAAACCCGCCGCCCGGCTTCGGCACTGATGAATTCTCCCTTTTCATTCAAAAGCTTCAGTGCATTCCACCGCTTTGGATTGTGTGAGGCAGTTAAAATGATACCTCCGGCTGCGTTTTCAAACACAACCGCCATTTCAACGGTGGGTGTTGTGCTAAGCCCCAGATCAATGACATCAAGCCCCAGTGCCAGTAAGGTGTTGACTACCAGACTGCGAACCATTTCGCCGCTCATTCGTCCATCCCTGCCCACCACCACTTTTGTTCCTTTACCCTGTTCCAACAGCATGGATCCGTAAGCCGCAGTAAACTTTACAATATCAATGGGTGTAAGATTATCACCGGGCTTACCGCCGATTGTACCACGAATGCCCGAAATAGATTTCATTAATGCCATAGAAAAGACAAGATTTTCTGATTGATGTACAGTGTGCAAAGGTACGGTTCCCGGAGCAGAAAGCCAGTTTGCCGGTGTGTTGCTACATCATCATTTTATATAACAGTTCTTTGAGGAGTGACCCATCCGTGGTGCGGTTATCATGAATACCCACACTGCGCAGGTTATACTGGTGCATGAGCAGAAGTGCTGCTACAATTCCTTCGTATCCGTAAAGAGAGGCAGTTGCTTTTGAATCTTTCAGGTAATAAAAATTAATACCCGTTTGGGCGGCAACCGTCCGGTCATCGCCTTGGGCAGCTAACAGCATATAAACTTTGGAAAAATAACTGTATAGAGCCGGTAAAACCAACTGAATGGGGGCCGCTTTGGGGTTTTGTTCAAAATACTGAACGATTTGCAACGCCTTTGAGAGATTTTTCCGGCCAACAGCAGCAGTTAATTCAAATACATTGTACTCTTTACTGATACCTACATATTCCTCAATATCATCTTCGGTTATAGTGGTGCGTTGGCCAAGGTTGAGCATGAGTTTTTCAACTTCGTTGGCAATGCGGCTTAGATCATTTCCAATATGTTCTGTGAGCAGGTGTACTGCTTTTTGTGTTGGTTGGTACCCTTTTCCTTCGAGGAAACGCTGGGTCCACCCGGGCAATTCATGGTCTTTCAGCCGGGTAGTGGTAAACAATTCAGTTTTTTCTTTCAGCAGTTTGGCAAGCTTACTGCGGCCATCAACCTTTTTTTCTTTGTGTGCAACAATGAATACCGTTGAACCAAGCGGGTTTGAGATGTAGGACTCCAGCTTGTCGAGTTCCTTCATTTGTTGGGCTTCCTTCAGAATCACAACCTGCCTTTCGGCAAACATGGGATAGCGCATGCAGGCATTCACTACATCGCTCCAGGAAGCATCTTTTCCATAAAAAACGCTGAGATTGAAACCTGCTTCTGCTTCCGAAAGAAGCGAATGTTCGGCCACCTGCACTAACTGATCAATAAAATAATCCTCCTCACCTTCCAGCCAGTATACCGGTTGAAATTTCTTTTTTTTCCAGTCTGATAAAATTTTTTCTGCGCTCATATCAATCGGCCACGAAGATATTCTGTGGTGGTAAGAGTGGCAAATCTAAGAAACGCAGCAGAATCTGAGCCGTTGCCACTACATCTTTTCTGCAATAGGTTACAATGCGGTTGATATCTTTTTCTTCATAGTACACATCCCGCACCTGGCTTCCATCCATATCCTCTTTGGATGTTTCAACTCCTAAGGAAGCAGCCAACAGTTTGAGCGATGTGTAATTTTTATAGTCACCAAACTTCCATAATTGCATGGTATCTGTAAGATTGGTTTCCCAGGGCTTTTTACCACTGAGCTGCAGAAACTCCGGCACGGGAATCTGGTGGATCATGAGCCGCCTGCAGATATAGGGTATATCAAACTCTTTAATGTTATGCCCGGCGAACTGCACCCCTTTTTTCTTCTTTCCGAATGCTGCTGCATTTCGCAAAAACGCAGTCAGTAATTTCCGTTCATCGGAATGTTGATAGGATGTTAAACGGAAACAGGGCCGGTCTGCCTTATCTTTGTAAAAAAAGCCCGTGCTGATGCAGATAATTTTACCAAACTCTGCGTGTATGCCTGCCCTTTGTGCATACATTTGGCCGGGCGACACACTTTCTGGCATGGTTTTGGAAACCCTGTCTGCCCAGAGTACTTTCCACAATTCAGGAAGCTCTGAAAATGATTGGTATTGTGGTACTGTTTCAATATCCAGTACCAACAAATGTTCGGGGTAAATTGATTGTTGGTTAGCCATAATTAAATTTAGGTAGAAATTAAAAACAAAATGTATGAGTTACTCAAATTATCCTTCCGCAAATCCTCAGGAACCTGCTCCTGAATCTCCCAAAAAAGACAACCGCACCATCATTTACGGTTTGTTAATTGCCGCCCTGCTCGGCACCTGGGGCTATATCATTTGGGATAAGTCAAAAACCAAAGAATTCACCACCCAATTACAAACACAGCTGACTACCAGCGACAGCACAAAAACTGCGATTCAAACTGAATACAATGCAGCACTGCAACGGCTCGACGAATTGACCACAATGAATGCCAGCATGGACAGCCTGGTACGTACCAGGAATTCTGAAATTGAAACTATGAAGTCCCGCATTCAATCGTTGTTGAATAAACAAAACAAAACAGCTGCAGATCTTGCTGAAGCCAAACGCCTGATTACTGAACTGAATTCAAAAATTTCCGGTTATGTACAGGAAGTGGAAACACTGCGTGGTGAAAACCTGCAACTAAAAAATGAAAAGCAGGAACTGATTACTCAAAAAGAGAGTCTGCAACAGGAGTACGATCAAACAAAACAACAAAAGCAGCAGGTTGAAGATAAGCTGAATGTTGCATCCACGCTCAATGCCTCCAATATTAACATCGTTACCATTGATGAACGCAAGAGCGGAAAAGAAGTGGAAAAAGAAAGAGCCAAGCGTGTAGATAAAATCCGTGTTACGTTTGATGTGTTTAACCGTGTTAGTGATGAAAGCACAAAAGAAGTGTTTGTTGTGATTACTGATCCAACCGGACAGGTGGTTAGCAATGAAGCACTGGGAAGCGGTCGCTTCACCACACGGGAAGAAGGTGAAAAGGTATTTACCAAAAAATCGAATGTGAATTTTTCAGCAGGTAAATCTTCCACTGTTACACTGGAATGGAAACCCGGCACCAGCTTTAAAGAAGGCACCTACAAAATTGAAATCTATAACAACGGATTTAAAATTGGTGAAGGTTCGAAGAAATTGAAGTAAGAATCATCTTTGAATGTTCCAATGATAACCGAAGCAGTCCTCAACAGGACTGCTTCTTTTTTTCAGAACAAAGCACGTACGCTGGCACGTCCCGTGTGAATCGTTTTTCCAGTGCCGGGTTTACGGCCATCATACTGAAAATTGATTTCCATATTATTTGATAAGCGCCTTGTGAAATCGAGGTTCCACACAAAATTTTTACCTGGCAGTAATGCATCCAGCATAATAAAGGCAACCGTACTGTTCGTGGATGCTCCTGAAAATGAAATATTGCTGAACTGAAGTTTTCCATTAATGGTACTGCTTGATAATACGTTGTACCGTGCTTCTGCAATCAACGAATGGATGCGGGCTTTTTCTTTCAGGCCCTGGCTGTTATCTTTTTGCTCGAACTTATAGCCCAGCGAAAAACGGTAGCGGGTTCCATCCTGGAAACTAACACCCGGCTCAGCCGAAAACTGCCGGAGTAAAAAGTTTCTGTTTCCGAAGCTGGGGGTTTCCAGTTGATTTTTGATGAAGCGGAAGGTAGCTGCCGTGGCAAACCGTCGGTTCAGATTCCAACGGATTTTTTGATTGACTTCCCGAAGGGTGCGTGTTTCCAGTCCATAGGTCAGGATGGAACGGCTTGTGTTTTGCAGATGTGTTACTTCTAACCCCCATAAACTACTGGTACGGTTAAAAAACAACGTATTACTCATGATTGAGTTAAGTGAAATAAGATTGGTGTCTTCTTTGGGACGTGAAAACGGGTTCAACGAAAAATCACGTTGGGAAATTTCTTTTTTAAACACCTGCAAACCGGATTGAGCCGATAAGCGGCTGATGAATTTACCAAAGCCGCTTGTTTTGTTGATGTCAATAACGGCTTTGGGATTGATGTTAAGACTGTAGTTAAACTGGTTATAATTTGCCCTTATAAATTCAAGAGTGGGTGTAAAAATGCGGATATACCGGGCCTGGTCACGAAACTGGGCAACTTCAAATTCATTGATCTGTGGCACTCCATCGTTGTTGTAATCGTTCCATGTAAATTCACCCTGACCGGCCGGCACTTCCAGAAATGAAAAATCTCTCCGTTGTTCCTGCCCCGATCCTGCTTCATACAGCACATTACCGGTAACGGTGCCCTTCCATTCATTGACAAAATATTCAACACGGCCTAAAACCGTTCTTTCGGGTTTGAGATTGGTTAGTGTATTGTTGAACACTTTTAATTCCCGAACGGTGGCATTTAAGCGAACCTGGTGCCGTTCACCGCTCATCAGTTCAAAATAAGCATTGTAGTTAAAGCTGCGGTCGGTTTGCAATAAATCGGTAGCCAACGGAAGTTTATCCCGTCTTGTAAAAAAGTTGACGCCCCATTTATCTGCCCGTTCGGGTGAGCGGAGAAAGAACGTCCATGTATCCCAACTGAAGCTTAATGGATTCAGCGTATCGGTGATCCTGTTTCTGATTTCATTATGTTCGAGGTAATAATTTCCGCCAACTTCTATTTGTTTCCATTTCAGTAATTGCTTTTTCAATTCCACTTGCGGGCGCAGGAAATAACCCGTATTGCTACCACTGTCGGTGGAGGAATAATTCATCTTACCCACCCAGGTCCACCCTTTTTGCTGAATGGAATGATCAATGATCTGGCGCCAGCCTGTAAAGGCTGTGCCCCTCAGGTATTGTTGAACGGTTACTTTGAGGCGATGCTGATCGTTCCGGAATAATTCCACAGCAGCGTCTGTAATTTGCTCCCGTTCCTGTCGCAGAAAAACCGGCAACCCCCATTCCCTTGTAAATTCAACAGGTCGCAACCGTTCCAGGGCACGAAAGTTTTCCTCCACCAACTCGTACCCGCCTGTAACCCGGTACTGTAGCGGCTTACTTCCTGCACCCAGTTTATTGCTGTACTGTAGCTGAATTTTTCCTGCCAGGCCCAGATCGTTTTGCTTGTCTTTCCCTGAGAATGTATTGAGATCAAATCTGCTGAGGGCCGCTTCGGTTTTCAGCAGCAACTGATTGCTCAGTCGGTATTCCATTCCAGCCGTAAGCATTTGCTGGGCTCTGGGGGCAATCAGCCGAACCACGGGTGCAAAACGGCCCGATTTAACGCCATTCACCGGAGCCACCCATCTGAAGGTTCTTCCATTAGCCCCTGAAAGTTCCTGCACATAATCGCCATTACCCTGCCCCACATCTGTAAAGGAGGCACTGAATAGTTCTACCTGCGGAAAAGGACTGTAGACTAGTATGGATGGATAGGTGATTCCGTTCACGGTTGTATCCATTTTGCGATACAAAATGCGGTTCACCGAAAAGGTATCCAGCAACACAGATGAAAACAAAGCTCCATCCGGCACATCGCCTTCATTGGCAAGAAATTGCTTTTGTTCGTTTGATAGCTGCTGGTTGATGGGTGATGTTTTTGAATCAACATTACTGAATGCATTGATCCGGAAGGTTAGTTTTTCATTCACTTGCAATGCATCAGATACAAACAACTGGGAATTGAGAAAATTACGGTCGGCATATTCAAATTCAATCTGAATCCGACGGTCTTTATTGATCATTCGCTTAGGGGTAAACGTTACCTCAGCTGTGTTGTAATTGATTACATAATCCTGGTCTTCTCCCCGCTGCATTAATTCTCCATCAATAAAAACCCGCTCCGTACCTGCCAGTACAATAAAGAATAATTCTCCATTTGGTCCCTGCAAGCGGTAAGGCCCCTGGTTGCCTTCCTGTCCCTGAAACACATACCGGTTAAATTTTCCTTTTGCAATGGCGGCCGTAACCAGGGAACTATTTTTTCCATTCCGGAATACTTTGTTTTCCGTTTGAAATGAAACGCCTTGCAATCGCTTGAAAAAACTAAGAAAATAGGCATCATTCCTCCGTATATCAATATCGCCAAGGTTGAGTTGCCAGCCCCTCTTTTTCAGTTGGATCCATACCTGGTCAAATTCATTCAACTGCTGGGTATTCCCTTCTGCCTGAACGGGAATATTATTGTCGGTCAATGCAGCTGACAGTTGCATGCTATCGCCGATCAGTCCATTGATTTGCAGGTTGAGTAATCCGTTGACGACTGCATCCTGGTTATTCCCGAAGCTGATGCCCCGGCCGAAGCTTCCATTGTAATTCACATTTCCGAAATCAAACAAACCTTTTCCGGGAACAGCGTCCTGTTCTAACTGGATCGGCTTGGTTACGAAATTATTTCTTACCTGTTCGTAGTTTAAACGCTGTACCGGCTGGTTTAAGCGAAACGGGAAGACACGGTACGTAACGAGTACCGAATCCATTTCGGGGAGTTTGCTCCAGCGGATGGTGGCATTGAGTTCATCCACTGTATACCCCGTTACAGCAGTTGTAAGAATCCGGAAGGAAGAAGGCACCATACTGAGACTGTCAACCTGAACTACTTTTGAGGATACGGGTATTTTTTTTGTTCTCACATTCGACAAGCCCGGTGGTGCCTGTGCGGTTGCAAGTACAATCAACAACTGGAACAACGATATGGTAGCGATGATCTTCCGGATAAGCAGTTCTTTCCTGATAAGAATGCATAAAAGTAAAAATTATTGTACACCCGCCCGGAACTGCTTTGCCGCCCTTGAAAAAGAAGCTCAGAGAGGTTTTATCAAAATCAACCACTTTCAGCCATCTATCAACAAAAAACCTCCCATAAGAGGAGGTTTTAATGTTTTTACACCCGGAAAGAGTTATTTATCAGCCATAAAACCAGCTGTAAAATACTCAGCGTTCAGCCGTGCAATATTGGTGATGGATATTTCCTTGGGACAAACAGCTTCACAAGCTCCTGTATTGGTACAGGCGCCAAATCCTTCTTTATCCATTTGTGCAATCATGTTCATAACCCGTGATTTACGTTCCGGTTCGCCTTGTGGCAAAAGAGCCAGGTGAGAAACTTTGGCGCTGGTAAACAGCATCGCACTGCTGTTCTTACAAGCAGCCACACAGGCACCGCAACCAATACACATGGCTGCAGCAAAGGAAGCATCTGCCTTATCTTTTTCAATGGGTATCGAATTGCCATCCACAGCATTACCTGTGTTGACCGATATATAACCGCCAGCCTGTACAATACGATCAAAAGCGGAGCGATCTACCATCAGGTCCTTAATAACAGGAAATGCCTTTGCTCTCCAGGGTTCAACTACAATAGTATCGCCATCATTGAAAGCCCGCATGTGCAGCTGACAGGTGGTGTTGGCTTCCCAGGGCCCGTGCGGCCGGCCATTAATGTACATACTGCACATACCACAGATTCCTTCACGGCAATCGTGGTCAAATGCAATCGGGTCTTTCCCGTCTTTAATCAACTCTTCGTTCAATACATCAAACATTTCCAGGAAGCTCATTTCCTGTGAAATATTTGTTGCATCGTACATTTCAAAAGTTCCTTTTTCCTGACTGTTTTTCTGACGCCAGACTTTGAGCTTCAGATTGATATTTTTATGTTCCATATTAGCCTTATTCCCTACACGGGGACATTTAAGTTAATAATTTAATCGTAAAGAACTTTTTAATCGAACTGCTAGCCTTACTACCCTTCAGGGGTTGGGGGTATTACTTATAACTGCGTTGACTTGGCTTCACCACTTCATAACTCAACTCTTCTTTGTGCAACTTCCAGTCGTGTTCACCGGTTTGTTCCCATGCAGCCACATACATAAACGTATCATCATGACGCAATGCTTCCCCTTCTTCAGTCTGATGTTCTTCACGAAAATGACCACCGCAACTTTCTTCCCGGTTCAGTGCATCAATGCACATCAATTCGCCCAGTTCAATAAAATCAGCTACCCGGTTGGCTTTATCCAGTTCCGGATTCATTTCATTGATCTCACCGGGAATGCGCACATCGCTCCAGAACTCCTGTTTCAACTGTTGCACTTCTTTAATGGCTTGCTTCAACCCATCTGCGTTACGGGCCATACCACATTTATCCCAAATGATTTTCCCCAAACGCTTATGGAAGCTTTCCACTGTTTTGGTTCCCTTGATATTCATAAGCATGTGAATGCGGTCACGAACCTTGCTTTCTGCCTCAGCAAAAGCAGGGTGATCGGTTGCAATTGATTTCACATGAATTTCATCGGCCAGGTAGTTACCAATCGTGTAAGGAATAACAAAATAACCGTCGGCCAGGCCCTGCATGAGTGCAGATGCACCGAGACGGTTCGCACCATGGTCACTGAAGTTACATTCGCCAAGCGCATACAACCCCGGCACATTTGTCATCAGTTCATAATCCACCCAGAGTCCGCCCATCGTATAGTGTACAGCCGGGTATATACGCATCGGTATTTCGTACGGATTTTCACCGGTGATTTTTTCGTACATATCAAACAGGTTGCCGTACTTTTCCTTCACCACTTCTTTTCCCAACTTTATAATCGTTTGTTCGTCGGGGCTGGAAAGACCCTGCTTTCCCGCTTCAATTTTACCATAGCGTTTTATAGCATCGGCATAATCGAGATACACCGCCTGTTTGGAAGTACCTACCCCATAACCAGCATCGCACCGCTCTTTGGCCGCACGGCTGGCCACATCACGGGGAACCAGGTTTCCAAATGCAGGATATCTTCTTTCAAGGTAATAATCTCTTTCTTCCTCAGGAATTTCATTGGGTTTACGGTTATCGCCTTGCTTTTTCGGCACCCAAATGCGTCCGTCGTTGCGGAGCGATTCACTCATCAACGTGAGTTTACTCTGATGATCGCCGGTTACAGGAATACAGGTTGGATGAATTTGTGTAAAGCAGGGATTGGCAAACAACGCTCCTTTTTTATGAGCTTTCCAAGCAGCGGTAACATTGCTGCCCATAGCGTTGGTGGAAAGATAAAAGACATTCCCATAGCCTCCGGTACATAACAATACCGCATGACCGAAATGACGTTCCAGTTCGCCTGTTACAAGGTTACGGCAAATGATGCCACGGGCTTTCCCGTCAATCACCACAACATCCAGCATTTCGTGACGGGTAAATTCCTCAACATTACCAAGGGCCACCTGGCGTTCGAGCGATTGATAAGCGCCGATCAGCAATTGCTGCCCGGTTTGACCGGCAGCGTAAAACGTGCGTTGTACCTGTGTTCCACCAAAGGAACGGTTACTAAGCAATCCGCCATACTCACGTGCAAACGGAACTCCCTGTGCCACACACTGATCAATAATATTGCCGCTTACTTCAGCAAGGCGGTGCACATTGCCTTCACGTGCACGGTAATCTCCTCCTTTGATTGTATCATAAAACAAGCGGTATACACTGTCACCATCGTTCTGGTAGTTTTTTGCGGCATTAATTCCGCCTTGTGCTGCAATGGAATGCGCCCGGCGGGCACTGTCCTGAAAACAAAATACTTTCACTTTATACCCTAATTCGCCCAGCGATGCTGCAGCTGAAGCACCAGCCAAACCGGTACCCACCACAATCACTTCGAGCTTGCGCTTGTTGGCAGGATTCACCAGTTTACAGGTGGATTTATAAGTTGTCCATTTTTTGTCTAACGGACCGGCAGGAATTTTTGAATTCAGCATATCGTTCGTTTGATTCGAAGTTATTTTTAGTTTACTAGCATCCGGTACTCTGTTCAACTTTGGTTGTGTCACTCACTTCAACTGCATGAACACGGTTGATCATTCTTACTCTACCCATTTCAAATACATGGCAACAGGCATAAGAGCAAACAACAAGGAAATGATTACTGAATATCCGATTCCGATACTGTTGAGCAGCAACACATAGCGGTTGTTACTTAAGCCCAGCGTACGAAATGCACTCAGGAATCCGTGCATCAGGTGCCAAAACAGTGAGAAACAGCCCAATACATATGCTACAACCACCCACAACTCTGTAAAGGTAACCTTCATCAGGTTGAACATATCATGCATTACCACACCATTGTACATGGCTGGCTCCAGTCCTTCATGTGTAAAACGGGCAGGTACCCAAAAATGGCTGAGGTGCAGGATCAGGAACAGCAGGATCAATGTACCCAGCAATCCCATACTGCGGCTGTACCATTTGCTGCCTTCATTGCCCATGGCCTTACTATAACCAACACCACGGCTGCTGCGGTTGATTAATTCCAGCATATACCCCTGCACAATGTGCAGAATAAAACCGGCAAACAAACCAATTTCCATAATACGGATCAGAACAGTTGAACCCATAAAATGAGCGGCTTTGTTGAACATTTCGCCGTTATCATCGGGGTTAAAAAAAGATAAATCTGCAAATATGCAGGCATTGATTCCCGCATGAACAATTAAAAACGTAATCAGGAAAAGACCGGTAAGTCCCATCACTAATTTTTTCCCTACCGATGAAGTAAACATCTGTTTCCAGGTCATAGCTAATGAATTTTGTGAAGCCGGTGCAAATTTAAGGGAGTCTGCTTCACAAATTGCAAGGGACTGTCGGTTACAACTAAAAAAGCAAGTCTGTGTGTTGTTTTTAACAGGAACAGCTTAAAATTTTAAACATTCAAAACCGGATACCGATCGAAAGTCCGCCCCTCAAACCAGCCCACGGTCCATCCAGAATGGCTTTTACTGAGTTGGCTGTAACATCTGCCTTTACAGAGCCAACAGGCAGTTCAACCCCATTGATCTGGTCTCTGATTTCTGTTTGCTCATCAGCTGTGAGCGGTACACTGGGAAGGCCTGTAAACGTTCCTTTACTTGTACCGTAATGTGCACCTAAAATCCACCAGTCGAGTGTAACGGACTTGCCAATAAACCATTGAGCCCCCAGCAGCAAGCCACCGCAATGCGTAGTAATATCGCCGGATAGCTTAATAGTACTGGTGACATTAGAGCTGTTTTGATATTCTACTGAAACGCCGGAAGCCTCAAAAGTGGCATAGCGGTAATAAGGTGCCAGGTAAAAACCTTTGCCATAACCTTTCTTGCCCGGATAAAACCGTAACTCGGGTGTAAAAGCGAGGTTGTTCATACGAAGGCTGGTAATCATTTCTTCCGTGTCGGGATCGTTATTGGCCGCATTCAGTAATGTTTGTTTCAGCGGCACTCCTCCATCCGGCATGAAGCGGATACCAAGCGCAAGCGACAGTTTTTTGCCCAACACCCGTTCATACTGGAAACTGTAATTACCAAGTGGAAGCGATGTGAGATTGACTTTGAAAATATTATGCTTTCGGGAACCGTCCTCTTTCGAATTGTTTTCAGGTGAGCCGGTTGAACCTCCCTGATCCAAAGTAGCCTGCGTCATACCGGTTGTCGACAAGAGCATAACAGCCGAACATAAAAGAAGGAAGCGTTTCATAATGATGTTGCATTAAAGGGTTACTAGAAAAACTGGAATCTCTTTAAAGTTACATCATCAGCCGGTGCAATTCCAAATTCTAAATGGTCAGCCGGGCATTGATTTCTCCGTCAATTTTCCGGAATAAATGAAAGGGTTTGTAAATGCGCCAGTTATCCAGCTCCATCAGTTCCAGGTAGCGGTTCAACTTCAGTTTTTTAAAATCATACTGGCTTTGTGCAGGCATGTTGAGAATGACAGCCCAGCCATATTCATCGTTCATTTCTTCAAACCACTCCTCATAATATTCCCTGTCGCTTCCATGAAAGTTGAGGATGTTTTCTGCAATCACGATGAATTTATAAATACCCTGTTCCATGAGTTTGTCCACCACATCACGCTTCAACGTCATGATATCATTTTCGATGGCATCATTCCATTCACCAATAAGCTCCAGAACAGCATATTTTTCAGCGTAATCGGCAATCAGAATCTTCAGATACATCGTACGGCTGCCGAAATCATCCCATTGCGGGTGGATGTAATAATTGTAAATCGTTTGCGAAAATTCAAATTCTGAATACACCCGTCCGTAAAACGGAGAGCGCTCATCCTCTTCACTCACGTAAATATGACGCCAGTTGTAATATGGTTCAAGATCATGCATACAGTTGTGCAAATATCAGAACAAATTACACGCAGTAAATAGGTTATCTGGTTTTCAGAAAATCACTAAGTGAGTGATAGGTTGGTTCTATTTGAACCGCCTGCTTGGGATGTTTCATGAGTTCCTGAACAGTTTGCGGTAGTGGAACCGGTTCGCCTGTCAATGGCTCCACCACGTCATAAAACTTTACCGGGTGTGCCGTTTCAAGAACCATTCCTTTGTTTCCGGGATGGGCATTCAAATAACGTTCCAATGCCAGAAAACCCACTGCACCATGCGGATCAAGCAGGTAGTTATGTTGCTGTAACACACGTAGTAAGGTTTCTTTGGTTTCTTCATCGCTGATACTGACAGCAGAGAATTTTTCTTTCAATTGGGGAAACTCATGATGAAACAACTCGAGTATGCGGATGAAGTTGCTGGGGTTACCCACATCCATTGCATTAGAGATGGTGGCAACGGCAGGTTGCGGCCGGTACTCCTGCGTTTGCATGAACTGCGGCACCACTGCGTTGGAATTGCAGGCAGCAATAAAATGCTGTACCGGCAAGCCGCTGAAATGCGCCAGAATACCGGCACAAATATTTCCAAAATTACCACTGGGCACACAAATAACCGGAGGCTGTGGGTGAACCTGTTTTTCTTTCCACTGCTTCCAGGCAAAAAAGTAATAAAACTGCTGAGGCAACCACCGGGCAACATTGATTGAATTGGCCGAAGTGAGAAACAACTGCCGGTTCAGCTCTTCATCTGCAAACGCTTGCTTTACCAGATGCTGACAATCATCAAAGGTGCCATTTACCTCCAGCGCATGGATGTTTGCCCCCAATGTTGTTAACTGCTTTTCCTGCACCCCACTCACTTTACCTGAAGGATACAGAATCACCACTTCCACGCCTTCCACCTGGTAAAAGCCATTGGCAACAGCCCCGCCCGTATCACCACTGGTGGCCACCAATACCGTAACTTTCCTGTTGCTTCCTTTTACAAAATATCCCAGGCATCGGCTCATAAACCGTGCCCCGATATCCTTGAAGGCGAGCGTGGGACCATGATATAATTCAAGTGATGAAATCGTTTCGGTAACAGGAATCAACGGCACGGGAAAATTCACCGTTTCCGCAGCAATGCGGCGGAGTTCGGCTTCCGGAATTTCATCGCCAACATACGGTTGAATCACTTGATATGCAATTTCTTCATTGCTCACATCCGTGATAGAAGCAAGCCACTCGGGATCCACCACAGGAATCTGTTCCGGAAAATACAAACCTCGATCAGGTGCCTGGCCTAGTATAGTTGCTTCTTTGAAAGAAACAGAGGGTGCTTGTTTGTTGAGACTATAATACTTCAAGTTCAGTTAAATTTTATTTATCAGAATGGCTCGATTTATTCTGAATGATTGTAAATACGTTGATTTCTTAACCATTATGCAGGCAATGGCATGCGCTGATTATTCGACTGGCATCACCCCTTGTTTGGCAATGGTTGTAACATACGTTTTGTACTCAATTCCCAAACGTTGAAATACATCCTGCATGATTCGTTCCACTTTTTCAGCGACAGCCAGCTCTTTACTGAGCATAAAAACAGAAGGGCCGCTTCCCGAAATTCCGCCCCCAAGTGCTCCTGCCAGTTTACTCTGTTGTTTGATGGTATCAAAACCGGGAATAAGAATACTGCGAACAGGTTCTATGATCACATCTTCAAGACTGCGGCCAATTAAATCTGTATCTCCTTTTTCAAATCCGGCTACGAGTCCCGCAATATTGCCCCATTGTTTGATAGCATCTTTCAGCAGCACTTCTTTCCGCAAAATTTGCCGGGCGTCACTGGTTTTTACTTCGATCTGCGGATGAACCACCGTCACAAACAGATCGGGAGAACGAAGGGCAACAATATCGAGCGGATGTATGGAGCGGATGAGCGTTACACCTCCGGTGATACAGGGTGTAATATTATCGGCATGCTTGACACCACTTGCCAGTTTTTCGCCGTTCATGGCAAACTGCACCAGTTCTTCATTGGTAAACCGCTGATCTAACAGGTAATTAGCTGCCACAGCCGCACCTGCCGCACTAGCTGCACTGGAACCAAGTCCGCTTCCGGGTTTGATATGCTTTTCAATCTCCACTTCAAATCCAATTGGTTCGCTCAGCTTTTCAAGAATAGAAAGCAATACCACGCCTGCCACATTTTTTTCAGGCTCCACAGGCAAATTGTACGCATCCTTATTGGTGATTACAACACCTGGCTGATCGGTAAGCCTCAACTTCATCAGGTCATACGGCTCCTGCAGGGCCATCCCTAAAATATCAAAGCCACATACAAGATTGGCGACTGTTGCTGGGCATTTCACTAAAATTTCTTTCATATACATTCATTAAACAGCCCGGAGAATATCGGCAAATACACCACTGGCGGTAACATCGGCTCCGGCCCCGGCTCCTTTGATCACCATGGGCTGCTCTTTGTACCGGTCGGTAAAAAACAGCACCAGGTTATCCTTGCCATAGAGGTGGTAAAAATCGCTTTGCGGGGCTATATGCTGCAGCCCTACCGATGCAGTTACTGTACCATCCTTTTTCTCAAACGATGCAACAAATTTGAGTTTGCATTGCTGTGCAGCAGCTGCTTCATACAAGCTTCTGAAATGTGCTTCCTGCCGGGCCATTTCTGTATAAAAATCAGCAACAGATCCTTTCATGCAGCTTTCCGGCAAAAATCCGTTACAGGTGATTTGTTCCATTTCAAGATGCTCACCGGCTTCACGGGCCAGGATCATAATTTTACGCATGACATCTGTTCCGCTCAAATCAAGACGTGGATCGGGTTCTGTATACCCCTCTTCCTGAGCCTGACGCACCACTTCTGCAAAAGGCCTGGTTCCGTCGTAGTGGTTGAATACGAAGTTGAGCGTACCACTTAATACAGCTTCCATACGGTTGATGCGGTCGCCGCTCTTAAGCAAATCATTCAGGGTACCTATCACCGGTAGTCCGGCGCCCACATTTGTTTCAAACAGGAAGGATGCATTGTATTCCCTTGAAAGATCTTTCAATCGTTTATAATTAGTATAAGGAGAAGAAGCTGCAATTTTATTACAAGCCACAACCGAAATACTTTGTTCCAGCAGGCCGGCATATACATCTGCCACCACTTCATGTGCCGTGATATCTACAAATACAGAGTTAGGCAGATTTTTAGCGATAATAGTTTGTACAAACTGCTGCAGATCGGCTTTGGAAGATTGGCTCAACTGTTGCTCCCAGTTTGACAGTTCAATTCCCTCTTCCGCAATCAGCATATGACGGCTGTTACACAAACCGGCAAGATTAAGTTGGAGCCGCAGATTTGTTTCGAGGTACGATTGCTGCTGCTGAATCTGGGCCAGCAACCGTTTACCAACATTGCCCGTTCCTACCACAAAAAGATTCACCTGTTTTTTTACGGTTTCAAAAAACTCCTCATGTAACACATTGATTGCTTTACGAACATCCCTTGACGCAACAACAGCCGAAATGTTACGTTCCGTTGAGCCCTGTGCAATGGCACGTATGTTTACACCATTACGGCCGAGTGTGCTGAACATGCGTCCGCTCACCCCAGTGTGATGCTTCATATTATCACCCACCAGGGCAACGATGGAAAGATCGGTTTCAATCTGCAGTGGTTCCACTTTCTTTGCTTCAATTTCCAGTTCAAACGCATGGTCCACGGCTTCTTTGGCACGGTTAGCTTCAGCAGCGTTGATTCCCACACAGATGGAATGTTCGGAAGAACTTTGGGTAATGAGAATAACATTGATTCTTGACTTCGCCAGCGCATCAAACAAGCGGGCAGAAAAGCCGGGTATACCAATCATACCACTTCCTTCAAGACTCAGCAAGGCGATGGAGTTGATGCTTGAAATACCACGGATGATATTATCCCGTGCCGATGCATTTTCAATGAGAGTTCCTGCATCTGCCGGGGCAAAGGTATTTTTTATGAGGATGGGAATACGTTTACCCAGCACTGGCTGAATGGTGGGCGGATAAATCACTTTCGCACCGAAATGCGACAACTCCATTGCCTCCTGGTACGATATGGAGGGGATGATTTTCGCATTGGCAACCCAACGGGGATCTGCAGTCATCATACCGCTAACATCGGTCCAGATTTCAAGGCTATCGGCCTGTACTGCTGCCGCAAGAATCGCTGCTGTATAATCAGAGCCTCCCCTACCCAATGTGGTTGTTACTCCATTCGCATCACTGGCAATAAAGCCGGGCACAACGGTTACCTGACTGTTACCGGCAGAAAAAAACGTTTCCACTTGTTTATTGGTAACAGTAAAATCAACAACAGCATTTCCGAAATGAGAATTGGTGCGGATAAGTTCCCGTGCATCCTTCCATGAAGCATTGATTCCTGCATGTTGCAAAGCAGATTCAAACAAGCGGGAAGATAGCCACTCACCATAGCTCATGAGTTTATCTTTCGTCCGCAGTGAGCATTCACTGAGCAGGAAAATTCCATTGCAGATATCTTCAATTTCATTGCAGCCTTTTTTTATTAGACTCAGTACGCTGCTCTGGTTTTGTACCGGAATGAGTTCTTTTGCAGCTTCCATATGCCGCAGTTCAATCTGCCGTAAGAGATCTTTATAAGTTTCACTACCGGCAGCTGCCTGTTCGCCGCATTGGATCAATAAATCGGTAGTACCACTCATGGCGCTAACTACTACAGCACACGGATTACTATCTGCAGCCACAATAGCAGCCACTTGTTTCATAACAGCTGCACTGCCCATGGATGTGCCGCCGAATTTCAGAACTTTCATTTGTTGAGGAGGTATTTAGGTTTGGGTAAAGTCGTAATGGGTTTGTTTGCAATCTCTCGTTACCGAGGCAGGGGGTAATATGGTAGTATTCAATCCGCTCAGCGGATTGTAATGGTGGTAATTGTACGGCCGGTCAGCGCCGGACTTACAGATGAGCTATGTACAATTAATTGCATGGGCACAAGATAAACAGAGCCCTGCATACTACAAGTGTTAGTTTTAAATCGTTGATGAGTAAGAATCCAGATGGGGAACTTACTTTCAAAAACCGGGAATCGAATCAACCAACTGTTGTAACAGTTATTGTTGCAATGCAACAAGTGCGTTTTTCACCGTGCCGTGTGTGAGCAATAACTGTTTGGCCTGTTCATAGTCAGAGACTCCGCTACGGAGCATCAGCATCTTTACGCCCCGGTCAACCAGTTTTTCATTGCTGAGTTGCATGTTCACCATGCGGTTATCTTCCACCCTTCCTAATTGGATCATAACCGAAGTGGAAATCATATTGAGCACCAGCTTCTGTGCGGTTCCGCTTTTCATGCGGGTACTGCCGGTAACAAATTCGGGGCCCACGACCACCTCAATCGGGTAGTCGGCCACAGCACTTACCGGTGAATTCGGATTACAACTGATACTACCGGTAATAATCCCCCGCTGCCGGCATTCTTCCAGTGCACCAATTACATAAGGTGTGGTGCCACTAGCTGCAATTCCAATTACTACATCCTTGTTGGTGACATGATACTCCTGTAAGTCAAGCCAGCCCTGCTCTTTGCTGTCTTCCGCAAATTCCACTGCAGTGGTGATTGCTTTTTCGCCACCTGCAATGATACCAATGACCAAGCCATACGGCACTCCATAAGTAGGCGGACATTCGCTGGCATCTACAATACCAAGCCGACCGCTGGTACCTGCGCCGATATAGAGCAGACGTCCACCCATCAGCATTTTGTCGGAAATGGCTTGTACCAGGGGTTCAATGGAGGGAATGGCACGCTTTACAGCATCGGGCACCACCTGATCCTCCTGGTTGATGTTCTCCAGTAATTCCAATACGCTCATATTTTCTAAATGTCTGTACCGGGACTCTGCTTCTGTAACCTTTAAAAATTCGTTCGACATGATCCGTTTGTTTGAGCTGTTTGGTGAAGCGCAAGTTACTTCAGTTACTGCAAGTAACCGTGAATTAACTGAAGTACCGCCGTAACTGCTGGTTACTTATGGTAAGCAATCAAACCTTCCATTGGGTGTTTGAGAATGGTACCACATTGCAAACCATAAGTCGTACACAATTCTTTCAACACATCTCTGAATGCATAGGCAACCCCACCTACGAAATGAATGGGGTACTTCCAGCTTTCTTTATACTTGTACAGATGATTGAAGAAAAAGTCGTTAAAAGAATCCTCCAGAATATTTTCGACCATAAAGTGACCCCTGTTTTCCGACAGAAAAAGAGCAAACGAAGCCATATAGCGATTTGGTAAGGGTTGCCGGTAAACCCGGTCTAAAATTTCAATCTGGCTGGTTTGAAAGGTTTCATTGAACTTATGTAATAGCTCCCCTTCAAATGTATTATAGAGAAAATGTTGAATCACCTTTCGTCCAAGATAAGCACCACTACCTTCATCGCCCAGTATATATCCCAGCCCGGGACTGTTTTTAACGATCCGCTTTCCATTAAAAAAACAGGAGTTAGACCCGGTACCCAAAATGCAGGCAATACCGGGTTTTGTACCACACACGGCACGTGCAGCACCCATCAAATCGTGTGTTACCTGTACCTCTTTTGTACCAGGGAAAACAGTACGCAGCGCATTCCTGATATTCTTTACATTTTGCGGATTACTGCAACCGGTGCCGTAATAGTGAATTTGAGAAATCTGTTCCTTTTTTAAACGGGGATACAGCTCTTTCCGGAGTAGCTCTTCAATTTGTCCCTGCTTTAGAAAGTACGGACTAATACCTTGCGTAAACAAAATCTTTTTCTTTGTACCCTTCAGCAAACACCATTCAGCCTTCGTAGCACCGCTGTCTGCCAGTAGTTGTATACTTGCCATTGTGATATCGTTGTTTCTAACCTTTCGTGTAATTTATTACAATCCCTTCAAAACTTGGGGAGAATCTGGGTTATTTTCATGAAATTCGCTCCCGGTTTCTTATTAAAATCCAAAGATGACAAAAAAAAAGCTGCAAGTCTGGCTTCCCTTTCTATTATCTGCGACCCTGGTAGCCGGCATGTTCTTCGGCTATAAACTAAAAGATAATATGGGACATTTTGGCCCTTCTTTCCCTGGTAAACAAAAGAAAGCGAACCTGCAGGAAATCCTCGAACTGGTGACCCGGAAATATGTGGATTCTGTGAACACCGACTCCCTCGCCTATCTTGCTATTGAAAACGTTTTCAATCAGTTAGACCCTCATTCGATGTTTATTCCTGCCGAGCAAGTGAAGCAAATGAGTGATGAATTGCAAGGTAATTTTGAAGGGATAGGAGTTGAATTTGAGCTACTGAATGATACAGTTACTGTGCTGGGCCTGAGCTCCAAAGGACCGGCAGAAGCAGCAGGTTTGCAGGTGGGCGATCAAATACTTTCAGCCAATGATTCTATGGTATCGGGAGTGAAGTCAAATCCAGATCGCATCCGCAAAATTGTACGGGGCCCCCGGGGATCATCTGTCAACCTGGTATTGTTGCGCCAGGCAAATAAACAAACCATCACAGTCAACAGAGGGGTTATCCCTTTGAAAAGTGTGGATGCAGCCTATCTCTTGCAGGATAGTACCGGTTACATCCGGTTGAACAAATTTGCATCCACTACCTATGAAGAATTTATGGAGCACCTCGAGCGTTTGAATAAAAGCGGCATGAAGCAGTTGATACTTGATTTACGAGATAATGGAGGAGGTATTCTCGACGATGCTGTGCAGATTGCTGATGAATTTCTGGATGGATCAAAAGAAATTGTTTATACAAATGGAAAATCAACACCTAAACAGATTTATACGGCAAGAAGACCCGGTCTGTTTGAAAACGGACGCCTTGTACTCCTGATTAACGAGGGATCTGCCAGTGCCAGTGAAGTACTATCTGGCGCTTTGCAGGATTGGGACAGAGCCACGATCATTGGCAGACGTTCATTTGGAAAAGGATTGGTGCAGGAACAATTCAACCTGCGTGATGGAAGTGCCATCCGTCTTACTGTATCACGTTATTATACGCCAGTGGGAAGAAGTATTCAAAAACCTTACCGGAAAGGTGCCGATTCTGTATATGAAAAAGAAATTGCCGAACGCTATAAAAACGGAGAAGTTTTTCACAATGACACATCCAGGCACGAGGGATCTTCGTTTCGAACAAAGGGCGGCCGTATTGTGTATGGTGGCGGAGGAATTTCACCAGATCTTTTTGTAGCACTTGACTCTTCAGAACTCTACCTCTTTAAAAATACAAATCTCAAGCAGGCTTCCCTTTCAAAGGTTGCATTTAGTTATTTTCTGAAATACAGGAAACAATTGGAGCAACATACTTCTGCTGCTGCATTAGTATCGCAACTTTCTAACGATCCAAGGTTGTGGGAAATGCTGAAGGGTGAACTGCAAACTGAAAAACTGGATACTGATGCCTTCTCAACTGTACAAAAAGAATTTCTGCTGCGCCAGATTTATGCAATGATTGCACGGCAATTGTGGAAGAAAGATGGATATTTCCGAGTAGTGAACAGTTACGATCCCATGATTCGGATAGCATTGGATTTCCTCAAAAACTAACCGTCATAAAGAGAGACGAAGTCTTTACAGATTGTTGCTGTGAATCGGCGTAACTTTGCAACCAATAATTCTATTGAATGGATATCAAAAACAATATACTGGAAACAATAGGTAATACCCCGTTGATTCGCTTAAATAAAATCACCCGGCAACTGCCCTGTTTAGTAGCAGCAAAAGTAGATTACTTCAATCCCGGTAACAGCATCAAAGACAGGATGGCTTTGAAAATGGTGGAAGTAGCCGAGCAGGAAGGGAAACTGAAACCAGGTGGTACCATTATTGAAGGAACAAGCGGCAATACCGGTATGGGATTGGCGTTGGCAGCTGTGGTAAAGGGTTACAAATGCATTTTTGTAACGACCGATAAACAATCCAAGGAAAAAGCTGATATTCTGAAAGCAGTAGGCGCAGAAGTAATTGTTTGCCCCACCAACGTTTTGCCCGAAGATCCACGGAGTTATTATAGTGTGGCAGCCCGGCTGGCCAAAGAAATTCCGAATTCACTGCACATGAACCAGTATGATAACCTGGCCAACAGGCAGGCACATTATGAAAGTACCGGGCCGGAAATTTGGGAACAAACAGACGGTAAAATCACACACCTTGTATGCACTGCAGGTACCGGTGGTACTATCACCGGAACAGCTCAATACCTGAAAGAAAAAAATCCAAACATACAGATTTGGGCCATTGATGTTTATGGTTCACTGCTTACGAAGTATTTCCGCACCGGCGAAATAGATATGAATGAAGTACACCCGTACATCAGCGAAGGTTTTGGGGAAGATTTTGTACCCAAAAATTATGATATGCGTTTTATAGACCACTTTGAGCAGGTTACAGATAAGGATGGAGCCGTTATGGCACGAAGGCTTGCAAAAGAAGAAGGACTGTTTTGTGGATATAGTGCAGGTAGCTGCATACAGGGTTTACTTCAGTTAAAAGATCGTTTAAAAAGTGATGACCTGGTCGTTTGTATTCTTCATGATCACGGAAGTCGTTATGTTGGAAAAATTTATAATGACCAATGGATGATGGAGCGTGGTTTTCTGGATGTAAAAACATTCAGAGATCTTGTTTCTGCAAGAGCACATAACCGTTTGATTTGGGTAGAGCCAGATCGTTCAGTGGCGGAAGCGGTAGAACTTATGAAGAAATATGATATTGAACAGATACCCGTTTTCGATAAAGCAAATCAAATGATCGGCGCAATCTCTGAAAACGGTTTGTTTAATAAGCTTTTTTCAAATCCGGATTTGAAAAGTGAAAAAGTAGCAGAAGTACTGGAACTCCCTCTCCCAATTGTCCCGTTTGACACACCCATTGAGCGCTTAAGTACCCTTATTACGAAAGAACAGGGAGCAGTTGTAAGCAAGGACGAAGCAGGAAATTTCCACATTGTTACCAAATACGACCTCATTCAATCTCTTACTAAATAGAAGACCTCATTTAGATATTAATGCACAAAGCCCTGATTTTCAGGGCTTTCTTGTTTTTCTTGCGTCTTTATCTCAGCAGCCACGAAGTTTTGCAGCATCTTTTTACACGTAGAACTACGATCAGATCTGTCGAATCATTACGATCAATGTGGGAAATACCGATACCAGGAAATAGAGAAGTATTGCTCTTGTACAGAAGTTGCACCCTTTCTACTTTTGTGTCAGAAGTTGATTGATACGATATCAATCGCTGATCGAAAGATACACCTGCAAGAAATATCCAATACCATTGAAAAATTGAAATAAAAATCCAATATCATTCAACTTCTTTTTTTTATTTTTTTTAATCCATTAGACCTGTAAGAAAACCAAAAACGTAGAAAATCCAAGTATCCAAAAACCAAACCTAACCACGAAAAATCCACATCCAACGAAAAACCAAACTGACCTGCTAAAAACACCTGAACCAATCCACCTGAAAAACCACATCAGCCAACCGCATCAGAATCATCTGACTACGGAACCAAGAGAACAAAAGGCTTGAAAAAGATCTGGATCCTATCAAAAACCGAGTAAATCCGTTCTATGAAATCCAGATCTTTTTTTCTATTTATTCAAACCACATCCAATTATCCTGAATAAGTTTAAAAAAGAATTATAAATCCGGTTCCACCTATGTTACCTTACCTTCTGACCTGACACCGGGAACCGCATAATTTAATTAATTTGCCTGTTTGAAATGAACATGAAACAAGTTCAGGATCAAACAGGCAAATTGCTTTTCTTACCCGTCGCACCCAAACGGATCATTTCACTGGTGCCCTCCCAAACCGAATTGCTGTATGACCTGGGCCTGGAGCAGGAAGTGGCAGGCATTACAAAATTTTGCATTTATCCGTTGCAATGGTACCGAACCAAACAACGTGTTGGTGGAACCAAGCAAATTGACATTGACCTGGTTAAGTCATTACAGCCCGACCTGGTAATTGCTAATAAAGAAGAGAATGTGAAGGAACAAGTGGAAGCCATCAGCAGCTTTTGCCCGGTTTATACAAGTGTCATTTCTACTTTAGAGGATGCCTTCCACATGATACAGGATATAGGTTACATAACGGACACATATGAACGTGCTGACGCTATTGTTCATTCAATTACAGAAAAATGCGCAACAATTTCAATACGGCCCATTGGAACGGCATTGTATCTGATCTGGCGTAATCCGATTATGGCTGCCGGCAGTGATACATTTATCAGTGACATGCTGCGCATGGCAGGCTTTGACAACATACTTGAGCAAGTGCGTTATCCACAGTTGGATGAAACTACCCTTAAAAATTTACAACCAGATTTCATATTTCTATCATCTGAGCCCTACCCTTTCAAAGAAAACCATGTTGCAGAACTCAAGCGAATTTGTCCACTTTCAAAAGTTGTATTGGTAAACGGAGAGTTTTTTTCATGGTACGGAAGCCGTCTGTTGCAGGCAGCTGATTATTTTGCAGAACTTAGGGAAAGCTTATTTTTAGAAAATAATGAACTCATCTGATCGCCAGCTGCTGCTTGTAATAGTTTCCTTCCTGCTGCTCTTCGCCGCTGGATGGCCCTTTTATAAATATATATTTGATGTGGACGGAACGGGCTATGCTGCTGTTGCTGAACTGTATGCCGGCGGGCATTGGCAGGAAGCCGTGAATGGTTACTGGAGCCCGCTGCATTCTTGGTTGGTAATCCCGTTACTTAAAATTGGCATACCAACTATCAGCGCCTTTAAAATTTCAAATGCTCTGCTGGCAGTTCTGATTCTTGTTTTATTCCAAAAACTTTTAAAAAGATATGCTGTTCCGGCGATGTTGCATCTACCCTCGCTTCTGACAGCTATAGTGCTCTTGCTTTACTACTCCTGGTATGAGCTGGCTGCAGACTTGTTATTAGTTGCATTACTGATGTGTTACTTACACATCACCGGCTCAGAAGACTTCTTTACCAACAGGAAGAAAAATATTGCAGCGGGTGTCGTGGGAGCACTGGCATACCTCGCCAAGGCCTATGCGTTTCCCTTTTTTCTGCTTCACTTTTTGTTATTACATCTGTTGCTTAACAGGCAACAACGGCAATGGACCAACCTTGCGGCAGGCTTACTGACATTCCTTATATACTGTGTTCCCTGGATTATTTTACTCTATTTCAAGTATAGCCAGTGGATGACGGGAACTGCCGGAAAACTGAATATGAGCTGGTACCTTATACCGGTAAGAAATTCAACTCTTGATTTTTATCCGCCTCCCCATCAACTGGCTGCTTCCTGGTGGGAAGATCCGTGGTACACACAGGAGCAGTTTTTCACGCTGTTCTCTTCCACATCGCTGTTACTGCACCAGGTAAGAGTTGCGTTGTACAATACCCAGGAGTGGTTGAAAATTCTGTTTCAGATTTCGTTTCTTTTACCCGGAATTTTGTTTTTACTGACAATCCGCTTCCTGAAGCATTTCAGGAGCAGAGATGGCTTTTTGTTACTCTTGTTTCTGGGTTTGCCGGCAGGTTATCTGCTGATTCATATTGAAGAGCGGTTTTTATGGGTTACCAGTTTCTATTTCCTGGTTGTGGGTGTGGAGTTGCTGCATCGTTACTTGTTACATCATCAAATAGCAGGTAAACAGGCAATCTTTGCATGGATACTGTTTTTCGGAAGCTTTCTCCTTGAACCGGTAAATCAGCTTAAAGACAGCTCCGGTAAGCAAAAAGAAGTGCATCAACTGGCGGAAATGCTTCAACAGGAAGGATTGAAGGGTTCGTTTGCTTCCAACACATCCATTGAAGAATGCATGATTGTAGCCTACCTCAATAAACTTGTTTATTATACACCCGTACCTGGCAAGGTCTCCGATCTCGGCTATGTGCAGGCAGCACGCAGCATGGGAATCGGGCAATTCTTGTTTTTTTATAAGTCTGACCTGGAGCGAAAGGCTTTTCTGGCCGATGCACTCGTGCAAAAAGCAGCACAGGTGAAAGAAATCAAACCGGGGATTTTTTTGCTCCGATTCTGAATGTGAACAACGAAAGAACGCTTCGTGAGGGCTGTTTTCCGGTTTTAAGTATCTTAGCGGCTCCTTAGAAACAACGAACAGCTAAAATTTTTATCATGAGTAAGTACAAAGCCGGGGTTTTATTTGGTGAAGAACTGGAAGCCCTGTTGAATGATGCCAAACAAAACGAGTTTGCATTACCTGCCGTTAATACAATTGGCACAAACACAATCAACGCCACGCTGGAAACAGCCGCAAAAGTAAATTCGCCTGTAATCATTCAGTTTTCCAATGGAGGTGCACAGTTTATTGCGGGCAAGGGAATGCCCAACGATCAACTCCAGGGCAATATCCGTGGGGCAATTTCCGGGGCATTGCACATTCATAACGTAGCGAAATACTATGGGGTTCCCGTAATTCTTCATACCGATCATGCTGCCAAAAAATGGCTACCCTGGATCAGTGGTTTGATTGATGCAGGAGTTGAGTTTAACAAAGAAAAAGGACAACCTCTTTTCAGTTCACATATGCTTGACCTGAGTGAAGAGCCGATTGAAGAGAACATTCACACTTCTGTAGAATTTTTTAAGCGGATGGCCCCTTTGGGAATGGGAGTAGAAATTGAACTGGGTGTAACCGGTGGTGAGGAAGATGGAGTGGATAACAGCGACGTTGAGAACGATAAACTGTATACCCAACCCGAGCATGTTGCGTTTGCTTACGCAGAATTAGGAAAAGTTGGACGTCTGTTCACCGTTGCGGCCGCCTTTGGCAACGTGCACGGGGTTTACAAACCTGGAAATGTAGAGCTACGTCCGGAAATTCTGAACAACAGTCAAAAGTATATCCAGCAAAAGTTCAGTACCGGACCCAAGCCTGTTTACTTTGTATTTCACGGTGGAAGCGGCTCTCCCCAGCACCAGATTCGTGAAGCAATCAGTTACGGTGCCATCAAAATGAACATTGATACCGATCTGCAATGGGCCTTCTGGGAAGGAGTATTAAATAATTATAAAAAACACGAAGGCTATCTGCAAGGACAACTCGGCAATCCCGAAGGACCAGATAGCCCCAATAAAAAGTATTACGACCCAAGGGTATGGCTACGCAAAGGTGAAGAAAGCTTCATAAAGCGGCTTGAAACTGCCTTTGAAGACTTAAACTGCATTAACAGAAATGCATAAGAATTGATCTTCCTTTTATTCTTAACTTTCATTGAATGGCAAAACAAGAAGAAGATATTGAGAAGAACCTGACAGGCGATGATCTTCCGCAGGCAGATGCCTCCCGCTCCGCATGGTTCAAGCGTGTTCAAAAAGGTATTTTGACTAAAACCTCGGAGAAGAAGGAAATTCAGGAAGGTTTATGGGCAAAATGCCCTGAGTGTAAATACACAAGTACCACTCAGGAATTAGCCGATAATAAGCATGTATGCCCTCAGTGTAATTATCATCACCGTATTGGAAGCAATGAATACTATGATATTTTGTTTGATGGCGACTCTTATTGTGAGCTGTTTGACAATATTCGATCCAAGGACTTCCTCGGTTTTACCGATCTGAAACCCTATGGCAAGCGATTGGAAGAAATCTGGAAAAAAACAGATCTGCATGATTCTATCAGGGTGGCTACTGGTAAAATTTCCGACCATGAAGCAGTTGTATGTTGCATGGACTTCGATTTCATCGGTGGTTCGCTGGGTAGTGTGATGGGAGAAAAAATTGCCAGGGCTGCAGATTACTGTATTGAAAAAAATCTGCCGATGCTTATGATTTGCAAGTCAGGCGGAGCCCGGATGATGGAAAGTGCTTTTTCATTGATGCAATTGGCTAAAATCAGCGGAAAACTGTCGCAACTCACTGATGCAAAAATCCCTTATATCACCTATCTCACTGATCCTACGTTTGGTGGTGTTACCGCCTCTTTTGGAATGCTGGGAGATTTAAATATAGGTGAACCGGGTGCATTAATCGGCTTCGCAGGACCACGTGTCATCAAAGAAACAATTAAAAAAGATTTGCCAGAAGGATTCCAGCGAAGTGAGTTTTTACTGGAGCATGGTTTCCTGGATCTTATCATCGACCGCAAAGAAATCAAAGAAAAACTGGGCGTCATTTTTTCGTTGTTGAAGAACTGATCATCGTCTCATAACTTTGCAATCAATGAAGCGCTGCTGATCACGATTCATTGATTGCTTTTTATTTTATGGAAATTAAGAACCGTTCTGCTTTTTTTGAATACCACATAGAGGATAAACTGGTGGCAGGAATGGTATTGGCCGGAACAGAAGTAAAATCAATCCGGGAAGGAAAAGTAAGTTTTACAGATGCTTACTGCTTTTTTCACAAAGGTGAACTGTGGATTAAAGGATTACATATAGCCGAATACCGGTTTGGAACCACCAACAACCATATGGCCGTTCATGACCGTAAGTTATTGCTTACAAAAAGGGAATTAAAAAAGTGGGATGCAAAACTGAAGGAAAAAGGTTTCACAATAGTTCCACTCCGCATTTTCTTTACCGATAAAAGCCTGGCAAAAATCGAAATCGGTTTAGGCAGAGGAAAGAAACTGCACGATAAACGGGAAACCATCAAAACCCGGGATGTAGAGCGGGAAATGAAAAAGTACATTCGGTAAAGAAACCACACCCGTTACTCAAATAATTCTGTCTGTGGCGTTGCTTCTTCCTTCACCCACTCCATTTCCATACTTTTATTGTAATCAGCCAGTTTCGCTCCCACCGCTTTCCAGCCCATTACTTCCGCAATTTTTGCGAGTTTCATTTTTGCCTTTCTGATTTGCGAACCTTTTCCACTTTGAATAGCAAGTACTGGTTCCGGATCGGTGGTAACTGCTTCTACATAATTACCTTCACCTTCCTTGATGAAGAAGAATTTCGTTTTCAGGGTTGAGGTTTCAATTTTAAACCGCTTTACATTGTATTGATACTTGTCGTTATCGAGGTAAACAGCTGTAATAATACAATCCGGATTAAACCGTTCAATCAAATCTACATTTTCGGAATCAATCCGTTGTGTCAGTTCCTGGTCGGTAATTTCATAAAAGCCATCCCGGTATATGACCAGAATGCGGTCTTCCGGTTCAAACATTCCCAGGTACTGACCTTTTTCTTCCGTATTCAGGCGGCCGAATTTATCATCAAACCACATTTTCTTGCCACTAAGTGTTGCTTTCCCTTTCTCTTTAAATTTTACTGATTTAACAGGATACTTCGTAACCTGGTTACCCATGCTGCTTCTTCCTTTGATATCAAGTTCTTCAAAGTAAAAATCAAACTCTTTATTACGGGCACTGCAGCTGGGGCTCAGCACCACCTTTACCACTTCAGCTTCGCCATTTGGGTTGACACTGAAATAATGCACTTTGCTCTTTTCATCACCCTTGGTGAGATCATATTCTTTGTCACGGGTGATCCCGGTAACATTGAAGCGCTTGGCAAAGCTTACTCCTGATTTCCCATCGGCATAAATCATATTGTAAGTGGTACGTTCATCATTTTTTTGAAAAACGGCAACATGAATAATGTCCTTACCAATGTAAATCTTCTCTCCCACTTTTGCCACTTTCATCAATCCCCGTTTTGTAAACACGATGATATCATCAAAGTCTGAGCAGTCAAACAGGTATTCATCTTTTTTGATTGACGTGCCAATAAAACCGTCTTCCCTGTTTACATACAGTTTGGTATTAGCAATTGCCACTTGTTTAACCTGTATCGTTTCAAATTGCCTGATTTCCGTTTTACGCTCACGGCCTTTCCCGAATTTTTTCAGCAGGTTTTCATAATACGTAACCGTAAAGTCAACCAGGTTTTCAAGGTCAAACTTCACTTGTCTGATATCTGCTTCCAGGCTTTTGATCTGTGCATTTAATTCATCAATATCGAGCCTGTAAATCCGTCGTACCGGCTTTTCGGTTAATTTGACAATATCTTCCCTGGTTATTTCTCTACGCAGTTGTTTTTTGAATGGAACAAATGCCTGATCTATCGCTTCAATAACCTTCTCCCAGGTTTCATGCTTTTTCTCCAGTTCTTTATAGATTTTTTCTTCAAAGAAAATTTTCTCCAGTGATGTATAGTGCCATTTCTCCTGTAACTCGCCCAACTTAATTTCGAGTTCTCTACGAAGCAGCTCTTTTGTTTGGTCCACCGAATAACGCAACAGTTCATGTACACCTACAAAGCGGGGTTTCTGATCAATGATGATACAGGCATTGGGGCTGATTGAAACTTCACAATCTGTAAAGGCATACAGTGCGTCAATCGTTATATCAGGAGAAATACCCGGTGCCAGATCAATCTGTATTTCTACCTGTGCGGCAGTATTGTCGGTTACCTTTTTGATTTTTATTTTACCCTGGTCGTTTGCCTTAACAATGCTTTCCATCAACTGCGTTGTGGTAACGCCATAAGGCACATCTTTAATCAAAAGTGTTTTTTTATCAGCTTCCACTATCGTGGCACGCACCCGGACCTTACCGCCCCTCTTGCCTTCATTGTAATTGGTAACATCAAGCATGCCGCCCGTTTGAAAATCGGGCACCAGTTCAAATCGCTTTCCACGTAAATATTTTACAGAAGCTTCAATCAGTTCACAAAAGTTATGCGGTAGAATTTTGGTACTGAGTCCCACTGCAATCCCATCAGCTCCCTGCGCCAATAACAAAGGAAACTTCATGGGTAAAACAACCGGTTCATTTTTGCGGCCATCATAACTAAGTTGCCATTCTGTTGTTTTGCTGTTAAAGGCAACTTCGAGTGCAAACTTCGACAAGCGGGCTTCGATGTAGCGGGGTGCTGCCGCATCATCGCCGGTACGAACATCGCCCCAGTTACCCTGGGTTTCAATCAACAACTCTTTCTGTCCCAGGTTGACCAATGCATCGCCGATGCTGGCATCACCGTGCGGATGATATTGCATCGCCTGCCCGATGATATTCGCCACTTTGTTGAAACGTCCATCATCCATCTCTTTCATGGCATGCAGGATCCGCCGCTGAACCGGTTTTAATCCGTCTTCCACTGCAGGAACCGCCCGCTCCAGGATTACATACGATGCATAATCCAGAAACCAGTTTTTATACTGTCCCTGTACACCTCCTTCCAGTTCAAATACATTTTCCTTTTTCTTAGCTGCACTCATATCAATTCGTTCATTTATCCATTTTGCACTTCAAACAACTCCCCCGACTTTTTTTTCACTTCAAAGTCCTTCATATTCTTTACTTCGCCCTGTACATCATAAAGGTCTGACTGCAGTAATTGCTTCAACCGCCATAGAAGAAACATATCACCGGTTGTGTGTTTCGCCTTACTCAGAAACTGGTGAAGAATTTTAGCCGCTTTTTGCCAATCGTTCGTGATAAAATTCTTCAGCTCGGCATCATAAAAGTTCTCTTCCTTCTGTACCAGTTTCTTTCCCCCTTCAAGCAAGCGTACCATTTTTTCTTCATTACACAGCCGGGTCCATTCATCGGGATCAACTTCAAACTCACTGGCGGTAACGGGTCTTGCCAATCGCCTGGCTTTTATCATTTCTTTGGGAAGAATCTGGCTGATCCACTCCGGGTAAAACAACTGTCCTTTTTCATTCAGAAAAGGCAGATTATTCAGGTACAGAATATAAATGCGACCCTGGAATTCTTTCAGCTGGCTCATCAGCCAATAATAGCCGCTTACGTCATGCTTATTCTGGGCCGCCCAGATCCAAACTCTTTCTTCCGGATTGGTGCGAAGCTGCTCCTGCAACTCAGCCACCATACCTACATCATCGGTAAGTATAATACCGGCCTTTCCATCCAGGTCGCCGCCAGCTAAAACAGTAAGCCACCAGTTTTTACGGGCTTCTATACCTTCCGGCGTGTAAATATCTTTTAGTGGACCAACAGCAAAATCATCTTTCACCTGCCTGATTTCACCCTGCAGTGTTTCATCCAGTTCCATTGCCTGGTTCAGTACTGCCACATCTGCCTCGTTAAATACAATATGAATCATGTTGTTTTCAAAAAATCATAAATGAATAAAGTTATGCGCTAATTTCTTCCACCAGGTTCAGCTCCACTTTCAGATTATCAATAATAAACTCCTGCCTGTCGGGTGTATTTTTCCCCATGTAATACTCCAGTACCTGCTGCACATGCGTTTCCGGTAAAAGCATGACAGGTTCTTTCCGCATTTCGGAACCTATAAAACGGGCAAACTCATCGGGACTGATTTCACCCAAGCCTTTGAAACGGGTGATTTCAGGTTTACCGCCCAACTTTTGTACAGCAGCCTGTTTTTCTCCTTCGTCATAACAGTAAATGGTTTCCTGTTTGTTCCGTACACGAAACAATGGAGTTTCCAGAATAAACACATGGCCATTCTTGACAAGATCCGGGAAAAACTGCAGGAAAAACGTCATCAGCAATAACCGGATATGCATACCATCCACATCGGCATCAGTTGCTATAACAATATTGTTGTAACGTAAATTCTCATACCCGTCTTCAATATTTAAAGCATGTTGCAATAGATTGAATTCTTCATTTTCATAAACCACCTTCTTGGTTAATCCATAACAGTTTAATGGTTTTCCACGTAAGCTGAAAACCGCTTGCGTTTCCACATTCCTGGATTTAGTGATGCTTCCACTGGCACTATCGCCCTCCGTAATAAAAATTGTGGTTTCTTTCTGCTTCTCCAGAATAGCGTCTTTGTCTTTTCCGGTTGCTTCATCATTGTAATGAAACCGGCAATCTCTTAATTTCTTATTATGAAGGTTTGCTTTTTTGGCACGCTCATTTGCCAGTTTTTTGATACCGGCCAGTTCTTTACGTTCCCGTTCATTTTGTTCAATCCTCTTTTTTAAGGCCTCTGCTACAGCGGGGTTTTTATGCAGGAACAGATCCAGGTCACGTGCCAGGAAATCGCCTACAAAATTTTTCATGGTAGGGCCGCCCTCAAATACAGTGGTAGATCCCAGCTTTGTTTTGGTTTGACTTTCAAATACAGGCTCCTGCACCCGAACTGATATGGCAGCGCAAATGCTTCCACGTATATCAGCAGCATCATAATCTTTCTTAAAAAAATCACGGATTGTTTTTACATAGGCTTCCCTGAAAGCAGCCAGGTGTGTTCCCCCCTGGGTGGTAAACTGTCCGTTAACAAATGAATAATACTCCTCCCCGTACTGGTTTTCATGCGTAATAGCAACTTCAATATCCTCTCCTTTCAGATGAATAATCGGATACCGCAATTCATCCTCATTGGTTTTGCGTTGTAACAGATCCAGCAACCCGTTTTTGGAAATGTACTTTTTACCATTGAGGATCAACGCCAGGCCAGCATTCAGGTAACAGTAATTCCATATCTGATTTTCGATATACTCGTAGAGGTAATGATAGTTTTTAAAAACTGTATTATCCGGAATAAAATGTACCAGGGTACCATTGGACTCAGAAGACTTTGTTTCTTTATGTTCCTTTACGAGAACCCCTTTTTCAAACTCTGCCGTTTTTTCTTTTCCGTCACGAAAAGCAGTCACCTTAAAATAATTACTTAATGCATTTACAGCTTTTGTACCCACACCATTCAAACCCACAGCTTTTTGAAACACATTACTATCGTACTTGGCACCGGTGTTGATTTTGCTCACCACGTCCACCACTTTTCCTAAGGGAATACCACGGCCATAGTCACGTACGGTAACGCCGCCTTGCTCTATTGTGATTTCTATCTGCTTGCCATACCCCATTGTATGTTCGTCAATACAGTTATCAATTACCTCTTTCAAAAGCACATAAATGCCGTCATCGGCACTACTGCCATCGCCCAGTTTACCAATGTACATACCAGGCCGAAGGCGGATGTGTTCTCTCCATTCAAGGGTTTTGATGGAATCCTCCGTATAATCAAACAGGTTTTTCTCTTTTTCTGCCATAACAATCGTTTAATATACAGAAACAAAAGCTGCATCAGGAGCTTTGGTTTACAGACCGGCAAATATAGGAAAACCACCCACCCCTCCCGACTGATTACTTGTTCACATAGCTGTGAATAATTTTTGGACCCCTGCGAATATTTTCGCATTTTCGCAGTACCAAAAAATCAAAAGAGAATATGGACAGCAAAATTTATACGCTCCTCACTATTTTCATTGTCTTCTTCATTACAGCCGTATCTATGGCTCTTTTCCCAGGCGCACAAAAAGTACTGACTGCATTGCTCTTCGGCGGATTGGGCATCGTTCTGTTTTTAGGCGGGTTTTTACTTTGGGTTCTGAATCAAAAAAGCGAAAATTGATTCTGTATGGGCAGGGCGATTGATACCCTCCCCTCCTTCTTTCCCTCTGACAGGGCTGCCTGGAGAGAATGGTTACAACAACATCATGACCATAGCACCGGTGTTTGGCTGATTTATTTCAAAAAAGCGGCGGGCAAGTCTTCTCTTTCTTACAACGAAATTGTTGACGAGGCGCTTTGTTTCGGTTGGATTGATAGTTTGCCCCGCAAACGTGATCACGAAACTGCCATGTTGCTTATTACTCCCCGTAAACCGAAAAGTGTATGGAGTGAATTAAATAAACAACGGGTAGAACGACTGATCGCTGCAGGTTTGATGACCGAAGCCGGCAGTAAAAGAATTAGTAAGGCTAAGGCTAACGGTTCGTGGAATGCACTGGAAGCGAGTAACCTTGCTGCCGAATCCAATAGACTGCCTCCTGAATTAAAAAAAGCATTTCAGGAAAATAAAGCAGCTGCAACGCATTTCGGGGAGTTTTCGTTATCTGTACGACGCCAGTTTTTATCATGGATTCTAAGCGCCAAAACAGATGCAACCAAACAGAAACGCATCGGCATAACAGTTCAGATGTCAAGTGTGAATAAAAAACCGGGACCACAAGGTTTTAAAATAGAAACAAACTCATAATCGGGCCTTTCATGAAACTTCATTTTTTACTTTCCTGCTTTCTGTTGCTTCCTGTGCTTGCCCTGTGCCAGCAACAGGAAGAAATACAACTCGACAGTTGCGTACGCTTTAATGAAAACAACATCCCTGTTTTTTCAGATGTGCATATACGTGTTTCACAACCGGCCCGATGGGCCAGCAAAATGGGAATGGAGGATTTTTTCAAAACCTATTTTTCAAAATACCTGCAGAAAAAAGCAGGCGGTAAAATCACCCTGAGCCTGTTAATTACGAAAAGAGGGGAAGTCTGTTTTTATAAAGCACAACCGAATAGTAATGTTAGACCCGATTATAAAGAACTCAAAGCACTACTGGATCAAACAAAATGGCAACCCGCTCTTCAGGGTGGAGAGCCGGTGACCAGTCTGAAAGTGCTGTTCCTTCAGTTTGATGGAAAACAAGTTTCTGTTACAGAACTTGAATAAGAGGACTTCGCTTTCTGATTCCACTCCAAATTCGTTATTTTGTGCTGTAAAAGGCCATCAATATGAAACGATTTTTCTTATTTCTTCTTTCCTTTCTTGTATTTGCCGGCAATTTGCTTGCTCAAAAAAGGAAAGATGGCGAAATGGCTTCTCCGCAAGCCCTGCACGACCAATATATTCAGCAGGCCAATAATAAAAAAATGCTGGGATTTGTCATGCTTACGGGTGGTGTGGCACTGACCGTAGGCGGATTGGCAAAAATGAGAGCGCCTTCGTTTGAAGGAGTTTCAAAAACAGATCCCCGGTTGCTTTGGTTGCCGGTTGTTGGCATTCTTTCCTCAGCAGCGAGTTTCCCGATGATGTCTTCTTCCAAAAAATTAAGAAAAAAGGCTGCTTTTGTATTGCAGGAAGAAACTGTTTTCATTGGTAACAAGGCCCTGCCCCACCTCGTTTACCCGTCACTGGGAATACGCATTACGATACAGTAACTTCATTTTCTTTTCCGATTATTTTTTTGGAAGTTGCTTCAGCAGATCCGGTTTTCTGGAGATTGTTTTTGTTTTACTGAACACATAACTGATAGACAACCGGAAATTTCTTGTTTGTGTCAGGCTCACACTTTCCAGGATAAAATTACTGCCATTGGTCATCAACCTGTTCTGTTGTGTAACAAAAGGATCTATTGCATTGAATGTAAGTATGATTTTTTTCTTCAATAGTTTCCGTTGAACTCCCAGATTCATATGAACGTTACTCCGGAATGTTCCCTGGGGATTGGCCAAGCGATTAAACGTTCCGTTTATTGTGAATGTGAGGACATCAGTGGGCGTGAAGTTGCCATTGAGGTTGGATGTAAATGAACCGCCATCCCGGAATTTCCGGATTGTTTTATCAAATGCGCCATACACGTTGTAGGAATAACTGGCACTCACATTCATTCGTAGTTTCTTACTGATGGTTAACCCACCCCAGCCGCTTACTTCATACTCCTTTCTGCTGCTTACATTGTTCCAGGTAACAATCGTTTTACCATCGCCCTGGAGGCTACGTATTTGTGAAAAAATATTCTCCACAAGGTTGAAACCTGTTCCGATATTGAAGAAAAACCGCTCTTTCGTTTTCCCTGCCACCAGGTCAAACGTATGCGCCAGTGTGGGCTCTAACTCCGGGTTACCATACCGGATGTTATAAGGATCAGCGTAGTCTATAGCAGGGTTTAATTCGTTAATGCCCGGGCGGCGGATGGTTCTGCGATAGGAAAAACTAAGGTTGGTTTTATTTTGCCAGTTGCGGTTGAAATTCGCAAACGGCAGAAAGTTGAAGTAACGGTTATACGGACTCCTGTTTTCCTTAAATAATTCAAATAAAATGTTGGTTTGTTCAAGTGAAGCCCCTGCAGAAATAGAAAAGCCAGCATTAATGATGTGTTTGAATGATGCCCTTACATTAATCACATCCTGGTGAAATTGGAACCTGTTACTGAGCAACTCCACTTTTTGAAAAATAAATTCCGGCTTCTTAAAAAATTCAGTTGCCAGATCAACAGAGCTGTTGGTGCGGTAGTACGCTGCGCCTGTTGAAAAGGAAGTTTTTTTATTCGACAATTGTTTATCGTAACTCAGGTTCGCCTGGAACCCATGATTGATGGTATGATTAATTTGTTTCTGTGTGGAATCTGTCCCACTGGGCAATCCTTCCACTGTCAGAAACTCCTGGAAAAAATTCCGGTTGTTGTTCACCACTCCATAATTGACCGCAGTAATGATGCGCAATTGTTCTCCAGGTTTTTTCCCTTTGTGTGTGTACGTAAAATTGATGCTGCTGTTTCTGTTTTCACCGGTGGTGGCAATTTCACGCTCACTCAATCTTGAAACTGCATTGAAACGGTTGATATTGGTGTACCTGTTTTGTGCGATGTTATCAAACAAATTTTCATTCAATTGGGCTACCATGTTAAACAGGTTGCGTTTATCATACTCATAATCCATGTTCACCCGGAAGTTGGGTCGGTAATTTTTATTCAAAAAAGAGTTTTGAATGTTCAACTGGTTGGAGGAATCAGTATATATATTGGTTCGGTTGCTATACCCATCACCTTCAAAACGGTTATAGCCGGTGCCGGCATTCAAGTTGAGCGCAAATCCCTGTTTCCGGTAATTTAAATTGATGCTGGAACTGGCTTCGCCCCTAGTTCCCCCGCTCACATTAAAACGGCTGCTAAAGCCGATTTTCCCTTTTTTGGTAACGATGTTAATTACACCGCCCTGTTCATTGGCATATTGAGGAGGCGGGTTGGTTAATACTTCAATTTTTTCAATATTACTCCCCGGCATACTTTCCAACAAATCCTGCATTTGCTGCATCGTCAGTTCCACCGGTTTATCATCGATCAGTATTCTCGGCTCTTTGCCCCTGACCAGAATTTTGCCATTCGGGTCAGTCGTCACCAAAGGGGTTTGCTTGAGTAATTCTGTGGCGGTACTACCATTACTCATGGCACTTTCCCCTACGTTAAAAATCAGGTTTCCTTCTTTTGATTCAATCAAGGGTTTTTCGGCATAAATCACTACTTCGGTTAGCTCCTGAGTCTGGGTACTTAACAACAGATCGCCCAGGTTAAAATCATATCGTTCCATCCGGAAATGAATACTATCCAACTGCTTTGAGCGGTAACCGATGGCAGAAATTGTTAATTGATAGTAACCAAAAGGAATATTCTGAATTTGAAAGCCTCCGTTTTTATCAGAAATAGCAGCATATTGCAGTAACGAATCCTTCATGGAGCGTAACACGACCGTAGCCTGGGGCACAGCTTTCTGGTTGGATGCATCCAGAATATTCCCCGCAATAATTCCGGGTGCTTTTTGAGCCAACAGGTTTGTCCCGGGAACGAGTAAAACAATGAACAAAATGAGAAAGGTTCGTTGATTCGGGAACATGAAGAAAATATAGAATCCAAAATTACACGCACAGCGTTTAAAATCTGAACAATTGGATAAGCGGTTGCCTTTTCTGTCAATCTGTCACAAAAACAGCTTGTTTTACATAAATTTGCAGATTCAACCGGATGTTCATTATGATTGATATAATTACTGAAAAGAAAGTTCACGATGAAAGCCGCCAGGGAGAAGCGTATGCTCCCTTTCAGCAAGATCCCAATCAGTACAAAAAGAAGTTTTACATCGAAAGCTATGGCTGCCAGATGAATTTCAGCGACAGTGAAATTGTGGCCAGCATCCTGAATGAGGCAGGCTTTGGTGCCACCCGCAACCACGAAGAAGCCGACCTGGTATTACTGAATACCTGTTCCATTCGTGAAAAAGCAGAACAAACGGTGCGGAAACGCCTCACCGAGTTCCGGAAGACCAAAGAAACCAACCCGGGTCTGTTGATTGGAGTTTTGGGATGCATGGCCGAGCGGTTGAAATCGAAGCTACTCGAAGAAGAAAAACTGGTTGATATGGTGGTGGGTCCCGATGCCTACCGTACCCTGCCCGGGCTGGTGGAAGAAGCAGAAAGCGGACAGAAAGCCGTGAATGTATTACTCAGCCGAGATGAAACCTATGCCGATATTTCGCCGGTTCGACTTGAATCAAACGGGGTGAGTGCGTTTATTTCTATTATGCGGGGCTGTAACAATATGTGCAGCTTCTGTGTGGTACCTTTTACACGTGGTCGGGAACGAAGCCGTGATACTTATTCCATTGTGGCCGAAGCCCGTGACCTGTTTTCCAGGGGATATAAAGAAGTAACCCTGCTGGGGCAAAATGTTGATAGTTACCAGTGGTTTGATGAAGCAGCCGGTACAACAGTTTCGTTTGCTCAATTGATGGAACAGGTAGCACAGATCAGTCCCGACCTTCGGGTTCGCTTCTCCACCTCACACCCCAAGGATATAACAGATGAAGTACTATTCACCATGGCGAAATACGAAAACATCTGCAACTACATTCACCTGCCGGTACAAAGCGGTAACACCAGGATTCTGCAGCTGATGAACCGCACCTACACACGGGAATGGTATATGGCTAAGGTAGACCGTATCCGGGAAATCATCCCCGACTGCGGCATCAGTTCTGATATTATCGCCGGCTTTTGCAGCGAAACGGAAGAAGAACACCAGGAGACGCTCAGCATTATGGATTACAGCCAGTACGATATGAGCTATATGTTTTTCTACAGTGAACGGCCGGGCACCCTCGCTGCCAAGCGGTATGAAGACGATGTACCCGAGGAAGTGAAAAAACGCCGCCTGCAGGAAATTGTGGAAGTACAGAACCGTTTATCCAGAGAAAGCAATCTGAACGATATCGGGAAAACATTCAAAGTACTGATCGAAGGCAACAGTAAAAGAAGTGAAGCAGACTGGATGGGGCGTACGTCGCAGAACAAAGTGGTGGTGTTTCCCAAAGAACAGTACCAGCTTCATAAAGGCGATTACGTTACTGTAGTGGTGAAAGATTGCACACAGGCAACATTATTAGGATCGATTGTTCAGTAATTATCAAAAGAACATCGGGAGGATTTATGGACTTACAAAGCATTAAAAACAGGTTCGGCATCATTGGCAACTCTCCTGCCCTCAACCATGCCTTAAGCGTGGCTGTGCAGGTAGCAGCCACAGATTTAACAGTACTGATCAACGGCGAAAGCGGTGTGGGGAAAGAAGTGTTTTCTCAAATCATACATTCCCTTTCGTCACGAAAACACAATCCGTTCATTGCTGTGAACTGCGGGGCCATCCCGGAAGGAACGATTGATTCTGAACTTTTCGGGCATGAAAAAGGATCTTTTACGGGTGCTGTTGATTCCCGCAAAGGATATTTTGAAACCGTAAACGGAGGCACGATTTTCCTGGATGAAATCGGTGAAATGCCTTTAGGCACCCAGGCTCGTTTGCTTCGGGTACTCGAAACCGGAGAATTTATACGGGTTGGCTCTTCAAAAGTCCAGAAAACAGATGTACGGGTCATTGCTGCCACCAACAAAGAACTGCTGGAATATACGCATAACAACAAGTTCAGAGAAGATCTGTATTACCGTTTGAATACGGTACCAATCCGGGTGCCTGCCTTGCGTGACAGAAAAGAAGATATTCCACTTTTATTCAGAAAGTTTACAGTTGATTTTGCAGAACGTTATAAAACCGCTCCGGTTCAACTGGAAGAAGATGCAAAAAATCTATTAATAACGTATCCCTTTCCCGGAAATGTGCGGGAATTGAAAAATATTGCAGAGCAGCTATCAGTTCTGTCCACAAACAAAACTGTCACAGCCAGGGATCTGACGCCGTTTCTGCCCGAACGAAGCTTCAACCGTTTACCTGTATTAGCACACCCATCACACGCAAACGGGAGTAGCGGAACGGGAGAATTTGCAAACGAACGGGAAATATTGTACAAGCTTTTTTTCGACATGAAGAAAGATGTTACGGAGTTGAAAAAAATGTTCCTGGAAGTACTGCAGCATGGAGGATCCGCTGTACAAATGCCGGGCGGTTTTTTCAACGAGCCGGTGCTGCATGAATCCAAACCATTTGAAATGCACCAGTCCGTTGTAACTGTACCCCAGGGAGCCTCCCAGCCTGTACTGCTCAATAACAATGACATTCAGGATCATGTAGAAGTAGAAGAGAGTCTTAATATCATGGATAAAGAAAAAGAACTCATCATTAAAGCCTTGAAAAAACACAAAGGCAAGCGCCGTGATGCCGCTATTGACTTAGGGATCAGCGAACGAACATTATACAGAAAATTGAAGGAATATGATATTGAAGATCTGTAAACATAAGAATATAGAAAAGAGAAAGGAGAAGGCAGAAGGCACAATCCAACCGGCATTTCAACGCAGGCATGCTGCATTGTGTATACCTCTTTTCCTCTGTTTCCTGTTTCTGTTTCCCTCCTGCTATTCTTTTAAGGATGTTTCTATTCCACCAGAAGTAAAAACAGTACGTGTGCAGTATATTGAAAACAGGGCCCGTATTGTGAATCCGCAGCTCAGCCAGCGGCTGACCGATAAACTGCGGCAGAAAGTGATTAACCAGACACGTTTGACACAAACGAACAACGATGAAGCACATTATGATATCAGCGGACAAATCACCGATTACTATGTTACAACTTCTGGTATATCGGGACAGCGTGCTGCTTCGAACCGATTGAATGTAACCATTCATCTCGTCTTTAAAAACAGGCTGGATGACAAGAAAAGTTTTGAGGCCGACTTAACCCGAAATTTCGATTTTGATGCATCTCTTACCCTCACACAGGCTGAAAACCAGCTTACAGACCTGGTGGTACAAAACCTGACCGACGAAATCTTTAACCGCATTTTCTCTAACTGGTAAAATTCTGTTACTTTACGGCTATGAATGCGCAACTGCTACAATCGTATGTTACAACCGGAACAGCTCTGCCTGATTCGGTTGCAGATGAATTAGCAGCCTGCAACAAAAAAAATCCCTGGTTTGCTGCCGGACATTTCCTGGAAGCTTTTTTTCTTCAACAGAAAAAACTACCAGAAGCAGAACAGTCGGTACAGAGAGCCCTTTTTTATTCAAACGATCCGGCCTGGTTTAGCTGGCAGTTCCGGCGGCTAACAGAGCCAGGCCAAACTGCCGGGCACATTAAAGAAGAAGTTGAAAGGGTTGCGGAAGATCAGTCACAGGATGAAGAAGATGCACTTGCAGATGCATTGGCACTTATAGAAACAGAAGATGCAGCCGAAGCAACGGTTATGAATGCAGTTGCTGATGCCGAACTGCTGGTAGAAGCTGCTGACAATATAGATGAAATGAAGCCTGTTACAATTGCTGAAACAACTACAACAGCTCATACCGAAGAAATATTGGTTCAGCCGCAAGAAAACGTAGCCATCCTTCTATCTGAGCATGAACCTGCAACAACGCAGGAAGCAACCCCGAAGGAACCCTTCCTGTTTGAGCCCTTCCATACGGTTGATTACTTTGCATCACAGGGAATTCGCCTGCAGGAAGAAAAACTGGGGAATGATGACCTGAGTAAACAGGTAAAAACATTTACACAATGGCTTCGCTCTATGAAAAAAACCTACACCAATGATCACCTGCAGCTGGGGCAACAACAGGAAGCGGAAGTACTAGGTATAGCTAATCACAGCAACCAACCAGAGGAAATACTGACCGAAACCATGGCCAGGGTGCTGCAGCAGCAGGGTAAAAAAGCGAAAGCGGCCGAAATCTACCATAAATTAAGTTTGCTGCATCCCGAAAAAAGCGCTTATTTTGCGACCTTGATTCATGATTTAAACGAAGAAAAATGACATTGTTATTCATCGTCCTGGTATTGTTGGCCAGCTTTTTATTAGGCTTTGTGGTATTGGTGCAAAATCCAAAAGGTGGTGGCTTAAGCGGTAATATTGCCGGTTTCAGCAACCAGTTTATGGGTGTAAAACAAACGACGGATGTGTTGGAAAAGGGAACCTGGATTTTTGCAGGTGTGGTGGGCGTTCTTTGCCTGCTTTCAACTTTGTTTATTTCCGGTACCGGAAGCGAAAACTCAGGAGGTGTTTTAGAGCAGGTACCCACGAATCAACCCGCACAACAACCCAAAGCGCCTGCACAAAGCAACCCAACCTTACCAGCTACGCAGCCTGCTAAATAATTTTTTATAATTCCTTTAGAACCCCCGCCTTTCTGGTCGGGGGTTTTTTATTTAATTTGAAGTATGAATAAGAATAAATTGTTTCTTATACTCGTTGCATTGTTTCTGATTGTTTCTGCAATAGGCTTTTACCTGCTACTTGGTTCAGCAACCAGGTTTCGTGAATCGGCGAAGTACCTTTACATTCCAACCGGCAGCAACTACCGGGCTTATGTACTGCAGCAGTTAAAAGACAGCAATTTCATCAGGAATACCGTCTTGTTTGATCAGCTTGCAATACAAATGAAGGCATGGAACAGGATCAAGCCGGGGAAGTATAAACTCAAGAAAGGAAGCAGTTTGTTACACCTTGTTCGGCAACTACGTAACAATCAGCAGGAACCTGTAAACCTTGTAATCACCAAACTCCGCACCCCCCAGCAACTGGCAGCATTGGTTGGAAAAAAATTCGAGTGCGATTCGGCTGCTTTTGCACAATACATAACCAACAGCGACTCCTTACAGAAATTCGGCGTTACGCCTGATGAAATGCTATCCATTGCCATGCCCGAAACCTATACGTATTACTGGACAGTACGACCCGAATCCATTCTTCAGAAACTGAAAAAAGAACATGTACGTTTCTGGAACGGAGAGCGGTTGCAAAAAGCTGCAGAATCAGGACTTACCCCTTTACAAGTATCTGTTTTAGCTTCGATTATAGAGGAAGAAACCATCCGGCATGATGAAAAACCCCTGATCGCCAGTGTATACCTCAACCGACTCCGGAAAAATATGTACCTCGGTGCAGATCCAACCGTGAAATTTGCGGTTGGCGATTTTGCTATTAAGCGGGTACTGCTGAAGCATATCAGCAGTTCTGCAGCATCACCCTATAACACCTATAAAAACAAAGGACTTCCGCCAGGCCCTATTTGTACTCCCTCAGCCATTACCATTGATGCTGTTTTAAATGCTGCTTCCACCAACTACCTGTTTTTCTGTGCGAAACCCAACGGTAACGGGTACCATGTGTTTGCAGAAACAGATCGGGAACACCTTGCCAATGCAAAAGCCTATCAAAAATGGCTGGATGAAAAGATGATCAAGTAAAAGGAAAATCAATTAATTTGAGTCAGGATGCTGCGGAATTACCTTATCGGCTTACGTTTTCCATTCCTGCGACCGATTATACGGTTCAGCAAACAAGTTCGATTACCTGGATTTGAAGGAGTTCCTTTGTATGATGTAATCCTGTTCTTCATCAAAAAAATAAAAACGGTTGGATTGAATGAGCGTGCGGCAGCTATTTCATTCAACTTTATTATGGCCATTCCACCGGCAAGCATTTTCCTTTTTTCATTGGTACCCTTCCTGCCTGTTGCCGAACAATTTAACCGGGAACTGATGTCTTTTGTAAATGACCTCACCCCCAACATCGAAACCAGGCGACTGGTGCAGAATTTTCTTGATGATTTTCTGGGACGCCCCAGAAGCAGTCTGCTTTCCTTTGGTTTCCTGGTGGCCGTATTTTATTCTTCCAGTGCAATGCTTGGTGTCATTCATAGCTTTAACCGTTCCATTCACGAACGGGAAATAAAGGGATTTATGGTTTACCGGTGGAAAGCGATCCGACTTACACTTATGATCATGCTTATGTTTATAGCAAGTATGCTGATTTTGATGACACAGGGAACCTTGTTTAACTGGCTCTTAACCCAACTTCAAATCAATAATGGATTTACACGTTTCCTGATTGCAACCACCCGCTGGATTATCATTGTGGGTTTATTTTTTTACAGCATCGCATTCATTTACCGCCATGCACCTTCGGTTGAAAAAAAATGGAAACTCATTTCACCGGGCTCCATTCTTGCATGTACCCTGTTGATCAGTTTTACCTTCGTTTTCTCTTTCTGGATCAACAATTTCGCTACGTACAATAAAATTTATGGCCCTATTGGTACCATCATGGTCATGATGATCCTGATTTATATGAACAGCCTTGTGTTACTGATTGGCTTTGAATTGAATGTAAGCATCAAATCATTGAAACTGCATTCGGATAAAAGGTTGAAATAAACGATCAGCGGAATCTTTGCTGCAATCAACTTAGACTAACTTTAGAAAAAATTACTGTTATGAAATATCTTCTTTCGTTCACGCTTGTATGGATTCTCGTCAGCGCTTTCAGTGTACTGCCCGATGAATTATCAATTGGCAGTACCATACCATCACCCGATTTGAAAATGAAAGATGTAACCGGCAAGCAGTATTCGTTTAAAGATGCCAGTAAGAAGAATGGACTGCTGGTGGTTTTCAGTTGCAACACCTGCCCTTGGGTGATTAAAAATGAACAGGTGGCAGATGAAGCATACAGATACGCTCTTTCAAAAAATGTAGGCGTTATTCTGCTGAATTCAAATGAAGCACAACGAAGTGGCGACGATTCGCAGGAGCGGATGGCCGGTTATGCGAAAGAAAAAAAATACAAATGGCCCTATGTTTTAGATGAGCAATCATTTATGGCAAATGCATTTGGTGCGAAAGTAACACCGGAATGCTATTTGTTTGACAAGAACATGAAACTGGTGTACCACGGTGCTATAACTGATAATCCAAAAACACCGGCCGAAAGCACACGTGATCATCTGAAAGTAGCGATTGACGAAGTAGTGGAAGGAAAGGCAGTTTCTCAAACCACATCCAAAGCAATGGGCTGTACCATTAAACGGAAATCCTGATACGTTGCTTTCCTGCAAATAAGTTTACATTTTAAGAAAACACTCTGTTTTACGGGGTGTTTTTTATTGCAGCATCCTGCGGATCTGTTCGTCCAGTTCCTCTGATTTTAATTGTGCTTCTATGAATTTGCGGTATCCTGTTTTTGGATTTAAAAATAAAGTTGCCGGCATAGCGCCACTCCAGGCAGTATCTACTTTCGGGCAAAAGAAATCGGGTTTTTCTTCATCTAACCACACGATTTGTGCAGTGTATTTCTGTTTCGCAGCAAAGTTGCGGATGCGATCCGGGTAATAATCAGCAAAATCAAGGCTTACCAGCAACAACTTCACTTTCTGTTGCCTGTACTTTTCAGCAATGGTATGAAAGTAAGGCAGTTCTTCAATACAGGGCCCGCAGTAGGTTGCCCAGAAATTGATGACCAGTGCCGAATCAGAAGTTGATGTATACTTCAACAGGTCATTAATTTTCCAGCGTTCGATTGACTGCGACCGTACAAAGACCGAAACAAAGATGAAAGAAACAAGTAACGCAAACTGTTTCATATGAAAATTAGTAAGTTGTTTCAGAAAAATCATCGTCACGAAAACCCCATTCCTTCAGCAAGTGTTCATACTGTTCCGTTTCCAGCCTTCTCTTCTCATAATGCCCTGCATTCAGTTTTTGGCGCATCGCTTCATAAATGGTGACTGCACAGGCAACGGAAATATTCAGCGACTGAATAATCCCCATCTGGGGAATCAAAAAATTGCCATCAGACAGTGCCCTTGCCTCCTCACTCACTCCAGCATGCTCATTCCCAAATACAAGGGCGATACTCCCGGTAAAATCAACCTGGTGTAAACTTACCGCATCGCTGCTGAGATGTGTTGTTAAAATCGTTTTATAGCGCTTTCGAAGCTCTTCAAAACAGGCTTCGGTATCATCAAACTGATGCACGGTAAGCCATTTGGCTGCACTGGAAGAACTGCGTGCGCCCCATTTCTTGTGGCGTGGAATCTTCGTGGTTACAACATAAATATCCTGAATACCTACCGCATCACAGCTACGCATTACTGCCGAAATATTATGCGGATCAAATACATTTTCCAATACCACTGTAAGATCGGGCTGGCGTTTATTAAGAACAGAGGTGAGACGGCTTCGTCGTTCCGGAGTCATGTAAGAATTTTAATCGAAAAAAAAGAGCCATCTACCAGACTCGAACTGGTGACCTGTTCATTACGAGTGAACCGCTCTACCAACTGAGCTAAGATGGCTGATATCTGGTGCTTAAAAGTAAGGATTCCAGAATCGTTCTCTTAGAAATGATGCCATTTATTGGGTCGGGCAGACTGGATTCGAACCAGTCCCGCTTACGGGATCCCGAACGTAGTGCCCCGCTGAGCGGGGCTACTGCCCTCCAATAACATTTTGAAACGTATTCCCCCTTTCCAACTCTTCAATTCTTTTTCACGTTTCAAAGCAGAGGCCCTGTTTGGGTGTAATTCATAGTATGCAACGATAAATGGTCTCCTACCCTTCGTTGATCTCTGAAGTCCTGCATTATGATACGCTAATCTTGCTTCTAAATCACTGGTTTCACCAATGTAATAACCAAGATCTTTCTGACTTTGTAGCACATAAACAAAGTGTGGCATAGGTTCTCATTGTAATCGAGAAAACTGGGTCGGGCAGACTGGATTCGAACCAGCGACCCCTACGTCCCGAACGTAGTGCGCTACCGGGCTGCGCTACTGCCCGAAGGTAATACGGTTGTATCAAGATTCAGTTGAATTTGTTCCAAAACCAGCATCTCATAACCGTCTAACGGATTGTAAATTTATTCTTTTTTTGGTGAATTATAAAAACACCGGGCACCGGCCGCTGCCCTTCCCGATCACTGGGAACGATCGTTTCTTTTCCGTTGATCAACAGACAACTGCTGCCACCTCCATCGAGGTTCAATGCCTCAACGCATCCCAACGAAATGAGCATTTCGGCTAACTGTACAAGACTCACGCCTTCTGCTACGCCGGGCATACGTCCCTGCACTGCCAGCACAACCAACCTGCCATCAGCTGTATAGCCCATTGCCGTTCGGGGATGCCTGTCGGATATCGCTTTACCCGAAAACATATTTTCTTCATTGTTCGTTACCCGAACAATACCTTGCTGTACCAGTACCGGCCCTCCGCCAATTGCTGTTTGTACCCGCCATTTACGGAAACGGGTTTTGCCGGTAAAGATTTGCAATGCAATACGGCTTTTCAGTTGCGACAGGGTTAGTTTGTTGACCGAATCCTTCCATGACGGTACGGGCTGCTGAAAGGCATACGGCCGCTTTTTACTGCTGTCGGTAAACAGCCATGCGATATCCGCCTTTCTTTTATTGCTGATCCCGATAGCTGAACGATGGCTGTGCAGAAACAATAGGCTGTCTTTCCCCCGTAATGCAATGGAATGCGGGTTGTACCCCAACAGTTTGCCATTGCGTATTATCACATTGAGGTTCCGGTGGTTTACAAATTCAAAAAAGGTTCCGTTTACCACCAGCAAAGGTTGGTCGTTCTTTTCATAAAACTCAGCGGGGCGCAGTCGCCTGTTCTTCGTTGTATCTGTTGTAAAACGCAACTCACGACTGCCTAAAGGAGCTATTAGAGCGTAGGCCACTACCGGTCTGGCATCCACTATTTGCTGCAGTCTGAATACGTGCACTTTTGCCGGTAAAGGCGCAAAAAAACTGTCGGCCCGTTGCCAGTTATATTGACCATAACAAAAAGGAGCAATGAACAGGGTTGTCATTGCTCCGGAAAATATGTGGCGTATCATGTTTATACTCAGGCTAGGTCCTGCTTTTACAGCTGAACATGTTCTTTTTCCTGCTGCCAATGATTGCGACCCCATCCGGGAATCACATGCTTTTCGCTGTGATACGAAGAACGTACCAGGGGACCGCTTTCTACATAATCCAATCCGATCTGGTAACCAATTTCACGGTACTCAGCAAATTCATCGGGATGCACAAAACGTTGCACCTCCAGGTGTCGCTTTGTGGGTTGCAGGTATTGTCCAATGGTAACCACATCCACCCCATTCTGATACAAATCCTTTAGCGTTTGAATCACTTCTTCCTTGGTTTCGCCAAGTCCCAGCATAATACCGCTTTTCACCCTCATACCGTTCTCTTTGAGGTAACGGAGCACTTCCATACTGCGCCAGTACTTTGCCTGTATACGTACCTGCCGTGTAAGACGTTCAACGGTTTCAATGTTGTGCGATACAACCTCCGGATGAGCATCCACAACCCGCTGCACATTCTCCATCTGCCCTTTAAAATCGGGGATCAATGTTTCGAGCGTTGTTTCCGGATTAAGGGCTTTCACCGCTTTAATGGTATTGTACCAAATGGTACTGCCTCCATCTTTCAACTCATCACGATCCACTGATGTGATTACAGCATGCTTCACTTTCATAAGGTGAATGGCTTCCGCCACCCGCTGGGGCTCATCCCAATCAACCGATTCCGGCCGGCCGGTGGCCACCGCACAAAAGCCGCAACTACGGGTACAAACGTTCCCCAAAATCATAAAAGTGGCCGTTCCTGCACCCCAACACTCACCCATATTCGGGCAATTGCCGCTTTCGCATATGGTATGCAGTTTGTGTGTATCAACCAGCCCTCTTACATGGCGGTAACTTTCACCAATGGGCAAACGTACACGCAGCCAATCGGGCTTTTTAAGCTTTTCTTTTTCAACAGTATCTGAAATGGTAACTCCCTGACAACTCATGGATGCTCAACAATTAAGCCGTAAAGTTAGTTCACTTTCTCTTACCGAGCAGAATTGCAACGTAGGAGTTGAAAAAGAGCTGTCGGTTGGTGGTAAGTAGCATTATTTCAGGTGTACGGGAGTAGGCTTCAAAATTCACTCCGACTTCAATGGCAGAAACCAACTCATTGAAGCGCCCGTAGTCGAACCGCAATGCTGTTTTTGCATGCACGCCCGGTACAATTTTCATTTGCCCCCATCCATACCTGAGACCGGTACCCTGGGCAATGTTTCCGGGTGACAGGAAAATAAGACTATCTTCTTTTGAGTAACGGATATCGGCTGCCTGGCCGGTACCATCATCAAACACACGTACATAATAAGGACGTTCTAAACCTAAGGAAATACCTCCGCTGTAAATCCAGTGAACAGCCACACCGTTTCTGTTGGTTTTACCACCCACAAGGCGCTGCTGGCCAAAGCCGGGCTTTAATTGATAGAAAATATTTCTTTTGCCATAAACGTAGGGAGTACCGATCTGAATAAAATTACCGGTTGAAAACTGGTAACTGAGTCTTTTTTCTTTGGGGTGCTTTTTTTCGCCAAACTCAAGTGAAAACAGGTTGGTTACTTTCACACTTTTCATAAATCCCTTTTCATAGAGAAAACTCCATCCGTCTGTATTGAGACGAAGACCAACCACTGACTGTTTGTTAAACACCAGTGCTCCCTCCTCCTGTTGGCGGATCATATTATTGATTTTTTCCTGCCGCTCCTCCTTTTTGGCAGAACGTTCATCTTTCCGGGTAACCGGTTTGCTATCCTGCGCATGTACAAACTGGAAAAAAAAGACGAAAGGCAGAATGAGAAATAGTTTCTTCACTGGACTGATTTATTTTCGTTCAAAAGTAAATTTACAGATTTAAACGGAAGCCTGATACATCTGTCAACGTCAATCGATTATTTTACCAACTAAATAACTTACACATGACATCAAATATTGTTTACGAAGGAAGCTTACGTACCCGTGCCACCCATCTGCAAAGCAACACCATTATTGAAACCGACGCACCAACCGACAACCAGGGCAAAGGTGAACGGTTTTCCCCTACAGACCTGGTGGCAACGGCATTGGGCTCCTGTATGATGACCATAATGGGCATTAAAGCACGGGATATGGGAATACTCCTGGAGGGTGTTACACTTACGATTCAAAAACACATGAAAGCAGATCCACGCCGGATCGGCGGGATAGATGTATCGTTTCATTTTCCGGCAGGTCTGCAGCTGGATGAAAAGCAACGGACCATTCTGCAAAATGCAGCACTTACCTGCCCGGTTGCGAAAAGTATCCACACCGATATTGAACAAAACGTACAGTTTAACTGGTAACCATGGTCCTTTTAAGCAGAGAGTTACCGACGGCGCAGGACAGGCATTGCAACTGATGGCAGTATTGCTTTTTCAGCTGTAGCAACGCCTGGGAATCAAACGCATTTTTATTTGGAACACCTACTTTTTCCCAGGACGTTGTAATTGCATTTTTTTCTTTAGGCAATTTCGATAACCACTGAAAACATGTTTCCTGCAAGGACTGATCTTTCTTTTTGGCTGCATAAACAAACAGCACCGGCAATACGGTATTAATCAACAGGCTGTGCGCCATTTGCTGGCCAACCTGCTTTTTCCGGAAAGATGATTCGGCCGTAAGTGAATAATGACGATGCCAGAAATCGTTGGCGGTAACCTGAAAACAACGGCTTACAACCATAAAATCGGCTGCATCTTTTATTTTAGAAAACAGGTGGCTGGATTCATGCACCAGCATGGCAAGCTGGGCGAGTCGCAAGGTTGGAAAGGCAGAAGGCCGCATCCTGTGAAAATTCAGCAACTGCCTTACGGGTTTCAGCTGGTACTTCCGTTGCAGAAAACGATACTCTTTTTGTAGCATCAACGGATAATCGTCGGTAAACGCTTCTTCCAGTAAACCCGCCTGCCCCAATAACAACGACTCCAAATGGTGTATCTGTTGCTTGTGTTTTGCTAACAAGGTGACAGGTAATGATACGGCAATTGCCTCAAATACATCGGCATTTAAAGGCATACCAAACCCACGTGCCAGCAATCGCCAGAAAGCCTCTTCCCAATGACCGTTTGTAACCTGTAGTTGTTGTTCAACCCATTGCATACGTTGCAGAAAGCGTTCTGTAACCATCCGTTCTTTCCAGCTTTGCCAAATAAGTTCGGGGACCTGATGTAACTGAGCAGCACAGGGAATGTCTGACTGGCGGTTCATAAAATGAGTGTACAACTGTAACAGCGAAGATGGCAACCTGTGCTGAAGTTCCAGTACAGGAATTCCTTCCGGAGCCTGGGCATTATGTTCCCATACTACATGGAGAATTACATTTTTGTAATGAGGATCACCTGTATGGCCATGTGCATTCCAGTCAGATGTTCTGACATGCAGTTCAATGGTTCCTGCGAATTGCAGTTTTTCCAATTCAATGCGTCCGTTGGTGAAATCGGGCCCCTGGTTCAGATTGTGCTGTCCCGGTTGGAGAATACGAAGCGGAATACCATTGATGGTGGAAAGCTCCTGTTGATTGAAATACTGAAATTTCCACAGGAACTGAAGCAGGCGTTCATTCATATAGAAAGGTGTTTGTTCTATGTCGAAAATAAGAACTTGGCAGATTGGTACCAAACACAAAATCAATACCAGCCACTCATCTGTTGAAGCGCCTTCACTACCCTGCTCACCGGCAACCCCATAACATTATAAAAGTCGCCTTCCACCCGTTTGATTCCCACAACGCCAATCCATTCCTGAATGGCATAAGCACCGGCTTTATCGTAGGGATGGTAGTGATCCACGTAGTAAACCAGTTGATCATACGTGAGTTCATGAAACTCTACTGTTGTAATATCTTCAAACGAAACTTCATGATCACCTTTCAGCAATACCACCCCGGTAATTACCTGGTGTTGCTGCCCTGATAACTTCTGAAGGGTTTGAATAGCCGCTTCCCGGTTGGCCGGTTTACCAATGATTTCCTCTTGTAAAACAACCACTGTATCTGCCGCAAGGATGATCCGGTCGTGACTTAACTCTTCCTTTACAGCCAACGCTTTATTACGTGCAATGTAAACGGGTATTTGCTCCACCGGTAACGTGGCAGGATACATTTCATCGGTTTCTTTAACCAGCACATCAAAAGGCACTTCGGCCCAGGTAAGAAGCTGATGCCTGCGAGGTGATGCAGAGGCAAGGATGATCCGTTCCATCAACCAAAAATTTTGAACAATAACATAGATAAAATTCCGGTGAAGATTACACCCTTAATCCAACGGCTGAGATAGGTGTAATCAGTTGTTGCTTTTGCTTTTGTAAGCAAATAAAAACAATATGCCGCCGGCACCAGTACCATTAACAGGTTATAAAAAGCCGGCACCCACATTCTAAACTGCAGGATATAAAAAAATACCACCAGCAGCAATACAAGTAAAATCACCAGCCATGTTGCAGCAAACACACGGGCAAAGTCGGTACCCCAAACGATTGGCATTGTGCGACAACCATATTTACGGTCGCCTTCTATATCCTCAATATCCTTTACCACTTCACGTACCAGTGTAATGATAAAGGCGAAGGAACTATATAAGAGTGCCAGCCTCAGAAACTTCTGAAGACTTTCAACAGGTATGCGTTCAAACCAGTTTTGCGGTTGATGAAAGACAACAAAAAAGTAAACAACCAATACAACCCATCCGGTTAAAATAGAAATAAGTATATTTCCTACAAGCAGTCGTTTTTTAAAGGTAGTACTGTAAAACCACAGCACCAGTACACAGGCCGTGTTGGCGATACCAATGAGCCAGTTCCCATTCTGCAAGCCAATATAAAAACCCATCAGAATACCTGTAACAGAAAACACGAAATGCAGAAAAATAGCCCAGCGCCGGCTCACTCCCTTGTCAACCACCATACGTGTTGGCTTATTAACAAGATCAATGTTCAGGTCAAAATAATCGTTGATAATATAACCCGCTGCCGCTATTAAAATGGAAGAAATGCATAGTACCCAAAACAAGAGATTCAATTCTCTTGTAAGGTGCTGTGTACCGGCTAATACCGGGTGGGCAACACCATAGAAAAACAACAGCTGTGTTAATGCAATAAACAGCAGGTTTTTCCAACGGACCAACAATAAAAAGTCTTTGAGTGCATTCATTGGATTAAATCGTATTAAACAGATGAAACTTCATTAGAACCTACCGGCCAGTCGTTGTTGAGGCGCAGTACTTTTTCAATCACCTCCCGGGCACAACCTTTTCCACCGGGGTAAGGTGAAATATACTGAGCAATTTGTTGAATCTCCGGCACTGCATCAGACGGACAGCAAGCCAAGCCTACCAGTTTCATTACATTCAGATCAGGCAAATCATCGCCCATATAAAGAACTTCTTCCCATTTCAACTGATTTGCCAGCACATACTGTGCAAGTACATCTTCTTTGTCACTTACTTTCATAAAGACATGCTTGATTCCCAGGTATTCGAGCCGCTCCGCACAAGGCTTTGATACACTTCCTGAAATTACCAGCATGTGGTAACCCTTTTTCACAGCCAGTTGCAACGCATAACCGTCTTTGATATCCATCGTACGGATGAATTCACGGTTTGGAAAAATCTGAAGAGTTCCATCGGTAAGAACTCCATCCAGATCAAATACAAAGGCTTTTATCTTCCGGAACTGATCCAATAAACTCATATTGGGGAATTGGTGGAACGAAGTTCCTCTTTTTTATGGTACATGGCTAAAATATGATTGCTTAAATTCTCATAAAGATGCTGTAATTCCGGATTATTTTCCAGCAACATGAGATGTCGTTGAATGGTTGGTGTATCATTTCTGCTGGCCGGGCCCGTTTGCAGCAGGCCGGGCGATGTGTTCCCCAGCCTGAGGGCTGTTTCTACTGCCAACGGAATCAGCAATTGAAAATCCACTTGTTGATTCCTGCAATACCGATAAGCGAGTTCATACAAATGGTTGGTAAAATTATTCACCACCACTCCGGCCAGGTGCAGGTGCAGCCGTTGTTCATCGGTAGCTTCCTGCACCAGGGAAGAAATACTGCCGGCGATTGTTTTCAACTGCTCCAGTAACCGGGGTGTGGAAGCGTCAACCAGGAATGGAATGGCAGTTGCGGGGTCCTGTTCTTTCCGGAGGCTTTGTAAGGGATACAGCACGCCATAATGTGCAGAACAGTTTTGCAAAACGTTCCTGCTTACAGCACCGGCAGTATGCACCACCGGTTGATGCTGCAGTTGCAGTTGCGATGCGATGGCGGGAATAGCCTGATCCGATACAGCAATCACTACAAGATCAGCCTCCGGAGTTATTGTATGCAGTGAATCAAGAACGTCGGCATTTGTCAAACCAGCCAACACTTCCGCATGCTGTCTGTTTCTGCTCCATATCTGAAGAATTGTATGACCGGCTGTAACAAACTTTCGGGCCAGTACAGATGCGGTATTTCCTGAACCAATCAGAACCAGTTTCATTTCTTGCCTCCGGATAAAGTAAATTGTGATCAAATTTAGTCTTTCCGAACACAAAATTTCTTGAAAATGAATCTTGCACAGCGGCTGGTTATCGGGTACTACAGAACGAAACTCAGCATCTTTACACGCTTATCAAAACGAAAGGCAGCGGAAAAGGCCCTGGAATTATTTATTACTCCTTTTCCCGGAAAGAAAATGAAGTCACCTACTGTTTTTGAAAAGGCAGAGAAACTACATCTCAACTTTGATTCCTACAAACTGGTTGGTTACAGATGGAATCATCCTCAACCCAAAAAAGCACTGATCCTTCATGGCTTTTCGTCAACCGTTAAAAAATTCGATCATTTTATAATGCCATTGGTAAAAAGCGGGTATGAAGTACTTGCCTTTGATGCGCCTGCACATGGCGAAAGCAGCGGCAAACAAGTGGATGTATTACGCTACAAAAACATGATTGCATCGGTTTACAGCCAGTATGGTCCTTTTCATTCTTTTATTGCACACTCCTTTGGCGGGTTAGCGCTTTCACTGTTTATGAGTGAACAGACGTACCAGGATCACAAACGTATGGTACTGATTGCGCCCGCAACAGAAACGGAGACAGCGCTAAATACTTTTTGTGATTTTTTGAAGATTGAGCCGGAAGTAAAAGAGGAAATGAAACAGGTCATTTTTGAAAAAAGCGGCAAACATTCGTCTGAAATTTCAGTTACGGCAGTAGCAACCGATATAAAAGCAGAAGTGCTCTGGATTCACGACGAAGAGGATGATGTTACGCCCTGGGCCGATGCTGAAAAAATTCAGCTCAACAATTATCCCAACTTCCGGTTTATGAAAACTAAAGGATTGGGACATCGTCGTATTTACAGGGATAACAAAGTTAAAAAAGCAGTTCTTGATTTTTTAAGCTGACTCTATATCTATTAATCCGGATAAGCATGCTTCCGGTTGGGTAAGAGATTTTCATGTGTCCATTCCAATTGTAGTACAAAAGGCCTTCTCCGTTCCGGACAAGTATTCAGCAAACAATGGGTACAACTCATTTCGAGGCAGGGATCGGTATGAATAAAAAACTCAATGCTGCCTTTTTCAAACTGTTCGTTGAGTAACCGGTCCATCGCCGATATTTCATCATGTACCTGGTTCAGCGAATAATAAAAGGGCAGCGTTACATGACAATCCACATGATAAAAGTTACCATACCGCTGAACACGCAGGTTGTGAACATCCACCCAGGAAGAACGCCTGTTATTATTGAGGATACGTATAATATCTGCAACAACCGAGGGATCGGCTTCATCCATTAAACCACCCACTGCCTTTCGTAATAACTGAAAGCCGGTAAAGATAATAATCCCGCCTGCCACAAAAGATGCAACCGGATCAATCCACTGATAGCCGGTAAGAAGGATGAGTACAAGCGCCAGTAACACACCTATACTGGTATAGCTGTCGCTCATAATATGTTTCCCGTTTCCCTGTAACGTAACACTATTGAATTGCTTTCCCTTTTGTACAAGAAAATACCCCAGTAGAAAATTAGCAAGTCCGGCGCCGGTAATTATCCACAAGCCGAGGCCTGCATCACGTACAGCAGCCGGGTGTAAAAAAGTATAAACCGACTCATAAAGAATCGCCAGGCCTGCAATGAAAATCAGCGCTCCTTCAAATCCAATCGAAAAAAATTCAATTTTCCCGTGCCCATAAGGATGTTCCCTGTCACGTGGCTTCCCGGACAGGTAAATGCTGTACCAGGCAAAGGCTGACCCGGCAACGTTTATAATCGATTCCAGTGCATCCGATAATACAACCAAAGAATCCGTAATCCAGAATGCAAAGAATTTTGCAGCACAAATCAACAGGCTGATTACAAAGGAAACTCTGATGTAAGCAAGTATTTTAGTGCTGTTCATTTTAATTGGATAACACAAAGTAAATTAGTTATTCACAATCTTTTTATTGTATTGTTATTTATGTTTATAAAAAAAAAATCAATCATAGCTGTTTTTTAAACCCAGTTAATTAACTTGTATCCAAACTAACTTCCTCAATTATGAGAAAATCAATTCAACTGCTGGCAGTTGGCCTGTTTCTGATTATAGGTCAATCCGCTATTGCCCAGCAAACCATCAGTGGACTTGTTACCGATGGTGCCGACAAAACCCCACTGCCCAATGTATCGGTCAGGGTAAAAGAAACCAAAACAGGCACAACTACAAACAGTGCCGGTTATTTCAGCATTATAGCCAGCCAGGGGCAAACCTTGATATTCAGCTATGTTGGCTACGGGACCATTGAAATTAAAGTGGGCACTTCTGCCACAATGAACATTGAAATGGTGAATGATGAAAAGAAACTTGGTGAAGTTGTCGTAACAGCCTTGAATATCCGAAGAAACAAAAACGCCATCGGATACAGTACAACAGACATCAAAGGAGCTGAACTTGCGCAAACCAATCGTGAAAACATATTCACATCATTGGCTGGTCGTGCTCCCGGTGTTACGGTAACCCCCACTTCAGGTGCGGTTGGAGCTTCCACACAGATCGTATTAAGAGGCTTTAATTCTGTGGGTTTAAGTAATCAGCCTTTAATTGTTGTCGACGGGGTTCCCTTCAACAATGAAACCTTTAACCAGGGAAACCTGGTGAGTGATTTACCCAACCGCAACCAGGACTATACCAACCGGGGGGCCGATATCAACCCGGAAGATATTGACAATGTAACCATTCTCAGAGGACCGGAGGCTGCAGCGCTCTATGGTGTTTTGGGTGCAAATGGTGCGATTCTGATAACAACTAAAAAAGGTAAATCTGGAAGAGGAAGAGTCACGTACGACTTTAATACAAGATTTGACGTTGTCAATATTAACCGCCTTCCAAAGATTCAAAGAGTTTTTGACCAGGGTACAAACGGGATATTTGATATTACAACCCGCAATACATTTGGTCCACGTTACGCACCCGGCACTCAGTTTTATAATAATACAGCCAACTTCTTCCAGGTTGGGCGTGTTGACCGTCATAACCTGTCTGTTGAAGGCGGTGCCGATAAAACATCGTTCCGCTTCAGTGCACAATACACAAATCAGGATGGCACAGTTCCTCAGACGAACTTCAAAAGAATCAATCTCCGGTTGAACTCATCCACCAAAGTATTGGATAAAATTGAAGTGAGTACCTCCTTTGCTTATTTCAATTCAGTGACCAACAAACCCACACGTGGCGACGGTGGTTTGATGCTGAGTTTGCTGCAATGGCCTGTTGACGATAATGTTCGCAACTTCCTGAATACCGATGGAACAAAAAGAAATATTCAGCCTAATCAATTTGCAGCTGAAATCGACAATCCATACTTTGAATTAAACTTCAACAGAAACCAGGACCGAAGCAACCGCTTTACAGGCGCCATTAATATTGTAGCTGATGCAACGGAATGGCTGCAGTTAACGGCAAGACTGGGTGCCGACTTCTCGGCCGACCAGGGTAACACGTTCATTTCTCCCTTCTCGTTTGCTTCTGTAACATCCGGCGCCGGTTTTGGTCGTGGCCGAATTGAAAATTACATGAACAACAATCTGTTACTCAACTACCAGTTTATGGCTTCGGCAAACCATTCGTTCGGAAAGTTTAAAGGAACACTTCGTGTGGGTACCGCCCTGGACGACACAAAACGGTTTACGTCCAGTCAACGTGGCGATAGTTTGTTTATTCCTGATTTTAACAGCCTGGATAATACCAATCCAACTTTCCAACGTTTACGGCAACGCAACCAGTTGAGAAGAATTATTGGTGTGTTCAGTGAACTTTCATTAGCCTACAGCGACCTTTTATTTGTTTCCCTTGCAGGAAGAAACGACTGGGCCTCACCTCTCCCTCAGCAAAACCGTTCCTTCTTTTATCCCACAGGAAGTATGTCGTTTGTAGTAAGTAATATTGAAGGGTTTAAAGAAGCAACAGCATCATGGCTGAACTTGTTACGTCTGAGAGCATCACTCGCCCGTACAAACCGGTTCCCCACACCCTATCAGAACCAGGCAGCATTTCTTTCCCAGTTGACTTCCGGAGGAGGGTATGCCTATGACTTCTTTGCTCCCAATCCCAATCTGAAGCCAGAAAAGCAAAGTACGTATGAACTCGGATTTGAAGCACGATTTGCAAAGGGCAGATTAGGCGTGGATTTTGCCTACTATAATACAATTGTGAAAGATCAGATAGGACAATTGCTTCGTTTAAGCTATGGTAGTGGTTTTGTATTGAATACACAAAACTTTACCGATACCCGAAACTGGGGTACTGAAGTTCAACTGACTGCCATTCCGGTACAAACAAAAACAGTAACCTGGAATACGACGCTCAACTTCAACCGTATGCGCAACAGAGTGGAACGTATGCCGGCTAATTTGCCAGAGTTTTATGTATCAGATACATGGATTACCAACTCAAGAGGTAGTATGTTCCCGGGAAATACGACAACCGCAATCGGTGGCCAACCCTATCGCAGAAATAATGCAGGACAGATTATTATTGACCCCCAAACAGGCCTTCCGTTATTAAGCGTTGCGTATCAAAAAACAGGTGAACGTATGCCCGACTTTACACTTGGCTGGAACAACAGTATCACAATAAAAAATGTGACCATTAACGTTTTATTTGATATCAGAAAAGGCGGCGACATCTTTAATGTCAATGAGCTTTTTCTTACAAGAAGAGGGTTAAGCATGCGAACGCTTGACAGAGAAACCCCCAGAATCTTCCCGGGTGTATTAAATGATGCCAATGTAAACAGCGCAACCCCAACTCCCAACACAATTTCTGTAACACCCATGTACAGGCAGGCCTACTGGGCTGCCATTGCTGAAGATGAGTTTATTGAAAGAAATATCAACTGGTTCCGTTTACGGGATATAACGATTGGATACAACGTGCCTAAAAAAATGTATACCAAGTTAAAATTCATTAGCAGCCTGAGCATATATGCTACCGGAACAGATTTATTCCTGATTACCAACTACTCAGGAACAGATCCGTTAACCAACGCAAACACCCCTTCCACGCCGGGTGTTGGTGGTTTTGGATTTGATTTCGGTACCGTACCCCTGCCCAGAACCTTCTTATTTGGAATCAGAGCAACATTTTAATAACATTCAAACTCAGTAATATGAAACAAATTTTTTCAATAAAAACAACGCTGCTACTGTTGCTGTTTATGGGCACTGCTACGGGTTGTAAAAAATATCTTGAGGATGCCTACCTGGATCCTAACAGACCGGTAAATCCAAATGTCGAAACATTGCTGGCTCCTATTGCCAATAACTGGGCACGTGGGGTTGCTTTTGATTCCCGTTTTGTTGGAAAATATATTCAGAACTTCAGCGATGCTTCGGGCCTTGCCAACGTATGGGATCGTATGGGCTGGGATTTGAACGTGACGAATGGTACAGCAGGTGGTGAAGTATGGCGGCAGCATTATTGGCAGGTAGGTTCAACACTCAAATACATGATTGAAGAGGGCAAGCGAACCGAAAAGTGGGATTATGTCGGTTTGGCGTATGCCATGTTTGCTTACAGCTGGCAAACAGCTGCTGATATGTATGGCGATTTAATTGTAAGCCAGGCATTTGACAATACACGACTCACTTTTGATTTTGAATCACAATCCGAAGCCTACCAACTGGTATTTCAGTATTGTGACAGCGCAATAAAATATCTTCAAACACCCGGAACAAAAGTTCGTCCAAACAGTTTACTGCCCGGTGATCAGTGGATGTATGGCGGAAATACGACTCGTTGGTTACGTTTCGCTTATGGCGTAAAAGCAAGAAACCATCATCGGTACAGTTTAAAATCATCCGGCTATTCTGCCGACAGCGTAATTAAGTATTGCGACTCTTCTTTAAGAAGTGCCGGCGATGACCTCACCATTAAGTTTGCAGGTGGTGTCACAGATGCGACGAACTTTTTTGGACAATTAAGAGCCAATCTTCCCTTTTTCCGCCAATCAGAGTTTATTGTGAATCTTATGAATGGAACAAATGGACCATTCACAGGTGTACAGGATCCCCGCAGAGGAAATATGCTTTGGCCCAGCCTTGACAGCCAGTACAGAGGACTTCCGATAGCCACCAATGAAGTAACTGCATTACCAGCCAGCCAACGCATTCGCAACCCATATGGCTTAATTGGATCGATTACGCCCACGCAGGATACCGGAAGGTACATTTGGAGAAATACAGCCGAACTACCTGTATTGACCTATGCAGAAATTCAGTTTTTAAAAGCAGAAGCCGCCTTCCTGAAGGGAGACCGGGCTACAGCGTTAACTGCTTACAGAAACGGAATTAGCGGGCATTTCGATTTGCTGGCAACCCGCTTTCCGGGAAGCGGAAGCACGGATGCGAACTTCTTCCGCTTTACAACCGCACAGCGCAATGCTTATTTAGCAAATCCGCTGGCGGTGCCAACAGACCCCAACCTCCTTACATTGGCAATGATTATGAATCAAAAATATATTGCTTTGTACTTTCACGGCTTTATAGAAACCTGGGTTGATTTAAGAAGATATAATTACGGAGGTGCTGCGTACCCAAGTTTTGTACCACCAACCGCCAACCTGTTTCCTGACAATAGCGGACAACTCGTAAATCGTATGCGCCCACGTATGCAGGTGGAATTCCAGTGGAACGCTGCATCACTTGAAAAAATTGGTGTATTGCAAATTGATTATCACACAAAACCTGTTTGGTTCCAAATACCTTAAAATTTTTTATATGACAAGGAAACTAAAACTTCTTTCAAGCATAGTTGCCGGCATGACTCTCATTACAGCCTGCGAAAAAAACAACCTGGATGACTATGAGGTTGCAAAAGATATTGATGTTACAAGTAAAACGCTGGTGCGCTTTATACATGCTTTTCCGTCAAATAGTATCAATACCGTTTCACCTGTATTGGTAACAACGGCACCGCCTGCATTTAGATTTTTTGTAAATGGCCAACAATTGAATGGTGCAACGATTGCAGGCACTTCCCCCTCCAATCTCACCTTTTATTTTGGGGCTTTCCCGGGAGTGAATACAACCGCACCAACGACCAATGGCTCTAATGGCTCGTTAAATACGGGAAGCGCAGCAGCCAGTACTATACTTCCGGATTATGCTGTTTTCCCGGGTGGTGAAACAAGGGTTGCGGCCGTTTTAAACCGGTTAACCGGCGCCTCTCCTGCTGATACTGTCATTGCTGGAAACTTTACATTTCAGAATGGAAAACGCTATACGATGATTGCAGCAGACACCATTCCAAATCAGCGATTTTTTCAGTTTGAAGACAACTGGACTATTCCATCCATTGGCTTTTACCAGATTCGTGTTATTAATATGGCACCCAATATAACATTTTCAACGTTTGACGTTTTCTCCAGAAGAAGAGCCGGCAACATCGCACAGGGTGTACCCTACCGCACCCAAACACAGTATCCTGAAATACCCGTTGTGGGAACACTTGGACTAACAAACGATACTCTTGAACTAAGAGCAGGCGGTACTACCACAACACTTGCTCAATTCAATGGTTTCTTTCCGGTTAGCCAACGTGTTTACACGTTTGTGATTAGAGGAATGAGTAATTTACCGGCCAGCAATGCAAGAACACTTACTTTGTCAGGTTATCTTAACCGGTAATATGATGTGAATTATTGATAACAGGTCTGCTTTGAGAAGCAGACCTTTTTTTTTAAGACGTATATTTACCTGATGAAACATGTACTGCTTTTATTAGTGATGCTATACGCCGGCACTGTTTCTGCACAACTAAGCCCCGCACAGAAATACGTAAATAATATCGATTCTTTTTACAGACTATCTCCCTATGAAAAGGCATTCCTGCATACTGATAAACAATGGTACTTTCCGGGAGAAACCATCTGGATGAAAATATATGTTACGGTGGATAATGAATTAACTGAATTGAGCCGTATTGTATATGTTGATTTATCTGATCAGGCAGGTAATATCATTGAAAAGACCCGATGGAAGCTACATCAAATGCACGCCAGGGCTGATATTTATATATCGAAAACGTTAAAACCCGGCAGCTATATCTTACGGGCCTACACAAAATACATGCTCAATACGCCTGCCGTAATTGACGAAAAAGTAATTACGGTCATTTCCGATTCAACAGGCCGTCCAAAAGCCGACACAGGAAATTTACAGCCACATTTACTTCTGTTTCCTGAGGGAGGAACCCCAATTCTGAACCTTCCCTGTAAAGTAGCGTATAAACTTACCCTGCCCAACCAAACTCCTTTACAGGACGTTACCGTAACAGTCAGCGATAACGATCATCATGAAATTTTCTCTGGCAAACCCATGCACGATGGCATGGGCTATTTTACGTATACCCCGGAAAACAGAAAGTCGTATCAGTTAAAATTTGAATTTAACGGAGTAACCTATACCCGTGCATTACCGGCTGCAGAAAAAGAAGGTGTGGTACTGGAAGTAAACAATACAAATCCCAGAAAAGTATTTCTTTCCTTAAAAACGAATAATCCCCATTTATATGAATCTGTAATTGTAATGGCACAAATGAGCGGTGTAACTGTGTATGCACAAAATTATGATCTGCGTGAAGGAAGCAGCGGTGGTGCCATTGATAAAAGTAAACTTCCCGGCGGAGTTATGACCATTACCTGTTTTTCCGTACAAATGCGTCCCCTCTGCGAACGTGTGGTGTACAACAACAATTTCACATTCACAGACCCGGTATTTTCTATGGATGCATTGAATGTTTCCGCCAAAGCAGAAAACAAATTCAGTATTGAGAATTTACCAGACAGCGGATCATTTTCCATTTCGGTCACTGACGCTGATGTTCCTGAAACCCCCTTCTTTAATCACAATATGATCACCTATTTTCTGTTGGGTAGTGAAGTGAAAGGTTATATTCATAATCCTTCTTACTATTTCAAAAAGAAAGATTCTGCCACTGCTGCCAACCTCGACCTGCTATTGCTTACGAATGGATGGAGAAGATTCAGAACCGAAGACGTTTTATTGGGTAAGATGCCCACGATCAGATTTTACCCGGAAACAGGAATCACCATTTCAGGCAAAGTCAAAGATCAGTTTCGAGCAAAATTAAATACCGGGGGTTTGGTCAATGCCATTATAAAAACGGAAGATTCGACAACGATTTTTACGGATGCTGTATTTTCTGAAAACGGAAGATTCATAATCAGTGGGCTGGACTTCAAACAAAAAGCAAACGTTTTGCTGAAAGAAACAACAGAACACAAAGGACTTACAACAGCCATTGAGTTAGACCCTGTTTATTTTGACACACTCACTTCTGTAGATCACAACAAACATCAACTCTACAGCACAACTACTGATTCACTTTCAGTTGCAGCAAATCCAATGTCAGTTAAGTTTGAATTCAGGAAAACAAATAATAATGAACTGGCAGAAATCATAATTACCGGGAAGCCTAAATCAAAAGAACAACAGTTAACCGATGAATACGCATCAGAACAATTCAAAAACGCTGAATACACGTTTCTGGTTGACAGCAACACGGCCTATCATTCAATTTGGCAGTATCTGCAGGCGTATGTTCCGGGAATAAGTATTGGAACCGGCCTTGACCCAACTGTCAATTTCAGCAGAAATACAGGCTTAAGAGAAGCCAGTACCGGCGCCGACAATACATTTATTGAAGACATAAATGGAGGGAAGAGTTCAATAGCTTTTTATCTGAATGAAATATTGGTTCCTATAGAAAGCATTACCGATTTAAATCCGAAAGATGTTGCTTTAGTAAAAGTAAACCGAAATCCACGCATTGGAATGAATGCCATGCACGGAAGTATATTCTTCTATACAAAAAAAGGAACAACCAAAAGCAACCGTAATAGCAGAATGATTTCAGGCTATCATGTACCAAAAGAATACTTCCCTGTAATTTATACCACGCCGGAATCAAAAAGCGCATCTGATTACAGAAGCACACTGTACTGGAACCCCGATCTGAAAATCGTAAATAAAAAAACGACCATTCAGTTTTTTAACAACGATATCACCCGTCGGTTCAGAGTTATTATGTGTGGGTTTGACAAAGATGGTGTACCTGTATACTTGGAACGAATCATTCAATAGTTACACAGCGCTTCCAAAAAACATGTAAGCCAGCAGAATCGAAGTAATAATCCCCACCAGGTCGGCCAGCAACATAGCTCCTACTGCATATCGGGTATTTCGTACAGCAACAGAACCAAAATAAACGGCTATCACGTAAAATGTAGTATCACTGGAACCTTGCAGAATGCAGGCAAGCCGCCCGGCAAACGAATCCACGCCAAAGGTTTTCATCGTATCAAACATCATCCCTCTTGCTCCGCTGCCACTGAGAGGTTTTATAAGGGCTGTTGGCAAACCATCTACAAATCGGGTATCGGCACCAAACCATACAAACAATGATTTCATTCCATCAATAATGATTTCAAACGTGCCGCTGGTCCTCAGTAAACTGATGGCCACCAGCATTCCCACCAGGTAGGGAATGATCCTGACGGCGGTTTCAAAACCACCTTTCGCTCCGTCAATAAATGCATCAAACACATTAATTTTTTTATACAGCGCCCCCACTACAATGGCCAGAAATATAAAAAGGATTAACCCGTTACTCAACACTTTTGAAAAGGACTGAACACCATCCGCAGTTAAGGAAGTGAGGTAAAGCACCAATGCAGCTATAACAGCCGAGATACCCAACACCCATGCCAGTATCACCGGTTGAAATATGTTGATCTTCTGTTTGAATGAAACAATGAAGAGAGCTGCAATAGTAGCAGCAAAGGTTGCCACCATACAAGGCACAAAAATATCGGTTGCATTTTCTGCCTTCAGCGAAGCCCTGGCAGCAATGATGGTAACAGGTATTAATGTAAGTCCGGATGCATGCAGGCACAGGAACATCAGTTGTGAATTACTGGCCCGCTCTTTATCAGGGTTTAACTCCTGCAGGCTTTCCATTGCTTTCAGTCCAAACGGTGTGGCTGCATTATCTAAGTTGAGCAGGTTGGCACTGAAGTTCATCATCATGTGCCCGAAGGCCGGGTGGCCTTTCGGAACCTCTGGAAAAATGCGGGAGAAAAACGGACCAATGATCCGTGACAGCACCCGTATGCCGCCGGCTTTTTCTGCAATGCTCATAAAACCCATGAACAGGGCCATAATACCAATCAGGTTGAGACAGATGGTAACAGCCGCTTTGCAGGTTTCAATAATTCCATCTACCCGGGTGATATTGGCCGGGTCGTCGGACTTACCAACCACCATCCAGTAAAAAATATCCTGGAAGCCGGGAACAAAGAGGAACTTCACCAGTGCTGCCCCGATCGCCACTAAAATAAATGCACTCCAGATTCTGCTTAATGCCATAGATCCGTTTCGATTGTAAAATGAAGATTGCAGATTTTTATTAAACTACCAAAAGCAATTTCAGGCCCTTGCCACCCGCTTCTGAACACGTATCTTTGCGGCCTTTAAAATCAGAGTTACCAATCTAAAATCTCGATTCAGTTATGGGTTTAAAAGCAGGCATTGTAGGATTACCAAATGTAGGCAAATCAACGCTCTTTAATGCAGTGAGCAATAATGCAAAAGCACAGGCAAGCAATTACCGCTTTTGTACCATTGAACCCAATGTGGGGCTGGTGGATGTGCCCGATCAACGCCTCGACAAACTGGCCGAACTGGTACAACCCAACCGCATCGTTCCTACACAAATTGAAATTGTGGATATAGCCGGCCTCGTGAAGGGCGCCAGCAAGGGCGAAGGATTGGGTAATAAATTCCTGGCCAACATCCGGGAAGTGGATGCTATCATTCATGTAATCCGCTGTTTTGAAGATGAGAATGTGTTGCGGGAAGAAGGCGCTATCAACCCTGTTGGTGATAAAGAAATCATTGATACAGAACTGCAGCTGAAAGACCTTGAAACAGTAGAAAAAAAGATACAGCGGATTGAGAAACAGGCCCGTGTAGGTGATGCTAAAGCCAAAGCGGAACTGGATGTGCTGCTCAAATGCAAGCAGCACCTGGAGCAGGGAAAAAGTATCCGCAGCCTGGATTTGAATACCGCTGAATTGGATCTTATTCAGGACTCCTTTTTTCTTACACAGAAAAAAGTGGTTTATGTAGCAAATGTGGATGAAGCAAGTATGCATACCGGCAACAACTATTCCCAGGTACTTATTGAAGCTGTAAAAGATGAGGATGCGGAAGTGATTGTGATGAATAACTCCATTGAAGCGCAGATCAGTGAAATGGATGACCCGGCAGATAAGGAATTGTTTATGGAAGAATACAAAATGAAAGAACCTGCACTGGACAGGTTAATTCACAGCACTTATCATTTACTGGGACTGCAAACCTATTTTACAGCTGGAGTGCAGGAAGTACGGGCCTGGACATTTCACAAAGGCTGGAAAGCGCCTCAATGTGCCGGCGTGATTCATACCGATTTTGAAAAAGGGTTCATAAAAGCAGAAGTAATTGCTTACGAAGATTATATCGCTTATAAAAATGAAGCTGCCTGCCGGGAAGCCGGAAAATTAAAGATTGAAGGAAAAGAATATTTTGTGAAAGATGGAGATGTAATGCATTTCCGCTTTAATGTATAAAAGCACTGTTACTTGCACTAAAAAGACTCAGGTAATCTTCGTAGTAATCGTTACAGGATCATTCAATTTTAGGTAGCCGCTCTTTGAGCGGCTTTAAAATGTTACGTTTTTTGATATACAGATTTAGTTCTTCAAATGATACTCTATAGATTTATAAAAATTTATTTCCTTTCCTTTTGAAATCCTTTGTGATCCAGTTGATTCAGAATGGTTTTTACGATAACCAATAAAAAAACCACCCAGATTTCTGAGTGGTTCCAATTGTATAGTTATACCGTCAAACCCCTGTTGAGGAAAGGCGTGTATGTTACTTCTTGGCGTACTTCTTCTTGAACTTGTCAATACGACCGGCTGTATCAACCAGGATATTCTGACCTGTAAAGAAGGGGTGACTGGTGCTTGATATTTCAAGCTTAATCAGGGGGTATTCGTTACCATCTTCCCATTTCACTGTTTCTTTGGAAGGAGCAGTAGAACGGGTTAAAAAAGAATAACCGTTACTCATGTCCTTAAACACTACAAAGCGATAATTTGAGGGATGCAGCTCTTTTTTCATGACTTTTTGGGATTTTTCAGCACGATTTCAGGCCGTGCATTTTTTGAAAGCGCAAAAGTAAGGTTTCTGGAAGTATGGTCAAAATCATTTTTCAGTTTTCAAACCCTAAGGGGGTGATCTTTACCGGTTCAGGAGCGCATATTTTCATACTGGAGAGGTACACCCAGGTCCCACCCCTTGGATGCTTGTATAACAGCTTGTAAATCATCAATTTTTTTGCCGGTTACCCGCACCAGGTCATCATTAATGGAAGCCTGTACTTTTAAGCCTGATTCTTTAATGAGTTTGACGATTTTTTTAGCATCCTCCTGTTTCAATCCATTCCGTACCAGCACCTCCTGTTTTACCAGTTTACCACTTTGATAAGGTTCTTTACTTTGGTCAAAGGCCTCTGGGGCAATTCCCTGTTTATGAGCCCTGTTAATGAGTACGTCAATCAGCTGACGCATTTTCATCTCGTCCTCTACCTCAATCGAAAGTTTGAATTCCTTCCGGTTCAGGTCAATGACCACATGATTCCCTTTAAAATCAAACCGGTTGGTGATTTCTTTGGTGGTAACATTCACTGCATTATCGAGCGCCTGGGCATCTACTTTCGAAACAATATCAAAGGAAGGCATAAGCAGAAATTTTGATGAACGAATTTGAAAATGCAAACATAAACGAACTATTCGGGAATCAAACCCTCAGAAAGGAAATAAAGAGACCCCGGTAGAAACCGGGGTCGTTAAAAATCAACATGAGAATTATAGATAGAGAAAATTGCTTAATTATCCCCCCCACCCTTGACCCGGTTTTGCTCTTCGCCGGCGCCACTGGTTTTCCGTTTGCCATTTCCGTTCGCCTTGCCCTTACTGAACCGATAGGTAAAACTTATACCTGCTGTACGTGAATCATTAATATTCCGGAAAGCAGCATTCACATCTGCATACTGAATTTTACCGGCAGGCCGCTGCGTCCAGAAGATATCACGCACACTCAGGCGGATGGTTCCTTTTGTTTTAAGCACCGGCACGCTCATGCCCCAGCTTACAGCACCCAAAGGGCGGATGTTGAACACGCCTTCAAAACCAGCAGTGCGGTAAAATCCGTTCAGATCGGTTGAAATACCTTTCTTGAACTTGTAACTTAATGATCCGCTGAATACGGCTGTAGTTGCAGCTAACGAAACAGGAGCGCCATTGATTTCACCCTCAAATTGGTTATGAAACACATTCACATACACATTACCACCCCAGCTTTTGATTTGTTTAAACGCACTTACTGCCACACCCCATTGACGCTGATTGGCAATATTGGCCTGTTTCACAAATGTTTCCTGCCGCTCGGTATTCTGCTCCAGCACCTGTTGAATGATATTGTTGGTGTTGGTATAATTCAAAGTGGTGGTTAAAAAACTTTTGTACGTATGACTCAGCTCTACGTTGTGACTGAACTGTGGACGCAGATTGGGATTGCCCTGTTCAAATGTGTAAATGTCAAGAAACTCAACAAACGGATTCAGGCTTTCATAATCCGGTCGCCGGATGCGCCGGCCATAATTGATGACCCAGCTGTGTTGCTCACTGGCATTGTACTGCAGGTAAGCAGTAGGAAATAACTGCGTATAATTGAGCGTAAACGTTGTATCAAAATCAACCCAGCTATTGTTGCGGAATACTTTCCCTTTAGAATTGCCCTGCGCCGACGTGTTTTCCAAACGCAGCCCCAATTGAGCACTCAGCTTTTTTGTAAACGGACGGGAGTAAGTAACATAAGCGGCATTGATTTGCTCCTTGTAGATAAAATGATTACTGCGGCCAAAATCACGCATCAATACCCCGTTGTTGATTGTATCATACACAGCATTGGCATCAGACTGTACATAAGCAACTTTTGCACCTGCTTCCAGCCTGGCACCTTTTTTAAGCGGATGGATGTAATCGGCCTTGGCTGAATAAATGTGAATGAGCATGGGCAGATTACCGAGTAACGTATCGGCTTTACGATTGGGTTGCCCGGCTGCATTAAAATAGTAATTGCTGAGGTTTTGTGTATTTGCAGCATTGTAATAAATGTAATCAAGATCGGCTGTTAACTCCCTGCCGGTACTGTCGAACACATGCCGGAAGTTGGTATTGGCACTAACGTTTTGCCACAGACTGTTGCTTCTTGAAAGAGCATCAGTTTTTCCAAATAATTCATTGTTGGGCAAAGACCGGGAAATATCGCTGGTATTGGTAAAACGGCCGGGATTATAGAAGCCATTCACCACTGCTCCAATGGTCGTCTTTTTAGATAGAAACAGGTCGGCGCCCAACTTCGCATTATTAGAAGTATTCCGATTGATCATTTGTGACGACTGATCAAACAGAAACATCACATTCTTGGTACCGGGTTCCAGGAAGGATCGCTCGATGTTCAGAATATTTTTATTCTGGCGTTCGCCACGGCTGAGTGTTCCAAAAAGGTTGACTTTATTCTTTCTGTAATTGAATGTGAGATTTTGATTGTTTCTGGCATAAATTCCCTGGGTATATCCTGTTGTTGCTGAGATATTATACCCAAACTGCCGGGTCTTTTTCGTACGGATGTTGATTATACCACTGTTGCCGGCTGCGTCAAATTTGGCAGGTGGGTTGGTCATAACTTCTATTTGGTCCAATTGAGTGCCCTGCAGATTTCGAAGGTAATTGGCCAGATCTGCCCCTGATAAATAAGACGGCTTGCCATCTATAAAAATCTGAACTCCTGCTTTCCCTTTCAGGCTAACATTTCCATCTTTATCAACTGTTATTCCAGGCGATTTTTCCAGAATCTCCAGCGCATTCGCACCCGCATTGGAAGCAGCAGCTTCCACATTCACTACCATTTTATCGGGCTTCTGCTCAAAAATGGGCTTCTTACCGGTTACCACAATTTCTTTCAAGCCTTTCACTTCCGGAATCAATAGAAACTCGCCGAGCGACAATCCTTCTGTTCCACTGAAAACGAAAGGCTTGCTCGTGTATTTCTGAAACCCTGAACCACTCATTTGAATCAGGTAAGTACCGGGTTTTATCGACTGAAATTCAAACATTCCGTTTTGATCAGTTAATTCAACTTTTACCATAATACTATCCGCCTGGCGCAGTAATGTCACAGAAATTCCCTTGATAGGTCGTTGTATTTCATCTTTAACATGTCCTGAAAGTCGGGCTGTATTTTGCCCGAATGAATTGATTATCAATGTGCAAAGACAGATAATCAGAAGTAAGGTGCGATTTCTCATTTTAAACAATTTAGTACCTGTTTTTTATTATTACATGACAAATGTAGGTTCTATGTTTAGCATAGTACATTGCTTTATGTTGGAAGGTTATTATTATGGATCTACGGCTGGTAGCACCGATAGTGATGTACGTTCCTGCATACATTACGTTACAGGTCCAGACCTTTTTTAGTAGGAAAGGTTCAACAGTAAGATGAGTGGAATAAAAAAGCCCCCGCTATGGAGGCTTTTAGCTAAAGTAAAGTTCTGCTAGGCTTTTGCTTTCCGTTTGACAAGAAAAAAGAGTGAAACTCCAAGCACTACCAGTCCCAGCGATATTAATTCGGCCTGTGTTGGCTCAAAAGGAAGTTCCTGATATTTTGTATTAACCCTGATTTTTTCAATGAAAAATCGTTCAATCCCATTTAAAACGAGGTAAAGTGCGAATAAAGCTCCAGGAATTTTTAAATGCTTTCGTGAACCCATTAATAGAATGAAAGCCAAAAGGCATAAAAGGGTTTCATAAAACGGAGTAGGAAACACAGGTAACGGGAGATAGTTACAATGTTCAGCACCCTCACATCCGGCCAACCTCACACCCATACTGTTCACATTGTGGGGATATGAATAAGCAACCATCCAGTCGGGCAGGAAAGACGGAGCCTGGAATGCTTTATGGGGAATTTCATTTTCAGCTACGTGAAGAAATTCCTGCCGTATATAGTCCTGGTTTTGTACTACCGCCTGCTGAAACGCTTCAGGAGTAACGAGCCGTACTGCACCCGTTGAGTCGCTCAGGTAGGCACTGTTGGGTATACCCCAATCACCGTCACCCGAAACCTGGCAACCAATTCTTCCAATAGCATACGCCAGCATCAATGCAGGCCCCATAGCATCGGCCAGATGCCTGAGAGATATCTTCTTGCGTTTCGCATAAACCATGATTGCCACAGCAGCACAAATAAGCCCTCCATAAAAAGTAAGACCACTAAAAGACAATAAAGCAGCAACAGGATCGGCAGTAAACTCGTCCCAGTTTTCAAAATTGTGAAACAGTTTCGCCCCACCAAAACCAAACAGTCCGGCAAGAACCGTCATATCACCTACCCGTTCATGGGGCCATATACGGATTGAACGCTCCTCAGGTTTAGCTGATTTCTGTTTGTTTTTCTCATACCACTTCATACCGGCAAAAACCAGGGCCAGAAGAATGCCGGCGCCCCAGTTGCCTTCGCTGGAAAAAATAAACTCCTGTGGATTCACAGCTCCATCGCCTGCAACCAGAAAAGCTCCAATTATTTTGTAACCCATGAAGAAGCCAAGAAATGCATTCAGAAGGAGTTCAAGCGGTGTTGCGGCTTTTCCCACAACAATCTTTTCTTCAACAGGATGCAAATGGCCTTGTTTTTCTTTGCGTTGCAAACCTTTTGCCAGCACCCATGCGGCGGCTACAAATGCAATAGCTACAAAAAAACCAAACGAGTTTAAGAAGCGGGCCCACCCCCATTCAACGCCAAATACTTCCTTAAAAAAATAATACAGGTTTGGATACATGCGATTAGATTGTGTTGCAATGTTACTTGAAAAAGCTGGTATTCCTGTCCGGGTACAAATGAAAATCCCCGTCGTGGTGACAGGGATTTTAAAATTTCAGGACCACGATTAATTACAATGTTCTTCAAATGCACTGATCAGGTTTTGAGCAATCAGTTGAGCCGGACGACCCTCAATCATATGCCTTTCAATATAGTGAACAAGCTGCCCGTTTTTGAATAAAGCAATAGATGGTGAACTGGGAGGATAAGGCAGTAAATGCTCCCGAATCTTTTTAACAGCATCTACATCAAACCCTGCAAAACTGGTGAGCAATTGATCGGGACGCTTAGTACTGTTAGAAACAGCCATTAATACACCTGGACGGGCACTTCCGGCCGCACATCCACAAACTGAATTAATAAATACCAGGCTTGTGCCTTCTTTAGAAAGAGCGGAATCTACAGAATCTGAAGTCAACAGTTCGTCGAACCCTCCCTCTATCATTTCACCCTTCATGGGAAGTACTATTTCTGATGGATACATACGTTTAATTTTTTTTTTGAAACGCAAAATTAAAGGGAAAAGTTTAGTTCAGGGTAATTGAATTACTTCCCTAATTAATATCAGTGTCATAATGGCGCTTTTCTATTTCATAGACTGCCAGGTTGGCCGTTTTTATCCCACTACTATGTCTACCTGACCAACGAACTGTGATGGAACGGCATTTGATCATATGTTTTCATTCGTTCACAAAAAAAATTAAACATATGACTATGGTAAAAATGTACAACCCCGTTCAAAAAAGCATCAACAACCTGTTTGATGAATTTTTTAATGAAATGCCCGCCATTAATAAAACAGTCAATAACCTGTTTGCTCCGGCGGTAAACATTATAGAAAGCAAAGATGCCTATCATCTTGAGTTGATGGCACCCGGACGCAACAAAGAAGACTTTTCAATTGCGATTGAGAAAGACGTACTTACAATCAGCTACGAAAAGAAAGAGGAAACAAAACAGGAAGACTACAAATTGGTGCGTCGTGAGTTCAACTACCAGTCCTTTAAAAGAAGTTTTACACTGGATGAAAAAATCCAGGCAGAGGCAATCCAGGCAAAATATGAAAATGGCCTGTTGAAAATATACCTGCCCAAAAAAACCGAGGTAGTGCAGCCGGCTAAAACAATCGCAGTACTATAAAGAATTTCAATGCTAGTTTATAGCAGTTGGTTTTGGTTAATCCCCCCGCTATTTCCATAGCGGGGTTTTCATTTTAAAAATGTTAATACCCCTGTAAAAAACATTCAAACAAGTAACTTCGCACAATCTGAACCTGACCCGCAACATGAAAGAACTGATCAGTTTCCTTTGTGGAATTATTTTATCTCTTAGCCTCGTGGCACAAGATGTAAAGGACACCATTGTCGTTCCCGTTCCAGCCGACACCTCTTTACGAATCAAAAATCTGCAACCGTTTTTCACAGTGCATGTAGACAGTTCACTGGTATACAAGCTCGAAATCAATAAAGATGAGTCGAAATATTATTGGTACCTGAAAAACGCACCGGTTGGTTTACGGATCAATAAAGACAACGGAGAATTGCAATTCAAAGCATCTAAATCCTATTTTCTTTCTGGCCGTTTAAAATATGACGTTCAGTACAACGTACAACTGGGTGTACAAAATCTGAATGATCCGGCAGAGAAAGTAGATACCTCTTTTACCATTGTTTTCTATAGTACAGAAATTATTCCCAGTCGTATCGGGGCATCCGTTGTAAGCCCTGTCCTGCTGGAAGAAGGCGATAGTATTCAGTTCCGCATCACTTGCAGTAACGGGAGTTTCCCGATTGAGTCAGTCAGTTTTGAAAGCAATATCAATATCAAGAATTACTCATTAGTAAAAAAATGCGATGATTCATTTCAGTGGCAGGTTCCTTTCGATTTTATCAAGGACAATGATACAGCGAAAATTAAAATCCTGTTATTACGTTTTACCGGAACAGACAAGTTCAAAAACCAGGATACTACTGTTGTGCGGTTGGTGATTAAGGATGCTATCAATTTTGCTCAGAAAAGAGCCGAGTATGATAAAATAGTGGCAGATGTGGTACGCTATAACACACAACTAAAGCTGACTTTCCGCACACTTGATAAAAAGATAAAAAAGAACAGGAATACCCGCACTTCGTTTGATATGACCTCTGCTTCCACGGCATTGGGCGGTACTATTTTTTCTTCTTTGCCGAAAGATGATCAGAAAACAGTGGGCCGTATTTTACCCAGTGTGGGCGTGGCGCTGGTACCCGTGAAAGAAGCCGTGTCACCCAACCGTTTGTATGATCAGAATTCAGCAACGCTGGTTCGTACCAGTATTAAACGTTTAGAGTATTTACTGAGCGACAATATGCTAAATGGTGACAGAGACCCTGAAATAATTGGGAAAGCAAATAAGATGAAGAATGAATTGAAACAAATTCAGATGCAACTGATTGATGTACCCCTGGAAGAAGTAAGAGATGAAGATGTCCGGTCGCTGGACAATTACTTTAATAGTCCGAAAGTGAATAAAAAGTACCGGATGCGCAAACCTGGTTAATCGCAACCGGCTTTTCTTCTTGTATCAATGATAAAATGTATTTTCCATGCACCCTTGATACGAACCAATTGAAAAGAGTTCACACCACAATGACTGAAATTTCCCTTATAGTAAAACTGATAGGGTGTCCAAACAGAAGCTAACGCACCGTCTATATGAACTGCATCAAACCGGATACGTTCATCCGCATCTCCTTTTGGAAGTTGACCCACCATCGTTATAAATTCCTGAATCCGCTGACTTCTAACTGAAGTAACTCCTTCTTTCGATACGACTACTGTTTGTAGTTGTGCGTCGGCTGTAAAAAGAGAAGACATTGCAGCTGAATCTGCATTCTTCATGAAAGTAAACATTGCATCCACAACCTGCTTCACCGAATCAATACTGGTAGTTTGCGAAACAGCCGGCGCAGATGAGAGGGTCAAAAACAACAGCAGCAAGATCAATCGCATAAGAGTGGTTATTAAAATTTATAGATGTCTGTGAAATAAATACTGTATGCTTATCGAAAATACCCGGAAACGATTACAAAACCGGGGATGTTTTTATAAGCGGCAAATGCATGTGCTTTCATCTTGCGCTTTCGTTAAAAAATTTCCAGTATAACGTAACCACAAAAAAACTCCGTAACCAGTTCGGTTACGGAGCGATTAACAATTCAATTGAGTGAGTTTAATAGCCAAGAATCTTCAACATACTCTGGGCCGTTTGCTCTTTGGCATACAACCAGTCAACCAGTTTGCCGTTTTTATCGTAACCTACAATTACATGTTTGGGCGAAGGGATCATGCAGTGCTTGATACCACCGTAACCACTGATCTGGTCCTGGTATGCACCTGTATGAAAAAAGCCAACATACAGAGGTTCATGACTATTGCCATTCAGTTTGGGTAAAAACACTTCATTGATATGTTCTTCTGAATCATAGTAATCATGACTGTCGCAGGTAATACCACCCAGCACCACACGTTGGTACTCATTGTCCCACTTATTAATGGGCAACATGAGAAACTTCTCTCCGATTCCCCAGGTGTCGGGCAAGGTTGTAATGAAGGAAGAATCAATCATATACCAGTTTTCCCGATCGTTTTGAGTCTTTTGCCCAAGAACGCTGTAGATATGAGCCATGCTTTCGCCAACGGTATAGCTGCCAAATTCAGTATAAATGTGCGGCATGGGCACACCCGCCTTTTTGCATGTTTTGCGGATCGTTCCCACAATTTCGCTGATCATAAACTGGTAATCGTACTCGAAGCCGAGTGAGTGCTTGATCGGAAAACCACCTCCAATATTGATTGAATCCAGTTCAGGGCATATTTTTTTCAGCTGGCAATACAGATTCACCACCTTATTCAATTCACTCCAGTAATAGATATCGTCCTTTATCCCTTTGTTAAGAAAGATATGCAGCATTTTTAACTGGAACCTGTCTTCATTACCTTCTATCTTATCAACATAAAATTCGAGAATATCCCTTGCCCTGATACCAAGCCGGGAAGTATAAAAAGGGAAAGTAGGTTCTTCTTCAGCGGCCACACGTATGCCTACCTTGAAGGGAACTTTTACAGTACGTTTATATTGTTGCAGCTCTTCTTTGTTATCAAGAATGGGAGTAACATTTTTGAATCCGGTGTTCAACAGTTTGGCAATCCGCTGTATATAGCTTTTCTGCTTGTATCCGTTACAAATAATTTGTATTTCCTTATTGATCTTCTTCTTCTGATACAGCTTGTTAATAATTTCAATATCGTAAGCAAATGAAGTTTCAAGATGTATGTCATGCTTTAGAGCTTCCTCCACTACAAAGGAAAAATGACTGCTTTTTGTACAATAACAATAATAATACTTCCCTTCGTAGCGGTGCTTCTTAAAAGCGGTTTCAAACATCTTTTTCGCTTTCCGGATCTGCATACCTATTTTGGGCAGATACGTCAGCTTCATTGGCGTTCCGTACTTATCAATAAGCGCTTTGAGATCCAGTCCATTAAACTGAACGTATCCATTTTTTACATCAAAATCTTCCTGTGGGAAGTTAAATGTTTGGTTGACCAGGTCCGTGTAGGTGGAATTGGTCATTTCGTAAGGGAGTGAGGGCTTTGTCAATCTCTTTTTTTTACAAACTTATTGGAAAATTAAATTGCAAGTACATTAAGATTCCCGAATAAAAAAACGGACCTGCAAATGCAGGTCCGTTTCAGCTTCATTCATGCTGTATTACTTTACAGACTCAACCAGTTTTTTAAAGCTTTCGGGCTCATTCATAGCCAGATCTGCCAAAACCTTACGGTCAAGCTCAATATTTTTCACTTTTAACAAATGAATAAATTCAGAATAAGTAAGACCTTCTTCACGGACAGCAGCATTAATACGTGCAATCCAGAGTTGACGGTATTCTCTTTTCTTGAGTTTACGGCCTACATAACTGTAGGTCATACCTTTTTCTACAACGTTTTTGGCAACTGTATATACGTTTTTACGTTTGCCATAAAAACCTTTGGCCTGTTTGAGGATTCTTTTACGGCGTGCTTTGGAAGCAGCTGCGTTTACTGAACGGGGCATATCTGAATGATTTTAAATTAATAATTAGATTTCGGAATTACGGGATTACTTCAAACGCAATAAACGTTTTACAAAATCCACGTGTGATTTTGCCACTTCGCCGTCAATACGCATGTTGCGCTTCCGCTTTTTAGATTTCTTTGTAAGAATGTGACGCTTAAAACTCTTTTGGTGAGTGATTTTACCTGTGCCTGTTACCTTAAAACGTTTCTTGGCACTTGAATTGGTTTTTACCTTGGGCATGTTACTGCACTTTAAAATGAGACCCTGACGGCGGCACCGCACAGGCGGTACTCTTATGGAGCCGGTTGGGCAAACAAAGCTAAGAGCTTCCCTTTTGGGGGTGCAAAAGTAAGAATTTATAGCTAAAAATCAAAGAAAAACACAGACAGTTACCCAAATCCTTGCCTGAAATAAAAAATCCCGCTTCGTTAAAGCGGGATAAAGCATTATTCTGCAGCGTCTTTTTTCTTTTTTATTGATTTGGGTGAAATGATCATCAGCATTCGCTTCCCTTCCAGTTTCGGCAACCCTTCTACCTGGCCAATTTCCTGGAGTCGCTCTGCAAATTTGAGTAATACTAACTCACCACGCTCTTTAAACTGGATAGCACGACCTTTAAACTGAACATAAGCTTTCACCTTATTCCCTTCTTTGAGAAAGTTCTCGGCATGCTTGGATTTAAAGTCAAAGTCGTGGTCATCCGTATTGGGAGTAAAGCGGATCTCTTTCAACTCGGCCGATTTACTTTTGGCCTTCATTTCCTTTTCTTTCCGCTTTTTCTCGTATAAAAATTTATTATAATCAATGGCCTTGCATACCGGTGGTACTGCCTGGGGTGAAATTTCAACCAGGTCAAGCCCCAGCTCCTGTGCAATTTGTAATGCCTTTTGAGTGGGATAAACACCCACTTCCACATTATCGCCCACAAGACGTACTTCTGGTACCCGAATAAGATGATTGATGCGATGTTCTGGTTCCTTGCGGGGAATAAATCGGCCCCGGGGAGGTCTGTTTGGAAAAGCCATAGTCATGTTGCTCCTTCCCCTAGCCGGAGCTGTGTGATTTTTTATTTGTTAGTCAGGTGCCAGGGGCCGACAACCTGTTTTATTCTGATTTACGTTCTTTTATTTCTGCAACTGCAGCTGAAAGAAACGACTCCATGTCAATGATACCCGCATCTCCCTTACCCTGCTTGCGTACAGAAACCTTTCCTTCATTCATTTCTTTCTCTCCCACAACCAGCATGTAAGGTACTTTTGCCAGCTCGGTATCCCTTATTTTCTTACCTATCTTTTCGTTGCGGTCATCAACTTCGGCACGAATATCTGCATTTTTCAACTTTTGTGCCACAGTTTTTGCATAATCCATGAATTTATCGCTGATGGGCAACACTTTTACCTGCATGGGTGCAAGCCACAAGGGAAACTTTCCGGCATAGTGCTCCAGCAAAAAGCCGATAAAACGTTCATGCGTTCCCAATGGAGCCCGGTGGATGATCAGCGGTACTTCGGGCTGGTTATTGGTGTTGGTATACGAAAGTTTAAACTTGTTACCGCTATTGAAATCGACCTGGTTGGTAGCCAGTGTAAATTCACGACCAATCGTGCTCCATATCTGTACATCAATCTTCGGACCATAGAAAGCAGCCTCATCATGCACTTCCACAAACGGAATATTTGACTCAATGAGCACCTTTCGCACCATTGCTTCGGTTTCCTGCCACAATTCCGGCTCATTTACATACTTCTGACCCAGCTTCGATGGTTCGTGCAAACTCAAACGCATGACATATTTATCAATGCCGAAAATATTGAAATACTTCAGGTACATATCATTCACCGCACGAAACTCATCGGCAAACTGTTCCTTATTGCAGTAAATATGTGCATCATTCATATGAAGGCAACGTACCCGCATCAGACCGAATAATTCACCGCTTTGCTCATAGCGGTAGCAGGTACCATACTCTGCAATGCGGTATGGCAAATCTTTGTAGCTTTTGGGCTCTGCATCAAAAATTTTATGATGATGCGGACAATTCATGGCTTTGAGGTAATACTTTTCACCGTCCATTTCCATCGGTGGAAACATACTGTCGGCATAATACGGAAGATGGCCGCTGGTGAGATACATGCTTTCTTTTGCAATATGCGGTGTAACCACCCGCTTGTACCCTGCTGCAGTTTCCGTTTCCTTGGCCAATTTTTCCAACTCTTCAATGATGATCGTTCCATTAGGAAGCCACAGGGGCAGCCCGGGCCCGGTATCATCATCCATTGTGTAAATACCCAGTTCTTTACCCAGTTTCCTGTGATCACGCTTTTTTGCTTCTTCCAGCATTGCCAGGTATTCATCCAACTCCTTCTGGGAGGGAAATGTAACACCATACACCCTGGTTAGCTGTTTGTTTTTCTCATCTCCTTTCCAATAGGCTCCGGCAATAGAAGTTAATTTTATTGCTTTTATAAAACCGGTATGAGGTATATGAGGCCCCCTGCATAAATCGGTAAAGCCGCCTTGTGTATAGAAGGTGATTTCTCCATCCTGCAGTCCCTGAAGCAAATCCAGCTTGTATTCATCTCCCTTTTCACTGAAATAAGAAACTGCATCTGACTTAGAAATTTCTTTTCGCTGAAACAGGTTGTTCTGACGGGCCAGCTCATTCATCTTTTTCTCCAACACTACCAGGTCTTCTTCCGTCATTTTGCGGTCGCCCAGATCCATGTCATAATAAAACCCTTTTTCCACAGGGGGACCCACCCAGAATTTAACACCCGGAAACAACTGTTCCACAGCCTCCGCCAGTAAGTGGGCACTGGAATGCCAGAAAGTAGTTTTCCCATCGGTATCATCCCATGTGAGCAACCGGAAACCGGCATCGGTTGTAAGAGGACGTGAGAGATCCCACACCTGGTCATTTACTTTTGCGGCCAGTACTTTGCGGGCAAGGCCCTCACTGATTGACTTTGCTATATCCAGCGAAGTAACGCCACTCTCGTATTCACGTACAGCTCCGTCGGGAAAATGAATCTTAATCATAAAAACACCTGCTTTTTCGGCTGCAAAGGTAACCATTTGCAACTTGGTGAGCAAAGATCAGTACCTGCATTTGCAACGCAGCAACAGGAATATTAACAAGGCTTTTCCCGGCCTTAAAAAAGGTTTCCTTTAATTTGCAACGTTTTTGAAACAGTGATAGATATGATTAAGAAACTTGTACTCTTCCTTTTTTGGTCATTACCCATCGTTTCAGCTGCACAAAAATTCAGCGGCCAGTGGAAAGGTAGTTTTGATGAAGCAAGTGATCCTTCCCGCACAGAATATGTACTCGAAATTGAGGTGAAGGGAAAAACGTTTGAAGGAGTATCGATTACTTACTTCCAGATTCAGGGCAAGCGGTTTTATACCATCTGTGCCGTTAAAGGAACCATTGATCCCCTCAGTAAAACACTTGTTTCAACAGAAGTTTCCAAAATAAAAGGAAATACGCCCGAATGGTTCAAAGATTGTTTCCAGGCTCATACCCTTACCTACTTTAAAAAAGGTGAGGAAGAACAGTTGGTCGGCACCTGGAAAGAAGCTGTAAAAGGAAGTAAATGCGGTAGCGGAACCACCGTTTTAGCACGAAAGGCATTGATCAAAAATCCGGCTACTGCCCCGGTTGTATCAACCGACAAGCGAACCAATACGCCGAAGCAGCAAACAAAACCTGATCCCAAGCCGGCAACCACCACGAAACCGGCAACAACGGTAAAGCCCGGCACCACTGCCGTAAAACCACCGGTAAAGAAAGATACCCCGGTAAAACAACAACCGGTCATTACCCGGGTTGAAAATAAAACCGAAGAGCCGAAGCGTACCGAAAACAAACCTTTAGTGGCAGCACCCAAATTGCCCAACGGTTTGGAAAGAAGAGATAATAAAATATTTGAAACCATCACACTTCCCGGAGAAGAAATTGAAGTGAGTTTGTATGACAATGCAGAAGTGGACGGTGATATCATTACAGTTCTTTTTAATGGAGAAGTAGTGGTTTCGAAACAAACACTTTCAGACAAACCCATTTCCCTTACACTCCAACTCATAAAGGGGAAAGACAATACCCTTACCATGTATGCCGAAAACCAGGGGCGCATTCCACCCAACACTGCCATCATGCGGGTAAAAAGTGGAGATAACTATTTCAAAGTATTCCTGAGCGCTGATGATAAAAAGAATGGCAGCGTTATTTTCCGGGTGCGGTAAGCGTTCAGAATTTAAAATTCCACGTAACACTGGGCAGTACGGGAAACAGTGATACCTGACGGGCATCCACCTGCAAATCGCCCTGCAGTGGGTTACCGGACTGATCATAATAAATAAAATAAGGATTCTGGCGGCTGTACAAATTGTACACGCTGAAAACCCATTCGCCTTTGAACTTGCGGACCTTTTTAGGCTGGGGTGTGTAGATAGCTGACAAATCCATGCGGTGGTACGCTGGCAAACGGTACTGGTTAATTCGGCTGAACTGCTGCGTTAGTACTCCTTCCACGAGGAAGAAACGTTCGGGCAACGTAAAGGCGTTGCCGGTACCATACACAAATACGGCTGAATACTTCCACTTTTTCGATCGCTGGTAATTGGTAACAATGCTCAGATCATGCCGCCGGTCGTACCGGCCAGGAAATTTTTCACCTTCGTTCAGTTCCTTGAATCGGCGCCAGGTCCAGGAAAGCGTGTAGCCAATCCAACCGGTGAAATTTCCTCTTGCTTTATTGATATAAAATTCAGCGCCATAGCTCCATCCCTTCCCAAAAACAAAACTCTCCTCCGGATCACCAATACCGGGTGTAAACCCCTCCTTATACTCAATCTGGTTCGCCATTGATTTATAATATACTTCAACCGAGGTTTCCCACATGTTTTCTTTGAAGTTCTTAAAAATTCCGGCTGCATATTGCCAACCGATCTGCGGTTTTACCCGATAGGTGCTGGGCACCCAAATATCGGTGGGCAAGGTGGTACCTGCATTACTCACCAGATGAATAAACTGCATATTGCGTGTAATGGCTGCTTTTATAGAAGTAGCTTCATTAAGTGAATAGCGAAAAGTAACACGGGGCTCCAGTCCCCCATAGTTCTGAATAATATTTCCCCGGCGGTACACAGTACTGTCGAGTTTATTTCCATCTTCGTCTTTTACAAATAACGTATACGGACCTGTTTGCTGAAAATAACTGTAACGGAGACCATAGTTCACTTTCAGTTTTTCTGTTACATCCCAATCATCAAGCAAGTAAAGACCTAACTCATCTGCAAACTTATTGTTCACCGATTGCGGTTCAAATACCTGGTCGCCGCTTCTGCCCGATGTTGTTTGGGGGTTAAATCTGTGTTTGGTATAAACAGCACCAAACTTCAACTGGTGATTGGTTGCCGGGTAGTAATCAAAATCCATTTTGGCAGTAAGATCACGAATAGCTGAGTTAAACTGAATCTGAAAATTGTTTTGTCCTCCTTCAAAGGTGAACTGATAATCATTCCATACCAGCGAGGTGTTGGCAAAGAGCTTACTGTTGAATACATGATTCCAGCGGATGGTACCTGTTGAATTACCCCAGGGAATGCGGGCACTGAAAGAACGTTCTTTGTTATTAAACGTAAACACATCTCTGCCGAAATAACCGCTGAAGTAAAGACGGTCTTTATCAGAAAAACGATAGTTAAACTTAGCGTTGAGATCATAGAAGTAGTAACCCGATCCTGAAAACGGGCTTTCCTTGTTAATGAACGGCCGGGCCAACACATCAATATAGGTTCTCCGTGCCGAAAGCATGTACGAAGCTTTTTCCTTCACCAGCGGCCCCTGCAACGAAATACGTGAAGAAATGGTGCCAATTCCTCCTTCTGCCTGAAAGGTTTTGTTATTTCCATCTTTCATGACCACATCCACAACACTGCTGATGCGGCCTCCGTAATTGGCCGGCATTCCTCCTTTAATCAAGCTCACATTTTTCAACGCATCACTATTGAACACCGAAAAAAAGCCAAACAGGTGACCGGGATTGTACACCACTGCATCATCCAGCAAAATCAAATTCTGGTCGGGCCCTCCTCCCCTTACATACAAGCCGCTGTTGCCCTCGCCGGCGTTACGTACACCAGGCAGCAGTTGCAGCACCTTCATGGGATCCACTTCGCCTGCAAAAGCCGGTACTGATTTCACCTGGCTCATGTTCAATTCAAATTTCCCCATCTGAGCTGCTTTCACATTCAAATCACGCCGCCGAGAATAAATCACCACTTCCTGCGATTGTGCAATACGTGGCGACAGTTGCAGGTTCAGCTGCACATCTGCCTTCAGCTCAATTTCAGTTTCCTTCGATTGAAATCCAACATGAGAAACCGTAAGCACATATGTTCCCCGGGGAAGTGTGATGGAGTAAAAGCCATATTGGTTGGAGGAATATCCCTTAGTTACCCCCTTGATGAACACAGTAGCACCAATGACAGATTCATTGTTGGCACTGTCTCTCACATAACCACTGATGGTGAATTTTTCCTGGGAGGAAGCCTCAAAAAAACACCCCGCAAACAACAAAAACAAAAACGTATATCTCAGAAGTGCCATTAGTAATTATTTCAGTGTGGTTCTTTAACACTTCAATTACAAAAGTGTTGACTTTGTAACCATCTTTCCTGCCGCTTGCAGAATCAATATTTCAATGTTTCCTTTACTTCTCCGCAGGTAAGCATGTCAGCACCGAAATAAGGATTACGGATTGAATCGTTCTTACTCAGCCAGTATGCTCCTTTGTCTTTAAATGCCATCGGGCAATACTGGTAATAAGCTGTTACACCCGCAGGACGGATGGAACGGAGCATATCATAAAATGCATTGGAGATCATTTCAAAAGAAAGCCGTTTTTCCTCCAGTCCTTTCTCTGCCAGCAGGGCATCAATTTCTGCAATGATATCGCCCGGGCGACCCGTCACGGCATCATAAGCAATTGAGTCATTCAACCGCACTTCCTCCAGCGAAAGACTGTCGAGCTGCGTGCGTAAAGCGATTGCGGCCTTGTGAACAGCCACTGTATCAGACAAAACAAACGCATCCTTCAACTGGTAATAAGCAGCAAGGCTCCCGGAAAAACTTGCCAGAAACGCTGCGCTGTAACGGTACCCTTGTTGTGTTGCCGATGCGGGTTCAGCCGTTTGTTTGTCGGTATTAGTTCCGCAGGAAGTAACAACCAGAACCAGCAGCAGAAAACCAAAGCCCAATAAATACTTCATAGATTTTCTTTCGGCAAAGGTAGCCATTTTGAATTTCGGCCTTCATCAGCACTGCTGAATGCGTACCTTTGCCCTCCTTTTTAATATTATGTTAGCAGGATTTCAAAACGTAACATTCGAGTTTGGTTCAAGAGCCATTGTGGAAGATGCCACCTGGCATATTCATCCCAATGAACGTATTGGTTTAATCGGTTTCAATGGCACCGGAAAATCAACCCTTCTTAAATTGTTAGTTGGAGAATACCAGCCGTCGGCCGGTGAGGTTATCCGCAGCCGAAACACTTCAATTGGTTACCTGCACCAGGATCTGCTGAGTTTTGATACAAACGAATCGATTCTGCAGGTGGCATTGGGCGCCTTTGAAAAAGTGTTGCAACTGGAACAGGAGATTGAACAATTGGGAAAACAACTCGAAGCCAACCATACTGATGAAGCTTTGTTGCATACCTATGCTGATAAGCTGCATGAAATGGATACGCTGGATGGATATACTATTCATCATAAAACAGAGGAAATACTGCAGGGATTGGGTTTCAGCAACAACGATCTGAAACGTCCGTACAAAGAGTTCAGTGGTGGATGGCGTATGCGGGTACTGCTTGCGAAAATGATTCTGCAGCAGCCCGATCTGTTGTTGCTCGATGAGCCAACCAATCACCTCGACTTACCCAGTATTGAATGGCTGGAAAAATACCTGCAGCATTACCAGGGTTCTGTCGTAATTGTGTCGCATGACCGTTGGTTTCTTGACCGGATGGTGACCAAAATTGTTGAAGTATTTCAGCAAGGGATTCATGTTTACGGAGGCAATTATACATTCTACCAGAAAGAAAAAGAACTGCGGATGGAACTGCAGCAAAAAGCATTTGAAAACCAGCAGGATTACATACGCCAACAGGAGCGCTTTATTGAGCGCTTTCGTTCAAAAGCCACCAAGGCTGCAGCCGCTCAATCAGCGATCAAACGACTGGAAAAACTGGATGTCATTGAAGCGCCTACCAATGACCGGCCCAACATACGCATCAACTTCGCTATTGATAAAACGCCCGGTAAAGTTTTGTGCGAACTGAAACATATTACCAAGCATTACGGCTCCAATCATATTGTTACCAATACCGGCGCCGAAATTGAACGGGGCGATAAAATTGCACTGATTGGGGCGAACGGAAAAGGTAAATCCACTGTGCTTCGGATTATTGCTGGTACCGAATCATTCCAGGGCGATCGGAAATGGGGGCATAATGTAGATGAGAGCTTCTATGCACAACATCAACTGGAGGCGCTCGATCTGAACCATACATTGCTGGAGGAAATGAAAAGCTGTGGCAGCCAGAAAACGGACCAGGAACTGCGTACGTTACTCGGATGTTTTTTGTTCAGCGGCGATGACTCCGACAAAAAGATCAAAGTGCTCAGCGGTGGTGAAAAAGCCCGGATTGCACTCGCAAAAACCATCATCAGCAAAGCAAACTTCCTGCTGCTGGATGAGCCTACCAATCACCTCGATATGCATTCGGTTGAGTTGCTGATTGAAGCACTCAACAAATATGAGGGCAGCTATATTCTGGTGAGCCATGACCGCTATTTTGTTTCAAAGACAGCGAATAAAATCTGGGAAATCGTTGATGAACAAATCAAAGAATTCAAAGGAACCTATACCGAATACCTCGAATGGAAAGAACGAATGGCAAAACGTGCCGAGGCTGCCACTCCGGTAACAACCACCGGAAAAAAAACGGAACCGGTTAAAACAGCCGAACAGCCGTTGACGGCGCCTGCTCCTGCAGCCGATACCAGGCAATCCATCAACAAAGAAGTGAAAAAGGAATGGCAGAAACAACAACGGCTGCTGCAGCAACTGGAAGAGCAAATCAATACGGTAACTACTGAAAAGAACAAGCTCGAACAACAACTGTCTGACCCTGCTACCTACTCCGATAAAGAAAAGTTTCTTTTCACCGAAACAAGCTATAAGAAACTGAGTCAACAGGCCGAGCAATTACATGCTCAATATGAAACGGCGTTTGAAAAAGTAATGGAACTGGAAAGCAAACTCAATACATAAAAAAAAGCCATCCCTAAGAATAAGGACGGCTTATTTACCTATAAGAGAACCAACAGTGCGTTGAAAATATCTTTATAAGGATTGTTCACCGGCAATGCGGAAAGAACCATCCTGTTTGATTTGCTTGATTCGGTAGATTGCCTTTTCAGAAACCGCTTTTTCACGGAATTCAAAGTCAAAACTGTTTCCATTTGAAAAACCACCCATTACAATGGCAACTGTAGTAAACTGTTTTGAATCTGTGCTTTTTTCCACCTGGTAAATCACCGATTCGTCGGCAGAAGCTTTCCAGGTGATAGTCACACGGCTTGCGTTCATCTGCACCATGAACTGAGAAACAACCGGCCATTCAGTAGTAGCGGACACCGGCGGCACCAGACGGGTTTCAGCAGCTTTTGCTGAAAAAAAGAGTTCGTTAAACAGGAATACAGAAAATATGATTGTTTTCATAATACAAATTGAAAGGACAATCACAGGACTGGAAATGCTCGGTTTAATAAAAGGAAGTTGGAATACGGATCGGTTAGGGTTGAATGCGGAAGTAAAGAACAGTTGGGCCGGATTCAATCAGACCGTAAAAATACGGTCATTTTCGAATTATGCAAGTTTTTCCTGATTTTTTTTCTTGCCGCCTGAAAACATATTCAAAAGAAGCTGTTTGGAAGCAATGTGCCGGAAAATTATCTTTGCAGCCTTATTACGGTCCCGTAGCTCAGTTGGATAGAGCAACAGCCTTCTAAGCTGTCGGTCACACGTTCGAATCGTGTCGGGATCACCGGACGAAGCCCTCCCAAGGGCTTTTTTCTTTATCTTACCATTGATAAAAACAGGACTCATGGATGTGCAATTAGAAGCCAGTTGGAAAAAGGAATTGAAAACAGAGTTCTCCAAGCCCTATTTTCAGCAAATTGTAACATTCCTGAAAACAGAAAAAATTCAGAAAAAAATCATCTATCCCCCCGGGTCGTTGATTTTTAATGCGTTCGGCCTTACTACGTTTGACCAGTTAAAAGTGGTGATCCTGGGACAGGATCCTTATCATGGACCCGGACAGGCACACGGACTGAGTTTTTCTGTTCCGGAAGGAATACAACCACCTCCATCACTCATCAACATCTTCAAAGAAATACAATCCGACCTGGGAGTGGGTATGCCTCCCCGTTATGGGAACCTGACCAAATGGGCCCAACAGGGTGTTTTGTTACTCAATGCCTTTCTCACCGTAAGGGCCAATGAACCCCTGAGTCATTCAAAAATCGGTTGGGAAGAGTTTACCAATGCGGTTATATCCGCTATTTCTGCTCATAAATCGGGGGTTGTGTTCCTGTTGTGGGGCAAGTTTGCACAGGAAAAGCAATCGTTGATTGATGAAACCCGTCATTTTGTACTGAAAGCAGCGCACCCCTCTCCTTTCAGTGCCGATAAAGGCTTTTTCGGATGCCGTCATTTTTCACGAACCAACGAATTGCTGCTCAAGCAGGGGTTGGAACCAATAGACTGGAAACTGCCATGAACCCATTGAAAGAAGTACTTGGAAGAATATTTGCGCTATGGGCATTGATCTGCTTCGTTGCTACAATGCTACTCATTCTGTTGCCAACCTGGCTGATGGGCTTTTTGCCGGAGCCCAAACGAACCCGCTGGTTTATTCAGCTTTCCCGTTTGTGGATGGGTGTATTCCTTCCGGTAGCAGGTGTACGGTTACGCATAACCGGTAAAGAGCACTTTGAAAAAGGAAAGAATTACGTGGTGGTTTGCAATCACAATTCCTTTATGGATGTTCCTGTTACATCACCGGGCATACCCGGGGGCAATAAAACGATTGCGAAAATCGAAATGGCCCGTATTCCCTTGTTTGGAATTGTATACCGCCGTGGCAGTGTACTGGTTGACCGTAAAAGTGAAGAAAGCCGGAAAAAAAGTTACGCCTATATGAAGCGGGTACTTGAAATGGGGCTGCATATGTGTATTTACCCCGAGGGCACCCGTAACCGTACCCGGCAACCGCTGAAAGAGTTTAAAGACGGCGCCTTTCGCCTGGCAGTGGAAACCGGTAAACCAATTATACCTGCCGTGCTGTTCAATACAAAAAAAGTTTTACCGCAGCAGAAAGCATTTTATTTCTGGCCAGGGGTTGTGGAAATGCATTTCCTTCCGCCCGTACCTACCGAACAACTGAAGGCTGAGGATGTAGCCGGGCTGAAAGAACAGGTGTTTCAAACCATGTGGCAATTTATTGAGTCACGTACGAAGTAATGATTAAAAAGCAGGGTTATAGAAGAAACGGGAACGGTTGATCCGCAGATCACGCAGCAAGGCAGATTTAGGATTGATGGTGATATTAAACGAACGGTACACGCCTATGGGGGTTATGTTGATGGCAAGCTGCCAGCAGTGCAGATCACGGGAAACAGAGGTGGTGAGAAATTGAATTTTCCTTGTCTGAATATCAAAGGTTCCCTGTGCCATGATCTTCCATTTTTCTGTCAGGTTAAAATCGCCGTTTACGTTCAGCGATTGCGTTAACAGGTTGGTAAAGCCGGAGTAATCGGGTTTCAATTGCCTGTTGAGGTTGAGGGCGTAGCCGAGGTTAATACTCCAGGGGATGTTGAAATCGGCAAACTCTGCCGGGTTGTTCTGCACCATCATCATTTCCCTTCCGGCATCATCAAAATCATTTCCCTGGTTACGCAGGAACTGTTGTTTTTCTTTTTCCTTTTTGTCATCTTTCGGTTTGCTGCGGAATTGCGTGCTCAATGAAATAAAGCCGCCGACGAATCTTCCGGGTGAGAAGCGTCCGCCCTGCCAGGTATATTGCTTGAGGCGGCGCCCCAGTGCATCCTGTTGGTAAGGCGATACTACTGCACTGGCAGTAAGATTGATTTTTTCAAACAGGCTACTCCGGAAATAAAAATTGAAATCACTTAACGCAAAAGAATCGGCCAGCAGATTGTATCCTGTACTTAAGCCAAATCCATCAATCAACCGCACTTTTTTCATTCCTTCTGCAGAGGTATCTTTCTTACTCTTCACTTTCATCTCCAGGTTGTTATCGAGTGTAAAACTCACAAACCCTGATTTACCTTCTGAAAGTCCGCCATACAAAGAGCCATCGAATTTATTAAAGCGGAAGCGGTTTCCAAGCGAATCTGTTTGTACATCATACCACTGATCCCTGGCCAGATCGGGACGGTAGCTGAGCCCGATGGTAGGCCGCACTACGTGCCGGATGGCTTGCACCCCGGCTTTACGTTTGAAGTTCATGGTGCCAAACAGGGCGGTACTGAAGTTTAACCCAAAACTCATTTGCCGGCCGGTATAGAATCCTTTGGTCACAACTGTATCCACCTTTTTGGCAACCGGGTTCCAGGTACGTTCAAAGGTTTGAGCATACCAGATTTCTTCGTAGCTGATGGCGGGACCAATTTGAATGGGTCCAAGTGCCGGTAACGATAGTTGAATCGGAATACTGTGCCGGGCACCCCATTGAAACGTATCAATCAACTGACGCATGCTGAACGCCGAGTCATAAAAGGAAAACTGGTTACGGAAGTTTCCGTTATAAGCAATACCCAACTTTTCATACCATTTGGGAGTTCCCACAAAAGTTTTTTTCTGAAACGGGTAAATCGTGTTTACTGTAAAACCTACATCCGGCAAACTCACATTGTAAACACGGGTGATCGAGTTTTGATTGTGGTTGGCACTCATCGTGAGATTGAATGGCTTTCCGGCCCAGGTCTTTTGATAAGCTATCGAAGAACTCAGGTTGTTATCGAAGTTCTGCTGGGCATTGTTTGGAAATAACTGGTTGAACAAACTGGTGGCCAGATTTACGCTGGCGCTGAAGGTTTGGCCCGGCCTTGCCTTACCGTCAACACTATGGCTCCACCTGAGTGCAAAGTTCCGGCTGGGCGGACGGTAATCCGGATCGCCTTTGAAGCCAAACTTATTGTTCATAAAACTGACATTGAAAGAACCATTATACCTGTAGCGTTTGCGGTACGAGGGTGAAAGAAACAGGTTCCACGAACCATAAGAATAAATATTCGTACGTATGGTGGCATCCCAATGGTCTCCAAAGGTCTTGTAATAGCCTAAACCTTCGAGGCCGAAACCAAGCTGGTCGTTCACTGCAGGCTGGGGCGTTAAAATTCCGGTACGCCGTCCCTGCTTTAATGGAAACAAACCAAAAGGCAAGCCAACAGGTATGGGAACGCCTTCAAATTCAGGCCGAACAAAACCTGTAACGGCTAGTTTTTCACTCATAAACTTCACCTTCCGGGTACGGAATGCGAAGTGAGGTGTATCATAATTACAGGAGGTGAACCGGGCCCGTTCGGCATAGAATGTGCCGGGATCAATCCGTTTTACACGCTCCCCATAGACATACATTTCTCCTTCCTGTGTGTAAGTACCGATCGTAAGTCCACGCTGTGTTTTGAAGTTATACCGAATGGTATCGCTGGTAAATGCACTTTCACCCTGCTGAAAAGAAGGCACTCCTTCCCTTTTACCGGCAGAATCCCGAACGGAGTAAGCAGTAAGTATCTGTGTTTTCTGATCCAGTTCAATGACAGATGCTTTCAGACTGACATCCTTAAAACCAACAGACCCTTTGTTATAGATATATATTTTTTCACCGGGGATATCAATCACCATAGAATCTTCTGCCGTAAACTCAACCGGAGCATCAATGGAATCTTTTGATATTTTGAATTGAAACGTATCAATTTTCTGCACCACCGAATCCTTTCTTCCCGAAGAGTCTGCTGCTGGAACGGAATCTTTCACCGGTGGAACGGTATCAACAGCAGGAATGGTTATTTGGGGTTTTTTCCGAACGTCTTCAAATGTCTTTTCAGGCGTCGGACTTTTTGTTAAGGATTCAATAAAACTGTTAGTTTTATGCCAGTTCGGACGGCCAACAACCGTTACAGCAAGAAATACGAAAAACGTACATGCAGTAAGTAAACTATTTTTGTAACTAACTTTGTTGGCCTTGGGCATATGCAGTGGGGGCAAAAATAACCACATTTGCATTAATGATCTGTGAATATTGTGAATCGAAGAACCACCCAAACCGCTTTATCATTATGAAGAATCAATGGACATTCGCTATCGCCGGCCTTTTCTGCTGCAGCCTGGTAATATTTTCTTTTTCCAAAAAGGAACCAGCCTCCGGCAAAGTTGCCAAAATCAGTACAATCATTGTTGATGCCGGTCATGGCTTTAAAGGATCGTTAACTGCACGGGATGGTGCATTTGGTACAGAAGCAGCGGAAGATGAAATCTCGTACGACGTAAGTAAAAAAGTGGTGGCCGAACTGCAAAAACAACTGCCTGATGTAAAAGTTCTTGAATCTAGGCCCACACCTTATTTTGTAACCCTGAAGCAGAGAGCCGATTTTGCTAACAGTAACAAAGGCAACCTGTTCATTTCCATCCATTGTAATTTTGCACCCAAACTGAGGGAAGTACGCAGAGAAGGTTCCCGCACAGAAACCTATTATACAAAAGTCAAAGGGAAGCGTGTAAAAAGAACAAGGGTGGTACCCGTTTATAAGACCTATTACTTCCCCAACCCTGCTCACGGTACAGAAACGTATGTATTTGCTGCACACAAAACAGAAGATAAAGAAGACATCATCATGGAAAACGGAGATATTTTCCAGAATGAAAAAGATGATGAGTCGCTGAATGTGAATATCAATGACCCGGTGGTGAAACAACAGGTGGCGATCTGGACCAAACAGTTTTTTGCCAATAGTGTGAAACTGGCCACCATTGTTGAAGATGAATTTATTAAGGCCGGACGCTTCAGCCGGGGGGTAAAGCAACGCCAGAAAGGGATTTTTGTGTTACAGGCCACTGCTATGCCAAGTATTCTGGTTGAACTTGGTTTTTTATCAAACCGGGCAGAAGAAGAATTCCTGATGAGTCCGGCAGGCCAGCAACTGATGGCTGAGAGTATTACTCAAGCAGTAAAACGCTACAAAGAACTGGTGGAAAAAGGGCCCACCGTTCAACCTTCCAATAACTCAGGCCGGTAAGTAAAAGCGCTGATTTAACCAATGTTTCTGAATCTCCATCACGGTTGGGGTAAACATTTCTTATTTTTGGCCTATACTGGGAATCGTGCCCGGCACTTTACCCCAAAACAAATCAACCCATGCAAATTTCGAATGAAACCAAAGTTGGAGCACTAACTGTTGTAGCGGTAACATTGCTGGTACTGGGCTATAACTTTCTTAAAGGCAAAGATTTCACCAAAAAATCAAGCGTGATTTATGCCCGCTTTGTTGATGTAGGCTCCCTTGAAATTTCAAGTCCAGTGAAAATAAAAGGATTCCGGATCGGCAACGTTTACCGCATTTCCAATTTTGATAAGAATGTGAGCGAAGTGGTTGTTACCATTAACATGGTAGAAGATGTAAACATTCCAAAAAATTCTGTAGCCGTTATTTCAAACAGCCTTACCGGAACTTCCACTATAAACATCATGCCCGGCAATGCAAAAGATTATATTTCAAAAGGTGATACACTTCAAACATCAAACAATCCCGATTTGCTGGGTAAGGTTATGAACAGCCTGGACCCGATTCTTCTTACGGTTCAGCAGGCTGTTGATTCCCTTAAGAATGTGTTGGGCAATCTAAATAGTATGTTTGATGAATCTACAAAAGGTCATCTCAAAGGGGTAATCGCCAACCTCAACCATTCATCTGCCAACTTATCGGTTTTGCTGAATACAAAAGACGGAGCACTGGCAAAAACGCTGACTAATGCAGAGGCATTCAGCACCAACCTCAACAAAAACAACGAAAACCTGAATATTACAATTGAAAACTTCAGAACCACTTCTCAAAAACTTTCGGAAGCACAGTTGAAAGAAACCGTACAAAATCTGAACAATACAATAAACCAGCTAAACCTCGTTTTGGAAAAAGCAAATAACAAGGAAGGCTCTCTTGGATTATTACTGAACGACCCCAAACTCTATAACAACCTGCAAAATACTAGCCGCAGCCTCAACGTTCTGCTGGATGATTTCAAAACACATCCCAAACGGTATGTAAGCTTTTCTGTGTTCGGCAAAAAAGATAAGAGTGAGCCGCTCAAAGCACCGCTGGCCGACACTGTTAAACAACAATAAACAGATTCATTGTGCTCAATAGACACGTACTCCTGTCGTTATTGTTTTTATTGGTGCTGCATAATCTTACTGCACAGAAAAATACAGAGCCACCCCGTCCCTCGCAAAAAAGTGACACGGTTCGGGTAATTGAAATTTTAAACGGCCGCTATTTTTATTTTAAGACCATTGATTCAGCCACAAAACTGCAGATCATCAGCGGCAATGCACGCATACGTCAGGGAACCACACTCTTCTTTGCCGACAGTGTGGTATACAATGAGCAACTGAATTTTATGCAGGCTTACGGAAATGTGCATATCAACGATGCTGATTCTATCAATATTTATTCGCAATACATGCAATACGATGGCAATAAAAAAATTGCCACGTTTCGGGAAAAGGTAAAACTGAGCGATGGAAACAGCACCCTGTTCACCAATGAAATGGATTATGACATGAACGGAAAGGTGGGTACCTATAAAAACGGCGGTAGGATTGAAAGCAAGCAAACAACACTTACCAGCAAACAAGGTTTTTACTATGCAGACATTAAAGATGTCTATTTCATCGGCGATGTAAAAATGAGCGATCCGGAAGTAGCACTTGCCAGCGACTCACTCCTCTATAATACCTCCAGCCAGGTAGCAACTTTTATTGCTCCTACCACCATTAAAAGCGGCAAATCCATTATTAATACCCGGGAAGGTTATTACGATTTGAAATTGAAAAAAGCAAAATTCGGGAACCGCTCCCGTATGCAGGACAGCACCTCAACTATGATTGCCGATGATTTTGCCTTTGATGATCAAACCGGCTATGGAGAAGCAAAAGGTAATGTTCAATATAAAGACACAGCACAGGGTTTACTCTTGTTTGGTAACAGAGTGTTTTTCAATAAAGAAAAGAAAAACTTCCTCGCAACTGAAAAGCCGGTACTCGTGGTGGTGCAGGAACAGGATTCGGTTTTTATTGCGGCCGATACTATTTACTCCGGCCTCATGAAAGATCTGAAGCTAAGTCAGCAGGGTTATATCAGAAATTTTGATACAATTAAACGTCAAACAATGATTCCTGTTGATACCGTGGTTCAAAAAAAGGATTCAGTGGTTACATCAGAAACACAACTACAGGTACCATCAAAAGATTCTGTGACGCTAGAAAACCTGAATACACAGGTAACAAAAGACTCAGTTAAAACAACCACTCCCGAGTTACAGGTGACACGTCCTATAACTGATTCGGTTACCTTTAACAAGCGTTCAACTGCAGAAACAGACACACTACGTTTTATTACTGCCTTTCGGAATGTGCGAATTTTCAACGATTCACTCCAGTCTGTTTGTGACAGCCTGTTTTACAGTGGCGAAGACAGTGTATTTCAATTGTACTACAATCCGGTTGCGTGGGCGAAAGAAAGCCAGGTAACAGGTGATACAATTTTCATTTTTACAGAAAACCGGAAACCCAAACGATTATTTGTTTTTGAAAATGCATTGATGATTCAGAAGGTGGAAGAACAGAACCAGTTTTTTAACCAGTTAAAGGGCCGGACTATTAATGGCTACTTTCAAAAAGGGGAACTGGATTATGTTGAAGCCAACGGCACCTCTGAAAGCATCTATTACGCACTGGACGAGGACAGCGCTTACGTGGGAATGAACCGCACCAGTGCGGACCGTATAACGATGCATTTTGATAACCGCACTGCGAAAAAAGTCAAATTTACCCGTTCGGTAAAAGGAACCACCTACCCGATCCGGAAAATACCGGAAGACCAGAAAACATTACGTGGCTTTCAATGGCTGGAAGCAAAACGGCCCAAATCAAAACTGGAACTGTTTGATTGATCCTGCACCCTCACATGCTCCGAAAAGATAAGTATCTTGTAACGTAATCAGAAACAGGTATGCCTTTCAAATTTTTAAAAAAAACCTTCTTATCTCCCCTGCTTGAATTTATTCACGACAGCCGTGCAATCGGGATCCTGATACTAGTCAATACAGCTCTTTCTCTCCTGCTCGCCAACACTGGCTGGAGCGAATCCTATATCGCACTGATTAACCAGGAAGTTCATCTTGGCTCACAGCTTCCACACACGGTACTGCACTGGATCAACGACGGCTTAATGGCGCTGTTCTTTTTCATGGCCGGTATGGAAATCAAACGGGAACTGAAAGTAGGTGAACTGGCCTCCTTAAAAAAATCTATCATGCCCGTCATGGGCGCTATTGGCGGCATGCTTGTTCCGGCATTGATTTTTGTTTCGCTGAATGCCGGTAGCGACTATGCGAACGGCTGGGGTATACCCATGGCAACCGATATTGCTTTTTCACTGGGAGTTGCTTCACTCCTGGGCAGCCGTGCGCCCATCGTTCTCAAAATATTTCTCACAGCACTCGCTATTATTGATGACCTGGGGGCCATTATGGCAATTGCATTATTTTATACAAGTACGCTCAACATGGCCTACCTGTTTGCCGGATTACTGATTTTCATGTTACTTACCTTTCTTAACTATCTCAAGGTTCGTTTTGGAGTCTTGAATTTTTTACTCGGTATTGGTTTGTGGTTCTGCATCTTCAATTCAGGCATTCATGCCACTATTGCCGGTGTTTTGTTTGCCTTTACCATTCCTCTCCATAAACTCTCGTCCATTGAACATGCAATTCATAACTATGTAAATTTTCTCATCATTCCGCTGTTTGTACTTGCCAACACGGCCATTGTCATCCCCTCCGGTATTGCAGCGCAACTGGTATCACCGCTCAGTCTTGGTATTATGCTTGGACTTTTGCTGGGTAAGCCAGCCGGTATTCTTTTCTTTTGCTGGATCACAGTAAAACTCAAACTCGGCGAACTGGCCAAAGGGCTCACCTGGAAACATATGTTTGGCCTTGGTTTACTGGCGGCCATTGGGTTTACGATGAGTATTTTTATCGCCATGCTTGCATTTAAGGATTCTTTCACACAGGATATCAGCAAAATGGCCGTTATGACAGCATCCGTAACCGCCATCATTGCGGCATGGGTATGGTTTAAATTTTTTACAAAACCCGGAAAGGAAAAAGTACTGGCATAATTTTCGTTCCGGATCTAAAAACAATTGTATGATGAACCGGATCCGTGTTTTTTCAATACTGCTTTTCCTTTTTTGCATCCATCAGAACAGTACCGCACAGGAGTTTAAACACCAGGCAGGTATCAGGCTCGGCAGTTTTGACCAGGTTATATCCACTGGCTTTACGTACCGCTATCGCATGGATGAAGTACAGGCTGTGGAAGCCATTCTAAACCTCAACGACCGTATAGCATTCGGCGCCATGTACGAACGATTTCAACCACTGCAGAATGTCCCCAACCTGCAATGGTTTTATGGTGGCGGTGGTTATGTTGGTTTTAACAGTTTCGAAAATGTGGGGCTCATGGGAGTGATCGGGCTCGATTACCAGTTCCCCGGATCTGTTCCCGTAAACCTGTCGGCCGACTGGAAACCCGAGTTAAACCTGATTGAATATGTAGGCTTCAGAGCTTCCACTGTTGCTGTATCCATCCGGTTTTCATTTGGGGGCAAGAAGTAGTCGGCTTTGTCCTTTTCTTTCGCAGCTTTCTGTTGTAACTTTCAGGTATGAAAATTTTCTCTGCAGCTCAAATGCGGGAATGGGATGCATTTACTTTGAAAGAAGAACCCATAACATCCCTTGCTTTAATGGAACGTGCTGCCACGGCATGTGTTCATTGGATCCAGGAGCGAGATTATGGGAATGCAACCTTTCATGTTTTTTGTGGAAAAGGAAATAATGGTGGCGACGGACTTGCGATTGCCCGTTTGTTACTTGAAAAAGGGAAAATGGTGCATGTGTATATACTGGAAACAGGTCAGAAAGGAACCCCTGATTTTCAAGCCAACCTCCAGCGCCTGCATGCCCTCACCTTTGAAATTCATTTTATTCAGTCTGAACAATTTTTTCCGCAGTTGCGTAAAGATGCAGTTGTGGTGGATGCGCTTTTGGGGACGGGTCTGCAACGCCCCCTTGAGGGGACAGCGGCTTTACTGGCCCAACACATCAACCAGGCAGGAGCTACTGTTATAGCGATTGATATACCTTCCGGAATGTATGCCGATCAAACCTGCCGGCTGTTACCAAAAATTCATGCCACTCATACACTTACATTTCAGGCATGGAAACTTTGTTTTCTGATGGAAGAAAACCAGGAAGCATTTGGAGAGGTACACCTCCTTCCTATCGGACTGCATCGAGGGTATGAACCGGTAACACCTGTAACTGCCCGGATGATTGATGAAGCACTGATTCGTTCCCTAAAAAAAAGACGATCACCGTTTGCACATAAAGGACATTTCGGTCATGCGTTACTGGTAGGTGGCAGCTACGGAAAAATCGGTGCCATGGTACTCAGCAGCAGGGCTTGTCTGCAAAGCGGGGTTGGCCTGGTCACAGCAGCTATTCCAACTTGTGGCTATACAGTACTGCAGGCAGCTGTTCCCGAAACAATGGTCCAAAGTGATTCATCCACTACTCATATTTCACAAGTGCCACGGGAGTTATGGCGCTTCCAGGCGGTGGGCATTGGTCCCGGTATGGGATTACACGAAGAAACAGGCAAAGCACTGCTTCAACTGCTGAAAGAACTGCACTTACCGGTGGTACTGGATGCCGATGCGCTGAACCTGCTTTCAATGGTTCAGAACGCACGGGATTTCCTGCCGCCAGAGAGCATTCTAACACCACATCCCAAAGAATTTGAGCGGCTGTTCGGGGCCGTAACTGATAATTTTGACAGGCTGGAGCGTGCCAGGTCCAAGGCAAGTGAATGGAACTGCTACATCCTGCTCAAAACACACCATACGCTCATTGCCTGCCCCGATGGTCAGCTGTGGTTCAATAACACCGGTAACTCCGGCATGGCGAAAGCAGGCAGTGGAGATGTACTTACAGGTTTCCTTACCGGACTGCTGGCACAAGGCTATACACCCGAGCATGCCTGTATACTGGGAGTGTATTTGCACGGATTGGCGGGAGATCTGGCAGCAGAACAACAGGGAGAAGAAGCCATGCTTGCCAGTGATACTATCCAGATGCTGGGACCAGCTTTCAGGAAGATCCGGTAATGTTCACAAAGAATTAAGAAGACACAACGTACCTTTGCACTGCCATAAATTTTATACCAAATGGCCGCACGGCTTGCTGCTTGTTTGCTCTATTTGTTACTGCTCCAAACAGCTGGTGCACAGGAGCAACATGGCCTTTTTCACACAACAGGTGTCGCACTTCCATCTATCAGATTCTCCTACACACTTCCCCACAAAGAAAAGTCGCATGCTTTGTGGTTTGAACAGAAAGGATTGATTACCGGTGTCAGAAACGAAAGACCTCTCTTTGAAGGAACCATTCTGCAACATCACCTCCACGGAAATTGGAAAAGTTGGCATTCAAACGGCATGCTGCTCGACTCAGGCCGGTTTGAAAACGGTATCCCACACGGCACCTGGTATGTCTGGAATGAAGATGGGCAATTACTTGCTGTAAGGAACTATGATGCCGTACTATTCAGAAAGGTCAAACAGGATCTGCAGTTGAACCATCCCCGCTTTTCGGGATTTTCCATTACCGACCGCTATAAGAAAGAAGGCACTTCTGTTTTACATGTTTTAAAAACCTTGTATTCATTCCCGCACGCTCTCCGCTTTACAGAAACCTACCTGGAAGAAGCGGTGGAACAAAACCGGAAAGATATGGATCGGTATCACCCTGTTTTTCTGGAATGCCTACATCATGGACTCTTTCTCACCTACCATAAAAACGGAACTCTCCAGGATTCTGGATTGTACAAACACGGACTAAGAGAAGGAGTATGGGTACACCGAACGAAAGAAGGCAGACTGGAAAAAGGGCTGTATAAAACAGGCCTCCGCCAACTGGAATGGAAAGAATACGACAGTGCGGGTAAACTTACTGCCATCATCTTCTACAATCAAAAGGGGGAGGCCAATCGCAGAAAAACGATGTAATTGCTTATTGTTTACTCTTCTCCTGTTCTGTAACAATAAAACGGGCATCCATCTTGATCATGGAATCCACTGTAAGATTCCTTTCCTTGGCTTTTTGCGTAATTGACTCAAGCCACGCTTTATCATTTCGGATTTTTTGCTCCATAGCAGAAACCTTTTCTTCAAAAGCCTGGTTGTCGGCCGGTTGTGTGGCGGTATTTGCAGCACTGTGCTTACCATCCTGCTCATCCACCAGCCAGCGGGCATCCACTAGGATCATAGAATCAAGCGGAATATTTTTCTCTTTTGATTTCTTCTCCACATCAGCAAGCCACTGAGGGTTGCTGCGGATCTGACCAACAATTTCCTGTACCCGTTCTTCGTATGTTTTTTCAATTTTTACTTCGGTGCCTTCTTCCTGGTCTTTTACATCGTTGCAGGAGGAAATGCCAAACAGTAATGAGGTTGCTAAGAGAATCAATCGGAATTTCATGTACTTGCTGATTTATTTTCAAAAATGCGGTCAAAGGTAATGACAATTCGTAAAATCAGGATCAGGAATTGAAAACAAGCCGCAAAAAGGATTTTTTTCAGAAAATCTGGTGGATCAGGCCGATTCCCGGGCCTCATTCCTCTTGATTTTAGACCCTTTCCCCCTATCTTTGCCGTCCTTCAAAATCAACATTTTAGACAAGCTTATGGAGAATTTGATTTATCTCGTTCCCGGAATGGCTCTTATCGGCCTCTTATACACATTTATTAAGTTCAAATGGGTGTCAAAACAGGACGCCGGTAATGAGCGGATGCAGGAAATCAGCAAGCACATTGCTGAAGGTGCTATGGCGTTCCTGAAAGCAGAATGGAAAATTCTGGGCTATTTTGTTTTGATCGTTGCCTTGTTGCTCGGTTTCATGTCGCAGGCCAATGCCAATAGTCACTGGAGTATCGCTATTGCATTTGTAATAGGAGCTGTGTTCAGTGCAACTGCCGGTTATATTGGTATGAACATTGCCACCCGCAGTAACGTACGTACGGCCCAGGCAGCACGCAGCAGCCTGAGTAAAGCACTGAATGTATCTTTCACAGGTGGTGCTGTAATGGGGCTGGGTGTAGCCGGTCTGGCAGTACTCGGTCTGGGTGCTTTGTTTATTATCCTGAAAGCATTGTTTGTACCTGCAGGAGCCTCTGTTAATGGTCCCGAAATGCTTCGTACCATTGAAGTGCTGACCGGCTTTTCACTGGGCGCAGAAAGCATTGCACTCTTTGCCCGTGTGGGCGGTGGTATTTATACCAAAGCGGCCGACGTAGGTGCTGACCTGGTGGGTAAAGTGGAAGCTGGTATTCCCGAAGATGACCCAAGAAACCCGGCTACAATTGCCGATAACGTAGGTGATAATGTGGGTGATGTTGCAGGCATGGGTGCTGATCTGTTTGGCTCTTATGTAGCTACAGTACTGGCCACCATGGTTCTGGGACAGGAAACAATTTCAACAGATGCATTTGGAGGTCTCGCTCCCATCCTGCTTCCAATGATGATTGCAGGTGTTGGTATCCTGTTTTCAATTGTGGGAACCTGGTTTGTTAAAGTAAGCGATACCGCAGGTATCAATACCAATGTGGTACAAAAAGCTCTTAACATGGGTAACTGGGGCTCAATTGTGCTTACAGCAATTGCTTCCATCGGACTCGTTTATTATATTCTCCCCGAAACTATGATTCTGCGTGGTAACGAATTCACCAAATGGGGTGTTCTTGGTGCCATTGCAGTTGGTTTAGTGGTGGGTACACTCATGAGCATTATTACGGAGTACTATACAGCTATGGGTAAGCGCCCCGTTGATTCGATTGTAAAAAAATCAGGTACCGGTCATGCTACCAATGTAATTGGTGGTTTGGCTGTGGGTATGGAATCGACCTTCCTCCCTATCCTGGTACTGGCAGCTGGTATTTACGGTTCGTTTTTGTGCGCTGGTCTGTATGGTGTTGCAATTGCAGCTGCAGGTATGATGGCCACTACAGCCATGCAACTGGCAATTGATGCGTTCGGCCCGATTGCAGATAATGCAGGCGGTATTGCTGAAATGAGCGAACTGCCCAAAGATGTTCGTGAAAAAACAGATGTACTGGATGCGGTAGGTAACACGACAGCTGCTACAGGAAAAGGATTTGCTATCGCATCTGCCGCATTAACAGCGCTGGCATTGTTTGCTGCATTTGTTGGCGTAGCTGGTATCGATGGTATTGATATTTATAAGGCGGATGTACTGGCTTGCTTGTTTGTGGGTGGCATGATTCCCTTCATCTTTTCATCACTTGCGATTCGTGCTGTTGGTGAAGCTGCCATGAGCATGGTAGAAGAAGTTCGCCGGCAATTCCGTACCATTCCCGGCATCATGGAAGGCACAGGAAAACCTGAATATGATAAATGTGTTGCCATTTCTACAGAAGCCTCTATAAAGAAAATGCTGTTGCCCGGTGCCATAACGATCGTTTCTCCATTGGTTATAGGTTTTGCTTTCGGACCGGAAGCGCTTGGTGGTTTCCTGGCAGGTGCGACCGTGAGTGGTGTTTTAATGGGAATGTTCCAGAATAATGCTGGTGGCGCATGGGATAATGCAAAGAAAAGCTTTGAAAAAGGAGTTGAAATCAACGGAGAAATCTTCTATAAAAAATCAGAACCACACAAAGCATCGGTTACGGGCGATACAGTAGGCGATCCCTTTAAAGATACATCGGGCCCTTCTATGAATATTCTTATTAAACTCATGTCCATTGTTTCATTGGTGATTGCTCCTACGCTTGCCCAGATCTATGGTGGCGGACACAAGCATGGTGAAACAGCTGTACAAAAAATAGTGGAAATAAAAACAACTCAGCCTTCAGAAGCAGTGGCTCCTGTTGAAACTACATTCCTGGAAGCACTTGTGAAAGACCAGTTAATCGACAAAGAAAATTTTTCACTGGAACTGAAAGAAAATGTACTTACAATTAACGGTGTGGTGCAACCGAAGGAAGTGCTCGAAAAATACAGTCCGCTCCTGAAAGGTGTAACGTCCTTTAAGGCTGAAGTGAAAGCAGAAAATTAATACACACTTGCAACCATTTTTGTTCCGGTTGCGACAATAGATTGTCTAATCAGACCATTATCATTAGCCCCCTGTATTTCTATACGGGGGCATTTTTATAACCTATATCTATAAATTTAGGAGCTAAGCAATCGAACTACAAAATCGCTGCATTATTCTACTACCAGAAAAGACAAACGGATTTTAACGCAACTACCATACGTTACGGGGACAAAGATCTCCATACCTGTTGCCCAGTAAAAAGCCAAGTACAATTTCGTGAGAACCTCGTTGCATGAAGGGCAACAGATAGCTTGCCTGCCTGTTAAAATACGAGTCAAAGGAATAGCTTACGTTAAATGTGTTAGACACGTTCAGCCCTGCCATAACAGAAAAACCTTCCTTGATCCTGTAATTTCCACCGAGCCAGAAACGATCCTGATATTGTGCTTTCACATTTACATCCATGAATAAAGGCATACTGGAAATATAACGCAGCATAAACGAAGGCAACAGGTTTATATCTTCACTTACCAGTATCCGATAGCCTGCAGTTGTGAAAACATGTGGCACAAGTGTGGACTGCCGTAAGGTGTTATCCGTAAGAGTAAGCCGTTGAGGTATAATCTGCTGAGCCGACAGTCCTGCAAAAAAACGATCGGAATACAACCATAAACCGGCATTCAGCTCTGGCTGTATTTTCCGGAGTTGTGCAGCTGCTGAGCCAATTGCAGGATCAACCGGATTTGCCAAATCAATTTTTGAACCGTCAATGGTAATCGTTGAAATACCGGCAGCGAAACCGGCAGATAAATTTAAGTTGGGAGATAAACCCAGGTGATACGCATAAGAACCGGTTACAGTAAACCGGTTAATATACCCGGTACGGAAGTTGATCACAGAAGCCCCGATGCCATGGTGTGGTTCGGAAGCAGTATACTGTTCCCAATAAGAACGCCCCCTTGGATTTTCACCGGGAACCTCAAACGAAGTAGCAGTTGTTTTATAATCTTTTTTACCAATAGGTCCGTGCACAGATGCATACATGGTTTGCGGAGCACCGGGAAAACCCACCCACTGATTCCGGTAACTCAGCTTTACATCTGTATAATTTTCAATACCGCTCAGCGCCGGATTGAGAATATAGTTGTTTAAAATGTATTGCGTATAATGAGGTCGCTGCTGCCCCAAAACGGGGGCTGTAAAAAAAAGGAGTAAGCCAGCATATACTCCTTGCACTGTTTTCCGGAAACTTAACACAATCGCTCTTTAAAATGGTTTTATCTTAAAATTGTTACATAGCCGGCCTGCCTGTTGCGCCCGTTTTTAGGATCAATCACATAGTAATAAGTGCCTACAGGTAATTGCTGCCCTTTCCAGGTACCATCCCAGGGGGTCGTATATCCAACAGAACGGTATACAAGTGTGCCGGCAGTGTTGTAGACTTCAACGATACAACCGGGATAGTCACTCAGGTTCTGAATCACCCATGTATCATTGGTCCCGTCACCATTCGGTGTAAACGTATTCGGTGGTGTGGGAAAGCGGAGCACTTTTACAAACACCTCATCACTGGAACTGCAATTGGCTCTGCCGGTTACGGTCAACCTGTAAGTAATATCATCCTTGGGTTGCGTAATAACAGGATTCAGTACTGCCCGGTTATCAAGATAGAGAGCAGGCGTCCATAAAAACTGCAAGCCAGATCCCGTTGCAGTTGCCTCCGAAATCTTTTTTATACCGTCTTCCAGCACAAATAAATCGGGACCGGCAGAAATAACAGGATAATTCCAAACTGCAACCTGTTTTATGGCCGTATCACTCACACAGCCTTCGCTTGTATAAACATACAATTTCACATTATAAATACCCTGGTTCCGGAAGGTATAAGCAGGATTCTGAACACGGGAGCTATCCCCATTATCAAAATACCAGTGCCAACTCCTGATAGCACTACCGGTTCCACTACTGTTATCTGTAAACGAAACAGGGGTTCCAAGGCACAAACTGTCAATGGAATTGAAGCGGGCCTTCGGTTGCGGAAACACGGTGGTAAGCTGACGGGTCAAAGAATCCACACACCCGTTTGAACTGGTTACCTTCAACTGTACCGCATAAGGCCCAAGGTTCCTGTAAACATAAACAGGGTTCTTTGCAAGCGATGTATCGCTGTTTGCCGGAATAGCGGCAGCATCCCCAAAATCCCAACGGTAACGGAAGGAGTTCTGTGTACCATCCGGTATAGTGGACAATTCTGTAAAAGCTGCTGTACCGGCAGGCAGACATACATTGGGCAAACGGAAATCCACTCTTGGCAAAGGATGTACCTGCACCGGCAATTGAAACGGTAAACTGGTACAGCCCCGGTTATTGGTAACTTCCAATTGCACTTGGTAAGTACCGAATGTAGCATAGGTATGTCCAAAGCCGACCGGGGTACTGAGTAGCTGCGGTGCTGAACCATCACCAACATTCCATTTCCAACTGCTCAACGAACTGGCATTGGCTACGGAACTGTCTGAAAAAGAAACCAGGTTCTTTTCACAGGACGGCAATACAACACCAAACTTTGCAAGAGGCCTGGGCCAGACTTCTATAGTCTGCTCCGTGGAATCCACACATCCGGCAGCAGAAATGAATTTATAGCGGATCGTATGGATGCCCACACCGGCTACAGCCGGATTAAACAATCCGGCGGATGATACACCTGGCCCGGTGTATATTCCTGTACCAGGCAAACCGGCTGTTTCAATGGCCTCTGTTATCTGACGGGGAGCGGCATCCAGGCAAATTCCCGGCATGGGGCTGAATTGGATCAACGGACTGGCATTGACGGTAATCGTTTTAATGACATCATTTACACATATGCCACCGGAAAATGCCCGGAAGCGGACACGGAAATCACGGGTGGCAGGCGACTGGAATACCGGGTAGCTGTGTGCATAAATTTCATTAGGCAGCGGATCTTCATCCGTTTCAAATTGAGTGGGATTACCAACTGCATCCCAATAAATTTCAACACGGGTCAGCCATCCAAAGTCAACCGTTGAACGGTTTTGAATTTCCACCTTCCGGTTACTGCACCGGTTATTGGTTGATAAAATTGCATAATCAGCCTGTGGTACAGATCCATTGACTGTAAACTGCCGGCTAACAGAGTCAATGCAGCCCACAGCAGACGTAACCCTGAGTGTAACTGTGTAATTTCCAACAGCATTGTATTTGACAGATGGGTTCCTGGCTGTACTGGTTAACAACCCAGGAGCTGGTGTAATGGGCGGTGTGCCGGCATTAAACTGCCAGAAATAAGAAAGACCGCCCGAGGCATCTGCCATACGGGTGGTATCGGTAAACAACGCCTGTGCATCATTCAGACATACTTCCGGCAAAACAAATCCTACCTGGGGTAATGGATGAATCCGCACCGTTTTCACAAGTGTATCACTAATACAGCCTTTACTGTTTTCCACTACCTGCCTGATGGTTTGATTACCCCAGGCAGCATAGGTATGCTGAACAGCATTGCCATTGGCCGCATTCAAAACAGTACCATCTCCCAGGCTCCAGTACCATCGTACCAACGTACCTGCATTGGCTGTTGAGTTATCGCTGATGGTTACCTGGTTTTTTTCACAAAGCGGACTACTGAGTGTATTGGCTGCCGTTGGCCAGGGATTCACCACCAGGGTATGAGTAACCGTGTCGCTCACACAATTTTGGTTGGTAAAGACCCACAAGCGGGCCGTATAGGTTCCGGGGGCGGCAAAGGTTTTAACCGGATTTTGTTCTGTAGACACCGACCCATCGCTGAACCTCCACTCCCACCGGTTTACAGGATGTGTGAATCCGTTAGATGCAGTACTGGAAAAGGTTACAGGAACTTTCCAGCAAACTTCGGCGGGAGCACCAATCGCAGCCTTCGGCTGTGGAAAGACATTGTTTTGCACCTTTGAAACGGAATCCACACAACCGTTGGCAGAGGTCACAATCATTTTTATAGTAAAAGGGCCTGTGCTTGCATAATTATGAACCGGATTTTTAAGCACGGATGAATTAAGTGCCCCGCTGGATGGTTCGCCAAAATTCCACTGGTACGTAAAGCCGTTGGTGGAACCGGAAGGAATCGTGGAAAGATCTGTAAAGGTAACAGCGCCAACGGGCAAACAGGCATTGCTCATACTAAAATCCGGAACCGGCTTTGGATGAATCGTGACCGGTAAACTGAAAACAGGACTTAAACAACCGGTCGAGCTACGCACCTGCAACGTGGCGGTATAAGAAGTGGCAGTAGTATACGTTGTTGTTACATTATTGCCATTCGGGTTATTCAGCAAAGTTGAATTCCCCAGGTTCCAGCTCCAGTTTGTTAGGGAACCATAGCCGCCGGCAAGTGTGGACGAATCGCTGAACACAACCTGCTTGTTGATACAGGTGATGGGCGAAATGCCAAACCGGGCAACAGGTGTTCTGGTCACCTGAATTACTTTTTCAACAGTATCACTCAGGCAGCCTACATCTGTAAGTACTGCATACCTGATCCTGTATTGCCCCGGCGTTGTATATACTTTCTGCGGATTATTGGTGTAAGCAAAGGTACCATCACCAAAATCCCAGAAATGTTTAATGATCGGCCTGCCCCCCGAATTATTATTGGTTGTAATCGGAATAATGGAATCCGTACAACCGGTTGCCGGGGTTACCGGCCAGGAAAAATCGGCAACAGGTGGATTGAAGACCTGCAAATCATATTTGATAACCTGCAGACCTGCGCAGCCGTCAGGAGTGGGATTGTTAACAGTTACTTTAATGGGATATGAACCTATTAAATTATAAACATACGGATCAGGAAGACGGAACAAATACAATGTTCGTCCATCCAGTACAAAGGAAGAATCCGGAACAGGCGCTGTTCTGGAAACATTGGGAAACCCCGATACCTCCCAGTCCATAGTGGTGGGCCTGTAAGGCAACGTGATAGACAGGATAAATGGAGAACTTTTACAAGCTACCGGGCTGTTGACGGTTGCAAATTTGTTGGATGTGGAGATGTACTGATATAAATCAATCACATTGCTGCCTGCATTGTAACCATAGGACTCAACACTTCCCAAACCATAGGCCAGTGCAACAAAACCACTGTCGGCCCTGATTCTGTGAGAAGGATTGCTGGCAGTAGAGTTCGTTACATTTTCATGCAGGTACGAATAACCAGATCCTGGAATCGGAATAAAACTGCCGGTAGGTGGTGCACCATCTATACGTAACGTGCCGGTATTGGCCGTTTTCATAATAATCGTGAAGAAATGCTTGGTAATGTTCGTATTGGGTGGGGTTAAATCACGCCTGGCTGAAACCACCGTCACGTCATTAATGGTCTGCTCGATTGAATTCACAATAACCATTTCCGGATCGCCAGGGAAACCGGCGGTGGAAGCAAACACATCACAATTAGGAGAAATATTGTTTCTGCGATCGCAGTTTTGAGAAACCATATACTGCACCACAATCACCGGCTTATCCGTATTAATTACATTGGGCGTGGAACCCACTATTTCATAATAACTGCCGTTTACCAGAAGGCCGGGCGACAGGTTCGTTCCATTCACATTGACAATAGTGGAAGGATCATCTACCAGTATACGGTAGATATCAAAAGGACGGTCGGCGAAAGGTGCCGTAACGTACTGTTTTCCCCAGGCAGATTTGGGGACCATCTGCAAAAACAGGTTGTCGCCGCCTGAAGCCGGACACCCGGAACTGCCAGGTATATTGGGACATCCAAGGGAAGTCCAGGAACTTCCTGAAAAAACAGCAATCGGCTTGCAGGAAGCGGTTGCAGTAGCTTTGGAACGGATGCGTGATCCCGTTACGTCCTGGCTAGAACTGGTACGGTATTGATATACATCACCTCGGTTGAGACTGATTTCAAAAGGCACATTCACGGCCCGGGTACCCGCTACATCAGGAGCCGTGGGTATAATTTCAATGGTAGTATTATCTTCTACAGCTACAATCGTAAACTGACTGCCGGCTGGAGATCCATTCACAACAGTTTGAGGAGGAGACTGGGCAACAACACTGCTGTAAGAAGCAACCATATAATCACGGCCCAGTGTATTGGCCGGATACAGCAAGGTAGATCCGGATCGGGCGGCATTCAGAATATGTGCATATACCACTACGGGCGATTGGGCAGTTATACGGATTGCCCGGCCCGGATTCACTCCTTCATTTTGTGAATTGAGAATGGCGTAGTTAGCCGGGGATATCTGTACAACCGTTGCCTGGTTAGCTGTAACAGTGAAAGGAATACTTGTATTTGCCAGGAAAACAGTGCCGCTTGTACTCACCGTAGAAGAAATATAAAGTGCCATCCGGGAACTATTCCCGTCTATATGTGCCGGATAGGCCAGCCAGAACTCAGTTCCCCGGTTTGAAAAATCCTGTGAACGGGTGCAGAAGGCTTGCAGCAGGAGTACAGATATCAGCAAAAAATATTTCAAGAGAAAAGGGGTTTCAGCTTAAAAAAAGAGCTGGAAAGTTAGTACTTTTTTAAGTAGCTAACGATGGTTCAGAGAGGTCTTTTTACAGGCGGTTAACTTTTGCAGATAATAGAAAGAATGAGGCCCTTCATTTAATAGTAGATCCAGAATACTCAGATTGGCAATAAAACCATGCTTGTCTGAAAAAACCTGCTGGTAAGTGGGATATATTTCTGAAACCTGCAGCTGCGGCTCTCTCTCAAATGCAAGCTGAATCGTTTTGCTGGAAACAGATTTTTCCGTCAATATGTCACTTTTCTTCATGAGCGTTTGTAACGCCCATTGGCATGAATCAAAACACCAGTCTATCAGAAATTTCTGATCACGCTCGTAAAGTAAACGCAGCCCGTCGCTGTATTCATCAAACCAGGGCGACTTGCGGTAACAGTCGTGTATGGTTCGCCAGTGAATCCGTTTCCAGTTCCTGTCCTCCGCCACCTGGATGTCCCGAACCGGCTGCCGTACATTTCTGCCGCCTTTCAGCGGAATACTCAAACCCACCAGGTTATTAGGTCCATTCAACCAGGTTCGGTTGAGATGTTGCGCCTTATCATGCATCACAGCTGATAAAAAAACAAGATCTGTATAATTTATTAAATTAAATATATAATCAATGCTTCCAAAGTATTGATAATCTATACTATATGAGCTCTTTTCAACCATATAATTATGAATATGAAAAACTGTATCTTTTTAGAAATTACACCAACTAAAAGTGGAATAATTTATTAATAATAATATGAATTAATGGCTATTAAATAATTGTATTTCAATTTATTATAACACTATTTTTAAAGCTAACAAAAGTAGGCTTCCGATTTCACTGCTTTTTTGCTGCTGCACTACATTTTTTAGTTCAAATTTAAGGAATCAAATTGGGGATTTACTTGCTTCTTCCCCCTATCTTGCAGAAAAATTTGAGTGTGCGTATTGTTCTACTTCTTCTCTCCGCAGCTTCCCTCCTTTGCAGTTCCTGTAACTCATTTATGATTCCGGAGTACAAAGAGTTCCGCAATTTTAAAATTGAAAAACTGGGATTTTCTGAAACAACGGTTTCAATGGACCTTGTTTACCTAAACGACAATCGCATTGGGTTTCAGGTGCGCCATACAGAAGCAGATATCTATGTCGATGGCGTTTACCTGGGCCGGGCTATTAGTGATACGCTCATCAGAGTTGCCAAAAAGTCAGATTTTATAATCCCCATGCAGGTGAAGACAGATATGAAAAACCTGTACAAAAACGCCTGGTCGGCCCTGTCAAACAAAACGGTTTTAGTAAAAGCCAGGGGGACTATCACAGCAGGTGTGGCCGGTGTTTTTAAAACCATTCCGCTGGACTATGAAGGGCGGCATGAAATGACCCTGTTTGAACCTTGATGAAGGTTTGGGCAAAAAAAATCCGGAGTAACAACTCCGGATACAATCTCATCAACTAGTTCTTTTTAGGTGGTCCGCCCCCATCTTCCACCCTTTTACAGCACTTGGGCAAACGCTTATAAACCTCTTCATTTGCAGTAATGTCATCTGCATCATAGCCCAGGTTAGCCATGGCAGTTTTCAGATTTTCAATATTCGTACGGTCACTCAAAAAGGTAATGGTGGTGAGTTTCTTTTTGAAATCAACCACTACTTTCGCCACTCCTTCCTCGTATTTCATAAACCGCTCAATCATCACTTTGCATTCTTCGCATTGCGCCTGTGGGGTTTTAATCTGTACAATTACCGGTTTTTTGTATTGGGCCGTTGCTGCAAGACTTCCTAAAAGGAGCAAAATGGCCAGTAAAAAGGAATGCTTCATCATAAATAATTTACAATCGAAAATATCAAATTCCGGTCCAGTTGGCAGGATCGGCCGACCATTTTAACAAAACTTCCTGTTCACGCTCCTCCACCAATCCCTTTTTTAAGGCCAGCTCAATAAGGGTTGGATAATTGGTGAGTGAACGATATGTGACGCCCGATTCCTCAAAAGCAGCTTTCGCTACCTCAAACCCATAATTGAAAATCGAAACCATCCCGATGACTTCCAGACCGGCTTTCCGGAGTACCTCCACTACCTGCAAACTGCTTTTTCCGGTGGAAATCAGATCTTCCACCACCACTACCTTGGCTTGCGCCTCGTAATCGCCTTCAATCTGGTTGCCCAACCCGTGTTCCTTCGGTTTGGGCCGCACATATACGAACGGCAACTTCAACTGGTCAGCTGCCATCGCCCCCCAGGCAATACCGGCAGTTGCCACACCGGCCAGCAGAGCGGCATCACCAAATTCTTCGAAAATGACATTACACATTTCACTTTTAATAAACTCCCGCACATGCGGAAACGATAGTACCTTTCTGTTATCGCAATAAATAGGGCTCTTCCAGCCGCTGGCCCATGTAAATGGTTCTTTTACATTCAACCGGATGGCCTTAACTTGTAATAGTTTTTCCGCAACTGCCTGTTCGTTTGTCATAAGGCAAAGTTGAGCGTGAAAAACGGAAACCTGAAATTTTCTTATGTACATTACTATTTTCTTTGGCGACAAACCCGTTTTCCTCTGCAATGAAATCGACTCCACCATCCAGGAGTTGCTGCACCACCCCGATACAGTTTTTCTGGATGAAATATCAACGCCGGCCATCAAATCATTGCTGCATGAAATCGCCAAGCCTGAATTTCACGCCGGTGTACTACTGGATGCCGATCTCGACAAACTCAAGAAAGCATTTTTCCGGCATTTCACTCCGGTAACAGCTGCGGGAGGTGTAGTGGAAAATGAACACAGGGAAATCCTGCTCATTTTCCGCCGTGGAAAATGGGATCTGCCAAAGGGCAAACTGGATACCGGTGAAACAATAGAACAATGTGCCCTGCGGGAAGTGGAAGAGGAAACCGGGCTACGGAATGTGATTCTGAAAAAACCACTCACGGTCACCTTTCACACCTATGATGAGTTTGGAAAACATATCCTAAAAGACAGCCACTGGTACCTGATGAAAGTAACTGGACCCCAGCAACTGGTACCGCAAACGGAAGAAGATATTCAGGAACTCAAATGGGTGAAAAAGAAAGACCTGCCAGCCTACTTCGGCAACACCTTTCCATCTGTACGGGAAGTACTGGCTTTATTGTAATGGCTTTTTGAGAATGGCTACTGTTAACCGGCTGATGCAGATAAGTTTGCCCCGCTCGTCGTGAATCTTTATATCCCACACATGAGTGCTTGCACCCAAATGAAGAGGTGTACAGGTACCTGTAACAAAACCCGACCGTGCGGACCGCACATGATTGGCATTGATCTCCAACCCCACACAAATGAATTTGTCAGGATCAATCACAAGGGCCGATGCCACACTACCCAACGTTTCGGCCAACACACAACTGGCGCCGCCGTGCAGTAACCCGTATGGTTGCTTCGTGCGGTGGTCGACCGGCAGGATTGCCTGCAGCGAATCCGGACCAAGAGCCGTGAATTGCAAACCAAGATGGCTGGCCATATTATCCGCTTCCAAACGGGTTAGGTCTGTAACGGAAAGGTCTTTTTGAAACCAGATCATAAAAAACCAGTATTGTTTGGGGAGATTGCTTACTTCTTGTGATAAACAGCCTGGTTGACAACATCCGGTAAAAACGGTGACGCATCGCCGCCATTACGGATTACATCACGTACCAGGGTTGAAGCTACGGAAGTGTATTGTGGTAAGCAGGTGAGAAAAATGGTTTCCACTTCCCCGTCAAGACTCCGGTTCATATCGGCAATTGCCTTTTCATATTCAAAATCATTGACGTACCGGATGCCCCTCAAAATAAATTTTGCATCAACCGTCTTACAACAATCAATCGTAAGTCCGTCGTATACGATTGCCTTGACCCGTGGCTCCTGGCGGAAAATTTCATTGATCCAGTTCAGCCGTTGCTCCTCAGAAAACATGGGTGCTTTGTTGGCGTTACGGCCAATGCCGATGTACAACAAATCAAATAAATCAAGAGAACGGTAAATGATATCGAGGTGTCCGACTGTAATGGGATCAAAAGTGCCGGGAAAAAGTCCGATACGTTGCATGCATGATGGATTTGATGCCGAATATAGAGATTGTTTTGATAGACCGGCAAAAAAAAGACCTGTAAGAAAGGAGAAGTTCTTACAGGTCGGTTTTTTATAAATGATTTCTTTAATTCAGATTCCTGAAATCCACCGGCACCAGTTTGCTCACCCCGGCTTCCTGCATCGTTACACCATAAATAACGTCCACTGCATTCATGGTCATTTTGTTGTGTGTAACAATGATGAACTGCGAGTTTTCACTGAACTGCCGGATCATATTGGTGAATTTACCCACATTGGCATCATCCAGCGGTGCATCCACCTCATCGAGGATACAGAACGGAGCGGGCTTAATGAGGTAAATAGCAAAGAGCATAGCCGTGGCCGTGAGTGTTTTTTCACCCCCGCTGAGCTGTGTAATACTGCTGGGCCGTTTTCCTTTTGGCTTCGCTACAATATCAATGCCTGTCTCCGCCAGATTCTCTGGATTTTCCAGAATCATATCAGCAGTATCTTCTTCTGTAAAGAGAGCCTTGAATACTTTCTGGAAGTTTTCCCGCACCTGGTTAAAGGTATCCAGGAACCGCTGGTTGGCTGTTGCCTCCACTTCCTGGATGGTTTGCAGTAAGGATTCCTTGGCCGATACCAGGTCGTTTTTCTGTTCTACAATAAATTCATAGCGCTTGCGCATTTCTTCAAATGCTTCAATGGCTGTGGGATTTACTTCACCCAGGTTCTCCAGCCGCTTCTTCATACGATCCACTTTGGCCTGCAGTTCTTCCAGCGGTTCCTCGCCGGTGCGTGGCTCATCAATCACATCTTCCAGGTTCACTTTAAATTCCACATTCAACCGCTCCTTGGTTCCCGATAACTGCAGTTTCAGGTCATTGAGCTGATCTTTTATTTCATTCAGAAGCTGGTCTGCCTGCTCTTTTTCTTTCTGGCGGTGACGCAACTCGCTCTCCTTTTCGGTTAAAGTATTCCGCAAGTTGTAGTACGACTGATCAGCTTCATTGAGCTTCCGTTCTTCGGCTTCTTTGTTGTGAAGCAATGCAACCAGCAATGCTTCCACTTCCTGTAACTGCAGCCCGCCTTCTGCAATCTGGCTGGCTGTTTCACCCAGCTGGGCGGCATTACTTTCTATTTGCATCCGCAGATCGGTCAGTTGGTTCTGTTTGAAATCAAACTCCTGCCGTAAGGCGCCTACTTTACTCTGTTGACGGGTTACATTCAGATTGTAATCATTGTATTGCTGGTTGGCCTGGTTATAGCTTTCTTCGGCCAGTTTAAACTCCTGCTCCGTTCCTTCCATGCGCCCGGCTAACTCCTCCAGTTGGGTGTTATACTTATCCAGTTCTTCCCGTTGGGTTTGAAGCCGCTCCTGCACTTCTTCCAACTGCCCATCGAGCTCGTCAAGCCGGGTGGAAGCACCTGCTTCAATACTGTTCAGGTTTTCGATTTTGTTTTCGATACCATAAATCTGGTTCACCAGTTGATTGATGGCCGTTTCAGTTTCCTTAATGGCATGTTCTTTCAATTGCTCATTGAAACCAATCACTTCATTGTGCCGCATCTGGATGGCATGCTTCAGATCCAGTACCACTTTTTCCTGGGCAATGATTTCTTCGTGTAACCGCTCCAGGTTTTTCGCCCGTCCGAGTTTCTTTCCTTCAAACAATCCCACGCTACCGCCGCTAAGAGTGTATTTCCCTTTGTAAAACTTTCCGTTTTTATCAAGTACCGTTCCCTTGAATCCTTCAGGAATATGATTTTCGCCATCAGCAATCACAACCTGTCCCAGCAGGTAGTTGGCGAGTGATTGATACCGGCTATCCACTTCCACCACACTAAGGGCTGTAATCGTTCCTTCAGGTGCTTGCTCCACAACCGGGTGACCGTTAAACTGGTCGAGCAGGAAAAAATTCGCCTTCCCTTTCTGGTTGTTATGCAACAGGTTCACCGCCGCTAGGGCTTCTTTGAAATCATCGGCGATATAATAGTTGAGATAAGGTTCCAGCAGATTTTCAATGGCAGTCCGGTACTCTTCCCGGCATACCATTACATCGCTCAGCAGAGGCACATGGTGGCGCCACTGATCGTTGTTGTGCAGGAACTTCACACTTTCAGGATAGCCTTCCATCGAATCCACCAGGCTCTTCAGCAAGTCGTGCTCGTTGCGCTTTGCATCCAGCTTCCTGTTTTCATCTGCCAGCTGGTTGCGGAGGGTTTCCAGCTCTGCCTGTGCCTGCAGAATCTGATCCTTGGTGAAGGCATGTTGCTCCTGCAACTGCTGCAATTCCTCCCGGCGGTTGTTCAATTCATAGTCCCGCTGCTGGCGCTCCTGGTCAAGTTGCTGCAATTGCTGGCGGCGGTTGTTTTGTTCTTCTTTCAGCTGGTAAATGGTGCGCTGCAGATTCTGCAGGCCTGATTCGCCAACGGCCAGTTGCTTTTCCGCTTCAAACTGGTTGCGCTGAATGGCCTGGTATTCACGGCGCTGTTCATCCACCCGCACCCGCTTTTCATCAAATACATTGCGCTGAGCTTCCACTGTTGAACGTAACTCATCAAGCTGTCCGCCCAGGCTGTTCAGCCGTTCTTCTTCTTCGGTTATCTGTTGCTGTGAGAAAGCAATACTCTCTTCAATTCCTTTCAGCTGCCCACCTGCTTTCTGAAGAAACTCGTTCAGGTTTCCTTCTTTTTCTTTCAGGTACACCAATCGCTGTTGCGCCAGGTTTTTATCATTTTCTTTGGTACGCAGATCCTGCAGCAGGTCATTGAAGCTATGTTGCATGTCCTGTAAGGCCCGCTCTTGTTCAATAAAGCCTGCTTTTTCCTGCTCAATAGCAGCTTCCTGGGTTGCAATTTTTGCCTCGAGTTCCACTTTTCGGTTCACTTCGGCATCCTGCTGCTCGTTCAGCGTTTTCCAGGTAAGATTGAATCCTTCCAGGGCTGCCTTGGCCAGTTCAATACTAACCTCCCGGTACTCCTTTTTTATTTCGTAGTACTTCTCTGCTTTTTTGGCCTGGTTTTCCAGGGTCTTTAACTGGTTGTTGATTTCAAACAACAGGTCTTCGATACGGGCAAGGTCCTGTTCGGTAGCATCCAGTTTATTCTTCGCCTCTTTTTTCCTGGTTTTGTAGATGGTAATACCGGCCGCCTGTTCCAGCATGCGGCGGCGGCTGTTGTCTTTGTCTTTGATAATGTCATCCACCATACCCAGTTCAATAATGGCATAACTGTCGGTACTGACTCCGGTATCAAGGAACAGGTTCTGAATATCTTTCAACCGGCACTGCACATCATTTAACCGGTATTCACTTTCACCGCTTTTATAAAACTTACGGGTAACAGTTACCGTATTGAACTCAGTGGGAAGCAGGTTCTTGGTATTTTCAAACGTAAGACTTACTTCTGCCAAACCGGAAGCGCTGCGGGTTTTGGAGCCGTTGAAGACCAGGCTCTCCAGGTTTTCGCTGCGGAGGTGGCTGATTTTCTGTTCACCAATCACCCAGCGGATGCTGTCAATGATATTACTTTTGCCACATCCATTCGGACCAATAATGCCGGTAACACCTTCATCAAAGCTCACAATGGTCTTATCTGCAAAACTTTTAAACCCTTTGATTTCTAGACTCTTTAAACGCACGTGTATCAGTTTTAGGAAGGCGACAAATATAGGCGAATTGAACTGGAAATAAATTTGCCTGAAAATGCATCTTTTCAACAGTTTTCCCCTTGTTTTCAACAAGCTTCGGTTTTATTTGTCATAGTTGCGGATTTCTTACTAAATAGCCCTCTTATGTACGCTTTTCTGACCCTCGTTCGCTACAAAAAACGATTTATCTATTTCGCACTGTCGGCAATGGCACTCCACCGGCTGCCCTTATGGCTGAACCGGAACGTACTGTTTCACAAAACTTTAGGATGCGGAAAAGGAGGTACATTCAGCCGCACACCCGACTGGCAACAATACGGGCTCCTGGTGGTGCGGAAGAAAGAAGAGGTGGAACAATGGCCGGCAGAAATGAGCGACCAGCAACTGCTGCAGCGCATTTATGGCAAGTGGATTGTGCGCTGGTGGAACTGGTTCGGCTGCGAAACGATGATCCTGCACCTGGAGCCCATCGAAGGACATGGCACCTGGGATGGAAAACAGGCTTTTGGTCCGTTGCCGCCCAAATCGGGTTATGAAGGTCCCATTGGCATCCTCACCCGGGCTACCATCCGGTACAGCAAACGCAACCGCTTCTGGGAACATGTGGAGGCTGTGGCAGAAGATATGCGCCGTGCAGATGGCTTCTGGTTTTCGGTGGGCATCGGCGAATCGCCGTTTTTGCGACAGGCTACTTTCTCGGTGTGGGAAAGCAAAGAAAAAATGAAACAGTTTGCCTACAAAATGCACAACCATGCTGAAGTGGTGCAGAAAACACGGAAGGAAAACTGGTACAGCGAAGACATGTTTGTGCGTTTTAAACTGGTTGAAACAAGAGGCACCATAGAGGGAAGCAACCCACTAGCCAACCGGCTTGCAAGCCTGCCCTAAAAACAGTATCTTGCAGCATGTTTCGTAAAAAACATACCACCACCAACCTGTTACTTTCTTATTTCCTCAACCTGATTGCTGCAGGTGAAGGAAGTCTCCCCGATTACTGATGTTTCTTTTTTGGATTGATTGATACCCCTGGCACCCCCAACGGTGCTGCTATACTTTTTATTTACAGATTGAAACGAAAAAACTGAAACATATGTCACAAGCTCCCTTTTATGTAGAAAATGAATTAGGACGTTTACGCAAATTGGTCATTCACAGCCCCGATGGCGGCATCGGGAAAATCATACCCGGCACTTTTGCCGATAACCTGTACGACGATATTGTGCACCTGAAAAGCATGCAGAAAGAATACAACCATTATGTACAACTGCTGCTGTATTTCCTCGACCGGGAAAAAATTGATTACATCAGGAACTATCAGAAGCATGCAGTGCCCGAAAAGAAAAGCTGGTGCTTTATACCTGGAAAAGAAGAATATTTCAACAGCAGCAACGTACTGGATACACAGCAACTGCTGATGGAAATTATTAAAGAAGAACAGGTGAAGCTGCGGCTGATATCGGCCATCTGCTCCTATGAAGAATCCAGCTTTGCCACACAGCAGCAACTGGAACATATTCAGGACCCGGCATTACTGGCCAAAGTGTTCATCACAGGTATTTTACCAGCCGAGGCAAATGCAAGTGGCGAAGACCAGTACATCTTCCCGCCCATTCCCAATTTCATCTTCACCCGTGATATCGGAATCATGGTGAAAGATCATATTCTGCTGAGCCGCATGGCTACGAATGCCCGGCGCCGTGAGTCGCTGCTCACCAAGTTTTTATCTCTCTATTTTTTCTTTAAAAATGAACCGCAGAAAATGTTGGAGATCATTGAGGAAAGCGACTTCTTTTTGTACGAGGAAGAAGAACGGCGTCACCGCATCATCACCCTTGAAGGGGGTGATGTAATGATGATACATCCCAAACATTTTGTCATCGGCTGCAGCATCCGTACTTCCTCCAATGCCATCAATGAAATTGTTCATACGTTTTTCAGCAAACCGGAACTGGGCATTGAAAAGATATCGGTTGTAAAAATTCCGAAGAACCGGGCGCAGATGCATATTGATACCATTTTTACACAGGTGAAAAAAAATGTGTGGGTACTGTATGGACGCTTTTCGGAACGGATTCTGAATGCAGAACACATCAGCCGCCATTCCTACATCAACAAATTATCCCATGCACCCCGCCCGCTGGAAATGGAGCAGGTGGAGATTCTTCAGTTTTTCAAACCGCAACATGAACCATACGTAAAAACGAAAGATTACAGTCACGGTCAACTGCCGGGCATTGAATCACTCCTGCGGCAAATCAGTACCCAGGACTTTGGGGTGAAGCCCGAAGATGTGCGCATTATCTACAGCGGCGGCAATGTATTTCCGCACGATGAACGGGAACAATGGACCGATAGCTGTAATGTAGTGGCGCTGAAGGAAGGTGTGGTGATAGGCTACGATCGTAACGATAAAACAGCAGAAGCCTTTATGGATGCCGGTTTCCAGGTACGAACCACCACAGAATTGTTTGAGGCGTTTGAAAACGGGCTCGACCCTGAAACCGTGGAAGATACACTGATCCTGCTTCCCTCTGCCGAGTTGTCAAGAGCCAGAGGCGGTAGCCATTGTATGAGTATGCCTTTATTGAGAGATAAGTTATAAATGAAATGATACGGGTTACGAATAGCTCAACACCCGTAACTCACAACCCATAACCCGTAACGTAATAACAAATATCATGCAAACAACTTCGCATTTACTGATGATCCGTCCCGTTGCGTTTGATTTCAACGCAGAAACAGCGGTGAACAACGCCTTTCAGCAACAGGGCAATAATTCCGGCGCCCAGCAAAAAGCCGAGCGGGAATTTGATGCCTTTGCAGACAAACTTCGCCAAGCCGGTGTAGATGTTACGGTGGTACAGGATACACCCGTACCGCATACACCCGACAGTATTTTCCCGAATAACTGGATCAGCTTTCACTGGGATGGCACCCTGGTACTCTACCCCATGTTTGCCGTTAACCGCCGGGCCGAACGGAAGCAACAGGTCATTGATGCCATTGCGTCTAAATTTGAAATCAGCAACCGGCTCGACTTCACCGGCCGGGAAGCAGCCAACCAGTTCCTGGAAGGAACCGGCAGCATGGTACTCGACCGAAGCAACAAAATCGCTTATGCCTGCCTGTCGCCCCGCACCGACGAACAATTGCTGAACGATTGGTGCAACCAGATGGCCTACCGCCCCTGTGCCTTTCATAGTGTGGATGCTGAAGGTGGCGAAATTTACCATACCAATGTGATGATGTGTGTGGCCGACCGCTATGTGGTCATCTGCCTTGACAGCATCCGCAACCCCGAAGAACGGAAACGGGTAACCGAAACCATTACAGCCACGGGTAAAGAACTGATTGAAATCAGTTATGAGCAGATGAATCGTTTCGCCGGTAATATGCTGCAGGTAATGAACAGAGAGGGCAATCCATTCCTGGTAATGAGCAGCCAGGCATTCAACGCCCTTACAGCACAACAGGTGGCACAACTGGAGACCTATAATCCCATTCTGCATTCCGACTTAACAACAATAGAAACAAACGGTGGTGGAAGTGCCCGTTGCATGATGGCGGAAGTGTTTCTGCCTCTAAAACGTTCATAGCAATGTAAGAGGTTCATTTGAACCGTTAACGGTGTTGTGCCAACCGGTGCAGCACCGTTTTTTCTGCAGTAAGCAGTGAGGTTTGCAACCGCTTCCACCCTTTGGTAAACGACTTTGTTACAAGGGGATCAGTGTGCAGAAAAAACTGTTCATCACTCAACCATTGTTTCAGATCCACCAGGTCGTGCCAGGCCCCGATTGCTTCCTGCAGTTGATCGAATGACTGAACTTGTTTTACCGGTAATAGTCGCAACTGATCACCGGGCGACAGCCAGTGAAGGGCATACAACAGTTGCTTGATCTGCTTTCGCAACTCATGCCATTCTTCCGGCTGAACCTCTTCCAACTGCAAAACAACGGCTTGCTTCAGCCGGGCAACAGATCCCACGAGGTCGTGTTGACGAATCGTTCCTGCCAGTAACCGTAATTGTTTCACCGACTGGTGCAGTTGCTTCTCATTGGATATGAAATCCTGGTTGAAAGCAGCCTGGTACAGTTGCATTTTCTGTTCCAAATCGCTTGTTTCCGCCAGCAACAACAGCCGGTAACGTCGCAGCCACTGCAAACGCAACTCCTGCTCCCTTATGAAACCGGCAGAACGAAAAATTTGTTTCAGCCGCTTTTTATTTTTTTTAGCTTTTGGAAAAACCGTACATAGAAATACTGCAACTGCATTGATTTTTTTCATAGCAACCCGGAACTGGTGCAACTCCTCCGAATCTGTTGTTTGGGCATACGCCTGCAAGTGCCCGGTAGCCACTGAAGATTGCTTGTGTAAGTATGAATCCAATTCATTCATACAGGAAACGTATAAGTGTCAGGATACTCCCAGCGTACGGCGCACACCTTCTTCCAGCCGAACGGGCACATAACCGAGTTCTTTCACAGCTTTTGTAATCACAAATCCGGTTTTGGGTGGACGCCGAGCCGGTTCTTTAAACGTGGCAGCTGTCACAGGGGTGATCAGCGATGCATCCTTTCCCAGCAGCGATGCAACCATACAGGCCAACTGGTAAGGAGTGCAGGAATCACGTCCCGAAATATGAAAAATACCCTTGGCATGTTTCAGCAACACCAGCACAATTCCTTTTGCAAGATCTTCTACAAAGGTGGGTGTGCGTACCTGGTCGTTCACTACCTGTATGGAATTTCCGGCACTCAGCTGTTCCTTTACCCACAGTACAAAATTCGGACGGCCTCCCGGCACTTTATCGCCATACACCAGCACCGTACGGATAATGGCCCAATGCAATCCGCTTTGTTCCACCATCTCTTCGGCCAGCAATTTACTTTCGCCGTACGTGTTAACAGGATTCGTGGCTGCATGTTCATCATAAGGACCCTCCTGCCCGTCAAACACAAAATCAGTACTGATGTAAAGGAAATAAGAACGGACTTTCTGCGCACCCCGCAACAAAGCCCGGGTGGCACCTACATTTACTTTCCAGCAGGCCGTACTGTTGGCGGCACAGTCGTTGGGTTGCGTCATGGCTGCAGCATGAATGATAATGTGGGGAGAAATCTGCTCTACCAATGCCTGCGCTTTCTTGAAATCAGTAAGATCTGTTGCATGATAGGTAACACCATTGCTGCTGCCGTAAGGTAAACGGCTGGGTCCTTTGCCGGTTGCATGGATCACAAATTTACCTTCTTCCACCAACTGGCGGATGAGGTACTGACCCAGCATTCCATTGGCACCGGTAACCAAAACTTTCATGTGTGTATTTGTTGTTATCTGCTTTTGCCACTACCTGTCACATATCCTTCGGGATAGAATGCCCAGCCAATCATTACGGTTGATAAATAATGATTCGTTTATGGGCATTTCATAGCCTGAAGGTAAACGATTCTGCTGGTGTTACCATGGATTCAAACAGCTTTCGTAAGGAGCGCACAGGTGAATAAAAAAACAGTCCCGTTGGAAGCGGGACTGTTTCAGAATGTTGACTTATTGCATCGTCATACCCAGGTTGTACATCACAAAACTCCACAGATCCGCTGCTTCTTCTATCTGCTTGCTGGTGGGCTTGCCGGCTCCATGCCCCGCCTTGGTTTCAATGCGGATAAGGACCGGGTTGTCACCACGGTGGGCTTCCTGCAGCCGGGCAGCAAACTTAAAAGAATGTGCCGGCACCACACGATCATCATGATCGGCTGTTGTGATCAGTGTTGCCGGATAAGAAGTGCCATCTTTGAGATTATGCAACGGCGAGTACTGAATCAGGTATTTGAACTGATCGGCATTATCGCTGCGGCCATACTCCACAGCCCAGGCCCAGCCAATGGTAAACAGGTGGTACCGCAGCATGTCGAGCACACCCACGGCCGGCAGCGCAACACGGAATAAATCCGGACGTTGGGTCATACACGCACCCACCAGCAATCCCCCGTTACTGCCGCCACGGATGGCAATTTTCCCTTTGTTGGTATAATTGTTGGCGATGAGGTATTCGGCTGCGCCGATAAAATCATCAAACACATTTTGCTTGTTTTCCAGCATGCCGGCCTTATGCCAGGCTTCGCCATACTCATTGCCGCCACGCAGGTTCACTACTGCATAAATCCCGCCCTGCTCTAACCAAAATGCATTGCTGATACTGAATCCGGGTGTTTGGGGAATATTAAAACCACCATAGCCATACAGTAAAACAGGATTACTGCCATCCGGTTTCAATCCCTTTTTGTGTGTGAGGAACATGGGAACCTTCGTTCCGTCTTTACTTGTAAAAAACACCTGCCGGGTTTCGTATTCGTCATTTTTAAATTTAGTTTCGGTGGTGCGGTACAAGGCAGAAGCACCGGTTGCAATCGTGTACCTGTAAACAGTGGGAGGAGCGTTGAACGAAGTATAAGAATAAAAGAATTCCTGATCCGCTTTTTTACCGCCAAACCCGCCGGCCGAACCAATGCCGGGCAGTTGAATTTCACGCACCAGTTTTCCTTCATAAGTATATTGATACACCCGGGTGGAAGCGTCTTTGAGGTAAGAGCAGAACAGGAACCCGCCGGCTGTACCTACACCCAGCAGTACTTCCTTTTGCTCGGGTACAACCAGCTTCCAGTTTTCTTTGGCAGGATTTTTCGGATCCACCAGTACAATCTTGTAGTTGGGCGCTCCGTCATTGGTCTTCACTAACAACAAGCCACCGGCGTTATCAACCACATCGGGCTCCGTGGTAAAGCCGGGAATGAGCAACGAAAATTCCTGCTGCCCGGCTCTGAGGTCTTTCACCCATAACTCACTGCCGCTGGTTCCTTCGGTAAGCGACAGCACCAGGAACCGGTTATCTTCCGTTAAGCCTGCACCTACATTGCGCAAGGGATGCGCATCATCTTTGTACACCAGTACATCTGCCGATTGAGGCGTACCAATCTTATGATAAAACACCTGGTGAAACTGGTTTTGGCGGCTCAGCTTGCTTTTGGAATCAGGCTGTGGGTAACGGCTGTAATAAAAGCCTTCATCGCCCTTCCAGCTGATGCCACTGAATTTCACCCATTCCACCTTATCTGCAAGTAACTTTCCGGTGGCAACATCTTTCACAGAAATCTCCTGCCAGTCACTTCCGCTTTGTGCCACCTGGTAGGCCATATACTTGCTGGATTTTGAAAATGAGGTGCCACCGAGTGCTGCCGTGCCATCCGTTGAAAGCGTATTGGGATCAAGGAATGTTTCCGGCACACCGTTCAACCCTTTTTGACGGTACAGGATGCTTTGGTTCTGCAACCCGTCATTTTTAAAAAAGTAGTACCAGGCGCCTTCCTTATAAGGAGCACTGATGCGGGGATAATTCCACATCTCACTCAACCGATCCTTTACCTTTTGCCGGAAAGGAATAGCAGCCAGGTAAGCAGAGGAAACCTTGTTCTGCTCTGTAACCCATGCCTTGGTTTCTTCACTGTTATCATCTTCCAGCCAGCGGTAAGGATCAGCAATCATTGTACCGTGGTAGTTATCGGTTACATCCTGTTTGCGGGTTGCAGGATATTTCAGTTGCGCATACATCAGCAGAGGGGTCATAAAGGATAAACAGATAAAATGCAATCGTTTCATGTTAACAAGTTTTGAATGTTCCTGAAAACCAAACAGGCTGCCTGTAAGTTATAACCAACAGGAATAAACCCGGATGGGTGTTCGTACTTCCCGGAAAAAGAAAGTGTGAATTGCAAGTTACTGAAATTGAAGTACGAACAATTGTTAACGGGCATTTCCTTATTTTTGACCGCCCTGAAATACCTTGCATCAGAAACAATTGAGAACGAACCAACCAAGTATACATGAGCAAAAAAATTTCAAAAATCGGTGTCCTGACTTCCGGGGGTGATTCGCCCGGTATGAATGCTGCCATCAGGGCAGTGGTTCGCACCGGTTTGTATCATAACCTCGAAGTGTTTGGAATTATGCGGGGTTACCAGGGAATGGTGGAAGATGATATCATTCCCATGCATTCCAGAAGCGTGGCAAACATTATTCAGCGGGGAGGCACCATTTTAAAAACCGCACGCTGTAAAGCTTTTTTTGAACCCGAAGGAAGAAAAAAAGCATACGACAACCTGAAAAAACACGGAATTGATGCGCTGGTAGTCATCGGAGGAGATGGAAGTTTCCGGGGCGCACAAAAATTTTCAAACGAATTCGATATTCCCTGCATGGGCCTACCCGGCACCATTGATAAAGACATCGCCGGAAGTGATTTTACAATCGGTTTTGATACAGCTGTAAATACAGCCATAGATGCCATTGATAAAATCAGGGATACCGCCGATGCACACGACCGGCTATTCATTATTGAAGTGATGGGACGTGATGCAGGGTATATTGCACTGCACAGCGGAATCGGAACCGGTGCCGAACATATTCTCATTCCGGAAACAAAAACCGATGTGGAAGCCGTGGTGGATTCACTGGAAGAAAAGGAACGTCGTAAAAAACTGGTGAATATGATTGTGGTGGCCGAAGGCGATGAAGTGGGCGGCGCCAACGAACTGGCTGCCATCATCAAACAACGGATGCCGCACCTCGATACACGGGTTTGTATTCTCGGACATATTCAACGGGGTGGATCACCCAGTTCTCTGGATCGTTTAATTGCCAGCCGGCTTGGCTATGCAGCTGTGGAATCACTGCTGGAAGGAAAACGAAACATGATGATCGGAATTGTAAACAACAAAATTCATTTCACTCCGCTGGATAAAGCCATCAAGGCAAAACAACGGGTCAGTGCCGAATGGATGAAGATTGTAAAAGTGCTGGCCAGCTGATACCCGCAGCTGACAGCAAGAACGAGTCAATAAATTCTCTTACCTTGTCAAACCAATTTTCATGTCGAAAAACGTTGGCAAATATTTTCACAAAGAAATGAACAAAGAAGACGGCATCAGACACACAAACCATCGCACCAAAATTGTAGCCACTGTTGGCCCGGCCTGCGATACGTACGAAAAACTTCTGGAACTGGTAAAGGCAGGTGTGAATGTATTCCGCCTCAACTTTTCACATGGTGGCCATGAAGACAAAGCCAAAATCATTGAACACATCCGCAACATCAACAAAACGGAACCTTACAACATTGCCATCCTCGGCGATTTACAGGGACCCAAACTGCGTGTGGGTGAAATGGAAAACGGAAGCATTGAGGTAAAAGAGGGCGATATCCTCACGTTCACCAATGAAAAACTGGTGGGCAACCTCGACCGCATTTATGTTTCCTACCCCAACCTGCACAAGGATGTAAAGCCAGGCAATATTATTCTGATAGATGATGGCAAACTCGAAGTGAAAGTGGTGGGCATCACCCCGAAAAATGAAGTGCAGGTGCAGGTAACCCTCGGCGGAAAACTTTCTTCCAAAAAAGGCATCAATCTGCCCGATACAAAAATCTCACTCCCCGCCCTTACAGAAAAAGATCTGGCCGACCTGGAATTCGTCATTGAGCAGGAACTCGACTGGGTGGCTCTTTCCTTTGTACGGAATGTAAAAGATCTCATCATACTCCGCAACAAGCTCGACGAACGGAAAAGCAAGTGCAAGGTCATTGCGAAAATCGAAAAGCCGGAAGCGTTGACAAACATCCGGGATATCATTCTCGAAAGCGATGGCATCATGATTGCACGGGGCGACCTGGGTGTGGAACTGCCCGTAGAGCAGGTTCCTCTCATTCAGAAAGAACTCATCCGCAAGTGTATGCACAGGGCGAAACCGGTTATTGTAGCCACCCAGATGATGGAAAGTATGATTGACCGGGTGAAACCCAACCGTAGTGAAATCACCGACGTGGCCAATGCGGTACTGGAAGGTGCCGATGCGGTAATGCTGAGCGGCGAAACAGCTACCGGCGACCACCCCGAACTGGTGGTGCAAACCATGTGCAAAATCATTGAGGAAGTAGAAACAAGCGATTACTACCGCTACGACCGGGAAGAGGATTTAAAACCCCAACCCCACTCTCCTTCCTTCCTCAGCGATGCAATATGCTATAATGCCTGCGAACTTGCAAAAGATGTAAGCGCTCATGCATTGATTGGCATGACGCAAAGTGGCTATACGGGCTTTATGCTGAGTTCCTTCCGTCCCAAATCACCACTCTTCATCTTCACCAAAGAACGCAGCCTCGTAAACCAACTGAGCTTAAGCTGGGGTGTGCGTGCTTTTTATTATGCAGAAGAAGAAAGTGTGGATGAAATCGTGACCGACCAGATCAATATTCTGAAAGAAAGAGGCTTCCTCAAGCAGGGCGATATTGTGGTCAACACCGGAAGCACACCGGTTCGGCTGCACCTGCCCACCAACCTGATCAAGATCAGCACTGTAGAATAAGCAAAGCTGAACATACTACCAAAGCCCCGCCTTCAAGCGGGGCTTTTTACATTTATACAACTCCTAATACAATCTGAAAAACAGGAATGATCCATCTCCGTGCTCGTTGTGGTTCCTCCTCGTGTACCTTGTGGTTCCTCCTCGTGTACCTTGTGGTTCCTTCTCGTGTACCTTGTGGTTCCTAACCAATAAACCACAAAGCACACAAAGGATTGCACAAGGGTCACAAGAAATACCGGTTCAATTTGACGCACATGAATTGATTTGAAAATTTCAGGATTGCAACAGCAAAACTTCTTTCTTCGTATTTTCCCATCATGCAACAACCGGTTGTACATTTCCTCGCAGAAGATTGCGTGCTGTTCACCTTCGGAACAGGCATGAGCGACACTGCCTGGCAACAGGTAGTGAACCTGCACCAACAACTCGAACACCAACCCTTTCCCGGCTTCCGGGAAGCAGTTCCGTCCTATAACAGTATCGCTGTTTTTTTTCACGCACCGCAAACGCCACTCACCATTGTTTCAACGATAGAAAAACAGGTCGACTTTACTGCAACCAATCAACCCGTAACACCAGGTACACACCATCAACTACCGGTATACTATTCCCCTGAAACCGGGCCCGATCTGCTTTCCACGGCACAGCAACTGAACCTGTCGCCCCAACAACTGGTGCAACAGCACAGCATCCAACTGTACAGGGTTTATGTTACCGGCTTTCTCCCCGGCTTTCCCTATATGGGTACACTGCCTCCGGAACTGTTTACAAAACGGAAAGAACAACCCCGCCTGGCTGTCCCGGCTGGTTCCGTGGCCATCGCCGGGGAACAGACGGGCATCTATCCGTTTGAATCACCAGGCGGATGGAACCTCATCGGACGTACGCCGGTTCGACTGTTTCAACCGGAAGCAGATCAACCGTTTCTGCTGAAGGCAGGCGATACGGTCTGCTTTCAACCCATAACAAAAGAAGAATTCGAAACTACTGTCGCACAGCAAGCACCACCACAGCTGCTTCCGGAACCGGAAGGTGAACACATCCTCGAACTGCTTCAATGCGGCTTTCTTACAACGTTGCAGGACCAGGGCCGTAACGGCTTCCGGCAATACGGTGTTCCAAAAACAGGATGCATGGACCCGTTATCCGCTCAACTTGCCAACAGGCTGGTGGGCAATGATCCGGGCACTCCGGTACTGGAACTCACCCAATCGCCCCACCGGTTCCTGATAAAAAAAGACACACTGGTGGCTTTCTCTGGAGGTGGACTGCAACCGGAAGCGAACGGCAGCGAATTGCCCCTGAACCAGGCACTACTGCTAAAAGCCGGTTCCGTGGTGGAATGCCGCAAACTGCTGCCCGGATATCGGTTATACATGTCTGTTGGTGGTGGCTTTTCGGCCCATTCATTTCTGAACAGCTGCGCTACTGATCTGCGGATGCATGTAGGCGGATTACAAGGCCGGCCGCTGAAAAAAGGAGACAGGCTGCTGCAACAGCTAACCCTTTCTCCCCTGCAACAACAACTGAAAGGAATACTGGAGCAATCAACTCTTTCGCTGAACGTTCCGGCTCTTCCATTGTCAGCTCACACCATCCGGGTAGTGGAAGGACCCGAATGGCAGAAAATAGATGAAGCATCGCAACATTCTTTTTGGGAACAACAATTTACCATCAGCCCGCAGAGCAACCGCATGGGCTACCGGATCAACAGTCAGCAACTGGCCCGTTATACCGGCAGCGAACTGGTGTCATCCTCGGTAGCTGAAGGAACGGTGCAGTTGACGCCCTCCGGTGAATGCATCATCCTCATGGCCGACGGACAAACCATCGGCGGGTATCCAAGAATCCTACAGGTCATCAAAGCCGATCTGCCACGGCTGGCCCAGAAAAAACCCGGCGATCAAATCCGGTTGGAATGCATAAGTTTACAGGAAGCGATCCGGCTGCAGGAACAACAAGAAGCAGCATTACAGACATTGACCGATCAAATAAATGCATTGTATGAAGGTGGATCTGAATTGTGATCTTGGTGAAGGCATGCTCAACGATGCACTGCTCATACCACTCATCAGCAGCGCCAACATCGCCTGCGGAGTGCATGCGGGTGATGAGTCAACGATGAAACAAACCATCGAATGGTGCCTGCAGCATGGTGTAGCAATAGGTGCCCACCCTTCCTGGCCCGACCGGGAACAATTTGGCCGGCAGGAAATGCAACTGCCGGAACAGCAATTATTCGATTGTATCACGGAGCAAATCCATCGCCTGCAAATGATCGCTGCATCCTTCAACACCCAACTCCGGCATGTGAAACCACACGGAGCACTGTACAATCAATCGGCAAAAGAGGAACATATCGCAGCTACCATTGCACAAGCAGTAAAGGCGGTTGATCCATCGCTCATCCTCTTCGGATTAAGCGGTAGTGGTTCCATTACGGCAGCAGCGCAACTGGGATTGCGAACAGCCAATGAAGTGTTCGCCGACAGAACCTACCAGGACGATGGCACCCTCACCTCCCGCTCCCAACCCGGCTCCCTTGTCGAAGAGGAGACTGCTGCCGCAGCACAGGTTGTGCAGATGATCTGCAATCACCAGGTGACAACTGTAACTGGCAAACGGATTCCGATCAAAGCTGATACAGTCTGCATTCACGGCGATGGTACCCATGCATTTGCCTTGTGCAAAAACATTGTTTCCACCCTCACACAACTCAATATCCACATTGAAGCGCTCTGAACCAATGAACCGTTCATCGGCAGCCATCGGCGCTGCCTTCCTGATGGCCACTTCGGCGATTGGCCCGGGCTTCCTGACGCAGACAACCGTATTCACGCAACAATTGCTCACCAGCATGGGCTTTGTCATTCTTTGCTCAGTAGTGATTGATATCATTGCCCAGCTGAATATCTGGCAAATTCTCGCCGCCCACCGGTTGAAAGGATCGGAACTGGCGAATCAAGTCATCCCGGGATCGGGACATGTACTGACGCTGCTGATCTGCTTCGGCGGACTGGCCTTCAACATTGGGAATAGTTCCGGGGCCGGACTGGGCCTCAATATGCTGCTGCCCGTGAGCGTGGAAGTCGGGGCAGGCATCAGTGCAGCCATCGCCATCCTGCTCTTTGTGGTGAAAGATGCAGCAAGTGCCATGGATCGGCTGGTGCGGTTACTCGGCATCGTAATGCTCCTGCTCATGTTATACGTGGCATTCGTGGCACAACCACCGGTGAAGGAAGTATTGCACCATACGGTTGTTCCGCAATCGGTCAATGTAACGTCTATTGTTACACTAGTAGGCGGCACCGTGGGCGGCTATATCACGTTTGCCGGTATCCACCGGTTGCTGGAGGCACCGCAACCACCGTCGCTGCAAACAGTCAAACGAAGTGCTGTCAACGGCATTCTCTTAACAGCAGCCATGCGCATCCTGTTGTTCCTGGCCGTATTGGGTGTGGTGTGGAAGGGATTTGTTCCCGCTGCAGCGAACCCGGCGGCGTCGGTGTTTCAACGGGCATCCGGACAAACCGGTTATTTCATCTTCGGCATCGTATTGTGGAGCGCTTCGATTACTTCCATCATTGGTTCGGCATACACCTCTATCAGTTTTATAAAAACAGTGCATCCATTCTTTGATAGAAATGGAAGAACTGCTACCATTATCTTCATCCTCATCTCCACAATGATCTTTGTTTGGATCGGCAAACCGGTCGCCATCCTCATTGCAGCAGGGGCACTGAACGGATTCATTCTGCCGCTGTCACTCGCTCTTATACTCTGGGTTGCAGCCCGGCAAAAAACAGTAAACTATAAACATCCGCAATGGCTCTATTGGACAGGCTGGCTGGTAACAGCAGCCATGCTCTGGATGAGTGTGGTTACCTTTACCAAAGAACTACCCAAACTCTTGTAAAAGGATTTATATATGCACGAAGCGGCCACTCATAACATGTACTACTTAGCCGTTGTTTGTCCGCCGGCCATTGACGAACAGGTACGTACTTACAAACAATGGTTGCTGACACACTTCGGCTGCAAAGCCGCTCTCAAATCACCGGCACATATTACATTGGTGGCACCGTTCTGGCTGGAGGAAACAAAAGAACCGCAGTTATTGCATCATCTGGAATTATTGCAAACGGCACTGCTGCCTGTTGAAATAGAACTTCACAATTTTTCTCACTTTGGAAAAAAGGTATTGTTCCTACATGTAAAGGAAAACGAAACGCTGGTCCGGCTGCAGGGTGCGGCAGAAGATCATTTTGCGCAACACTTCCCCGAAATCAAACGGGATCAGCGACCCTTCCACCCGCATGTAACCCTGGCCACCCGGGATTTGACACCGGGCGCATTTCAACAAGCATGGCAACGTTTTTCGAATGAAAAGTACCAGGCCGTATTCACCGCCGACCGGGTGTCGCTCCTGAAACTTAGCCCGGGTAAATGGAATATCATTGCTGAAAAGAAATTCTGATACAAGACTCACAAATCACACAGAATATTCATCACATCCGTGTAAATCCGTGTAATCTGTGAGAAACTACAATTCAGTGTCAGGACGTCGCAGACGTCAGACACCTGTTAATTTCTTCTCACTGTTAACAAAATTCGTAGCACATCTGTACCAATCCGTGAAATTCGTGCAATCCGTTTCATCCGTGAAATTCGTGCAATCCCTTAAATCCGTGTAACCCAATAATCCATGTAATTCCATACAATTCGTGTAATTCGCTAAATTCGTGTAACCCCAATAATCCGTGTACTTCTGCGAAATCTGTGAGCCACCCACTCTTTTGATAAACGGAATCCCCCATTCCTCCCTTTGTAATAACTTCCCTCCTTCAATCAAACAACATGAGACAATTCTTCTGCACACTGGCCGCATGGCTCCTCCTGCTTTCCCTGCAGGCACAAACACTCAATCCGCAGGATTCTGCCTGGATCCGGGACAATTACATCAAAAAAGAACTGTTGGTGCCCATGCGGGATGGCATCAAACTGTTTACAGCAGTCTATCTTCCCAAAAATAACAGTGAAGCACACCCGATCCTTATGAACCGCACACCCTATTCCTGTGCACCGTATGGAGAAGAGAAGTTCCGTTCGTTCTGGGATTCGCACTGGCGCTACTACCTGCGTCGCAATTACATCATCGTCATCCAGGATGTACGGGGCCGCTGGATGAGCGAAGGCGAATTTGAAGATGTACGTCCGTTTAATCCCAACAAAAAAGGTAATGAGATTGATGAAGCCAGCGACACCTACGATGCCATCGACTGGCTGGTGAACAACCTCCCCAACAACAACAAAAAAGTGGGCATTTTCGGTATTTCCTATCCCGGCTTTTACTCCACCATGGCAGCGCTGAGCAACCACCCTTCGCTGGTGGCGGTGAGTCCGCAGGCGCCGGTCACGGATTGGTTCATGGGCGACGACTTCCATCACAACGGAGCTTTCTTCCAGATGGATGGATTCAGCTTCTATTCTTCTTTCGGCAAACCCCGACCCCAACCCACCACCGTTGGTTCGCCCGGCTTCCAGTTCCCAACAAGAGATGCCTACAAATTTTACCTGGAAGCAGGAACTACCAAAGAACTGGCACGGCTCATTGGCGATAGTATTAAATTCTGGCAAGAAATGTACAAGCATCCCAACTACGATGCGTGGTGGCAGGCACGGAACGTTCGCAACTTTGTAAACAACATTCCTTCGCACACGGCTACGCTGGTGGTAGGCGGATTGTTTGATGCCGAGGATTGCTTTGGCGCCTGGCGTACGTATGAAGCCATTGAACAAAAAGCAAAGAACAACAACCGGATTGTAATGGGTCCCTGGTCACACGGACAATGGAGCCGGGGCGATGGCAGTCAGCTCGGCAATGTGAAATTCAACAGCAACACATCCTTGTACTACCAGAACGAAATTGAACTGCCCTTTTTCATGCACCATCTGGAAGGTAAAGCAGATATTAAGAACCTGGCTGAAGCAACTATTTTCTTCACCGGCGAAAACAAATGGAGAAACTTCAACCAGTGGCCGGCTTCTAATGTACAGATGACTCCCGCCTTCTTACAAAAAGACGGAAAACTGTCGTGGAGCAAACCAACAGAAACAAAAAGTTTTTCTGAATATACCAGCGATCCGGCCAAACCGGTACCGTATACAGAAGATGTGCATTTCAGTCGCACCGTAGCTTACATGACCGACGACCAACGTTTTGCCAACCGCCGAACAGATGTACTCAGCTTCCAGACGGAAGTGCTGACAGAGGATGTTACCTTAGCCGGCACCGTGATTGCCGATCTGCTCACGAGTATTTCCACTACCGATGCCGATTTTGTGGTGAAGGTGATTGATGTTTTTCCCAGCAACTTCAGCTATCCCGGCGACCGGTCAGGAATGGGACGCCAGGGTGGTGGTTCCTACCCCATGGGCGATTACCAGATGCTGGTACGGGGCGAAATCATGCGGGGCCGCTTTCGCAAGAGCTTTGAAAACCCCTCGGCTTTCCAACCCAACAAAGTGGAACAGGTGAAATTTGAACTGCCCGATGTGGCGCATACCTTTCAAAAAGGGCACCGCATTATGATCCAGATTCAAAGCAGCTGGTTCCCGCTGGCCGACAGAAATCCGCAGCAGTTCATTAATATTTACGAAGCAGAAGCAAAAGATTACATCAAAAGCAGGATTCAGATCTGGCATGATGGAAAGAATGCATCGAAGATTGTGTTGCCGGTGTTACGCTGATGTCAGGACAGCCCAACGGCTGTCAGACATCTTCAGCAAACTGAATTTGAAACGCAGAGAGTTTATTTCTCTGCGTTTTTCTTTGCGCCCTCCTTTCTCTGCGGTTAGTATTCTTCTCTGCGCTTCCCTCTGCGTTCTCCTTTCTCTGCGGTTGGCCCCCTTCCCCTGCAGTTAAGAAAAAATACTGTTGTACATTTAAACATCTAAAAAAATCATCATGCGCTTGCTGTTATTGGCTGGATTCTTTCTTAGTTCGTTAGGTGCTGTTGCACAGGAAATAAACATCATTCCAAAGCCACTGAAAGTAACCCAATCAGAAAAAGGAAGTTTTACACTCAAAAAAAGGATCACGGTTTCAAATTTATTTCCGGCCAACAGTAAGCAAGCAGGCTACGTAACAAACTACCTTGCTGATTACTTCAAGAACTATTACGGCATTGAAATCACAGTTGTTGAAAACGGTGGCAACGCAGATATAACACTCTTCCCCACACGTATGCCAACAGGTGGAGCATTAGCGTATCGGTTATTGATCAGCAAAAACGGGATTCGGATTGAAGCGAATTTTGAAGAGGCAGCATTTCATGGCGTGCAGTCATTGATCCAGTTGTTACCTGTTGATGAAAAAACATCAGTTTCTGTTCCATTTGTAAGCATTTACGATGAACCCCGATTTCAATACCGTGGCATGCACTTAGACATCGGCCGCCACTTTCAATCCATCGCTTTTATCAAACGCTACATTGATTTTCTGGCCTTTCATAAACTGAACAAATTTCATTGGCATTTAACAGAAGACCAGGGCTGGCGTATTGAGATCAAACGATATCCTGAACTCACAAACATTGGCAGCAAGCGAAACGGAACGATCATCGGTCGCTATCCCGGCAAAGGAAACGACAACCAAGCGCACAGCGGCTACTACACGCAGGAAGAAATCAAAGAAGTGGTGCAATACGCAAAAGAACGCTTCATTGAAGTGATTCCCGAAATTGAAATGCCCGGTCACAGCAGTGCAGCCATTGCAGCCTATCCCTGGCTGAGTTGCTTCCCCAGCAAGCCAACAGAAATTCCGGCCAACATGATTTCAGCTAAAAGTATCGAAGAACAAAAGAACGGCCGCATCAAACTGGTTCAGGAAACCTGGGGCGTTTTTGATGATGTGTTTTGTGCTGGCAATGATTCTGTATTCACGTTTCTGCAACATGTAATTGATGAAGTAATTACACTTTTCCCTTCTAAGTATTTTCATATTGGCGGTGATGAATGTCCCAAGACGCACTGGAAACAATGCAGCAAATGTCAGCAACGGATGAAAGAGCTCAAACTGAAGGACGAACATGAACTGCAGAGTTATTTTATACAGCGGATAGAAAAATATTTAAACAGCAAAGGCAAAACCCTCATCGGCTGGGATGAAATTTTGGAAGGCGGTTTAGCACCCAATGCTATCGTAATGAGCTGGCGGGGCGAAGCCGGTGGCATTGAGGCAGCGAAACAAAAGCACCAGGTGATTATGACACCCGGCAAACCGGTGTACTTCGATCATTCGCAAAGTAAGAATGAAGACTCTGTTACCATTGGAGGTTACAACCCTATTGAAGCAGTGTATGCGTACGAACCGGTACCCAAAGAATTGAATGCTGATGAAGCCATGTATGTATTGGGCGCACAGGCCAATGTGTGGACGGAATACATGAACAACACGAGGAAAATTGAATACATGATCTTTCCACGGATGGCCGCACTGAGCGAAGTGCTGTGGAGCGGAAAAGAAAATAAGAGCTGGGAAGATTTTGAAAAACGATTGCCGGTACAGATGAAGCGGTATGAAGGGATGGGGTTGAACTATAGTAAGGCATATTATGATTTGAAAGCTTCTGCACTTCCTGCAGAAGACAGGAATGGTGTTAACTGGAAACTTGAATCAAAAAATGACAATGGAAGAATTGGTTATTCAGTAGGCAATCAAGCCAAAGAGTTTAATTATAGCAAAGCCATCAGAGTAACAACTTCCAATGTGTATAGTGCCAGGTTTTATTATGAAGACAAAGTAGTGAGTTCTGTAGTACAGAAATTCACCTTCTCCAAATCCACCGGTAAAAAAATCACCCTCACCACTCCTCCATCCAACTCTTACCCTGGCGATGGTGCTTTTACCCTGGTAAATGGCATCGTCAACGAAAGAGGAATGGCCCGTTCGCAGGAATTCCTCGGTTTTTCCGGGACGGATTGCGAAGCGGTGATTGACATGGGTATGACAGACACCATGAGCCAGGTTACGGCTCATGTTTTTTCACAAGTCAGCAGTTGGATCTGGCCTCCCGCCGCCTTTACAGTTGAAATCAGCACCGATGGCCAAATGTACACACCCGTGGTGGATGCAGGGCCACCCATCACCCATGATGGCAACAAAGTACAACTCAACTTCCGGGGAACGGTAGGCCGCTTCTTAAAAGTGCATCTCCGAAGCAAAGGCATCATTCCGGAAGGCCATCCCGGTGCAGGAAATAAGGCCTGGCTCTTCGTCTGCGAAATACAGGTGTGGTAAACCATCAGTCCTTACCCTCAAAAAGACCCCAAATGACGAAAAGGAAAGATTTTCTTTTCAGAATTTCAGGGTTCCGTCCTATATTTGCAGCCCGTTAAACGGAATGGCTCCGTAGCTCAACTGAATAGAGCATCTGACTACGGATCAGAAGGTTTCAGGTTTGAATCCTGACGGAGTCACTAAAGAGATCAGTAGTACTACTGGTCTTTTTTTATGTACACAGTTTATATACTATACGCACAGTCCATTGACAAGTTTTACGTCGGATTTACTGGTGATAGCCCGGAACTCCGCCTGACAAAACATTTGGCTGCACACAAAGGATTCACTTCACGGGCAAAAGACTGGCAAATCGTATACAAGGAGAAATTTGACTCTAAAGAACAAGCCATGCAACGTGAAAAGCAAATAAAAAACTGGAAAAGCAAAAAGAAAATTCTCGAGCTCTTTCGCTCAACTGAATCGAGCACCCCGACTTTGGGTCGGGGAGGTTTCAGGTTTGAATCCTGACGGAGTCACAGAAAATCAAGCAGTTACGCATTAAAAACGTAACTGCTTTTTTTGTTTGCACCATGAGTTGCACCATAAGATTTTCATTACTTCAGTAAAACATTCCCAACCAACTTTCCGGATTAGTACTGCAAAGCTTGCAAGCTTACATTTCAAATTTGAAAACATAAAGAGTTACGCCCGTTTAGTAATCGGCAAACCGCTTGATCATCATCTTTGGCCTTCCAAATTGTTTCACTGCTGCACTGCTTCAATGGCGATAAAGCTTCCAATCGAAAAAGAGCCTTATCAACCAAACCTGTATTGGGATTTGAATAAAACATCCTGCTTGATTTCAGAAGAAATCATCCTGCCTGAAGCATCATAACAACTATAGGTTATACCAAAAGAACAGACGATAACTATTGTGTTAGTATAACGGAATCATACACCCGAAGTTTGCAGTGGCTGCTTCTGTTGACAGGTTCGTATGCTGACAAAACAATGCTGCAGATAACCAAAACAATTGATTAAAGTATTCAAAAGGGAGAAAAGAAAAAGGAAAAGTGGTTTCATTTTTGCAGTTTATCGATTAATTCCGTTGTTTATCGATTCGTATCTGTACACAACGGTTTACTATTTATGTTTGCATCTCCCAATACCTTTGAAACGATTGCAAAGTCCCGTTTTTAATTCAATATCTTATAAATCGTACTGCGGCCGTAGTTTTTAATATTCTATATCCTTTCATGTTAGAACCGTACTCTGGTCGATATCCTGTATTACTAATATTTCATAAAAAAACATGAAAAGGATTTTTACATTCGTTACTGCACTATTTATATGCCTTGTACTCGCTGCACAACAAGGAAGCACGTTCCGCTGGAAGCAAGGTGACGCTTCTGTATCAAACGAGGCTGCATTCCGGTTTACTCTCGATGGACTGGCTCCCGGCAATTACATCATAAAAGTTTTCAGCGGGCAGGAACTGTTGGAATCTTTAAAACTGATTAAAAAATAATTACAGCAATCATGAATTGCTTTTTATAAACGATTTACTGTTCTCAATTTTTGTGCGCAAAGCACCGGAATAAAAGGACTACACATTTTTAGTTTCAGAATAAGGTACAAATAAAAGTTGATTACGGGGGATGTTTCTACATCCCCCTTTTTTCTACATCCCAAATTGAAACTTTTACTGCAACGGGCTTCAAAAAAACGAACGCAGTGGGTTAAGTATTTACTACCGTAGCTACTTATTGAATATACATCCCATGCAATCAGGGATAAATGTGTATCGTCCTGGTTCGTGACCTCACGAACCAGGTTTCCGAAAAGGCACAGATAGGGAGACCTGCGCCAACAGAGTAATGAGTCAGATCTCACGTCCCTTTTATTAGGCCACTTTGTGAACGTTGTATCTGTTGTCTCTTTGTGTAAAATACCTCCTACTGCATCTTCACAAACCGGTAACTATACTGCTTCTTCCCATCGGTAGATAACAATTCCAACAGGTACACACCCGGTTGTAAATGACCCACCTGCAACAACACTCCACTGGTAAGATTCGAATACCGCTGCAGCAACACACCCTGGCTGGTGTACAAACGGGCATGCAGCTGCACAGAATTCCGCAGCATCCAGATTACCTGCAACTGGTCACGTACCGGATTCGGCTGCAACCGGATGTACTCCCCACCGCCACTCACAAAATTCACTGCTTCGGAAACAGCACTGCTGCAACCGCCGTTTGTTACCTGTACGGTATAGGTTCCAGGTTGAACCGGACGGTACAAAGACAAAGTGGCTCCCGTAATAGCAACGCCGTTCAGGAACCATTGATTCCCGGCGGCAGCACTCGAGCTAAGGTCAAACCCATTTACCGTAATCACAGGACGGGCCGGTGAAAGTGTTACAGAAACCGACACTGCAAACCGGCTGCTGCTTTCGCAACCGTTGAGGGTCTGACTGGCATAGTATGTGCTTCCGTGGACTAATGAGGTGGACAAAGGCAATACTGCTCCTCCCGTTGCTGAAGCATACCAACGAACAACGGTTCCGCTCACCTGTAACTGCTGCACGGTGGCCGGACTGCAGAACGTCTGCGTGGCAGCGCCCGTCGGAGCACCGGGAACGGGAGTCACCCGCACCGTTACAGCGAAGCGCTCTGCACTTTCACATCCCGCAACCGTTTGCGAAGCATAATAAACCATGTTATCGGCCAAGACCGTACCTGCTGACAGAAGGGTTCCTCCGGCTGCACTTGCATACCAGCGAACAGCTGTGCCGGTTAGGGTTAGATCAGCTACGGTGGCAGCTCCGCAGAACAATTGGGTGCTGCTGCCCGATGGAGCAGCAACGGTGGATACACGAACGGTAACCGGTAAACGGGATACGCTTTCACAACCACCCTGTGTTTGTGTTGCATAATATACCTGTCCGTTCACCAGACTTACTGAGGATAAAAGTGCTGTACCTCCGGTGGGCGTAGCATACCAGCGGACACTGGTACCGGTAGCAACCAGTTGGGCTAAAGTAGCACCGCTGCAAAATTCCTGTACCAGGGCGCCGGTGGGAACAGACACACTGTTCACAACGGCAGTTACAGGTAACCGAACCGGACTTTCACAGCCGTTGAGGGTTTGTGAAGCATAATAGGTGCTGTTGGAAACCAGTTGAACAGTGCCCGGTAAAACTGCGCCTCCGCTTGCTACTGCATACCACTTCACCGAATTACCGGTTACCACGAGGTCGTTTAACGTTGCCTGGTTACAAAAGGTTTGAATGGAATTGCCCGTTGGGGGATTGACGGTAACAAGTTCGGCACGGACTTCCAGTCGTTGAGAACTCTCACAACCATTGATGATTTGGGATGCATAATAAGTACTGCCGTTATTTAAAGTGGTGGAGGGAGAAAGCGGAGTGCCTCCAGAGGAAACACTGTACCAACGCAGATCTATACCCGAAACAGTCAGACTGGCAATAGTGGCAGACGTACAAAAGGTTTGGACAGCACTGCCTGTTGGTGCAGGCGGCTGGTTGAGAACAACAGAAACGCCGAAGCGTACCTGGCTCTCACACCCGTTCAGCCGCTGACTGGCATAATACACATTTCCATTCACAAGAGCTGAGGCAGAAGGCAACACATCGCCTCCGGCCTGACTGCCGTACCAGGTAACATCCGTACCGGAAACTGCAAGATCAGCAATCGTAGCTGCATTACAGAATGTCTGCAGGCCAACGCCGGCGGGAGCCTGTGTCGTATTAATAGTAACGGTTACGGGGAGACGAAGTTTACTTTCGCAACCGTTGGTGGTCTGACTGGCATAATACATGGCCCCATTCACCAGCAACTGACCAGGCGTAAGCGCCGTTCCACCACTGGCGCCGCTGTACCATTTCAGGTTGCTACCCGTTGCAGCCAAATCCGTAACAGTAGCCCCGGTGCAAAAACTCTGACCGGCAGAACCGGTGGGAGCCACAGGTAATGGCAGTACGGTTATCGTTACGGGAGCTGAGGTGGTGGAACAACTGGTAACGGTATTGCTCACACGCAATGTATAAGAGCCAGACTGGTTGACAGAAAACAAGGAATCAGCGGCACCGCTGATCGCTGCTCCGTCCAACAACCACTGGTAGCTCAGCGAAGGACCCCTGTTGGCCTTCAGCAACACGGGAGTTCCGGAACATACTGTTGTCACCGCCGGTGCTGTGATTACCGCCGGGGTCTCCAGTACTTCCACCACACGCTGCAACGAATCACTGCAGAATCCTGATTGTGCCCGCAGACGGATGGTATAAATCCCGGGCGTTGCAAATGTATGCACAGGACTTATGTCACTGCTGCTGCTTCCATCACCAAAATTCCACTCATAACTCACTCCCCTTGCTGTGGCAACACTCCGGTTGGTCAGTTCAAAGCGGTTTCCTGCAAGGCACTGACTGCTGTCGTTGAGGATAAAACGGGGCCGTATCTTGCACGGCAGTTGGTACCGCCATAAATCATTGTAGTAAACACCGGTATTGGCAGTGCCATAGAGGCGACCAAATCCTCCCAATAACCACAAATTCCCATCGGCATCGGCCCAACCTGCAGAAGTACTGCGGGCAGGCGGCTGGTTATCGGTTGAAAAACTATTTTTTACTCCGTAACTATAAGAGGGGAACGTTGTATTTCCTCCACCAGCCCAGGTCCACTGGTTGGTGGCAGGATCGTAAAACCAGAGATCATTCAGGTAGTCCGATGCACCGGAAGCGGCAAAGCCCACACCGCCATACAACCACAAGCGCCCCAGGCTGTCGGTCCACGTAACGCCTGCCTGCCGTCCACCAGGTTGATTGGAGGCAGCCGCAACACCCACTGCTCCATAACTGCCCAACGGATTGCGGAGGGTTGATCCGCCCATCCAGGTCCACTGATTCAGAACAACATCATATTTCCAGAGATCATTGAGCAATCCGGGATTCCCCAGGTCATCCACTCCATCTCCCCCCAGCAACCATAAATTTCCATCGGCATCAGTCCAGGTGTGCGCCTCCTGACGGGAACCGGGCTCACCTGTTCCTGCTACACCCAAAACTCCATAAGTACCGGTGGCGTTAATAGAACCCGAACCACCCATCCAGGTCCACTGATTGAGAGTTGGTTCATATCTCCAAAAATCGTTCATCAAACCATTCTGACCGTTAATGGTTCTTCCAAACCCACCTAAGATCCAGAAATTACCGGCGGCATCTTTCCAACTGGCAACTGAGCGGCGGGCACTGGGTACATTTGATGCAGCCCGCACTCCCTTAGTACCATATACCGCAGCAGCATTTGCATTATTTGAACCACTCACCCAGGTCCATTGACCGGTTTGTGTATTAAAACGCCACAGGTCATTGAAAAAGCTGTTGTTAAAACCTCCAAACAACCAGAAATTTCCGGATTCATCCACCCAACTGCAGGAAGAAAGCCGGCCACCCGGCACCGTGAGTGCAGTAGGTACACCTCTGGTTCCGTATACGCCTCCCGGGTTCACAGTTTTCGAACCACTCACCCAGGTCCACTGACGGGCGGCCGCATCAAACTGCCATAAATCGTTCAAAAAGCCCACGGATCCTGTCTCACCAAAACCTTGCCCCCCGAACATCCAGTAACGGCCATCTGTACCCGCAACTCCGGCAACCGAACGCCGGCCACCGGGTTGGTTGGTAACAGAAGCCACGCCCCTGGTTCCATATATGCCCTGTTTGATAGCGGCATCGCTGCCACTAAGCCAGTTCCATTGATTGGTACTGGTATTATAGGTCCAAAAATCGTTCAGGTTCACCACGCTGGTATTGGCATTCAATCCCACCCCACCCAGTACAAACACTATTCCGTTACCGGCACTCCATCCCGCTGAAAACTGCCGGCCACCGGGTAACGCTGTACCACTTGCAACACCTTTCAATTCATACGTTGCAGCGGGGTTGATGGTATTCTTCCCACTCACCCAGGTCCAGCCTCCGGTAGACGGGTTCCACTTCCACACATCGTTCAGGTATCCCGAACTGTTTGTTCCCCCCATCAGCCAGAGTCCATTGGCATCCTGCCAGGTCAGGGCTGCCTGCCGGGCACCGGGCACATTTGACAGCGTTTCTGTACCTATCGTCCCGTAAAAACCTGCCTGGTTCACGAGGTTATTGCCGCTGAGCCAGGTCCATTGATTGGTACCCGGCTCATAGCTCCATAAATCATTCAGGAAACTCACATTCCCGTTGGCATCAAACCCCGATCCGCCCATCAGAAACAAAGCACCTCCGGCTCCAACCCATCCAAAAGCTTCGAGACGGGCACCCGGTCCGCTTCCCGTTCCGGCTACTCCCCTTGTTCCATAGTTACCCCGCTGATTCTGCGATGTACTGCCGCCTACCCAGGTCCATTCATTGGTGGCAGGATCATACTTCCATAAATCACTAAAACGATTGTTGTTAAACCCACCAAACAGCCAGCAAATACCAGATCCGTCGGTCCAGGAAGTAGCAGCCAAACGACTGGCCGGACGGTTGTTGATGGAACCTACCCCCTGTGTGCCAAAAACGGCTCCTGCATTCAGCGTATTGGTACCATTTACCCAGGTCCATTGATTGGTGGAGGGCCTGTAGCGCCATACATCGTTTAAAAAACCAAGCGTAGTGGTGGTTCCATACCCCTGCCCGCCAAACAAAAAAAGATCACCGCCGGAAGAAACCCATCCATTGGCTCCCTGCCGGGCACCGGGAACGTTGGAACCCGATGAAACACCACGTGTGCCATAAATGGAAAGCGCATTGATCATATTCGAACCGCTGACCCATGTCCATAGCTTCGTTGCCGGATCGTAGCTCCATAAATCATTTAAGAATCCGTTGTTTCCCGCTGCATCAAATCCGTTCCCGCCAAACAACCAGAAGATACCATTTGCATCAGTCATGCTTACACTGCGACTCCGCCCTCCGGGATGGTTGGCTGCTGAGGCAACGCCCCTGATACCCCAAAAGCCGATCTGCTCTGTCAATACAGTTGTAGTCGATGAATCCCCCTGCACCCATTGCCATTGCCCGGCACCGGGCTGGCCAAAGCCTGGCACAGCAGAAAAAATGAACAGGCAAACTGTAATGAAAAAACAGGAGAACAAACGCACTCGCATAATCAATAAAATTGAACGTACAGGCAAACTTGTTGATGAAGGGAAACGGAAGAAACAAAGGAACATTTCACAGGAAAAAACAGGCATCAGCGAAGAAACACGATCCCCACTCAAAGTAAGCACAATTTACCAAACAGATGTTAAGGCACAGAAGAAATAACACACAGATGAAACGGAGGAGAAGAAGTAAAACCTGTGGTGATGTAAAAGAAAGCGGATTGCCAATGAGCACCACTGTAAAGCCCATCGAAAATTTCCGTCCCCTTGGTGGCTCCAGACAACCCTGGGTGCTATAAAAAGGTTTCATAAGGGAAATAAAGCGAACCTGTTTGTTTCAAATACATTCAGAAACAGAACAACCGGGACAAGCCCGGTTGTTATTGGTCAGATCAGGTTTTTGGTTGTATCAGGTTCTACCCCGATCTCTGTGTTGGTTTTATCAGGTTCTATCCGATCTGTGTTTTGGTTCTATCAGGTTCTATCCAATCTGTATACTGCTTATTCAGAAAGTAATGTCACTGTTTTTTTGTTACCCTGTGCATCCTGCAATAACAGGAAGTAAGTACCAGCGGCAAGGGAACGGCTGCCCAGCACTACAGTTTGACTACCACTGCCTCCGCCATGACGCAACTGGCCCTGGTACACCACTTGTCCGGCTGCACTGGTCAACTGGAGGGTATAAACACCGGCAGGCTGATTGCTGATCTCTACAGTAATGGTGTTTTGAACAACCGTTGTAGGATAAACACGCACACCGGCCGCCGTAGTTTGACCCAACTGCACTCGCACGGTTGAACTGTAACGGTACGTACCATCACGGTCAACAGCCTTAATGCGGTAAAAATTATGGCCGTTATTTGGTTGGGCATCAAACCATTGATAGGTGGCAGAAGTCCGTCCGTTGCGGGGCGCCTGCTCTGCCATTTTACGGAAACTACGTCCATCAGTACTCCGCTCCACTTCATAAACCTCCAGCTCTTCTTCATTGGCAACATCCCATGCTACCTGCACGCCGGTACCTTTCGGATTGGCCCGCACTTCTGTGAAATCCACAGGCAGTGAAACACCGGGGGTAAACACCACACGGAAACGGGTCAGGCTCTTACTGGCCGCAGCACTGGTAACGGTAAACGGATACACAAATGCACCACCGTTCAAAGGCACCGTAACACGGCTGTTGGTAAACTGGTCAATCAGTTCGGCGGTAAGACCTGTGCTGCTGAAGTTCTCTGTCTCAAACCGCAGGGCATAACCACGATTGGTGGTATTCCAGAACGGAAGATACAGGGTATCGGTTGCCTTCGGCATCGGACGGCTTTCAATAGAAAGGTAATTATTGGAACGAACGAGACTCAGGTTTTCATCAAAATTGTTGTACTTGTAAATATCAAAGGGCTCATTGGTACCATCAGAATAAGACGATCCAAAACGGGCCAGGGCACCATCCATAAAACCTTCCAGTGTAGAACCACTGGCACGGTGTAACTGAACCCTGAACTTCGGCAAGGTGGATTGTGTACGGTTGGCACGGAAACTGATAATATTACCCTCTGATTCAACTTTATCCGATTCTTTCACAGTCATGCTTACAGCCGTACCCGTTTGAGCAGCTTTGCGTTGTACCATAAAGGCCTGACCTGAATTCACACGCAGGAAACTGTCCACAGAAATGCTTTCGCAATCAGCACAATCATAATTTCCGGCTCCATCAAAACTGATGCTTCTGTAACCACCCAGGCTGTTGACGCCCGCCGTTTTATCACCATCCCAGATCCAGAAATTACGCTCAAATTTATTTTCATTACCAGTTCCGTTGGTAAACACCTGATCCAGGTCAATAGGCGCTGCATACGGATTAGACATCACACCGTAAGCGGCATTGATAGTCCTGGTATTCGTGGTGGTACCTTGTTTCAACTGGCCCTTAAAGCGGAAGGTAGTGGCTCCCATACCGGTATTCAACTGGCTTCTGTCGCCCCGTACAAACACCAGGTAACCATCTTCTGCAGGAACTGTATTAAAAAACGGTGTATTGGTATTGCTCGCCCAGCTGCCCACGCCATTGATATGAGTATAGCGGCGTACGGAAGAAGCTCCACCGTTTACCAAATGATCGGCACCCACCTGTGCAGCATTACCGCAGGAACTCATACTATGACCGGTGATGAGTGTTCCGTAACCGGTGGCCGCAGGTACAGGACCACCCGGACAATATTGATCAGGATACTCCTGGGCAGCGCTGGCCGACTGACGGGTCAGGTGCTGACGCAGTGTATAATTGCCCGTTACAGGAATCGTAATAAAGCGCCAGGTACGCTTGGCAGGAATAAACCGCTCCACTTCCACTTCTCCTTCAATGGCGGTACAGTTGGTACAACCTTCAATTTCAGCAACACGGGCTGTACCTAAAGAGTCTGACTGCAGCACCAGGTTACCAGAGCTGAACAGTTTTGATGTGCTCTTAACAGTTACAACACCAGCTTCCGCACCGGAAGTCATCACCAGTCGGTTACCCAGGCTGGCTGAAGCAGACGCTTCAAAGGTAAACCTGCGCAGATGGTTGGCTACACCTGTATTCTTGAAATAAAGGATCCCTGCAACGGCACCGTTACCGATCGTAAGATTCGACTTGCGTGAACCACGCAGCGCATGATTCAGTGAGCCGTTGAAGGCTCCGTTCAGGGTAAGTGTGGTGGTATCAATAGACAAGTCACCGGTAGTCAGTGTCAAAGCCGACACAGTTGTGCTGCCTTTCAACTTCGCACCTTCTGCATTGTTCAGAGTTAATCCTCCGTTATAAATACCACGGGTTACCAACTGTTCGCTGGCACCGTCCAGCTGCACACGGAATGCCCAGGTGCGGCCTTCCGGCAATGCAGTACCGAAGATGTTTTGTGAACGCAACACACCCGCACCACTGCTGCTCAGGTTGCCGCCATCCAGCAATTCATGTGTACCAAGATTCAGTTCGGCACCTTCCTCAATGGTGATGGCCGATCCTACAGGCAGTGTACCGAGCGCCTGCTTGGAACCGCTGCCGGTAATGGTAAGATTATGATAAGTTACAACCGGCACGTTCTGATTGCCGTTTCTGTTGTAAGCAATAGTCGTTCCAAAGCCCGGGGCAAACGTGCCCGATACCAGTAACAGATCGCCGCTGATATTCAACCGGGTGGTAGCTCCGCCAAGCGAAAGCGTACGGTTGGTTTTCGCAACGGTAAGATGGGCAAAGCTCTGCGTGGCCACTGTTCCGGAAATGGTTTGATCAGCTGCACTGTTGGTAAAATGAACAGTGGAACCTCCCGATGTAAATACCCCCCCGTTGTTGATCCAATTACCCTGGTTCAGCATCAGCTGTGCGTTCACACAACTGAACGTGCCGGCCTCAATGGTGATGTTTCCGGTAACAACCAGCGAATCCAGCGAAAGGGTGGTCAGCGTTTGTCCCGGTTTATTGATTGTTAGATTGTTGAACACTTGTTTCCGGGCCAGGCCTCCGAAAAGGAAACCGGGCACAGGAACAGCACCATTAGTGAAACGTACGGTACCGGTACCGGCTACAAAAGAACCATTGTTCGTCCAGTTACCGTTAATGTTCAGCTGCGCAATGCCCGATGTAAGGGTGCCGCCAATAGCAACATGGTGCAGTTGGAGCTCAGCAGAGCCGCTGATGGTACTGTTTCCGTTGAAGACAAAGGTACTCGTGCCAGGTTGCAGGGTACCGTTATGGATCCAGTTCCCGATAATCGAATGTGTAAAGGCTCCCGCATGAAAGGTTCCGGTTACGGTAAGGTCGCCGGCAATAGCGAGTCCTGCTGCGGCCGACTTGGCTGATGAACCGGCAATCCGCAGGTGGTGATAGGTAAATGCAGGTATCGTTTGAGCAGCGGTACCATTGAATTCAATGGTGCTGCCCGTAACAATATGATCAATGGCAGTACCGGTTACAAAAGCGCCGGCAATACGAATGGTTTTGCCATTCGGGAAAATCTTATTGTTGTTGTTCAGCTCCAGGTTGTTATAATCACCGGGAAGAATGGCCTGTGCTGCATTGCTCTTATTGTAAAACACTTGTCCGTTGGTAGCAATCAGGGTTCCTGCAGAATCAGTTACATCACCCCGAAGCTCCATTGTATAAGAACCCGTTTCCAGTACACCCTGGCGCAGATCCAGGTTACCAAGAACCCGGCGGTCGCCATACAGCACTACCCTTGTTCCGTTTTGGATCCGAACGTTCCTGGGGCGGCCCTCTCCTACGTTATCGCCATTGCTGTTCCACTCATAATCAGTTGTAACAGTTACTCCCTGGTTGTAAACAAGGGTGGATGAATCGCCATAAATAACCGGCTCATCCAGTGAAGCACCGTTGTTCAATTGCAGTTGGTTGGTAACAATGGGGGCTTCGTCATCAATGGTCAGGCTGCCATTTGCAATCAAATCATAGAAGCTGGTGTTGCTTGTATTAATCACACCGGTACCTTCAAACTCAACCGCTCCGTTGAAGACAGAAAACTGGCCCCTGTTGGTGAAAATAGCGCCTTGCGACAACTTAATACGTTTGCCGGCCTCCAGTTCCACTCTGGCACCGCTGTTAATAGTGAAATTTCTTACAGTAAGATCTGAGTTGATGATTCTTGCTTTGCGCCTGGCCGACCTGGGCACCACAACATCCGTGGTGGGGGTTGGCAGTGTGTTACAGCCCCAGTTCGATGCAAGGTCTGCTGTTTCACTCACATTACCGGTCCAGATACCAATGGCGGCGCTACCTGCACCAATTCCAATGGCCAGTTCGCCAAAAGCTTCCAGTTGCTGCTGTACAAGGGCAACAGGGCCTGTTGAAGTGGGCGTAATCAATGTATTATCTGAATCCGTATACAAACCAGCCATTGACCAATCTTCAGCAGCATTGGAACGACGCACCACTCCGTGTGTACTGTTCCGGGGGCCGGCATTGGTATGGCCACGACGGGTTACAGAAACAGCAGGATTGCTGGCAAGGGTTCCGGTGGCTGCAATGCTCCAGTATCCATTATTCAGCAGGCCGCTGCCGGTAAGACAGCCAAACACGGTAAACGGTAAGCCGCTGCCAACAGAAGCTGTTTCGGCAATATACCTTCCGTTCAATTCGGTGATGCCGGGGTTAGAAGTCCAGTTGAAGCCGATGGGATTGTAGGCAGAACCACTTCCTAACGGTAGTGTATAAGCGCCTGCACCACCCACCGTACGTTTCAGCAAACCTGTACCGTTGGTAACGATGTGCCCCGCCCCGCTTCCGCCGGCAATAGCGGCAGGATCAGCAGAACTGATGATTAGATCAAAATTTCCAAGCGTTACCAGTCCGCTCACCAGGTTCAATTGCCCGTTTACAGCAACCGCACCCGTAAGGGTTTTGCTGCCGCCACCGTTGATGGCAAGGTTGAAGAAGTTAAAGGCAGGAATAGTCTGATTGGTTCCATTGAAATCAATGGTGCTGCCGGCCATGTTGCCAAATGAAGTGCCATTGGGGGTGAACTGATTGGCAACCCGAATGATAGCACCGGCAGACAGCATAATGTTAGATCCACTGTTGGTAACAAGCAGATCATAAAAGTTATTATTGCCGGTAAGCTGCTGGGCGGCTGTACCGTTGAACGTAACAGCTCCTGTAACCGGACTGAACGTTCCATTGTTGGTCCAGTTGCCTTTTACGCTGATGGCTTGATTGCTGCCGGCGCTGAGTGTAGTACCTGTGCCAATGAGAACATTGCCTTCAACAGCTACCGGGCCACCCAATGTTTTAGTGCCAGCTGTACCTGTAACCAGGTGACCATAAGTGGCGCTATGTATGGTTTGATTGCCGTTTCCAACATACTCAACAGATAAGCTGCTGAGTGTGCGGTTGGTGATGCTGTACTGGCTGGTAAGTGCAGTAGCTCCCGGTAAGTTTACATCAATGATGCCGTTACCAGTAAGGGTTCCGCTGCCGCTCACCACATGTGCTGTGTTGCCGGGAATAAATTGTCCGTTTACCGTCATAGTGCCGGTTACGGCAAAACTCCGTCCGCTGGTTACAACAATCGAAGGCTCCAGCAACAAGTTATTGAAGGCAGTAAAGGCAGATGCAGGAAGGGTGCTGGTGGCAGTAAGGATCACGCTGCCGGTTCCGGGTGTCCAGGTGGCTAAGCCTTGTCCCACGCTGAAAGAACCGGTACGAATGGTACCACCGTTGGTCATATCAATGGTACCGGGGTTATCACTACCGGTAGTTGAACGGGTAAGCACAATTTCGTTGGCCTCCAGTGTAGCACCATTGGTAAAGTTGATTACACCCCTGCGGTTGGTATTGATACTGCCAAAACCACCTACTACAACCGGACCGCTTACTGTTAATTTGGGAGAGCCGGTTGTTGCAAAAGTGAGTATACCAAATGTATTAGCCGCATTTCCTCCCAACTCAAGGCGACCACTAACAGCATCTGTAGTAGTAACAGTTACCGTATTGTTTCTGCGGATCAGTGCAATATCATTCACAGTGGGTACAGTGGTGGGCACATAGGAAGCTGAGCTGGAAGACCACATGTCGCTATCTGTCCAGTTACCCGTTCTCCATGCAAATTTGAAATTGCCCACTAATAAGTCAGCCGGCACGTATGTAATCTGGTAATTGGAAGCAGTGAACGTACCACCGGTGGCCGCATTGGGCATTACACTACCCGTGTAAGTGCCAACTGCTGCATTGGCGGCGGCACCGGCACCATAGGTAAGGGTAATGCTGCCGATCGTTTCACCATTCACCAGACCTTCTGACACAAAATCGGTAAAGCCGGCACCCGGTGATGCTATAGCTGTATTAAATGTTTTAAAGACGTCATCCACAAGAATTGTGAGAGGTGCTGCTGTAATAGAAGCAGTCAGCACAACGGGACTTAACGTATAGTTACTGTTGGGAGCACTGAAACCTGTAACGGTTACAGGCTTGTTGTTACCAACAGCGGCTGTATTAAAAGTAGCCGATGCAGTACCCGTTACAGTGAAGGATTCGCCATTCTGCAAACCGCTGAAAGTGGCAATACCGCTGATCGTGGCACTGGTAAGTCCGTCATACACTTTATCCTGGGCAGTTAAACCTGTAATGGTCAGTGCGGCAGGCTGAACAGTTAAAGTAAAGTTGGAAGCGCTGCTGGTACAACCGGCAACATTGGCTACTGTAACCGAACCGGTATAAGTACCTGCGCTGGTGAAGGCCGGAATAGCCAGGCTGATCGGGCTGCCACTGAGTGTCTGATTGGTAACAGCTGCAAACGCATTGGCAGGAGAAGAATTCCATTGGATACTGTAAGTAACCGGCGCATTGCTGGCACTGCTGTAGGCAACGGTGCTGGCAACAGCTCCATAGCTCACGGTACTTGCAGCGGCAGACAAACTGATGGAGGGTATCTGGTTAATTGTGGCAATTACCGGCGTACGAACTGTAGAAATACAACCCGATGTAAGATTACGGGCTTCTGCATAATAAGTTGTCGTAGCAGTAAGAATGGGTGTAGTAAAGCTGGTGGTACCAGTGCCGCCGCTCAATACAGTACCGGCGCTGGAATTCTGGTACCAATCAACGGTAATACCACTGGCAACCGTGGCTCCCAGTACAACCGTACCGGTTCCGCAACGGGCAGCATCAATACCAACCGGGGCAGCCGGTGTGGCGGGTTGGGCATTCACCACGGCATTGGCCGACAAAGGTGACGTACAGCCACCCGCAGGTGTAACTTCAAACGTATAAGTTGTATTGGCAACCAAACCGGGTTGGCTGGTAGTTGTACCGGAGCCGGTAGTTGCAACTGCACCCGGATAACGAACTACAGTCCAGTTACCTGCGGGCAAACCGCTGAGGTTGATGGTTGCGGTGGCAACCGTACAGGTAGGTTGTATAATAGAGGCAATGACAGGAGCTGCAGCCTGGGCTGTTACTGATACGGATACCGCATTGCTCATAGGCACACTGCAACCGGCAGCATTGGTAGCAATAACGGTGTAAGTACCGGCTGTGACTTGTGCACCAAAGCTGATGGCCGCACCGGTTCCTGCCACAGGAGCACCAACATTGGTACTTCCGTTAAGGCGTAACTGGTAAGTAACACCGGTTTGTGAATTGGCAAGTCCTACCACATTGCCGCCGCCGCCACTACAAAAAGCACCGCCACCAGTTACGGTATAGGCAACAGGCACTTCGTTTACGCTGATGGTGCCGGTGGCCGTTACAGTTGAACAACCACCCGCTAATGTAACGGTATAGATAAAGTTGCCTGCAACAGTGGGTGTACCGCTGATGGTGACCACATTGGCCGCCCAGTTGCCGGTAACACCTGCGGGCAAACCGGTTACGGTGGCGCCGGTGGCACCCGTGGTGCTGTAAGTAATAGTGGTGATGGGGTTCGTACGGCAAATAGTTTGAGCAGTTGTACCAGCTGCTGAAGTAAGCGAGATTGTATTGGCAGCAGCCACCGTAATGGTACCAGTGGCGGTTAATGTACCGCAACCACCGGTTAATGTAACCGTGTAGTTGAAAACACCGCTGGCGGTGGGTGTGCCACTGATGGTTACTACATTGTTATTCCAGTTACCGGTAACGCCTGCTGGTAAACCAGCAAAATTGGCACCAGAAGCACCCGTGGTGTTGTAGGTAATGTTATTCATGGGTGTGTTGATACAAGCCGTTTGGGCATCAGTACCTGCAGCTGAAGTGCGGGTAATGGTGTTGGTGGGAATTACAGATACAGTTACCGTATCACTGGCTGAACAACCAAAACTATTGGTGGCAGTAACTATATAAGAAGTATTTTGGCTCACTGTTGCCACTGTGTTTTGAGTAGTGGCAGTAAAGCCGGCTGGCACAGATGTCCATGCAAAGGTTGCAGGTGCAGAAAGAGTACCGCTTACGGTTACATTTTCTATGGCCCAGTACCTGGCTCTTCCACCCGCATTGTAAGCAAAACGCACAAACACAGTTGAAAAACCGGTATAACTGTTCAAATTGAGATTCACATTGGCAAAAGCAATCGGGCTTCCCTGATTTGAAGTATATGTTACCACATCATTCCAGGTAGTACCATTCGTAGAAACCTGCACTTTGGCCCATTCATTGGAAACACCTTGGAAACGGAAATAATGTGAAAAGCTAAGATTGAGGCTGGTAAAATTTTGTGTATTAAATGAGGGTGAAGTGAGTGTTGTATTGGTGGTGGTTCCATTCTGATTTCTGCTATCAGAGAAAAAGAAATTACTGCCGTCGGGGGAAGAATAAAACGTGCCATCCGATCCAAATGTTAATGATGCCCGGGATTGCCAGGCCGCATTGGCAATGTTTCCACCCGTGCTGGTATTGGTAGTAGTCCAGCCGGCAGGGGTACTGTTGAAATTCTGCGAAATCAAGGTAGTGGACTCAGAAGAATTCGAAACGGCGGTTGCAGACAGGTTCACTGTTCCGTTCACACACACGCTGTTAACATTCACGCTGGCGGTTACAGAACCGGGCACAGGATTCACGGTCATAGTGATACTGTTAGACGTAGCAGGCGATCCGGTTGCACAGGTTGCATTGGAGGTCATCACAACCGAAACGACATCGCTGCTCACAAGACTGCTTGTGGTAAAAATGTTGCTGTTGGCACCAACGTTGTTTCCGTTTACACGCCACTGGTAGCTGGGCGCTGTTCCGCCGTTGGTGGGCGTTGCAGTGAAGGTAACACTGGTTCCTGCACAAATCGTAGTGGCGCTGGCGCTGATACTTACACTGGCCGGCAGGTTCGGATTCACCGTCATGGTGATGCTGTTAGATGTGACAGGCGACCCGGTTAAGCAGGGCGTTGCATTAGAAGTCATTACTACACTAAGCACATCGTTATTGGAAAGAGTACTGCTGGTAAACGTAGCGCTGTTGGTGCCAACGTTGTTTCCATTTACACGCCACTGGTAGCTGGGTGCTGTTCCGCCATTGGTGGGCGTTGCAGTGAAGGTAACGCTGGTTCCGGCACAAATTGTAGTGGCGCTGGCGCTGATGCTTACACTGGCCGGCAGGTTCGGATTTACTGTAACGGTAACAACTGCCGTAGGAACACTTTCCAGAACAGCAGCTCCAATAGTGGAAATTGTGATTCGGCGGTATTGCGTAGTTGTGGTCAATCCTGCAGGAACATCATACGTGGCAGCAGTGGCACCGGAAATAGCAGTCCAGCTGGTGAAAGGACTCACAGCACTCTCCCACCGGTAAGTGAGCGTACCAACGCCGGTACCATTCGTTGTGCTGGTAAAGGCTGCCGGATTTCCTCCGCTGCAAATGGTTTGATTACCGGCAATCGCACCTGCTGTGGGCACAATGGGACGAAGCGCAATTAAAACTGCAGCGTTTCGGTCACTTGCGCTCAAGGTAACCGTACCGTCACCGGTTGAACCGGCTATAGCATCCAGTACCCAGGCTGCGCCAACAGAAGCATCATCCCCGTTAGTTGTGACATTATCATACAATTCTGAAAGCGTACCCACATTCGCCGTGGACCAGTTGGAATAGGAACGGTCATTGTTGACCTGTGCCAGCATGATAACCGCCGCACCATTGGTAACGGTGGTAAGGGAAGTAGCCGTAGCAACATCACTATTAGCGAGATTCAGTACACCCGGCGCCACATCAAAGGGACCGCCGGCGCTGCCATTTACCTGTACGCCGCCGGTTGTATTCACCCCCCTGAAAGCAACAATAGAACCAATGGCCATATCGGCCCGGCTGTTCGGTAAGGAAAAAGCATAAGAAGCGGGCTCAGAGGCACCTGCTATTCTGAAAAGAACGGTACCCCACCAGGCGTTATCACCATTACCGGTTCCTTCGCTGCGGATCTGCCGCCCGTCAATCAACGTCCAACCGCTGAGCGATGCGTTTGACAAACCACCGTTATCATTGTCCGTTTCATTCTGAACAATGTTTACGATGAGCACATCACCCGCCTGAACACCGGTGGGCCTGTTAATAGTTAAAGTAGAGATCGCCGAATTGTTAGTAGCGGTTGTGGCACTTCCAACCTGCGTAATCTGTCCAAAACCAATAGTAAAGGAGCAAATACACGCAATCAGCGCAAGACAGAATTTGGGGTACGATTTCAACGTAGTCATAAATAATAAAATTTATGGCTATCACAGGATTCATTGGGTGGATTGAGAGAAATGGATTAGATTTCTCAACTATATAAAATGGTTAAACGTATTTGGCACGGATAATGGATTAAACGCCTGCTTGAAACAGGCACACGTTTTTAGAAGTATCAGGTATGAGGCGCAAATGTAAACACTTACTTTTAAAAAAATAAGAGGAGGCTATAAGAAATGCCTGGTATTCGACAAAATGCAGTTTTTATCTACAAAATGCAAGTAAAAAGCTTTTTAAATGCCCGTAAAGGAACCAATTATCGCTTTTGCGCATGATACAAGACGCCCAAAGCAATGTAAAAAACAGGAGAAATCAGGAACTCAATAATGGGTGCAGCCGAACCCCGTACGCCGTAAGGCATGGGGGCAATAAAGTATTCATAGGCCGATGCCAGGAACAGGTATCCAATTAAAAGAAGATGTACCAGGTTCCATAAATACAGCAACCAACGCTCTTCCATGGTACGGATCACAAAGATACCCACGACATATACAAAAGTGATATTCACCCACCGGATCAGTTGTCGCTTCCCATGTACCCAGGCAGGCATAGAAACAACGGGTTCATAAAAAAATAAACGTACAAGTGTATACGCCAGGACCATAATCCAGAAACCAATCCAGAAATTCTTAGGTAGATGTATGCGGAACATGTTTGGGTAAGCCTTTTACATACAGCACCCACAGTACAAACGTGAGGGCATAAATAACAAGATTGAAGAAATATTTATGGGCAAAATCAAAATGCCGGGGGTACTCCAGCCCGATCCAGGCAAGCAAAGCACTCCGCAGCACGTTCAATGCATACAGGCCCAGCACACCAGCAACAATATAAATAAGTTTCCGGGACCACGAACCCGTGAAACAGAGAATGAACCCGGCATAAAGAATCATCAATTCAAGACCGTTGCAGGCCTGGAAAATCCCAATCACCTTGCGCTTGCTGTTGGAGACCATGGTATATGTGGCCATCACCGTATCTCGACCGTACACTTTTTCCCGGGTGGTATGATCGGCATGAAACTCCTTTGTACGGTACATAACGTTCAACGTTGCGGCCGTACCATTTCCCAATTGGCGCACCAAAAAAGCATCGGGCACCTGGTTCGGGATGAGTATAAGAATATAAAGTAACTTCCATCCAATGAACAAACCAACAGAACGGAGTAAAAACGTTTTCACCTCCGGCGGCAGTTGTCTGTGGATTTCTTTTTGCCGTTGCAGCATGCTCAAAAATAGAGAAATAAATTACTGATTGCTGTTCTGTAATAAAAAAATAACGCCCCTACTCCGGAACCGAATCGTTGGCTGTTGCTTGTTGGCCGTTGGCCGCAAAACCGCCCCGTAGCGAAGCCTCCTTCACTCCTTCACTCCTTCACTCCTTAATCCCCCCATGCTCCGGAACCGAAATCAAACCTTTCAACCATTAAACCTTTAAACGACTTCACGACCACCACACCCCTCGGCCTGCGGCCACTCCCCTCCAGGGGAGATGGGATTGCGTACCTCCTCATGTTGCATGTTCAGAAAGCGCATTTGAAACAGGAACGATGACTAAAAAAAAGACACGACAGCCATGTCCCCTTGAGGGGACTTTAAGGGGGTGTTTGAATAATTGCCCGTTGACGGATGGCGGTTGGCCGTTGGCCGTAAAATTCCTCCGTAACGAAGCCTCATTCACTCATTCACTCATTCACTCATTCAATCCTTGAATCCCCATTCTCCGGAACCGAAATCTTGTCCCCCTCTGGAGGGGGCAGGGGGAGGATCATAACTTAAATCAAAAACAAAACCCCATACTCCGAAATCGGAACCCCAACCTCTGGAACTTCTTACTTCCTCTTCAGGGGGCTGGGGGGCACCCTTGACCTCTGGAACCTTATTTTCGTCTGCGAAAATCCCTCTGCGCCTCACTACGCCATTGAACAAACAGTAGGGTTCTTTTAATCATACTGATGAACATAAAGAACCTTTTTGACTTCCTATTTCGCCTCTGCGTTCTCTGTGCCTCTGTGTTGAACCCCATTTTCGCTCCAGCGAAAATCCCTCTGCGTCTCTCTATACCTCAGACACGACAGTAAACATCTTTTACTTGTTATGATGAAAATGAAGAACCATGAATTTCTTCTCCGTGCTAACTCTGTGCTCCCCGTGTCTCCGTGTTGAAACCCCATTTTCGCTCCAGCGAAAATCCCTCTGCGCCTTTGCCCCGTTGCGCCTTTGCGTGAAACCCACCCACACCAAAAGAACCGATAACACCATGCTCCGGAACCGAAATCCCATTCACTCCTTCACTCCTTCAATCCTTCATTCCTCCAATCCTTGAATAAAAAATCCCGGACACTTTCGCATCCGGGATCACACTTATAACTTTTAACTTCTCTCCTACTCCACAACCACCTTCACCCGTTCTTTCCATCCTTTTTCATTGACTATCTCGGCATAATACACACCGGTTGCCAGGTCAGACGCCACCCGCACTTTCTGTACGGCAGTACCACCTGCATGCACCAACACTTCGTTCATCACCCGCACACCATTCAGCGCATACAAGGTAAACTGGTAGCGGCCGGCTTTCAGGTTGCGGAACTGCACCTGTGTCTCTGCGCCACGGGCTACCGGGTTGGGGAACAACTGAATACCCTGGGCACTGTTTACATCCGGACCTACAGAAGTAATTACATTCTGGCGGAATACAATGCGGAACCGGTCACCACTGCTGGCAGTAGCAGCGGTAACAGCAAAGCTGATCCGTTGTACACTACCCAGGTTGAGAGGCGTTTCTGTATTCAGGAACAAATCCTGCAGTACAGCAGTCAACTGACCGTTGGTTGCAAACTGCTCACCCTGAATTTCCAGGCTATAGCTCTGCTGCTTCATATTATGCAGACGCAGGAACACTGTGTCAGCAGCAGTGATAAGCGGACGGAACTCAATGGCCCAATCCCTGGTAAAGCGGCGGATCGAGATATTCTCAGATCCAATACTGAACTTTTGCGCATCAGCCGGGTCAATCTCCTTGGTGGAAGTTGCATTAAACACAGCAGCAATACCATCATAAGTAACACTGGCTGCAGGATCTTTTACGGTTACACGCAGAACCCTGTTCTCATCATTTTGTGTACGTCCAAACAACAGCGGTGCACCAGTAGCTTTATCGGTTTCACGGAAGCTAACGGTACCTTCCTGCCCCTCATTTACCCTGACAAAGAAAGCGCCGCCGGCAGGAATAACAGTAGAATTGTTATTATAACTTCCAAACAAAGGAGCAGACACATACCCGCTTCCAGAATTTGCAGTATACACATAACCTCCCACACCATTTGTGCCCGCAATTTTAGGATCCCACACCCAGAACTGGTTGGGGAAATTGGTCTTACCAATGGTAGAGAAATCGATGTCAGATGCATACGGATTAGCAATCATGTTAAACCCTGCAGCCAACCCACTCACCTGGTAGTTGCCTGTAATCAATTCACCACGGGCTTTCAGGGTAGTGGCCCTCGACTGGTCCCGCATGAAGCCATCCGTCAATCCATTTTTGTAGGTATCGGTAACAAAAACAATGTACGGACGTGGACCGGCAGCGGTAAACAACGGTGTCGTCTTTGTATTGGAGGGAGTATTGAACACATTCACCGAATAACCCCTGATATTAGCTGATGCTCCCGGGTTGTTATTCAATGAAAATCCATTACCGGCAGCTCCGCTACCAGAAGGACTCCATAATAATACACCGGTTCCGGCTTCTTCCACGCCTCCATTCTGCCAGTTGTCGAAAATACTGTTGTTCGAAGAACCTTTTAGAGGTGCCGACAAACCACGCCATTTCCGGCTGGCAGGAATATAATGTTCAACGGTCGTAAGGCCGGTAATACTGTTGCCGCTGTTGGCATTGGAATTCGTGAGGTCGGCCACTGATGCTTTTCCGCCGGCAGACGACTTCAATACCAGGAACCCGGCACTGTTCAGCGTGCGGTTGTTCACATTGCCGAACGAAACCACACCCGTCACCTGCAGCAAGCCGCTGAGCGTAACATTGTTACTGATCACCAGGTTCTTTACTGTTGAAGAACTGAACTGATTACCATTGACTGTCTGCAAGGTGCTGCCGTTAAATTCAACACTTCCCTGTACAGCATTCATTGTACCACTGTTCTGCAACACACCTGCTATTTGCAGCAAACCACTTCCGTTGACAGTGAGTGAACCGCCGTTCTCAATCGTCAGGTTTCCAACAGATACAATACCGGAACCTATGACAGGATAACGTACAGATCCTTGTTGAATCAAAATACGGGAACCTGCCGGTGGAGCATCATTCGTACTCCAGTTATTATCGGTAGTCCAGTTGGTACTTACAGTACCGGTCCACACATATTGCGTTTGTGTAACACTCATGGTGATACTGTTCGATACTGCCATCGAAGAACTGAGGCAGGTACCACCTGAAATACTGATCTCACAGGTTACAACCTGTCCGTTTTGAAGCGTATTGGTGGAGAATACAGTAAGGGGGCCAGACTGACTCGTTACTCCATTCACTTTGAAACTATAAGTAATTGAACCGCCGCCAATGTTGGATGCAACAGCTGTAAAGGTAGCTGTACCACCGGCATTGATCGTGGTACCTGGTGTCACACTCAGCGTTACTGCGGGTGTGAAACTTGTCACCACATCCATGGTGAGTAGATTGGAGACAGCTGTGGCACCGGAACAGGTTCCGCTGGTAAGTTCGATTTGACACTGTACCTGGTCATTATCAGCAAGACTGCTGGTGGTGAAGGTATTGGAGGCACTCGGTGCCATGGAAATTCCGTTCACAGAGAAGGTATACAACACACTGGCACCTCCGGTATTGGCAGCTGTTGCCGTAAAGGTCACGGGACTACCAGAACATACTGATCCAGTTGGTGAAGCACTGAGTGTCACTGTGGGAAGCGATGCCACATTCATAGTGATACCATTCGAAGTGGCACTGGCGGCCGTACACGATCCACCGGTAACAACCACCTCACAGGTAACAACCTGTCCGTTGGTCAAATTCGATGCTGTGAATGTGTTGGATGCAGCAGACTGACGGCTGACACCGTTCACTTTAAAATCGTAATTAACAGTTCCGCCGCCGGTATTCGCTGCTGAAGCAGTGAACGTAACAGTACTGCCGGTACAGATGGTGGATGAACTGGCATTGAGGGTCACCGTGGGTGTAAGATTTGGATTCACCGTCATGGTGAGTCCGTTAGAAACGGCCGTTGTACCGGCACAGGTACCTGTTTGAATGGTCAAATCGCAGGTAACCACTTCATTGTTCTGAAGATTCGATACGGTAAACTGGTTGCTGCTGCCGCTCTGGCGACTGATACCGTTAACTTTAAAATTATACAGTAGATTAAAACTTCCTGCTTGTGCTGCAGTTGCAGTAAAGGTCACGCTGGTACCGGCACAAATCGTGGTTCCAAGGTTGGAACTGAGTGAAACAGAAGGTGTCAATACCTGGATGGTTTGACTTGTGAAAGTAGCATCTGTGTTGGCTGTAGCAGTGGTAATACAAGAACCACTGGTAATGGTAACTACACAGGACACGACATTATTATTCTGAAGTCCGGCAGTAGTATATTCATTCGATGCTGAACTCTGTACACTTACACCATTCACACGGAAATCATAATTCACGGTACCGCCACCGGTATTACCGGCCTGTGTACGGAACGTGAGAGACGTACCGCTGCAGATCACGGGACTGCCGCCATTATTCACAATCTGCAAGGTAGCTGTGGGTGTTACAACCGCATTGACCAGTAAACGGCCATTTTTGGAAGCAACTTCTCCGTTGATATTCGTAAAGACGGCACGGTAGATGGCACCATTCAAATCCAAAGACGACCCCGTTAAAGTTAAGGTGGACGAGTTAAACCCGGAATAAGTGGTACCCGGACTCTGGTTCGGTGAGGTGATGTCGGTAAACCCACCTCCGGTATTCACCTGCCATTGAATGGAGGGCGCAGGAACAGAGTTGGAAACTGCTGTAAAGCTGGCGCCGTTGGGCACACAAACACTCAGAGAATCGGGGTGTGTATCTACAGTAATGCTTCCTGTGATATTGCCGATTGCAAAATCACCAAAGCGGTTGTTGGCAATAGCAGAAGCAACTGCATTCGTGGAGGTGGGGCTTCCGGCTACAGTTACAGGATACCACTGGCCAGTTTGAAATACACGGATCACATACTCCGATGGGGTTGTACCCGGATCGTTATCACTGCCGGAATAAGTGAACCCAAGTTGGAAAGATGACATATCGGTAACAGTCGTGTTTTCAGTAACACGCCAGTAACGGTTAACATTCCGGTTTTGATTGATGCCGGAAGTACCGATGTTGACCGACTCACCTGCTATAGACTGGATTGTTACCGCTCCGGCACTGGTGACAGAACCATTCGCTGTGAAGGAAACGGGTGCATAAACAACACCGTCTCCTACAGGGTAATCAACAGACGGATTGGTTCCGGCCGGAATACTTCTGCGGAGATTTCCTTTAATATGACTTGCCGTGCTGCCGCCTGTGATGGAAGCGCCATTATTCACAATAACAGTCTGACTTCCGGCATCAAGTATGCCCGATGTCAATTGCAAACTGCTGTTGATCAAAAGATCCTGGCTGCTCAACTGAACAGGATTGCTGCGGTTGATAACAAAGGTACCAACAGGTGCCGGCGTGGCACTGAACACGTTATTCGGTAAAGTAAAGAGCACTCCACCCGTATTGCCAGCAGAGCCAAATTGAAGTGTGGTATTGTTGTTGGTGGTAAGCTGACCGGTCGTAGTCGTTCCATCACGTTCAATAGGAATATCATTATTCTGAAACACCAAAGTACGGTCTGCAATATTCAATAAACCGGCAGCCAGTCTCATGCGTCCGTTAATCGTTACATTATTTGATAAAGTAACACCTGAATTATTTTGAATTGTCAAATTGTTGACAATGAGAGGAAGTCCCGTCGTTACCTGGTTGGCGGTTCCTTTAAAAGTGTAGTTAGCGGAAGTACTCAAATTAAAATCAAGGTTACTGGTGTTAATTGTAGCATTTGCAGCTGTAATCCCGGAAGACGCAGCTGTTTCAAGATTGGCACCATCATTCAATGTGAAAATAGAATTACCTCCTGAGCCAGTACTTGAAATTGTGTGGGTGCCTGCATCAAGGGTACCTCCAGATTGAATTACAAATTGAGATTTCCATAAAGCAACATCATTTCTGTTTAAACTAATATTTGAACTCAATTTAACTTTAGTTCCATTATTCACAAAGTAATTGACATAATCAACATTACCAGGTGTTGAAAAGTTTATTGTTTGTACAGAAGAATTTGATGTAAAATAAATAGTACCATTTGATACACTGGTATTGTTAGTACTTGACTCCAAGATACCGGAACCAGATACTGTGAGATTACCGCCAAGATATAAATTGGTTGTTGCACCACCACTGGCAAGATCTGCTTCACCTCCACTTTGCAGATAATTACCCGTAACTGTAACGTTTCGCACGAATGAACTGCTATTAAACAAGAGACGACCACTTGTTATAGATAAATCACCATTTACAGTAATATCTCCTGAAATCGTTGCAACGCTTGTTCCGGAACTGCCAGCTCTGGTAAGATTATTATAATCAAATACCGGAATCGTTTGTGTGCCACCATTAAATCTGATGGTACTTCCTGTAGTTGTGTACACATTGCTGCCGGGAGTAAATGCACCGGCTATTCCAATGGTTCCACTGGACGCAAGTGTTCTGGCTCCTGTGTTACTGGATGTTAAATTAAAGTAGTTAAAGGCAGGAATTGTTTGTGCCACAGCACCATTGAAATCAATTGTTCCCTGCGTTGCTGTTGCAAAACTGCCGGGGGTAAATGACCCTGCAATACCAACTGTACCAGTTGGAAATGCTTTCGTGCCTACTCCACTTAAAGTAAGATTACCATAATTGGCAGCAAGAATAGTTTGTGTTCCGGATGCCTGTGCATAATTAACAGCACTGGTGGTATTTGCTGTAAATGTTCCGTTATTTGTAAATGCACCGTTAATACTCAAAGTACCCGCAGCGCCAACAGTTAAACTGGCACCGCTGTTAATAGTAATATTATTAGCCACAGCACCTGTCGCATTGATTTGCGGCTGATTACTTACCGGGTTGATAACAACATTTGTTCCGGCAACAGGAACACCGCCACACCAGTTGGCAGGATCCAGCCAGTCATTGCTCACAGCACCGGTCCAGAGTCCCCCAGCACAGGTGGTAACATTCACAATACCTGTTGTTGCGGCAAAGAACGTATTGTTTGTCCAGGTAGCAGATGAAGTTGTACTTCCCCATGATCCGGAAGCACGGTCTACCCCACCCATAGTAAGTCTGTTAGCTGTGGATGTAAACGCACCAAGGTTTACTACCACTCCTGTAGATACATTGAGTACACCGGAAACGTTGTGTGCAACACCAAATGTTTTGGCACCACTGTTGCTTAAGATTAAGTTGTTAAATGTAGTGCTGTTTGAGCCACCAATGGATTGGGTTACACCATCAAAATTAATGGTACTTGTACCGGCAGTAAACGTTCCGTTATTAACCCAGTTTCCGGCAATTAAATGCGTAAACGTTGAAGCATTAAACGTGGCACCCGATCCAATCGTTACATCTCCACCAATATTTAAAGCTGCCGCAGCTGTTGCAGATGCAGTGCCGCTGAGTGTAAAATGATTATTGATGGTTGATAACCCTGCTAAAGTTTTTGTACCGCTTCCTGAAAGAATGAGATTATTGTAAGTTACAGCAGCAACGGTTTGATTTGCTCCGTTCCATTCTACAGTACCGTTGTTTGCAGTAAATGCTCCGCCCGTACCACTAAATCCGGCGGCTAAACGTAATGTACTTGAACCTCCGTTTAACGTTCCGTTGGTACGTGTCCACGTTCCGGTGAATGTATGCGTTAATGAAGTGCCGAGATTTAATGTACCTCCGCCGTTAATCGTTAAAGCTCCTCCATTTACATTTCCCTGAAGTGTTGCTGTACCAGAACCTTTGGTCATTGATACCGTACCGGTAGTGCTAAAGCCATCAATACTTTGAGTTGTAGCAGTTCCTGAAATAATTATGGGCGAATTACCTGCATTAAAAGTACCGCCATCATTATTATAATCACCGCCAAAAGAAACCTGTAAGTTATTGGAGGTTAAAGATGCTCCACTGTTAATAGTAAGAGGTGCATTGTTATTAAATACTTTCGCTGCATTTAATGTAATGGTGCCTGTATTGGCAATAATTACACCCCCAGTTGCGGCAAACGTATTCAACCATTCTGCTCCCGCTGTTCTGGCTGTTGCTGTATTGTATCGAAGTGTTGCAGAACCTCCATAAGTTGGTGCCGTAGAAACGGTTGCTGTGCCTTCCATAGAAAGAATACCGTTAACTGTTACACCTGTAGTAGTTTTAGTACCACTGCCCGAAAGTGTGAGATTTGTGTAGGTTGTTGAACGAACTGTTTGTGCGGCTCCTGCATATTCAACAGTGGCACCTGTTCCTGTAGCATCAAAACCAAGTGTTCCTACCTGATCATTAAATGGAACAGATCCCGTAAGTATTAAAGTGCCCGTTTCTGCACCTGTATTCATATTGAATGTACATACTGAACCATTTTCTTCATCTGTATAAACACTTCCACCAACCGTAACGGTACCCGATGCGAGGTTAAATGTAGCGTCATTGTTATCATTTCCATCATCTTCACCGTAAATACTCAGGTCTCCTGCAATATTTAAATTTGAAATCGTAGAGGTTAGAACGGTTGTACGATCAGATGAAAGTGCAGAAAATACACCTCCAATTTGCAGTGAAGCACAATTTAATGTACCGGCACCGCTGATTGTTGAAGTGATATTACGATCGGCGTTATCATCATTTTCAACGATTATACTTCCATTAACTGTAAGGATTGCATTATTACTGAACGCTAAACCCGAAGTGTTTGTTGAATTATTATCAAATGTTATAGAAAATACGGCTGATGCCGGCGAACTGTTAACCGTTACAATATCTCCGGCCCTGATGATTACTGCATCACCGGCATTCGGTACTCCCGCCGGGCTCCAGGTACTTGGCAAATTCCAATCTGTATCACCGGTAGAAGTTTTTGTTTGAGGATTTACTGTATATGAATTACTCGTGCCCACTTGTGCACCGCCCGATGTTCTGGTTGCAGTTATCGTGACAGTTCCTGCAGAACCCATGGTAACACTGTGCGACGATAAAACACCATTGGTAAATGTTGCAGTAGTTCCTCCACCGTTACTTAAAGTTCCGGTTGAAGTAATTCCGACTGTATTACCTGCACCAGTAAACGAAGTAACTGTATTTCCATTTGCATCTCTTGCAGTAATACGGATGTTAAAGGCAACGTTGGCAGTTTGTGTTCCAATATTTCCGCCTCCGGCTGCTTCAACCAGAAAATTAGTTAATGGCCCAACTGTACCGGTTGCAGTAAAAGTTACAGGCGATCCCGTTAAACCTGCTCTTGTGGCGGTTAACGTATTGGTACCGGCTGTTGTACCAAGTGTCCAGCTGCCAACGGCAGCAATACCACTTCCGTTGGTAACAGCAGATGCACCGGTTATAGAACCTCCTCCACCTGTAACAGCAAAGGTTACTGTTAAACCACTTACAGGAGTTCCGTTAATATCTGTAACTAAAACACTGGGCAGAACCGGAACGGCTGAACCAGCTGTAACTGATTGCCCGTTTCCTGCATTTAAAGCAATCTGTGTAGCTGCTCCGGCCGGAAACAACCATTTAATGTTATTACCGCCATTGAAAGAATTGGTAGCCGTAATATCTGTTGCGTTTGTATTGGTACTGTGTGAAACAGACACATAATCAAAAGTTCTTGATCCGGATGGATTAATATTCCAGGACGTTCCGGGCGAACTGGAAGCAAGTGTTAAAAGATTACCTGCCGTTCCTGTTAGCGTAAGCGTTCCTGTTACATTTTGTGTACTGCCTGCAGCAAAGGTTAATGTTTCAGGCGTATTGGTTGTTTTGGTTAAATTAAAAAAAGTGGTGTTGCCTGTTATGGATTGATTGCCCCCGTCAAAAGTTACCACATCATCACCACCATTAAAGGTTCCGTTGTTGATCCAGTTACCGTTAATAGTAATATCATCACTGCCGCCGGCAGGCGCAGTTAGTGTTGTTCCGCTTCCGATAGTAACATTTCCGTTTACAGTAAAATCACTTGCAATTGTTTTTGTTCCGCTGCCGCTTGTAATCAAATTCCCGTACGTATATGCATTAATGGTTTGATTCCCCGCACCCGCATATTCAACTGTTAACTGATCGAGGTCATCGGTATCAAAATCAAATTGATTATTATAATCGGGGGTTGCTGCCGTGCGTGTTACATGTATTGTTCCCGAACCACTAATGGTGCCTGCCGCCCCGCCGCTGTTGAATACACTTGCTGCTGCAGGCTGTATAACAGCATTTGAACCAACAGACATTGTTCCGTCAATATCTGCAATGTTGTTATTTACAGTTACGGTACCTGTATTTGAAAATGTAAGATCAAAAAATGTAAAAGTTCCCGGTCCTGTAATTGTATGATTACTGCCGTCAAAAGTTACGTTACACTCATCATCCCCATCCGTCATATCAAACGAAGAACCTGAAGCTACTGTAAGGTTTCCACCAATTGATAAGTTATGTGTATTCCCTCCTGACTGATCTGATACATTTAACGCACCATCAGCAACACTTATATTACCATTTACATCCAAATTAACTGTTCCATTATTCCTGAATCTCAAAACAGCACTGTTAGTACCGGCCACACCCACAACAAGGTTTCCAATTGCATTTGGAATTGACGCATTAATACGGTACTCTCCTCCGCTTGTCATGTTTCGGATAGTAACTGTTGCTGCATTGTTTGCTGTTTGACCTGGATACTGACTGGCAGTTGACCATGAACCAGGTGTTGTCTCCACCTCCCAGTTAGAAGCTGTTGTCCAGTTATTATTCCCCGAAGTATTACGAGTGCGGTAATTCTGTTGCCCAAAACTTGTACTGAGCATTAAAATGAACACAAGTGTTGCAATTGTTTTCAAAAAGTAGAATTGTTTCATACCAACCTGCATTTGAGTTGTTTGGATACGGTTTGTCAGGGTATATTGAACTGGACAGACGGGCTTATTAACGGAGATTGGATAGATATTAGTATATAAACTAAATAAATACTTTTATCTAGGTACTACTGGATAGAGAGCAGGGCTTCCGTGGGATGATGGACAAAGAAAGAGAGGGTTATGCAGAATTCAGATTTCAGAACTGCCAGATCAACTCTTTCGGTAAAAATTGCGGCAAGAAACGCGTAGGAGGGCTTTCTTACAGCACGGATTAACCGTAAAATTACGGTGCGTATTTTATTCCTGCAAGTTTTTACTTATATTTTTTTAGAAAAACGCTTAGAACCTCGGTTTGTTAAAGAATATTCCGTATAAAAACCACCAGAACCAAACAAAAGGGAATAACCTCCGTCGCCTGAAAAGCATTTATACATTCCCGCTTCCTGTATGAATACGGTTCCTGTTAACTTTATAACCCGCAAAGAACAGATAGCAGATTCTCTTCTTTTACTGAGGCAAGACGAATCAATCCCACCTATATTCACTCCTTCTATCCTTCTATCCTTCATTCCTTCATTCCCTCATTCCTTGCCCCCTACTCCGGAACCGAAATCCAACCTCTGGAACCCTTGAACCTCTGGAACCCAATTTTCGCTCCAGCGAAAATCCCTCTGCGCCTTTGCCCAGTTGCGCCGTTGCGTGAAACCCATCCACACCAAAAGAACCGATAACACCATGCTCCGGAACCGAAATCTTATTCACTCCTTCAACCCTTCAGTCCTTCAATCCTTAAAAAAAACCCGGACACTCTCGCATCCGGGCTCTCCTTTCGTACTTCGTACTTATGTCTTTCTACTCACTACTGACTACTCTCTACTCACTACTCTTCTTCCTCTCATGCATCTTCTTCGCCCCATACCCCACACCGGCCGCCAGCAAAAACGCCAGGCCACCATCTACGGGTATCGCACCAATCGGTCCGCCTCCGGGATCGCCACCGGGATCACCCGGCCCGCCCTGGGCAACTACCACAACTGCCGACAGGCAGAAGAAAAACACGATCAACAGTCGTTTTACAATTATTGCTTGCTTCATACTGAATTTTATTTGGTTTTCAGGGCCGGTTTTATCAAAATCTGGCCGAAGGTAGAAAAATTGTCTTTTATTGTATATTAATTTTCAGTTGCTGCTTTCCGCCCTTCGCATCGGTAAACTCAGCGATGTACATGCCGGCCGGCAATTGTTGCGGCAGTTGCACCGACTGCACCGCTGTACCACCACCATGCTGCACCACCCGCTGGGCCACCTGCACACCCGTACTGCTGTACAATACAAACTGGTACGTACCTGCCACACGGTTCCGGATTTCCACCTGCAGCGGACTTCCTGCCGGTACCGGGTTGGGATACACCGCAAAGCCCCTGGCACCGTTCAGATCCACCACCGGTGTTACCGTACCCGCACGGAATACAATATAGAAACGGTTGCCCGCACTGGCTGCATTGCCATCCACCTGGAACCCGATCTGCTGTCCGCTTCCCAGCTGCAACGGCGTTTCAGTACCCAGGTACCGGTCTTTCAAGAGGGCTGTGGCACCTGTAGCGCCAGACAGATTCTCGCTGCTGAACTCAAACCGGTATGCCGCTTGCTTCAGGTTGTGCAATTGCAGGAAGATGGTATCGGCGCTGGTGGCAGGCGGACGGAATTCAATCGCCAGGTCCTTGCCACTGCGGCGGATCGACAGGTTATCCGTACCCAGCGAAAACTTCACCGCATCCTGTGCATCCAAACCAGCTGAGGTATTGCTTTCAAACGCTACCGCTACCCCATCATACAACTGGTCACCGGCTGTATTGGCCAGGTTCAACCGCAGCACGCCGGGGTTGCCGGTGGTACGGCTAAACACATTAAAACTGGTACCACCCTTCGTAGCCTCGGTCATGGAAATACTGCCCGATCCATTTGAAAGCACCCAGAAAGCACTACCGGCGGGAATGACCCGGCTGGTAAGTCCGGCTGTGGAACTAACTCCGTTGCTGAAGTAAGCGTAACCACCATATCCATTATTTCCTGCCAGCCTTGAATCCCAAACAACATATTGGTCATTAACACTGCCAAGTAAAACGCTGCTCAGCGTAATGGGTGATGGATAGGGGTTGGGAATTAAATGATACCCGGAGCTAAGCGTACCGGTATTGTAGTTACCTGTATACAAGGTACCATTGGCACGCAGGGTAGTGGCTGAGGCGCCATTCGTGATGGCACCGCTGCCGCTGGCCGAACGGAAATAATCAGTCGCAAATAACATATAAGGAACCGGACCATTGGTATTGAAGAGCACCGCAGTTTTGGTACTGGCCGGCGCTGTAAATGCACCATTGGTATAGGCCAGCAGGTTCGGACTCACACCACCTGCACTGTAACCATCGCCGGCGATGAAGGTACCACCCGGCTTCCAGATCAATGCACCCACACCCGTGGTTTGTGTACCACCGTTCTGCCACTGATCCCAGATGAAGGCATTGCCGGAAGCAGTCCGCAATGGCACAGAAATGGCTCTCCATGCACGCTTGCCGGGTATATAACGTTCGGCAGTTACATTGGTGGCTCCGGTGAGGGTACCGGAAATCTGACCGATAGCGGCTGTACCACTGGCATTGGACTGCAGGGTTACCGGGCTTCCATTAAAATCAACCGTAACACCAGATGGTATTGTAACAGTGCCACTGCCGGTAATTTCAACAGTATTAGAACCTCCTACCGTATAATCTGTATTAAAACTGAGCGTATGCCGGATCGTAAGGTTGTTGATGCCCGCCGGATACTCGGGAGAAGTAGCTGCCACCTGCCATTCGTCTCCATTAAAGAATTCCCAGGTAGAGGCATTGGTGAAATCACCATTTGCCCTCGTTCTCAGGGGTCCGGTGAAGGGTCCTGCCGCTGTAACTGATATGGTACCACCATACGAGAGAGGACAGCCCGATCCCGTGGCGGTGGCTGTGTATGGAAAATTACCAGACTGTGTAGCCGCTCCCTTGATGGTCAATACGCCTGAAGCAACAGAAGATGTTAATCCCGCAGGCAGTCCGGAAACGGTAGCCCCTGTGGCGCCGCTTTCCAATGTGATTACAATCGGAGTGATAGCAACATACCGGTTAACAGCCCGATCAGTGACTGTTGAATAGATGACTGCGCTGTAGGATGGCATGCTGAAAGTAGTATTCTGTCTTGTATAGTTGGATGGATTAGTAACAGAAGTCAAAATCGAAGAAACAATGCCTGTTATTGATGAACTGGCAAAATACACATCATTCTCAGAAGCTCCTGTAAATTCAACTTCGTATACATCATCCAAAGACGCAGGGCTATATGACAGTGCTGTGCTGGACGAACCAGATGCAATCATACTTCCATTTGTATATACACCATACAAAAGTGTAATCCCGCTTTGTGTACCCCAATTAGCTGTAGATCCCTGGAATACAAATAACTGATCTCCTGAATTTGTAAATGCAAAACTCGGAGGAGATGCAGAACTCCAACCAGTACCAGTAATCAATTGACCATTTGTCCAGCTAATTACTGTTCCCGCACAAAGTCGTGAAGGAGCTGTAAAAGTCAAAAATCCTTCATTTGTATTAGGAGTTGTAGTACTAGCAAATGAATTGTCTGTAAAATGAATTGCCGTACCTGCATTTATCTCTTTCAACAAGAGAACTGCAAATTTATCAGGTATATTAGTACCCATTGCAAGTACGACTACATCACCCGGAGCCAAAGCAGTGGGCCCTGATGTAACATTAAATGAATTGCTGGCAACAGGTGCAAAACTTCCACTGTTAGCCGTTAATGTAAGCGAGCTACCTAATGACGTATGCGTAAGTGTGTTGAACGTAGCCAAACCAGCAACAGGTGTTGCTGAAATAGGACTACCGGCAAGAACTCCAGTAGATGTAACTGCAACACTGGTCGTGTAGTTAACATCCCTGTTACCACCTATATCTTCAGCTGAAACTGTAACTGCAGGACTCATGGCCGTATTCAGATTTACTTCTGTTGGTGGTTGTTGTGCAAATGCTAATCTTGTTGCAACTACAGAATAAACATTGGAACCGTTTGCTGATGCAACAACCGGGCTGAAAGTTGACACAAACTGTGATGACGTTGTTGTGGATCCTGTTACCTGGTTACCGGCGGTCAGCTGAAATACGAAGTCATCGCCATCCGCATTGACACCTGTACTGCTGCCTGCATTGACATTACTCTTAACAGACATACGTACCGTTATAGTAAGTGAACCACCATCCGGAACTTCAAGACCTAATCCTGAAAATGAAATTTGAGTTGCAGTAATGGTAGGTGTGTTACTTATAAGCGTACTCCCATTAAACAAGGCAATACTTTGAATTGCATTCAGGAAATTGTCCATCTGGTTACCGGTATTCTGTGTAAATACCAGTGTATTGACAATCGTGGGCAGATTATCGGCATCCGATGTGCCACCACCATCACGAATAGTAAACTGCCAAACCTGTGTACCTTCAGAACTGGTGGAAATCGTCGCAATATTGGTCAATGAAGAAATAGTGGATGCTTCTGATCCGCCTACGACCACTATATCAGATGTATTGGAAGGTGTAGTGCCATTTGCAGTACCTGGATTTGTGGTGAGGAAATTCGCACTCAGATTCGCAAGCGTTCCGTTATAATCAAACGCTGCAAAATGATAGGTAAGGCCGGGAGTAAGACCCGTAACCGTTAAAGGATCACTCGGATTTATACCAACCACAAAATTGCCACCTCCTAATGATGTTGAAGGCCCGCCTGTACCAAATGATGCACTGGCTGTATAATTCACGCCATCAATGGGTAATGCATTAACAGCACTTCCTTGTTTCGCAATAATGATTACATTATCTCCACCTCCTGAATTAAATCCGGTTAATTGCATGGAAGTGGGCTGGATATTCGTAACACTGGGTGAACCTTGCGATGTTGGTTCGGTGGCAAGTGTATAACGGTTGCCGCTTAACGAAGCAGCGGTATAATAGTTAATGCCAGCGCCTGATCCGTTGTAACTGTACACAACATAATTATAACGAGTATCTGCTGCTAATGCATTTTCCAGAAAATTGGGTGAGGGAAATGGACCAACATAAGCTACAGTATTAGTACCACTGTTAATGTTGTTCTGACCTACACTATAAGTTATTCCATCAACAGGAGTTCCGGAAGGAGCTGTTGTTCCGCTTCTCCTTAACACGAGGTAACCTGTCGGAGAACCGCTTGCAGCTGTAAAGGATACATTAAACCCAACATTGGTTACCGATGAAAATACAAGTGCTGTTGGAGCAGCAGTTGGCTCGGTTGCCAAAGCTCCTGTGCCTGATAAAGTAAACGTGTATGTGCCCTCATCAACATCATCATTGGCAATGGTGATTGTTGCCGATTTAGCACCTGTACTTGTCGGACTGAATGTAATGGTAAACGTAGTGGAAGAAGCTGCTCCAACAGGTGAAGTGGTGGCTGTTTGATCAACCGTAAACTCAGCAGCATTGGTACCACTGATAGCTACTCTCGGAGTACCGGAAAGTGTTAGATCTGCGTTACCTGTATTCTCGATCGTAAAGGTAACCGCAGCAGATGAAGTAGCGGCCGCTTGTGAGCCAAAAGCATAGCTACCACCGCTGGCAATGTTTGTAACTCCCTGCCTCAGGTTGATTTCGGGAGCAGTGGGAGAATTACCAATACCGGTTACAGTGAATGTATATGGATTTTCATTACCATCATTGTTGGCAATACTTATGGTTGCTGTTCTTGTACCGGTAGTTGTTGGGTTGAATGTAACAGTAAATGTTGTGGAACCTGCAGCACTCACACTGGCTGTGGTTGCCGTTTGATCAATCGTAAAATCACTGGTATGGCCGCTGATGGCAACTCTCGGTGTTCCACTCAAACTTAAAGTTGCGGATCCGGTGTTTTCAACAGTGAATGTAATTGCCGAGCTGGAGTTGCCTATAACTATTGTACCAAAAGAATAGGACCCAGTACTACTTAAAATATTTGTTACCCCTTGCTTTACATTGATTTCAGGTACAGATTGAACCGTTCCGCTTAAAAATATATTATCAACACGGAAGTCACCTGTGCTACCTCCTCCCCATCCATATACCCGGAAGGTTACACTTGACAAACCTGAATAGGACAAAGAAGAAAGCGAAATATTTGAAATGGCGGTTTGCGTGCCAGGAACTGTACCAGTTGCGATATCAGCACCGAAATTATCAATGCTAGACCTTACAGAATAATTTGAAGCTCCGGCACCTGTTCTGAATACATCCATTATTAAATCTGTTGCTGTAAACACATAACCTCCGCTGGCAGTAACAGTAAATTCAAGATACAAGTTAGAATTGAATGCTGCTCCCCAGTTACCGGTTGATGGAAACCCAGACCAGATATCGTTGTTATTTCTTAATGTAATATTTGGATTAGATACGTTTGCAAATGAAACATTAGAAGCAACTCCGGTTGCAGCTAGTGATCCTGCCGTAAAAAGATACGTACCAAGAGCTGGTCCGGGAATATTGAAAGAATTAGAAGTTACCGAAAATACGCCCGAAGTAAATGTAATGGTTGCACCCATAACTGCTGTAGCCGCTGTTGCAATAAGACCTGAAAAAGTTGCTACACCTGAACTTGCATTGATGGAGGTTGTTCCTCCCAAAGTCCAGGATCCGGCACCCACTGTTGCCACAACAGCTGCCGAACTTCCGGTTACAGTATTATTGTATTGGTCCCTGATGGTTAGAACAGGTTGCGTTGCTAACGCACCTCCATTAACAGAAGGAGCAAGTGGTTGTGTTGTTACAGCAATATTGGTTGCAACGCCAGCACCGATTGTTTGAGAAACGGAAGTATTTGTATAACCGGAAGCAATAACAACAATTGTTTTCGTTCCTGAAGATTGCAGCAAATTTGCAGGGGCAGAGGCAGAGGGCGTAAAGGTGATTTGCCCGGCTGAAACTGTATAGCCACCGGTAAGTGTTGTTCCACCGACTGTAATACTGGAAATCGCAGACCTCCAGGATGAATTGTCTGTAAATGTAATTACAAAAGGTGCATCAACAGTAGCTCCCGCAGCTGCTGTTAATGTTGGAGGAGCTGGTGCCGGTATATTAAATGTATTTGAAGTAACAGAAGTTAAACCGGGTGAAGTAAACTGTATTGTAGCACCCGTTACAGCCGAAAGACTCAATGCAGTAAGATTGGTAAATGTTGCAATCCCCGTGCCGTTCACTGCATTTTGTGGGTTGGTGCCTCCAATGGTCCATGTACCAGCTCCAACAGTGGCCGTAATAGCTGCCGTACTGGTGGTTACATTGTTGTTATACTGATCCTGAACCCGAACAGTAGGCTGTGTAGCCAGAACAGCGCCATTGGTAGCCGGTGCCGCAGGTTGCGTAACCATGGCTAGTTTATTGGCAGCACCCACACCAATGGTTTGGGAAACTGTAGCATTGGTATAGCCTGTTGCAGCAATCACAATTGATTTATTAGCACCCGCTGTTTGTAACAAACCAGCCGGTACTGAAGCAGAGGGTGTAAAGGTAATTTGACCAGCAGTAGTAGTATTAAAACCAGCCGTAAGCGGCGTACCATCAACAGTAATGCTGGTAATGGCTCCTCTCCAGGTGGCATCATCTGTAAATGTTACATTAAAGGGTGCATCAACTGTTGCTCCACCAGCTGCGGTAAGTGTGGGAGGGGTGGATCCACCTGCAGAAGTAGTTGTAATTGTACCAGAAACCAATGCATTTGAATAGTTATAAGCTAAATCCCTATGAATTACAGCGTATCTATAAGAAGTACTAGCTGATACCGTATTATCCGTAAATGTAGTTGCCCCAGAACCTACTGTTACTGATATAACAGTCCAATCAGTGGATACAGTATTAGGACCAGAAGTTCCGCCAGTTACAGAATATACACCTTGATCATTCAATACTGGTGTGGCAGCTGACAAATTAGTCGTTCGCAGGATAATTGTTGCTTGATTTCCTGTTCCGGCATCAGTTCCATTTGTCCAAGTAAATCCTACAGAACCTGAATTTATAGTACCGCTAGTAAATGAAGATGGAGAAGTAGGTTTAGTTAGGTCTGGCGTATTTGTTGTGGAAGCATACATTATTACATCATCAAAATAAACTTGAGTAGCTTGACCTGATGTGGAACTTCTTGAACTGACACGACAAGAAAAATTCTGTGTTGAAGCTCCATTTAGTGCTGTAACATAAGTTAGACGTGTCAGAGTTGTACCAATATTTGCTGTTGTAGTGCTAGATGTAGTTACACCTAGTGTGCCACCTGCGGAAGCGTTAGAAAATGAGTTACTTCCTCTAGCCCAAGCAATAACAATTCCATAATTGTTTGCAGGAATAGAAATTGTACTTGAGTTTGTGTGGGCTGTATTACTCGTACTCGTAGACGAATTAGACACTAATGCATACGACCCTGTTCTCGCATTTGTTGTGGTGGTTGTACCGGTAACTGTCCATGAAGTAGGTGTTGTTGTAACACTTCCATTTACTTCAAATCCACCATTAGTAGGATTCTGCCCCCTTCCCACCTTCCCCACTCCCACCAGCAGGAAGGCCAAAACGGTTGTAGCAACAAAAAAACGGCGATTGAAAGTAGTCTTGCGAAGCGAAGACATCAACTGAGTAAAAAACACGTTCATAAGCTTGGTTTGTGTGGTGGGAGTTTCTATTCGTCCCGGTTATATCAATTATGGTTACCGTCGTTGCCTGCACCTGTTTGGGTACAGTCAATCATACAGCAAGGATCAATCTCGAAAATTGGATTTTGGCAGGTGTACCTAAGGTTACCGGTTGGTGATGATGAGGCTGCACAAAACTAAGGCTCCCGGTTTATTTCACAGCAAGGGCCGTGTTACCTTTCGGTTACCAAAACATGAACAAAAGTTGGTTCAAGGGGTGCGAATAAGCGGATGCTGGTAAGATACACAGAAGTTATAAAACCGGGGTAGAAACCGCTGTTTTTTTTCCACATTGTGTTGAAAACCGTTCGCACCTATTACTCTCCTGAATGAGTGGATGGCTGCATTGTCCCCATCCGGAGAGCCTGTCCCGAATGCTTTCGGGAGGGCCTGGTCTTGCAGCTATGTACACTTGAAAAGGGCGAGGATTTCTTCTACCCTTACGATCCTGAAAAATCAAACTGCTCCTTTCTCCCCCTTTGGAGAGCCTGTCCCGAATGCTTTCGGGAGGGGAGAGACTTAAACATCGTTCACCTGAACAGGGGGAGGATAAAACCTGACCACCAAACAAAACTTCTTCCAACCGGATGATCTTTTATCTTCCCCCTGCCCCCTCCAAAGGGGGACAAGGTCAAACACTCTAAGTAATAGCAGTCAGCATTCTTTACAACGCCCCACCCTTACAATCTTGAAAAAACGGAGCGCTCAATTGTCCCCCTCTGGAGGGGGTAAGCTCTTGTACCTTAGTTCACCTGAACAGGGGGAGGATAAAACCTAACCACCAAAAAAAATCCTTCCAGCCGAATGATCTTTTATCCTCCCCCTGCCCCCTCCAAAGGGGGACAAGGCCGAACAATCTAAGTAATAGCAGTGAACACTTTTTACAACGCCCCACCCTTACGATCTTGAAAAAACAGAGTGCTCAATTGTCCCCCTCCGGAGGGGGTAAGCTCTTGCACCTTAGTTCACTTGAACAGGGGGAGGATCAGTTCCTCCCCCTGCCCCCTCCAAAGGGGGACAAGGTCGAGGACGCTGATTAATAGCGGTTAACATTCTTTACAACGCTTCCTTTACGCTCTTGAAAAATCAGAGTGTTCCTTTCTCCCCCTCCGGAGAGCCTGTCCCGAACGCTTTCGGGAGGGCCGGTACTTGCCACTAAGTTAATCTGAACAAGGGGAGGATTTTTTCTCCGCCTTTACGATCCTGAATGAACGGAGGGCTACATTGTCCCCCTCCGGAGGGGGCCGGGTCTTGCCACTATGGACTGACTAGCAGGGGGAGGACAAGACCTGTCATAAAAAAATATAACCAACCTTATGTAATAACTTCCTCCCCCTGCCCCCTCCAAAGGGGGACAAGGTCAAACACTCTAAGTAATAGCAGTGAACACTTTTTGCAACACTCCTTCCATTACGATCCTGAAAGAGCAGCGTGCTATGTTGTCCCCCTCCGGAGGAGGCAGAGGCTACCACATAGTACACTTGAACAGGGGGAGGATCAGTTCCTCCCACTATCCCCACAGGAGCATCTGTCCCGAACACTTTCGGAAGGGCCGGAACTTGCCATTTAATCCTGCTAAACAGGGGGGAGGATTAATTCGTCCGTTATCTCAATTGAACTAACTGCTTAAACCATTAATTTCATCCTATGAAAAACACAACCCCACCTCCCAACCATCACTACAAAAAATCGCTGCAACCCAACGCATCCCGCCTGCGCAGCAACATGACTAAAGCAGAAGCCTGTTTGTGGAAATATGTACTAAGGGCAAAAATGATGAAAGGCTACACCTTTAACCGGCAACGCCCGGTACTGCATTTCATCGCCGATTTTTTCTGCAAAGAACTCAACCTGGTGGTTGAAGTGGATGGCTTCACCCATCAGTTCGAAGACACGCAGCGGAAAGATCAACAAAAAGATTTGGCCTTGCAAGAGGCAGGAATTAAAGTACTTCGTTTTACGGATGAGGAGGTGTTGCATGAAATCAACGTAGTACAAAAAACGATTGAGAATTGGATTGAAGAGAAAGAAAGTTCAGGTCCTCCCCCTACCCCCTCCAGCGGGGGACAAGGCCAAACACCCTAAGTAATTGCAGTCAACATTATTTACAACGCTTCTGCCCTTACGATCCTGAAAAATCAAACTGCTGCATTCTCCCCCTTTGGAGGGGGGAGAGGCTACCTCATAATTCATTTGAGCAGGGGGAGGATCAACTCCTCCCCCTACCCCCTCCAAAGGGGGACAAGGCCAAACACCCTAAGTAATTGCAGTCAACATTATTTACAACGCTTCTGCCCTTACGATCTTGAAAAATTCAATCTGCTGCATTCTCCCCCTTTGGAGGGGGAGAGGCTACCACATAGTACACTTGAACAGGGGGAGGATGTACACTTACCCTTTGGACCCAACCACACACAAATTCCTTCAATTCTTAAACAAAAAAAATCCCGGACACTTTCGCATCCGGGATCCTCTTCCGTACTTCGTACTTCCTACTCCGTACTTATGTCTTTGTACTCACTACTCACTACTCACTACTCACTACTCTCTACTCACTACTCTTTACTCTTCTTCTTCCGGTCATACGCCTTCTTCGCTCCATACCCCACACCGGCTGCCAGCAAAAATGCCAGGCCACCATCCACCGGAATCGCACCAATGGGTCCGCCTCCGGGATCGCCTCCGGGATCACCGGGACCGCCCTGGGCAAACACAACGGCTGCCGAGAGGCAAAGGAAAAAGATAAACAATAGTCGTTTGAAAATGGCTGCTTGTTTCATGTTATTACTATTCGTGATCGTTGATTGATTGATTGATTGATTTTACTGAATGGTTACTTTCACTTGTTCCTTCACACCATTACTGCTGGTGATTTCGGCAATATAAGTGCCTGCTGCCAGGTTCGACGGCAGTTCCACTGCCTGAACCGCTGTACCACCACCGTGCTGTACGGTACGCTGCAACACCTGGCTGCCCGTGATGTTGAACAAGACCACCTGGTAGTTACCGGCGGTACGGTTCCGGAATTCCAGTTGCAAACGGCTGCCCGCAGCAACAGGATTGGGATACACAGCAAAACCTTTGGCACCGTTCAGATCACGTACTGGTGTCACCGTATTGGTACGGAACACCAACTGGAACCGCTGTCCGGTACTGTTGGCATCGGCGGTAACGGCAAAGCTGATCTTTTCTGTGATGCCTGCTGTCAACGGACGCTCGGTATTGGTGAACAAATCACGCAGTATAATCGTGGTACCCGCCGGCAACTGGAAGTTTTCGTAACTGAACGCTAACTCATAGTTGGTGGCAGCTGTATTCCATAAACGCAGGAACAACGTATCATTCGGCTGCAGCATACTGCGGCGTTCCACTACCAGGTTGGTACCGGAACGGAACAACGACAGGTTCTCTGAAAAGTTATTCGCCTTTACAATATCCGCACCATCCACTTCAGCACTGTAGGTGGCATCAAAACGGGCCAGCGCTACATCACGTTCCTCCGGTACATTATTTACGATACGGTTCAGACCAATCCGCAGGCGCTGATCGTTGGTGCTGTACGTACGGAAACCTACATTATTGGTGTTGTTGCTTACCTTATTGCTTTCATTGATCGTAACACTATTGGTACCTGACTGAGCATACACGAAGAAAGCTTGCCCGCTTTGAACAATCGGTGCATTACTGTAATTGCTGCCGGTGGGTGCTGCTAACCAGGCCCCATCCTCCCAGGTACGGTACTGACCCAGTCCGGTGCCCTGTGCATCCCATACGTAGAAGGCATTGCTGATACTGGGGGTGGTAGTGGTACCGGAGAGATTCACCGGGCTGGCATACGGGTTGCCAATCATGTGGAACTGACCGGAGGCTAAATTAGTATACTGCACCAGGCCCTGTTGCAGGGTGCCCGTGGCACGCAGCGTGGTGGCAACCGCAGCGCCGGTTATGGAGCCGGTACCAAACGGACCGGTAACAAAGATGGCATAGGGGTTCTGTGAACCGTTAGCCGCTCCAAACAACGTATTGCTATTGGTGCTGGTAACAGCCGACCAGCTGTTGCTGCTGCTGTTGTACCGGATAATCGAACTGCTTACGCCGCCAAGCTGGATACCACTGTTGCTGCTGCTGGGTGTTGCCACACCTGTAGGTGCCGGCGCCCAGATGTTAACACCCGAGCCGGTATTACCGTTATTCTGCCAGTTAATGAAAATGCTGTTGTTGGTGGTACCGGTCAACGGTGCTGTGAGCATGCGCCAGGCACGTTTGGCGAGGATGTAGCGTTCTACGGTTATATTAGTGGCATCTGCAATGGCTGACCCCACAATAGTACCAATACTTCCCGATCCGCCTGATGTAGATCGAATAGTCACCAGGTTACCGTTGAAATCAATCGTTCCGCCGGTTTTGCTCAACGTGGCACCCGGACCAATGATCAACGTAGACGGACTATTCAATGTTAAGCTACCGGTTGTAACTGCAAAATTCACGTTAAGTGTGGGCGTACCGTTATTGATTTCAATCACCTGATCTCCCGTAGGAACAGAACCTGAACTCCAGTTGCTGCCTACATTCCAGTTACCGGTTCCGCCTGTCCACACATTCGTATTGTTTACAGTTATAGCACCGGACGGATTGCTGGTGGCACTGCCACAGGCACCCGTAACCGTTGCATAGTAGTAATAAGTGCCCGGTGATGTCTCATTGGGCGTATGCGAAGCCGCATTAGTACCCACTGCCGTACCACCGCTGTTGCTGTTGGTGGTGTTGCGGTACCATTGGTAAGTTGTAACAGTACCACTAGCCGTTACAGAAATGGCCGTTCCGTTTTGTCCCAGGTTGAGGGTTTGGGTACCCGTAGACGGTTGTGTGGAAACAAGGGGAGTACCTATTCCCAAACTGTTGAAATAAGCATTCGAAGGTGCTCCGGAACCTGCATTAAAGTTGAAGAAACGAACCTGTGCCGGCACTTGACCACCCGCTGGGTTACTGAAGGTTCTTCCGGTTAGGGTTTGACTGCTTCCGTCTTCTTTCCGAACGATTCGGATCGTATAGGTAGCGGCAGCGGTACGTGTAATGGTTACTTCCAATCCACCACGGGTGAAACCAATGGTAGTATTGGTTGGACCTGCTGCATCATTCACCGTATAAACAGTTTGGCCACCCTGAAAATAGAGCTCCATCAGGTTATTACCAGAAGCATTTTGTAAACCCATTCCAACTGTTGGCGAAGGTGTACCTGTTTGAACAGAGCCGTTATCCATTGAATAAGTAAGTGTTTGACCGATTGACAGGTTACCAGTAATGGGGCGTATTGCACTTGCTGTTTGACCACTGTTGGCAAACATACCCCAGCCTCTGCCGCCAGTATTGCTGTTGGGCAGGTTGGGCACAAAATCATCATTATCAGTTGTAGCACCGGTAAAGAATCCTGCATTGGTACCACCGGTCAACGCCCATGCACCGAAACCCGCAGTTGCGTCATTATCGCCATTGTCCCATGCATTGTAAACAGTTGGCGCCGCAGTTGATGTATTTAAATCACTAACACTTACAGAAGCAGTACCAGAATTAGCACTTGCACAGCTACCACTGGTAACCACGGCTCTGAACTGCGTAAACAGGTTTACCGGGCCAGTAGTCAACGTAGCGCTGGTGGCACCAGCGATGTTGGTCCAAACTGCAGGCGTGCTTGTATTCCGCTGCCATTGAATAGTACCGGTATGACCAGTAAGGGTAATGGTTGTAGAACCACCCGGACAAACTGTAGCTGCAGTGGCAGTAGCGGTACCGCCTACGCTTCCGCTAACGGTAACGCTCAGTGTTTGCGGCGCACTGCTGCCGCAGGCATTATTGGCAGTTACAGAAATTGTACCACCACTAGCGCCGGATGTGGTATTGATAGAGTTTGTGGTACTGGTACCTGTCCAGCCGCCCGGCAAGGTCCAGGTATAACTGGTGGCACCTGGTACCGCAGCAATACTGTAGGTATTGGCTGAACTGGGACATACCGTTGCACTGCCGGTAATGGAACCGGGAGTAGCGGGTATTGTATTCACAGTAACAGCCAGTGATTGTGCTGAACTGGTACCGCAGGTATTCGTAGCCGTTACGGTAATGTTTCCACCGCTTGTACCGGCAGTAACCGTAACACTTGTTCCACCTTGCCCGGCAGTAATATTCCATCCGGCAGGTACCGTCCATGTATAACTCGTGGCACCACTCACAGCAGCAATGCTGTAAGAGTTGCCGGTGCTGGAAGCACAAGGATTAGTTGAACCGGTGATGCTACCAGGTGTGGCTGGTGTGGCAATGCCGGTACCGGCTACTGCCTGGTTTTGTGTAGTTGCACCCGTACTGGTGTGAGTGATATTACCACTGGCTCCACCGGTAGCGGACGGCGAAAAGCGTACAAAAATCGTTACAGGTTCGCCGGTAAGATCAGAACCGGTGCGGCCTAAAGTTACCGAACTGCCAAAACCACTCCCGCTGGTAGTGGAAACCTGGAAACCAGTAGGCGCTGTAACAACCACGTCGGCAGTTAAATCATTACCACTTACGGTATATGTTTGTTCATTAGAGTTGGCACTGGTACAAACGTCTCCGAAGTTGCTTAAGGTACCGGTTACTGTAATGCTTGGTAAAGCACCTTGTGCCAGTACGAAGAATTGTTGGGCAGCGCCTGAAGCAACCGATGAATTGGAAATGGAGGTACCGGAGGCAGTACCAAAAATGCTATTGTACGGTCCTGCCAATGAAGTACTGCGTCCAATTACATTATTTGGTGATACTGCTGTTGGACGAGTTAAAGAATAGGAACTGTTTGTAAACCCTCCTGTTGATGCTACAGACCAATATTCAGAGCCGCTGACAGCGGTTATACCAGTTCCGTTAGAACCACCGGAACCAGCAAAGAATGCCGTTGCAGTTATACTTGCCGCTGTACTGGTAGTGGGATTAACTAATGAAAAGGGATAGTAACCGTCGGCATTGCCTACAGGGAAAACATAGGTACTTCCGGAAAGAAGGGAAGCCGGCAATGAACGCTGCAAAGGACCGCTGATATAAGCAGTAGCACTGCCGCCGGAAATGGCACCCGTACCGGTTGCATTCACATTTAAAACATTGCTTGGAGTAGTGGTAATGACACCGGCAGTTAATGTAAGCGTGTTGGTAACATTTACCGGACTGCCTAAAGTAACACCATTAGCAGATTTATCAACAATAAGGAAAGGGATACAGTTGGTAGTGGTTGTTCCGTTAAAAGTTCCACTTAAAGTCTGAGCGGTGCCTCCCCTTAAAAATACAGCCCTGTTGCTGTGCGTAAACGTTCCACTATTGGAAAAATTACCAGTAATAATGATGTCACCACCACTGTTAGAGGACAACGTAAGTGATGAACCTGAGTTATTTGTGAAACCAGCACATTGCATAGCCTCTGTTGACGTTGCTAATGTTATGGTACCACTGTTACTCACATTACCTGTAATCGTAAGACCCGTTGTAAAAGAAACACTTGTCATTCCGGCAAGCGTTAAGGTACTACCTGCATCTACAGTAAGATCACCAGCAATCTGACGGGCAGCATTGGCTCCATTGTTGACATCTAGAGCAGTACTACCTGAAATCTGTACATGATGAGGATAACCGGGACCTGAAGTAGTACTCCATTCAAGACCTCTTCCATAAGGACTACCTACACTTGAACCGGTATTATACCTTAAAGTAGAGCCGTTTGCATAAGTGGGTGCATTCGTATTTACAAAGCCACCTGAATTGATTGTTAATATACCATTAATGGTTGAAGCAGTTCCAAAAATTACCCCGCCTGCAATGCTAACATTATTAAAACCAACCGTTCCGGAAACAGTACCAGTGCCTGAGAAGGCCACTGTACCCGTATTTCTGGTAAATGTTCCATTATTGGTTAGAGTTCCGGATGCATTGATTGTTAACGTCTGCGTTCCATTTTCAAATGCACCTCCACCATTGATGGTTAATCCAGAAACACTTGCAGGAATATCTAATGTAACCGTGTGAGTATTAGCAATTGTATAACTCGCCCCTTCAAAAGGTTGGTTACCACCCCAAGTTGCAGAGGCACTAAAATTTCCCGTTTGTGTTGATGTAAATGAGTTGGTGAGGGTGTATTGGTAATTATTTCCTGAATTATGATCAAAATTGAGAACTGAAAGTGATTTGTCAATTTCAGACATTGAATTTAAAGTTGCTAAACTTACAGTGGATGTTAACACATAATATCTAACCGTTGATCCAATGGCCTGTGCCGGAATAGTTGCCGACCAAGAAGTACCACTACCGGTTGCCTGTACAAACGAACTGGAATTTGTACTAGAAAAATCCGAAGCTGTGGTGAATCTAACATATACATTTTCACCAGAAGATGGAGTTGTTCCAGTTGCAATATTTATTGTTGCCGTACGATTAAAATTTAGAACCTGTGAGCTTCTAGTAACAGTTACCGGGGCATTCGCTGTGTATCCAACATAAAATCTTGCATTAGTACCTGTATAGCCAACATCATTGAAAACAAAAGTATATCTTCCCGCAGTGCTCATATTCAATCCCATATCAGTTCCAGCACAATTGTTTGAATATGAAGATATTCCATTTACCGAATTAAGAGCGGCGCTACCTACTCCCGAAAAATTCCAACGATTATTAAACCTTCCACCACAATTTCCACCTGAAGATGGACCAGAAATAAACATAAAACCTGAACCATTTCCACCAGGCATATTGATTGGCGTAAAATCACCTCCTGATGATTGCACATTATATGTCCGAACCCATTGACCTCTTCCATCGGTAGTTGTTCCAGAAGCGAAAGATACCCTCCTAAATGTAGAATTGGATGAAGCTGCGGTGCTATATCCATTCATTTGACCAACAACCTGTACTGGCTCGCCTCCAAAAATATTTTGAGCCGAGGCTTGTACGAAAGTTAAGGAAAAAAAGCTAAAGAAAATGATCCGGAAAAGTCCAAATTTGTAAAAATTACCCATGGCAATACGGTTTTAAATCGATTGTTTAGTTTAATAATCAATAATAGCTTTCTTCGGGTAAGGATAGGTGTTAGTTACGGTTATGGATATACGTATCCTGTTCAAACGGTTTCAAAAAATCGAATGTTCTTACAGGCTGATTATAAGGTTGTTGGATGAGGTGGGGGCAGTCCCCGGCAAAGCAACACGTAAATATAATTGCAAAACTTCATATAAAATTAACTTGGTTGCAGATTTTTTTACGAAACTAACGGCCGGTTGTACGCTCTAAGTAATTGTAATTATTGCTGTTAGCTAAAAGATGGAGACCCGCTGCAGGTTGGCAGTGGCCCGGTGGCGGGGAAAAGAAGTTAGAGCACAACTGCCGGGAAAAACGCTCCGTAACAAAGCCATATGCACGCACTGTTTGAGCCACCAAGACCCAAAGACACGAAGAAATAAGAAGACGGTGCATGTTTCAACTTGTCAACCCTTACACCCTTACACCTTCCAACCGGGTGATGGTTTATCCTCCCCCTACCCCCTCCAGAGGGGGACAAGGTCAAAGAGCCTAAGTAATTGCAGCCGGCATTTTCACAACGCCGCTGCCATTACGATCCTGAAAGAGCGGAGTGCTACGTTGTCCCCCTCCGGAGAGCCTGTCCCGAATGCTTTCGGGAGGGGAGATGCTATCACATAGTTCATTTGAGCAGGGGGAGGATCAAAGCTTGCCTTTTAACAATCGTTTTTCTAAACGGGTGATTTTTTATCCTCCCCCTACCCCCTCCAGAGGGGGACAAGGTCAAAGAACCTAAGTAAATGCAATCAATTTTCTTTACAACACTCCCCTTTACGATCTTGAAAGAGTAGAGTGCTACGTTGTCCCCCACCGGAGAGCCTGTCCCGAATGCTTTCGGGAGGGCCGGTACTTGCCACTAAATACAGCTGAACAGGGGGATGATTTCTTCTACCCTAACGATCCTGAAAAATCAAACTGCTGCATTCTCCCCCTTTAGAGGGGGGAGAGGCTAAAACATAGTTCACCTGAACAGGGGGAGGATAAAACCGAACCATCAATCAAACGTTCACACAACCGGTTTATCTTTTATCCTCCCCCCACCCCCTCCAGCGGGGGACAAGGTCAAAGAGTCTAAGTAATGGCAGTGAGCATCTTTCAGTGCGCTAACCTTTTACGGACGGGTCTTCAACCTTGGAACCTAAATAAAAAAACCGGGCACTTTCGCACCCGGTAACTCACTTATGACTTCCAACTTATGACTTAAAACTTACAACTTCCAACCTTCCTTCCCCATCCTCCGGAAACGAAACCCCAACCTCTGGAACGTTTGAACCCTTGGAACTTTGGAACTTTTCCAAACACCCCTCGGCCTGCGGCCACTCCCCTGGGAGAGGGAGATGGGTGCACGTTCCACCTCAACATCAAAATCTGATTTCCATGCTCCGGAAACGAAATCTCACTCATAACCCGTAACTCATAACTCGTAACATATAAAAACGTAATCCCAACCTCTGGAACTCTTGAACTTTTGAACCTCTGGAACCTTAACCCGTTCATCCTCCCGTTCCCGACTTTCGAACCAGCTGAATATTCTCCTTCGGCACCTTCACCTGCATCTGCAGACCCAGCGAAGGAATACTGAGTACAGCGTACCGGTGCTGGATATCCACCACCTGGCCTTCCATGCCCATGAGCACACCGCTGTACACCCGGGCCACATCGCTGATGCGGATATCGGTTTCATCGAATACAGTACTTTGAATATCATGGAAAAACAAACGGACGGTTTCAATTTCCCGGGGCGGAATGCGGGACGGCTTGCCGTTATGGCACACGAAATTGAGGACACCCTGCGTGGCCAGGACCTGCCAGCGGATTTCATCGTGAATCTGCACAAATACATAGCCTTTAAAGGCGGGTACTTCCAGCACTTTTTTACGGTCGCTCCATTGGCGGAGCACCCGCTGCAGCGGACAGTACACGACCATTCCTTTGTGTGCCAGTTGCTCGGCTACTTTTTTCTCTTGGTTCGGCCGTGTATACACAGCGTACCAATACGGGGTTTCCAGTTGTGGCATGGGTCAGTAATCAATAGTACCGTGAAATTATAGATTTTTTTAACATATACCCCATTTGGGGTATATGAAGATTGTGTGAACAGGAAAGTTCGCTGGCCGTGGGTGGTGGGCCGTTGGCGGGGGAAGAGATGATAGATGATAGTTGATAGTTGATAGAAAGAACCTTCTGATTTAGATACGTTTCACCCTGCGAACCCCATTTTCGCTCCGGCGAAAATCCCTCTGCGTCTCACTAAGCTACAGAACAAGTAAGGGGGTATGTTTACTCATTCTGATCAATCTGAAAAAAGTTCCATCTCCCTCTTTCACCTCTGCGCTCCCCGTGCCACCGTGTTGAACCCCATTTTCGCTCCGGCGAAAATCCCTCTGCGTCTCACTAAGCCACAGAACATAGTAAGGGGGTATGTTTGCTCATTCTGATCAATCTGAAAAAAGTTCCATCTCCCTCATTCACCTCTGCGCTCCCCGTGACCCCGTGTTGAACCCCATTTTCGCCCCGGCGAAAATCCTTTTGCGCCTTTGGATTCTTTGCCCCTTTGCGTGAACCCCCACCGAAGCGACAGCAAGGTCCCATCTGTGCAATCTGTGAAATCTGTGAGAAATAAATTCGTGTCTAAACCACTCGCCCAGACCAAAAGAACCGTAAAGACTATACTCTGGAACCGAAACCCCAACCTCTGGAACGTTTGAACCTCTGGAACTATGGAACTTTTCCAAACACCCCTCGGCCTGCGGCCACTCCCCTTAAGGGGAGATGGTGCACGATCCACCTCATGATCAAACTTTGATTCCCATGCTCCGGAACTGAAAGCCCATTCACTCAATCACTCATTCACTCACTCCTTCACTCCTTCACTCCTTCCATCCTTCACTTCCTCTCCGGCAGCAATTTGTTTACATTTACTTTCAGAACCATGCAACCCGAAGTACAACAACGTCTGCTGATCCGCTCAATCCTGTTTTTCTGGGCTGTTACCAGGGCTACGGGCTGGGGCATGTGGCTGGCAGACCGGAGTTTTCCCATGGCTCCTCCTTTCGAATGGATGTATGCTGTTCCGGCAGAGGTCCATTTGCTTTCAGCACTGGTCACTTTGTTTTTCATGAGCTGGCTGTTTCAGCAACCGGAGCGCTGGAACACAATTCCTTATTTATTACTGATGGCAGCTATGAGCGACCTGCTTGACCAGAATCGCTGGCAGCCCTGGGAATACCTCTTTGCCACGCTCCTGTTGGTGATTTATATCAACCGCAGGAACACCAATGCAATGGTGGGTATGATCATGTTTGTAGTGGCGGCGCTCTACTTTTACAGCGGAGTCAGCAAATTTCACGAGGGATTTTTATACAGCACCTGGCAACCGATGTTCCTCAAACAGTTGCCGGAACTGAATACCGCTGTGCAACACTCCGCACTGATGCACCTGGGATATAGTATTCCGCTTGTTGAAACACTGGCGGCTGTTGGCCTTCTTTTTCCCGGTACCCGTAAACAAGCAGCCGTACTTTTAATGTTGATGCATGCCATTCTGCTGCTGCTTGTAGGACCCACCGGTATGAATTACAACTGGATTATCTGGCCATGGAACATGGGAATGATTGTGTTGCTGTATGTACTCACGTTTAAGACACAGGGTTTCAAACCTGAAACGTCGGTACTGGTTCTAAAAGCAAACATGCTCATCGTGCTGCTATGGGGAGTGTTGCCCCTGACCTATTACCTGGATCTGTGGGATGCATATCCATCGGCGCAGCTGTATTCCGGTCGTATTTATCATGCGGCGATCTGTGTGCCTGCCGGCAAAGTTCCACCCGGACTGCAACCGTATGTAACGTCTGAGAACCAGTTTCGGACAGGTAACGGAACTGTCGCCATCAGTCTCAACAATTGGGCTATGGCAGAAACCAATGTTCCTCCCTACCCGGAAATCAGGGTGTACCGCAAAATCAAACAGAGGTTTGACCATCAATTTCCCGGAACAAACGCCAGCCTGATAATCATCCGTTATCCCTACACACGGAAAGAAGTGATAAACATCAAATGAAAAACTCCTTCAATCCTTCAATCCTTGACTTCCCATAATCCGGAACCGAAATCCAACCTTTGGAACATTGAACTTTTGAACCTTTGCAACGTTCCCAAACACCCCTCGGCCTGCGGCCACTCCCCTCAAGGGAAGATGGGTGCATGTTCCAAATTATAATCAAACCCTGATTTCCATGCTCCGGAACCGAAATCTCACTCATAACCCGTAACCCATAACTCGTAACATATAAAAAACTAAATCCCAACCTCTGGAACCTTTGAACCTTTTGAACAAAAAAAACGTCCCGCTTTCGCAGAACGTCAACATCATACATCGTACCCGTACATCGATCAATCCTCCGTATATGGCCGCACTTTTCCTTTCGGGTTCAGGTACATGATAAGGGCAAGTTCCAGCCGCTTCGCCCGGTAGGCATCAAAATTCTTACTGTTCATGGGTAATTCGTACGTGGCACGTACATTGAACTGATCTTTATAAAACCCCGACACCATCGGCATGATCGTACGGAACGAACGGGAATGCAATCCATAGTTAAACCGGAATACTTTCTCCTCTACCGGCGCTTTCACGAGCTCAACGCCAAACCAGGATGCTACTTTGTATTCATCGGTGCCACGGTCGTTGAAACTGCGGCTGAGCCAGAACAACCCATCGGTCCAGTACATACTCTTGAACTGCAGGGTGTTGATTTCATCCATTTCAAACCCAAACTGCATCGTAAACACCCCCCGGTGGCGCAGGCGGGGAATATCGGTATCCAGCTGAAAAATATCATTGGGCGGGTAAAAGAGATGGTACATCGCAAGTCCCGTTTCAAACGTAAAGGAACTGGTACGGTACGCATAGTTCACCCCGATATTAAAATCCAGGTAACTGTGTGAAACCGAAGGAGTATCAGAATCACCGGCCCGGTAGGTAAACCCACCACCCGAAATTTCAGGATCGTAGAAATAAGTTTTTTCCGGCTGACGGTTCAGCTTCCCACTGGCCATGGTGGCCTGTGCCCCAGCACTGAAATTATGACGGCGGCGACGGTCCACATAGGTATGATAGGCAAAAGAACCGGTGATAAACGTGGCCGATAAGGGCGACGTGGAATGTCCGTACCGGTACACATTCAGCCCGGCAGCCCAGTATTTGAGGTTGCGACGATCTTCCTGGTCGTATTTATTCCGGTATTCCAGTGAAAAATTCGTGTGGAGCATTTTGGCCGAATCCGTACTCATCATGCTTCCATGAGCGCCTACCTGGATTTTGCCGTTGAACTTACCCGTCCAGGCAGGGTTCACCATCATGGGCGATGACTCATACATCGCCAGGCGTGGATTCTGGGCCAGCAACGCTGTGCCAGCCAAAACAAAACAAATAAAAAGGATAACTATCCGCATAAACAGAACAGGTTCAAGGTCCGAAAATAATTGATTTTCCTTACTTGCCAGATGAAATTACTGTTTCGGCAACTAACGGTTGGTATTCCGGCACTACCGAACGGATCATGTCCTTTACGATAGTTGCATCCGGTACGACGGAAAAAGCCAACAACTCCGACACAAAGCCACTCATCTGGCTGAAGCTGTAGGTTTTTACTTTTCCGATCATGATTTTTTTGTGATGGGTTTTTTCAACCTGCTCCTGGTCGGCAAACAGATCTTCATACAACTTTTCACCGGGACGCACACCGGTAAACGTAATAGGGATATCAACACCCGGTACCAGCCCGGCCAGGCGAATCATATTCATCGCCAGGTCGTAAATCTTCACCGGTTCGCCCATGTCGAAGATGAACACTTCCCCACCCTGCCCCATTAAACCGGCTTCCACCACCAGCTGGGCCGCTTCAGGTATGGTCATGAAATAACGCTGCATATCGGGATGCGTAATGGTGACGGGCCCCCCGTTTTCAATCTGGTTTTTAAACAACGGAACCACCGAACCGTTGGAGCCAAGTACATTGCCGAAACGGGTGATGATGAATTCGGTACCTGCATACGCTTCCTGCAGCGATTGGGTGGCCATTTCAGCTATCCGCTTCGTGGCGCCCATCACACTGGTGGGATTGATGGCCTTATCGGTAGAAACCAATACAAACTTCTCCGCACCATAGGTGCCCGCCAGCCGGGCCGTGATCCAGGTGCCCACAACATTTGTTTGCAGTCCCTCGTTGGGGTATTGCTCAATAATCGGTACGTGCTTGTACGCTGCGGCATGAAATACTACATGCGGACGGTGCTGCTGAAATACCCGCTCCATCACCTGTTCATTCCGTACATCGCCCAGTACAAAATGAAAAGTGCCGGTGGCGCCGGAACGTTTCAATCCCTGCTCCAGGTCGTACAGGGGCGTTTCGGCCACATCCAGGCAAATAACCGTTGCGGCTTGATGATCGGCGAGACGGCGTACCAGTTCGCTGCCAATCGATCCGGCAGCCCCGGAAACCAGGATCGTTTTATTGCTCAACTGCTCCGTTACCCGGTCGTTATGCAACTGGATCGCCTCCCGGTTGAGCAGATCATGAATGTCAATCTGCTGAATGGTATTGAGATTGAAATGCGAGTCGAACCAACGCTGCAGGGAAGGAAGCTCCCGGATACGGAGATTAAAAATGATGGTATCGTTCAGGAACTTCGATTTGCGCACCGGGTCGAGGGTCTTGGTGGCGATGATGATATCGGTAATACCTAACCGCACAATCGTTTTGCGGATATCCTGCGAGGCACTGAACACTTCAAACCCTTCAATGATTTTTCCAATCTTATTGGGATCATCATCAATAAATCCCATAATGCGGAACTCTGATTCCGGATGATTCAAAATAGATTTCTTCAGCGTTAGTCCCAATGCCGCTGCACCAAAAATCAAGAGGCGCTTATCCTGCTTTTTCTGCTGTGTCTTTTTATAGTATTCAAACAGGTAACTGACAAGGATGCGGCTGGTAAGCACATAAAACGAAGTAACAAAATAACTCATGATCCACACCGTTACCGAGTAATGATGCTTGCGTTCGAGTAGTAGATCGGCAGCCCCGCTTAGAAAATGTAATAAGCCGAGTACCAGGATCAGCTGCATATAATCCCGCACATGAAAATGACGGATGACCCGGCGCTGAATCCGGAAGGTATACCAGCAGGCAACCGCCAGTACCAGGTGAATACCCAGTCGGATCAACGTAGTGGTAATGGGAATTTCTTCAATATCTATGATCCGGTAACCCAGCAGGATACCCGAAAGCAGACCTACCCCGATCAGGACAATATCGCCCAGTAACACAATCCGTGCCGGCGTAAGCCGGAGTGGTTTTTTAGCGCTCATACCAGCATTGTTTGATTAATGAACAAATGCGGTGTAATTCATCTGTTGTCAACGAAGAGCCGCTGGGCAGACACAACCCCTGCTCAAACAGTTGTTCCGATACGCCGTTGAGGAACGATACAGCACCCCGGAATACCGGCTGGAGATGCATCGGCTTCCAGAGCGGACGGGCTTCGATGTTATCTGCTTCCAGTTTCAGTCGAATGGTTTCTCTTGTAACGCCACCGGATTGCTGCGGATCAATGAGCGCCGTCGTAAGCCAGCGGTTGCTGAAAGAACCGGCCGGTTCCTCCAGGAACTGCAGTCCGGGTAACCCACTCAGCTCCTGTTGGTAAAAAGCGCACACAGCCCGGCGTTGTGCCACCCGTTCGGGCAGTACCAGCAACTGTCCACGCCCGATTCCGGCGGTGATATTACTCATGCGGTAGTTAAACCCGATCTGCGAATGTTCGTAATGCGGAAACGGATCCTTCGCCTGGGTGGATAAAAACCGGGCTTTGTCCACCAGTTCTTTGTGATTGCCCACCAATGCCCCACCCCCGCTGGTGGTGATAATTTTATTGCCGTTGAAACTGAGAATGCCCAGTGTACCGAGGCTGCCGCAGGGTTGTTGCTGATAGGTTGAACCCAACGCTTCCGCTGCATCTTCAATCACGGGCACATGGTAGGCAGCAGCCAGTTGCAGCAGCTGATCCATCTGTGCGGGCATGCCGTACAGATGCACGACTATGATCGCAGCAACCCGTCGGCCTTGCTGTTGATACTGCTGCAGTGCCTGTTCGAGCAAGGCCGGGTCCATATTCCAGGTACCGGCTTCACTGTCGATGAACACCGGTTCCGCCTGTTCATACACCACCGGAAAAGCCGAAGCAGCGAACGTCATGCTCTGGCACAGCACCACATCGCCCGGTTGCACGCCCAGTACCCGCAGGGCCAGGTGCAGGGCGGCTGTACCGGAGCTGAGCGCAGCAGCGGCACGGGTATGCGTCACTTCCTGCAACTGTTGCTCAAAGCCATCCACGTTGGGACCCAGCGGAGCAATCCAGTTACTTTCAAAAGCCTCTTTTACAAATTCCAGTTCCTGCCCGCCCATATGCGGCGGCGACAGCCAGATGCGTTGATTCGTAGACATATTTTTCAATTGATATCAGAAGTAGTTGATAGATGATCGTTGATAGATGATAGAAAGAGCGTCCTGAACGTTGGCCGTTGGCGGTTGGTCGTTGGCCGAAAAACCGCTCCGTAGCAGGCCTTTTTCACTCATTCAATCTTTCTACGAAGCCCATTTTCGCTTGCGAAAATCCCTCTGCGCCCTTGCCTTCAAAGATGCAACGCATCTTTCCTCTACCTCCTTTCTCTGCACCTCTGCGTTAAAAAATCGCAGGCCATTGATCGCAGGCCGGAAAACCGCTCCGTAGCGAAGCCTCATTCATTCACTCATTCACTCATTCACTCCTTAATCCCCTCCCCGGCACCCCCACCACCGTCACCCCATCCGGCACATCCCGGATCACCACCGCTCCGGCTCCAATGGTACACCATTTTCCGATGGTAACACCGGGTATCACCGACGCACCTGTACCGATATGAGTACCTTCTCCCACACGCACACTCCCTGCCAGGGAAGCACCGGGAGAAATATGAACAAAATCGGCCAGCACACAATCGTGATCCACAGAGGCATTCGTATTGATAATGGCATGCCGGCCCACAACGGTACAACTGTTGATACACGCACCGGGCATCACGACCGTTCCTTCACCAAGGGTAGCCCGTGGTGAAACAACCGCCGATGGATGAATGGCCGTACCAAACGGAAACGGATGTTCCTGTACAATCCGCTTCCGGGCTTCATTATTACCCACGCAGATGAGCCACTGCACTCCCTCCGGCAGATTCATTTCTTCCATGGAGGAATAAACAGCATAACCCAACACTTCAATATTGGGTTTGCCGGAGGAAACCCCGTCAAAAAAACCTTCCACCGTAGCACCCATCGCTTCCACAATTTCAGCAATCACCTTCCCGTGACCACCTGCCCCGTATAGAAAAAACTGACCTTTATGATTCATCGCCTTCATGATTGGTTCCTTTAAAAACCGGCATGGTGGCATGACCGGTATGATTGATCTCCTGCGTACCCAGCACCTTGCGGACGGTTCGCAGCAGGATGCGTAAATCCAGCCACAAACTTACATGTTCTGTGTACCAAACGTCCAGTTCAAATTTCTGATCCCAGGAAATCGCATTGCGGCCGTTCACCTGGGCCCAGCCCGTTACACCCGGACGCACCTCATGCCGGCGCTTTTGCCGTTCATTGTAGCGTTCGAGGTATTCCACCAATAAAGGTCGGGGGCCCACCAGGCTCATCTCGCCTTTGAGAATATTAATAAGTTGCGGTAACTCATCCAGGGATGTTTTCCGGAGAAACGAACCCCAGGGAGTCAGACGTTTCACATCAGGCAGCAGTTGCCCGTTTTCATCTACCGTATCCGACATCGTTTTAAACTTGAGAATGTAAAACAAACGTCCCTGGTACCCCGGACGCTGCTGCCGGAACCACACTTTGCCCTTGTGAAAAAAGAGTTGCAGCAATACAATCAGCAGCATCACTGGACTGAATACCAGGAGAGCAGCGGCACTGGCCACCACATCCAGCAACCGTTTGCCGAAACCCCGGTACAACTTGTTTGCGAATGAATACGTTTGCATAAGTTAGAAGTTAGAAGATAGTAGTTAGTAGATAGTAGTTAGTAGATAGTAGTTAGTAGTCAGTTCTAAGATTCATTTCGTTCGATTCAATCTCAATTCTCCGGAATTGAAAGGACATCCACGCCCCCATCCCCTAAAGGGGAGACCAACGAAGATCCCTTCGCTGATTTAATAATCCTACGAAGCCCATTTTCGCCTTGGCGAAAATCCCTCTGCGCCTCTCTACACCATTGAGCCAGCAGCAGGTTTCTTTTACTCATTCTCGTGCCTGTGAAACAACTTATTTCTGTCTCTTTTATCTCTGCGTTCTCTGTGGCTCTGTGTTAAACCCATTTTCGCTCCAGCGAAAATCCACTTTGCGCCTTTGTCTCCTTTGCCCCTTTGCATGAAACCACCTTCACCAACAGAACTGTAAACTCCATTCTCCGGTAACGAAATCCAAACCTCTGGAACCATTGAACCTCTGGAACCTCTTGAACTAACCCTCAAACCCTTAAACCTTTAAACTCTTAAACCTTACTCAACCTGCCCCAACCTGTGCCCACACCAGAATTACTACAGCTGATGCTACAGTAGCACAAAAGCTACATCAAGGAACCCTCCCGAGATCGGGCCGTATTCGATCCCGGGGGTCTTTTTTGGTTACTTTTTGGACAAGCAAAAAGTGACAAAAAATATTGGAGCGAAGCGACAACCTTATTAGATGAAATTAAATCGCTTACCCATGATTGAAAGACAATGCTTTAACAGAAATCAATTACTATTACCACGAAGCCCGCCCATTTTCGCTTCAGCGAAAATCCACTTTGCGCCTTTGTCTCCTTTGCCACTTTGCGTGAAACCACCTTCACCAACAGAACTGTAAACTCCATTTTCCGGAAACGAAATCCAAACCTCTGGAACCATTGAACCGCTGGAACCTCTTGAACTAACCCTTAAACCCTTAAACCTTTAAACGTTTAAACGCTTCCTTCATTCCTCAACATACTCCTGTACTCCTCCTCAATCAACCTCCACACCTCCTCCCTTCCATACAACGCCTGTATCCGCTCCCGGCTACGAGTACCAAAGGAATTTTTCAAAGCTTCATCCGCACGTATTCGTAACATCACCTCCAACAACGCCCCGCTATCTTTCGTTGGAAACAAAAACCCATTCTCCCCTTCCACCACAATTTCATTACACCCATTAATATCCGAAAGCAGCAACGCACACTCCAGCGCCCCTGCCTGCAACGGCACATTCGGCATTCCTTCCCGGTAACTGGGAAAGACCAGCACATCGGCCGCTGCAAAGTAAGGACGCACATCCTGCTGAAAGCCCCAGGCGTGAATAGATGGATGCGAAGCGATCAATTGCCGGTCTTCCGCAGCAAGAGGATCCCGTTGCGGCTCTTCGGCACCCAGCAACCATAACTGGTCATTGGGATAGGATTCATGTACCCGCAGAAATGCTTCCAGCAGTTCATGAATCCCTTTCTCCCGTACCAACCGGCCGGCAAAAATCCACACCCAGCCACCCCGTTGCAAGCCGGATTGCTGCCGCAGGGCAGCCACCTGCTCCGGCATCACTGCGTTCCTGGAAAAAAAAGTACAGTCAATCCCGTTGGAAGAACCATTACCCAGCAGTTTCAGTTTCCCCGGTGCCGGGGCCACCCGTTGTTCCTGCAGAAATTGCAGCAAGCCGGTAGAGTTGGGATACACCCGGTGCGCCAGGGAAGCAGTAAAGCGTTCGAGTTGCCGGAGCAGCAAGCGTTTCAGCCCCCTGCTTTCCATCCAGGGCAGACCGGCAATGGTATGCAACCGTACGGGCACACCCGCCAGGCGGGCTGCCAGCATACCCAGCAAGCCTGCTTTGGGTGTGTGTGTATGAACAATATCCGGTTGCAGGTTTTTGAGGATGCGGGTCAGGCGGATGAGCGCCTGCAGATCCGCAAACGGACTGATGGTGCGTTTCATCGGCAGCGTGATCATCTCACACTCTTCCTGTTGCTCCACCAGTTCGGCATCCGCACCGGGCGAACTGATCATCACCACTTCAAAACCCCGCTCTTTCATATACTTCATCTGCCCCCGCAGCAAAAGGCGAAGGGAAACGGGTACGGTCGTAATCCGTACTAATTTGGGTTTAATGGGGTACATCATGAAATCAATGAGTGAAGGATTGGTTTATTGAATGTCGAAGATCCCGACCAGCGCTTTGGGATGCGTCGGGAAGTGAATGAGATTGCGTTTCCAGAGCATGGAAATCAGGGTTTAAAGATGAGAATGAACGTGCACCATCTTCCCTTGAGGGAAGTGGCCGCAGGCCGATGGGTGTTTCATGATTCAAGGAATAAAAAAGTAAATAATTCGACTATTTGATAATCTTTCAAACTTCGTGCTTCTTCGTGCCGTAGTGTCATTGTGGCTGCCCCCACCGAAGCGCCAGCGAGGTCCATCCGTGTAATCCGTGTAATTTCTTTCTCCTGAAATCCGTGTTGAAGCCAACCACTTGAGCAAAGCGAAAGTCCCTCTGCGCCTTTGCATCTTTGCCCCTTTGCGTGAAATCCACCGAAGCGCCAGCGAAGTCCATCTGTGTAATTTCTTTCTCCTGAAATCCGTGTTGAAGCCAACCACTTGAGCAAAGCGAAAGTCCCTCTGCGCCTTTGCGTCTTTGCCCCTTTGCGTGAAATCCACCGAAGCGCCAGCGAAGTCCACCTTTGTGCCACTTAGTGCCATCGAGTCTTCGTGGCTAAAAAGAAAATACTGAATAAATCCATTCTCCCCGTGCTACTCCCCATCTCCTTTTCTCCGTGTTGTAACAAATGAAGCGAAGCTTCCATTTCCATTTTTCACTCGATCCTTCGTCTCCCCCATCGTCAAACTCTCAAACCCATATTCCCTATTCAAATCACGATAATGCTTCAGAATCAGTTCCAACTCCCCCATACACTCCTCCGGGTGCCACCCGAAATTATGCGGATGCCACCACAGGTGATAATAACCACCCTGCCTTGCTGCTACTGTCATCTCGTTTAAAATCCGTTGCAGCTTCAACCGGTTCAGCACGGCACTCTTCTCTGTCCACGCCCGGTACAACCGGCTGGCCGGTAACAGCAGCGGATGGTTCGAACGGTCAATCAAAGCCAGCGGTACCACCTTCGATCCCAGCAGGTTCGTGTACGCATCACCGGTACGGAAGACCTTCTTCAGCAGTGACTCGGGACGGTTGGCATCCCAGTACCAGGCATCGGGATTGGAGCGCACGGTTTCAATCCCCAACTCCGCACAGACCGATAAATATTGTTCATTGAACTGATTCCGGGGAAACACCAGCGAACGTATCACATGTCCCCGACGGGAAGCAACCTCCAGGGCGAGGCGCAGATCTTCCCGGAACTGTTCTGCAGTTTGACCGCCTTCTTTGCAATAATAATGGCTGTACGTATGTGTACCTGTTTCAAAAAAAGGAACTGTTTCCAGCAATTGAATCAGGTCCGGGGCAAAATGATAGATATCCTCCGGCTCCTGCAAACCGTGCTGCTGCACCCAGTGATAGGAAGAAAAATGGGGCTGTTCATAACCCGGATGAACAGCAGGCTGCAGGGCCCTCCATTCAGCAGCGTTGCGGTGGTACAACATACCCACGATGGCCCAGGTTACATGCATTTCATACACCCGGAACAGGTCCACCATCCGGGGGAAAACCTGTCGGGTCTGCTCAAAATAGCGACGGTTCGGTGCATCCAGCACCACCTTATCAAACCGCCCCCAGTGCAGTTCAAAATCCAGCGATATATTCAGTATCCCGGGCATCCGGTAAGCAGAAAAAACTGTAAATAAATTGGAAAATCAGGTAAGACTGACAACAACTTTGGAACCAACCCTCACACGCCCCCGTCCCCTAAAGGGGAGCCCCATACACAACTACTTCGATTTATAAATCTTTCACGAAACCCATTTTCGCTTGCGAAAATCCCTCTGCGTCTCTCTACGCCCTAAAACCAGCAGCAGGTTTCATGTATTGATACTGATGAATCTGAAAAAACCTTCCTTCCCCCTCTTTCACCTCTGCGCTCCCCGTGCCTCCGTGTTAACCCCATTTTCGCCCTGGCGAAAATCCCTTGCGCCTTTGTCTCCTTTGACCCTTTGCGTAAACCCCCACCGAAGCGCCAGCGAGGTCCCATCTGTGCTATCTGTGAATTCTGTGAGAAATAATCCGAGTCGAACGCTGCATACTCCAAAAAAACCGCAACCACCATACTCAGAAACCGAAATCAATCTATCACCTATCATCTTTCACCTATCAACTATCTTCCTTTCCCGCATCTTCTTCACCCCATACCCCACACCGGCTGCCAGCAGAAACCCCAATCCCCCATCCACCGGCACTAAATCCGGATCCCCTTCCGGATCACCACCCGGGCCCTGGGCCAGCAATGGAAGCGCCGTAACCAGCAGAAACAGCAACAGAAATGCTGCTTTCAGGCATAGGGACAGAAAAAAGCGCTGTAGTAAAATTCGGGTCCTTGTCATAATCGGAAGCCCAAAAATAACTGAATTCAGGCTTACGTGTGTTAAGAAATTAAGAAGGGGCCGGCGGCCAGCCCCTTCCTTAAGAATTATTGTACAACCAGTTTCATCGTACCACGGGTTCCCTTGGCATCCAGCATCTCAACAAAATAGGTTCCCGCAGCCAGTTCGGCAGGCAGACGCAGCGGCTGAACAGCCGTACCTCCACTGTGCACCACCACTTTCTGCAGCACGGTAACACCCAGCATATTGGTGAGACGCAGCTCATAGCGACCGGCCGGTGAATTGCGGAAATGAACCTGTACCATCTCATCTTTTACCACAGGGTTGGGATAGATGGAAATGCCTTTCTGGGCAAACAGATCCACCACCGGAGTCACCACACCCGGACGGAACACTACCCGGAAGCGATCCAGCGCCTTGCTGGCGGCCGTACTGTTGACGGTGAATGGATACACCAGTTCGCTTCCATCAAGTGGAACCGGGGTTTCGGTGCCGGTGAATTTGTCCTGCAGTATGGCTTGCAGATTCAGGGCTGCCATGTCTTTGGTTTGGAACTGAAGTGCATACCCCCTGTTGGTGGTAAAGTAGAAGGGAACAAACAGGGTATCCCCTTCCTGCGGAACCGGTCGGCTTTCGATACTCAGGTACTTGTTATTCCGCACCAGGCTGATGTTTTCTTCAAACTGGTTCGCTTTGTAAATATCGTAAACATCCATTCCTTTCTCATATAAAGTCCCGAATCGTGCTACCACTCCATCCATCAGAAGCTCTGGTGTATTACCAGATGCCCTGTGGAGGTTGACGTAAAACTTACCCACCGGGGAACTGGTGGTGCGATAAGGGAAGATCGTTCCGGAGGAAGATGCTTTGTTCGTTTCACTTATCAGCAGCGAGCCCCCCGAATTTCTGCGTTCAACAATAATTGCCTGTCCGGATTGCAGGGTAAGAATACTTTCCTGGCTTGGATTACCCGAATAGGGCAACGTCACAGTATAGGTAGGATTCGGTGCATTCTCATTATCTGGGGCTATAACACGATATCCTCCTACTCCACCATAGCTGGTGTTGTGGTTGGCATCCCATACCCAGAAATGACGCTTAATTCTTGTATCATTACCTGTAGTGCCACCGAAGTCATACAAGCTGTTAAAATTCAGGGGCGATGGATAAGGATTTCCAACCACCACATATTCCTGGTTAATTGCTACTGTCAGATCTCCCTGCTTGACAAGACCTTTCGGACGAAGGGTTGTTATACTACTTTCTGTTTCCAGTTGATTCCGGTCGCCACGGATGAACACGAGGTAACCACTGTGCGCCGGTGGTGCCAGAACATTGGGTGTACTGGTGGCACTGGCCCAGGGGTTGGTTGCAGCGCTGTTGTAGAAACGGATAGAAGACAATCCACCCGTTACCACATGGTCAAAACCGGCATTCACGGCATTGGTACAGGAACTCATACTATGACCGGTTATAAGGGTGCCGCTGCCGATACCCTGCGGCGTACTGCCAAAACAAACAGGATCGGGATAAACATTATCTATCTGGCGGGTCAGCGATTGACGCAGTGTTTCTCCCGTTACAGGTATACTGATCAGGCGCCATTTCCGCTGGGCAGGGATATAACGTTCCGCAATAGCACTTCCGGAAATTGTCCAATCGCTAGGCTTAATGCCAATCCTGGCAGTTCCATTAACATTCGAAACAATTGTAAAATTGAGATTATCCCCGCTGCCATCCAGATCCACGGTACCTGCACCACCGGTAAAGGTCATAGCCCCGGTGAAGGAGGCGTTACCGGTAAACCGCTTGGTAAAGTTGCCCGTACCGGAGAACGCCATATTCCTGTAATTCAACAAGCCTGCAATGTTCTGCTCCCGGTTGCCGCTGAAGCGGATGTCATCACCCGGCGTTACGGTGCCGCCGCTCACGGTGAAGTCGCCCCGAATTGCCAGGTTGTTGGCCAGGGTTTTGGTGGCGGCGTTATTGAGGGTAAGGTTGCCGTATTCGGCGAAGATCACACTCTGTGCATCAGCAATCTTATTATAAATCACAGTACCGGTTTCCTCTGAAAGGAGGTTACCGCCGGTTCCTTTCGTAATCAGGTCATTGATCACGAGCGCATGGGTGGCCACATCAAAGGTTCCGTTGTCAATAGCCAGTGTATTCGTCACCGTTAAGTTAGAGGCCAGGTAAACCTCGTTGCCTGTTTTATCAACAGTGATGTAACTGAAGGTTTCACCTCCTGTTTTACTGATCGACTGATTATCACTTCCTATAAACCTGATGGGCCTTCCGTTTTGGTTAAAGAGGCCGTTATTACCGCGGATCCAGTCGCCTCCAATGTTAAATACCCCGGCTGCATCGGAGGAAAGCGTAAGGGTTCCATCGAGGTGCACGGTACCATTAATAGTAAGCGGCTTGTTCATCGCACTCATGGTTACAATGGCTCCGGCTTCAATTTCCAGTGTGCCGGCAATGCCTAATGGAATGATTTCCGGATTGTTAGAAGATACATCAGGATTTCCCAGATCCAAGGTTCGGGTATTTACTTTTACTATGATATTATTGGGATAACCCGGCGTGGTTCCCAAAGTACCGCTGGCCGCCGTCCACTCATAGTTCCGGTTAAAGCCATTGGTTCCATTGTTGTAGATGAGGGTGGAGTTCACACCATATACAGGGGGATCCGTGGTGAGGCTATTACCGGCTACAAATCCATTCTGGTTAATCTGGAAAATGCTGTTGATCGTGGTATTCCGGAACACCACACCCACACTGGTCTGTACATTCACATTGTCATCAAACAACAACCGGTCGGTACCGGTAGCCGGAACTACATTCAGATTTTGTGTACCCGCAGTAGCAGAACCGGTAAAGTTGATGCTGCTGCCAACCGGGCCGGTGATGGTACGGGTACCATTGGCCACACGGATGTTGGTGGAATTAGGTACCGTACCGTTCATCGTAAAGGTACGGCCATTGAGATCTAGGTTACCGTTATTCAGCTGCAATTGCTGTACTCCGTCATTATTGGTGCTGCTGTTGATCTGCAGGTCGGTGGCCGGCGAAATGCTCAGCAACACCTTACCGTTGGTGGCTGTATTATTAATGTTCAGGAAATCGAAGAACACGGTACCACCCCCGTTTTTGGTGATGGCCTGGGTGGCATTGGTACTGCTGTTGAACTGTACCAGTCGGCCATTATTGGTTTGTGTACCGGAGGTTCCTACCGTCCAGTTACCACCCACATTCATATCACCACCGGCAGAAGTGGATAAAGCCAACGTACCATCAATGGTAACATTTCCTTTCACCGTTACCGGTTGTGTCATAGCACCTCCCGAAATCATAGAGAAGGTACTACCGGATTCAATAGTCAGATTTCCTTCGATTGACCTTGCAGTAGCCGTACCCGAATTGGCACCCAGTTGCAGGGTGGTATTGTTTGACAGTACAACGTGGTTCGGATAGCCGGCGCCACTGGTGGCACTCCATTCCAGGCTGCGGTTATAGGTTCCGTTCACATTGTATCTCAATGTGGAAGCGGCACCATAAGCCGGGGCAAAGTTGTTCACAAAGCCACCTCCGTTAATCTGTAATGTTCCGTTGATGGTGGAAAGACTATTTCCAAAATTCACACCTCCATTGATCGAAACATGATTGAACGTGGTTGCCTGAGAACCGGCTATAGTTCCTGTTCCGTTAAACACAACGGTGCCATCACCGGCAGTGAAGGTGCCGTTGTTGGTAAAGGTGCCGCCGCTGGCAAACGTGAGCGTATAGCCCGAAGCCATGGTTAATGTGGCTCCATTGTCAATCGTTAGACTGGTGATGGCTGCATTAGCCGATCCAATCGTTGGATTATTGGGTCTGCCGGCAGGAATGGTAATGGAAGATCCGGTAGTTGGAACCACACCACAACTCCAGTTGGAACCGGTGTTCCAGTCGGAACTGGTATTACCCCTCCACTCGTTGGCAGATGAATTGTCCAAAATCACCTCATCCCAGCTGTCGGGACAGGGTGCATTGGAAATGGTCCAGCGCAAGGTGGCGGTATTGCCTAATGCGACCGTGACAGTAGTTGTGGGCGATGACGGAGTTGTAATGGTAGCCGACCCTGAGGCCACGGTCCAGGTACCCGTTCCGTAAACCGGTGTGTTACCTGCCATGGTAAAGGTACTGTTGTTACATTGAGTTATATTGGGTCCTGCATCCGCAGTAGTTGGACTATTTACAATTGTAATAGTTGCTTCATCGTATGATGCAGTACAACCTGCAGTAGCAATTGTCCAGCGTAATATATATGTTCCTGCAGCTGCGCTGAAGGTTGATGTAGCACTGTTTGCATTGCTGAAGGTTCCGCTTCCACCACTCTGGATGGTCCATGTTCCTGTGCCACTGGAAGGTGTATTACCGGCCAATGTTACAGATCCTGAAGAACAGCCGGATTGATCAGCTCCTGCATTGGCAGTAGTTGGCGGATTGGAGTTAGTAAGTATTACATCATCCGTTGTTGGAGTACAGCTTCCGCTGGAAATCGTCCACTGCAACGTGGCACTGGCTCCTGCCGGCACTCCTGTTACAGTGGAATTATAAGCAGAGGGTGTAGTGATGGTAGCCGTACCACTCACCAAACTCCAGGTACCTGTACCATTCGACGGATTGTTGCCAGCAAGGGTAAAGCTACCATCCTGGCATTTCGCCTGGTCGGGGCCCGCATCTGCCATATCGGGCGGATAAGAGTTGGTCAATACCACATCATCGGTACTGGGGGTACAAATTCCATTGGAAATGGTCCAGCGCAAAGTGACACTGGAACCAAGCGGCAATCCTGTTACACCTGATGTGGGCGAAGAAGGGGTAGTGATCGTAATGCCCGGGTTCGTACCGAAAACCGACCATGCACCCGTTCCCGTGGTAGGAGTATTACCTGCCAGCGTAAAGGAGCCATCGTTACATTTTTCCTGGTCGACCCCCGCTGCAGCGGTTGTAGGCAGAGCTACATGGGTAATGGTTACCTGCGAACTGCTCGATGCACAGGAGCCATTAGTTATAGTCCATTGTAGCACGGTACTCGACCCGGCTGTTACGCCGGTAACTGTAGTATTATAAAGAGAAGCATTTGTAATGGTACCCGGACCCGAAATCTTCGACCACACACCTGTACCCACGCTGGGCTGGTTACCCGCCATGGTAAAGGTGCTGGTGTTACAAAGAGTTTGATTGGCACCTGCGTTGGAACTCGTAGGCAATGCATCAAAAGTGATCACCACATCAGAAGTGGAAGCCGTACAGGGCGCATTGCTGATGGTCCACCTCAGGGTGTACACTCCGGCTCCCCCCGCAGGGGTGAACGTAGTGTTCCATACAGCCGCATTGGCAAACTGGCTAAGTAAGGTACTCGGACCGCTCACTACACTCCAGGCACCGGTACCTGATCCAGGATTGTTTGCATTCAAAGTGGCGGAACCAGCAGAAATACACAGTGTTTGCGGCGAACCGGCATTGGAAACACTAGGCGCTGCGCTGATGGTAACGGTTGTATTCTGAGATGCAGAACAGCCCACCGCATCAGTTACTAACAACGTGTAAACGCCGCCGTTAGAAGTCAGGACATTCGCCACCGTAGGATTTTGTGTCCCATTAGATGGTGAAAAAGCAGGATTACCAGGACCACTCCAGGAATAAGTAACGCTGCCGATATTACCGGTTACTGTACCCGAAAAAAGATTCAAAGTAGAGCCTTCGCAAACAGGAGTGTTGCTCGAGGGGGTGAAGCTGATGTTTCCCTGGCACTCTCCTGCGGTATAGGACTGCTCCAGTGTACTGTTTGTAAGACCTGTGACAGTAAATTGGTTGGAGCCGGTTGTATACGTTGGGTAGGCCCAGGAATTACTTGTTGTATAACGGGCCGGACGTAACAGGGAAGAAGAGGCACCACCCTGCAGATCGCCGGCGAGATAATTAAACTCGATACTGCCGTTGGTGAAAGTGAAACCACTACCCTCATTGGTGGCCGTCCACCAGCGACGCAGGTATTTGGTGGGACTCAGCCCATAGTTGTCGAGGTCGGGATGGTTGGTGGGATCGGTACGGAGCACAATGGATCCGGCGGTTGCAACAGAACCAAGTGTGATGGTGGCCGTGGTCAGGTTGGTACCATCGCCGATCGGATAACTGCGGGAAACGCTAGAACCCGTGGCAAAATGCCGCTGCAGGTTGCCATTGATGTGACTGCCATTGCTGCCAGCAGTGATATCACCACTGCTGCTGATGATTACTTTATTCGTACTGGTCACTACATCACCGGCTGTTAAGGTAAGGGTACCGGTGCAGATCATGTCACTCTGTAACTCCAGGTTACCGGAAGATTTATCTATAATCACAAACGCAAAAGTCTCACCGCCGGTGCGGGTGATGGTTTGGTTACCGGATGCTCCGTTGAAGAATACAGCACGGCCATTGGTAACAAAAGAACTGTTAGATGCCGTTCTGCTCCAGTTACCACGCACCTGCAGATCACCCCCGAAATCGGGTGATAAGGTGAGAGTGCTTGTACCGGTGTTGGATCCAATGGATATATTACCATTGACAATAATATCCCCGGCACCGCCCATTGTTAACGAACCTGCACTACCTGTTACCCCTAAGGTAAGATTACCGGATAAACCGATATTAGTACCGGTAGAAGCTGACAAAGTGGTTCCGTTCTGAATGATTACATTGACCGGGTAGCCCACACCGCTGGTGGCGCTCCATTCAAGGCCACGGCCGTAAGTAGTGCCGGAATTATAAATCAAAGTGGAACTGCTTCCATAAATAGGTGGATTGGTATTTACAAAACCTCCTGCATTAATTTCAAGGCTACCCTCTATGGTGGTACGGGATGAACCAAAGTTAATCCCCTTATTCAGAACCACTTTAACAGGTGATTCGATGATCAGGGTATTACCTGAAGAACTTTGATCCACACTTGCATCACCAGCACCTGTTGCAGCAAAAATAACCTGGCTGCCGGCACTTCCGGTAATCGCCCTGCCGATTTCGTTGGTAAGAATAGATCTTGCCTGGTCTCCATTGATGGTAACGGAATAAGTTCCAAGGTCTAGTTTACCTGCTCCCAATAGTTGCAACACCTGGGCTGTACCTCCTGCCGTACCATTCAGAACAAGATTATTATTTAAAATGAGATTACCGGTGGATTTACTTACCAACAGGTATCCTACAGTGGTAGTAAGTGAAGCATTACTCATGGTTTGATCTCCGGAAGAACCCACAAAATTCAAGGCCCGGTTATTCGATACCAACCCATTTCCCACTATTGTGTTTTCGTTGATCCAGTTACCGGAGCCTCCGATATACAGATCGCCTCCAACTGCTGTAGATAGTGTGATGGATGCACCATTACCTATGGTGAAGTTTCCATTACACTGACGGTAACTGTTTGCCGTTCCGAAAGTAATGGAAGAATTATTGGTTAGCGTTACGTTGGAAGGAACACCTCTTCCGGAGCCGGTTCCTGTTACCCACTCATGATTTACACCATAGGTCGTTACCCCGCTATAAATCAATGAAGACCCATTTGAATAAGTGGGTGCTGCGTTGGAGGTGACAAACCCACCTCCGTTAATTTGCAAGGAAGTCTCGATTGTGGAAGCTGTTCCGAAGTTCACACCCCCATTCAACTCAACCTGCCGGAAACTGATGGCACCACTAACCGTACTCGTACCACCGCCAGCAAAGGCAACCGTAGCCGCACCACTGCTGCTGTAAGCGCCGGTTCCGTTCAGCGTAATTCCACCACCACTTCCATCGGGTGTAAGGGTAAGTGTGCCGCCGCTATGTGTTAAGGTGGCGTCGTTGTTGATCGTAATGGAACGTGCCGCCGCCGTTGAAGTAATCGTGGGTTGATTGCTACCGGAGTTGATCACAACATTAGTTGTACTGGTGGGTATAAAATCACAACTCCAGTTGGTGGCAGTATGCCAGTCGGTGCTGGTTGTTCCTAACCAAACGCCACGTGCTGTTACACTCAGGGTCGCATTACCATCGGATGTGGCAGGTGGCGTACAGGTACCGGAAACAACTACACGGTACCGGTAGTTATTCATACCCGCAGGTGGATTGGTGAGGGTAAGTGTGGCCGTTGTGGCGCCTGAATACACAACTCCATTTGTAACATTATTCCAGCCAGAAATAAACTCCTGCCATTGATAAGTAAGACCTGTGCCTGTTGCTGTAACAGTAAACGTGGCTGTACCCGGACCGCAAAGCGTTTGATTGCCCGGTTGGCCGGTTATGGCTGGTGCGGTATTAACAGTCAACGTAGCGGTACCGTTCGATGTAACAGCAGGAGAACAGGTTCCGCTTACGACAACCCGGTACCGGTTATTGTTCATTCCGGCCGTTGGATTGATAAGGGTAAGTGTGGCTGTAGTCGCACCACCGTAAACACCTCCGTTTGACACAGGGCTCCAGCTCCCTCCACTATTGGTACTTTCTTCCCATTGGTACGTCAAGGCAGTACCTGTGGCAACAACCGTAAACGTGGCTGTACCGGCACCTGCACAAACGGCAGCCGGACTGGCAGGTTGGGTAGTAATTGCAGGCGCTGTATTAATGGTGACAGTTGCGGCAGTGGAGGTTACTCCGCCACAGGAATTGTAGACCACCACATCATAATCACCGGCTTCGGTAGCAGTGGCAGGATTGATGGTTAATGAAGTAGCGGTAACACCTGAATACGGACTGGCTGCATTCAATGGACTATGACCAAAATTGTCATTATTGGTCCATCCGCTGTAGTTGGAGGCATCATCTTCATAAAGCAAAGCTGTTGAATTGGCACCAACACGCATCCGGTTAAAGAATAAATCATTATTAGAGCTACTACCATTGTTCACACTAAAACCACGGAATTGCGAAATAGACCCGCTATTTAAGAAAGTTCCGGTAAAGGGACCAACTGTTGAACCGCCATTCAAGCCTTGAACCGTTATCGAGAAAGTAGTGGAAGATGTAACGGTAAGAGTGAACCGTACACCATTCGATGTAAAACCCAGTCCGGTGAAAACTGCTCCCCCACTCCTGTTGATTTCATACTCAGTCTGACCGCTTCTGAAATAAAATTCAACCATGTTCTGACTGCTGGAGTTACGAAGACTGAAACCTACTGTTCCTGCTACAAAGCCATTATCCATATCAATCTGGAACACCTGGCCGGTGGTCATAGCTGCAAAATTTCGAACAGCCTCTGTTACATTAGAACCGTTGTTAAACATACCCCATGAATTGCTACTAATGTCAATTCCACTGGATCCTCCGCCATTATTCGTGGAAGTTGCCCTAAAGAAACCTCCATCTCCATTCGTTAACGTCCATGGATTGGCGGTACCGCTTGTATTCCATCCGGCATTACGCTTCCGCCACGCAAAAGAAGTGGCATTCGAAGCAGTTACACTCAAACTGCCGGAACCACCACTGCAAATGGCAGTGGCAGAAGGTTGTGAAGAGATCGTTGGTAATGCTGTTACCGTAATGGTTCCCGTAGCATTCACAGTTCCACATCCACCGGTTAACGGAATCGAATAATTGAAAGTGCCTGAAGCTGTGGGTGTACCACTGATCGTAATCGTATTGGCTGACCACGAGGCGCTTACACCCGCAGGTAATCCGGTGGCTGTACCAATACCGGTTGCCCCGGTAGTTGAATGAGTAATATTGGTTAAGGCGGTGTTAATGCAAACAGTGGGATTAGAACCCGATCCCACAGTATTATTGGCTGTAACCGTAATGGTTCCGGTAGCATTCACGCTACCACAACCGCCGGTTAACGGGATGGTATAGCTGAAAGTGCCTGATGCAGTAGGTGTACCGCTGATGGTAATGGTGTTCGATGACCAACTGGCTGTTACACCTGCAGGCAGATTGGAAGGTATACCGATTCCTGTGGCTCCAGTGGTGGTATGTGTAATAGTCGTTAAGGCAGTATTAATACACAAAGTGGGCGTGGAAGATGCCGCAGATGCAGTATTGGCAGCCGTAACGGTAATCGTTCCCGTTGCATTCACACTACCGCAACCACCAGTTAACGGAATCGAATAAGTAAAAGTACCCGATGCGGTAGGTGTACCGCTGATCGTAATAGTATTGGACGACCAGGAAGCCGTTACACCCGCAGGAAGATTGGAAGGTGTACCAATGCCGGTGGCACCGCTAGTGGTGTGGGTAATGGCCGTAAGTGCAGTATTGATACACAAAGTGGGTGTGGAGGATGCTCCACCAACCGTATTATTGGGCGATACGGTAATGGTTCCGGTAGCATTCACCGATCCGCAACCCCCTGTTAACGGAATCGTATAGTTGAAAGTACCGCTGGCACTGGGCGTACCGCTGATGGTAATCGTGTTCGATGACCAGGAGGCACTTACACCCGCAGGTAACCCGGTGGCTGTACCGATACCCGTGGCACCTGTGGTTGCAATTGTAATATTGGTTAACGCTGTATTGATACAGACTGTGGGATTCGAGGATGGTGCACCCGCTGTATTATTCGCAGTAACGGTAATCGTTCCTGTTGCATTTACAGAACCACATCCGCCCGTTAACGGAATCGTATAGTTGAAGACACCACTCGCAGTGGGCGTACCGCTGATCGTAATGGTATTGGATGCCCAGGTGGCACTTACACCAGCAGGTAACCCATTCGATCCGGATACACCCGAATTGGAAATACCCGTTGCTCCGGTTGTAGCGATTGTAATGTTCGTTAACACCGTATTGACACACAACGTAGGGGTGGAGGATGGTGAGCCCGCTGTGTTAGCAGGAGTAACCGTAATCGTTCCAGTGGCATTCACACTACCACAACCACCGGTTAATGGGATTGAATAGTTGAACGTGCCGCTGGCAGTAGGTGTACCACTGATGGTAATCGTATTAGAAGCCCACGTGGCTGATACACCCGCCGGTAAGCCATTCGCTCCCGATACGCCCGAATTGGAAATACCCGTTGCTCCGGTTGTTGTAATCGTAATATTCGTTAAGGCCGTATTGATACACAACGTGGGGGTTGATGAAGGTGAGCCGGCTGTATTGTTCGGCGTAACGGTAATCGTACCCGTTGCATTCACACTTCCGCAACCGCCGGTTAACGGGATCGAATAGTTGAAGGTGCCGCTGGCAGTGGGAGTACCACTAATGGTAATGGTATTAGAAGCCCAGGTGGCACTAACACCGGCTGGTAAGCCGTTCGCACCGGATACTCCGTCATTGGAGATGCCTGTAGCTCCTGTAGTGGTATGTGTAATATTGGTTAATGCAGTGTTGATACACAAAGTAGGCGTAGAGGAAGGCGAGCCCGCTGTGTTAGTGGCATTGATCGTTACATTTGTTCCATTGTCTGCCCCATCCACAGCCGGTGAATTACTCACCACCCTGATCCGGTAACCAGTGCCTGCTGGCACAGAGGGAATGGTTAAACCAGTAATTGTTTGGCTGCCGCTTGCATTCGATGCCACTGTTCCTAAAGTAGTGGGGGAAGCAAAGGAACCTGCTGCATCGGAGAGCTGTGCCGTAAAGGTGGTGGTACCGTTAGGAAAATTAGCAGCAGCGGAATAAGTGAACGGAACAGAAACAGAAGCCCCAATACAGAACGGCGAACCGGTGATGGTGCCCGTTGTGATGGTATTGGAAGTAACATTGATTTGTACCTGGTTACTGGTAATCGTTACCGAACAGGGACCGGCATAAACCGTTTCACAAACCACATAATAAGTATTCGCAGTACCAAAATTGGGCGTATAGGTGCTGGCAGTCACACCAGTTCCTGTGGTGTAGGGTCCTCCGTCAACCGTACTATACTTCCATTCACGGCTGGTCACCGTATTCGTACCCTCAGTCACCGTCAAGGTGGTACCGTTGGTGGAAACAGGAATATTTTGAATGGCTGTGGGGGCGATGTTGGTGGTGGTGGATCGGATAGTCAGCACACCATTATTACTGGTCGCATTAGAGCAGCCCGATCCACTGGCAGAAACTATACAACGATAGTAATAAATTCCTGCAGCGATACTACCTCCTACAGAAAAGGAATTATTGGATGTTGGGTTACTATAGGTTGCATTGACAGGTGTACCATTGACTACATTGGCCCATCCTGATGAACCATTTGCCGAATATTGCCACTGATAGGTAAGTGAAGGTGTCCCGCCAGTCGCTGTAATGCTCGGAGAATACGTTCCCCCCTCACATATCGTAGCATCCGAAGGCTGGGCTGTGATACTGGGTTGTGCCACAACAGTAACTGTTACAGCTGTACTTGCAGCTGAACTTATTCCATTTCCATCTCTGACAGTTACCGTATAATTATTCGGTCCACCGGCAGCTGAAGTTGTAGCATTAGCTGTTGATGAGGTGGTACTACCTGTTATTAAGCCTGTCCAGGAATATGTAAATGTACCATCACCAACTGGGTTTGCTGTTAAAGCTGTTGCAGCATTCGTACATACAGTTACATTACCACCTGATATTGTAACAGTTGGATTGGCACCGGTTATACCGGTAAATGAAGAAGTGGTACCTGCTGTTAAAGTAGCACCCGTAGCTGTAAGTGTATTACTACCCAATGATGAAAATTTAACCCATGGATTTGAAGCCTGGTTAAATGTGCCATTCAATTGTGCCGCTGATGCTGAAGTCTCAGTACCGGAAACATCTGCTGGAACAACATACGTACCTGTTATGGTTGCGGTACAACCAGTGATACCCGATTGTGTGACATTCCAATATCTGTTTAGAAAATGAGTGGTACTTGCATTGTTGGGATGTTTTGAGTTAATAACACGTACACCAACAAATGCACTGGAAAAACTTCCGGCAGTAACATTTACTGTTACAGGGGAATATTCAACTGTCCCCGTATTATCACCAATTGGAAATGTATAGGATCCCGTTGCCGTAAAGGTTCTTCTCACTTCACCTGTTCCGGATGCAATGATCATTCTGGTAGCAGAGGGGGAAGTAACAGAAACAGCGTTTGTTCCCAGGGTCAGATTATGACTTCCAATGTTAAGTGTGCCAGCAGTTAACGTAAGAGTGCCGGATATTGCAAATGAATTATCTAAGGCAACACCATTGGAATTATTAATGTTTAAATTGGTCATGGTTCCGGCAGTTCCATTGTCGATGGTTACGCCGGTTCCGGGGAATGTTTGTGCCGCTGCCCCTTGCAAGACAATAGTGCCCTGGTTGTTGATTGTACCACCGGTTACACTGTATGCGCCGGTAATAATGAGCGTTACACCCGCATCCACCTGCAAGGTACCAGACGACATCGTCAGGCCGGAAATGGTTTGGTTACGACTGATGCGCAGTGTACCTCCGTTGATCGTTACGCTGTTGCCGACAGGGATAGTATTATCAACGGAACGGTTGAGCTGTAGGGTACCGGCGGAAACGGTGGTGAGGCCGGTGTAGTTATTGGCGCCTGTTAAAGTAAGTGTTCCGGCACCGGTTTTTATTAAAGCTCCGGATGTACTGGAAGCAGCACCAGATATGGTTAGTGTCTGACCTGAAGTTGAAACATTTATAGTACTTGTTGTACTTGCAGTTAATGTAAAATTTCTGTCTGTCGTCACAGAATTACCTGTGTATTGAAGTGTACCTCCTCCAAGCACAAGATTCGATGCCGCATTAGTTGATGCTCCAATATTACTGTTACTCCCCCCGTTGGCAAGTGTACCAACTGAGAGGGTTCCGGCATTAATGGTTGTGGCACCAGAGTAGGTATTTGTCCCTGTTAATGTAAACGTACCTGTTCCGTTTTTTATAAGTGCACCAGTACCCGAAACCACACCTCCATAGCTTGTACTGGAATTGTCGCCACCTGCTGTAAGTGTATGACTATTTAGATTTACAGAACCGCCTATGCCTGCCAAGGACCCAATAACATCGCTACCACCTAAAGTATAAGTACCACTTGTAACAGTAACAGGTGTAGCGTCTGGAAGAATATTGGCAGCAGAGGTTTGAAAAGTTCCTCCGTTAACAGTAAGATTACCAGTACTCATGGCAACACCGGATGAAAGAGTGCCGCCTGTAACTGTTGTAGTTCCGGTATAGTTTTGAGTTCCAAAAAGCCCCAATGTACCAGTGCCCTGTTTTGTTAAACCGCCAGCGCCTGAAATGTTGTTCTGAAATAAATCTCCGGTCCATCCGCCAGCAATGGTCAGTACAGCTCCTGAATTGATTGAAATAACACCCGAGTTGCCAGAACCAAACTCAGCAACCGAAAGAACTGTTGCAGAATTTGCAATATTCAATGTTGCGCCTGAATGTAATCTTACATTACTGTTGGGTATTGAGCCACTACCGGATAATCTGAAAGTGCCGTTTTGAATTGTTGTTTGGCCAGAATAAGAACTGTTAGTGGTTATTATGCCTGTAATATTTGAATTATCTTTAAATAATCCTCCTGATCCCGATATTACACCATTAAAGGTTACACTAGTTGTACTACCGGTTGAACCGACTATATTAATATTTGAACCTTGGTTATTGTATGTCCCACCAAAAGTTAAGCCCCCACTACTGTTGATTGTAATTTCTAAAGGATCACCACCGTCACCATCACCTTCAAGAGGGAAGTTTATTACATGCGTGGCAGATGATTCATTTCTAATAAATGGGTTAATTGTACCAGAATTAAAATCAAATAGTCTTACAATATTGCTTCCTCCTATCGTTCTAACATTTGTACCTGAGCTACCAAAAATGATACCGTGAATATTGTACGTTGAAGGAACATTATTCGTCATTCCTGTTTGATGGTTGTTGTTAAACCGGAGTATACCAAATCCAGGCTCATCAAAGCATCCAGTTCCACAAGTACCTCCAAACCAACGTGCACCGGAGGCGCCTCGTCTCCAATTAGCATCAGGGGCAACATCCATCCAATCCCACGTCGTCTGCCCCCACCCCTTCACGCCGCTCATCAGCAGGACAAGTAGGATGAGCAAGATTTGCAGCGAACGCTGCCGTAAAACGGATTGATTGCTGATAGTTTGGGATACGGGATTGCATGGGGCAAAATTATTTTCCGTAGCAAGAGAGGTGATAAGACGCATAACAATCAATTTCTAATCAATAGTTTCAGTTACATACCAGCACAAACCTCAACAGGTAAACCCATACTGGGTCTGTTCCATTAAGGATGGTTCAGGATATTGGAAACCAGGAAATTGATAAGGATAATGGCGTATCAATGCCGCATAGATAAAGCGGCGGCAATTAATAACGGAAAAGTAATAAATATTTGACTACTAAGCCTTAGTTACTGATAAGTAATTGTATTTATATGGATAAAACGTTTTTTTATTCCCTGAAAAAGCATCCCACACACCCTTTCTCCCCCTACTCTTTTCCTGGTTCAGGCACCGGTTTTTTTTGCATAAACACCCGCCAATCACCACCACATAAGAACCCATGCACAACCCACACAGCTTTTCATTCCGACGGAACCGCCCCCAACCTCAGGAACCTTTTCCGGTTGGCCGTTCGTCGTTCGCCGTTGGCCGGAAAACCGCTCCGTAGCGAAGCCTATTTTCGCCTGCGAAAACCCCTTTGCGCCTCTCTACGCCATAGAAAAAACAGTAAACATCTTTTACTTACTATGATGAAAATGAAGTACCATGTATTTCTTCTCCGTGCCAACACTGTGCTCCCCGTGTCTCCGTGTTGAAACCCCATTTTCGCTCAAGCGAAAATCCCTCTGCGCCTCTCTACTCCAAAAAAAGGCAGTAAACATCTTTTACTTATTATGATGAAAATGAAGAACCATGTATTTCTTCACCGTGCTAACTCTGTGCTCCCCGTGTCTCCGTGTTGAAACCCCATTTTCGCACTTGCGAAAACCCCTCTGCGCCTTCTTTCCATTGCGCCTTTGCGTGAAACCACCCTCCCAAAAGAAACGCAAACACAATACTCCGAAACCGAAATCCCATTCAATCCTTCAATCATTCACTCATTCAATCCTTGACTCCCCAACCTTAGGAACCAACCTTTAACCCTACCCCTTCCTCCTCACTCCCTTATACGACATCGCTTTACAGTAGATAATGAAAAACAACGGCATAATCTGCGCCTTCTGCCGCATCGCCAATCCCAGGTTCGCAGCCATTTGCGCCAGGGCAATGGAGCCTAATAAAAAAATAAACAGCCCAATCCGGAACCACCCATTCCACTGACGCCAGTTCGGAAATCCATAGCGGATAATCTGGAGCGTCATCAGAATATAAATGAGGTTTTCAAACGATACAACAATCCCCAAAAAGCCGGGTGCGTCCACAAACAAGGGACGGTACCAAAAGGTAAACAGTTTCTGTGCCTGGTTATAGTTCCCAATATCCACACCGGTGGTGGCACGGGTGTTCTCAATAGCACGGGTGCGTAACTTCTGCGACTCAAATATGTTTACATCAGTACGCCCGGTATACTTTCCCAGGTCATCAAGAATAAATAAACCAATGCCCAGCGCAACACCCACCATCAACCCTTTATAATACCATTTGATCCCTTTCAGGGTAAACATCAACCCCATACCAATACCCACAATGATGATAAACAAAACATGTCCACGGATCATATACACCAGTAAGCCCCCCACAAGAATCAGCAACCAACGTTGCTGAAACCGACTGAGTCCGAAAACGACCAGGCCAATACCCATAAGCATCACCGGTCCCTTGCCAATGGAATTACTCCAGAAATGAATATTCGGTAATAAAAAAACCAACTCCGCCATAGAATACGAGCGGAAAACAGGACGCAGAAAAGGAAGATTCTCTTTTGCAGCGAAATAAAACAACATCACTCCCTGTAAACCGATGTACCCAAAGATCAACATACAGGATTCATAACTTAACCCCAGGAAACTGGACAAGGGCCAGGTGATAAACTGGATAAAACGGGTATCCGTTCCCCACCACATAAACCAATCGTCTGTCTGACTGGTATAAAACCAATACGAAACCGAATCAGAACGTTCTACCAGTGCATAGGAGTAATAAATCAGAAACAATCCCATGTGCAACCCGGCAAGCAAATCAATATACCCGACAGGTTCAGGCGTACGTTCAAAGCGGGAGATATCCGACACTCTCCGGATCCAACGCTGCCGTTGAAACAGGTACAGCAACAAGACCAGTAAAATAACTACAATCAGATCCATATATAGAACTCAGAACAACTCTATGTCGCCCGACTCAGGCAACCATGTAAGAGTATTCGATTTTAGTGACTGATAAAGAGTTGGGTTTGCCAGTTGGCGGATGGTAAGCTGCACACTCTTCTTGCGTATATTAAAAAACCCGGCAACTACCAATCGGCTTGAAGGCAGTTGCTGTAAGCCTGCAATGGTAATCACCCGGCAGCCAAGATCGGCAGCCAGTTCCTTTATCGCACGGAAAAGGAGGTGGTAATCGGCAGTATTGCTGAAAAAAAAGTGACAGATCCTTAATTCCACACCAACCCTGTTATGCTTAACCGAAAAAAACAACCAGATCCGGTTGTGCCTGGTTTCGGCGGTTTTTAAGCCATATTCTTTGACCGGACAATCCCGGTAACGCCATTTCAGAAAAGAAGGTGTAACCCGGGTGCGTAATCCGTTGGACTTTGCTGTATCGCATGGCACCTGTGTAAGATCAGCAGCCAGCAACTGCTGGTGGTAAATCTCAAACACATGCACACGGAAATTCCCCAGCAATGAACCAATCCCAATCCACAACGGCATCTTCCCCCACACCTCCCATCCCATCTTCAGGTATCCCGGTGTACTTTGTGTATTGGGAGAGTTGAATATAAAATCGTAACCCTCCAGGGTTGCCGCTTCCACTAACTGCAGCGTCAGCTTCTTGAAAATCCCCTTCCCCTGGTGCTCCGGATGCGTGGCTGTATCCACCGCACGCAGAGCTCTGTACACCTGAGTACCTTCCTGCCAGTCCCAGCGCATTAACGCCCGAACGCCAATCAGCACCCCTCCCTCCTCCGCCACCAGCACCGGCGACGGCCCAAAGGGATTGTTCACATGCTTCCAGTTCCAGTACGCCACCGACTTCTCACTCGACACATCCCCCAACGACGCCTTCAGCAACTGCACAATGGCAGGCATATCTTCAGTAGTGGCTTTGCGTATGATCATAATCTTGAAAACAAATCATCAACCCGACCGTCATCCTGCCTGCCCCGATAAGCGAAGCGGAAATCGGGGGCCAAGTCATTAATCCCGACCGCTAGCGTCGGGCCAAAAAGTGACAAAAAAGAACAGAACGCCAATAAAACTTTAAACCCTTAAAACTTAATTAGCCTGCGTCAACCTGCGCCCACACCAGAACCCTATAGTTGAAGTCACAGTAGTACAACAGCTACATCAGGGCCTTCCCCGAGATCAGGGCGTAATTGATCCCAGGTGTCTTTTTGGGTTACTTTTTGGACAAGCAAAAAGTGACAGAAAACATGGAGCAAAGCGACTAAAAAACATTGTTGATTACTATATGAATTCATACACCCTTCGGCCTGCGGCCACTTCCCTCAAGGGAAGATGGTGCACGTTCCACCTCATCACCAAACCCTGATTCCCATGCTCCGGAACCCAAAATTCAATCCTTAAACTCTTAAACCTTACTTATACTGTCTGAACCTGCGCCCACACCAGAACCCCTCCGCCGAAGCTACAGTAGTACAACTGTCCCATCAAGGCTCCCTCCCGAGATCGGGGTGTCTTCGATCTCGGGGCTCCTTTTTTGGTCCTTTTTTGGAGTAGCAAAAAAGGACGAATAATATCAAGACAAAAGAACAAACAGAAGTAATTTAACCTTTTTTGAAGCACACTTGTTTATAAAGTGTTTCCAACTCCCCCACCATCCTTCCCACACTAAACCCATCTTCCATCTTCCACCCTCCTCCTCGCCGCAACTAATTTCGTTGAATTCCTTACTTCTTAATCTTTCCAACTGTATACTATATCTCAAACTCACTGAACCTGTGCCCACACCAGACATCCCACTGTTGAAGCCACAGTAGAACAACAGCTACATCAGGGCCTTCCCCGGGATCAGGGCGTAATTGATCCCGGGTGTCTTTTTTGGTTACTTTTTGGACAAGCAAAAAGTGACAAAAAGATTGGAGCGAAGCGACAACCTTTTATAATTTATCTCTTAAAACAAACCTTCTATACATCCCCTCCAACTCCCCCACCATCCGCTCCAAACTAAACCCCTCTTCCACCCTCCTCCTCGCAGCAACACCCATCCGTTGCCGAAGCCCCTCATCCGAAACAAGCGATGCTAAAGGCTCCACCAATTGCATCGGCTCCTCCACCGGTACCAAAAACCCATCCACCCCATCCCGGATCACCTCTCCCGTCCCCCCGGCATTCGTACACACCACCGGCAAACCACAACTCATCGCTTCCAGTAAGGCAATGGGCAATCCTTCGAACATTGAGCTCATCATGTAAATATCCATGGCCGATAACCAGTCAAGAGGGTTGGCTTGCAAGCCTGGAAGGAACACAATCCCTTCCAGTTGAAGTTCTTTATGTTTTTGATGAACCAGTTCTTTTAGTGGGCCATCACCAACTATGATTCCACGTATGTTGGAATGCCTTTTCCGGAGTTCGGCAAATACTTCGAGCCACACATCCAGCCGCTTCTGAAACCGGAACACAGCAATCGTTCCTATTAAAATTTCATCATCCTTTATTGCCAGTTCCTTCCGTAATCGCCTCCCCGCTTCCCAATTCCTAATCCCCAATTCCTCTTTACGTTTCTCTGTACTTGTATTCTGTTTTTGAATAGACTCATTTTCTCCGGAAAGCTCCAAACCCATAACCCGTAACCCATAACCCATAACATCCTCCCCCACATTCTGATCATCAATCACATCCGTATTCTTTTCCAGACCAGGATCACCCTCACCGGAACGCTCCGAACCCACAACCGACAACCCACAACCCACAACATTTCTTTCCACCACAAACCGCCCCGTATTCACACCATTCAATACAGTTTCTACTGAAATTTCCGGATGAATGTTTTTCTGAATCGATCTGGCCACTTCCTCCGAAACCGCAATACCGGCTGTTTGCCAGTTAAATGTTAGTTGATTGATCGTTTTAGTGAGAATATGATACCGCTCCTGCTTGTTATGCTCCGTATACAGCACCGGTACACCCGTCATCTGATACACAATCCGCCCCAGAAACCCCGCCCATGGCAAATGACAATGAATCACATCAATCTCATGCTCCCGCACATACCGGATCACCTTCCGTGCCTGCAACAGAATCCGCAAATTATTGGTTGCAGAGAAGCAGGTCACAACGCCTCCAGCTTTACGAATCGTCTCAACCAGTTGGTCCTTCCAGGGAAGAAAATAGATGACATGAAATTCAAAAGCGCCCTTGTCGTGTACAGCTATGGTTTCCGGCAACAGTGTTTCAGCGCCGCCACGACCAAGGGATTTGATGATATGCAGCACCTTTATTGTTCCCATTACATTGACTGATAAAAATCCGCAAAATGTTTCGCCACCACAGGGTTGAGATAAGAGTCTATTACCAGTTTCTTTGCCTGTATTGTCCGATGTGCCAGCTGCTCCCTTGAAGAATTCCGAATATCCAACACCTGACCTGCCATGCCCTGTTCATCACCCACCGGCACTAACCAGCCGGTTGCTTCCTGTACTGCTTCCGGGATAGCCCCCACCGCATACGCCACCACAGGTGTTTCATAATAAAATGCCTCCAGTATCACGGCGGGTAATCCCTCCATGATACTGGGCAGTAACAGCACATTGGCTGAAGCTATATAGTCCACTGCATTTTCACGATTACCAGTAAACGTAACCAAATCCTGTAACCCTAGTTGAATGACCTGCTGCTCCGTAGCACTCCGTAAAGGCCCATCTCCCACCAGCCACAGCCTTGCTTCCGGTAACCGTTCCCGCACCCGTTGAAAAATCCGGATCAGTCCGGCATGATTTTTCTCAAACGTAAAGCCACCAACGTGAACTAAGTGAAACCCACGTTGCTCCCGGAACAGATCGGTGCGGGCTTCCTTTGGTTCCACGCCAATGGGCAATACAGATACTTTATCTTTTGGCATCCCAAAAGAAGAATACTGATCAGCCGCAGATACCTGGCTCACCGATAACACATGATCCACCTGCTGCAGCAACATACGGGTAAGGGTCTTTGAAAAAAAAGAAGGAGTATACCGGCTCATTACACTGGCATTGCGGTACAACAACGGTTGCTTCCAACGAAACAACAATTTCGACAACACGGCATATTTCAGCGTATCGGCCGCATTTGCCTGCACGATATCGGGTTGGAACGAATGAATCAGGCGGGCCAATCGTTTCCACCCTGCTACATCCCACCACTTACGATGCAGACTTGCACCCAGCACTTCCGTCCGTCCCTCAAAAGGCAATACGGCATCGCCTACAACCAGGCTCACCAGCAACACTTCATGCCCCATCGCCTGCAAGTGTCCACACAACTGTGCTGTGAACACTTCGACCCCACGGAGTTGCTGTTTTTGTATGAGTTGAAGTATTCGCAACCTTAAACCTTAAACTTTAAACCTTTCAACCGCCCCCTCACACCCTTCGGCCTGCGGCCACTTCCCTCAAGGGAAGATGGCGCACGTTCCACCTCATCCTCAAACCCTGATTTCCATACCCCGGAACCGAAATCGAATTCACTCATTCAATCCTTCAATCATTGACTCCCCATGCTCCGGAACCGAAATCCCAACCTCTGGAACCTTTGAACCCTTGAACCTCTGGAACTTCCTCCCCACACCCTTCGGCCTGCGGCTACTTCCCTCAAGGGAAGATGGTGCACGTTCCACCTCATCCTCAAACCCTGATTTCCATACCCCGGAACCGAAATGCAACCTACAACCGACAACAAACCCTGGAAAATCTTACTCCCCCTTTAGGGGGTTGGGGGGCACCGTTACACCTCTCAACACCCCCTCATACTCCCCCGCAATCCTCCGCAACTCAAACCTTTCCAACGCCTCCCTTCTCGCAGTAGCACCCATCTCTATCATCTTCCCATAATCATCAATCATCTCAATCATACAACCGGCCAGATGCTCCACATCCTTCACCCGGTGCACCAAGGCCGTTTTCCCTTCAGTCACCGCTTCCAGGTTCATAGGTATATCTGATGCTATAATAGGAATCCCCATCATCATCGCCTCCACCAGCGCACCACTAAACCCTTCATACCAACTGGGAAACACAAAGCAATGCGCCTCGTACAAATGATTCCAGGCATCGGGTGTATTACCGGCTAACGTTATGCGCTTTTCCAGTTGCTGTTCCCGAATCATGGCAGCCAATGTACCTTCAAATGGTCCACCGCCATAGATCACCAACCGGGCCTGCGGAAATTCAGGTGCCACCAACGAAAACGCAGCAATCAAATCTGAAAAACCCTTCTTCGGGTACAGGCGACCGATTGCAGCAAAAACAAATCCTTTGGGTGCGTCAGCGGGCTGTTGCCAGGGCCGCAAGCGGCTGGAATCTCTTCCCCGGTATATGGTGGTTATTTTTGATGGTGCAATCTTCAAATGCCGGCTGTTGGCAGCAGCAATACTCTTCGAGTTGCTGATCCAATGAACAGGTATGCCGGCTGTCAGCAGGTCCAGCCAATAGGGCACCAGGAATTTCAGCACCTGTTTTCCTTTGAACACCGATCGGCGCTGTTCACCATAGGTTTCTTCCACTAACGTATCCACGACCGGTACACCGGTAATACGTGATGCAATGCGGCTCATTAAAGAAGCCCGGTAGAGCGAACATACGATGAGATCGGGCTGCTCCTTCCGGATCAGTTGCACCAGCAACCAGATGCCTTTGATGAAGTCGTACCTCCCTTGTAACTGCAGCGACACCAACTGTACCGGCAGCGTTTCATACAATGGTTTTAGTGTTTCGTTGGAGTAACAATAGCAAAACACCACCTGCGTTTCCGGCGAAAAACAGCGGATCAGATCGGCCAGGCTGCGTTCGGTACCGCCGTTACCAAGTGAATCAATGGTGAAGAGGACTTTCAAAGGTTGAAACTACAGTACCAGGTCGTTAACATACCCTTCGCTGCCATTGTAATTGATAATCTGCCCCGGATTCCCGACTACTACTGCCTTATCGGGAACATCAAAATTCACGAAGGTCAATGGCGCAATCAACACGTCATTCCCGATGGTAATGCCGCCCACCACCACCGCATTGGCTCCGATCCACACCCGGTCGCCGATTACGGGACAGCCTTGCTGTTTGCCCCGGTTTACCTGACCAATGGTAACTCCCTGTGCAAGATTGCAGTTGCGGCCGATCACTGTTCCTTTATTCACAACAATGCTGCCGAAATGCCCCAAAAACAACCCCGCACCAATTTTTGTGGAGAAAGGAACCTGGTACCCATACTTCACCCGCAGCCGGCGGAACCAGAGGCGGAACAGTATGCCCGCCGGATGAAACTTTCCAAACCGCTGACACCCCCGCACCACCACCATAAACCGGAAACCGGGATTGAACAGAAACGTTTTCAAAACCGATTGCTTCCCCCTGGTATAACGTACATGATCTTGTGTTAGATAAGACATAAAAATATATTTATCAAATCTCGTAGTCCACCGCACCCTTTCTGCGAAGCCCATTTTCGCTTGCGAAAATCCCTCTGCCCCCTTACTTCATTGGGCCTTTGCGTACACCCCTCACCGAAGCGCCAGCGAGGTTCCATCTGTGTAATCCGTGGAATTTGTGAGAAAAAAGCCGTGTCAAACCCATTCTGCCCAAAAGAACCGCAAATACCAAACTCCGAAACCGAAACCCCATTCACTCATTCACTAATTCAATCCTTCAATCATTGATTCCCCATACTCCGGAACCGAAATCCCAACCTTTTGAACCCTTGAACTTTTGAACCTCTGGAACCAACCTTAAACCCTTAAAACAATAAATACCGACGCTATCGGTCGGCACCTTCGGCCTTCAAACCCTACTCTACAAACCTCATTGTCCCCGGATCCAAAGTAAACCCCTCCTTCCCCATCAACCCATGCCACATTCCCTTCAACCGTAACCCAATCCTCCGGAAACGGTCCGGCGCTGCCAACAAGCCCACCACCGTCTTTCCCTGGATCAGCAGGTAATCAAGAAGTAATTGAAGCGAAAAATATTTTTTCAAAAAAAGTGTATGATTCCTTGCGTGATAATAACCACGCCAGATGCTGGCCTTCGAAAACCGCTCCCCACCGCCATGATGCAGAATTGTGTGAAAATCATTTTTGATCACCCCTATACGGTAACCCTTCCGGATCATGCGGTAACAAAACTCATAATCATCAAACATCATAAACCAGTGCGGTTCGGGCAAACCGGTGTGCGACAGGATGGAAGCCCGCAGAATAGATCCGTCAAAAATACCGAACTGTGCTTCCACCGGCACATCCGCTTCATTCACGACAAATACACGCTTACCGGTGCTGACAAAATAACCGGCAGGTGAAATAAAATCAAAAGCCGAATCCGTGATAGCTTTCAAGAGAATACCCGGCAATCCACTGTCAGGAATACTATCATCTTCCAGTGTGATGTACCACTCACTTGAGGAATGTTGCTGCAGCCAGGCAAACCCCCGGGCCAATGCCGCTCCGTGACCTATGTTCCGTTCTGTACGGATCAGGTGAAACCGTTGATGCCGGTTCAGTTCCTCGAGGTAGGCCTTTGTTCCATCTGTACTGCAGTTGTCCACAATGACAAACTGCTCATAGTCCCACTCATAGCTCGCCACAGCCTCGAGTACCCGCTGCAAACTCTGCAAGCGGTTATAGGTCACCAAAACAAAAGCAATACCATTCATCACAGCTTAGTAACTAAACATGAAACTATATCCCCAATTCCCAATCCCAAATTCCCAATCCCCTCAAACCCTCTTTCCAAACCTTCCTTGCATAAAATCCAAAATCCCCCTTACCATATACCCCGCATTCCGGTTCCCGTACGCAACTCCAAAACGATAATTATAGAAAACTTTATAAACAGCACGCAAAAAAGTCGACACAAACGATGCATACAAACGATGCTTCCAGAGAATCGCCAATAAACTCCGGATCGAATAATACTCTCTCCACAAACGCTCTTTCGGTTTCTGTAAAGAACGTTGGGTAACAAGATTCATGCGGTTGTAATGCTGCCGGTGTCGTAGAAATAGTTCTTTATCAACAAAAAGTCTGTATCCTGCCTGTTTGATCTGCAGGTCCACATCGAGGTCTTCAAAGCCAAAAAATAACCGGGCATCCGGATACACCTTATGCGTACGAACCAGGTGCCCACTCACTATCTTGATCATGCCACCAGCTATAGTACCCACTTCCAAGGCCCCCTCACCATTCAATGCCGCATCCGGAAACCGGCTGATGATACCGGTACTGCTGTTGAACTGTTGCCCAATAATTCCCACACAGCCGCAACGTTCTTGTCCTGCTGCTAATTGCAACAACCGCTCATACACATCCTCAAAAATGGGCGGATCATCATCATCAATCCAGGAAATCCAGTCATAGCCCTCCTCTGCCAATACCTGCAAACCTTTGGCGGCACCACCGGCAGCACCGGAGTTGGAACCCACCGCTACATAACGAACCGGTAAGCCATCCAGGTTCTCTAAAACAGAAGCCGATTGATCCGGGTCATTATCAATCACCACCACCTCTTTGGGAGCTACTGATTGATGAAACAATCGTTTGATCGAGTCAGATGCCGTATCAGGACGCTTATAGGTAACAATAAATGCAGCGAATTTCACAAATGAAAAGATTTGGATCGTAATCTAAAATATTTCAAGAATGTAACAGATGCTTTTTAAACTTTGAAAGTAGTCTTATCAATTTTAATCTCTTTAATTCACCTATACTCCTAGATTTCCATTGTAAATATTTCAAATTTCTTCTAATATTACTATTGACTACTACACTTCTATTATTTATCCATACACTATCGTATTGATTTTTATATTGCAGTGACCATACCATTTTAAAATCAAGACTTTCGAGAAGCCTAACGACATCTGTATGTACACGCTGATCTTTCCAGACTGGTTCTATTTCGGTCTCAATATGCAATGTTTTAATTGAGCTTATTCTTGAACCAAAAGATTTTAAAACTTCAAATGTTAAACCTTCTACATCAATCTTACAAATATCTATTTCCATACCAATCATTTCTAGCAATTTTGAACCAGAAATTGCATTAACTGATATTTTCTTTGTCTTATAATCTTGGTAAAAATTATCATTCCTATCAAGCAGAGAACTAACGCCAACCATATTTTTGCCACCATCTACAACTTGATTAAACTCTCTCACCTCATCTTCACCATCATGAATTGCGTAATTATAAATATTAATATTTGGGTACTTTTTTTTAATCTCTGTTATCATTAATGGATTTGCATCTACTACATGTACATTCCCACTTATCAAATTAAATCTCCTTCTGTAATATTCTGCATCATCCCCGTCCCTTGATCCAATTTCTAAAATTGTTTTGGGCCCAATTTTAAGACCTTCAACAAATTCGCAATGCAACTTTATCATATACCAAATTTTATTTTTTAAAAAATCCTATCTGCCAATTGTGCCAGCGTAAAGTGCTATAAATCTTTTCAATATACTTTTCCACGATTTCAATGATATCTGATAAGGCTTTCGGATAAAATAAAAAATAACTTTCTTGTAAAAAAGCTTAGTATATTTCACCCATTGACCTGCAGCAATATTAGAATCTGTCCACTTATATACTGCAACTGGTTCTCCCAAATCAAAATAACATTTATTTGAAGAAATAAGTTTCCACCAGGCAAGCGTATCCTCATGATACTTTAATGACCGATCAAATAAATCTTCATGCAAAGCACCCTTTTGAATTGTCACTCCCAAAGTACAATACGACCCATTTTCCCTGCCAATCCAAATATCAATTGGATTATCAACACCCATCTGAAAATCGTGAAATTTGTAATATTTCAGATAATCTCCATTCTTATCAACGCAAAGAGTATTATGAAAAAATACCGAAAACTTTTTAACAAACTCTGAATCACGTAAAAAATCAAATCTGTTATTCAAATAAACATCATCTGCGTCGAGAAAAGCAATATAATTTCCTCTGGCAATTTTTAAACCCAGATTTCTGGAAAAACTAACTCCATAGTTCATTTTATTTCTAACCAGACGTATACTTGGATTAGTAATATATCCAGATAGCAACTCAGAAATTTCTGTTGTTGAGAAATCATCAATAATAATTAATTCAATTTCAAATCCACTAATAAGTAAAACACTGTTTATAGCATCAATAAGTCGAGTATCAGGATTATAAGCCGGTATTATAACTGAAATATCAAAATTCATCCAATATCAACTGTTTATTTTCCTGTAATGACAAGACGAATTGCTAATAAAAGAGGCTTCAATGATGTAATTCGCACAAGCCATGCTTTAATATAAAAAACAAATGCTTTTCTCTTATTTTTCAATTTCTTATACCCGAATGCAATTGATTGATAATACAGTTGCAATGTCATAACATTTTTTGAAAAATATGATTTATGCTTCTGTATTACATACTCAGTATCTAGTATCCTATTTAAATAATTTTTTCCAGAGCCTTCCTGATTTAAATTATAAATTAAACCAGGTTGATCAGTAAATGCAATTTTGGGTGATAGATGTAACATTCTAATACTAAGTTCAGCATTTTCTCCAAATCTAAGTTTCGAATCATAACACCCAACTTTCTTTAGAAGATCGGCCTTAATACAAAACGCACCTGTTAAATAAATGCCACTTTCACATTGCTGATTATTTCCATAAGGAAATCTGGCACTTGTAACTCTAACTTCATTTTTAATAGCATCCAGTGTTCTTACGTCACAAAAAACTAAATCAGCCTCAAAAGAAATGATTTTATGATGAAAATGAAACAACCAATCATTCTCAACTTGATCATCTGCATCAAGAAAAACAATATAACTACCTCTGCTTATCTCAACTCCTTTATTACGGGCTGACGACACTCCCTTGTTAACTTGATAGTAATATGTAATTTTTGGTGAATTATACTCAGCTATAAGTTTAGCGGAGTAATCATTAGATCCGTCATCTATAACAATAATTTCAAAATCTGTAAAACTTTGCTCTAGAAGTGAATCCAGTGTACTTCCAATTACATCTGCCTTGTTATATGCTGCAACAATTACACTAAAAAATGGCTTCATCTGAAATTTTGTATTTGGCGGAAGTGATGTAGCGCAGTCCATGCATCCTTACAATAAGCTTTCATGCGCTGAAAAAGAACTGTTTGGCCAATGGCAATTTCCTCTCGGCTATATCGGCTAGGCATAAGCCTTCGCTTGTACTGAAAATACAACCATAAGAGGGATGCCCAAATTAAACCAGCAACATACAAACCAACAAATTGCCATAGTAAGGGAGATGTATATCTGAAAAAACAATGGTATGCAGTAAGCCGAGCGGTTCCTTGAGTAATCCCTGCTTTCAGTTTCAGGTAATAATCCCATTGCAACCGTGCATGCGGCATCCGGTGATAAAAACGTAAACTACTGTCATACACCAATGAATAGCCTGCCAGTTGCACCAGGTAACACCACTCTACGTCTCCACCGGATACCAATTGTTGTCCTTTCCGGTCGGTTAGTACGGTTGTAAACCCTTTATCAAACCAATGCAACAAGGCTGGTTTATAAAAAAAACAACCGGCACCGTATAATTCAGCAGGGCGTTCCACCAACGCACCATTCTTTGCAGCCTGTGGTCCAACCGCGTAACTGTGACTGTACCGTTCAAACCATCCAGGTGGTGCTGTCTCAAAACGGGGAATACCGCAACCTCCTAATGCACCTGCTTTGGGTTGCTGCAGCAAAATATGTACTGCCTGTACCAGGTAGTCACGAAACAGTTCATTATCATCATCACAAAACAAAATCCAATCGTATGCAGCTGTATATAAGCCCTTCAAACGTGCAAAATTGAGCCCAGGTCTTGCTTCGGCTACTACAGTAAACGAACCCGCAAATGCTTCTTCCTTAGCATAAGCGGAACACCAGACACCGGTCCCGTCAGTGGAAGCATTATCTACAATAATGATCTCAACAGCAACGCCGGCTGGTTGCTCTAATTGAAAAAGTGCCGCCAAGGCAGGCTGAATCCTACCGGAGCTATTATGGGTGCAAACTACAATCGAAATTCCCTTCATAAATAACGTTGCTGCAATTCAGCCAGTCGGTTTAACAACGGAGCCACTAAACCAAACTTTCTGTGTCGATTCACTTGTAAGTGTTTACGAAACACTTCAGACAGTATACGGTTTTTGTACGAAACAGAATACCCGAGTGCCGTGAAGAACTCATCAAAACGAGGGCGGATTTCCTGTAATAAAAATTGAGTAAACGCATCATCATATCGATAGCGAAACGACAGGTACGAACACATCACACCAAAATCAGCAACCCGGAATTGGAGTTGCTCCCGTTCCTGCTCCTGAAGCATCAGTTGAACGGAGGCATTCATTTTTCCCTGCATTACGCTTACGCCCAGGCACATCAATAATATTCGCTTTAAAGAGGCAGCTGTATCAATTGAATAAACTTTGTTCAACTGACTCACTGTTTTAATTCGATCGTCTTTATATGGTGCCCTCAGCAGTACGGTTTTAAGCGCCTCATACATCACAAATGCATTCCGGCTCATACTTTCATCCACTATTCTGTAATCAACAAAAGGCTTCTGAATCACATGCAGGTCGCCGTGCCCGCTTTTTGCCACACGCATCCAGAAATCCCAATCTTCCGCACTCTTCAACGACTCATCAAACATTCCAGCTGCTTTGGCGGCTTGCGTCCTGATAAACAGACTGTGTACAGGTCCTGCGTTGCCTTCCAGGATACCGGGCAATAAATGTTTTTCCTGCTGCGGTATACTTGTATGCAGTATTTTTCTTTCAGAACCGTAACAATACCTGTACCCGGTTTTTATCAAAAAAATATCACGGTGCTCTTGTGCAGCAGCAACAACATACCGGTAACATCCCGGCAACACGCAATCGTCTGCATCTAGAAAATGCAGTAAAGATCCGGTTGCCGCCAGCAAACCAGCATTCCGGGCTGAAGACAAACCTCCATTTGACTTAGTAATTACCTGAATGCGATGGTCAGCTGCTGCAAACGACCGGGCCAATAATTCTGTATCATCTGTTGAACCATCGTTCACAACAATTCCTTCCCAGTCTGTATAATCCTGCGCCTGAAGTGATTGCAAAACATCTGGCAAAAAATGTGATTGATTATAACAGGGTATTATAACTGAAATCTTCACAGGGAAATTACTTACGACGTTGTTTCAACTGGTAACTATTCCACTTTCTCGACAAAATAGAGGGCCAGCGACGCCAGCTATTGGCAATTGGTTTCACACGTGTAGTGAAAATTCGTTGGAAGAATTTATGAATATGTTCCTCCCGTACAAAGTTGTTCACCTCATTATCAGGGAACCACGGTTCCTTCAATAAAGCAGTCATCGCATCCGGGTTTTGATCTAACTCAATAATACGTTGAATCACTGCCCCGTCATCCCCGTAATCATGCCAGTTAACAAAACTATTCGTATTAAAATCCTTACCCACTTCTGGACTTCCCCAATAAATGGGAATGGTATTTACAAACATGGGCTGAAACACTTTTTCTGTAACATACCCCGGATAAGAGGAATTTTCAAATGCTATTACAAATTTGTATTCTTTCAAAAATGCCAGCTTATCAGTTACTGCACCTCCCACATTGTTGAGATATCTGCCACCTGAATCAACCTGCTTATACCTGGAGAGTTGATGAAAAAAGTCAATCCGCTTGTGCGCTTGCGGATTGGATACCACCATGCAACAGAACTTTTTCTTTTTAGCAAGAAACGATTCAATGGAGGGTTTGGGCGCTGTTAATTCAGGAGGACGTAAACCATCCCAGATGCCATATAAGGGTAAACGATAATGATTGGATCGTCCCAGAAAATCGAAACTCAGTGCATAATCACAGGCCCAGAAGTCAGGCCTGCGGTTTTCAGCGGTGTAAAAAATGCGTGTACAATTGTAACGCAGATACTGATGGCCGTAAGTGGAGTAAATCAGAAAATCAGGCTGATCAGAAAGTTCAATATCAAAATGCCGGCTGAGGAAATGATAAAACCAGTTATTGGTGGGTTCAAATCCCTTCCAGAAATCCGAAAATGCAAGTTTCACTTTCATAGCCTATTTACCCGATTTGTTCAATCAATGTGCAAAAAGCCGCCCCCATTTTATCTGCAGAAAAGTGCTGAACGATTCGCACCTGGTTCCGCTGCCCCCAATGAATTCGTAGTTCCGGAGAGTGAATAAATTTTAATAATTGCTCAGCCATTGCAGCAGCATCTCCAATGCCGGATAAAAAGGGGTAATCATCCCCCAAGGCAAAACGGCACCCTTCATTATCGGTTGCCACAACAGGCAAACCGCCGGCCATACATTCAAGTACAGCGTTGGGCAACCCTTCTGCTTTGGAACTGAGCACTCCGATTGAAACAGATGCAATCAGTTCCTGAATGTCTGATACCACCCCGAGGAGCTGAACCGAACCTTCAAGTTGTTCATCTTTCAAAAAATCCCTAACCGACGCTTCACCGTTCCCGGTACCACCCGCCAGCAAGAGCTGCAAGTCAATTTCCTGTGCCTTTGACAGCACGATCTGCCAGGCTTTTAGAAGGGTGAGATGGTCTTTGTTCACATGCAGGTTTCCAATCATTAGTACACGGATAGAATCATTCTTTAAAGCCATCCGTTTTGCCATCACCGGTACAGCATTGGGTATCACAGAAATCGTTTCAATCCCCTGTTTTTGTAAAAAGGCCGCACTGGCAGGTGAATTGGCTACCCAATGTGTACAATTCCATAAAGCCTTCTTCTCAAAACCACTCCCGGAAAAATACAAACCAACATCCCGCTGGTTCCAGAAACAACATTGAGCACCTGTGTATTTCCAATAACGACCAATGAGAATATTCGGCTCATATGTAAAAGGAAGCAAGGCATCGGGCTTGAGTTTTCGAAAAAAAACAATTATTTTAAGAAGCAACCTTAATTTCCTGATTCGACCTTTAATTGTTCGATCAGGTTTCAACAACTGCTTTTCATTAAAGCCGATAGGCAGCAAGCGGATGTTCTGTTCTTCAAACCAACGGGCCGTCTTTTGTTCTTTTAAGCCAAAATACACAACGGTAACCTTACAGGATTTCTCCTGCAGGTAATGCGCCAGATAACTCACCTGACGTTCGGCTCCACCCGCTTGAAGGCGTTGCAGAATAAAAACAATATGCTTGGAATACCCATTCATGGATATTACCTTAAAGCTCGCTTAACTTTTTTTAAAATGTAATTCAAATACCTATCGGCACGAAAAACGAAGAGTCGTACTTTTTCAGACAATGAAAGATTGCCATCATGAAAAACATCATCGGTTAAACTGATACAGAGCTGATAACCTTTAGAAATTAAAAATCCTCTGATATGATTATCATTGTAGTTGTTTTCTACTAAAATTAACTTGGGACGAAGTATATCAAACGGAATTGTACTGACTATGGGCCACTCATTTCCCTCTGTATCTATACTTATAAAATCAACTTTCGAAATATGATACTTTTTTATCAACGAGTCCATACGAATACCTTGTACTTTAATCTCCTCCAACTTACCGCCTTTGTTGGCGATTGTTCTCTTAATTCGGTCAAGGTGTCGTTGATCATACTGTTCTGTTATTCCACTTAACATTTCCCCATAACCTGTAATCCTGGAAAAAGAAAGTTCTTTCTCTTCATCACTCACGCAAACATTTTCAGTATAACAATTTCTGACTTTTTTTAATTCAGCATACACTTCAGGTATAGGCTCAACGCACAATCCATCCCAACCTAATTCTTTTTCAAAAAACAATGAATTCGAAAAAGACACTCCATTGTGAGCACCTATATCAATAAAAAAACCATTTCTTTCTCCCTTAAAGAAAACTTTGTGAAGAAACTCATCTTGTCTGTCTTGTGAAAAATAGTTCATGTTCTTAAATTTTAATACTGCTAAGTACAATTCATTTTCTTATTCAAAATTAAACCTGTTCTTTAAATGAATTGACCCTAAATCATTTTAATCGAAAAGAAAACAATTAATTCTTCAGGCGCTGATTCTGTATTTGTAAAAACCCAATATTGACCCTTTTAGCCGTCACTACAATCAATGAGCGGAAAACCTCGACTTCAATTTTAAAATCGGAGACTCGATAAAGCGATAAGAAAGATAGGATATCAGCAACAACAGCAACGCACTTTGGGTCAGCAAAAACATATTTTCATATCCGGCGGGAATCCAGATATTCACAAAGGGCACTTTCAATGAACGTTGATCCAGCATGTGAATGAAGCCCTTCCAGTATAATGGAATAAAATTGTGATAGAGATAGACTCCGTAACTAATTTTGCCAATAAAAATCAACAAACTATTTCCAAATACATATTTCTTAATAACATCAGTTGAAGGCAATAAACAATAAATAATCAAAGCGCCAGTAAAAAATGAAACAATCGTCCGGTTGGGGATCCAGCGATTTTCAGTAATAAGATTAATGCTGAGAAGAACTAATGCAATTAGTGAAAATATCTTTATTAATTTACCCCTTTGAAAGTATGCTTTATGGTTTGTATTGTAATAAGCCATCAAAGCACCAACACCAAAACCATCAAAGCAGGTTGGTGTCAAGATGTTGATAAGTTCCTTTTTTTCTAATAACAGCTTGAAAATATAATTGGAAGTAAAGCCCAAAATGATAAAAAACAAAATGGTGTGTTTAATGTATTTACTGTTTACAAACACCATAAGCCAGGGCCAGAATAAGTAAAATTGTTCTTCTACTGCCAACGACCAAAGGTGCGCCAATTTACCTCCTGGCCATGATTGACGTTCATAAAACAGAAAGTTTTGAATATAAGTTGCATAATAGACTACATCTTCTCTCATGGAACTTTTTAAAACATTATCAAAAACAAGCAAGATCAAGATCAGAAGATAGTAAATTGGAAAAATGCGTAATACCCGTCGTACAATAAAATTTCGAATTATAATACCTTTCGTTACAGTTGAGGCTCCAAGTTCTACAGAGCGCCTACTTTCCAATAATATCCCAGTAATTAAAAACCCACTCAAAACAAAAAAAATATCAACACCGGTTCCTCCAAGGTCAACATATTGTTTAAATGCGGCTTGCGGGAACCAATGCGTCAAAATCACAAAAATTACTGCAAATGCTCTTATCGAATCCAATTGTTTAATATACTTCATGTCTTAGTTTTAGCTTATAATTTACTCTTTGATTTGTTTTGTTCCAACCATTCCAGTAAAAACAAAAAGAGCCATTGTTGTCCCGCATTGTTTCCGTTTACAATTCCTTTCAGAGATGTAGCATTGAAAAAATCATTAAGGATATTTGATGAATCCAGTATGCGGTCACGAACATCCTGCTTTTGCTTACCTGAAGCACCAAACCAATGATCGATTGGAGTAGCAAAGCCCATTTTTTTCCTATAGATAAAGTCTTCCGGATAATACTTACTCAACATTTCTTTTAACAACAATTTCCCCTCCCATTTCTGGTCCCGTTTACGGATGTTGATTTGTTGTGGTATCGTTGCAGCGAACTCCACGACTTTTAAATCCAATAATGGGGTTCGTGTTTCCAATGAATGGATCATACTGGCAACATCCACTTTAGCAAGAATATCGCCCGGCAAATACGAATTAAAATCTAAATATTGTGCTTTTTGAAAATGAGAATAAGAGGCGGCTTCCTGAAAGTATTGTTCCAGGAAAGAACGATTCATGGTTTTAAATTGTTGTTGAAAGTCGGGTTTCCAGAATTGTTGCCGGGCAGCGTCATCACAATAATGAATGTACCGAAGCCAATCCTTTAAATTCGCAGTTTTCAACGGATACTTTGTTGGCCGAACTGCGTTCATCAAAGGGTATGCTAACTTTTTGAGACCTGTTAAATGATTGGGAACAGGGGTTGCATGACGGCTCCACATCCGGGTGTAGGATTGGTATCCTGCAAACAATTCATCACCTGCATCTCCGGTAAGCACCATGGTTACATGCCTGCGTGCCAAACGGCTTACATACCAAGTAGGAATAGCCGAACTGTCGCCAAAGGGTTCACCGTAATGTCGTACCAAATCGGGTAAGATTTCCAGTGCGTCGGGCTCTACAATTTCCTCATAGTGATCTGTACCCCATTTTCGGGCTACCGTTCTGGCATACTCCAGCTCATTGTATTGCTCTTCCTTAAATCCGATACTGAAGGTTTTTACCGGCTGTTGCATCTGTTGTGCCATCATACCAACAACCGCACTGCTGTCAATACCTCCCGATAAAAATGCGCCGAAAGGTACATCACTAACCAGGTGAGCACGTACCGATTCTTTAATCACGGCTTCAAGTTCTTCTTTCCACTCTTCCCGGGTTTTGTGCGCCCCTTCTTTAAATTCCAACTTCCAGTACGATTCCTTTTTTTGTAGTTGACCATGAAAATCAACCACCATAAAATGTGCCGGCGGAAGTTTTTTAACTTCTTTATAAATCGTTGCAGGAGCAGGGATGTATTGAAATTGAAGGTACTGGTCCAACCCTTCCAAGTCTATGGAGCAACTAAAATCATGCACTTGACGAAGCGCCTGAATTTCAGAAGCAAAGCAAAATATTCCATTTGATATACCGTAAACAAGTGGTTTTATGCCAAAATGATCCCGTGCAAGAAATACTTCTTTTTTATTTTGATCAACAACAGCAAAGGCAAACATACCTCGAAGTTTTGAAACACAGATATGCCCCCATTCTTCATAAGCATGAACAACCACCTCGGTATCTGAAGCAGTACGAAAAAGATGTCCTTTGGCAAGAAGTTGAACCCGCAATTCCTGAAAATTATAAATTTCTCCATTGAAGGTGATCCAGATGGTTCCATCCTCATTACTTAAAGGTTGCCTTCCACCTTCTATATCGATAATAGATAAACGCCGATGACCAATGGCAACCTGTTCCATGAGTTTACAACCCCAACCATCAGGTCCCCGATGTTGCAATGCGTTTGTCATTTGCTCCATTTCAAACGCCGATACAGATTTGTCTTTACGTATGATTCCTGCTATTCCGCACATAATTTTGTATGAAATTCAATAACATCATGATAAAATTGGATCATCCTCGGAACGATGCGATCAGGATGTAATAAATGCGCTGTTTGCAAAGCTGCATTCTCCATTTGCTTCTTTTGTTCATCCGTTAATCGTAACAGTTGATTGATCGCCTTTAACAGTTCCTGTTTATTGCCGCTTTCGAATAAAAGACCATTGACGCCGTTCTCAATTACCTGCTCAAAACCCCAGTTGGAAGGACCAATTACGATTTTACCTTGCTGCAATGATTCAACCAGTGTGTTGGGGAAATTATCGACCCGTGAGGGTAAAACAACGGCAAGAGCACTTCGGATGAGGTTGTTTAATTGCTGTTTGTTCATGGAACCGGGATAATACACCCCCGGTATACGTTGTTCTTTGAGTTGTTTTGAAATGAGTGTGTTCACCTCACAGTCCTCCTGACAACGACCAACCAGCACCAAATTTACATCAGACGTACCCAAGGTTTTGAATGCACGAAGCAACAAATCCACTCCTTTTCGGTAATCAACACTACCGAAAAACAGCAGAAAAGGCTTGGTCAAATAATCGCCCGACAGTGTAGAAACGGAATCCATCGGATATTCAAAAGCAGGTGATTCAATTACAACCTGCATTTGACGCTTGTATGGCCTGGCAGCTTTCAACATGGCCTGGGAAGGGCTAAGCAAAGCTGTTGGTTTTTGATAACTCAAGGCTTCAATCTTTTCCTGTGCATTTACTTTTTGCGGATCCAGCCCATAATAACCTTTGCCAAGTAAATTATATAAGCCGGTATGACTGCTCAACCGGATAACCGTTGGTATTTCATCCGGTAATTCAAAAGCAATACCACCTAAATTGGAATACTGTACAAGATCCGGTTGATGCTCGTGCAAAAACCGTTCAACAAAGGCTCGTATTTGCCGGGAGCGGTCTTTTAATTTACAGAAGTGCAAATAGGAATACTTCAAAAAAAACCTTGATAACTGATGGATCAAATATTGAAAAAAAGTAGCCTGAAAAGGGTGGGGCTTGAAACCAATGTAGGCAAATGAATCAGATGTTGGACCGGAATCCGAGTGTCCATCAATGTGAATGATCGAAACTTTAATGCCCCGATCGTTCAGGCTATTGGCCACTTTAAACATATAATGACCAAGACCGCCCGTTTGCGTCTGATCCGGAGTGAAATACTCTGTAGTTACAAACAGAATGTGTTGAAGCTGCTTCAATTATTTCGTTTCAAATCAATATGGATATTCAATAAATAAAGGATCCGATGTCAGTTTATGCGAATAATAGTACACATAACACGACTGTTCAGGATTATACTTTTGCAAATACCAATTTCCATTTTCTTTAAAGAAAAGGTCAACTTCTTCTCTTGTCGCCACTTCGTAAGGAAGTCCGCCAAGCCAATCGACTATATCATAATAAGTGCTCATACCCCGGCCACGTTTTTCATTCCATTTCAGAGGATTTAAACCTTTTCTCCTCCTTGCTTTCATGATTTTAATGATCTCCTGCAACTCCATTATTTTTTTTCCAAAAAATCCCTTTTTGTTATACTTTTCCTTTAGAGCGATGTCGCTAGCATAGCTTGATTTATTTTGATACAGTGCAATCCAGATTTCAGTTGTTTCCTTTACGGGAATTGTAATGGCGTTTTTAATCGCATCCCACATATGCCCTGTATGATGTAGCACTCCCCATGAATAGATAAAATCAAACTGACCTAATGATTTTAAAAATTGTTCATCAAGTACGGAACCTTGTTGAATTTTCCAGTTTTGTGGGCAACCTGCTATTTCCCAGGCACGTTTGGTTGCCTCAACACTATATTGATCGTAATCAAAAGATACCACTTCAGCTGCACCAAGTTTCCAAAAGGCATAAGAATGAATCCCCGATCCGCAGCCAATATCCAGTATTCGCAATTTTAAAACCGAATCCGGAACCCATCTTTTGATATCATCGATTGCACTGCTTAGTGCCCCTTCATCCACTGTATCAATAAAGCTTCTCCAATTTTTCCCAAATGAGAATGTTATTTTTTGATTTTCATTTGCCACAATTTTTGATTTTAAAGTTTCAACAATATTTTGAATTGATTACTGAGTTAAATAATTCTTGATAGTGCAATGTTATTCGATTGGAATCAAACATTTCGGAACGTTTCAAAGCTCCTTTTCCTAAACGTTCCTGTAATGGAGCGTCATTCAATAATAGTTTAATAGCATCGGCCAATGCTGTAACATTATCTGCCTCTACCAGTAAACCGGATGTTTGATGTTCAATTATTTCAGAAGGCCCATATTCACAGTCAAACGATATCACAGGGGTGCCAGCCGCCATGGCCTCTACCATGATCAAAGGTGACCCTTCAAATTTAGAAGACATCACAAGTGCTTCAGCCGCCTTTAAATAGGACCATACATTTAAACTGAAATCATTGAAATGGATGCGCTCTGTTAAACCTAATGCATCGACCTGCTTTTTTAATACAGGAAGCAAGGATCCCTTTCCCATAATCAGGAGGTTGACATCAATTTGTCCCGATAAAATCGCAAATGCCTCCACCAACAAATGAAATTGCTTTTGATTTTCAATTCTTCCGATCCCCATCAAATAGCTTCGTCCTGCCTGAATGGGCTGCACACTGTTTACCGCTTCAACATTTACCGGATTGTAAACAACTGCTATTTTTGATGGGTCTTGTTCAAAATACCGAACCAACCCTTGTTTTACACCTTCCGACACTGCAACAATTGTATCCGCTTTTTGAAAGACGAACTTGCTGAAACGCATCCAAAAAGTAAGTTCTTCATCTCGGTACACATCTTCAAAAGCTGCTTTGGTGTTGACCTGTTCAATGGCAACCCATTGTACGTTCTTAAAGATCCCGGGATGTAACATCTTTGCAAACCAAATCAATGCGTTGGAAGACTGTATCAACGACCCAACCAACACATCGGGCTTCTTGTTTGCAACAGCTTTTGAAATACGATAGACATATTTCCAGTTTCTTTTATAAAACTTGAAAAACATCCTATCGACTGCTGCATCAGTTAAATCAAAGTCATGTCTTACAGCCTGTTTTAATACCGGACGAACCAGCCATACATAATACAGTCGTAAGATATATGGATGGTCTGCAACACCCATAAAAAGCAGAAACTGTTGGAGCAACATCCGAAACGCCCCCGCTTGCTTGATGGTAAAACCCAAATCCGCCTCACTTACAAAATCTGAAGCTGTCAGCAATTGACTGTAATCATCGCTTTGCTTTTCATTGGTAAGCAGTTGAAACGAAAATTCGCTTTTGTTGTAATGATGAAACAATTCAATAAGGCAGCGCTCTGCACCTCCACTCCCAACATTGTAAATGTGAAATAAAATATTTTTTTTACGCATGCTTGTTGTTCTCATTCAAAATGCAGTTCATACATCAATGTGTTACTTGAAAAAGCGTTTCCACACAAACGACTTGGTCTTTTTGTATAAACGTCTCCAATAATAGGCAGTAAAATACGTTTCCATGTTCCAGAAAAAATAGCTCAGCGAATGCATGAAATTTTTGGAAAAAAACAACTGCTTGATTTCATCTGAAGAACATTGGTGCCGGTAGCCCACCAGAAATTTTCCTAATTCTACATCTGCAACAGCTTCAGAAGGATGGATAAAAAAAGAACGTAAGAAATGAACTCTTTCTTCTTCTACTTTTTTGCTCAAGAACAGTTCCAGCAGTTTTGGATACTTTGCCCAAAATCCATCACAGCGTATATAATCTTCAAATTGAACCAACGGTTTAGGACCGCAAATTGAAACCTTTGCGCCCCAGTACAAGGCATAGGCAACATGCGAACCCCAGTCGCTTGTGGTTACAGTTTCAAACTGTTTAAACAATGCTTCCTGCCGGTATAAGGCGTTGGCATCGTTGTATTGTGCGCCTTCGATGATGTCAATCCCCAGTTCAGAAAACTCTTTCACCCAAAGCCCCTCACGTAAGCAGGAAGCATGAAGGCAAACAGCAACATAATTAAACCCGGATAGATAGGGCCTGATGAAATCAATGTAGTTTTGATAAACGTCGTTTTTTTCATGCCGCATGCCGGACAAAACATGAGGCGGCATAATCAGCAAACTTCCTTCAATGCGCCTGTAATTGCGGGGCTCCAGGTAAAGAACGGGTAATCCAATTGCCTTTCCATTTTTATATCCATGCTGCTTCAGGCAATCTACCTGGTCCTTTCGGGCCAAAAAATACGGGGCACTTTTTTTGAAACTACCCGTTAAAAAGTAAGGATCCGCATTTTCCCATGGACCGCTGCAACCATGTGCCCAATAAACCGGTATGCGGGGATTAGGATTGTTAACACCGGCATAGTTTGCCAATACAATATAGGCTCCGTAATGATCCGAGGAAGTATATTTATACCCGAAAGGATCTTGTTCAAACAATTTGATCTCAGGTAATTGTAGTGATATCTGCTTCACGAATTAAAATCTTTTTCCAACCTCAACAATCTGCTTTAACGCTACAAAAGCAGGAACAAAAAAAACTGCAGGGAACTCTTTCCCATTTCGAAAGGAATGGAACAGTGTATGTACGTAGTTTCGCACGAACAGTGCACAGGCTTCTTTAAACCCCTTTCCCGATTAATATATAACGATCTGTTTGATCCGAACTGATTTTGACTGCTGTCTTTTCAAAGGGAGCATAGGACCTTGAAGACGGCAAAGCAGCTTCGGCACTCATTGTCTTTTTAAGTCCCGAAAGCAGATCCACTTTCAGTTCCCACTCCCATTGATCGTTCCGTTGCCAAATGGCGGGATTTCGATGCTGATCAATAATATAATGAAATGCATTCTCGGTCATTCCGATCCATTCCAAAAACAAATGAAGATGTTGTGGTTTTTTATCAAAGTAAGCTGTCACCAATTGAAGGCCTTCTTCCCGGGTCATGTGGCCCAAACGGATTTCACGTGTAGCATGATCCAGCACTTTGGAATAGCCATGTTTCAGAAACTTGATGTAATCATGCACATCGGCATAGTTCCAGCAATCAACATCGTTGTACGTATCAAATGTACGGGTCAATGGGGCGGTTTCATATCCGTACAGCCGAATCATTTCTTCGTGTTGCAAACGGCTGTCCCAACGAATATAGTTATTGAGATAAATACCCCGAACCCCCACGCGTTCGAGCTCTTTATCATCCGGGTATAAAAAAGGAACGATGTCATTCCCGGTAATCCCATCAAATTCATCAATGAGATCCTCAGCCTCCACGCCCATTAAGTCGTGTTCTTTTCTGTACTTACGGGTCATCTCTACTTCGTCCAAATGGGAAAACATGCCCACCTGATCCACTCCCTGATGGGCGCCCCAAATGATCAAGGGAATTTTAAATTTAACGGCCATTTGAACAGGATACACTGTTTGTCCGGCTAAACAGTGCCAGTAGATGCTGCCCATCTTACGCATGGTAGCCCTTGTAATCTTTTTTACGGTTTCGGGATTCACAGTTAATGTCATGATATCGCAATCAAACCGGATGCGCAGATTGGCCAGATTTCGTACACCAATAGCAGTATTGTAGTGTTTATTGTAGGTTACCAACAAAGGATTCATACCGTAAACATGCTTGATGGTATGCACAATAAAGTACGAATCCCGGGCACCGCTAACCGGTATAATGCAATCGTAATTGTAACCGGAACTGTTTCTGTAACCTTCCAGAATTGTTTTTAGTTTTTCTCCTCTTTCCTTCCAGTCTAGCAGGTCTTTTTCTTCATGCACCCTGCAGCCACTGCATACCCCCTCCGCATCAAATGTGAGATAAAGCGGATGGTTGGAAGGATAAAGGCAGCGTTTGCAGTACTTCATATAATCTCTTTTGTTATGCGTGTGTACAGGAGATGTTCCAGCACTTCGTCCTCCTTTTTCAGGAGTCGCATCTTATCATCAACTAAACTGTCGGAATAACTGGCATGTGTTTCCAGGCGTATATCAACATTTTTTGCCAACTGCGATTTCGTGATGATGACGCTGTGCTCGGAAAAGTGAAAAAAATTGGCAGCACTTGCGGCTGATGCGTTTGTTTCGTTAAAAAGCGCTTGCATGTGTGCAGCATTTTTTGCACCTCCGGAGGCGATAACGGGAATGGATACACGGCTACACACTTCGTTTATAAGGGTATGATCATAGCCGGTATAAGATCCGTCACGGTTCACCGAATGAATGAAAATTTCACCGGCACCCGACTCTTCCGCAAAGTGAGCCAGACTACCGGGATCGTTTTCTGTTGCCGTTTGATTGATATAGTCGTAAACTCTGTATCCGTTTGCTGTTTGAATGCCATCAATGGATACAACCACACACTGATTCCCAAAAATATGAGCAGCTTCTGAAATTAGTTCCGGCTGTATTAAAACCGACCGGTTCAATGCTATTTTATCGGCACCGCATTGCATCAGTTCTTTAATTTGTTGCGTATTTGAAATACCGCCTCCAATTGTTAGAGGTACAAAACATTTTTGTGTTGCCTCTCGAATCATTTTAAAATCCGGGTTCCTTCCTTCCTGCGATGCCGAAATATCCGTTAGAATAATTTCATCTATCCCCCATTGATTCAGAAATTCTATAGCAATAGCCGGCTTACCAACAGGCAGATACCGCTTGAAACCGATGCTTTGTACAACGATTCCGTTTCTTACTACCAAATTAGCGACGATCCGTTTTTTTAGCATTTTAAACTGCGTTGAAAAATCCTCTGAATAGTTTAAGTCCGCTTGACTGGCTTTTTTCTGGATGGAACTGCACCCCAAAAATATGGTCTCTATGTACTGCCGCAGTTACTTCCATACCATAATCGCACCAAGCCATGCGATACGTTGGCGTTGTTTCAAAATGGTAACTGTGATCAAAGTAAAAGTTTGGGTTTTCGGAAGTACGTGTAAAAAGCGGGTCTTTTTGTTGAATGAACACATTATTCCATCCAACCTGAGGAACAGAAAAAGCAGCGGGCAGAGTCAGTTTTTTGACTTTCCCCGGAATCCAATTTAAACCTTCATGCCAACCATTTTCTTCGGAACCTTCGGCCAGCATTTGCATTCCTACACAGATGCCCAAAATCGGTTTCTTTTGAACGAGTACTGCTTCACCCAAAATCAAATGAAGCTTGCGTTCCCGAAGATTTCGTGCGGCTTCATCAAATGCCCCTACGCCCGGCAGAATTAATGCATCTGCTTCCCGAATATGTTGTTCCTGATCACTGATCCGGATTTTTTTATAACCCAAATAGCTGATAGCATTGGATACGGAGTACGTATTGCCTACTCCATAATCAACAAGTACGATGGAAGGATTGTTACTCATAACCCAACCCCCACTTTAAATTTGGGCTTGTATTGACCCATCCCTGTTTTTTCAAATAAATTTCGATTAACCGATTGATCTACCTGATCCCAAAATGTATGAATTGAAATTCCGATATAGTTACAAAAACTTTCAATATATGCCGGGGCGCAAGTGCCATCATATTTTTCACAAAGCTTAATCGCTTCATCCCGGGTCATACGTCCATTCCGTATGTCTTCATTCACATAATCGGAAATACGACCAAATCCAAACTTCAAATACTTAATTTTTTGATTAAAGGTAACCCAGTCTTCATCCAATGATGTAATGCCGTAAGGGTCGCCAATTTCATCAGGGCGTTCGTTTCTTATCTCAAGTCCCCGCAGTGCTGAAAAATTTCCATTTTCAATCAACGACCAATCCTTCCAGAAATACCCGAGAAACGTGATGCGCAGGTTGGCCCGTTCCATTTCTTCTTCAGAAGGATATACGTATTGGAGTATCTGGTTTTGCTTTACTTCTTCACTCAACAACCAGGTAATATCTCCTCCACCCAGGGTATTCATTTTCCGTAAGTTATTGCCATCACTGCCCGACTTCCCCATTACATTAAGATCACCAAGCTGCAATGCGGCATTTTCGCCCCACCAGATCAAAGGAATTTGATAAGCTATTGCCAAACGAGGCACACTGGAAAACAATGCCAACTCGGTAGATTTACACCAGTTCGTAAACTCAAAAAAACCTTTGCGCATTAATTTCCGCCAAATTCCGGGTGCAGGATTGATGGTTACACAGTCAAAACCGTGACGAATCATGTTTGAAACATTATCCACTCCTCTTTGAGTGACCTGTTCGGGCGGGTAACTCAAACAAACCAATAAGGGATTCATTTTCAAAACATCCTTCACGAAAAATGCCTGTCGTGTACTGTCCTTGCCACCACTTACACCAATGATACAATCGTATCCAGAGTGGTTGTTTGCTTTACCAAAAGCAACAATATCATCAAGTTCCTTGCGTCTTTCATCCCAATCAACTTGCAAAAGACTTGCATGGTAATTGCATGCCGGACAAACTCCGGTATGGTCAAATCGAATACCGGGTCGGGTGTCTGTTTGTAAACATTTCTTACAATACTTCATATATCATCTAGAGAGCAAACCATATTCTAATATGTCGTAATAATTTCCATTTTTGAAAAGGGCTTCTTTCCTGACCCCCTCCAGGTTCATACCTAATTTTTCTGCCAGTTTTTGCATGCCAATGTTTTCAGAAGATGTACCACAATGAATACGATGCAAATTGAGAACGTCAAATGCATGTCGAATCATTATTTTACCTGCTTCTAACATTACGCCTTTCCCCCAAAAATCCTTTTCGCCCAGTAAAAATGCAATTTCTGCACTACGGTCAACCCAACTGATGGATTGCAAACTGATATTACCGATATGAGTTCCCGAGTCTTTATCACAGACGGCTAAAACCAAAGCTGTATTTGAAGCATAAGCACTTTTTACAAAATCACGCAATTTCTCAATTGACATCGGAAATCGCCCATGTGAATTATACAAAGTAATCTCAGCATCATTTAACCAACGAGCATAGTTTCCATTAATATCTTCCTCTTTTAACATTCGCAAAACAATACGGTCTCCTTCCAAGAAAATATCTTTAGTCATATTCATGCAAAAATGCTTAATGATTGAAGATGTTCAGGAAGTTGAGTCTGATTGGTTCTGGTACCAATTTGAAGTGCTGCAAAAGGATCATTTTCGAATTCAGACGGCAGGTATCTCAGAACTGACTTGCCAAGAAGGCTTGCTTCAATTAATATGTTTGAGAAAAAGCCCATTACCGCATCCGAATAATATAGCGATGTATTTGTATCAATACTATCGGGAAGCAGGTAGATACTGCTACAACGTTGCAATACGTTTTTCAACACCTCGGCATTTTGATTGGGGTGAGCCTTGAAAAGAACAATCCAGTTATTGATTTGATTTGAACTGAAAAGTTTATCTATTTGATCTGTCACTTCAATTTCATCAAATCCATAAATCTGCTTTCCATCAATATTAGAAAGCGGATCAGGAGCAAATAAGAGCAAACGCTCATTTGATGATGACAAACCTGCCTGATCTAAAAATGTTTCCTTACTTATGTTTGGCTTCCATCTTCCAAGCCAGTCATAATAAGGATTGCCCGTAATTACAACTTGCTGTTCCGGTATTCCAGCTTTAATTGCAAGCGTTTTTGCACGTTCATCTATCACCCAAACCTGATCAGGAACCAATAACGATCCATCCGCCTGTTCAAATCTTACTCGAAAAGATGTCCAATGGTCTACAAATGCAAAACAAGGGATACCTTCACGTGCGGCTATCCTGTGTACTTGTTTTTCAAGTGTTGACCTGTATGATGTTCCGGTAACAATGAAATCAGGGTTATATTTAGAAATAATTCCGTCAATATTTTTATCACAGATTTCAACATCCACATTGAAGCTATCGTAAAAAGTATGCAACCGATCAGATAATACCGTAGGCTCCGGGTGCCGCTCGGCCAGTGCAAGCATTGGCTTTGCGCCCCCCGGGTCGCTGAATACAAACAGCACCTTTCCTTTCAATTCAGGTATCCTAACTGCGGAGTTCATCAACATGTTCGGCTACTTTGTAAAATGCTGCAAGGACTTCATCTAAATCCGACTTGCTCATACCCGGACGTATATACTCATGTGTAATGAGTTCTTCAAAGTGTAATTTTTCAGCAACCGGACAAATTCCTTTGCTGTAATCTACCTGCCCCTTATACTTCTCACAATTGAAAGAACAATGCGTTGCCCGCTGCTGATACAGGGGTTGTAAATATAAAGGCCTTACATAACCGGCTCCAATAAGGGGTGTGTCTTCACGTAAGACTGCAGAAGGTATTTCTGCCTTGATGGCATTAACAAATGTATTGCGATCAACCCCTATGATTTGCTTGTCAAATTTGAGCGCCTGCAAGTAATACACATGCTTACTTCCCGGTTCAACAAAGGGGGGGACGATGCCGTTCATTTTTCCAATTTCACTTGAAAAATAGGCCGCATTTTGAAGACGCTCATCAATGAGTCCCGGCAACTTTTTCAGTTGCTCGATTCCAACAGCAGCCTCCATTTCGGTCATACGATAATTAAAACCATGCGTATTGAACACATCCTGTACGCCCTTGGGTTCAACAATGTTTTCTCCGTGATTGCGAATCAGATAAATTCGTTCTGCAAGTTGATCGTTATTAGTTGTAAGCACCCCGCCTTCCCCTGTATGGATGTGCTTATGATAGTTAAGACTGAATATTCCAATATCACCAATTGTACCAACAGGCTTTCCTTTATAGGTAGCCATGGGTGCCTGAGCACAATCTTCAATTACTTTTAAATTGTACTTGTGAGCAATGGACATTATCTCATCCATTTTGGCAGGATTACCAAAAAGATGTACAACCAATATGGCTTTCGTACGTGGCGTGATGCATTTTTCGATACTATCCGGACTGAGGCCGTAATTCTGATCATCAACATCTGCAAAAACCGGAACTGCACCATAAATTACCGGGGCCAATGCGCTCGCACTCATGGTATAGGGCGATACAATCACTTCATCCCCTGCTTTGATGCCACAGGCACCAATGGCTGTAAAAAGTCCAGAAGTATTCGAATTTACACTAATAGCATACTTTGATCCGAAAGCTGTTGCCCAGTCTTTTTCAAATTGTTGTACGGTGGGGCCGCCGAAAAAATCTTTATGCCAGGCCCCTAGAAACTGAGACAGGTTGCCACTTTCCAACACTTTCATTACAGCACGCTTTTCTTCTTCTCCAATAGTATTGTATGCGGGAAATAATTTTGAACGGATGGGATTTCCACCATTAATTGCGAGTTGTGGCATATCAGTTATTAATAAAAGATAACATTTGTTGATTGAGATTTACCGATTCCATAAAGTTGTCCTTATGTGTTTCCCCTTTCAATAAATCAGCAGCCATTTTTACAACAGGCACCATGTAGTTAGAAATACATTCCGATTTCATTTCAATTTGTGTCAACGGTTGCAGAAATCTGCCTTTTAAAGGTGCTTGAAAAATATGAATAGTCTTACCTGCATTGTTGATCAAAATTTTATGTGTTTCAAAATACAGATCGATTTCAAAATGCGAGAACTGTACGTTACTCAATCCATGTACTACAAGTGCCGTATTTTCCCAGGTACCAGTAAGCGTTAATGTAGGATCACCGGGAAAATGATCATATATCGGATGGGTTGTTTGCACTTGACTTAATAAAAGAGGCTTATCTGTTAAAAATTGAATCAAATCAAAAGCATGACTTGCATTATTGATAAAACCCCGTTGATAACGCATCGCCACATTGGTGAGTTGCTCATTTTGAAGTATCTGCCGTACCCTATTTTTCAAATCTCTAAATGCAGGTTGAAATCGTCTGAAATAATTAACGATCACATTTGAATGCCCTTCCTTGTATTTTGATTTCAAAATCAACAACTCTTCAACATCATTGGAAACGGGCTTTTCACAAATAATCACAGGCACCTTTGCATGAATGGCAGCGGAGAGCAGTTCGGCATGCGTTGCTGTGGGACTACAAATGCTCACACAATCAAAAGAAACCAGATGCTCGGGGGTTAGTGCCGTAATTGTATCTGCATGATACGTGTTTGCTACTTTTAATTCAAGTTCTTTATTGGTATCAAATACCGTTAATTTAAAATCCGGATTCACAGCGTATGCTTTTGCATGGGTTGTTATTTGATCCGTTTCCAGATCATATAAAGCGCCAATATTTCCACACCCTATTAACAACGCATTAAACATACGCTTGTTTACTATTTTTTAAAAAGAAGTTCATATTTGATTTCCGCCAGTTTCCAATCAACTTCTGTATCAATATCCTGCACTTCCGTTTCAGGAATTTCCAAGCCAAAGGTGCTATCGGTAACCAATTGTTTTGCTTTTAAAAATTCAGGCACACTCAAAAAATAAAATTGACCCGCATCATGATAAGCAGGTGGAAGATCCTGAGAACGCTTTAATGCATTTTCGGGCCAGTTAAACGACACCTTCTCATTTTCCAGTTTGAACGAACGCCAGATCGGAAAGCTGAATTTCGTTACCGGGATAACCGAAGCCGCTTTTTTTCTTTTCAACAACTCAAATGCGGTTTTCAGTTTTTCGGAGGTTACAAAAGGTGCTGTGGGATAAATGCAACAAGCGTATTGGAAAACTTCGCTTTGCTTTTCATAATCCTGTAAAACTTCTGAAATTACTTCTGCCGTTGTTGCATAATCGTTGGATGTAGCCGATGAACGTAGAAACGGCACTTCGGCACCTGCCTTCCTGGCCACCGCTGCAATTTCAGCATCATCTGTCGACACCATTATCTTGTCAAATATGGATGATTGAATAGCGGCACGAATTGAATAAATAAGAATCGGACTGCCGCAGAACGAACGAATATTCTTCCGTGGGATCCGCTTACTTCCTCCTCTTGCGGTTATGATGGCTACAACTTTACTCATGTGACGACAGATGTGTGAGTGAAAATCTTGTTCCTGCTTCAATATCTGTTTGAACGGTTTTGCCTAATAGCTGAGCATAATACTTCGGATGCAATCCAAATCCGGGCCGGATACTTTTAACATTTTGTTCTGTTATCCTATCACCCGCTTTCATATCTGCTACAACATATAAAGACCGACTGAAATCACGACCTTTTGATTGCTTTTCCGTTAAACTGTAATCAACAACTCCAATGGCTCTTTCGGCCTCTCTTACCGTCTTAACCATTTCGGCAAATTCGGATTCATTCATGGAAAAAGACGCATCGGGTCCACCAATGGAACGATCCAGAATAAAATGCTTTTCTATAATTTTTCCTCCAAAACAAGTAGCAACAACCGGTACTGTACTGCCCATTGTATGATCCGATAAACCTGTTATAACACCATAACGTTCGGCCATGTCTTTAACCATAATCATATTGGCTTCTTCAATGGGTGCCGGATAACTGGACGTACATTTTAACAAGGCCACTTCTTTATTGCCCATTCTGTAACAGGCATCTAAAGCCAACTCTATGTCCTCCTGTGTTGCAATGCCGGTCGACAAAATCATCGGTTTTCCTTTGGAAGCGGCATACTCGATCAGGGGTATGTCGGTAATTTCAAAAGAAGCAATTTTATAAGCAGGTGTTTGCAGGGACTCCAGAAAATCGACTGCGGTTTTATCAAAGGGTGATGAAAAACAAATCAAGCCTTCTTTGCTGGCTGCTTGAAACAAGGCAACATGCCACTCCCAGGGTGTGTAAGCTTCCTGATATAAGTTGTACAAATTACGCCCTTCCCAAATGGTGCCTTCAATTATAAAATCATTCTTGTTAGAGTTAATAGTAATTGTATCAGCTGTATATGTCTGCAACTTAATCGCATTAGCTCCTGCACGGGCAGCGGCCTTTATCGTTTGTAATGCAGTTTCTAAATTACCATTATGATTAGCTGACAACTCGGCTATAATAAAAACCGGAGAACTTTGATTGATAACTTTTCCTGCTATTTTCACTTTAACTTCTTGATATATGTTATTGATGAATGATCAGCCGAGATTAAATCAAAAGCTGATTTTTCAAAAATCCTAATTGATGCTTTATTTTCTTTAAAAACCGTACCGGAAACACTTTGAATATCCGGAACCAGTGCAAGCAATTTTTCAATTCCCTTTTTCAAAACAAGTTCACCAAGTCCTCTACCTTGGAACGAAGGATCAATAAGATAACTAATTACGCCACAAGAATTTTTATCTATGTCAAAACGGATAGATCCTACCGGAATTGCATCTTCCATCAGAATCAAATAGAGGCATTGTTCGGAACTGATCTTATTTTGAAACCATTCCTTATGATTACTCCACTCAATTTTATCTTTTGAAAATGAATATTGCCGAATAACAGGATCTATAGCCCATTTATAAGTTATTTCAGCATCCTTAATTGTTGCGATTCTTAAATTAAACACGTTTACTGAATTTCGAATGTATAACCACATCTAAAAAACGACCATCAAAATAACAGTGCTCCTTTAAAACCGCTTCTCTTGTATAGCCTGAAGCTTCGAGTGCAGTATAAAGCAGCGGCCTCAAGTTATAGGCATAGGTAAACACCTTATGCAATTTCAATTCGGAAAACGCAAGTTCTTCAATCAGCGGCAGGTAGTTTTTCCAGTGCCATTCAAAAGAGCTGGTTTCCAAACGCGTATCCATAATAAATGAAATCTCTGCATGTTGATGTACCCAATCGATATGCACCAATCCGCCGTAACCAATACACTTTTCATTTTCGAGATAAGAAAACAAAATTTGTACGGGTCGTTCTTGCTCAAAAAGGCCCGCCACAACCGTATTGAAATACAAATCCTGCTGCTCTTTCGTCAAGGGGGCGTTTTGCCTCAAATGATACATTTGTTCGTTACGCCACTGCATGATCAAATAGCGATCTTCATGTCTGATGGGAACAAGTGCGTATTGTTGACCGGTGAATTCTTGTTTATTCAGGAACTTGTAGGTTCGCATGCTCATTAAAAACTTGTTCTAAATAGGAGGAAGTAAGCAGAAGAAAATGAACCGTGAACTGTGAGCGGAGAACTGTTTACAGTTTACAGTTTACCGTTTACTGTTCACTTCCACTCAGGTATTCTTTTATCTTATAAATCACATATTGTTGTTCTTCGACGGACAAGGTCGGATACATCGGCAAACTGATACAGCCCTTGTAGTAGTGTTCTGCACCAGGCAAATCCCCTTCCTTCCAACCCCGTTCACGATAATAGGGCATGAGATGACATGGGATATAGTGAATCTGAGCAAATATCTTTTGCTCACGCAGGTAATTATACAAGCCTAACCTATCTCTAACCTCAATGATGTACAAATGATAAACATGACCCTCGACCACACCGGACTGACCCTGAATGAAATCATTACCTGCCAACGCCGCCAGGTATCGTTCCGCAATTGACCGACGCTTTTGAATACCCGCATCTGCCCTTTTCAATTGGCTGATGCCAAGGGCTGCCTGAAAATCAGTAAGCCGGTAATTATATCCCAACTCCTGCATCTCCATATACCAAAGCGGATAGGATGCAACTCCTCCTGCAAATTCAATAGAGTTGGTATATTGTGTATCATCCTTCACAATTCCGTGCGTGCGTAGTTTTAATAACCGTTTATACAACGCTTCGTCGTTGGTGGTGATCATCCCTCCTTCACCACAGGCAATATGTTTTACCGGATGAAAAGAAAATATGGCCAGATCAGCATAATTGCCATTGCCGCATAACTGTTTAGTTCCTTTACTATCTGTAAAGAAACCTCCCGGTGCATGACAGGCATCTTCAATGATCCACATTCCATATTCATCTGCTAACTTCCTATAGGCTTCCAGATTCACGGCCCTGCCGGCAAAGTCAACCGGAATGATACCGGCGTAAGTTCCTTTTGGCGATGCTTCTAGAAGTTTACGGACCCTATCAATATCCAATAAATAAGTTTCAGGATCAATATCTGCAAACGCCACTTCTCCTCCGCAATACCTCACACAATTCGCTGATGCTGCGAATGTAATAGGGGTAGTAATGACTTTTTGCCCGGGTTTTACATTCAACGCCAGGGTGCATAAATGCAATGCGGCGGTCCCATTCGCTACAGCAACAGCATATTTACTGCCTACATAAGATGCAAAAGCTTTTTCAAACTCAGCGATCTTGGGACCCTGGGTAAGGTAATCAGAACGGAGTGTATCCACTACCGCCTGAATATCATCTTCAGAAATTTGCTGGCGTCCGTAAGGGATTGGTTTCATACGATTATACACTAAATTCAGGGTCTACGTGAAGTTTGATCAGGCTTCGAATCTGCTCAACCGATAACCAGTCCGAATTTTCCCCTGAATTATAGTTAAAACCCTGAATTACAGGATTGGGTTTGTAATGGTCGAGAAAATCACCCAGTTCCCAATTCGGAACCTGGGGCAGAATAGTATAGTAATTGCCCAGATCATAGGTACTGAAAGAGTCAGAAGTGGTAATCATTTCCTCATGAATTTTTTCACCAGGCCTGATACCTACAATACGATGTTCACAGTCTGGACCAATGGCAGTAGCTACATCCGTGATTCTGTAGGAAGGTATTTTCGGAACAAACAATTCCCCCCCCCATGCATGTTCCAGCGCATATAATACCATATCAACCCCCTCATCCAGAGAAATATTGAATCTCGTCATATTTGGGTCGGTGATGGGTAATACCCCTTGCTTTCTCTTGTTCAGAAAAAAAGGGATCACAGAGCCATTGGAACCCATCACATTTCCATAGCGAACGACTGAAAAGCGAATATTTCTAGCTCCTTTAATATTGTTGGCCGCAATAAACAATTTGTCACTCGCAAGCTTTGTTGCTCCATACAGATTAATGGGGGCGGCCGCTTTATCGGTTGATAAAGCCACTACATTCGTCACCTCCGTCTCCAGGCAGGCGTTAATTAAATTTTCTGCACCAATAATGTTGGTCTTAATACATTCCATCGGATTGTATTCTGCAATGGGCACATGCTTCATGGCCGCCGCATGCACAACCGTATCAATTCCCTTGAGTGCCGTTTTTAAACGATCATAGTCACGGATATCGCCTATAAAAAAGCGAATATTGGGATATTGATCGGCAGGATATTCCTGCGCCATTTGAAATTGCTTTTGTTCATCACGGGAATAAACTACGAGACGTTTAATATCAGGATACTGTTCAAAAACCCTTTTTACAAAAGCTTTACCAAAGGATCCGGTACCACCGGTGATTAAGATACTTTCGAACATAATAATTTTGGATAAAATTGCATGGGAGCATGATTGCTGAAAACAACCTCATAAGGAACCAATAAAGGAACAGCATCTTGTGCCATTTGTTCTGCCAAAGGGCCGTTTAAACCCAGTTCCTGAACGGATGTTACAACATTAAAGCTACCCACTTCCATGCTTGTCATTAAAAAAGTATGTGCATTCTCTGATCTGGCACCGCAATGGATAACATACTCTTGCGGTAATAAGTGTAAATCAGGAAAACAATATCTGACTGTAAACTCTTGATCAAGACGATCGGGCCGCAAGCCGTCAATCAAAGAGTTGGCGCCAAACAATGAACCGTTTTTTCCACTAATGGATATCCAGAAATACGGCTTTTGCAGAGAAAAAGGTGCTTTGAATTTCAGTTCAACGACGAGTGTTTCTCCAAAGGCGATTGCCCTTGTTTTAGACCTTGATGTACCAATGGAAACATCCAGCAATTGCAATGTATCTTCTTCCGGATTCAACCGATTCGACTCATTGGCATATAAACTGTTTACGTAATAATCAATTGTTTCACTGATATTGCCACCGAATTCAACTGTTCCGTTTTTTAAATAGAGTCCTTTTTGGGACATGGCTTTAATGGCCTGTAAATTATGACTTACAAACAAAATGGTTTTCCCTTCATTGGCACTTAAACTTTTCATACGGTCCATACACTTTTTCTGAAACTCCGAGTCGCCTACCGCAAGAACTTCATCAACGATTAATATTTCGGGATTCAAAAACGCAGCTACTGCAAAAGCCAATCTTACATACATTCCACTGCTGTAACGCTTAACGGGTGTATCAATATAGGCATTGACGCCGGAAAAATCAACGATTTCATCAAACTTACGTTGTATCTCCCGTTTGCGCATTCCAAGAATCGATCCGTTTAAAAACACATTTTCTCTGCCACTTAATTCCGGATGAAACCCGGTTCCCACTTCCAGCAAACTAGCAATTTTTCCGTTGATCAATGCCTGGCCTGTTGTGGGCGCCGTTATTTTGCTTAAAATTTTCAACAGGGTACTTTTACCGGCTCCATTACGTCCAATGATGCCCAATACTTCTCCTTGCTGTACTTCAAAATTGACATCTCTTAAAGCCCATACATATTCACTTTCAGCCTTTCGGGTACGGTCGTTTGCAGTACCAACTTTCAAATAAGGATCTTCCTTACCCCGGATAGAGTGCCACAAACGATTGAGATCGTTTTTTAAAGTTCCGGTACCAACCATACCCAAACGGTATTGCTTTGATAAATTTTCAACACGAATGGCAAATTCACTCATAAAAAACGCTGAATTTGAAACGGAAAAATTGTTGTTAAAAAATAACTATACAGTATCCATAAAAGTACGCTCTACCCGGTTAAATACCAGAATGCCCAGTACAAGCAGTACTAACATACAAACGAAACTATAACCTAAATGCATCCAACTGAATTCACCGGATCCTAAAAAAGCGTACCGGAATGTTTCAACAATAGGCGCAAAGGGATTCAACAATACGAAACGCTTATATGCAGCAGGGATGGAATTTACTGGGTAAATAATTGGAGTTGCGTACATTAACAACGTTACACCAAAACTTACAAGCATCGTTAAATCCCGGTATTTGGTAGTAAGCGCCGATACAATCATTCCCACTCCTATCGCAAAAAAAGCCATCATTAAAACAAGCACCGGCACGAGCAGAATTGTCATTCCGGGTTTAACGATTTCTGGCACGGTTATAAAATAGTAAAGAAAGAAAAATAAAAACAAGATAAACTGCACCCCAAACTTCAGCAGACCCGATGTGATAATGGCCAATGGCGTAATAAGTCGAGGGAAATAAACCTTTCCGAAAATTCCCGCGTTGGAAACAAATACATTGGACGTGCGATTAAAACATTCGGAAAAATAATTCCAAATTGTTAATCCGGCTAAATAGAATAAAACTTTAGGTTGACCGTCGGTGCTGATTTGTGCTATTTTCCCAAACACAAACGTAAACATGATGGTTGTAAGAATCGGTTGAATAAAAAACCAAAGAGGGCCTAAAATCGTTTGTTTGTATCCGGCCACAAAATCACGCCGAACAAACATGTAAAGAAGGTCCCTGTAATTCCAGACTTCTTTGAGCCGTAGATCCAAAAGGCTTCGCTTCGGGCGAATCGCTTCAGTAAATACCATATTTGAACGACTTATATTGTTCATAAAAGGATTGGTAGTTATTAGAACTAATTTGTTTACTTGTTACTATCTTTTCCAAACTGAACTTCCAGATTAAACTTCCTGATCAAGATTGTATTGTTATCACTGCAAAAATTCCATTAAACACTTTCACTTCCGTACAAACTTCGATTCAGTCTGCATCAGAAAACTATCTTTTGCTACGGTTTAGAATTTTTAAATAAATATCAACTTATAATCCATAAAACCCACGAAACCATTTTACAAACTGGCTAACCCCTTCCTCAATCCGAACCTTAGGGCTATAACCTGATATCGTTTCCAAGGCGATGCAATTGGCATGGGTAGCAGGCACGTCGCCCGGCTGCATGGGTAACATATCGATTTTTGCGTGTATACCTAATTCCTTTTCGATGGCCCCCACATAGGCCGACAGAGGAACGGGATGACTGTTTCCGATATTTAACAACCTGTATGGTGCAGAGGACGTTGGCGTATAGGCAGTATGACTATCCCATCTGGGATTTCTCTGAGGTGGTAAAGAAATTAAACGAGCAATGGATTCCGTTATATCATCGATATAGGTAAAGTCCCGGATCATTTGCCCATTGTTGAAAAGCTGAATTGACTCACCTTTCAACATCGCTTTTGTAAATAAAAACAAGGCCATATCGGGGCGCCCCCAAGGACCATAAACGGTAAAAAAACGAAGGCCGGTAGTTGGCAAATCATACAAATGGCTATAACTGTGTGCCATCATTTCATTCGCCTTTTTCGTAGCAGCATACAACGACATGGGATGGTCTGTGGTCTGGCATTCATCTAATGGCATTTTAGTATTCAAACCATAGACACTTGACGAACTTGCATATAACAAATGTTGAACACGATGATGTCTGCACACTTCAAGAATGTTTAAAAAACCCGTAACATTACTTTCCGTGTAAGCATGAGGGTGAGTAAGAGAATAACGTACACCAGCCTGAGCAGCAAGGTTCACAACTACATCGTAGTGGTGTGCTGCAAAGTGTGAATCAAGCAATTGTTTGTCTGTAAGATCACCTTTTATGAACCTATAATGTCTATTTACGGATACAACAGCTTTACCATATTCAATATCAACAGTATTAATTCCACTTTCATGCAATCGTGCCATTTTCAGGTTGACATCATAATAATCATTGATACTATCATATCCGGTAACTCGGTAGCCTTGCTGCAGCAGTTTCCGGGCCAGTGAAAACCCGATGAACCCTGCAGCACCTGTGATAAAAACATGTTTCATACTTTCAATTACTAAACTAAATTTTCGATCATTATTTATGCCTTTTATCCTGCAAAGCAATCATCCTGTCCACTCTGTATTCCCTCAATTAAAGGGAATCATCCAATTCTTTTCCTATTATTTCTCTGTGTTTTTCTTTCCATCTTCACCTCAGTTTTGAAAAATTGAGAAGTAGCTTCCATTTCACTTCCTCCAATTTCTCCGTGTTCTTCATTCCTTCTTGACCTTCGTGTTAAGAAAATCAAGCAAAACTCCCATTTCATTCCTCTAATCTCTCAGTACTTTTATACCCCCTCTTCACCTCAGTGTTGACAAAATGAAGCGAAGCTTCCATTTCCGCTATCCTTTATCATCAATCTCACCCACCTCTGTAGAATAATACTTATACCCATATTTCCGCTTGGCATAATAATACCCGTATTTATACCCATAATAACCGCTCACGCTAACACCGTTAAAAACAATCCCCATGGGTTTGAACATACCGGCCTGGTACCATTCTTCGATTTCTTTCACCTGCTCCCGAACAGTTAACCGGAAACGGGTAACCACCAATGTAAGATCGCTCCAGCCCTGCAGCAATTGTGCATCAGCCACAATTCCGTTCGGCGGTGTATCCATGATGATGACATCATAGTTCTGATCGAGATAGTTTTTAAGGTCGTCCATGTGGGGACTAGACAGCAACTCAGAGGGGTTGGGCGGCACCGGGCCGGCTGGAAACAGGTCGAGATGTCCTTCTTCCTGGATCCGGAATACGCTAGCTGTGAGTTCTGATTTACCAATCAGGAACGTGGAGATACCAAGTTTTTCATTATAACCAAACCGCTTGCTGAGTTTAGGGCGGCGTAGGTCAAATTCCAACAAAGCCACCCGTTTTCCCTGAAGGGAAAAACTGGCGGCCAGGTTGGCTGATAAAAAGGATTTCCCCTCACCACTCATACTGGAAGTAATCAGGATATAGAAAGATTTATCCTCCTTAGTATAATAACGCAGTGCCGCCCGAAGACTGCGTACTTGCTCCCCGAAAATGGAACGGTCTTTCCGTTTAATGTGTAAGATTTCTTTGGCATTCTGTACCAGTTCCAGTTCGGCCAAAATAGGAGGGGTCAGCATCTGCTGCAACTGGCTACGGGAAATAATTTTATTGTTCAGGAATTCCATGATCAACACTATTACAAAAGGAATCCAGATGCCAATAAAAAAAGCAGTCAGCATGATGCGGCTACGTGCCGGCCCGATAGGAGAACCGGGTACTAAAGCTGGCCGAATAACGAAGGTTTCGATCGCCACGCTGGCTAATGCAATACCGGCTTCTTCTTTTTTCTGAAGCAGATCGAGGAATTGCTTTAATTTAATTTGCTGAAACCGGATAATTTCGTTGAGGCGCTTTTCTTCAAAAGGAGTAAGAACGAAATTACTTTCCGCTTCTGACTTCATTTGAGAGGTAAAGCCTTTCGTGATTTGATTGATTCGTTTGTAGTTATTAAGCTGTACCAGCAGGTTTACTTTCAATTCCGCAATCTGTTTATCTAATAACTGCAGTTTAGGGTTCTTTTCAGTTAGGGTCAAACTTAATTTTTGGCGTTCAGCGGTTAATTCAAGCAAACTACTGACGATTTGTTGAGTTGAATTATCATCAATACCTGGTAATGCTAACTGATTTGGTTTTGTTTCAGGATTCGAAAGAAACGATTCAGAAGATTTTAATATAGATTCTTTGAGTTGATACTGTGCCAACTGATCGTTAAACCCCATAACCCTCCCTAAATAACCACCATCCAGAATAATACCTTTTTCTGCCTTAAAGCGGGCCAATACATCCTCGATAGAATCAACCTGGCGGGCCAGTGGATCCAATCGTTCCGAAATAAAACGCAATGCCTGCTCTTGGGACTTACGCTTATCTGTCAACAATGAATAATTGTATATTTGAATCAGCGTATTAATAATATCCACCGCCCGTTGCCGTTGAATGTCAACAAAACCCAGTTCCACCACATTGCTGATTTTGGAACTGTTCACACTTAAGGAAGCGGTCAACCCAAAGGCTTCTCCCCATGCATCGGTTTCATAACAAAGAAAACGGCTTGAAACGGTTTCCTGCTTTTTATTCAGGAGCACCCTTGCTCCTGTGATTTGAAACGGAGATCCCCAAATTCCTGTTCCAGTTTGACTCCCATATTTCCATTGAAATCCGTTCCCGGTTATCTCAACCTCAAAAGAAAGTAAGGTATTGAAACCAGGTTCCCGTGAAACGACTTTCCATTGTACCTCATCGTACAGGAGCCGGTCTTTGATATTCCCTTTAACTTTAGTATTGTACTGCAATCCCATGGTATCCACCACACGCTTCATCAACGTGGGGGAACGGAGACGGGCAATATTATCGTTGATCGGGTCCCGGCTGCTATACATATTCCCTGCATTCATAGCAGGATCCTGCAAAACAATACTGGCGCTCACCCGGTACACATCGTCTTGGTAGCGCAGGTAAAACCAGGCTGCTGCCAAAAACAGCAAGCCGGCAGGGATCATCCAGGGCCAAACAGATAAAATGCGCCGGTACTGGATATCAAAAGCAGATGCTGCTTTTTTAGGTGCGACAGGTACATGACCTGTTACATAATCAATTTCCTGGTTGACTTCCCATGGATTTTTTTCCATGACTTGTTTTTTCTATGAATAAAAATGCGCTTTAAACCGCAAAAAGATTGCTTATTATTTAAGCTATAACAAGGCGTTAAAATATCAACGGACAAAAGCTAATATACTCAAAACAAACGCAAAGGTAGAAATACTGGTAAGTAACAGGTTCCGTAACGGATTGTTTATAGTAAAAAACGTATTAAGTCGGTTCGGCTCCATATAAACAATATCATTGTTTCTCAAATAGTAGTAAGGCGATAAAAAAACATCTTTACTATTAATATCAATCGTTCCGAACTCACGTTCCTCTCCCCGCTCCCGTATTATCCACACCTTGTCACGAACAGCCGTCGGATCACCAATACCCCGCAAAGAGAGCGCTTCCAGAATGGTAAGCCGGTCATTCATAATTGGTATCGCCCCTCCGCCTCCAGTCCCAAGGTTTACGCCCCCAACAGCCCCTGCTCCCAGGAACAATACACGTCCGCTGAGCGTACAAAACACCTGGGGATCTTTATACAAAACAGCAACTCTGTTTTTCACCAACTCCGCTACTTCAGAAGGTGTTTTACCTGCCACATGAATCAATCCAAGCTTCACCATTTCAATATTGCCATCTTTATTCACGAGGTAGCCAAATCCTCCTCCGGCCTGCCCCATTTGCATATTTCCCCCGCCAGCGTTCATTCCCTGGTTAAGGAGTGCGGCATCCGGATGTTCAATTACAATCGTAACCGCCACCCGGTCGCCGGGGTAAATCCGCTTGGCAGCTTCCTCCGCCATCAGATTAATACTGTCCTTTCCGGGCTGCAAGCCATTAAAAAAAATGGCCTTTCGGGCAGGCACACAGGAAACTAAAAAGAGAATAGAAAATAACAACAGCAGACTGAAAGGCTGCTGCTTAAAAATTAAAAAGGGAAAACGCATGGGCGGGTCTTTTATTTACGGGATGCAGATTCAGTTTTTCCACCAGGAGGCGGGCCAGTTCCAACGGATGCGTATTGGCAGAGAGATAAAAGCCTGATTGATCCGGTAAATGCTGCTTCCACCGTTCATCACCCGAACAGATGAAAACAGGCGCATCACGCTCTTCAAGAATAGAAAAGAAACGGGTGGCTTTGGATGCGAACGCTTCATAATCGGGAAATAACAATATCACTGGTTGATCTTCCTGCAAAAAAGAAGGAACCGACTCCTGGCTGGTTGAGACAAGAAGTGAGATTCCTGTGTCTTTTAGTTCCCGGATAAAGTCCTGTTCAGAACTTTCATTGGTGGCTACAATGCGCACACGCCGGATTGTTTTAAACCATTTCATGTAAAGCAATCAGTTTTTGTTTCAGAATCATCAAGGAATTTGATTACGGCTTCGCCGGTGTCTGTCACAGACAATGCAGAAAGAAAGACAATCAGGTTTGATAAAGGCTCACAATAGTAGGTATTTCCTGTAAAACAGCAAAAAAATAAGTACTCTTTTTAAATGAATAAATCATTAAGGAACAGACACTTAGAACAAACGACTGTTCGTGATCTTAAATTGGACTTATTCCATGAGTTAACAGCACCAATTCCTCAGCGGGTTACCATCATAGTCAGGACCTGAACTGTACCTGAATCTTGCTGTATCCGGAGCCGGTACACGCCTGCGGCCAGTGCCTTGGGCAGTTCCAGCAATTGCGTTTGCGCTCCATGACTACCTATACGGAACCGGTTGGCTGCCAGCACTTTGCCATCCTGACTCACCAATTGCCATTCATAGGCACCGGCAGCAAGAGAACCGGTCAGTAATTGCACAGTATTCCCAGTTACCGGATTGGGGTAAAGCGACAATCCCTGTTGAACAAGGTTCGTTTGCACCCGAAGAATTCCTGAACTATACTCCCCGCCGGCATGAGTCACCGCAATGAGCCGGTAAAAATGGAGGTTCCCGATGCGGGGCTCGTGCTGTTGCCGGTAGGCAGCACTTGAATTACCATCGGAAAGGAGTACGTTAAAATCCGTAAAACTGAGCCCATTACTGCTGTATTGAATCCTGTATTCCTTGATTTGATCGTTTCCGTTTGCTGTCCAATCCAGTTGCACGGTACCATTTATTGTACGGGCATCAAACTGTAGCAACTGGTAGGGCAATGGGTTAAAGCGCCAGTCGGTGGAACCAAGCGTGAACTTCAGGTAACTGTCAATATTCGACCCATCAGCAGGTCCGTTCCACGTAATGGTACTTAAAAAAGGACTGGTTGTGGGATTGGCAGTACCGGTGGTGGAAGTACGACCATAATAAGGTGTATTTTGATCTCCCCACATTCCATTATAGTATGGTACTACTACAAGTCGTGTAAGGTCATTTACATAGGTACCTACATTACAACGGCTACGCCCGGAAGGATGGTTCGACCATGATAAGGTCACATTTACATTGGCAGATCCGGGTGATTTTGTAAGATCCCAGTACTCACAGAGGCTGATATGAGAAAGACCCGCAGCTGTTGCTAATGGGTTAATTGGCGAATTGCCATTTACTTTATGGGGATCAGAGCGATGAAACTCAGCGGTAAATTCATCGGAAGTCGAAATGATTCCGGGACTACTGATAGAAATCGTCAGCGGACGATAATGATATTCAGACCCAACAATCTTTCCTACAGGAAATGTAAAAGGTACAGTTCCTGCACAACAAACCTGTCCCACCTTTTTCATGGGTCCGGAAACAAAAGAGCTAACAGAGCCCCCCGTAAGTACAGCAGAAAAATTACTAATGCTTAGAAAATTTGCAGAACTTGAAATAAAATAACCGGACGTCAGGTACAATTCAGCGGAGACGTTCACCGGGCTGTTGAGTGTCACGGTCGCCCCACCTGTTTTATTCATCCGGATCACACGAAATTCCTCTGTTTGTCCTAAAGGTCCAGTAATAAAGGTATTAGTTGCACCTTGTAACCAAACAGTCCGGTTGTTAAAATTCACTGCCGGAGCAGAGGATGTTCGTGTCCAGTTCCCATTAAGAAACAATGCAAAAGTACTTCCATATACACTGGCAGTTAAAGCAAAGAAACCGTGAATTGTAATATCTCCGCCGACAGTTAAATTACCTCTTTTCAATGTGAAATCAAGAGCTGATCCTGCTTCGATTACAAGATTACCGGAACAAGCCACATTCCCCAATTCAGCAGCACTGGTGCTGAAATTAATATTGGTGTTTCCTCCCACAATCACATTAGCAGGTGTTGTCCATAGATTCCACTCCCGGGCCATCAACCAGCCACCATTTTTATTGTATTGCAATGTGGAGTTGGGGCCGAATAAAATGGTTCCTGTCAGGATAGAACCTCCTGTATTGAATAAAAAAACACCATTCACCTGAGGGTCTCTCACTGAACTAAGTGACCCGTTCAAAGTTAAATTAAAGAACTGGGTCGAAACAGTTCCATCGGTATATCCACCGCCACTGTTCCAGACCACCGTGCCATTGGTAAACTGAAAGGTTCCGTTGTTCGTAATTTTTGAAAAACTATTACCAATAGTAAGGGTATGAGCTGCATTGCATTGCAACGAACCTGCAATATCCATACTGCGGAGGGTATAATTTCCATCAACCTGTACAGTATGACTTGCATTGACCACAATACTGCTGCCAGAGGGCGGCACCACCCCACCCACCCATGTTGCAGCGTCTCCAAAATTCCCGGAAGCCAGGGTGAAATACAAACCGGCCGGCCACAACTCATCCCCGTTGCGGATCACCGCCCCGGCTGCGTAACCGGTAAACTGGATTTGTGCAAGCACCGTATTGATATGTGCAGTATTGGTGATTCGAATTCGTTTTCCATTAATAGCGCTCCAGTTGTTAATGGTTAGGGTACCTGTAAAGGTTGGGCCGCTTCCGGAAAAAATAAGATCAAAGGGATTTGTGGCAGTACCCAGGTCAATGGTGGAACTGGCAGTTTGCTGCAATGTACCTGCATTGAGTGTGGAGGAAGAAGCAACAGACCCTACCTGTAGTGTTCCGCCGCTGAGTGTTACAGTACCCCCGGTGGGTAAGGCGCCCACCGTTTGGATGGTAAGGATGCCGCCACTAACTGTGAGTCCGCCGCTGAAACTGTTGGTACCGCTGAGGACACAGGTACTGTTCCCTGTTTTAGTGAGCGACAGCACGCCGGCCCCGTTGGTGATGGCGCCTGTGAGTGTCAGCACCTGCCCATTGGCGCTGGGGAACGTGGTGGCTCCCACGCTGAAATTCCAGCTCCCCGCAGCAGCGCTGATGGGTGTAACCATGGTACGGGCCACTTGATAAGCATCAATATTAGATCCGTTTCCGGAAATGGTAATGGGCCTGTCGAAAGTAGCAGTACTGTTCTGGATACTTCCCCCGGCAAGAAACAGGTTCGAAGCATTATTGCCAAAAGGTCCGGGTAAGGAAGGATGCACATTGCTGGAAATACGGATGACACCTGCCCGCAGGGTGGTGGGTCCCGTATAATCTTTGATCCCCAGCATCTGTACAAAACTATTCTGCTGCAGTTCAAAACCACCGGTGCCGGTGATATTTCCGTTAAGTTCCAGTGTTCGTCCGGCCCCACCAAGCACATGCACAGGTGAGCCCTGGTTGTTAATGGTGGAACTGATAATCAGATTGCCTCCCTGAGGGTTAAACTCCAACGGGTAAGCCGGATTGCCATCGCCTTCGAGCGGTGTGCTAATGGTATGTGTAGCTGTGGACTGATTTTCAATACGGGAGTTGGAACCTAAGTAATTAAAAAGCCGGATGGGATTCCCGCTGATCGTCCGGGAGGTGCTGTTACCACTGCCAAAAATCAATTGGTAAATGGAATAAGTTCCTGGAACGTTGTTATTAGTAGCCAGTTGAGTGTTATTGTTAAACCGCAAGATCACGCCTGGTCCGATGGGTTCGTTTTGTATAAACGTGGCAAGAAAGTTATCATACCAGCGGTTAAACCCACCGCCTGTAAACGTACCATTTGTTGTATTTTCCCAATCAAACACTGTTTGCCCGGTTGCCATCCGGCTCACCAGGAAAAACAGTACAAATAAAAACAGTTTCACTCGCTTCATGCAGTCAATCAATTGAACCGACTGGTTAATGGTTTCATTTCTAACACTTACAGGAAGCAGTTTGTTTCCGGCAAGCAATTCTCAAAACAAGGGGAACTTCAGAGGTACTGGACTGAAAATGAGGTGTTGGTAAAAGGTTACGGTGCAAAAGAAAGAACAACATCTTTTAAAAATTGTTCCGCAAATGCAAATTCCTTTCAAACTTACATAAAAATCCGCTTACAAGTGTTAGAAATTCAAAGCTTTATGGAAACATAATACCCGCTCATCAATCGAAGCGTCATTGCGAGTCACTCGATCCCGACCGATAGCGTCGGGGGTATACTGGCCTTGTGTGTTGGCCTTGTGCCTAACGTCATTGCGAGTCACTCGACCCCGACCGATAGCGTCGGGGGGTAAGTGGGCCCCGAGCGTAGATAAGTGCCGCCTGTCCGCCTCTCAAGGGCGGAAAGCAATCTGCCCCATCAAAGAACGCAACTCCGTAGACAATAGATTGCTTCGCTATTCCAGCAATCGTTCCTCTCTTATGTTGCCGTTAGATCCGATAATCCGGCGTATCCTCATGCAACATGCTCGCAATGACGTTAGAACCAACTCCGGAACCGAAATCCAACTAACAACAGACAACTGAAAACCTTTCTACCTATCCACCTTTCAACTCGTCAACCTATCAACATTTCAACTTATAAAATTTTCTCCCTATCAACCCATTCTCCCACACTCTTTCATAAAAAAACCGGACACATTTGTATCCGGTAATAAATTAATTTTTAATCACTTAACCCGTCAATCATCAATCTCTGACACACCGTACAGACTGCCCATCCTGTTTGCTGGCACCTCCCCTGCTGGTTGCAGCAGAGGTAGCAGAAAGCGACCAGAAGATCGCTCCGTTAAGACCAAATTGCTCTGCACACCACCAGATGCCGCCACTTCCCAGACCAAAATAACTACCTCCATTCCCCCTAACACCACCTGGTAGCGCTGTAAATCCACTACTATTGGAAGCATCTGTATTCGGCGCATTCCAGAGGGTAACCGCTTTAAGTCGTCCGCCAGCAATTGCAGTTCCTCCTAAAAAATTAGCCAGCGTACTCCACTCCCCGTCACGGGCTACATGCCAACCCGCCGGCGCCAATCCCCTGGGATCACCTACTGCATACCAGTTATACATCCGGCCATATACAGCCGCAGTGGAAGGGTCATTGTTGTAATAACACCAGGCGGGTGTTTTTAAAATCGCCCAGGCAGGTCCATGAGGCACATGCGGTATTGGATCACCATTCCGGAAGAAGGCTACATCGAGGTTCTCACTCATCCACTCCTGGCTGCCAATAACTACACTGGCGTAATTCTGAAAACGGGCTTGCTGGGTAAAACTGATACTTCGCTGCAGGGCCGGTTGGGTGTACACCACATCATAGGTAAACGCTGTGCCATCAGCGAGGGCGGTATCGCTGCTGCCGAAGGTGAAACGGATAAGTCCCGCCGGATCAACGCCCTGATGAATGGAAATTTTTGGATTACTGATACGGGCAACCGAAAGCCCGGCCGTTGGAACAGCAGCGGTCTTAAAGGTCGCCTGCTGCGGAAAACTGAACTGAAAAGAAGGATAGCTGCTCACAACTTCAGAAAGTGCTGCAGGAAACCTTTGTTGCAAAGCCTGCCATTGCTGATTGAGCTGTGGCTCCAGTGCGGCTTGCTGCTGACTGGCAGCAAATACTTGTCCGGCCAATCCATTGAACAGCGCCCCATCCCCTGCTTCCATCGTACGGTAACGGGCCTGGAAGCGTTGCACGGCAGACCGGTTCCGCACTGCCTGTAATGGCTTTGATTGCGTACCACTTCCATATGCCGTAATCAAATCTCCGGTGGCAATTCCGGCAACAGAACCGGCACGCAGTAATTGCTGCCGGAGTTTGAGTTTCTGGTACGTAAGAAGTTGAAGGGTTAGTTGATAAGCAGGGCCATGAATCCCCTGCGGACTCACACTCCACATGCGGGCCAGCTGTTGCGTATGGGTCGTAAAGCCAGCAAGCGTTGCTGCAGTAAACTGGGCAGCCCGTACTTCTGATTCCAGCCAGGAAGCGGGTTCAACATGCGGGGCGAGGTGCTGCCACTGGTACGTAGTATCGGCTGTAAAAGAGGAAAGAGCAGCCCGGTCAAACGGCAGCCGGCTCAGATAAAGGGCCAGTGCTGCCTGCTGATCTGCAGTCAGAGCAGCCAGGTTCCGTTGCAACTGCTGGTGCAATTGGCGAAGGAAGTTCAGTTCCGGTGTGGACACAGTGCCCGTAACCGCATAGTTTTGCAGCGAATCGGTGAGCCTAGAAACATCCTGTTGCAACTGCCCTACAAACGCAGCCGGATCAGGTATGGATGAATATGATAGAATGGTGATGGGTAATGAATCCTTTACCCCGGCAGCTTTCAGTTTCAGGTAATAGGTGCCCGCCGGAAGTACCGGAACCAGCAAAGCATATTGCAGGGAGTCCAGTCGCACCAAAGGCACCACCACAGGACCAAACTGCACCTGGAATGAATCTTTCTGCACACGCTGGTCCGTCCGCAGAATCTGGATGGTGGAAGGCAGCACGTTAGCTGTATCTAAGCGAAAAGTGGGCAACGGCTCATCCGGTAACGACGATTTTAAATCCGTTTTTTTACAACCACACAGAGCAAACAGCAGGAGCAATGGAATCAAACGTTTCACATCAATAGATTTTAACGGTGACCGGTGCTGTCAAAGGCCTGTACTGCATAAAGTTACACAGTCATTCCGCTACGTGCAAGGATTGTTGAAGAAATAGGGAAAAGTTAATACGATCCTGAAACGCAGTTGAGTACGAGAGGATGTTATCTGGTACCCGTCCATCCTCCGCCCACGCCCTCCAATGGGGCTTTCAAGTCCTGACCGCAGCGTCGGGAGGACAATGTCAACGCCTCTAACTAATTTTATACAGAACTGTATACAACGCTCAAACCTTTACGATCTTGAATAAACAGCCTGCTATTTCTCCCCCTCTGGAGGGGGGGAGAGTCTACAACTAAGTTCACTTGAAAAGGGGGAGGATAATAACTTGAAAAAAACGAATTCCAATACTCCGGAAACGTGATCAAACCATTAAACCGTTAAACCCTTCCAACAGCCTCAGTTGGTTCCCCGCACGTAAGAAATTCTGCTCCTCAAAAGCAGAACCATAATACACATCATCCTGCAAATAATCCGTCAGAAACCGCAAGGCCTGCATGTAAATCAGGAACTGACCGGCCAGAAAAAAGGACCGGCGCTCAGCCTCCGTGAACAAATCCCCCATCGCATCCTCGTAACCGGTACAGATAGCAGTAAAATAGTCCTCCCGTACAAAAATCCGGCTGAAATCCGGTTCCTCCTCGCTCACCGGGCACAGGTACGTCCGCATCATATCCCCCACATCACTGAAAAAATAACCGGGCATCACCGTATCCAGGTCAATCACCGCAAGGCCACGACCGTTGGCAGCAAATAACACATTGCTGATCTTGGTATCATGATGCTGCACTCGCAGAGGCAAAGCACCAACGGCAACCAGGGACCGGTACTGTTGCACAAGACCCTCCTTGCGCAGCAGTTCTTCAATCAACACCTTGGCCCGGGCAATCCGTAAGGGATTACCAGTGCGCAGCGACTGCAAAAACTGCTCATACCGCAACGATAGATGATGAAAATCAGGAAGAATGACCTGCAGGCGGCTGGCATCAAACCCGTCGCACAAAGCGGTAAACCGGCCAAACTGAAAAGCAGCTTCATACGCCTGTTCGGGTGTGGCAACCACAGTAAGTGTATGCGATCCTTCCACGAAGGGAAACAGGCGGAACACCCGGCCATCGTCCGATCGCAGCAAGTCAGTAGCGTTACCAGCAGGTAAAGGAGTTATAAAGGGATAAGCCGGTGCATGAACCTGCAGGTAGTCACGTAGCATCCGCAGGTTGGCATGAATACGTTCCGGCTCCGGAAATACCCGCAGATTCACCTGCTGCAATACATACGACCCGGCAGCCGTAACAATCTTCCAGGTTGTGTTAATCAATCCAGTTCCCAGCGGTTCCATACGGGAGCCAGGCGGCAGTTCATAGGCCGCCACCACCTCAGGTGGCACGGGAGCAGCAGCAGGCATCTCAGTACGCATCGTTCAGTGCAAATACAGGTGACCTGTACATCCATTGTCCGCCGGTAAAATCCGGGAACTCCACCGTGGCATTCCCCAGTTCAATGGATTGTTCACTCAGCGGGGTGATGGCACTCCAGGCCGCCGCATCATATACATCCATCGGGGTCGGCACCTGCCGCTTCACCGATTCTATAAAGGCATGAATCACAAAAAAATCCATCCCGCCATGACCTGCCCCGGCGGTTTCCTTGCTCCAGCGCACCCACAGCGGGTGATCGTAGCGCTCCAACCATTCTTTCTGCGGATCCCATTGATGGGGTTTGGAGGTTCCTTCCACATAAATACTTTTATTCACATCCATCCACAACCCGTTCGTGCCCTGCACCCGGAAACCAAGTGAATACGGACGGGGCAGATTGGTATCGTGCTGCAGCAGAATGGTTTCACCATTGGCGCAGTCAATGGAAGTGGTGACCACATCTCCTAACTTGAACTGGACTTTGGCATTGGGATGCTGCTCCCCGCCTTGTTTCACAATATGGTTGTGCAACCCCCTCGCCTTGGAGGAGAACGAGCAGAGCGACAGAAACCGGTTGCCTCGGTTGATATTGATATAGTGTGCAATGGGACCAATTCCATGCGTCGGGTACAGGTCGCCGTTACGGTGTACCGAATGATGGGTGCGCCAGCGGGCCTCCGAAAAACCCTTTTCGCCAAACTCCACACCATGGCCGTAGGGATGCACCCCGTCGTTGAATTTCACTTCCCGCAGATCGTGCTGGTAGCCGCCCTGCAGGTGAATGAGTTCGCCGAAGAGGCCCTGCCGCACCATGTGCAGCACCGCCATTACATCCCGGCGGTAGCACACATTCTCCAGCATCATAACATGACCTTTGTGTTGCTCAGCGGCCTTCACCACATCCCAGTGATCCTGGAGGGTGAGGCCCAGCACCACTTCTGTTCCCACATACTTCACACCTGCCTGCAGCGATCCAACGATCATAGGTTTATGCCACTCCCAGGGAGTGGAGATAATCACAGCATCGGGTTTCTCTTTGGCCAGTAACTGCTGCCACGCATAGGCGTCACCGGTATAAATGACCGGCACTTTCCTCCCCGCTTTCACGATCTGTTCTTTGGCCATGTCCAGCATGCGGCTGTCAATATCACAGAGGGATGTCACCTCCACATCAGTGCGACGCAGCAGCAGGTCCAGGTGATTCTGTCCCCGCAGTCCCGTCCCGATGAGAGCCACTTTTACTTTTGATGAAGAAGAAAACGCCAGCACTTCACTGGCCGGCAATACCGCAGCGGCCGCCATCGCCAGCCCTGCCTGCCTGATAAATTCTTTCCGGTACATGCAATCGTAGTTTGCACGGAAAATACGAAACGATTTGAAAACAAGGAGACAGAAGATAGAATGGAGAAGGTAGAATGGGGTACATAGAATTGAAAATTCCAACCTTTGGAACCCATTCCGTTGGCTGTTGCCCGTTGGCCGTTGGCCGTTGGCCGTTGGCCGAAAAACCGCTCCGAATCGAAGACTCATTCAATCCTTCAATCCTTCATCAATTCAATCCTTGACTCCCCCCATTTTCGCTCCAGCGAAAATCCCTCTGCGCCCTTGCCTTCAAAGAGGCACCGCCTCTTTCCTCCACCTCCTTTCTCCGCTTCTCTGCGGTAAAAATCTTTGTGTTCCTCTATCTCTTCTCCGTGACTCAGTGTTGGGTCTTCTTCCGAAATCCCATACAACCAGGCAAAACGTCATTGCGAGCACGTATCACCTGAAAGCCAAGCTTATAAATACCAAACAGTGATCAAAAAAAAGACAGTACCCAATCCTGCGAAGCAATCTGCCCCATCAAAGAACGCAGCCCCGTAGACAACAGATTGCTTCGCTATTCCAGCAATAATTCCTCTCTTATGTTGCCATTACATCCGATAATCCGGCGCATCATCATGCAACTTGCTCGCAATGACGTTAGCCCCATGCTCCGGAAACGAGATCTCACTCATAACCCATAACACGTAACAAATAAAAAACCGAAATCCAACCTCTGGAACCCTTGAACATTTGGAACCCTTGAACCTTTGGAACCAACCCTTAAACCCTTAAACCTTTAAAGCCTTAAACGACACCAAAAAAACAACCCTGCACTTCAATCGTACAGGGCTGCATCCTATAAGAAAAACGAACCAAACAATTACTCTTTCACAAACGACAGCACTTCACCATCTCCGGTTTCACTCCGCAACTCCAGCCGGTACAACCCACTGGCAAAATGGCTTACCTGAATCGTATGAACCTGCACAGTATTCACCATACGCTGCAAACGCTCCTGGTGAACCATTCGTCCCCTGCCGTCAAAAATCCGGATCAGCGTTCTGCCACCCAGTGCATCAGGCTTCAGGGAAAGATTGATAAAGCTTACAGCAGGATTCGGAAAGATACTGGAAGCCGATAGTTTCGATACAGCAGCCTGTACCCGAACCACTACGGTATCAGCACCCGTTGCACCCTGGTTATCCGTTACCGTCAGCTCAAACCGGTACACACCTTCCACCAGGCTTGACACCGAAGTGATGGATGATTGAGGTGAAACAATATGATAACTGGCCGGACCTTCAATTCGACGCCATTGGTAGCTTGAGATACTGCCATCGGTATCCAGTCCGCTGCCAGAAAGCGCAGCTGTATTGTAAGGCAACGTCAGATCCCGGTCGGGACCGGCATTGGCAAGCGGAGCAGCATTCGGCACTCCGTTTACTGTTACCTGTACGGTATCTCTTCCAACGGCACCTTGATTATCGGTTACAGTTAATACAAACTGATACGTTCCCTGAACTAAATTAGTAATGCTTGTTGTGGCAGCACTCGGTGTACCAATGGTAAAAGTAGCCGGACCACTGATCCTGCTCCATGCAAACGATGCAATACTTCCATCCACATCGGTACCACTGCCATTCAGCGTGGTGCTATTCGTGGGGAGGGTGATCGTACGATCCGGACCGGCGTTGGCTGTCGGCGCCTGGTTTAGGGCAGGGTTCACCGTTACTTGTACCGTATCTCTTCCAACAGCACCTTGATTATCGGTTACTGTTAATACAAACTGATATGTCCCTTGCACTAAGTTGCTGATGGTGGTGGTGGCTGATAAAGGCGCATTGATTACAAAGCTGGCCGGACCACTTGCCCTGCTCCATGCAAAGGAGGTAATCGTTCCATCTGCATCCGTACCAATGCCATTCAACGTAATACTGTTGGTAGGCAAGGTGATGGTACGGTCAGTACCAGCGTTGGCGGTGGGTGCAACATTCGATGCCGGATTCACGGTTACTTGTACCGTATCTCTTCCAACGGCTCCCTGGTTATCAGTTACAGTTAATACAAACTGATAGGTCCCCTGAACTAAGTTGCTGATGGTGGTTGTAGCAGATGAAGGAGTGTTGATCGTAAATGTAGCCGGACCATTGATCCTGCTCCACGCAAATGATGCAATAGTTCCATCTACATCACTACCGCTACCGTTCAGTGTGGTACTGTTGGTGGGAAGAGTGATAGTGCGATCCATACCTGCATTCGCTGTCGGTGCAACATTCGGTGCTGGATTCACAAGCACCTGAACGGTATCTCTTCCAACGGCACCTTGATTATCGGTTACAGTTAATACAAACTGATAGGTTCCCTGAACTAAGTTGCTGATCGTTGTTGAGGCAGATGAAGGGGTGTTGATCGTAAATGCAGCCGGACCACTGATCCTGCTCCAGGCAAACGACGCAATCGTTCCATCCACATCACTACCACTGCCGTTGAGCGTAGTACTGTTGGTGGGAAGAGTGATGGTGCGATCCATACCTGCATTCGCTGTCGGTGCAACATTTGGTGCTGGATTTACAAGCACCTGTACGGTGTCTCTTCCAATGGCACCTTGATTATCGGTTACAGTTAAAACAAACTGATAAGTTCCCTGTACTAAATTGCTGATGGTTGTTGTAGCAGATGAAGGAGTGTTGATCGTAAACGTAGCCGGACCACTGATCCTGCTCCATGCAAACGATGCAATCGTTCCATCCACATCGGTACCAGTTCCGTTGAGCGTCGTACTGTTGGTCGGCAAGGTAATCGTACGGTCGGGACCAGCGTTGGCGGTGGGTGCCTGGTTGGGTGCTGGGTTCACTGTCACCTGAACAGTATCCCGTCCAATAGCCCCTTGGTTATCTGTTACAGTTAAAACAAATTGATACGTTCCCTGTACTAAGTTACTGATGGTGGTTGTTGCAGCTGCAGGTGAATTGATCGTGAAAGTTGTAGGACCAGATAGTCTGCTCCATGCAAAAGAAGCAATGCTGCCGTCGGTATCCGTACCTGAACCTGATTTTGAAACAGTATTTACCGGAAGCGTTATCACTTGATCAGGTCCGGCAAAAGCAGATGGTGGGCTATTGGGTGCAGGATTCACAACCACTTGTACGGTGTCTCTGCCGGTTGCACCAAGATTATCGGTTACGGTCAACACAAACCGATACGTTCCCTGAACGAGGTTACTGATGGTGGTAGTGGCAGCAGCAGGTGTGTTAATAGTAAACGTAGCAGGACCAGCAATCCTGCTCCAGGCAAAAGAAGCAATGCTTCCATCCACATCCGTACCATTGCCATTCAGTGTGGTACTGTTGGTCGGCAATGTGATGGTGCGATCCAAACCTGCATTCGCAGTCGGTGCAACATTCGGTGCAGGATTTACAAGCACCTGAACAGTGTCTCTTCCAATCGCACCTTGATTATCGGTTACAGTTAATACAAACTGATAGGTTCCCTGAACTAAGTTGCTGATGGTTGTTGTAGCAGATGAAGGAGTGTTGATCGTAAATGTAGCCGGACCACTGATCCTGCTCCATGCAAAAGAGGCAATCGTTCCATCCACATCGGTACCACTGCCATTCAACGTAGTACTGTTGGTGGGCAAAGTAATCGTACGGTCGGGACCAGCATTCGCTGTCGGTACAACATTCAGTGCTGGATTTACTAGTACTTGAACGGTATCCCGTGCAACTGCACCACGATTATCGGTAACCGTCAGTACAAACTGATAAGTTCCTTGAACAAGATTACTGATGGTGGTAGTTGCTGCATTCGGAGTATTGATGGTAACGGTTGTTGGTCCGGCAATCCTGCTCCAGGCAAAGGAAGCAATACTTCCATCCACATCAGCACCACTGCCGTTCAGTGTAGTACTGTTGGTGGGCAAGGTAATCGTACGGTCGGGACCAGCGTTGGCGGTGGGAGCTACATTCGGCGCAGCCATTACCTGTACCAACATCGTATCTGTGGCTACAGCTCCTTTATCATCCGTGGCTACTAACGCAAACTGAAAACTTCCTTCGGTAAATCCGGTCACCTGTGTGGTGACATTACCCGGACTTAAAATAGAAACAGTGGCAGGTCCGCTTACTCTCACCCACTGCACATTCACGATACTGCCATCATCATCCGACGCCATGCCGGTAAGGTTGGCATAGTTGAAGGGCATTTGAATGGTTTGATCATTGCCGGCGTACACAACCGGGGGCTGATTCGGCGCAGGGTTAACAGTCACTGCAACCGTATCTCTTCCAACAGCACCCAGGTTGTCCGTTACCGTGAGCACAAAGAGGTACACTCCTTCTGACAGGTTTGTTACATCAGTCTGCGACTGACCAGGGGACCCTATCGTAAATGACGAGGGCCCGGCGATCTTGCTCCATAGATACGAAGCGATGTTTCCATCTACATCGGTACCAACACCCATTAAAGAAACAGTGTTCACAGGAAGCGTGATACTTTGATCCGCTCCGGCATTCGCCGTCGGTGCAACATTCGGTGCTGGATTCACAAGCACCTGAACGGTATCTCTTCCAACCGCTCCTTGATTATCGGTTACAGTTAATACAAACTGATAGGTTCCCTGAACTAAATTAGTAATGCTTGTTGTGGCAGCACTCGGTGTGCCAATGGTAAACGTAGCCGGACCACTGATTCTGCTCCATGCAAATGATGCAATAGTTCCATCCACATCACTACCACTACCATTCAGCGTAGTATTGTTGGTGGGAAGAGTGATAGTGCGATCCAAACCAGCATTCGCTGTTGGTGCCTGGTTTGGTGCTGGATTTACAAGCACCTGTACGGTATCTCTTCCAATGGCACCTTGATTATCGGTTACAGTTAATACAAACTGATACGTTCCCTGAACTAAATTAGTAATGCTTGTTGTGGCTGCACTCGGTGTACCAATGGTAAATGTAGCCGGACCACTGATCCTGCTCCACGCAAACGATGCAATAGTTCCATCCACATCACTACCAGTTCCGTTGAGTGTAGTGCTGTTGGTGGGCAATGTGATGGTGCGATCCAAACCTGCATTCGCTGTCGGTGCAACATTCGGTGCTGGGTTTACAAGCACCTGCACGGTGTCTCTTCCAACGGCACCTTGATTATCGGTTACAGTTAATACAAACTGATAGGTTCCCTGAACTAAATTAGTAATGCTTGTTGTGGCAGCACCCGGTGTGCCAATGGTAAACGTAGCCGGACCACTGATTCTGCTCCACGCAAACGATGCAATGCTTCCATCCACATCACTACCACTTCCATTCAAAGTAGTACTGTTGGTGGGCAATGTGATGGTGCGATCCAAACCAGCATTCGCTGTCGGTGCAACATTCGGTGCTGGATTCACAAGCACCTGTACGGTATCTCTTCCAACGGCACCTTGATTATCAGTTACGGTTAATACAAACTGATAGGTTCCCTGAACTAAGTTGCTGATGGTTGTTGTAGCAGATGAAGGAGTGTTGATCGTAAATGCAGCCGGACCACTGATCCTGCTCCACGCAAATGATGCAATCGTTCCATCTACATCGGTACCACTGCCGTTTAGCGTAGTGCTGTTAGTCGGCAACGTAATCGTACGATCAGGACCAGCGTTTGCTGTTGGTGCAACATTCGGTGCTGGATTCACAAGCACCTGCACGGTGTCTCTTCCAACAGCACCTTGATTATCGGTTACAGTTAATACAAACTGGTAAGTTCCTTGTACTAAGTTTGAAATAGTGGTTGTTGCAGCTGAAGGGGTGTTGATCGTAAATGTAGCCGGACCACTGATCCTGCTCCACGCAAATGATGAAATACTTCCATCCACATCGGTACCAGTTCCGTTGAGCGTAGTACTGTTGGTGGGAAGGGTGATCGCAAGGTTGGGACCAGCATTTGCTGTCGGTGCAACATTTGGTGCTGGATTTACAAGCACCTGTACGGTGTCTCTTCCAATGGCACCTTGATTATCAGTTACGGTTAATACAAACTGATAGGTTCCCTGAACTAAGTTTGAAATAGTTGTTGTTGCAGCTGAAGGCGTGTTGATCGTAAATGTAGCCGGACCACTGATCCTGCTCCACGCAAATGATGCAATACTTCCATCCACATCTGTACCAGTTCCGTTGAGCGTAGTACTGTTGGTGGGAAGGGTGATCGCAAGGTTAGGACCAGCATTTGCTGTCGGTGCAACATTGGGTGCTGGGTTCACAAGCACCTGTACGGTGTCTCTTCCAACAGCACCTTGATTATCGGTTACAGTTAATACAAACTGATAGGTTCCCTGAACTAAATTAGTAATGCTTGTTGTGGCAGCACTCGGTGTGCCAATGATAAATGTAGCCGGACCACTGATCCTGCTCCACGCAAATGATGCAATACTTCCATCCACATCCGTACCAGTTCCGTTGAGCGTAGTACTGTTGGTGGGAAGCGTGATTGCAAGGTTGGGTCCAGCATTCGCTGTCGGTGCAACATTCGGTGCTGGGTTTACAAGCACCTGCACAGTATCACGACCTGTTGCACCAAGATTATCGGTTACGGTCAATACAAACTGATAGGTTCCTTGTACAAGATTAGCGACAGTCGTTGCAGCTGCAGTGGGACTGCCGATCGTAAAATTTACCGGGCCACTGAGTCGGGTCCAGGCATACGAACTGATCGTTCCGTCAGGATCGGTTCCGCTCCCGGTAAGGGTGGTCGAATTGGTAGGTAACGTAATGGTACGGTTCGGACCGGCATTCGCTGTGGGTGATTGGTTGATCGTACCCGACTTGTAAATCAATACAGCGCCGCTGTAAGGAGCCAGTGTAATAGAACCGGCATACTCTGTACCACGTATATCGAGGAAGGTACCACTCAGGGGAATCAGTTTGGGAGAAGCCGTTTCATTATACACAAAACGCAGACTGTCCATACTGGTAACCGTTTTGGGCGAACGGCGTGAATTGGCATCCTGCCCGGTAAACGTCCTCCAATCAGCCAGCGTTTGGCTCAAGGCATTACTCCAGGGCTGACTATACAAACGAAATACCTGGTTATCATTGATGGGACGGCAATAGTAATTCGAATCAGCCTGCCCAAACTGCTGAATATCATTATAATCTGTATCCCATTTCACCACCAGCTGGTTGCTGCGGCGACTCACATACTGGTTCTGGTACATCCGTACATTCCGCACATAATAACTGGAATTACCCAATACCTGGAACTGACCGGCACCGGCCGGATCTGCCGAAGCAGAACCACAGTTATACACGAGGTTACCACGAACTGACAGATCATGTGCGTTATGTAAAAAAATGCCCGACCCTGCACAATCGGCCACCACATTGTTGGTGATATCTACAAAGGCGGCATTATCATCCATATAAATTCCATAGGCAGGCAGGTAGTACGAACTCGGACGACCACCCGGTGCAGCTCTTCCATTCAGTACAATATTGGCATCAATACGGGTACCGGTAAACACAGAAGGATTGCTGGGTGCATTCCAGGTATAAATACCAGCGCCATCATCTTTGGTGAGATTGAAACCATCAATATAATTATTCTGAATGAGGTAGTTCGATCCAAACAGAAAGTGAATGGCATTGTATCCGGTTTGCTCAATGCGGTTTCCCTGGATAATACTGCCATCTCCACTGCTGATAGACATAGCAGAATATTCAAGATTGGTCACGTTCAGTCCCCTGCCCCCACCTTCAATACCGGTGGCAAAAAGCTGGTTGTTACGGATGATGGCCGGCCGGCAACCGGCGAGCAGAAAACCCACATTATTCGTATAACGGATATTGCAATTCTCAACCCGGAGGTTATTACTGTTGGCTGCATAGAAAGCAAAGGAGCCAGAGTAAAGAACCGAACAGTTGGTAACAACCGTTCCGCCTGCATTATTCAGATGAAAAGAAAAATCATTGGATCCTTCAAAATCAAGCCCGTTAAACGTAGCCGATACATTGTTGAGCTGTACCAGGCGTGCTACCTGTCCGGCTTTTGTATTCACTGGCTGCGATGTGGAGTACACTACTACTTTCTGCGTGGTGGAATTATAATACCATTCACCGTTCAGATCAAGCGCCGATGGATGGTTCTGAATATAATAACCCCAGCCATTCTGATGCCAGTCGCCCGATGTGTTGGAGTAGGTAACGGTTCCCCCGCTTTGGCCGGTAATTCTTCCTTTATCGGTTGTCCAGTTATTCTTACGTGCCACCACTTCACCACCGGTCCAGTCACCGGAAAGCTGATTATCCTCGAGCAGGTTGGCTGCAGTGGAATTGGTCATGGTACGGTAACCATTGTTGGGAAAACGGCCGGGTAGTTGGTACGACCCGTTGTATAAAAATGTTTGCGGCTGCACAGGAAGTGTTTGCGTACTCTCCCACAGATTGGCACCCACATTTACAAAACTTAATTCCTGGAAACCCGATACTAAGGGATTGGCACCACTGCCATACGCAGTAACGATCAATCCGCTGCGGGTAAGAGTAATGGAACCATAAAAAACATTGCCACGCTGTAACAACAGAGAATCACCGGCAACAAAACTGCTCATCATCGAATTCAGTTTCGCTAAACTGCGCCAGGGTGTGGAAGGATTTTGTGCCTGTGTAACGGTGTATGAATCATTACCGCTTGTTGCAGAAAAATAATAAGCTCTCGAATAAACAGAAACTGTTTGTACTACGAGCAAAGAAAACAGGAACAGACGGACAAACTTACTTCTACGTACGTAAAAGTTCTTTTTCATCAGAATACGGATTTTGGATTTTAAAAAGGATATTGGAACTACACATTTTCTCTATTCACGTTTTTAATAAATGCTTATTAAAACAGGAATGAGAAATTTCAAAAACTATGCCACAACCAAACTTCAGTTAATTCGTGAATTTTATGTGGATAGTTTTGACTGATTGCATAAGTATCAATTCCTCCATTGTAATATTAAACAGTCTGGAATAAAAAATTACCGGGAACTACGTTGCATTTTCCCTTGGGAAAAACATAAAAAAGAAGATTCGTAATTCATGCAGGTGCGATCGTAAGAATACGACAACGAAGAAACAGGTGTTGCTTACGAAAAGAAATTAAACAAGTTGTGTATAAAATAACAATCCTTTATAAAAAAATTTAACAGACAGCAGAAACATGCATCCATAAATACCCTGCACAAAGTTCTATATGTCTTTCTAAGCAAATTCTGAACAACACCAATCGCTTCATCTCCGGCAGTGGATCAGCGAACTACCACACCAATCTGTCGTTTTAAATTAGCCCCCGCCGGCAGAAAAAGAATCGAAGGAAAGCTGATAACAGAAGTCACAGAAAGAGCGAAAATGAAAAAACCAGCAGTGGCGCAAGGATCAAAAATGCAGCTTACATTTTCAGTAAAAAGGGCTTCACAAAAAAATAATCAAAAAGTTGGCAAGAATATATACGCTTTCAGTAAAAATACTATAACTTGCGTATACATTGAGGTTATAAAGCCCTCAGCTACCCTTAATCCTTCCATCCTTTCAAAGGCCTTTCTTTCTAACCAAGTCCTCACAAAGCCAAAAGCCCTGACCAGATTGCGACCGTTTGAATAAAAACTGGCATTGCTTGTCAAACTGAAACCTTTGTATATGGACTTGAAAAAGTTATTAAATAAATTCTTTATTCCAGCAGTACTCTTCCCGGCACTGGTGCTTACCGGTTGTATAGACACACGTGAAGTTGTATATTTTAACGGAGTCCCCGATTCACAAATTCCCGGCAAAACGGCGGTTCCGGAATCGCCCATTCAGAAAAACGATATTCTGAGCATCACCGTCAGCAGCCTCAACCCCGATGCAACCGCTATCTTCAATCCTCCCAGTGCAGGCACAAGCAGCAGTCCCGAACAGGCAGGTTATCTCGTAAGTTCCGATGGCACCATTCAGTTTCCCCTTTTGGGTAGCATCAAGGCTGATGGCCTTACAAAAGAACAGCTCAAAGCAGATATTACACGCCGCCTGGAAGAAAAGCAATTACTAAAAGATCCCATTGTTACCATCCGCTTTCTGAATTACAGGGTAACGGTGTTGGGCGAAGTACGCAACCCGGCTGTATTAACCATACCCAACGAAAAAATATCCCTGCTGCAGGCCATTGGTATGGCAGGCGATCTTACCATCAATGCCCGCCGTGACAACGTATTGATCATCCGGGAAGAAGCCGGCGTAAAAACATTGAAGCGCTTAAATCTCAATTCCGATGAATTGCTGAGTTCACCTTACTACTACCTCATGTCCAATGACATTGTGTATGTAGAACCCAATAAGAATGCAATTAAATCAACCCGTCTGAATAGCAGCCAGATGTGGGTATCCGTAACCATTGGCTTTCTGTCGCTGGCAATCATTTTATTAGACAGAATTGCTTTTTAAACCTGGAAACATGCGTATCATAAAAGAACAAACAAAAACAAATAAAAAAGAGCAGAACCTGTTGGGGCAACTGTGGTTTAAGTACTTCCCTTACTGGCCCTTGTTCTTTGCATTTGTATTGTTAGCCCTCGCAGGCGGCTGGGTGTACCTGCGCTACGCCACCCCTGCCTTTGAAGCTACTGCCTCTATTTTGATCAAAGACGATAGGAAAGGAGAAGATGAATCAAAAGTAATTGAGTCGCTCAACCAGCTCTCAGTGAAAAAGATTATAGAAAATGAAGGGGAAGTAATCCGTTCCCGTGGACTCATGACAGAAGTGGTGAAAAAACTGAACCTGTACGCACCTGTGTATGAAGAACAAAACGTACGGACTGTCTCCGCTTACACGAGTTCCCCCATTGTAATTGAAGCGAAGATTACAGATTCCATACAGGAAACAAATGGCAAAGTGCCGTTTAGCTACAGCCCCGAAAAGCAGCAGGTAACCATCGGAACACAAAGCTACCCGGTCAATTTATGGGTTACAACTCCTTATGGTGAATTACGCTTTAATGCCCGCAGCAATCAAAAACCGGAATACCCGCTTCATTTTTACCTGGTAGACCCCAAAAAGGTGGCTTCCAACCTGCTGGCGAAACTGGATGTAAATCCGGCTAACAAGCTTTCCACCATCATTGTTTTAAAACTAAGGGATGAAAACCCGAAGTGCTCAGAAGATATTCTCAACGAACTGATGAACGCCTATAACCGTGCAGCGGTGAACGATAAAAATGTGTTGGCCGGCAGTACCCTGAAGTTCCTCGAAGATCGCTTGCAGAATGTAGGCAACCAACTGGATACGATTGAGAAGAAACTGCAACAGTACAAAACCAGCAGCGGTGCCATTGAAATTGGATCTCAGGGATCGTTATACCTGCAGAACGTAGGAGCCATAGATCAGAAAATGGCCGAGGTAAACACCCAGCTCACGGTTCTCAACCAGGTGGAAACCTATGTGAAATCAAAAGACAAATCGGGCGGCATCGTTCCCTCAACCATAGGAGTATCGGATCCCATGCTCAGCGATTTGCTGAATAAATTATACGACTCAGAACTGCAATACGAAAAACTCAAACGTACAACTGCTGAAAACAACCCGATGCTGGTATCTATTACCGACCAGATTGATAAAATCAAACCCAGCATCCTGGAAAACATCCGGAACCAGAAATCAGGTCTGGAGGCCAACCGCAACAATTTGTATTCGCAAACAAACCGGTACTCCTCCATGCTTAGTTCCATTCCGCAGAAAGAACGGAACCTGGTGGAAATCAGCCGCAACCACAGTATCATCAGCAATGTCTATAATTTCCTGCTGCAGAAACGGGAGGAAACAGCCCTGTCGCTTACTTCTTCAGTAGCCAACAGCCGCATCATTGATAAGGCGCAGGCCTCCTTCGGGCCCGTTAGCCCGAACAACAAACTCATTTACCTGATTGCCATCTGCGCAGCAGTAGCACTGGCGGTGGTAATCATTACGGCCAATGAACTCATCAACCCCACCGTGTTATTCCGCCACGAAATTGAGGAATTCACGTCCGTTCCGGTGATTGGCGAAATCATTCATAACGATACAAAAGAGGCCATTGTAATGGGAACCGGCAAACGCAGTTTCATTGCCGAACAATTCCGGAACCTGCGCACCTCTCTCCCCTACCTGGGTATCAATGCTAACCGGAAACGGTTATTGGTTACCTCCACGATTTCCGGTGAAGGCAAAAGCTTTGTGGTGGCCAACCTGGCGATCACCCTCGCAGTAGCCGGCAAGAAAACAGTATTGCTGGAGTTTGATCTGAGCGACCCTACCCTGTGTTCCAAACTGGGCCTCAACATGGAGAACCGGAAAGGATTATCTGAATTCCTGAACGGTGAGGCCAAACTGGAAGAACTGGTCAACCCGGTACCCGGGTTCGAAAACCTCTACATCATTCCTTCAGGTGCATTGCCGGAAAATCCATCGGAACTGATTATGAGCAAGCGGGTTCCTGAGTTACTCGATTATCTGAACAAGCAGTTTGACAATATTCTCATTGACACAGCGCCGGTTGGATTGCTGTCCGATGCATACGTTCTGTCAAACTACTGCGATGCCACCTTATACGTTGTACGGCACCGCTATACACCTAAAACGTCGATTCAACGCATTGATGACAACAATAAAATAAATGAATTGAAAAACCTGGCCATCGTATTTAACGGTGTCCGCTCCCGTGGCTTTGGTAAGAAAGGGTATGGTTACGGATATGGCTACGGCTATATCAGTAACGACCCTGCCAGGGATAAAAAGAAAACGCAAAAGCCCAATGCTGCGTAAGCGGCAGTGGTACCCTGCAATTCCCCGCATCGAACCGGTTCGGGAGAACTGCTTTATGATAACTATCGGTAGCCTGATCCCTGCTGCCTGTGAAAACGAACTGAAATCCGTTTGTGATTGACCGTGGCGAAGCCATCTGCAGTGCTGAAGGACAACGACCGGTCAAAACAAAAAAAGATCCTGAAAACCGAACCAACAGATCTGTAAAAAATGAAAACAAACTGAAAATCGTTAGTATGAACAAGACACCCCAATGGTATGTATTGTACACCCGGCCAAGAGCTGAAAAAAAGGTAGCAGACAACCTGACAAAAAAAGGAATTGAACACTACAACCCGCTGAACAGGGTACAGAAGCAATGGAGCGATCGTAAAAAAATCGTATTTGAGCCCCTGTTCACCTCCTACGTGTTTGTAAAAATTACCAGCGACCAGTTATCCCTATTGCGGCAGGTGGATGGTGTGGTGAATGTACTTTACTGGTTGAATCAGCCCGCAGTCATCCGTGAAAGTGAAATTGAAACCATTAAACGCTTCCTGAAAGAAAACATGAATGTAACACTGGAACAAACACAGGTGTGCCTGCACGACAATGTGCGCATCCTGGGTGGTTCTTTTATGGATTTTGAAGGGCAGGTATTAAGTGTGCGCAAGAAAACAATCAGGGTACTGTTGCCTTCACTTGGTTTCTTTATGCAGGCAGAAGTGGAAACAGAAAACGTGGAAGTAATTGCCCGGTCGGCAGGAACCAAACAGCGTGATATTTATTCCCCGCTGAAAATGGTGAAATAAGAACAGAAACCTGTACCCGCACCAACATAAACTGAAAAGATCTGTGTAGCTATGCCCCTCAATGATGTGCAGTTGATCCGTTTACCAAAGTTTCTCGATGCCCGGGGAAACCTCTCTTTCTTTGAAAACGGGAATCCTATTCCGTTTGATATAGCAAGAGCTTACTGGATTTATGATGTGCCCGGCGGCGAAGTACGGGGCGGACATGCATATAAAACACTGGAAGAATTCATCGTGGCCTTATCCGGCAGCTTTGATGTAATTCTGAACGACGGGAAAGAAGAACGCAAGTATTCGCTGAACCGCTCTTATATGGGGCTTTATGTGCCAAAGATGATCTGGCGGCAGTTGGAAAACTTCTCTACCAACTCGTTGGTGCTGATAGTATCCAATGAAGCCTATGATGAAGCAGAATACATTCGTGATTTTCAAGAATTTCAAGCAATACAACAGCAATGAAAGGCATTCGTGCATCCGTACATAATTGCGAATTGATTGACCTTCCTAAAATTCACAACCGGGCGGGTAACATCACACCGGTACATGCCAATGAGGATGTACCGTTTGATGTAAAACGCATTTACTACCTCTATGATATGCCCGGAGGCGAATCCAGGGGCGGACATGCTCATAAAAATCTGCACCAGCTCATTGTCGCTGCCAGCGGTAGCTTTGAAGTGGTGCTGAACGACGGAAAAGAAACAAAACACTTTATACTGAATCGCCCTTACTATGGGCTGTTGATTGTTCCTGGAATCTGGAGAGAACTGGTAAACTTTTCATCCGGTTCTATTTGCCTCGTGCTGGCTTCAGAAACCTATGTGGAATCTGATTACCTGAGAAACTATAGTGATTACCTGGATTTTATCCGGAATGGAAATCGGTAACTTGCAGCATTATATCAACAGGAACCCGAAACAATAATTATTAAGAATGCCAATTACCGTAGAGCGCTATACAGATACCGCAGAAAACGAATGGGACGATTTTATAGACCGGAATAACAGAAACGCAACCTTCCTTCATAGCCGCAAATTTTTCAATCATAACCCGAACAATAAAACGGATGACGCTTCCCTCATGTTTTATAAAAACGGGAAACTGAGAGCTGTTTTGCCGGCTGCGGCCCTTCAAACCAACGGAAGAAAACAACTCATCTCACATCCACGAAGTACCTACGGAGGTTATATTAAAGATCATACGGTTGGTGTGGAAGATGCAATGGAACTAGTGGAATCCACCATTGCTTTTGCTAAGGAACAGGGATTCGGAGAAGTGATCATCCGGAATCCCTTCCGCATTTTTCACCAGTTTCTATCCGATGAAACCGATTATGCCATGTGGTACCACGGCTTTACAATCCTGAAACGGGAAGTGGAATCGGTTGTGCAACTACAGGAAGACGCCTCCTCGTATTACGACGACAGCACCCGCCGCAGCATAAAAAAGGCATGGAAATCGGTAACAGTAAAAGAATCTGATGATTTCGCCGCATACTGGGATATTCTGAATGAAAATCTCAAAACCAGGCACCAGACTGCTCCCACACACGAACTGGAAGATATACTGCGCCTGCGTGAATTGGTGGGCAACGACCGGGTACGCTTGTTTGGCGCTTTTGCAGAAGAAGCAATGGTGGCAGGTATTGTAGTCTTTGTTTCCAATAATATGGCCATGCAAACACAATACATTGCTTCCGATAACCAGCACCAGCATCTTCGACCACTCAATGCCATCATAGATCACCTCATTCAAACCGGTTACAAAGAAGGTTTCCGCTATCTGAACCTGGGTACTTCCAACGAAGAAGATGGAAAGAAAATAAATGCAGGTTTATTCCGTTTTAAAGAAGGTTTCGGTGCCAAAGCTACCTTACGGGAAACCATGCACCTGGTGCTGTAATAGCGGCCCGGTTGCAGCATAGAGCAATAAATCGAAACCCGTACAACATGAAAAACAAACAACTGATCATCTACGGTGCAGGAGAAACTGCAGAGATTGCGTATGAGTATTTTACCCATGATTCTGATTACGAAGTAGTGGCATTTACCGTGAATGAAGCCTTTCTGAAAGAATCCACGTTTAACAACCTGCCGGTGGTTCCATTTGAAACGATTGAATCTGTATTCGATCCGCAAACCTGTCACATGTTTGTCGCCGCTGCATTCGGAAAGCTGAACAGACACCGCATGCAGATGTACCATGCAGCCAAAGAAAAAGGGTATACACTTGCCAGTTACATCAGCTCCCGGGCATTTGTCTGGCACACGGCACAATGGGGCGAAAACGTACTCATTATGGAAAACAACGTTGTACAGCATAAAGTCACTATCGGCAACAATGTGATCCTGTGGAGTGGTAACCATATTGGACATCAGAGTAAAATCATGGACCATGTATTCATCTCATCACACTGTGTGGTTTCGGGTTTCTGTACGATTGGAACAGGCTCGTTCCTGGGAGTGAACTGTACGTTCAACGACAGGATAAATCTGGCACAGGATAACCTGGTAGGCAGCGGCTCATTGATTGTAAAGTCCACCGCACCCGGCAGCATGATGATTGGTTCGCCTGCAAAACCTGCTGCTGTTTCCACCTATCAGTTTTTCAAGCTCGAAACACCTCAATCGTAAAACAGGACTCACATGATCAAGTTTCTTGACCTGCAGAAAATCAACCAGCAATACCAGGCCGAACTGAAAGCAGTGGCAGCGGAAGTAATTGATTCCGGCTGGTACCTGCAGGGAGATAAAAACAAACAATTTGAACAAAACCTGCAGCAGTTTACCGGAGCCCGGCACGCAATTGGTGTAGCCAACGGGCTGGATGCACTGCGGCTGATTTTAAAAGCCTGGTTGGAACTGGGCCAACTCCGCCCGGGCGATGAAATACTGGTACCGGCGAATACCTATATTGCCAGTATGCTGGCGATTACCGATTGCGGACTTACACCGGTGCTGGTAGAACCCGATCCGGCAACGTACAACCTCAACTTACACATACTCGAACAACATCTCACCCCACGCACAAAAGCTGTGATGGTGGTTCACTTATACGGGCGTATCTGCTGGTCGGATGCACTGGAAGCATTTGCCAACAAACATCAACTGAAGCTCATTGAAGATAATGCACAGGCAATCGGGGCGAAATGGAACGGCCGCTCTTCTGGCAACCTCGGCCATGCAGCCGGCTTCAGTTTTTATCCGGGTAAAAACCTGGGCGCATTGGGCGACGCCGGTGCCGTTACCACCAACGACGATACGTTGGCAAAAACAGTTCGTGCCCTTGGCAATTACGGCTCCTGGAAAAAATATGAAAATGTGTACAAAGGGCTGAACAGCCGGCTCGATGAATTACAGGCTGCCTTCCTGGATGTAAAACTTCGTTATATACAAACCGAAAATCAATACCGGCAACTGGTGGCCCGCTATTACAATGAGCACATCCGCAACCCGCATGTACAGTTGCCGGAGCTGCCTGAACAGGAAGATGAGCATGTTTGGCATTTGTATGTTGTACGAACAGCCGACAAAACATCTTTTCAAACATTTCTGACCGAACAGGGTGTACAAACCCTGAACCACTACCCCATTCCACCGCACCGGCAACAAGCCTACCAGGAATGGAACCGGTTGTCCTTCCCCGTTACAGAAGCGATTCATGAGGAAGTGGTGAGTTTGCCCATGAGCCCGGTATTGACTGCAACCGAAATGAAGGCCGTAGTGGAAGCCGTAAATCAATACAAAGCCTGAGTACTGCCGCTGCCCGATGGAGAAACAAAAATCATACAACCAGATTGCAAAAGCCACCGGTATTTTTGGTGGTGTACAGGTGTTCAATATACTCTTGTCTATTGTACGTTCAAAAGTTGTTGCTGTTTTGTTGGGCACTACGGGTGTGGGACTGATGGGCATGTTTACTGCCACCACCACCATGATTGCCTCCATTACCAACCTGGGCATTGGTTTTAGTGCGGTACGTACCGTTTCAGAGGCCACCGCCTCTAATGATCAAACCATCATCGGACGTACCCTGCTCACGCTGCGCAGATGGGTGATTGTTACCGGCTTACTCGGGGCACTCATTTGTATCGTGTTTTCAAGACAACTCAGCATCTGGACCTTTGGTTCCACTGATTATACCTGGGCATTTATCTGGCTGTCGGTTACCCTGCTGTTGCAGGCACTTACCAGCGGGCAACTGGCCCTGTTGCAGGGCATGCGCAAACTGCAGCAGCTGGCAAAAGCAAACATACTTGGTTCCTTTCTGGGTTTATGCGTATCGCTTCCCGCCTATTACTGGCTGGGAGAAAAAGGCATTGTACCCGCCCTGATTCTTACAGCAGTCACCAACCTGTTTCTGTCCTGGTATTTTACCAGCAAAATAGAAGTGGCGCCACAGGCACAAACCCTTCAGGAATCCTTCCGGGGAGGATTGGAAATGGTGAAGCTGGGCAGTGTGGTGATGATTACAGGTTTTGCAACAGCGGGCGTCATGTACCTCATTCGCATGTTCATCAGCCGCACAGGCGGGCTGGAACAGGTAGGCTTGTATTCTGCTGCGTGGGCTATATTGAACGGCTATGTGGATATGGTGTTTACCGCAATGGGAACCGACTATTTTCCCCGGCTGTCGGCCGTAAACAGCAATAACAAGCACATGCGTCAACTGGTGAATGAACAGGCAGAAATGGGCGTCCTCATTTTGGGACCAATCCTGGTACTGCTGTTGTGCTTTCTGCCGCTGGTGATCCGCATTTTGCTGACGCAGGAATTTCTGCCCATTGCCAACCTCATTGAATGGGCGCTCATCGGCATCCTGTTTAAAGCCGGGTCCTGGTCCATTGCGTTTACCATGCTGGCGAAAGGAGACAAAAAAATGTTCTTTATATCAGAAACCTCGGGCACCATCATTATGCTGGGCACCACCGTTCTGTTCTACCGCTGGTTTCAGCTGCCGGGCATCGGAATGGCCTTTCTGCTGAGCTATACATTATACCTGGTAACCGTTTATACCATTGCCCGTTTACGGTATGAGTTTTCATTTGATCGGTTGTTCCTGAAGCTGTTTGCAATACAACTATTCTTTACCGTTAGCACCTTTCTGGTAATCAACTATACGAATGCCCCGGTAAGCTATCTGTTATGCACAATACTTACACTTGCCACCTGCAGTTACTCTTTTTATGAACTGAATAAACGGCTGGACCTTCAAACAATCCTTGCGAACCTGAAAGCTAAGTTTTCAAAATGAACAAACCCCTGGTCACCATAGCCATAATTGCCTATAACTCCGCCGAATTTATACTGGAAGCGTTGGAGCATGCCCGGCTGCAAACCTATGAACGGATTGAACTGATTATTTCAGACGATGCATCCAAAGACGAAACGGTATCCATCTGCCGTAACTGGTTGGCACAACACGCTGATCGGTTTGTAAAAACGCAACTACTAACAGCTCCATCAAATTCCGGCACTTCTGCCAACCTCAACCGGGCCATCCGGGCTTCCTCCGGCGAATGGATGAAGTTTGTTGCCGGTGACGATTATCTGTTGCCTCATTGCATTGACACCTTTGTAACTGAAATAAATGCAAAACCGGAAATTGAATTCCTGTTCGGAAATCTTGCTGTAAACGGAACCGAAACCATCAGCAAAGAACTACTTCATTTCTTTTCACTGGATAGCAGCAAGCAATATAAATTGTTATTGAAAAACAGTATCCTGCCTGCTCCGGCGGCATTTATCAAACGAACTGTACTGGAAAAAACTCACTCCTTTGAGGAGTGTTACCGGTTGTTTGAGGATTATCCCTTTTTCCTGAATGTACTCAGCTCCGGCACACGGTTTTATCATCTCAACAAAGCTGTTGTGTATTACCGTGTGCATGACAACAATATTTCGTTAGAACCCAGAATCAATTTCATTTATTATAATGATGTAAAACTGTTTTACGAGCGCTTTTACCTGAAAGAGCTACGCAAACAGGGTATGTACCTGCATTACATGCACTACCTGCTGGAATATGCTTTGCTTTGGCTTATTTCAAAGCGTATGATTACCAGTTACAGATTTTACAATACCATTCGCAACTGGATCAGTCCGCTGTATTGGCAATTACGCCTTCAAAAAAGACTGAGTTTTTAACCAACTTCATGCCGCAACCTCATATCATTTTATTCTCCCCTTCTGTGCATACAGGAGGAGGCACAGAACGGGTCCTGGCAGATCTGGCGCACATGCTGTGTGCAGCAGGCTATGAAGTGACCATTCTGTCAAGTATCAGCGGCAGCAAAAAATTATACGAGTTGGAAAGCGGCATAAAGGTATCCACGTTCGGCTTTGCCAGTTTCCGTGACCGGCATGCCGGTTCCCTTGCTGTTAAAGTACTGAACAAACTGGTGGGCCGATGGTTGCTGACCCGTTTTCTGAAACGACATGTACAAACAGAAACAAAAGCAATTATTTCATTTTCGGCTGATATTACCAATGACTGTTTTGCAACTCCTTTCAAAAACCTGGTTGTGGCATTTGAACATTTTCCGTTTGAAGCATACAATGTCCATCACAAAGCACAACAACAGATACGGAAAAATTATCCGAAACTGCGGAAAGTGGTTGTACTTACCCAACACCAGGAACAGCGGTATAAAGAATTAGGATGCAAGGTGGCACTTATCCCAAATACATATTCCTTTTTTCCGGTAGCACCAGCTGCACTCATCAACAAGATTGCAGTAAGTGTGGGACACCTGAATGAAATCAAGCGGAGAGATCTTTTGGTAACAGCCTGGAAGGAAGTTGTAGACAGGCACCCCGATTGGATATTGCAGATAGTTGGCGACGGACCCGAAAAGGAAGCATTACAGCAGCAGATCCGTCAGCTCGGCCTTTCATCCCATGTGCAACTGGTTGAACCTACCAGCAACATAGAATCTTACTACACAAACGCTTCCCTTTTTGTACTTACTTCTTCATTTGAATCTTTTTCATTAGTATTACTGGAGGCAAAAGTGAGTGGATTGCCCTGCATAAGTTTTGATGTGGTATGCGGACCCGGTGAATTAATAAGAAATGAGGTGGATGGTTTCCTGGTTCCATTTGGTGACACAACGATGCTTGCTGCACGGATTATGGACCTGATCGGCCAAACAGAACTGAGGCAGTCCATGGGAAAGAAAGCAAGGGAAGATGCAAAAAACCGGTTTAGCCCCGGCTACATTCAACAACAATGGGTCAACCTTCTTCATCAAATCTGACAGTAACAGTATGTCTTCAGCACCTGTAAAATATCCATTGGTTGATTATATACCGCTATTTCTGCTGGTTTGCCTCAGCGGCAATCCATTATTTACCACCGGCAAATTTCAGAAACCGTTTCTCATGTTGTTTGCCGCCGGTTTTATTGTTTACTCACTGTACTACATCACTGCCAAAGCGCTGAACAAAGGAGTTCGGTTATTGATGACTACAATCCTCTTCATTGTACTGTTATCCGCCTTTCAGCTTTATACGTTGGGGTATGTTTCTTACCCCGGTGTATTTGCCCTGGTGCTGAAAGTAATACTGGGTTTATTCTTCCTCGTTTACTACCAGGGTATTGGAATCAATCCCTACCTCATGTATGTGAACCTGTTTTCCTTTCTTGCGAAAGTTAGCTTGCCACTGTTTGCACTTAACTTTTTCACATTTACCGGATTACCGCTTGATGTGCCTTATACGAAGTCATTACTTCTTTATACTTCGTTTGACCTGCCAAAAGACATGCTCCGCAACTCGGGAATGTTTTGGGAACCCGGTGCCTTTGCCGGTTACCTGGTACTGGCGTTGCTGTTTATCATTCTTCAGAACAGGGGCTTTACACTGGGGGCGTACAAAAAGCAGGCTATCTGGATTGTAATTGGTCTGCTTACAACTTTATCCACCACCGGGTTTCTTGTACTGGCACTCATCTTGCTCATTTACATTGTACAGAATTACAAATACGGCAAGTTCATTCTAATACCCGTGATTGCCGTTGGTGGATATTTTGCTTATAACAACCTGGAAATTCTGGGAGAAAAACTGGAAGACCAATACAATGAAGCGGCCGAAATGGATAAATCAGATGTATCCAACACCCGCTTTGGTGCTCTGAATATGGATCTGCAGTACATTGAAGATAAACCGTTCACCGGTAATGGACTTGATAAAAGAACCCGGTACCGGTTTCATCCCTGGGTGGATGATGGCATTGGCCACGGTAACGGCATGTCGAACTTTATTGTGTATTGGGGAATTCCGTTTTTCCTGTTCTGGTTGATTTGCGTATTCCGCTTTGCATATATTTCAACAGCATCTGTCAGTACGGCTGTCTGGTTCTCCGTCATCATGATACTGATACTGCAGGGAGAACAGTTCCTGAATTACCCGTTATTCCTTCTTTTCTTCACCGCCCCGGCTATTGAATTCCTTTGGAATGATGACGAAGAAGAGGACGATGTGGAAGAACCCGATACAAACAAAACACCTGTAGCCATTCTCAACCAACCGCTTCATTAAAAATAATGCCTGTAAAAATTCTCTGGATCACACACGACCCAATCCGCACATCGGTAGCTGATGGTGCATCTTCCAGCGGTTTCTGGAAAGAAGCATTGCTGGAGTTGTTGCAATCAAATCCAGAGTTAGAAATCACAACCTGCTTTCCGGGTACTGCCTGTAAAAAAATCAACGAACGCTTTTACACCTTTCGTTATCATCCTTCCAAAATAATAACCGGCTTACCTTCACTTACAATTCGGGACCTGAAAGAAATCGTAGCGACAGTCAACCCGCAACTGATTCATGTGCATGGTACTGAGGTACCATACGGACAAATGGCAGCTCATACCAACATTCCGGTTGTTATTTCGCTGCAGGGCTTTCTTGCAGAATGGTACAATGGAGTACTGGGAAATATTGGTTTACCTGTTTGGAAAAAAGCCACCACACTGAAAGAACGCATCCGCAAAAACGGATTTTTACACATGCATGCGCAATGGTTTTATAATTCGGCCTGTGAAATTAAAACTGTACAACAGAACCGCTACTTCATCGGCCGTACTTCTTTTGATCATGACTTTGTAAAAAAACACAATGCAACGGCTCAGTACTTTTCGGGTAATGAATTATTGCGTAGTGAATTTTATAAACATAAATGGGAGGCAGCAGCAGCTGAGCCCTTCAGTCTTTATACTTCCTCAACCACTAACCCCGTAAAAGGATTTCATGTTTTACTGGAAGCATTACACTTTCTGAAACAGGAATTTCCGGCTGTAAAACTAAGAGTGCCAGGTTCTATCCTGCCCAAACAACTGAACGGAGTAACAGGCAATTCTTACTACAGAATTTTAGATCAGCTGATCAGAAAATACGAACTGAAAAACCAGATTGAATTTTGCGGCCGGTTAAATGCAACTGAAATTGTAAGCATCCTCAAAAAAACACAGGTATTTGTGATGCCTTCATTTATGGAAAACAGTTCCAATGCACTGGGAGAGGCACAGGTGTTAGGCGTTCCATCGGTGGTAACGAATTGTGGGGGTACCGGCACGCTCATCAAAGACAACTTCAACGCACTTTTTTTCAGACCGGGCGATGGATACGATCTTGCACAAAAAATCAGAAACGTATTTTTGAACCGGGAGTTGCAACTCAAGTTATCGGAACAGGGCCGAAAGGAAGGACTGGATTTTCACAATCAACAGCTGATCGCTGAGCAATACCCAACCATTTATCAACAGATTCTGACGTATGAGAGTTCTCTTTAGTGATGTAACATTTTCGTATTTATTCCCGGGTGGCAAACAGGTGCACGCCGAAAAACTGTTTCAGTATCTGAAAGAAGAAGGTGTGGAAGTGGATTACGAAAATTGGCACAACCCGCAACTAAGCGCCGATATTGTGCACTTTTTCGGCTACAATGATTTCCATAAAATCAGGGCATTGAAGCAAAAAGGTTACAAACTTGTTTATACGCATATTCTCGACGGACTTACCAATTTGCCCGCATCAAAACGTTTGTACCACAAACTAAAAAACAAGACCATTCGCCTTTTACCGGAGAAAATGAATACAATGTTTCCCTGGCGCATTCTCAATGAATTTGATGCGCTGGTGTACATGCATGAAAACGACCGTAATACAGCCATTGAGTTATACAATGTGGATCCTGCAAAAACCAGGGTCATTCCGCATGCAGTAGATTCGCTGGAGCCCTTCACCGGTCCGGCTACAGAAGTACAGCCGAAATACCTGGTATCGGTAGGTTCCATCGTTGAACGGAAAAATGCAGTTTTTACCGCCCGCCTTTGCCGGCAACTGAATATTCCTGTTCATTTCATCGGGCATCCGTTTGATAAAGAATCGGCTTACTTCAAAGAATTTGAATCCTTATGCGATGGAACACTCATCCGCTACTCCGGTTATGTTACGGAAGAGGAAAAACTGCAATTTCTCAAACAGGCATGCGGATTTGTTCTTCTCAGCTTTGGTGAAAGCGGATGTATTTCCGTCTACGAAGCAGGAGCGGCAGGGCTTCCACTCCTGCTCGCCGATCTGCCATGGGCAAAAGGTTATGAACAACCGCAGGCAATCAGTTTTTGTTCACCCGTAGACCAGCAACAGGCTGCTGTAGCCGTAAAAGAATTTTATGAATCAGCAACTCGCCGCATTAGCCCCTCTTTTACTGTACACTCCTGGAGGGACATTGCCCGGCAATATGCCGCTGTTTATAAACAATTAATGAGTTAAATCAGTTTTGCAGTTCAACGAATGGATTTAAAAATCGCCATACTTCTTACTTGTTATAACCGGTTACACAAAACCATCCAGTGTCTCAACAGCATTGTCATGCAGGAACTGGTACAAGGTGTTAGCACTTCTGTTTACCTTGTGGATGATGGTTCACCCGACCAAACAGGTAAGATTGTACAAAATCATTTTCCATCCGTACAGGTTATCAATGGGTCGGGACAACTGTTCTGGGTTGGCGGTATGCGCAAAGCATGGCAAACCGCAGCCGAAAAGAATTATGACGCCTATCTTCTTTTAAATGATGACGTAGAACTGGAACCCGATGCTTTGGAAAAACTGATCGCACTGCTGCAGGCAGATCGTTCCGGTTCAAAAATGCCCGGTATTTATATAGGTTCTACAAAAGATAAAGTAACTGGAAAAACAAGTTACGGAGGGCGAAAACTCATCAACCGGATTTCGGGAGAAACCGTACTTATAGAACCAGACAACACTCAACCTCGCTCCTGTGACCTGGCGCACGCCAATATACTGCTGGTTGCAAAGGAAGTATCAGACAAAATTGGAATCCTGTCGGGCAGATTTACCCAACGCCTCGCCGATTATGATTACACACTCAGTGCGGCCAAAAAAGGATTTCCTCTGCTGATTGCTTCTGGGCATTGCGGTAGTTGTACCGACGATCATGGTGCAAACTGGCTGCCACAACACACCACGCTCAAAGAACGGATCAGCTACCTGAAAGATCCGAGGCATCTTGCCTATAGCGAATATCTGTATTATATGCGGAAACATTTTCCGTTTTACCTGCCGGTTGCATTTATCAAACTCTGGCTGAAAACACTATTTCCGGTTTTATGGAGCACACTTAAAGGAACTGCATCATCATGAAATCAAATACATTGAAAACGCCATTACTGCTGCTGATCTTTAACCGACCGGATACGACTCAGAAAGTATTTGAAGCAATCAGAAAAGTACAGCCCGAACGCCTTTATGTTGCTGCAGATGGTCCACGTGGTCATAAACCGGGCGAAAAAGAACTATGCGAAGCAACCCGCAGCATTATCAACGGAATTGACTGGCCCTGCGAAGTAAAAACACTCTTCCGCAGCGAAAACCTGGGCTGTGGCAAGGCAGTAAGCGGAGCTATTACCTGGTTTTTTGACCAGGAAGAAGAAGGGATTATACTGGAAGATGATTGCTTGCCAACCGTTTCATTCTTTACTTTCTGCGAGCAGTTACTTAGTCAATACAGGCATGATACCCGCATCTGGCATATAGCCGGCTACAACGTGCATCCCGAACCAGATGTAAAAGAATCCGACTATTTCTTTTCGCAGGAAACGCCCATTTGGGGATGGGCCAGCTGGCGCAGAGTATGGCAACACTATCAGTTGCAACTAGACTCTCTTAAAGAACTGGAAAAAAAGAAACAAGCACCCTACTTGAAGCAAACATTCCTGCATGCCATTACTTCTCTCTACGATTTCAAAAAAGTGTCGGCAGGGAAAATAAATACGTGGGACTACCAATACTCATTTTACCAACTGGCACATCATGGGTTATCTGTCATTCCCTTTCACAACCTTGTTGACAATATTGGCTTCGATGAAAATGCAACCCATAAAAGCAGCCGTCAAAAACAATTCACTCAAAACAAAGCATCGGAAAAAGAGTATACACAGATCAAACATCCCGGATGGATGTTGCCGGATGTGAAGCGTGACCGCTATACGTACAATAAACGCACAAGGCTGTTAAAAAAAGGATTTGTAATTGTTTGGTATTATTGTCTGTACCCGTTTCAAAAACAGAAATGAAAATCGTTCACCTTATTACCTGCATTGACCTGGGAGGCGCCGAAAACATGGTTTTTAACCTCTGTGAGTATGCAAAGAACAATCAGCCAGGGGACGAACTGGTGATTTATGAAATACATAGCAGCAATACAACTTATTCCCGGCAAAAAAAACAGGAATTGCGGTCCAGGGGTATTACGTTTAAAACGATTGGTAACCGTTATAAGTATATGAGCCTGCTCGTGGCTCCATTTCTTTTATTGCTTTTATTACGTAAGGAAAAACCGTCCATTGTTCATGCTCATACAGATCTTCCTGATTTTGTTTTGGCAATGACGTTACGAATGATGAGCCGGCCGGCATTCCAGATTTTCCGTACCATTCACAATACCGAATTGTGGAGTACCCATACCCTTGCAGGTAAACTTACAGAAGCATCATTTCATGACGATACAATTATTGCAGTTTCTGCTGCAGCTGCAAAAGCCTATCAGCAAATACGGAACCGTTATCAATTAAAGGCAACGGGCAGGCAGCATATGATTTACAACGGAGTGCCCGTACCATCACCAGAACCACACCCGTTTCAACCAGATCCGGAACGCATCAATATTCTGTTTGCCGGAAGGCTGGAACTGCAAAAAGGAATTGACCTGTTGCTGGATGTGCTCACAGAACTTCCCGAAGAATGGCAAAGCAAATTCAGTTTTCACATTGCAGGTGATGGCAGTTTCCGCAAACAGGTGGAGGAACTGGTAAAAACCCGGCAACATATTCACTACTACCCTACAGTCATTAATTTATCAAATAAACTATACCCATTCAGATATGTACTAATGCCCTCCCGTTTTGAAGGATTAGGACTGTTATCAGTCGAAGCCTCCCTGGCAGGAATACCAGTTGCCGCCTGCAGAGTAGCCGGACTGGAAGAAACACTCCCGCATGAATGGCCGCTATGGGCAGAAACTCCTGCAACCGGTGATCTTTTTCAACTCCTGCAAAAAATGTATGCAAACGATGCAGCATATGAACAATTACAGGAACGGTCAGCCGAATGGGTAAAAGAACGCTTTCAGTTAGATAAAATGGGAAAAGATTATTTTAACTTGTACCATTCATTTCAGAAAACGAATGGCTAAAGAACGGATTTTAATGATTTTGCATCTGCCACCTCCTGTTCACGGAGCAGCTATGATGGGCCAGTACATTAAAGAAAGCGCTTTAATGCATCAGTACTTTGATGCAGATTATGTTAATCTGTCTACATCGCATTCTCTGGCCGGTGTGGAGAAAATAAATGCAGGAAAGTTTACGAATTTATTACAGATTCAGTGGAACATCTTCAAACAGTTACTTCGAACCAATTACAAAGTTTGCTATGTAACCATGACTACCTACGGTCCTGGCTTTTATAAAGACCTGCTGGTTGTGCTTGTATTGCGTTTATTCCGCAAAAAAATAATTTATCATTTTCACAATAAAGGAATCAGCAGGCACACCAGTTGGATGGGAAAACTGCTTTGCCGCTTTGCGTATACTGGCACAAGTGCAATCCTGCTTTCAGAGCTGCTTAGATACGACGTGAGCCCATATTTCAAACAGGATAACATATTCATCTGCGCTAACGGAATACCCGAACAGTCGGCTAAGAAGGAAAACCTTGTAAATAGTCATACATGCCGCTTTTTGTTTCTTTCGAATATGATGAAAGAAAAGGGAACGCTTGTATTACTCGAAGCTTGCAGGATTCTGAAACAGCAATATAAAGCCAAATTCGAGTGCGTATTTGCAGGCGGATGGTATGATATTCCGGAAGAAGAATTCAGCAGCTTAATCAGGGAGGCGGATCTTGAAAAGGAACTAAAATTTGAAGGGCCCGTTTGGGGTGAGAAAAAGAATTTGTTATTCAGTAATGCAGATGTCTTTGTTTTTCCAACGTACTATCACAACGAGTGTTTTCCACTGGTACTCCTGGAAGCAATGCAGCATCAGCTTCCGGTTGTTTCCACTTTTGAAGGCGGCATACCCGATCTAATTGAACAAGGCAAAAACGGATACCTTGTTCCGCAGAGAAATGCGCAACAGTTAGCTGAAAAACTATACGATCTTGTAACGCATCCGGAGCGGAGAAAAGAAATGGGCGAGGCGGCTTTGCGTAAGTACAAGGAACACTATACCCTCAGCCGGTTTGAGGAACGTTTGAAGCAGATTCTGCTCACAGCCGTAACAACCTGAATAGGAATTTCAGAAAATTCACCTTTGACATTGCCATTACATGCTGAGAGAATATACAATTTTTAAAAAAAATCTTACTGAATTACCTGCCGGCCGGCAGATTGTAATTCATACAATCAACCAGTACTCGTTCTGTATTGCAGAAAAAGACCCTGTGTTTAAACAAGCTTTGCTGCAGTCGGATGTGCTTCTTCCCGATGGAGTGGGCATTACTGCCGGACTTCGCTTTTTGAATAATGAGCGGGTGAATAAAATTGCAGGTGCCGATCTGCACCTGTTTTTGCTGAACCGGCTGAATCAGTTGCGTGGGTCCTGCTTTTATATGGGATCATCAGAAAAAACGTTATTGAAAATCAGGGAACGTATTGGCAAAGAATATCCAAATATCAGGGTGGAAACTTACGCACCACCTTTTAAGCCGGAATTCAGCGAAGAAGACAATCAAAACATAATACAGGCCATAAATGTATTTCAACCCGATGTATTATTTGTTGGACTCACTGCGCCAAAACAGGAGAAATGGGTAATGGCACATAAAAACAAATTGCAGGCAGGTTATATCTGCTCGATTGGAGCTGTATTTGATTTTTATGCCGGTACCATAGAACGACCTGCTCACATCTGGATCCGGCTTGGACTGGAATGGCTCGGTCGTTTACTGAAAGAACCGAAACGGATGTGGCGCCGCTATCTTTACTACGGTCCAGTATATGCAGGCCATTTACTGAAAGAGAAGTTTCTGAAGAATTAGCAAATCGCATTTACAAAAAAATGTTCCTTCACTCTTTGAAATAATGATTCTATGAGTCAGCACTTTTACAGGTTTCTCCGGCTATCATTCATTTTTCTTGATTTGTTCATGCTCAATACAACCTATTCGATTGTAATGATACTGAACGAAGACAGAATCAGCGACAGCATTAAAATAAAATACATTTACCTGCTCATTTTGATTAATATAACCTGGATCAGTATGAGCAGCCTCTTCCGGCTGTACAAGCAAATCAGCATCGGCTCGTTCGAAACCTTCAGCAGGGCCACAAGAAAGGTGTTTTTCTATTTTCTTGCCATTATCATCCTGTTCATATTTCTTACGAAATATGATCTGTCCCGACTCTTCATACTTACATTTCTTATTGCAACTCCGCTGGTACTGTTCCTGAACCGTTTGATTTATTTGTTTATCATTCAATACTTCCGTACCAGAGATTTTTTAGTCAGGAAGGTGTTGATACTTGGATTTAATGAAACTTCAAAAATGCTGGCGCAACAACTCGAGCAGGATGAAATGAATACAGAAATCATTGGATTTTGCGAAGAGGAAAAAAATGTAAAAGAGCTAACCAACTACCCAATCGTTGGCACATTGCAAAATGCAATTGAAGTGTCAAGGTTGAGTGATGTTACTGAAATCTATTCAACCATTACACCGGAACAAAACAAACATATCTATGAACTCATTCAACAGGCAGAACAGGCCTGCATACGCTTCCGCATCGTTCCGGATATGAAGTTTTTTGCACGCTTTCCGGTACATATTGACTTTTTGGGTGACATGCCAGTCTTTTCAGTAAGACAGGAACCACTGGAAGATATCAACAACCGTATCCGGAAACGATTATTTGATATTGCTTTCAGCAGTCTGGTTGTTATTTTCATACTTTCCTGGCTGATTCCGTTAGTCAGTCTTGCTATCTGGATTGAATCAGGCAGGCCCATTTTTTTCTTTCAGGAACGAACCGGCAAAGACAATAAATCCTTTTACTGCTTTAAATTCAGGAGCATGTATGTGAATAAAGATTCGAATACAAAACAAGCAACAAAAGAGGATGAGCGTATAACAAGAATCGGGAAACTCCTGCGAAAAACAAATCTGGATGAATTTCCACAGTTTTTGAATGTATTGAGAGGAGATATGAGCATAGTAGGACCACGCCCGCATATGTTGAAACACACAGATGATTATTCAAAAAGAATCAACCAGTATATGGTACGGCAGTTTATGAAACCCGGCATAACCGGATGGGCACAGGTGAATGGTTACAGGGGTGAAACAAAAACACTGGAAGACATGGAAAACAGGGTGGAACACGATCTTTGGTACATGGAACACTGGAGTTTGTGGCTGGATGCCCGCATCATTTTTCTCACAGCCTATAACATGTTCCGTGGAGAAAAAAATGCATATTAATTTACAACATTACTCAGGCAAAACACTTTTAACAACACCGATATGAATACAAACAAGTTCGACTTCGTAATTGCAGGCAATTATCTTACCTCTATGATTGCTGCACTAGAACTGGCAAAAGCAGGTAAAAAAGTTGCCCTATTGAACCCTACGCCTACCTGGGGAGGTCATTTTACAAAATTAACAGTCAATGGGCTTCCCTTTGATCCCGGTGCTATTTCACATGAGTTTACCGCTTTTAATGAAACGGGCAGTAAAGATCCACTCGAGTATTCAGCTGCCATGCGGAATGATTGGGGAAGATTCGCCGGACTTATTGAAGAATATACACGCAGCCACATTGAACTGGTGAAAATGCAGACTCCCCAAACTGTATATAATCAGCAAATGTTTAACGATATCATTATGACCAACAAACTGGATGTTCTTCAACATCCGGTTCTGAAAGGACGTATCAAAGGCGAAACAACCATGCTGCTGCAAAAGACCGACAATACATTTCATGCCCGTAACAAAAAAACCAATGATGACTTTTTGAAAAAAAGCTATTATGAGGTTTCCCTGCGTAATCATGGTGCCACATTGCACAGTGCACTGTTTGAACCCTATTTTCATAAGATGTCAAATCTGTCAAGTACCCGGTTGATTGCACGTTTTCACCGCATTGGATGGCTGCCACTCTACTACCCTGAAACCATCCGTTCGCAATACAGCAATGAACCCCAGGTGTTGAATGATACCTATTTCTGTTATCCCAAAGCCGGCTATATTGCCATCTTCGCAGAAACCTTATTGAAGCGCATCGAAGAAGCAGGCGTAGTCATCTGCCGTGAAAAGATTGAACGTGTGGAAGACAAAGACGGTCAAACAACTGTGCATACAATGGAGGGGCCGGCATTTATAACTCCAAAACTGATCTGGAGTCTTACACATGATGCACTGATTGCCGCCGTAACAGGGAATCCGCCGAACGTATTTGAACGGTGGTCTGCTTCCTTATTGTTTGTAACTATTCCTTCGAAACAGATACAAAAGAATTTCAGTGTACTCTGGTCACCGGATGACAGAACCCTTTTCTACAGGGCCTGCAATCAATCGAATTCATCGCAGGAAGATACGGATGAACAAAGAATCACCATTGAAATGAACCCCGACTATCTGAATTCCCATGGGCTTACAGATGACGAATCAATCATCAGCAGGATCAAACAGGACTTCTGCACACTTGGTATCGTAAATGACTCCTCACATATACAGGTGCAGGGATTTAAAACGCTCAAGAATGTATTATTACTGCCCAGCCTTGAAAACTGGAACCTGCTTGAAAAAGAAAGAGATGTGCTTTACGATGCCTATCCGAATGTTCATTTCACGAGAAATGCTGATGCATTTTTTACAGACACGTTAAATGATCAGATCATAAAAGGATTACGAATTGCAAAGCAGTATCTATAAATACTAAGATCACCTATCTTTAACCTTGGTACTTATTTAACACTCTTTTACGGCTACAACATGAATACTCTTATCAGCCAGAGAAAAATTTCACTCAGCAGTAAACTCAGAACCATTTTACTGCGGCTGAAATATGGTCATTCTGTTGAGTTTAAAGGTCATCCGATCGTATTTGGATCACTTCCCTATTTTAAGATTCCGGGTCAGGGACGCATTATAATTGGAGACCGTGTGGTTCTGGACTCTGGGTTCAGGAATTGTAATATTCCACTAACCACCCGATGCAAACTGGTATGTGGCACTTCCGGAATCATTGAAGTAGGCAACAATACCATTCTTAACGGAGTTGGCATAACGTCTTACCTGAAAATTTCGATTGGGGAAAATTGCCTGATTTCATCCGGAACATTTATCTGCGATACCGACTTACACCCGATTGACCCGATGCTCCGGCAACAAGTACCACTTGGCTATCATATAGAGCACAGTAAGGTCATAAAAAAAGAAATTATCATTGGCAATAATGTATGGGTGGGTTGGGGTGCTATTATACTGAAAGGAGTACACATAGGCGATAATTCTATTATTGGTGCAGGATCGGTAGTGACACAAAGCATTCCGGCAAACGTAATAGCCGCCGGTAATCCCGCTACAGTTATCCGCCAGATCTGAACATCAATTTTTATTTATTCATAATCAACTGCATGAACTCAGACACAGGCAGGCAGGTCCGTTCATTTCAAGGGAAACAATTCCCGCCCATGAACCGCCCGATATTACAACGAAAAAAAGGAGATACATCACTTTGGATTTTCCTTGGGTTGTTTGCCATCAGCTGCACCATTTTTATGGTACCACAGTTTCATCTTGACAATTTTTTTGATGTTAAGCATAATAAAACACTGGACATCATCCAGCATGTTCTGTTTTACTTTTTGTTCTCGATGATTTTATTCAAACTCCTTTCTTTTCAAAAAAGAAACCTGAGTTTTTTCCTATTCATTTTTACTTTTTCAGCCTTCTTTGAGCTCTTGCAGGCACTTTTTTATGAATCCGACTTTTCCTATAGCGATACCGTTGGAAATTTTATAGGAATCGGAATAGCATTCATATCATACAATATTTACAGAAAACGAAAGCACCAACGGAAGAGACGATTGAAAAACCAGTAAATCGCATTCAATATCCCTTTTAACACAAAGGCCGCCAACAGGCGGCCTTTACTGTTGTAATACTTACTACTACTTAATCAGGTTTAGTGCATTGAGCCAACCTGTACGTTTTTGAGACCACCCATTAGTAAAAGCGGCAGGCTTCAATCCGCCTTCAAATGACTTCAATAACCCGGCTACTCTGCTCAGCGTCTTGACAGTATTCGCTGTTTGAATCAAATTTTGAACATTAAAGCCCTGCTTAAAGAGATCGGGCTTAATAAACCCAGCGAGCTGTGCTATGCTTCTTCCGGCTCCGGCAGCATCTTTTACACTTGACAGACTGCTCAGGAAATTTCCTTTACTGCCATTCCAGGCTGGAGTAAAGGAAGAAGGCTGAATGGCATTGGTGAACTGTGACAATAAGTTACCAATTCCAACCTTGTTGCCTGTTGGAACTTTAACGGGTAATTGTGCGTTTGCGTGAAGTACTGATAGCACGCAAAAGAGCATGAGCGAGGTGATTACATGTTTCATGTGTTATTGATTTTACCGCAAATATAAAATTTGCCGGTATCCGCTTATCTTCATGTTGAATCTGAATTAAAAATGAAACTTCAATTCTGGTCGGTTGGAAAAGATCATGAACCGTATGTAAGAAGCGGCGTGGAAGAATTTACACGCCGCATCAAACACTATTATGCGGCCGAATGGAAGATCCTTCCTGTCCCTAAAAATGCAGGTATGCTCAGCGCTGCCGATCTCAAGAAAAAAGAAGGAGTCATGATACTGGAATGGCTGGAAGATGATGACTACCTGGTGGTACTCGATGAACGGGGGAAACAGGTAACCAGTGAAGGTCTGGCCGACTTCCTCTTAAAACGAAGCAACGAAAGCACACGAAAAATTATATTCCTCATTGGAGGGGCTTACGGCGTGGACGAACTGGTGTTAAAACGGGCGAACTGGAAATGGAGTTTATCGCAATTGGTGTTCCCACACCAGCTAGTACGGCTGATCCTGTCCGAACAGGTGTACCGGGCCTGCACTATTTTGAAAAACGAAAAATACCATCACAGTTAAGCCAGGGATGGGTACTTTGCAACAGTCTTTAAACCTATAAGGTTTGCAGCGCCGGGTCTAAACAGCAAATCATATAGCTTTACAGAATCCCTGTGTTCCTCCCCGCCTCCGTTTCTCTGTATTGTTGCAAATGAGGCGAAGCTTTCATTTTCCCTACTCGCTGATCCCTCCTATCTTTATCCTCTTAGAAACTACAAACAATGGATTTATCAATTACACTTACGCTCATCATTTTAACCGCCATCATTTCCTTTACTGCGTTCAACAATCAGAAAGTAATCAATGACCTGATCTTCTGGCCACCGATGATTAAGAACAGGAACCAGTATTACCGGTTTATCAGTTCCGGATTTATACATGCGGATCTGGCACACCTGGCGTTCAATATGATTACACTTTATTTCTTTGGCAGAGCCATGGAATTATTCTTCATTGCCAAAATCGGGAAGCTTGGATTTTTAGCGTTTTACATTTTTGGTATTGTTGTATCTGAAATTCCTTCCTATATTAAACATATCAACAATTACAGTTACCGAAGCCTAGGCGCATCCGGTGCAGTAACAGCTGTTTTGTTTTCATTCATCTTATTAGCACCCTGGGAAACCCTGTATGTGTTTTTCCTGCCTCTGCCAGCTATCGTGTTTGCCGTTTTGTACCTGGCATATACTGGGTACATGGCCAAACGGGGCGGCGACTACATCAACCACAGCGCCCATTTATGGGGTGCGATCTACGGAATTGTATTTACGTTGATTATGGAGCCCGGAGTCATTGGGCATTTCCTGAAACAATTAATGAACCCCCGCTTTAATTTCTAACACACGGGATGTGGAAGATGTAATTTTAAAGCGGTCGTCAATACGTTGACCCACCACCCACAAAATGCGTTTATCACTTTCCAGCACCCACACCTGTTCTTTTTGGGTACGGGAGAGTTTCTGGTCAATCAGAAAACGGGCTACTTTTTTCTTTTTCCGCATGCCCAGCGGATAAAAATAATCGCCTTCCTTCCAGCGGCGCAGCAGTAAGGGGAATGTAATGGCTTCAGCATCGAGCCAGGCCATTTGCACATCGGCGGGAATGGATGCGCCACTCAGCTCCCGCACTTGCAGTTGAAGCACTCCGCCGCCATAAACAACTTTTGTATCTGTGGGCTCAATGGTCACCATTGTTGCCTCCTCCCCGGCTTCAGGAGCAAGAATGAGCCAGTGCCGGTGACGGATAATACGGTAATACATTTGAGATGAGACTACGTATCGGCCCGATTCACTTTCGGTCAACTGCCACACATCCGTCAACTGTTTTTCCGTAAATCCCCACGGACGGATGATTTCATACAACAACGACCAATTATTGTACTGCAGCAACTGCTTTACCGGAATGTGCAACTCATTCCCCTTCCGGCGCACCAGCTTTTCAATTAATTGCTTTGTTGCAGTTTGATACAAAGCGTCAATGGATTGAAACCGCCGCAGGTTATCATATAAATTTTCCCGCACCTGCGGATACACTTGCTTTACTGACGGAATGATTTCATGCCGGAAGAAATTCCGGGTGTATTTGATGCTTGTGTTAGAACTGTCTTCCACAAAAGTCAGGCGTTGCTCCGCTGCATATTGTTCTATTTCTTTACGGGTGAAACACAACAACGGACGCTTGACGTGACCATATGCAGCCGGAATGCCCGTCAGCCCATGTAAGCCCGTACCCCGGAAAAAATGCATCAGCATGGTTTCAACAGAATCATCGGCATGATGGGCGGTGAGCACATGTACCGTATCGGGGTGGCGGAACAGCTGCGGTTGTTCGCTCAGCAACATTTCATGAACCAACTCTTCAAACCATTCATAACGCAATAGCCTTGCTGCTTCCTGGATGGAACATTTTTCACGGCCGGCATAATCAACAGTATCAAAGCGTTTTACCTTGACAGGCGCTTCATATCTTTTTGCCAGCTCCCGTACAAATTGTTCATCCCGTTCGCTCTCTTCGCCCCGCAACTGAAAATTGCAATGGGCGATGGTAAACGGATAGCCGGCCCTGGAACACAAATCTGTCAGCACCACACTATCTACTCCCCCGCTTACAGCAAGAATCAGACGGTCGTCTTTCTGAAAAAGCCGTTGCGATTGAATGAATCTGATAAAGCGTTCGAGCGTCATACTTACATGGTTAATTCTTCCCAGGCACTGCGGAGTTCGTTAAAGGCATGTTGATCTGCTTGTTGTTTAGCGACCTCCATTCCTTTTTCAAAACATGCAATCGCCTCAGATGTTTGGCCGTTCCGCTCCAGCAGGTGGGCCAGGTGATAATACGATCCCACATAGCCCGGTTCATCAGCGAGCAACGCTTCAAACAATTGCCGGGCTGCAGCATCCTCGCCCCGTTTCACGTATTCAAGCGCAAGTGCATGTCTCAAAAAAGAATCTTTCGGGGAATCCTGTAACAGTTCCTGTATCTGTTGAATGCGATCCATATTGAACGATAATAATTCTTTAAAATTTAGCAGGCATTTCAGAAAGTCCCTTATCTTTGTTTAGTTGCATAAACAACTATTTTTCTCATACCAATAAAAACACAGCTTGCAATGAAAATTTTAGTTTGCATCAGCAAAACGCCGGATACCACGGCAAAAATAGCCTTCACGGATAACAACACGAAATTTGCACAGGACGGTGTGCAGTGGATCATCAACCCGTATGATGAATGGTACGCCCTTGTTCGTGCCATTGAATTGAAAGAAAAAGATCCTTCCACCGTTATTCATTTGGTTACAGTTGGAGGGGCAGATACAGAACCCATCATCCGTAAAGCACTGGCACTGGGAGGAGATGAAGCCATACGGGTGAACCTCGATCATTCCGACAGTTTTACCATTGCATCACAGATCGCCGAAGTGGCACGCCAGGGTGGGTATGATCTTATTCTCACCGGCAAAGAAACCATTGATTATAACGGTTCTTCCATTGGTGGCATGGTGGCCGAATTGCTCGATATACCTTACATTTCCCTTGCCACCAAACTGGAACTGAACGGCACCACGGCTACTCTCAACCGGGAGATTGAAGGTGGCGAAGAAACCAATGAAGTTTCGTTGCCCTTTTTGATCAGTTGCCAGAAAGGTATGGCCGAACAACGCATCCCGAACATGAAAGGTATCATGGGTGCCCGTACCAAGCCATTGAAAGTACTGGAGCCTGTTGCTGTGGAAGCATTGACCTCTGTAGCTTCATTCGAGCTGCCACCTGCCAAGGCTGGTGTAAAACTGGTGGATCCGGAAAACGTAGGCGAATTGGTGCGGTTGCTGCACGAAGAAGCGAAGGTGTTCTGATTGCAGATGGGCGATTGCAGCATGCAGATTGCCATTACCAGATAAATCTAAAATCGTTAATCTAAAATTTGAAATTATTATATGTCTGTTTTAATCTTTATAGACGCTGCTGATGGTCATGTAAAAAAATCATCGTACGAAGTACTTACCTATGGCTCGCAACTGGCCCGTCAACTGGGCACTACTGCCGAAGCTGTATTACTGGGCGCCGTTTCTGATGATGTTGCGGCTCTCGGTCAATACGGTGTGACCAAAATTCATCACGTAGCTGATGCCGGGTTCAACCAGTTTGATGCCCAGATGTACACCAAAGCCCTGGCAGAAGCAGCCACGTCCCTCAATGCTACTGTGGTTGTTCTATCGCACAATGTGAGCGGTAAAGCCATTGCCCCCCGTTTGAGTGCAAGGCTCAAAGCCGGTATGGTAGCAGGAGCGATTGGACTGCCCGATACATCGAATGGTTTTGTGGTTAAGAAAGGCGTGTTCAGCGGTAAAGCCTTCGCCAACATTACTATCCAGACAGCTGTAAAAATAATTTCCCTCAGCCCCAACTCCTTTTCTGTTGAAAAAGGAAATGCTACAGCTGAAGTTGTTTCACTGGCAGTTTCAGCAGGTACTGCCAACGTAAAAGTAACGGCTACGAATAAGGTAAGCGGACAGGTACCCTTAAGCGAAGCAGAACTGGTGGTGAGCGGTGGCCGTGGCTTAAAAGGCCCCGAAAACTGGGGCATGGTGGAAGAACTGGCAGGATTGCTTGGAGCAGCCACTGCCTGCAGCCGGGCCGTAGCCGATGCACACTGGCGTCCGCACCACGAGCATGTAGGACAAACCGGCGGTGCCATTGCACCCAACCTGTATGTGGCCATTGGCATCAGCGGTGCCATTCAGCACCTGGCCGGGGTCAACCGCAGCAAGGTGATTGTGGTGATCAACAAAGATCCCGAAGCACCGTTCTTCAAAGCAGCCGACTATGGTATAGTGGGCGATGCGTTTGAGGTGGTTCCGAAAATGATTGCAGAAGTTAAAAAACTGAAGGGAGTGGCTTAATCCTCCCTCTTCATAATGATCAAAAAAGAACGCCGGTGGCGTTCTTTTTTGTTTTCCACAAGATCGTCGATCTGTTGTTCTATACAGAAAGCAGGACCGGTTTTTCAGCAGAAACATCCTAAATTTGCCGGAAGGATATGAAAAAGATTGAACTGGAAATTGTGGCCCTTTCGCACAGTATTACCCAAACTCACAGCTATGCGGTGGTGTTGGGCGAAGTGAACGGAATGAGAAGGTTACCCATCGTAATTGGAGGGTTTGAAGCCCAGGCCATTGCCGTGGCCTTGGAGCGCATGCAACCCAGTCGCCCCTTAACCCACGACCTCATGAAGAATTTCATGCTGGCTTTCAATGTGGAACTGCATGAAATCGTCATCAACGACCTGCAGGAAGGCATCTTCTACTCCAAACTCATCTGCTCTTCCGAAAACGATACCGTGGAAATTGATTCCCGCACCTCCGATGCACTGGCCCTTGCCGTTCGCTTCGGTTGCCCCATTTATACCTACGAAACCATCCTGGAAAATGCTGGTATTATGATGGAAGAGGAAGAAGCAAAGAAAAGCAAAGAGGAAATTCCGGTAACCAGCAGTCATGAACCTAAAGAAGATTTAAAAGCACTCAGCCTTGAGGAACTGCAAACTCTGTTGAACGAGGTTCTGGACCAGGAAGATTATATCCGGGCCATTGCCATCAGGGACGAAATTTCAAGCCGGAAAAAATAAACCATCCGGTTTGCACTTTATTCTTACGAATTTTCACCAATAGGCTGCATGATCGTTTTCCCCAACTGTAAAATCAACCTGGGACTGCAGATTCTCAACAAACGGGAAGATGGGTACCATAACCTGGCGACGGTGTTTCATCCTGTTGCCTGGCATGATCTGCTGGAAGTGGTACGTAAAGAAAACGATCAACCTTCCGACATTGAATTTTCTGCAACCGGATTACCGGTATCGGGTGACCCTGCAACCAATCTGTGCGTAAAAGCGTACCGGCTGCTGAAGAAAGAGTTTCCCACGCTCCCACCTGTGCAACTGCACCTGCACAAAATCATTCCCATGGGTGCCGGGCTGGGCGGAGGCAGCGCTGATGGAGCTTTTACATTAGGGTTACTGAATGAACTGTTTCAGCTGAACCTCAGCCGGGAACAACTGATTGGCTATGCACTGCAATTGGGCAGCGATTGTCCGTTTTTCATTGATAACAAACCCTGTTATGCCACCGGCCGGGGCGAAGTGCTGGAGCCGGTTGAGTTGCAATTGAACAACTATCATCTCCTGATCGTCAACCCGGGCATTCACATCAATACAGGCTGGGCCTTTTCTCAACTCAACCTGCAGGAACTGAACGCAACACCCCGGCCCGATCTGCGGCAGGTAGTACAGCAGCCGGTTGAAACATGGAAAGAGCATCTTTCGAATGATTTTGAACGGCCGGTCTTCCTGGCTCATCCGGAAGTAGGTGCATTAAAAGATCAGTTGTATACTGCCGGTGCTGTTTATGCAGGTATGTCGGGAAGTGGCAGTACTGTGTTTGGCATCTTTGAAAAACCTGTTACGCTCACATTTCCGGAACAATATGTTTCTAGGTGCATCTGAAACCTTATCTGTTTTCACTTCTGTGTTTCCTCTGAAAAAACTATCTTTGTTTCGATGCAACAGATAAAACAGCATACATCTTTTCTCTCTTCCAATCTAGATCTGCTCAACCACTGAGTTCAGATTTTCATTTTATGCTGGCAGTCATTTTCTGCTAAAGTTTTTTTAACCCCCCTTTCAATACGTTTTAACTCATTGGTATGCTTACGTCAACTTCGTCTGCACGCACGCAGCAATTCATAGAAAAAGAAGAACAATTCGGCGCCCACAACTATCATCCCCTGCCGGTTGTACTCGAACGGGGCGAAGGTGTATTTATGTGGGATGTGGAAGGCAAGCGCTACTATGATTTTTTAAGTGGCTACTCCGCCGTTAACCAGGGTCATTGTCATCCCAAAATAATCGGCGCCCTCGTGGAGCAGGCACAAAAACTCACCCTCACCTCCCGTGCATTCTACAACAACCTGCTGGGCACCTATGAAGAGTACATTACCCGTTACTTTGGCTACGATAAAGTACTGCCCATGAATACCGGTGTGGAAGCTGTGGAAACTGCTATCAAACTGGCACGCCGTTGGGGATACCATGTAAAAGGCATTGAGGAAAACAAAGCTGTTATTGTTGTGTGTGCCCATAATTTTCATGGCCGCACGTCAACGGTGATTTCCTTCAGTACCGATCCTTCTTCCTACAGCCGTTTCGGGCCGTATATGCCGGGCTTCCGGGTGATTCCCTATAACGATCTTACTGCTTTAGAAGAAGCATTACGAGACCCGCATGTTTGTGGTTTCCTGGTGGAACCCATCCAGGGAGAAGCGGGTGTGGTGGTGCCCGATGAGGGATATCTCGCTGGCGCCAAAGAACAATGTGATGCTGCCAATGTACTGTTCATAGGCGATGAAATTCAAACCGGCCTTTGCCGTACCGGTAAACTGCTGGCCTGCGACCATGAGAATGTTCGTCCCGACATTTTGATTCTAGGGAAAGCATTAAGTGGTGGTGTATTGCCTGTGAGTGCTGTGCTGGCCGACGATGCCATTATGCTTACCATACAGCCCGGTGAACACGGCTCCACCTACGGAGGAAATCCACTTGCTTGTGCTGTTGCCATGGCCGCACTGCAGGTGCTGCAAGAAGAGATGTTGGCAGAAAGGGCAATGGAACTGGGTGCCTATTTTCGGGAACAAATACGGGCCCTGGAATCGCCGTTTATTAAATTGGTCAGAGGAAAAGGGTTGCTGAATGCAATTGTCATTCAGCATACTGATCCCGAAGCGGCCTGGCGTTTGTGCCTCGAACTGAAAGAAAACGGACTTCTGGCCAAACCAACACATGGTGATAAAATACGGCTGGCACCGCCATTGGTCATTACAAAGGAACAAGTAGATGAGTGTATACATATTATTGAAAAAAGCCTGCAGGCATTGAACTGATGTCTGCTTTTCAACTTTCATCCTTTATTTTCGCTGCATGAGTGAACTCAGAGACCGGAACCAATACTGGCTGCATGATTTTGCATCGGGCTTCAGTGATGGTTTGCGGCTGATGTTACTGCTGGCAGCCGCCTGGCTGTTTCTTGATCCGTTAGCTATGAACTATTCATACCTGATGCTGAGTGTTGTTATTACAGCTGCTTTTTTAACTGCAGCCGGCACTTACTTCACCTTAAAGAATGAAATCAGCAGCACACCACAGGAACGAACAATGCGGGAAGAAAAAATTTACACGTCCCTTGATTTGAAATACGAACATGAGTTCCCGGTTGAAGAAATACCCGAAAAATCACAACATCCACTCATAACACCGGTAGCAAGCGCATTTCGTGTTTTCATTTTTTATATCGCAGGAGGATTGTTGATCGTAAGCCTTTCATTAATAACCGTTCCGGGTGACGAGTTATTGCCCCTGCTGATTTCCGGAGGCTTACTGGCATGCTTTGCCATGGGCTGGCTCCGTGGATGGGTATACGGCACACACCGCCTGGGAGAAGCATTCCGCTTTACCTTTTATATGGCAGCGGGCCTGTTGTTCTTGTACTTGATAACCCATCTCGTTACAGCCTAACAGCCGAACCCTTATTTTTGCAATTCAACCAACCACGCATGAGCGAAGAAAAAAGCCTGAATTTTATTGAAGAAATTGTTGAGGAAGATTTACGGTCCGGAAAGCACAAAAGCATTCTTACCCGTTTTCCGCCTGAACCGAACGGATATCTGCATATCGGTCATGCCAAGAGCATATGCCTCAATTTTGGTCTTGCTGCAAAATACGGAGGCAAAACAAACCTGCGTTTTGACGATACCAATCCGGTTACAGAGGATACAGAATATGTAGACAGTATTAAAGAGGATGTGCAGTGGCTGGGATTTCAGTGGGCGAATGAGTTCTATGCCTCTGATTATTTTGATCAGTTGTATGTTTTTGCTGTACAACTCATACAAAAAGGCCATGCCTATGTAGATGACAGCAAGAGTGAAGAAATTGCAGAACAAAAAGGAACACCTACCACGCCCGGCCGCCGGAATCAGTATGCCGACCGGAGTACAGAAGAAAACCTGCGACTTTTTGAAGAAATGAAGGCAGGCAAATACAAAGATGGAGAGAAAGTACTGCGTGCCCGTATTGATATGGAGTCGCCCAACATGCACATGCGTGACCCGATCCTGTACCGTATAAAGCATGCACATCATCACCGCACGGGTGACAAGTGGTGCATTTATCCGATGTATGATTTTGCACATGGGCAGAGTGACTCGATTGAAAAAATCACACACTCGATCTGCACACTCGAATTCATCCCTCACAGACCGCTGTACGACTGGTGCATAGATAAGCTTGAAATTTTCCCTTCAAAACAATATGAATTTGCACGGCTCAACCTCAACTACACGGTCATGAGCAAACGAAAGCTGTTGCAGCTAGTAAATGAAAGACATGTCAGCAGTTGGGATGATCCACGTATGCCTACCATCAGCGGACTCCGCCGCCGTGGCTATACACCCGAAAGTATCCGTGATTTTGCTGATCGTGTGGGCGTGGCAAAACGGGACAACCTGATTGAGTACAGCTTACTTGAATTCTGTGTACGGGAACATCTGAATAAAATTGCACTGCGGCGCATGGTGGTGTTTAATCCGGTCAAAGTAATCATTACCAATTATCCCGAAGGACAAACAGAACTGCTTACTTCAGAAAACAACCCGGAGGATCCAAATAGCGGAACCAGGGAATTACCTTTCAGCCGGGAGATTTTAATTGAGTCCGATGACTTTATGGAAAATCCGCCTAAGAAATATTTCCGGTTGGCACCGGGACAGATGGTACGGTTGAAAAGTGCCTACATTATTCAATGCAATGAAGTAGTGAAAGATGAAGCAGGCGCAGTTACTGCCATTCATTGCTCCTATTTCCCCGAGAGTAAGAGCGGAAGCGATACCAGCGGCTTACAGGTAAAAGGCACGCTGCATTGGGTTGATGCTGCTTCTGCGGTAGAAGTGGAAGTACGGGAATATGATCGGTTATTCCGGGTGGAAAATCCTTCCAATGAAGAAAGTGACTTCAAAGACTATATCAACCCGTACAGCCTGAATACCGTTACCGGCTTTGCTGAGCCCGAAATAAAACATGCAACTGCAACAGACCGGTTCCAGTTTTTGCGGAAAGGATACTATTGTCTCGATAAAGAAGCCTCGCCTGAGAAGCTTGTTTTTAACAGGACCGTTACGCTTAAAGACGGTTGGGCGAAAGAATCGAAGAAAAATTAAATTGATAAAAGCAGCTGTTACAGTTGCTTTTTTTCTTTCAGATCAGGCAGAATCGCCATGATTAACACAAGCAGTGATAACGCAAAATAAACATACAGCCAGGGATGTTTAGATGGGCACTCACCATTGCGGCAGGTAGAAAGCAGCAGCAGGTTCCTCAGTGCCCAGGCAAAACTGATGGCGGCCACAAACGGATTAATCCGCTTTGCCCAGATTTGAGGAATGAGAAAGAAAACCACACAAAGGCCTAACATCCAGAAATTCATCAGCGCAGGTTTCCCAAACACTGTTTTTACAGGCGCCCCCATACCAGTAACGGTCACCGGAATACTTTCAATTGTAATCCAGGGCAGATAAGAAACAACTACTATCAACAAAGCGGCACTAATACCGATCAAATTGGAGTAACGCATAAAATTGTAAGAAGATGCGAAGATACTTGATTGAGTCCGAACCTGACAATCGAAGTAACGGATGAAGCAATTCAGGCATTCGTGTTTTACAGGCTTATGCTGGGAAAATTTCAAGTCTTATCAGTATTCAAAAGCAATTACTTTATTCGATGCCTTCCGGATCCCGGTTCAACGGGCGGACACAGGACCCTCTTGTTCAATATAAAATCAACGATTTCAATCGTTGCCTTCAGAGGTCCCGATCCCGATATGATCGGGATGTAGGAGCTTTTGAAGAGCGCTGCATATCCGCCCGGTTCAACGGGCGGACACAGGACCTTTTGTGCAATAAAAAAAGCAACGATTTTAATCGTTGCTTTTGGAGGTCCCGACCAGATTCGAACTGGTGTAGGAGCTTTTGCAGAGCTCTGCCTAGCCACTCGGCCACAGGACCATTTTTTGTTCTGCCTATCCGCCCGGATAATCGGGAGGACACAGGACCTTCTTTTGATTCTGCTTGTCCATACGGCTATTGTACAGCCGCAGAACCATGCTTTTCAAATGAAATGCAAATGTAGTATATTCGGGCAAAATCACCCAAAACCTATGCAACGTATTGCTGAGTCTGAGTTGATTATTAATAACAGAGGCGCTGTGTATCATCTGGATGTTCGTCCGGAAGAAATAGCTCCTACCATTATTACTGTGGGCGATCCCGACCGGGTGGAAGAAGTTTCCAAACATTTCGACCGTATTGAATACAAGTGCAAACATAGAGAGTTCATTACCCATACGGGTACCATCGGAAAGAAAAGGTTGTCCTGTGTTTCCACAGGAATTGGTCCTGATAACATTGATATTGTCATCAATGAACTGGATGCACTTGTCAATATTGATTTTACAACCCGCACGATTAAACCGCAGCTCACCAGCCTGCAAATCATCCGCATGGGTACCTCCGGCAGCCTGCAGGCCGACATACCAGTTGACAATTTCGTAGCTTCCACACATGGCTTAGGCATTGACAACCTGCTGCATTTTTACCGGTTTGAAAACAATGAAGAAGAACGGCAACTCATGCATGCATTTGTAACACATACACAACTACAGAATCATTTATCTCAGCCCTATATTGCAGGTGCCGGTGTGAGTCTTTTAAAACACTTTACAGAAGGGTATCACCAGGGAATAACGGTGACCTGTCCCGGCTTTTATGGTCCGCAGGGACGTGTGTTGCGTATGGGACTCAGTGCTCCTCATTTAATTGATCATCTCACCAGTTTCCGGTTTGGCAATCACCGCATCAGTAATTTTGAAATGGAAACATCTGCGATCTACGGTATGGGTAAAATACTCGGGCATCAGTGCCTTGCCCTGAACGCCATTGTAGCCAACCGCATTAAAAAAGAGTTCAGCAAAGACAGCCTGGCTGCCGTAAGAGGACTCATCAAAAAATCACTCGACATCATTGCTTCGATATGACGATTGAGTTTTGCAAATACCAGGGAACGGGTAATGATTTTATACTCATTGATAACCGAAAAGGGCAGTACTCCGGACTCTCCCAGGAGCAGGTATCCTTTTTGTGCAGCCGCAGGTTTGGCATTGGCGCCGATGGCTTGATGTTACTGCAACTCAAAGAAGGTTTTGATTTTGAAATGGTTTATTACAATGCAGATGGAGCAGAAGGAAGCATGTGTGGAAACGGAGGGCGTTGCATCGTTATGTTTGCAAAAAAGCTGGGCCTTTTAAAACAAACGGCTCACTTCCTTGCAACTGATGGGCCCCATGATGCCATCATAACAGAAACAGATCACGTGGAATTGAAGATGAAAAATGTTACAGGTATTAACCGCAGAAATGACGCATTTATTCTGAACACCGGCTCTCCGCATTACGTAACACAGATCAACCAGTTATCTGAACTGGATGTTTACGCAAACGGCCGAATGATCCGTTATAACCAGGAGTTTCAAAAAGAAGGGATTAATGTAAATTTTATAGAGCCTCTGGCAGATGGTATTGCTATCAGAACCTATGAACGGGGCGTGGAAGATGAAACTCTTTCCTGCGGCACAGGCGCCACGGCAGCTGCGTTATCTGTCGCCGGTGAAAAAAACGGTCCACAGGAGCTGAATGTATACACTTCGGGCGGTTTGTTATCGGTAAAATTCACAAAAACAGGAGCTGAACTATTTGAAGATATCTGGCTTTGCGGTCCTGCCACTTTTGTCTTTGAAGGAACCATTGAAACCGCACACCTGTAACCAATACTGAAAAACATGGCTGTAAAAAATTACCATCTCGACAAGTATCATATATTAAGCAGTACAGAATCAATTATTGAAGAAATTCTACGTTCCTGTCAGAGTATGAAAGATGAATACTTCTTTAAAGGCAATGGCCAGTGGTCAGCTGCTGAAAATCTAGAACACCTGCGTCTTTCGTTTGCCCACAGTTGGCAGGGTTTGTTTTTACCCAAGTTTCTTATTAAATGGAAGTTCGGCAAGCCAACCCATGAATCATTACCTTACGAAGAGTTGCAGGAAGTTTACAGGTCAAAACTGAGCGAGGGTGTAACTGCCGGCAAACGTTATGTGCCAAAAATTGTGGCCGGGAAAGATACAAAGGAACAACTGATTGACCGGTTCAGCCAAACAACCACCCGCTACCTGAATGAAATCAGGTATTACTGGGAAGACGAACTGATTGATCAGTACCAGCTTCCACACCCCGTATTGGGGCTGATAACTGCCCGGGAACTGATGTATTTCAACATTTTCCACTGCTGGCATCATTTTACCACCATCCGCAGGCGGAAAGAAGATACATTTTGATCGTATTGTTGAATGCCTGTGCATAGTACCTTTGCGGCGTTATGCTGCAATTTTTTAAAAATATAGACGGACACACCCTCGAAATTGAAAAGCCTGAAACCGGTGCCTGGATTAATATCATCCCGCCGCTGAAACAGGAAGAATTTCATGAAATTGCAGACGAACTGGATATTCCGCTTGACTTCCTGTCAGACTCCCTGGATATTGATGAGCGCCCCCGTTTTGAACTGGAAGACAATGTAAAACTGATTGTCATTAAAACACCAACGGAAAACAACTCCTTCAACGATAGTGACTCATTTTACATAACGATTCCTATTTGTATTATCCTCACTCATCACCAAATCGTTACGGTTAATTCATTTGACAACGGAGCCATTAAAAAATTTTTGAACACCTTTCAAAACCGTCATCCCGATAAGAAAAACATGATGGTGCTGAAAATATTTGAGAAGGTGGTTACCACTTTCATGGAGTACCTGAAAGAAATCAATCACAAACGCAATTTGCTGGAGCAAAAGCTATATGATGCCAACCGGAACGAAGAACTGCTTGACCTGATGCGGATTCAAAAAAGCCTGGTTTACTTTGTAACAGCCCTGCGAAGCAATGAAATGCTGCTCATGAAGTTGCAGCGGACCAACTTCCTTGGATTAACCGAAGAAGAAGATGAGTTTCTGCAGGACTTGATTGTAGATACCAGCCAGGCCCTTGAAATGGCGAATATTTATACGAACATCCTCAGTTCAACACTGGATGCGTTTGCCAGTATCATAAGCAACAATCAAAACCAGGTGATGAAGCGGCTGACCTCCATTACAGTGATGTTGCAATTGCCTACACTGGTAGCCAGCATCTATGGAATGAATGTGCCCATACCGGGACAGGAATCGCACTTCGCCTTTTATTTTCCAATTGTTATTTCGCTTGGGCTCTCGCTGTTGATTGGATTTTATTTCATGCGTAAGAAATTATTCTGACAGCTTATGTTTAACATTCGTATTTATGGCTTGTTGCTTACAGATAAAAAGCAAGTGGTTGTCAGTGATGAATTTATTAGAGGCGGCTATTACACCAAATTTCCCGGGGGTGGCCTCGAGTTTGGAGAAGGAACCCGTGATTGCCTGAAACGTGAATTCAAAGAGGAAATGGACCTCGAAGTGGAAATCGGCAAACACATTTATACCACCGATTACTTTCAGATCAGTGCCTTCAACCCATCCCATCAAATCATATCAATCTATTATTTTGCACACCCTGTTGAACCCTTCCGGATACAGTTCAAAGAACGCCCGTTTGACTTTGCACCGCATCAGGTTGCAGATCCCGCAGGTGAAGCAGAAGTATTCCGCCTGATTGACTGGGATACGTTTGATGAATCAATCGTAACACTTCCTATTGACAAAATAGTAGCCAGAATTGTAAAAGAAACGTGTTGAATCAGTCCTCCGCCAGTGCCGCTTTTTTCATAGATGAGGCCGTTTCTGCACCCAGGTATTTTTCAATGCCGTAATGCACCAGGTAAATAACGGGTGTGAGTAGAATAGCTACCAGAAATTTGTAAATGTAATTCACAATTCCCACTGCAAGAAACAACCGGAATGGCCACACAAAATCACTGCCATTGCTGTTGACCCGGGTTCCGATGTAGAAGGCAATAAACAAAACCACAAAACTGTCTATAAATTGTGAAACAAGTGTAGAACCGGTGGCCCGCAGCCAGATGTACTTTTCGCCTGTGATTTTTTTTACCTTATGAAACACAAACACATCCAGTAACTGCCCGAGAATAAAAGCGGTGAGAGAACCAATGATAATAAAGCCTCCCTGACCCAATACACTGTTGTACGCTTTTTCCATATCAGGCACACCACTACCCCGTTTGCTGGTAATAAAAAAATCAGCCGGCGTTAGTTTCATTGCCATCAGAAAAATCAGAAATGCAAACGCAATCAGTACAGCCGTGAGATAGGAAAGAAACCGAACCCCTTTCATGCCGTAGTACTCATTGATGATATCGGTCATGAGAAACACCACAGGCCATAACAAAACACCGGCAGTAAGATTGACAGACAACTCATTACCAAGAATCCGGAGCGACAAAGGTTCATAACCAAGTGTTTTTTCAAGTGAAAAAATTTTAACCCCAATGATTTCAGCGATCAGTGCATTGGCAATAAAGAATCCTGCCAAAACAAGAAACAGACGAACCGGTTTATTACGTAAAGCTGGATGCATCAGAAAAAGAAATAAAGAAGTTGAAAAAGAAGAAAGCCCGGGATTCCCCACAAAAACAAGGCAGGCGTATCCGGAAGCTTTTTATGTTTTGAAACCAGGAATAGTAACCAAAGGATCCAGATAATGTTCACAGGAACGGATAAAATCCACCCGCCGATCAGAATGACAGCCGTAAATGCACCATCAGACAGTTGAGGAACCAGCCGCAGAACCAGGCAAACTACAAATAGAATATTGAGCAAAAAAGCAACCCTGCCTGTAAATAAAAATCCCTTCATAAAGCGTTCAAAAATGCTGTCAATCACCCAAAATAGCATTATTTTGCCTGATTGAAATCGAAATTTTACCTGTATGAAATTTGATATGAAAAAACTGCTTCCTCATGCCATTGCTTTGGTCATTTTCCTGGTTATTTCTTTGATCTATTGCAAGCCCGTACTGGAAGGAAAAGTGTTGAACGCACACGACAACCAGGGTTGGAAAGGAATGGCACAGCAATCTATTGAAGTAAAAGAAAAGAACGGTAAAATTCCCCTATGGACGAATAGTTTATTCAGTGGTATGCCTGGTTACCAGGTAGCAATGGAAAATAACCACAAAGTTTCATTTCACTATGTGGGCCAGGCTCTTACACTTGGATTACCCAAGCCAGCCAACTTTTTCTTCCTTGCCTGTTTGGGTTTTTACCTGCTTGCACTTGTATTGGGCGCTAATTCCTGGGTCGCTATCATGGGAGCGCTTTCCTATGCATTCTCCACGTACAATCCAATCATTATTGGGGCAGGGCATGATACAAAGATGCTTGCGTTGGGCTATGCACCCATTATTGTTGCCGGACTTCTGTTATTGTTTCAGAAGCGTTACTGGCTGGGCAGCGCTGCTATGGCCACAGGATTTACACTGCAGCTGAGCACCAGCCATATTCAGATTGTTTATTACACCCTTATTATTCTTGCTGCCATTACCCTTGGATTTGTAATTGAAAGTATTCGAACCAAAGCGGCAGGTGCAGCTCTTAAAGCAATTGGCGTGGCTGTTGTTTGCGGCCTTCTTGCATTAGGAAGTAATGCGGTGATTACCCTTACGAACTGGGATTATTCGAAAGCAAGTATGAGGGGTGGCATCAGCGAACTGAAAACAAAAACTGATAAAAACACAACACCCGGCGGACTAGATAAAGATTATGCGTTCAAATATAGCGTTGGGCTTGCGGAAACCTTTACACTTTTTGTACCCGGATTGTATGGCGGAAGTAACGGAGGTCAGGAATACAAAACATCAAAATTTGCGGAGAAACTGGTGGAAGTTGGCTACCCGGAAGATCAGGCCTTGCAGTACGCCAACGGTATTTCTTACTGGGGCGACCAGCAACCCACATCGGGACCGGTTTATTTTGGAGCGGTACTGATGCTGTTAGTTGTTTTAGCATTATTTCTTGAAAAAGGATGGCTGAAGTGGAGTTTGCTGGGAGCAGGTTTATTCGGCATCTTACTCGCCTGGGGTAAAAATGTGGAGAGCATCAACTATTTCCTGTTTGACTATCTGCCTTTGTATAAAAAGTTCAGGGCACCTTCCATGGGACTGGTGATACCCCAACTCACCTTTGTAATGCTGGCAACTGCAGGTACACAAAAACTGCTTTTCGGAACCACAGAGCCTGCAGCACTTAGTAAAGCTTTGAAACAAACCGCCATTGCAGCTGCATTGATTGGATTGCTCCTGGCTGCTTTATACTTTTCATTTGATTTCATTTCGCCCAATGATAAAAATATTCGTGAAAGTATGAGCAGTGCCATGCTGCAGCAAGTAAGCCAGGGCCAGCAGCCCACTTCCGAAATGCAGCAACAAGCCGATTCTTTCGGCCGTGAGTTTACAGCTTCTATACAGGCCGACAGAAAATCGCTGCTGGGAGGCGATTTGCTCCGAACACTGTTCTTCATGCTGATAGCGGCAGCCGTTGTATGGGCAGCAGCACAACGGAAAGCCAACGCTGTGGCAGCAGCTATTGTATTGGCAGCACTTAGTTTCCTTGACCTGGTATCAGTTGATAAACGCTATCTCAACAACGATAGTTTTGTAGATGCAACCGACTTTGATAACACCTTTGCCTTGAGCGAAGCGGATCAAATGATCAAGCAGGATAAAGGTTATTACCGGGTATTCAATCAAACCGGCGATCCGTTCAACGAATCGATTACCTCCTATCATCATAATTCCATTGGTGGTTACCACCCGGCCAAACTGCAGATCTACCAGGATCTGATTGAAAACCAGATTGCCAAAAACAACATGCAGGTAATGAACATGCTTAACACCAAGTATTTCATCCTGCCCAATCCCCAGAACGGGAAGCCTGTTGCCCAAATCAACCCAGGTGCATTTGGTCCCTGCTGGCTGGTTAAAGACGTACAGTTTGTAGCAGATGGCAAAGCTGAAATGGCCGCATTGGACTCCGTAAATCTGCGTGATACGGCCGTGGTACAGAGTAAGTTTAAAAATGAGATAACCCTGCCCGTTACTGACTCAACGGCAACTATACGTTTGATTGAAAACAAAAACGATCTCATCAACTACGAATCACAGTCCTCGACTCCTCAATTTGCTGTATTCAGCGAAATCTGGTACGACCGTGGCTGGAAAGCGTTTGTTGACGGAAAACAGGTGCCGATCATTAAGACAAATTATGCATTACGTGGCTTATCATTACCTGCGGGAAATCATAAAATTGAATTCCGCTTTGAACCGGAAGTATATGCCATTGGCAATACACTGGTGCTTGTATGCAGCCTGTTGACCTATTTACTGGTGTTGGGCGGACTTTTCATGCACATCCGTTCCGGCAAGCATAATGCCTGAAATGTATGCAACGAGTGCTGAACATTGTTCCTTATCCGTTTCTGCCCGGTTTTTCAGGCGGACAGAAACTGATTGCACTTTTCAGTGAATACCTGGGCAACCGTTGCCAGCTGCATGTAGCCGGAACCGTTACCAATGATGTGACGCTGGCATATAATTATACGTTTCACCCGGTTTTTTCGGGAAGTAAACTCCGGTATATTAATCCGTTGAATTATGCCCGGCTGAAAAACATCATTCAGCAGCACAAAATAGACACCATCATCCTTCAACATCCCTACATGGGGCTTTTTGGATGGTGGTTAAAGAAACGGCTGGGTGTGAGGCTGATTGTGCACACACACAATGTAGAATACCAACGTTTCCGAACCATTGGTAAATGGTGGTGGCCCCTGCTGAAACAATTTGAACGCTGGGTATTGCAACAAGCCGACCTGATTTTTTGTATATCGGAAGAAGATAAAACCAGCATGGTCAAAAATCTTGGGGTTACTGCCGGCAAATGTATGCTGGTACCGTATGGAATTATCCAAAAACATATGCCCGCCAATAAAGCTGTCTGTAAAGAAGAAGTCTGCAGGCAACTGCAATTAGACGTGACAGTTCCCATGCTTTTTTTTAACGGCCTGCTCGACTATCAACCCAACATGGAAGCGTTAGATAAAATTCTCAATCACATACTTCCACTTCTAAAGCAACGAAGCTTTCATTACAACATGGTGGTGGCAGGCAAACGGTTGCCCGCTATTTATAACGGTCTCAAGCCCTGGGCAAACCTCAACGTTACCTATGCAGGTTTTGTAGAGGATATTGATTTATACACTACTGCAGCTGATGTATTACTGAACCCTGTCAACACCGGCGGCGGTGTTAAAACAAAAATGATTGAAGCACTTGGATTGAATACGACCGTCGTTGCCACTCAAACAGGGGCCACCGGGGTTTTACCGGACGTTTGCGGCCATAAATTATTCGTAACGGGCGATGATGATTGGGAAGCATTTGCAACAGCCATTCAGAAAAGTGTAAGTGAACGGTCCGATATACCTGCTGCATTTTATGAAACCTATCATTGGGAACACATTATTGAAAAAGTTGCCCGGCTATAAACAACGCATGATGCTTTGCCACAAAAGTTGGGCGGTTCGTTCCCAGGTAAACAATTCCTTTCGCTCTGTTCCTTTTTTAATTAATGATTCTCTTAGTTGTTCATCTGTTTCCAACTGATGCATGGCCGTACTGATGGCGGCTGTATCAGCAGGATCAACCAACAATGCGGCATCGCCGGTTACTTCCGGCACGGAAGTCACATTGGAAGCAATGACCGGTACCCGGCATTGCATGGCTTCAATAACAGGTATTCCAAAGCCTTCAAAAAAAGGTACAAAAACGAGGGCCAGTGCAGCACCCAGCACACGGTTGAGTTCTGCATCGGGCAAACGGCCCAGGAAATGAATGGAAGATCCAAATGAAAGTTGCTGTTGGTATGCCAGTAATTCGCCTGTTTTGTACATACTGCCACCTACTATCAATAATTGTGTGTTGCCACTGTTGATCTTCCGGTATTGTTCAAATGCCTTCATCAGTCCGAGGACATTTTTTCTTGGGCTGAGGGTACCAATGAAGATGAAATACTGGTTTCCACTTGCATATTGTTGCCGAATAGTTGCCTTTTCCTCTGGCTCAAGCGGCTGATAAAAAGAATTAACACCGTTATACACTACATCTATCATTGATGGATTGATTTTGTAGTGTTTCACAATATCAGTTTTACTGAACTCGGAGACCGTAGCAATACGTGCTGCCTTTTGTGCATAACGGGGAAAGAAAAAATTGTAGTAGTGCCGGTTGGAAAATTTCAAAGCAGCCGGGTGATGCAGGAAGTTGATATCATGAATAACAGCCAACTGCTTCCCATTCCAACCGAGGCAGAGAATTCCATCGGGCGACAGGAACAGATCCGGTTTCAACTGACGAAGTTTGTTCCGGACGCTCCATTCAAACCAAAGTACATTTAAAATCGCATGCCGGGATGGCGGGTACAACACATGCGGCACAACATTGGGGCCGAAGAGGAAGGAGGGATCGGGACGGCCATCAAAGAAAAAATGAAATTCTGTTTCCGGATGCTGCTGTACAATATGCCGGAGTGAATTGAATGTAAACCATCCAATACCATCCAGTTTGTCTTTACGGAGCAATCGTGTATTTACGGCGATTTTCAAGATATCAATGATGTTTTAGTCCGGGCATTTATATTTGTCCTGCAAATAACGCAAATATGAAGAAACTAGTGCGGATTCTCGGCCTGATTCAGCAAATCAGGAATAAAAAACAATACAGTGCACAAATCCGCCTACAACTTATTCGCACCCTGCTTTTCCTGGAGTACAAATCATATCTGCAAAACGACAGTTCAACCATCGTAAATACCCGTATTCTTCATTATAAGGTTTACGCTTATGGTTATACCAACCTATGCCTGTTATTCCGGGAAATCTTTATTGAAGAAGAATACCAGTATTTTGTTTCAAACGAAACGTCACCTGTTATCATTGACTGCGGCGCTAATATCGGAATGGCCACCTTGTATTTAAAATGGAAATTTCCTGGTGCCCGGATTCATGCCTTTGAACCCGACCCATCCGCATTTTCGCTGCTGAAAAAAAATGTCGAAGCAAATGGATTGAATCAGGTGACACTTTACAATAAGGCAGCAATGGACAAAGCCGGAACGCTGGACTTTTTTGTATCTCAGCAAACAAAAGCTTCGTTGATGATGAGTACCCTTCAGGGAAGAATGGATGAAGAAAAAATTACGGTCGAGGGAATTGACTTCCCCCAGTTTGTAAAAGATTCAAACGCCTGTTTTCTGAAAATTGATATTGAAGGGGCTGAAAAAGATGTATTCGAACGCATGCACCATGCAACAGGCTTTAGCGCACTCAAGCAAATCATCATGGAATACCATCACAAAATAGAGAGACACCCATCGGATTTCTCTAAAATGCTGACGATTCTGGAACAAAATGATTTTGAGTATAACCTGGTAACCCGGTTCGAAACACCAGGCCAATTTCAGGATGTTCTCATTTATGCATGGAGAAGCTGAAAGAAACTTTCATGTCTACGACAACGCCTCACTAACCTTTTTCCAATCAATATCCGGACTAACCAGGTCTTTTTCCAGATGTGTGCCAATTGCCGGAACAGGAATCCAGAGGTGATACCGGCGGCCTGAAATAAAATACCGAAAACTGTATTTAACGGCCATTTTCAGAATGGAGAAACTCTCCTTATGAGTGAAGAAAAATCGTAAGTACTTAAATGGATTTAAAATAAACGTTTTCGTCAAAACCAGCCACATAGCACAATCGTTATTCCCTTTACTGTAGGTGAGCAGCACATCTTTTGTTTCCTGAAGTATTTCTTTGGATGTAAGAAAGGTTAAGCAAGTTGAACTGTCGGACATCCAGTTGTGGCCAACTGCCTGTATGTTCCTTTTCTTATGCTGATGGATAGGATGGGTAAACGTATCGGTGTGCAGGTAACAACTAACAAAGTCCACATCGCTCCTGCATTTCATAAACTCCACCATTTTTACAAACTCGCCGGGCAAATACAAATAATCGTCTTCGGCAAAATAAACCAGTCGGGCATCAGTTTGCTGTAACAGGATTTCCACCTGTTGCTGAAAAGTGGCCAGGTTGCCGATAGCAGGCGTTTCAAGTATGGTAGTATCTGCAGCCGGGAAAAGCTCCCGGATCATATCGGCATAGACCGGCGGGCACCCATCAAGGATAAAAAAATAACGGATTTTCAAACCCGCAACCGAGCTTAAAAAAGATTTGAGGCAGGTACGTGCCAGCAGGAATTTGTTATCCGGATAAATGAATGGTGTTTTCGAAACACCGGGATAAATACGCCAGGCTACTGCAACATCATAAACCATAGTCCTATTGATTCGGCTCTAAGTTATTTACTATCTTCGAAACTTCGCTGTTCATTTCTAATTACAATTGAAAATGCTCCGTCAGTTTGGATATAGTATCATACGGTTGATTTTGCTCATACGCAATTTTGGAACACCAACAGGCTTCAACCTTTGGAGACAAATTGCCTTTGGTTCTTCAAAAGAAATTCAGATCCGTTCTTCATTATTCAGGAATCCCGTAACACTGCGCAAGCACGATTCAGACCTGGAAATCTTCGACCAGGTATTTGCAGATCGGCAATATAAATGGTTCGGGATTGAAACACTGAACCCTAAGGTGATTGTTGATGCAGGTGCAAATATTGGACTCGCTTCTCTTTACTTTTCGCAACAATTTCCCCATGCCCGTATTTACTGTATTGAACCTGTTTCAACCAACTATAATTTATTACAAAAGAACCTCAGTAATTATTCAAATATTCAAACGTTACAGGGTGCTGTTTGGCATACAGACGAATACCTTGAGATTGAAAATCCAGAAGGATACAGTGCAGGTCTCAGCATGAAGTCCTCATCGACTTCAAATAAAATGAAAGGATACTCCCTGCCTTCATTAATGAAATTATTTGAATTGGAACATATTGATATTCTTAAAATGGATATCGAAGGGGCTGAAAAGGAAATATTTGAATTGGGTTCGCTTGATTGGATGAGTAAAGTGTCAATTCTAGTTATTGAATTACATGATATGTACAAAGACGGAACTTCCAGAGCATTCTTCCATTCCATTCACAATAAATTTGATAAAATCTATTTCCAGGGAGAAAATCTGATTTGCTTTCTTAAGCAAGAATAAATCAATTGCGCAAACGATAGCCGAGGAAACTCACCCCCATCCCCACCTTCGAATAAACCCCCGACTTCTTCAACCACCCCTGCCCCAGCTTTTGCTGCAGGCGGATCATTTGTTGCACCGGTACAGGCACTGAACTGCCAGCAAGGTACTGCTCCATTTCTGCCGAACTCTTCAACTGCAGGTTGCGCACCAGCCGCCAGTAATAGTCATAAACAAAAACATACTTCAAACAACCGATGCCCAACTTTTGTAACAAGTACAGATTTTCGGGAATTTCAATGGCAGGGTTGCGGAAAGCCTGTTTGGTAATCTGCTCAGCACCCACTCCAATGCACACCAGCGGTTCTTTGATTGCGAAAAAAGAATGCTCTTCCCGAAGCAGACGCATATAAAATTCAATATCCACCACCCATTTCACCTGTTCATCAAACCATTCCGTCCGTTTGTTACGGATGAGTGTGGTACTGGGATGCCCAATGTAGTTCGTGCGGAACAGGTACAACGGATTGCGCCGCAGCAGTTGTTCATCCATCGCCGAAATCACAAATGGATGCTGCTGACCGGTGTCCAGTTCCTGGTTGATAAATCCGCTGAATATAAAATTGGCATTGGAAGAAAGGGTTGCTTCATAAAAAAAACCAAGGCTTTTTTCTGTGGCAAACCAATCATCATCGTGCATGATCTTGATCCATGCACCCCGGGCCAATGAAATCGCTTTATTCCAGTTGGCAGGTGAACCAAGCGCCTGTTCATTCTTATGATACACTACCGGGAAGGAGGCACGGTACGTTTCAGCCAGTTCACGAAGTTCGTCATCAGGGCTATCATCGGTAATCACTACTTCAAAATCACGAAACTGCTGTGCAGCAACGGAGTCGAGTAACCGCTTCACATACGCCTGGTTTTTGTAGGCAGGAATACAAATAGATATGGCCGGAGCCTTGTTCATGATTCCGAAAATAAAGAATTATGCCGACTGCTGCTCTTTCAGCTTCTGCAGGAAAAGATCCATGCCTTTTTTCTTCTCTGCATCCAGCTCATAGCTGAGGTTCGTTGTGTAGTATTTAAACAAATCGTAAGGCGAGTACTTACCTGCTTCTGCAATAGCGGATAACTGTTGCAACCCCACCGACTGTGCTGCATCAAACCGTTGCATCCAAGCTTCCGGCAATTGACGCAAACTCACCCACGCTGCAAATACAAAGGGCAAACCTGTCAAAGCGTTCCATGCTGCCGATAAATCATAGATGTACGTTGACAGTCGTCGTTGTTCCAGTGCCCGGTCACCAATCACCACAGCACCGGTAGTACCTTGTATGCGGGTGCGGTAACTTTCATCGCCGGCATCCAGCAAACGGGGTTGAATCTTCCAATACTCTTGCATCAGCAATTTGAACAAGGCAACTGACGTGCGGCTTTGATAGTCGAGATATACTTCTGTAAGTTGCTCAACAGGCACTTCACTAAAAAGGCAAACGGAAGCCACTTCACCCGTTGAGCCAATGCAATATTTACTAACTATAAAATATTCGGGCAGCTCCGCCAGCACTGCCACCGGCAGTAACGCCACGTCCACTTCCCCGGAAAGCAGCATCGATGCCACTTTTGCAGGATAGTCACTCACTAACTCATTTTCACGAAGGAATTCTTCCGATTGCATTCCAAACAGCAAGGGCCGGGTATTGAGATAACCTACTGCACCAACTTTTATCTTCTTCAATTCGTGTACTTTTGCGGGGCAAAGAAACGATTTTTAGGGCATTCACCGGGAACGGTTACACAAACGGAAGCAAAACCCGTTCCACCCCACAAACAATAAAGCAGGTTTCATGGAATTACTACAATTAACGGCCATTTCTCCCGTTGACGGACGGTACAGAAATCAACTCCAGCATCTCGACCAGTTTTTTTCGGAATATGCATTGATACGTTACCGGGTACAGGTGGAAATTGACTATTTCCTCTTTCTTTCAGAAAAAAAGTTCTTTGCGCTCACCACAGTGCAAAAGCAGGTACTGAAGGATGTAGCAGCAAACTTTTCGCCCGGCCAGGCATCGGAAATTAAAAATCTTGAATTGGTCACCAATCATGATGTAAAGGCAGTAGAATACTTCTTGAAAAAAGAATTAGACTCGATTCAACTTTCACACCTGAAAGAATGGGTTCACTTCGGACTCACCTCGCAGGATATCAACAATACAGCCATCCCTCTCTCCTGGAAACATGCCATGGAACAGGAATACCTGCCTTCTGTATCAAACCTCATTCTTCGTTTACAGTCGCTGGCGAAAGAATGGAAAGCGGTGCCTATGCTGGCACGCACACACGGTCAACCTGCAAGCCCCACCCGGCTAGGCAAGGAGTTGATGGTTTTTGTGGAACGCTTGCAACAACAGGTACACCAACTTACCTTGGTGCCTTTTACAGCAAAGTTTGGCGGAGCCACAGGCAACTTTAATGCACATGCGGTTGCCTTCCCAAAAACCAACTGGATCCGCTTCGGAAACGAGTTCCTCGAACAGAAGTTGGGTTTGCAACGCCAGCAATACACCACTCAAATTGAACACTACGATCAACTGGCAGCCCAAATGGATGCTATGAAACGAATCAATACGATCCTGGTTGATTTTTGCCGTGATATATGGACGTATGTTTCATTGGACTATTTTAAACAAAAGATCAAAAAAGGAGAAGTTGGCTCTTCGGCCATGCCGCATAAGGTAAATCCCATTGACTTTGAGAATGCCGAAGGCAACCTGGGTATTGCCAATGCACTTTGGGAACATCTTTCTGCCAAACTACCGGTTTCAAGACTGCAGCGTGATCTTACCGATTCCACAGTGCTACGTAACCTCGGCGTTCCGTTTGCACACACCATTTTATCACTGAAGTCAATTGAAAAAGGTATCAACAAACTTCTGCTCAACCCCGGGAAAATCAGGGAAGATCTGGATCAAAACTGGGCGGTAGTTGCCGAAGCTATTCAAACCATACTCCGCCGGGAGCAGTACCCCAACCCTTACGAAGCGTTGAAAGAACTAACCAGGGGTAATAACCAAATAACAAAGGAAAGCATGCATGCTTTTATTAAAAATCTGAAAGTAAGTGCAGCCGTTAAAAAAGAACTCAAATCCATCAGTCCGTTTGATTATACGGGCGTACACCCTGATTTTTAATTGGAGTATTGAGTTTCAGTGATTTTTAAGTTAACGAAGCTAAAAACATGCTTTTCAATAAATTAATTAATGGAATTTGATTTTTTAATTGAAAAGTTCCTATATTTGACTATCCAATATCTGATCAACCAAACCGGACCAACATTCAAGTCCTTAGAAAAACTTCCATTCGGAAGTTTTTTCCTTTTTATACCTCTCCCACTTTATAGCGAAACATCCTCTATAAAAAAGTAATCGGGTTCTTTGTGTTCATGCAAGCGGATGCTGAGGATATCGTATTGCACCCATTTCCAACCGGGGTTCTGAAATTGAAATTCTTCCCCGGCGCTCATCATCCGCTTCAATTTTTTAACTGTCACATCCTCCTCCGGGTGACCAAACCGGTCAGTGGTTCGGGTTTTTACTTCAATAAAGTGGAGAAATTCGTTGCGGGTTGCAATAACATCCAGTTCAAAATACGAGAAACGCCAGTTACGATGCAGAATGGTAAATCCATTTGACTGAAGCCAGGAAGCAGCAAGGTCTTCGCCTTGTTTGCCGGTGTCGAGGTGTTTTGCCATTTGATAAAACTAAAAAATTCTTCTTTTCCACATATCGGGAAAAAATACAGTTCTACAAAAGTAATTCAGGGCAGTGGTTTTTATCTATTTTTGCCATCTGAACAGAATTTTATGAAGTTGAACAAACAAATGCTGATAACATTGATTGCCCTCGTTGTTGTAGCCTCACTCTATCGCATCATGCCCAACCGCCCGTTGGGTTTTGCACCGCAGATAGCGATGGCTTTATTTGCAGGTTCGGTGATCCGGTCACGCAGCTATGCATTTTTATTACCACTATTGAGTATGTTCATCGGCGATCTGGTTTTCGAAGGATTGTTTGCAGCCGGATTAGCACCATACGGAGGATTTTATAGCGGACAACTGACCAACTATCTGCTTTTTGCAGGATTGACAGTGGTTGGTTTTTTCATCCGTTCCAACAAAGCATGGCAAATTGGTCTGGGTGCCTTTGCCGGACCCACAATCTACTTCCTTGTAAGCAACTTCCTGGTATGGCTGGGTGGCGGTGGTTACCATCATCCTAAAACCATGCAGGGATTATTGATGACGTATACCGATGGTATTCCATTCTATAACGGCAGCTTGTACGCAACAGTTGTTTTCAGCGCCGTTTTGTTTGGGGGTTATGCCTTCATAAAAAACACTTCTGTAAAGACAGCCTGATAAAATTTATACTGATAAAAAAACTCCATCTGGTTTCCGATGGAGTTTTTTTATGCCTCATGTTTAAAAAATATTATACCTGGAAAACGCCCACTTTCAAATCATCCAGATGCGGATTTTGATTGGCAGCCGCAATACCCTCACTGATCACTTTCCGGGTGTCCAGCGGGTCAATAATGGCATCTACCCATAAACGGGCAGCCGCATAATAAGGCGTGGTTTGGGCTTCGTAGCGGCCCTTGATTTCGTCCAGCAATTTCTTTTCCTCTTCCGCACTTACTTCTTTACCCTTTGCTTTCATCGCCGCCACCTGGATTTGCAGCAATGTTTTCGCTGCCTGTTCACCTCCCATGACCGCAATTTTTGCAGTGGGCCAGGCATATATGAATCGTGGATCGTAAGCCTTTCCACACATGGCATAATTTCCGGCGCCATAGGAATTTCCAACCACGATGGTAATCTTGGGCACCACACTATTGGCAACAGCATTCACCATTTTCGCTCCGTCTTTAATGATACCGGCATGCTCGCTCCTGCTGCCTACCATAAAGCCGGTAACATCCTGTAAAAACACCAATGGTATTTTTTTCTGATTGCAGTTGAGAATGAACCGGGCCGCTTTATCTGCACTGTCGTTATAAATCACCCCACCCATCTGCATTTCGCCTTTTTTATTTTTAAAAACAAGTCGTTGATTCGCTACAATGCCCACCGCCCAGCCGTCAATTCGGGCATAACCGCAGAGAATAGACTTTCCATAATCCTGTTTAAACTGATCGAAATCACTATCGTCCACTATGCGTTCAATAATTTCCAGCATATCATAGGGCTTTCCATCGCTGGGGAAGATACCGTACAGTTCCTCCGGATTTTTGCCTGGCGCTTTTGGTGCAATACGGTCGAAACCGGCTTTGGCTGGCTCACCCAGTTTGCTCATGAGTTTTTTTACTTCATCAAGACACTCCTGTTCGGTCTTAAACTTATAATCGGCAATACCGCTGATTTCGGTATGTGTGGCAGCTCCGCCCAACGTTTCAATATCCACCTCTTCTCCAATGGCAGCTTTCACCAGGTAAGGACCTGCCAGAAAAATAGAACCATTTCCTTCCACCATCAATGTTTCATCGCTCATAATGGGCAGGTACGCACCACCCGCCACACAGGCGCCCATAACGGCTGCAATTTGAGTAACACCCATTGCACTCATGCGTGCATTGTTGCGGAAGATGCGGCCGAAATGTTCTTTGTCGGGGAAAATTTCATCCTGCATAGGGAGAAAAACACCGGCACTGTCAACAAGATAAATAACAGGCAGCCGGTTTTCCATAGCCATTTCCTGCAGCCGCAGATTCTTTTTACCGCTGATGGGGAACCAGGCGCCTGCTTTCACGGTCTGGTCATTGGCAACGATCACGCATTGACGTCCGCTCACATAGCCAATGCCGCCCACTGTACCTCCGGCGGGACAACCACCTTGCTCCGCATACATTCCATAACCGGCAAAAGCTCCCATTTCAATGAAAGGGCGATCCTGATCAAGCAAGTAGTTGATACGTTCCCGAGCTGTAAGCTTATTACGCTCCCGTTGCTTTTCAATTGATTTTTTCCCCCCGCCCTCGTAAATCACTTCGAGCTTTCTGCGAAGTTCAGCCAGTGAAAGTTTCAGTTCATCCTCATTTTTATTAAAGCGGATATCCATATGGTAAGTTTTAGCAATCTGAATGCAAGATAGGATGTAAAGCGGAAGGAATTTAATTTTATGAAGGAGCCGCATTGTGTGCAACCTATACCTGTTTATTTCCTAAAATCATACAAATGCCATTTGTCAATCTTTCTGTCTTGATCCCGGTTGATGGTGGTACATTTAGGGTAAAATAAACCGGATGTTTGTCAAACGAATTCAGCTATTTTTCCTGTTGCTTTTGTTCGCAGTTACAAGTTTCAGCCAGCGCAGCCGCATCAATTTTGACTCGGACTGGCGGTTTCATTTGGGACATGCTGCCAATGCCCGGCTGGATTTCAATTATTCCATTCCAGCCTTGTTTGCCAAAAGTGGAAAAGGAGAAAAAACGCCGGTTGACCCAACGTTTAACGACAGCAGCTGGCGCAAGCTCAACCTGCCACATGACTGGGCTATAGAATTGCCGTTTCAGTATAAAAACGATTTTGATCTGCAATCGCACGGATACCGTCCTGTTGGCGGATTATTTCCTGAAAACAGTGTTGGCTGGTATCGGAAAACTTTCCTCATTCAACCAAAAGACTCCGGACAGATTTTTTCCCTGCAGTTTGACGGAGTATTCAGGAACGCCGATTTCTGGATCAATGGATTTTACCTCGGCAGAAACCAGAGTGGGTATGTTGGAATTAACTACAACATCACCGACTATGTGCACTTTCACAAAGAAAACATTGTTACCGTAAGAGTCGATGTTTCACAATACGAAGGATGGTTCTATGAAGGTGCCGGCATTTACCGCCATGTATGGCTGGAGCAACACCAGCCGGTTCACCTCGACCGAACGGAGACATTTGTGTACAGCGAACAAAAGGAAAACAACCAGGCAGTACTGACCGCAGCAATCCCCATCACCAACAAAACAGGTTCTGAACAAAATTTAACTGTTCAAGTGCAGCTTAAAGATCGGGATGGAACACCTGTAACCAGCACACAACACTCACTTGTAATTTCATCGCATCAAACAAAACCATTGACATTACAGCTTCCGGTATCGCACGTACGAAACTGGTCGCTGGAAGATCCTTACCTCTACAGGGTGCAACTGAAATTGATGGAAGGAACAAAATTGATTGATGCATTTGACATACGCTTTGGCTTTCGTACCATTGAAATCAAACCCAATGGCGTGTTTTTAAACGGGAAACATATTAAAATCAAAGGAGTCAACAATCACCAGGATCATGCCGGTGTGGGTACAGCAATGCCCGACTATCTGCACTATTACCGGGTTCGTTTATCAAAAGAACTCGGCGCCAATGCATGGCGCAGCAGCCATAATGCTGCTGCACCCGAATTGCTGGAAGCCTGCGACAGCCTTGGCATGCTGGTGATGGATGAACAACGGTTGCTGAACAGCAGTCCGGAGTACATGGCACAGTGGGAACGTCTGATCAAACGGGGACGCAATCACCCCAGCATTTTTATGTGGTCCATTGGTAATGAAGAAGGATGGATTCAAACCAATTCCGTGGGCAAACGCATTGCACAAAGGTTGCTGCAACGCCAGCAGGAACTGGACCCCACCCGCACCAGCACCTATGCCGCCGATTTGCCCAATACATTCCAGGGAGTCAATGAAGTCATCCCGGTACGTGGTTTCAACTACCGGGAATATGCAGTGGCCGATTACCACCGGGATCATCCGCTACAACCCATCCTTGGAACAGAAATGGGCAGCACTGTTACAACGAGGGGTATTTACGAAAAAGATTCCGTGAAAGGATATGTACCCGATCAGGACATTACAGCCCCCTGGTGGGCCAGCACCGCCGAAACCTGGTGGAAACTCTGTGCACCGAATGATTTCTGGCTGGGCGGTTTCATCTGGACCGGCTTCGATTACCGGGGCGAACCAACTCCCTACTCCTGGCCCAACATCAACTCCCACTTCGGAGTGATGGATGTTTGCGGTTTTCCAAAGAATATCTATTACTACTACCAATCGTGGTGGACTAACAAAGACGTACTGCATATATCACCGCACTGGAACTGGCCCGGAAAAGAAGGTCGGCCTGTTGAAGTGTGGGTCAACAGCAACGCCCAAAGCGTTGAGCTCTTCCTCAACGGAAAAAGCCTGGGAAAAAAGTCAATGCCGGTAAACGGTCATTTAAAATGGATGGTTCCTTACAAGCCCGGCACATTGAAAGCAGTGGGTACTAAAAACGGTAAACGCTTTGAAACCAAACAGGAAACAACCGGTGCCGCTTATCAGTTGGTTCTTACGCCCGACAAAACCACCATAACCGCCGATGGCAAAGACGGAACCGTTGTAAATGTAAAGGTACTGGACCGTTTTGGCCGTGAAGTACCGGATGCTAATCTGCCGATTCAGTTTAACCTGAAAGGCCCCGGCAGAATCATTGGCGTGGGCAATGGAGATCCCAGTTGTCACGAAGCGGATCTTTACCTGGACGGCAACTGGAAACGAAGCCTGTTTAACGGCAAATGCCAGTTGTTACTGCAAACAGATCGACAGGCAGGCACACTTTTGTTAGAAGCCACAGCATCTGGATTATTACCTGCATCCATCAGCATTGAATCAAAGTAAGCATATGCGAACAAAAACTACTCTCCTGCTTTTGTTATTGTTTGTTTCCAGTGCGGGAATTGCACAAAATAAACAAGTGGCGATTGTCGACAAAAATGGGATCCTCCGCTGGAAACAATCGAATGAAGAAATCAAAGGATTCGGTACGAATTACACACTGCCCTTTGCTTATGCGTATCGCAATGCCATCAAAAAAGGACTCAATCCGGAACAACTGATTGAGGAAGATGTGTACCAGTTTGCCCGTTTGGGTTTTGATTTATTCAGAGTTCATGTGTGGGATACCGAAATCAGCGACAGTACCGGCAATCTGCTGCAGAATGAACACCTGCGCCTGTTTGACTATCTTGTTCAAAAGCTGAAAGAACGTCGCATCCGGCTCATCATCACCCCCATCGCCTTCTGGGGCAATGGCTGGCCCGAACCTGATGAAGCAACACCCGGCTTTTCTGCCCGTTATGGGAAAGATGCTTGCCTCACCAATCCTGCTGCCATAAAAGCACAGCAGAATTACCTGTATCAGTTGCTGAATCATGTCAATCCCTATACCGGACTTGCCTACAAAGACGATGATGCGGTTATTGCTTTCGAAATCAGTAACGAACCACACCACCGGGAAGGAGTAGATACGGTAAAGCAGTTCATCAACAAAATGGTGGCGGCTATGCGAAAAACAGGCACACAAAAACCAATTTTGTACAATATCAGTCACAGCCAGCAATCAGCCGATGCATATTTCAGCGCCAACATACAGGGTGGAACCTTTCAATGGTATCCTACCGGGCTGGGTGCAAGGCATGAACTGGGTGGCAATTTACTTCCTAACGTAGATGCTTACACGATTCCGTATGTAACACATCCAGGATTTAAAAAGCAGGCGAAGATTGTGTATGAATTCGATGCAGCCGATGTGGGCCGTTCGTACATCTACCCGGCCATGGCACGGAGTTTTCGCACAGCCGGATTGCAACTGGCAACCCAATTTGCCTACGACCCAACTTATAGTGCTTATGCAAATACCGAGTACGGCACGCATTACATGAACCTCCTGTACACACCACAGAAAGCAGTGAGCTTATTGATCTGCAGTGAAATTTTTCACCAGATTCCGTTGTACAGTCAATACGGAACCTACCCGGCCGATACCAGCTTTGGTCCGTTCCGGGTGAATGCAGCAAATGACCTTGCAGAAATGGTCACCAACGAAAAGTTTCTTTACACGAATTCCACTTCCTCCCAACCTCCGCAACCTGCACAACTCAAGCATGTGGCAGGAACAGGCAACTCTCCACTGGTGAAGTACGAAGGTACCGGCGCCTATTTTCTGGACCGGATTTCAGAAAACCTCTGGCGGCTGGAAGTGTTGCCCGATGCAGTATGGACTCTTGATCCGTTTGACAGAACGAGTCTGAACAAACCAGTGGCCGTACTCAACAAACGCAGCTGGCCGATACAGATGAACCTTGCCGGACTTGGCCGTTCGTTTCATTGGTTCACTGTTTCAAAGGATACAATTCATTTTGCCGGAACAGCCGACAACGCAACCATCGTGGTACAACCGGGCGTTTATCTGCTGTCATCAACAAATAGGGCTCCTGTACGCCCAACAGATACCATCGGTAACATACAATTGTATGAAACAGTACACGTGTCCGGCTCCGTTCAGGAAACGCATGTTATACACCAGCCTGCCTCAGAACTGAGCGAAGGAAAACCGGCAATCATTGAGGCAACCATTATCTCCAGAGAAGAACCCGCAAAAGTGGAACTGTATGTACAAATGCCCGGCTCCTGGTATGAACGTTTACCCATGCAACGAAGCCGGAGTTACCAGTATACAGCAGCGTTACCGGCTTCAAAAATGAACCAGGGTTTTGTACAATATTACATTGTGGTGCACTTTAAAGACAGTGTCATCAGTTTTCCCGGCGCACAACAGCAACATCCTGCCGACTGGGATTTTACCCATACACAATCATTTTCAGTACCCATAAAAGCCAGTAACCTGCCCATCTATCTTTTTACATCAGCTGCAGATCATGCACAACTGCTGCGGGAATGGCGAAAAGGCTCCCAACTGATCCCTCTTGCTGAAGCTGGCCAGGCGGGCTTATCCATCAACCTGGAAACACTCGAGCAGAAAGATCCGGAAAATCCGGCTGCCGTTTTACCTGCCGATTATTCTATGCGTTTTTTCTTTGGAAAAAAAGTTGCTGGCAGAGCAACCGAATTCAGCAGCAAAACAAAACTGATTCTCCGGGCCCAGAGCAAGCTGTCATTCCCGGTGCAGGTTGCATTGGTCAACCGGCACGGACAGGCTTTTGGAGCATTAGTGGAACTCAGACCGGGAACGAATGAATACACTCTTTCACTCCGTGATTTAAAACCAGTGCCTCTGGTGTTATTACCAAGGCCTTACCCCGGTTTTTTACCCTATTTTTTTGAAACACCTGCAACAGCATTGTTGGATATCACAACAGTGGAAAATATGCAACTCTCTGTTGGACCGGGTATCGCACAGGCTGAAATCACTAAAAAAAGAACTTTCACCCTTGAGTCGGTAAGGCTGGAATAATAGAAAAACTTAGTATATTCCTGAAAAAAAGTGAAACGCCTTTTACAAGATCCCGGCTTCTGGTTTTTGCTGCTCATGAATGGATGGCTGATCTACTATTATGTAGAACACCCTGGTGAATCGGGTACCATTTTCTGGATTTACTGGCTGCAGAGCGTACTGATTGGTTTGTTGACCTTCACGCAGATCCTGCTGGTGAAACATCCGGACCCGAACAGCCTCAAAATGAACAATGCACCGGTCACCCGCAATAACATGGGTTGTGCCGCTTTTTTCTTTCTGTTTCATTATGGCATGTTTCATTTCATTTACGGTATCTTTCTTCTGATCGATTTCAATAAAGGGACCGACTGGAAACTGGTGCTCCTGGCAGGTGGTGCTTTTCTATTGGAAAGCACACGGCAGTTTTACAGAATGCGGCAAATCAGTGAAGAAAAGAATGTACATATGGGTGGTATCTTTTTTGTCCCCTATATCCGTACCATTCCCATGCATATGGCCATCCTGTTCCCCTCCTTTCTGGGCATGAGCATTTCTGTTTTTTTTCTGCTGCTCAAAACACTGGCCGATGCCGGCATGTACATCATCACCTCAAAGAAATATGGGGTTACAGAAAAGGCAGTATTCAACACCCTTCGTAAACTTGCAAAAAAATACAAAGATGGCTAGTGATATTAAATGTCCCAATTGTGGTCATGAATTTGAACCTACCGATAGCATCCGGGAAGAGATACAAAAAGAGTTGCGTAGCCAGATGAGTGACTGGCAAAAAAAGCAACAGCTGAAATTTGATCAGCAACTGCTGGAAGAAAAGAAAAAAACGCAACAGGAAACAGAAGAACTCATCCGCAAAAACATTGCAGCAGACTTTGAAAACAAACTGCGCCTCCTGGAGCAAAACAACAAAGAAAACGAAGAGAAGCTGAAAGAAGCCCGTCAGCAGCAATTCGACCTTATGCGGAAGGAGCAGGATTTGAAAAACAAAGAAGCCGAACTGGAGTTATCGGTACAGAAAAAACTGCAGGAAGAGCGGTCAAAATTATCGGAAGAAATCCGCAAGCTTGAAGAACAACGCATAGCAGCCAAAGAAACAGAATTCCTGTTGCGACTGAAGGAAATGGAAAAGCAGCTGGAAGATCAGAAAAAGCTGGCGGAAGAAATGAAACGGAAAGCCGAGCAGGGTTCCATGCAACTGCAGGGTGAAGTACAGGAATTATTACTGGAAGACCTGTTGAAGCAAAACTTCCCCTATGACACGATCGAAGAAGTTGGAAAAGGTGTGAAAGGGGCCGATTGCGTTATGATCATTCGTAACAAATTTGGCCAGGAGTGCGGAAAAATTATTTTTGAAAGCAAACGTACCAAAGACTTTTCGGAACAGTGGATTGAAAAACTGAAAGCCGATATGCGTAGCCAGGCAGCAGATATTGCTGTCATTGTTACACAGGCATTACCGAAAGGAATGGAACGTTTTGGCGAAAAAGACGGCGTTTGGATCTGTAGTTTTTCAGAAGTAAAGCCACTGACCCACGTACTGCGTGACGGTATCCTGCGGATTGCATTGGCAACCAAAGGACAGGAAAACAAGGGTGAAAAAATGCAGTTGTTGTACCAGTACCTCACCGGCAATGAATTTGGCGAACAGTGGAAAGCCATTCGGGAGGGTTTTATGAGCATGAAACTTTCGATTCAAAAAGAGAGAGATGCAATGGAGCGTCTATGGAAGCAACGGGAAAAACAACTGGAAAAAGTATTGCTGAATGCAGCACATATACGTGGCTCTATTGATGGCATTGCCGGAACGGATATCAATCTCAACCTGTTAGAAGATGGAAGCGATCTGCTTACGGATGATTAGTTTTCTGAGAGAATGCCAGATTGTTTAACATTATTTTCTTACGCAGAAAAACAGAATACCTGATTTTTGTACAAATATGAACAGATGAAAAAAATCTTATCCCTTTGTTTTTTCCTGGGACTTTTAGAGTTTTCCTTTGCACAATCGGCTAAGGCTGTATTTGTAGAAGCCGGAGGACCCGGTTTAGCCTCTTTCAATTTCGACACCCGCTTTTCGGGAAAAGAAGCGGGCATTGGCGGACGTATAGGAATGGGAGGTTTCAATATTGACGGAGAAGGCGCCATTTTTATTCCGCTTACGTTGAATTATATCATCGGCAAAGACAGTACCAATTATTTTGAACTGGGAGCAGGTGCCACATTTGTACCCAGCTCCTCTGCTACAGAAGATGGCCCTTTTAAAAACACATCCGGTCATCTCAACTTCGGCTACCGGTATCAACCTGCAAAAGGAGGCTTCTTTTTCAGAGCCACGATCAACCCTGTCTTTGGAAAAAATTTCTTCTGGCCCTATTATGGGGGCGTTTCTATTGGATATAAATTCTGAGTGCAGAGAATGATTTAGGTAAAATCTTCACCATCATAATCTTCGTCTTCATCACGGGCAGCCGATGGCCCCAGGTTAATCATACTGCTCATCAGATCGTTGAACTCAATACGACCGTCAACCAGTTTCTTATTGATGAGCGAAAAAGAAGCAAGACCATGCAGCAGAAATTCCATCATCAAAGTGAGTTCTTGTTCATTCGCATGTTTGAAATGTTTCTTCACAAGCGCATGAAGACCATCCACCTGGTATAACAGATTTTTCTTTTCATCATCTTTCAGGCCGTTGAGTAAACTGAGGTTGTTTCCTTTATCGAACCATTGGAGAATGGGCTTGTAAGGATTTTCCACTGCTCCTTCCTGTTTCCGCTTTTTGAGAAATTCGGGATTGGGAAAATAATGAATGAATTGGGAGCGGATGGCCTTATTGAGCAGATTAAATGCCACCTGGTAAGGACCCTCCTGTTCGCCTTCATACACCAATTCAATTTTCCCGGTTACCGAGGGAATGATTCCTACCAGATCCTGCATCCAAACCTGGGTGGTGTTTTCCTGATTCTGCAGTGCCCGCAACTCTGCTGTGCTGATTGCATTTTCCAACGCAGAAATGGTGAGCCTTGCACTCACACCGCTTTTCTTATCTACAAATTCGCTGCTGCGTGCTTCAAATGCAAGTTGTTCAATGAGCCGTTTAATGAGGTCACTTACACTTACCACTTTCTGTTGCTGGGGATGAATCACCGCTTCCTGCTCAGTAATCGCCTGACCAATTTCAATCGTCTTGGGATAGTGAGTAAGAATCTGGCTTTCGATCCGGTCTTTCAAAGGTGTAACAATAGAGCCACGGTTCGTGTAGTCTTCGGGGTTAGCCGTAAAGACGAAAAGAATATCCAGCGGCAGACGCAGCTTAAAGCCACGTATCTGCACATCACCTTCTTCCAGTATGTTGAACAGTGATACCTGGATGCGTGCCTGCAAATCGGGTATTTCATTGATCACAAAAATGCAACGGTTGCTGCGGGGTATGATGCCATAGTGAATCACACGTTCATCGGCAAAACTCAACCGCAGATTGGCTGCTTTGATGGGATCAATATCGCCGATCAGATCAGCCACACTTACATCCGGAGTCGCCAGTTTTTCACCATAGCGCTGACTGCGGCTCACCCAGCTGATGGGAGTATCATCGCCTTTTTCAGCAATCAGCTCTTTTGCGTAATGCGATATAGGATGAAACGGATCATCATTCACTTCACTGCCCGCCACAATGGGGATGAAATCATCCAGCAATTCGGTCATCAACCGGGCCATCCTGGTTTTTGCCTGTCCACGTAAACCAAGGAACAAAATATTATGACGAGACAGTAAGGCCCGCTCCACATCTGGGATTACAGAATCTTCATAGCCAAGTATACCGTGAAAAACATTTTCGTTCGAACGGATTTTGGCAATCAGATTCTGACGAACTTCTTCTTTAATACTTCTCGATTGATAGCTGCTTTTTTTTAAATCGCTTAGTGTTTTTATTTCGTTCATCATTGATTTCTACAATTTATAAATCAGTATACTGTTTTTCGTTTACCACTTTCAAAATCACGGAAAATAAACGCCCCCAATTTATCAAGTGAGGCAAAGAATGCTTTCCCGTGATTCATTTCTGTAAATTCCTGAACAAACTGCTGCAGATACGGATCTGTTGCAATCATGAAGGTGGTGATCGGAATCTTCAGCTTTTTACATTGCGCTGCCAGGTTGATGCACCGGTTGGTGATTTTCCGGTCAAGACCAAAACTGTTCTTGTAATATTTTTTACCGATTTTCAAACAGGTGGGCTTGCCGTCGGTAATCATAAAAATCTGTTTGTTCGGGTTTTTTCTCCGCCGCAACAATTCCATGGCCAACTCCAACCCGGCTACGGTATTTGTATGATAAGGCCCCACCTGCAGGTACGGTAAATCCTTCACCTGTACCGGCCATGCATCATTACCAAATACAACGATATCCAACGTATCTTTCGGGTAGCGGGTGGTAATGAGTTCACTGAGCGCCATGGCTACTTTTTTGGCGGGAGTAATCCGGTCTTCACCATACAAAATCATCGAATGCGAAACATCAATCATCAATACAGTGGATGTTTGCGCTTTAAAATCTGTTTCCCTGATTTCCAGATCATCTTCCCTCATTTCAAACGCATCAATGCCATGATGAATTTGTGCATTACGGATAGAATTGGTAAAATCAATCTGCTCTAACGTGTCGCCGAACTGAAACGGACGTGTTTCCGGATTGATTTCATCGCCACCGCCCGGTTTGAACGTATGATGCTGGCCCTGCTTTGCTTTCTTCAGTTTACCAAAAATTTCTTCAAGGGACTGTTTTCGTATTGTTTGCTCGGTTTTAGCGGTGATTTTGAATTGTCCGCTGGCAGGATTTTCTTCGAGGTAACCATTCTGCTTGAGATTTTCAATAAAATCGCCCATGCCATAGGAATCATTGGTAAGCTGGTATTTACGGTCCAGCTGATTCATCCAATCCAATGCTTCTGCTGCATCCCCATTGGTATATGTAAGTAACTGTGTAAACAAATCAAGCAGCTGCTCAAATTTTGATTTGTCATTCTGAAGGGGATCATATTTTGAGAAAAAGAAACCTGTCATACCAAAGTTCAAGTTAGAACATTTTGTGAAGTCGTACTATGCTTCACACTCATTTAACAGAACAAGCGGACGGATGTTCGGCCCGGCAACCAAATTCCTTGTCTTTTACGTATTTTGGAGTATGAAATGCATAAACATGAGCCTGATGAATTTTTCAGCTGTACTTCTGGTTAGCCTGAGCCTACTTTGTTCCTGCAACACACCCCGCATCTTGTTGAAAGAAAATACACGGTTTGACACACTAAACCTTCAACTGGATGTGCGCCTGATTCAGGACTACGAATACAGGCAGGCGATTGAAAGCAAACTGCAGAAATTTGTTGCGATTTATAATACAGAAGAACATCCGTTTCGTCTTTCGCTTAAACAAGAAACGCAACCAGCGAATTGCTCCATTGTATTCCTCCGCTCAAAGTTTATCAGTAAGAAGCAAAGCAATGTTGCTGCCGGTGTTACAGCTGCCGGCGTAGCCACAGCAGTATGGTTGGTTTCGACTAAGTTTTTTGTTCCGGTGGGTTGGGTTTACATTCCCAATGCAAAAACCACACTGCAGCCGTCGTTGAGCAGTTCCATAACCGAACTTACCGACTTTCCACGGGTCGTTATTGCCAGCACCGGCATGTACAGGACTAAGGAAAAGCAAATTGAATTACAGAGCAACAAAGTCCTTACTTACATTATTCAAATGGTACAACACCTGGAGCGGGAATACCAATCGGGCAGGTAACAACAAAAGACCCGGCTTTGAGGCCGGGTCTTTTTCTATAAATAGAAAGTCAGCTTACTTGTTTTGAATGGTAGGTGCAACTTCTTTATTTTGGTTGCTATCAACACCGGGGGCTGCTGCTGTACCTGCATATTGCTTCACAGCTCCTTCAATCGTTTGAATTAGCTGCTGAGCTGTTTGGTATTCGTATTGCTGCGAGGGACCCATTTGTCCTTCTTTCAATGATTCATAGTAGGCTACCTGCTGCTGACAGTCTTTTTTCACTTGCTCCAGCACCCGCTTGCCCAGTTCAATATCGCCCGCCTGGAATGCTGTAATGGCGAAATAATAACTCTTTTCGTTGTGATCATTACCGTAACGGCTGGCAAAACCATAAGGAACAGATGAAGCAGGCATTTTCTGATCGCACTGCTGCAATACCTTTTTGGCATCTTCTTTACGGCCTTCAGCTATCAGGTTCATGGCAAGGATGGTGTGTGCATTACGGATGCTTACCATATGACGGCGGTTTTCTTCATCGTAATAAACCCCTTTGCTGGCAGCACCACCATAGCGGAACTTCGTCTGAATGTTCTTAAACATCCAGTCGGTATTCACTGTTCCACGAACGTTGGCAACAGGTACCAGCCGATAGGTCATACCATCCTGGCGGAGGTATTCATCAAAACCAATTTGTAACGGCTGTGTGAAGTAAATCGGACGCTTCCATTGATTGGCAGCAATGATGTTGAGAATGGCCGCATCATTTTTAAAGAGGTATCCTTTTGCCAACTGGAAACGGATTTCAGACACTACACTATCCTTCGCAGTTACAGTACCATTCTTCACTACAAAATCCTTATCCACCGGCAGAGAAACTTTATTCGTGAAGATATAATTCAACAGCTCGCCGTTTTGTGCCCGGTACATTTTGGAAGGATCCTCGCTGCCCGCCTGATTTTTCATCAGATCCAACAGGTTGTACCAGGCTGTATCTGTTTGCGAAACGGGTATGTAATACACCACGTTGCGTTTGTCACCGGCAATCTGCTCTTCATTCCAGAGTACATCAATCGGGTCACTTTCATTGATTTTATAACGAAGCTGGTTGATATACCAGTCGGTTCCCAGAAGGCTGGTGTTAATGACCCGTACATCGGGACGTATCCCCTTTACCTCCTGTGCATACCAAAGCGGATACGTATCATTATCGCCCACTGTAAACAGAATTGCATTAGGCGCACAGCTTTCCAGATAGTTGGTGGCAAGATCCGGGGCAATGGTCTTCTTGCTGCGATCGTGGTCATCCCACTCCTGTGATGCCATCAGCACCGGCACAGCAAGCAAACAAAGCAATGCCGCCACATAGGAGCCTGCAGCACCTTTCAGCACTTTTTCGATCCACTCTTTTACCTGAAAAAATCCAAGGCCAATCCAGATGGCAAACGCATAAAAACTTCCCACGTAGGCATAATCACGCTCACGTGGTTGCGGGCCGGCCTGGTTGAGGTAAAGTACAATAGCCATTCCGGTAAAGAAGAAGAGCAAAGAGGTAACGACCCAGTCTTTCCGATGTTTGTAATATTGAAATGCAAAACCAAGCAGACCCAGCACAAATGGCAGCAGGTACAATTTGTTATTAGCACTTCCTTCTTTCAGGCTATCGGGCATGAGTTCCTGTTTGCCCAGGCGCCAGTTATCGAGAAATGAGATACCGCTGATCCAGTTGCCGTTGCGCTTCTCGCCTAACCCCTGTATATCATTTTGTTTACCGGCAAAATTCCACATGAAATAACGCCAGTACATAATATTGATCTGGTAGCCAAAGAAGAACTTGATGTTATCGGCCATATCAGGGTCACGCTCGTAATATGTACGGCCCGTTTGCCTGTCCTGCAGCTTTTCAATACCCAGAAACTGTGCGTAGTAGTCGGCGTGGCCTTGTTCATTACTGGCATCCCAAACACGGGGGAATAGCATGGTTTGTTCGGGGGGATAAACGGCTTTCCGTTTTTTACCTGTGATTTCATATTTATTTCCTACCCGTTGGTAAGAATCGCCAATTTCTTCATAATCGGCTTCAGCAGTAAACATTTGTCCTTTTGCCAAAGGAATATCACCATACTGTTCCCGGTTGAGATAACTTACCAGGGAGATGGGGTTGTTCACATCATTCATGTCAATAGCCGGATTGGCATTGGCACGTATCATGGTGGTAAGGTAGGTGGAATATCCAACAAGCATAAATGTGAAACTCCACAATCCCAAACGTACGAAACGGAGATGCTTGTTGTTGGCCCAACGGAGGGCATACCAGATGAGGAAAGCCAGCAGCACAAAGAAAAATATAAAGCCGCTGAAGAAAGGCAAACTGAAAGAGTTTACAAACAGGCGGTCGAACCATCCGGCCAAACCGATACTCCATTGAATTACAGCCACCTGAACAAGTCCGGTAATTGCACAACCAATGAGAAATGCAATCATACCACCTTTGAGTGTGGGCGTATACCGGCGGAAATAGTAAACCATTACAATCGCCGGAATGGTCAACAGGTTGAGCAGGTGTACTCCAATACTAAGCCCCATCATGAAGAAGATGAGAATGATCCATCGCTCGGCATGGGTACGTTTCAGATCGTCGTTACCGGCTTTTACATCTTCGTGTTCCCACTTGAGGATCATCCAGAATACAACCGCTGTAAAGAAAGACGACAAGGCATATACTTCGCCTTCCACAGCGCTGAACCAGAAGGAATCGCTGAATGTGTAGGCAAGAGCTCCGATCGCTCCGGCTGCCATGATCTGAAACACAGCCCCGCTGCTGAGCTCTTCCTGGTCCTTTTGTATAAAGCGGCGACCAAAGTGAGTGATCGTCCAGAACAGGAACATGATGGTAAAGCCGCTGGAAAGTGCTGAAAGCAGGTTGACACCAATAGCAGCATCCTGCGGCGTAAACAAGGTGAAAAGGCGACCTAATAACACAAACAAAGGAGCACCTGGTGGATGCGGAATACCCAGTTTATAGGCGGCAGAAACAAACTCACCGCAATCCCACAAACTGCCGGTTGGTTCCATGGTTAAGATGTAAACAGCATTGGCAATCAATCCAATAATCCATCCTGTAATGTTGTTGACCTTTTGAAAACTCATATTGATGTTGGTTTTAGCGGATCCCGTTTAAGGAACGGCAGGCAAAAATAAGGAGTGGATGGGTAGAAACAGCGCATTTGAGGCTGTTTTAACTTGCCCGGCGAGAAAAGGCTCACTCTACTCGAAATAAATACGCACAGTCTGGTAAAAAAGGCGGCTTTGGGTGTACTGGCTGATTGATTTCTCGGAAAAACCCTGGAGGCCTAACAGCCCGGCCGCATTTCCTTTGTTGATGGCTATTTCCAGGTAACCGGCCGCATTGAAAAGGGCCAGTTTATCCCCTTCCGGCACATCGGCATAGGTTTCGCTCAAACGGTCAATAACTTCATCCCGCTTGAACACAATCTTAAACCTTCTTCCCTTGCGTTGCGACTCAAATTCTTCATGCGTTATGTTCACCACCACATTTTCAAAATGATCAATATAGATAATCTGACCCTCAATATACTGGCTGGTGGTAACAGCCCGGAGGGGATTACGAACCTGAATCGAAACGCCTGCATCCCCCACTTCTGCCAGTGGCATTCCTTCCGCAACCTTTCGTATGGCCAGAGCCAGCACTTCGGTACAATGCAGGGTATTCCTGGATTTCAGCGGATCAAGGGGCAGAGCCACCACTGCTTCTGGTGTTTCTTCCAGGATCATTGTAATTAAACCGTTATCAGCAATGCCGAGATATTGATTCCCGTGCTTTACGAATAACATGTGTGTCGGTGGGTATTGAAACAGGTTGACAAGCACCACGTGAAACGTTCCGGCCGGAAACCGGCTGATGGAATTACGGATTACATAAGCCGCCTGCGGGTCATTAAACGGCATGAGATTGTGTGCAATGTCCACCAGTTGGAACGATGGGTCAACAGACAACAACGTACCCTTGACTGCACCGGCAAGATAGTCCTGCTCACCAATGTCGGATGTAAGGGTAACTAAAGGCATTTTACTGCAGTTTCGTTCAGGTTTTTAATAATCAATTCGGTTGCAAACAAACGGTAAGACTTACGAAGTGCAGGTTGCCCGTTTATATGCTATTTCTATTTCACCAGTTTCCCATCTTTAAAGAAAAAGTTATAGGCCAACTTATCAGCCAACCCCGGAAAAAACTTCTGCAAAAACACGGTTCTTTTACCGGTGAATGTGAGCACTAATGTACGCTTTCTCTTTTCTACCGCTTCGAGAATATGCAGAGCGCATTCTGCCGCTGACATCATGGCCCCTTCGTCCATGGGCGTTTCTCCATGTGGCCTTGCCTCGTTGTTCAGCGCCACATTGCGGATATTTGAAGTTGTAAAACCCGGACATACCCACATCACATGCACACCCGAATGCAGCATTTCAGTCCGTAACGCTTCTAACCAACCCTGCACAGCAAATTTAGAAGCGGAATAACCACTGCGGCCCGGCAGCCCACGGTAGCCTGCAATGGAAGAAACGCCTACCACTGCTCCTTTCTGTTGCGTTATAAATGGCAAAGCATACTTCGTACAATAAACAGTTCCCCAGAAATTAATGTCCATCACTTTCCGGATGGTGTCCAACTCTGTATCCTGTACCAGCGCCCTCATGGAAATGCCGGCATTATTAATAAGCAGATCAATTTTACCAAAAACAGCAATAGTAGCATCTATCAACCGCTTGCAATCCTCTTCCTTACTTACATCAGCCATTTCAATATGCAGCGGATAACCCGTGTAATTTGATTCCAGTTGTTTGAACTTATCACGTGAGCGGCCACAGGTGCTCACGCTGGCCCCGGAGTTGAGCAGCAGTTCTACCAGTGCTTTACCAATTCCATCACTTCCTCCTGTAACAACTGCTACTTTATTCTTAAATGCATCCATATGGGAGTATTTATCCACAAAAATAAGCGAGTGCCGTATAGGACTTATGCACTTTTATGAAAAATGAATGAAACATTTTTTATAAAAGTTTGGTACGAAATGAATTTGCCTTATTTTTGCACTCCCAAAAACAATGGGTAAGCTGTTTAACAGCCGAGGGATTCCGTAGCTCAGTTGGTAGAGCACGACACTTTTAATGTTGGGGTCCTGGGTTCGAGTCCCAGCGGGATCACAAAAAACCTTCACGAAATGTGGAGGTTTTTTATTTGAATGCTGATTCACTGCTGTTTGTTTCATTTTTTTTGGCATATTTGATGCTTCTGAAACAAACCAGTTTATGCGAACTGCTGCGAACTTACTGCTTCTATCGATTTTGTTTATTACAGCCTGTAACAACAAGCCGGAAGCAGCAGATCATTACTTCAATGATTATGAACAGGCAGTGGGCTGGATGGATGCCAAACTGGAAAAAGGAGTATCGCACAGTGGACAATACTCACAAAGAATTGACCCCGACCGGGAATACAGCCATGGCTTTACGTTACCTGTTACACAACTGGCATCAAGACCGGAAGGTATACTAAAGACTGAAGTATGGGTAACAGCGGTCACCATCAATGCCCCGGTAAAATTTGTTATAGATGTAGTGGCACCTGCCAGCAACAAACACTTCAAAACTGTATATGAAGATTTGCAACCATTGCTCAGCGACCTGAAAGGATGGAAAAAAGCAACTGCTTCGCTTGACCTGAGCGGATTACCCACGAATGAACCTTATGTTGTAAAAGTATATATCTGGAATAACCAGCAACAACAATTATGGATGGATGACCTGTCTGTACAATTCATTAAACGCTGAACCTGCATGTCAACTTCTCACCTAGCCATCATCGTTCCTGCCTACAATCCGCCGAAAGGCTGGAGCCAGGCATTATTACAGCAGTGGAATGCTCTGTCTCCGTTTCTCTACAATATGAAAGTTACATTCGTATTAGTGAATGATGGATCCGTGAAGCCAGAGTTTGAAGAAGAAGTGGAGCAGATTGAAGCGCTACTGCCTTTTACCATTGTACACAGGTTTGACAGCAACCAGGGTAAAGGCGCAGCGCTACGAAAGGGAATGAGCAGCATTACAGCTGATTACTATTTGCTCACTGATATTGACTTTCCGTATACCACCGACAGCATGCTCATTATTTTCACCGAACTCATCAAACCAAAAGGATCCGATATAAGTGCAGGCAACCGCTCGGCAGCCTATTATGAAAAAGTGCCTGGTTTCCGGGCCGTGCTTTCACGTTCGCTGCGCTCCCTGATCCGCCGGCGGCTGAAGCTTCCATTTGATGATACGCAATGCGGACTGAAAGCGATGAACGAGAAAGGGAAGCAGGTGTTTCTTTCCACCAAAACCAACCGTTACCTGTACGATCTTGAGTTTATCGTGAAGGCATCATCGAACCCATCGCTTAAGATCAAACCCGTTGCTGTTGAATTAAGAGACGGAATTGTCATGCGCCGCATGTCGCCCAGGATCTTATTCCAGGAAGCTTCTAATTTTTTAAAAATTATTTTATTCCGTCACCGGTTATGAAACAAGCCGGACGATATGACTGGATGTGGGTACTGCTTCTCTCAGCCGCCGTCGTATTCCTCAGCTTTCCCGCCCTGATGCTGCACCCCAACAGCAGTTTGTTTACAATTGGCGGAGATGGTATCAAAAATTATTTTACAGCCCTGTTTTACCTGCAGTACAACAGTGGTGTACACATGAATGGGATGAATTATCCGTATGGAGAACATCTCAGCTTTGCAGATGCACAACCCGGACTGATGGTTCCTTTTCATTGGCTTTCATCCGTTTTTCCTCAACTGAAAGGATACTCCGTTGCTTTTTTTAATTACGCAGTGCTGGCCGGACCCGTACTAGGAAGCATCAGTATTTATCTGCTGTTGAAAGAATACCAGGCCAATCGCCTGATGAGCATCGTTGGTGCATTGGCCATTACGTTCCTTTCCCCACAGGTATTCCGTATGGAAAGTCATTACGGACTCAGCTATCTTTTCGCTGTTCCGCTGGGTTGGTACTTATTTCTGAAAGCAGAAAGAACCCTGCACATGGGTTGGGCTGTTGCTGCAGTTTTGTGCATCAGCTGGACAGGGTTGCTTCATTTTTACCTCGCTGCCATTACCTGCCTCTTCCTGTTGGGCTATACTTTTTTCAGTACTTTATTCGCATGGAAAAAAAGTACCGCTAAAGAACAACTCATCCGCTGGGGTATTCCGGTTATCTCTCTCCTGCTGCTGCAGGTATTCATGAAACTGACCGATTCCGTAGCCGATCGTCCTTCCAAACCCTGGGGCTTTTTTACTGCACTTGCCGACTGGGAAACCGTTTTCCGTCCGCATGCAAGCGATTTCCTGGTACAAGCAGCGCTGGAGCCGGGAATTCTGAACGAAGGATTTGCTTACATCGGATGCGTTCCTATCCTTTTCCTGCTGGCATTGATTTTGTTTTACCTGACTCATCTGATTTTAAAAAAGCAGTCCGCATTTCTCACTCCGCTTTCAAATGCAGATGTGCGTTTTTTAGTAAGTGCTTCTTGCCTGCTCCTTTTCTCCATGGGCATTCCCTTTATCTGGAACCTGGAATGGCTCACCGACAAGATCAGTTTTTTGAAGCAGTTCCGGGGGCTGGGACGCTTTGCCTGGGCCTTTTACTACTGCAGCAGTGTATTTGCTGTTGTTGCGCTGAGCAGGTGGTACAACCTTATTCAAACAGCGAAATTAAAAAAGCTGTTTGCAGGATTCATTACTCTTTGCTTGCTGGCATGGATAACCGAAGCAGGATGGCGTATGAAAACAGTACATCACTGGAACGGGCATGCACAGCGGAACTACCTGTTATTCATGGGTAACAATTATCAAACATTGCTGAAAGGCTCCGGCGTGTTTCCAAACCGCTACCAGGCCATTCTCAGCTTACCGTATCATCATATTGGTTCAGAAAAGTTTGCGCTGGATCAATGGCCTTCCCCCTACTATGCCATGAAGGCGGCCCTGCAGACAGGCATCCCGTCGCTGAATGTGATGTTGTCAAGAACATCGCTTTCGCAGAGTTGCCTGCAAATGCAGTTGACAGGAGATACACTTCTGAAAAAAGAATTATTGTCTTCGCTTCACCCGCAGCAACCACTACTGCTCATCACCAGCAAAAACAGTGTACTGAGTGCTTCTGAACAATCGCTGGTCAACCAGTCACGTTTCCTGGCAACAGACGGTGAAGTTACCTTTTATGAAACACCTGTAAGTGCCTTTGAGCAACGTACAGCCGTTGTGAAGGAACAGTTTCGGAACAGAGGTCAACAGTTGCACCTACAGCCGGGCTACTATACCAGTGCACCTGCAGAAGTTGCCATCCTCAAGTATTTCGATTCAACACGGAACCTGGCAGATTGGGCAATGATCAACCGGTCAACTTCCAAACGTCCGCTCCTGCTCGATACCATTCTGTACAATCATAATGCAGGCGACACACTCTCGGTCAGTCTGTGGCTTGAAATTGAACCAGAGAAAGACGAACTTCCGGTACTGCTGCTGAGTGAACGGTATAAAGGCAAAGAAGTTGGATCGGCTCAGTTTCCATCAAAAGTATCAAGAGATGTTGTGGGAAGACGGATCAGGGTTAGTGGCGATTATATTGTGCAACAACCGGGCAGCAGACTCATCGTGTCGTTACACACAGGCAGCCTTTATTCCAATTTGTTGATTCGTAAAAAAGGAGTGAATGTATTTGCAGTTGCAGGGAAGAATGAATTCCTGTTCAACAACCTTCCGGTAAAATGGAACTAAATAAGTTCTACTCTGTCACAAACTTTTCTTTCATTTTTTCCAGCAGGCGTGTTTCAATCATCTTTACCGCCAGCAGAATCATATTCTTAAAGGCACGAGCCGTGGAAATACCATGACCCACAATTACCGGTTTATCAACTCCCAGGATGGGTGTGCCCCCGTAGGTTTCAAAATTAAAGCGCTGGAAATAGGCATCTTCCTGCAGATGCCGGGCCTGGGCAATGTCAAAAATAGATTCACCCAGTTTCAGAATAATATTTCCTGTAAACCCATCGCATACCATCACATCGGCTTTGCCAGTGAGGATTTCTCTTCCTTCAATATTGCCAATAAAATTGAGTGACTTGTTTTCTTTCAGTAACTGGTATGCAGCCTGGGCCAGCAGGTTGCCCTTGCCTTCCTCTTCTCCAATATTAATAAGGGCAACTGTGGGATGCTCAATTTCCAGAATATTCTGTGCGTAAATACTACCGAGAATAGCGTTTTGTAATAAATTTTCGGGCTTACAATCGGCCTGGAGTCCCACATCCAATAAAAGCCCGTAACCACCCTGTGCTTTGGGAATGACCGTGGAAATGGTAGGCCGTTGTACCCCCTCAATGGCCTTGATCGTGTAAAAAACACCCACCATCATAGCCCCGGTGTTGCCGGCACTGATGAAGGCATCAATTTCGCCGTTTGCCAGTAATCGGAAGCCTGCGTTCATAGAAGAATCAGGCTTGTCACGCAGTGCCCGGGTGGGCGGCTCATGCATGTCTATGACTTCAGAAGTATGTACAAATGAAACAGAAGCGGGCACCTCAGCAAAGAAGGCACGGAGTTGTGGCTCATCACCAATGAGTTTGAGGTGTGTGCCGGGGTGCGATTCGGACAAAAATAAAGCTACGCCCTGCAAGGTTTCCTGCGGAGCGTAGTCTCCACCCATCATGTCAATACCAATTGTCATGAGCCGGGTATCAATAAAGAGAAAAAATTAAGCTTTAGCCGGAGCTTTTTCAGCTACCACTTTTCCTTTATAGAACAATTTTCCTTCACTAACATGCGCACGGTGACGCACATGCATTTCGCCTGTAGCTGTGTCCTTGCTGAGGGTTACTGTTTCAGCTTTGTAATGTGTACGGCGCTTGGCGCTGCGTTGCTGTGAATGTCTGCGTTTCGGATTTGGCATACGATTCCTTTTTTATTCGTTTCTGAATTTATCAAGATCTTTCCAGATCGATTTATCTTCTGCTGGCTGTGGATTGAGTTTGGCGAGCCGGGCCAGTACTTCTTTGTTACAGTTGGGCCCACCCATCTCATTTTCCTTACACATTTTATGCATAGGGATACTGAGATTAATAAACTCGTAAATCCAGTTTTTCAGGTAAAGATGGCTTTCGGTGCGGGAAATGTAAAACACATCAGGATCTTCTTCCTGGTTGTTCATAATTTCCGGATCATCGGTCATCTTTACGAGCATTTCAAATTCGTCCCACAGGTCGAGCGGCAAGGTATTACCACAACGATCACACAACACCTCCAAGGTGCCTCCTACTTCAAATTTCAGCAACAAAAAGCTGCTGTTTTTTTCCAGTTCTAGTTTTACCAGCGCCTTACACTGCGTAAAATCCTGGGGACCGAATTCTTCAAAGAACCTGTCATCAATTTCGTACTGAAATTCATGATTGCCGGGCTTTAATCCCACAAATGCTATTTCAAACTCCCGGCGACCTGCCATACAGCTCTTTTTTAAAGAGTTTGCAAAGGTAGTTGAAAAACAGTTTCCTGCCAAACGAAAGATCAAATTCATGTCTGTCAGCTTGTTATAAAATGCAAGCAGGCCGTGGTACGGGCCGGTTTTGCGTGCAGACCTCTATTTTTGCACCCATGTCCTACGGTAAACTCATCCGCCTTTCGCTTCTGCTGGCCCTTGTTGTGATGGCAACAGGTATTTTCATCATTTCTGGTTGGCATTCCTGGATTGAGCAGCATTATTCCACAGGTTTTTATCCGCCCCTGGCGGCCGCCTTGCGAAGCGGTCTGGGTTTTCTGCCGTTCAGCCTGGGAGACCTGCTGTACTCTGTAGCGTTACTCTATATTTTGTATGAATTGTTTCTGTTTTTTCGCAGACTGCTCAACCGTAAAGCCGGATGGAAGGAGAAACTCATTCCACTACAAAAAGCCATCATTGCCCTGCTGGCACTCTATGTTTATTTTTACTTGTTCTGGGGGTTGAATTACTACCGGCTGGGGATTGAGCATCAACTGAGTATCAACAACCAGCAAGTACAAACCAGCGAACTGAAAGAACTGACAACCCTGCTCCTGCAACGGGTTAACCACACCAAGGAAATCTGCCTGCAGCGGCAGGATACCATTATGGACCGGCAGCGCATGTTCCGGGCAGCAGAACAAGGGTACCAGCGGCTGGAACCCAAATTCAGCTTTCTGAAATACCACAACCTGTCTGTGAAACCCTCCTTGTTTGGCAAACTGGGCAACTATGTGGGCTTTGAAGGCTACTATAATCCTTTTACGGGGGAAGGACAGGTGAATGTACGAATCCCCAACTTCATACAGCCGTTTGTCACCTGTCATGAAATGGCGCACCAATTGGGCTATGCCAGCGAAAGTGAAGCCAATTTTGTAGGCTTTCTGGCGGCGGCGCATTCAACTGATACACTCCAGCAGTATTCCGCTTATTTTGATATGTTTCTTTACTCTGTAAACAACCTGCGGAGGACAGACTCCACAGCCGCACGTCAGTTGGTGGAACAACTGCACGAAGGTGCCCGTCGTGACCTGCGCACCTATCGCCGTTTTTTGCAGGAACACCGCAGTTACTTATCGGAACTTACTGACAGCCTGTACGATTATTACCTGAAACAAAACCGGCAACAAAAAGGTATTGAAAGCTACCACGAAGTGACCGGCTGGCTCATTGCCTACCATCAGAAATATGGGTTACCCTGACAGGCGGAAAGCTGCTGCCGATCCTGTAAGTTTGAAGTGGAAATATTCATATTATGGTATCCTTCAACCGGTTGTTTCTTCTGATCGTTCTGCTTCCCGCTATTGCAGGTGCACAAACATCAAATTTCTTTGTATTGAAAAAAGACAGCAGCGGCTTTCTGCTCACACAGGCAGGCGCTTCACATCTTGCTTCGTTACCCCTGCGTTGCATTTTACAGGAGTACCCCAATAAAACAGGACATACCTCTTTGAGCGACAGCGATCATGTAATTGTTCCTTCCAAACTGCACCCGGCTTTTTTTGGCTGTTTCGACTGGCACAGCAGCGTACACGGGCACTGGATGCTCGTGCGGCTGCTGAAACAATTTCCGCAGCTGCCCGAAGCAAGCCGCATACGTGAAACGCTGAACCGAACCCTGAGCGAAGAAAACATACGGGCAGAAGTTGCTTATTTCCGGCTGCCGCTAACGGCCTCGTGGGAACGAACTTACGGATGGGCCTGGCTTTTGAAACTGGATGAAGAGCTGAGCAACTGGAACGATGCAGATGGCCGCAACTGGCACCGGGCACTGCAGCCTCTTACCAGCGCCCTGGTACAGCAGTGGATGCAATTTCTTCCGAAAGCCACCTACCCCAACCGTACAGGTGTGCATCCGAATACAGCTTTTGGATTGGTGTTTGCACTGGATTATGCAAGGGCTGTTCAGAATCGTTCCTTTGAAGACGCCATTATCAACTGGTCAAAAAAGATATATGGAACAGATAAAAATGCACCGGCGGTGTGGGAACCCAACGGGTCTGATTTCTTATCGCCCAGCCTGGAAACGGCCGACCTGATGCGGAGAATTCTGTCGCCCGTTCAATTCCGCAACTGGTTCCACACGTACCTGCCAGTAACAGCGGTAACACACTTAAGCCGGTTACCGGTGGTGAGCGATCGTTCGGATTTGCAGATTGTACACCTGGATGGACTCAGTTTCAGCCGCAGTTGGTGTATGAGCGGCATTGCGAATGTTTTACTACCTACCGATCCCAGGAAAAAACTGTTGCAACGCTCGGCTATCAACCACCTGTCGCATGCGTTGCCGCATGTGGTGAGTGGCGAATATGGAGGCGAACACTGGCTGGCCAGTTTTGCCGTGTATGCGTTGCTGGGTCAGAATTGATTCTTCCACATCATGCTTTCCACCGGACGATCAGGCTGGCCGGAGTATTTGGCATTGGCTTTCTGATTGTATTTCACTTCAATTTCTCCTTCTACCGGAAAATAAATCAACTGCCCAATGGGCATTCCCTTGTACACTTTTACTGGCTGCTTTACCGATATTTCCAAAGTCCAGTTGCCGCAGAATCCCACATCGCCCTTACCGGCAGTGGCATGAATGTCAATCCCTAACCGACCAGTGGATGACTTTCCCTCAAGAAACGGCACATGTGCATGCGTTTCTGTGTACTCTAATGTTACACCTAAATAAAAAATATGAGGATAGAGCACAATCCCTTCATCCGGAATTTCAAAATAGTCAATCTGGTTGTGCTTTCGGGCATCAATCATATGCTCCTTATACGTAGCCAACGTTCCACCCAAGTGTACATCGTAGCTATTACTGCCAAGACAGTCTCTGTCGTAGGGACGAATCAGAATCGTACCTTTTTCAATTTCTTCGAGTATACGTTTATCACTTAAAATCATTTTCTTCTCTTTAGCTTTGTAAAAAAGACGTTGCAGAACGCTGCAAGCTATCATCTTAATTCTGGATTTGCCACTCGTTTATCAACATACTATTAACAGCAGTACCCGGTCGGCCCTCTGGAAGATTGAAGAAGATGAACCTTTTTTCCTCCGGAAAGTTCCTGTAAAGCGGGATGTAACACATCCGCACAAGCGCCTGCAACACCTTGCGGGAAGATACTTACTGACACAATTGTTCCCGGACTTTCCGCTGCAAGAAATTGAAATTGCCGATACACGTAAACCCTATCTGCCCGACGAAGCGTATCACTTTTCCATTTCGCATTGCGGTGCCTATGCGGCAGCGATTGTGAGCACAAAGCAGCGGGTGGGGATTGATATTGAAGTGCCCACAGAAAAAGTCTTTACCATTTCGAACAAATTTCTTTCTGCGGAAGAAATGGAATTGCTCAACGATGCATCCATGAGCAGCGGACAGTTGCTGGACTATGCCACATTATTCTGGAGCGCAAAAGAAACATTATTCAAATGGTACGGAAGCGGCCAGGTGGATTTCCGGAAACACCTGCAACTGCGTCGCATGAATGGAACGGAAGAAGAAGGAACGATTGAATGTTGTTTTCAAAAAGATACAAACCTGCCAATCAACGTTTCGTACCGTTTTTTGCACGGGCTTGCACTCAGTTGGGTGAACACCTGAACGCAGCATGCTTCTCCATTTCAGATGCCAGTTACAAGTTGATAATCAAAACTGACTGTTTGAAAATACAAGTATCACTTATTGCAATTAATATTATCAGTTGATAATGTTCACTTCACGTTCCAGCAGCACACCGAATTTTTCAACTACACTTTGCAGAATTTCTTCACTTAACTGGTAAATTTCTTTACCGGTGGCTCCGCCATAGTTTACCAGAACAAGGGCCTGTTGTCCATGACACCCTGCATCGCCCTTTCGGAATCCTTTCCAGCCACACTGTTCAATGAGCCAGCCGGCTGCCAGTTTCCAGCTACCATCGGCATTTTCATAAGCAGGAATCGTTGGAAAATCCACTTTCAATTGGTCCATTTTTTCGTTGGTAACCGATGGATTTTTGAAAAAGCTACCTGCATTTCCTAACTTCGATGGATCAGGGAGTTTGGAGGAACGGATACGGATCACTGCTTCTGCAACAGCACGAATGCTTAACTCCTGCACACCCATCAACTCCAGTTCTTTTTGAATGGCACCATAACTGGTATGAAATACGGGATGTTTTCGCAACCGATAGGTCACCTGTAAAATCACAAAACTATTTTTGTGTTTGCGTTTGAACACACTTTCCCGGTATCCAAACTCACAATCTTCATTTGTAAAAGCAACCAACTGTTGTTCACCGATGTGCCACGCCTGTACCTCCTGAATCAAGTCTTTCACTTCCACCCCGTAGGCACCAATGTTCTGCATAGGCGAAGCGCCAACATTACCCGGAATAAGGCTCAGGTTCTCAAGGCCGGCCCATCCCTTGTTCACACAAAGCTGAACCAGTTGATGCCAGTTTTCACCTGCGCCCGCCTGAATGTATACAAACTCTTCTGTTTCATCAACGACTTTCACACCCCTGATCTCATTTTTCAATACCCAGCCGTTAAAATCGCCTGTAAACAGCATATTGCTGCCGCCGCCAAGGATCAATTGCCGGCTGGCAGAAGAAGCATCGGCGAGTTCTTTCAATTCTTCCAGATCAGAGAAAGTTGCAAACTTGCTGGCAGCTACATCAATCCCAAAAGTGTTGTATTGCTTTAAAGAAACATTTTGCTGAACTTGCATAGCAGCAAAGTACGTAAATATGAAGGCACAAACCGCCGTTTTACTTGGTGCAAGCGGGCTTACAGGTTCCTTTGTTCTCCATGAACTTCTTGCCCATCCCTCGTTTGAAAAAGTACGTGTGTTGGTGCGCAGGCCTCTGCCCATCACACATTCCAAACTGGAACAGTGCATCGTAGATTTCAATGATTATGAAGCATATCAATCTGCTATAGGCACAAGTGATTCAATTTTTTGTTGCATTGGCACGACCCTGGCAAAAGTTAAAGGCAATAAGCAGGAGTACCGGAAAATTGATTTCGATATACCCGTGAACGCAGCCCGTTTTGGCAGAGCAGCCGGCTGCAGGCATTTTTTATTGGTATCTTCTCACCTCGCCAACAGCCGTTCCCTTTTTTTCTATTCACGTCTGAAAGGAGAAACGGAAGAAATTATTGAAACCTTCGGATACCCGGGACTGCATATTTTCCGGCCTTCTTTTCTCACCGGGCCACGGAAAGAAAAAAGATGGGCAGAGCAACTGGGAGGCGGCTTACTGCAAGCCCTTTCTTTCTTACTGCCCGCTGTATCAAAACCAATTGCTGCTGCTACTGTTGCAAAAGCCATGGTTCAGGCAGCACTTACTAACGAACAAGGCCTGCATTTCTATTATTACAACGAAATGCAGGCCCTGTCAAAAGAAATTCGTCCGCTTTAAAACTCAATCACAAACCCGATGCTGGGCAAACGGGAACCGCTGCTGTTTGCCAGTATGGCGGGTAATGCCAGTTGCCGGTTGTTGGGCACCTGTGGATTCCCAAATACACCCGGATTATAAGCTTCGCCGGTACTGGTGGCAATACTGTTATCTGTATTCCGTCTTAACGTAAACCCAGGCTGCGTTGGATTAGTGCTGTTGAAGGCATTCTGAATATCCAGGAACAGATCGAGTGTCCACTTTTTAAAATTCCACTTTTTATCCAGCCGTATATCTGCTGCATTGAAAGCCCGCAGGCGGTCGGAATTTACACGGCTGTAATCGAGCACTGCAGCATTGGTAAATGGATAGTTTTCGAGACTTTGAAAAATATCATACGGAGTGGCAGGCGCTTCACCCTGGTAACGGAAACGAACACCCAACTCCCAGTTGCGGCCAAATTTGTACCCACCTGTAAAGGAAAGCAGGTGCCGGTTGTCCCATGCTGAGGGAAGAAAGTTCGACCTGTCGGCACCGGTGAAACGGCTGAAGTAAAAGGTATAGGCGAGGATACCGTAGAAATTTTTCGAGAGGCGCTCCTGGTACATGAATTCAAAACCATAGGTTTTTCCCAGTCCGTCACTGGTAACACGTTCGTTGCCCAGCACTCCAAAATCACCACCGAGGTTCGCCAGTGAAATTCCTTTGTCAATGGAAACAGGATAAAAATCATACCACTTGTAAAACCCTTCCAGCGTAATACGTGTGGAAGATTTGGGGGTGAACTCAAAACCTGCGACCAGATGATCGGAACGGATGTAGCGGGAATCTTTGTTCACAAGTACATCATTTTCACGATAGCCAAGGATGGTATAAGGTGCGATTTTGAAATAACGGCCCGCAGAAGCATTGATGTTGAGATTAGAAGAAAGACGGTAACTGGCAGAAAGACGGGGAGACAATGTTTGCGCCAGGTTGTTACCCGATGTAGTAAAAGTATTCCCATCGGTACGCAGTCCGGCCGATAAAGAAAGCCTGTTATCAAAGAAGCGCTTCGTAGCCTGGGCAAAGAATCCATACCGCAAAAAGTTTATTTCACTTTCATAATCGGCCACATAACCGGGGCGGCGTTGAAAGGTTGAATTTTCATAACGTGCATAGATACTCACCAGGCCGGCACTCAGTTGCCACCCATTAATTGATTGATTTACCTCATAACGCAAACGTGTTTCATCTTCTACAGACTTATAACCCAGGATGCGTTCATTTTCATCGGGCTTTTCATTGTCTTTAAATTGATCGGCGGTGTTTACTAACCGGTTATTACTCAACGCCAATAACCAGAATCCTTTTTTCATTGTATGCCGCCATGAAAAACCAACAGTATTGGTACGCTGGCTGTTCACAGGGATCTGCTCCAGGATGGCCAATTGTTCCAGTGTTGGATTATCGGGACGTTTAAAAGTGAAGTTATCAATGGCACCGATGCCGATGAAATTGAGTTCATTTTTGGCATCAAGCTTATGGGTGACTTTGTACTGGTAATCCCAGTAATCTGGTAAAAAAGGCAGTTCAATCAGTTGAAACAGAAACTGCAGGTACGAACGGCGAACAGATGCAAGATAAGTAGTCTTTCCACCTTTCTTGCCCAATGGCCCTTCGGCGGTCAACGCTGCTTCACTGGCACTGAAGCGGAAATTGCCCTGGAACCGATCGGGGTTACCGGTCTTTTGTTTGAATTGTAACACACCTGATAATGGGTTATCATACTTTGCCGGAAAGGCAGATGTATGCAAGGTTACGTTTTCAATAAAAGAAACGTTCAGCAAACCAACAGGACCACCGGCAGCCCCCTGGGTGGCAAAATGGTTAATGGAAGGAATTTCAATCCCATCCAGAAAATATGTGTTTTCGTTTGGAGCACCACCCCGGATGATGATATCGTTCCGGAAGCCGACTGAACCCGAAACTCCGGGCAGCGATTGCACCACTTTGGCAATATCAAAATTAGCTCCAGGGTACTTAGCTATTTCATTGGTACCCAAGGTTTGAACAGAGTTTACAACCCCAACCGGTTTAACAAAGTTTGCCTTGACCACCACACCTTCCAACTCTTTAAAAGAGGGCTCCAGTTCAAAATTCAGTTCCACCGCATTACCGGAAGTGACGGAAATATCAAATTTCTGCTCGCTGCGGTAGCCCGATATGGTAGCTTCCAGGTTCCAGGTGCGGGTAGGGATGCCGGAAATACGATAAAACCCCTTTTTATCTGTAACAGCGCCTAATTCTGAATTAACCAGTTTTACTGAAACCCCTTCGAGTGGAAGAAGGGTCCGGGCATCCCGCACATATCCATTGATGGTACCGGTGTTTTGAGCATTCGCATTCCAAAAAAGACAAAAACTGAAAATCAATTGCAATAAAAAGAGTCGTCGCATAATTCTTTTTTAATACGTGCTTTAAGTAAAAATCCAGTTGTATGAACAATCAGTCAAGGAAAATGTTTATTTAGCCATGCAATTTATCATTCTTCTTGTTATACAATTGTTAGCTACCACAGGCCCGCTTTTATCAGCGAACGACCAACCAAAAAATTTTGTAACCGTCATAGTTACTGATGTTGGCGGCCAGAAAGGTGAAATTATGGCGGCCCTGTTTGCAAGCGAAAAATCGTTTCCCACCGATTCAAAAGCAGCCTTCAAAGTTGCGAAAACACCGGCAGCAGGAGGCAAAGCTGTTTTACAGTTCGAACAGGTTCCCCCCGGCAAATATGCTATTGCCTTGTTTCATGACGTAAACGGGGATGGAAAGCTGAACACAAATGTGATCGGAATCCCGAAAGAGGGTTATGGTGTAAGTAACAATGTGAAAAATCTCTTTAGCGGACCGAGTTTCAGGCAATCGGCTTTTGAGCACCGTAACAACACCACCCTCACCATTACGATGCGTTATTAACTGCCTGTTCATGACAAAAAGAAAAAAGATTGCAGTAATTGGTAGTGGTTTTGGCGGGCTTTCAGCAGCTATCAGACTGGCAGCAGCAGGTCATGATGTAACTATTTATGAGAAGCTGGATAAACCCGGGGGAAGAGCCTATCAATATGAGTTGAACGGATTCCGCTTTGATGGTGGCCCGACAGTTATTACAGCCCCTCACCAATATGATGAACTCTTTGAACTGGCTGGTAAAAAACGGGAAGATTACATGACGCTGGTTCCTTTGGATCCATTTTACAGGATTTTTAATGGTAATGGAGATTCCTTTGATTATTGGAGAGATCAGCAGAAGACAGAAGCAGAGATCGCTAAATTCAGCCCGGAAGATGTAGCTGGCTACCGCAAATTTATAAAAGGTGTTACCGCAATTTTTCACTGGTTTCATCCATTTACTGAAAAAAGCTTTCTTTCACTATGGAGCTTCCTGCGCATTTTCCCGCATGTGATTAAAACCGGAACATGGCGCAGCATGTATGCCTATGCAGCCCAGTTCATCCGCAACGACTTTATCCGCAAAGTAGCATCCTTTCACCCACTGCTGGTGGGTGGAAATCCGTTTGACACACCATCCATTTATGGTCTCATCATTCAATTTGAAAAAGAATGGGGAATTCATTATTGTATAGGCGGAACAGGAGCCATCGTAAAAGCTTTATGCAAACTCTTTGAGGACTGTGGTGGAACAATTCGCCTGAATGCGGAAGTACAGCAAATACAGATTACAAATGGCAAAGCAACCGGCCTGCTGCTGAAAGATGGAACCGTAGCAGAAGCAGATGAAGTAATCTGCAATGGCGATGTAGCCTTTGCCTATAAAAACTATATTCCCCGACAGCAGGTCCCTGCTACCATGAATCTATGGCTCAGCAACTTACAATACAGCAATTCCCTGGTGGTGATTTATTTCGGAACAAACAAAAAATTCAAAGGCTGTAAACTGGCTCATCATAACCTCATCCTGGGAGATCAGTATAATGAACTGATGAAAGATATTTTCAAGAGAAAAATTCTGCCCCGTGAACTGGGATTATACCTGCATTGGCCTTCTCTTACCGACCCCACCATTGCACCCGAAGGCTGTGATTCCTTTTATGTTCTTTCACTCGTTCCCAATCTTGATGGTGCCATCAACTGGCACGAAATGATGGATGAATATGTAGACAAAGTGCTGGACTTTCTGCAGGAACAATACCTGCCAGAACTGAAACAACACATTATTGCCAAACATGCTGTAAATCCGCACCATTTTCATAAAACACTCAACAGCCATAAAGGAGCAGCTTTTTCCATAAAACCCTCCATGATGCAATCGGGTTATTTCCGTCCGCAGGTCAAATCAAAATACTTTGAACACTTGTATTTTGTAGGAGCAGGTGTACATCCCGGTGCCGGTGTTCCAGCCGTAATGGCATCCGGTAAAATTGCTGCGGCTGCAATTGAACAATAAATTATTCACATGTCGTTATTCTTCCCAACCGGCGTTGCACAAAATCAAAAGATCTACAGTCTGGATGATGTGCCACTTACAGGAAAAATTCCTGAATGGCTCAGTGGTTCTTACATCCGTAACGGACCAGGCATGTTTCAATTACAAAATAAACGGTTGAATCATTGGTTTGATGCCATGGGAGCTTTGCACAAGTTTACGATTGCAAACGGAAAGGTATCGTATCAAAACCTCATGATTGAATGTGAGTCGTACAAACAACTAACTGAAACAGGCGATATACAGTTCTCAGAATTTGCCAGTGATCCGTGTAAGTCTATTTTCAAAAAAGTACAGTCGTATGTGTTTCCTTCCCTGCCGAATATGACGGATAACCCAAAAGTAAATGTGGCAAAAATTGCAGGTAAGTATATGGCACTTGGTGAAACTCCTATGCAGGTGGAGTTTGACCCACACACATTGAAGACAATTGGTGTTAGTGAACCGGTGCCCGGCGGCTTTGCTTATAAAACAACAGCGCATCCTCATTTTGAAGAGGAACATGCATACAACCTGGTAGTGAAATTCGGGATGCAGAGTTATTACAAAATGTATGATGTAAGTAAGTCCGGCGGCAAACCCATTGCTACCGTTCCTGTACAAAAACCGGCATACCTGCATGGTTTTGGTATGAGTAAAAAATATTTCATCATTGCTGCAGGGCCTTTAACTGTGGTGCCGATTCAGCTTTTATTTTGGAAACGTCCTTATATTGAAAATCACCACTGGAATGCAAAAGATGGCGCCAGTATCTATATCATTGAAAAAGCAAGTGGCAAGCTAAAAGCAAAATTTACTACCGAAGCTTTCTTTAGTTTTCATCACGTAAATGCCTGGGAAGAAGGCGAAGAACTCATCATGGATATTAATGCATATGATGATGCTTCCATTATTCAAAAATATTACCTCAAAGAACTGGAAAAAGAAGATACCGTATTGCCAACAGGCACATTAAGACGTTACCGTTTTAATCTGCGCACGAAAAAGTACAACGCCGATACCGTAAGCACAGCCTGCATAGAATTACCAAGGATTGATTACAACCGTTATAACACCGACGGCAATTACAGTTTTACATATGGCGTAAGTGTGCATCCTTCCCATCCCAAAGGATTTTATAACAGTGTTGTGAAGATAAACAGCAAATCAGGTGATGCATTTTACTGGACGGAAGAAGGATGTTATCCCGGCGAACCTTTTTTCCAACCATCCCCACAAAGCAAAAATGATGAAGACGGAATTTTGATTTCAATTGTGCTGGATGCGGCAAACCAGAGTTCTTTTTTGTTACTGCTCGATGCTGCAACCATGCAGGAAATCGCAAGGGCCAGATTACCCGAACCTGTAGTTTATGGGTTTCATGGAGAATTTTTCGCCAAATAAAAATGATCAGATGTGGTCCACATCCACCAACAGTACCACACTCTTAAAAGAAGGATGATTGTGCAGTTGTGCTTCCTGCAGCTGAATTGCTTCTTTACAGCGCTGAATCAGTTTTGCATCTTTCGGTAACTTGAACACCAGTTCCATGATATACTGATTACGGATACGATTGACCACCGGCTCGGCAGGTCCTACCATGTATGCTTCAAAAACAGGCTTTAATTGTTCTGTAAACGACTGAGCCGCTGCTGCTACAACCTCCCTGTGTTTATGCTTGAAGGTAAGCTGAATCACCCGTGTAAAGGGCGGGTAGCCAAACTGCTGCCGCCCTTGTAACTCAAACGCAAAAAAAGACTGATAATCGTGGTTCTTTACAAACTGTAACACTGGGTGATGTACATTGGCCACCTGTACCAAAACCTTGCCGTGGGCATCTTTTCTGCCGGCCCGGCCACTCACCTGTTCCATTAACTGAAAGGCACGTTCATTCACCCGAAAATCGGCAAAACTCAGCAAACTGTCGGCATCCAGAATCCCCACCAGGTTCACCTGTTCAAAATCAAGCCCTTTCACAACCATTTGCGTACCCACCAGTATATCAATTTTCAGCTGTTCAAATTGCTGGATCAACTGATCATGAGCTGTTTTACCACTCACCGTATCATAGTCCATTCGTGCCACACGGGCTTTGGGAAACAGCTCCTGTAATACCTCTTCAACCTTTTCTGTGCCGAAACTCATCTTCATAAAATCATGACTGCCGCAGGCTTCACAGGTTTGCAACACCGGATAAACCGTACCGCAGTAATGACATTGCAATTTGTTTTTAAACTTATGAAAGGTCAAGCTCACCTCACAATGCCGGCAATGCGGAATCCAGCCGCAGGCTTTGCAAATATGGTGCGGCGTATGCCCCCGCCGGTTCTGAAAGAGAATGACTTGTTTATGCTGTTCCAATGACCGTGCAATTGCTTCCTGCAATTGCGGGGCAATCATCACTTTTTCTTTCAGCTGTTTGAATAATGGTTTCGTATCAATCAATTCCAGTTCCGGTAATTCTCCTGCGCCATAACGTTCCATCAGCTCTACAAGTCCGTACTTACCCTGTTGGGCATTGTAATACGTTTCCACACCCGGTGTTCCGCTGCCGAGTAATACCCGGGCTCCAAACAGCTGTGCGTAGTAAACCGCAGCATCACGGGCATGATAACGTGGAGCAGGTTGCTGCTGCTTGTAGGAAGCATCATGCTCTTCATCGCATACAATCAAGCCCAGTTCTGTAAACGGAAGAAACAAAGAACTACGGGCACCCAGCACCACTTTCAATTCACCGGTCTTTACCTTATTCCAGATTTCAATACGCTCATTCTGGCTAAACTTACTGTGATAAATACCGATGTATCCACCAAAATGTTTCTGCAATCTTCGTATAATCTGTGCCGTGAGTGCAATTTCCGGCAGCAGGTAGAGTACCTGTTTTCCCTGGCGGATGTACTCTTCAATCAATTTAATGTATACCTGTGTTTTACCGCTGCCGGTAACGCCATGCAGCAGGCACACCGGCTTCTCACTAAAAGATAGGCGGATCGATTCGATCGCTTTTTGTTGTGCAGATGTTAACTCAAAATCTAACTGAATATTCCGGGGCAAATGCACGAGACGGTCCACATTGCGCTTTTCCAGCCACAAAATGCCCTTGTCAACCAGTCCTTTTAATTGTGCATCACTGGCTCCGCTCTTTTTTAAAAGCGCCGGTTTTGTAACCTCACCTTCGGTTTTTATGAGATGCAGATAACTGAGGAGTAGTTCCATTTGTTTGGGGGCACGGGACCAGTTATTGAGTAATTCACTCAGCTGCTCTTCCTTATCAAACTGCGGATTCAGTAAAACAAAGGTTTCTTTTTTGGCCGTATAGGTTTCTTTGAGAGCTTCCCATACAAAACAAACCCGCTTTTCAATCATCCGTTTTACAACAGGGTATACATGCGATGTATCGAGAATTTGCTGCACTTCGGGCAGCTTCAATTCCTTCCGGATCAAGAGTGCTTCGGCCACCAGGTATTCATCATGATCGAGCGTGGAAAAATCATCCCCGGCTTCTTCATTGTACAACAGAATGGTTTCACTGCTCAGTTTAAAATGTGCGGGTAAGGCTGCAGCCATCACTTCACCTTCGCTGCACAAATAATAGCCGGCCAGCCATTCCCATAACTGCAATTGCTGTTCATGAACCACCGGTTCTGCATCCAGTACGTTTAAAATTCCCTTGGGATCAAATGCAGATGGCTTATTGGAATGAATCTTCTTCACCACACCGGCATATCGTTTCTTCCGCAATTCAACTTCCACCCGAACGCCCACCAGTGTTTGCTCTTTTAGCCGATCGGGAATACTCCAGGTATAGGTACGGGGTAAGGCCAGGGGAATGATTACATCTGCATACAGATCCTCTCCCCCGGCCGGGGAGGGAAATAAAGGTTCACTTATTTCATGGGTAATATCATTTTTGTGTTTGCTCACAGATTATAAAATTAAGTATCTCCTGCTACTGAACCGCCATTACTCCTGTTCAGCAGAAAGAATCCAGGATGCTTTGTATTCAATCAGCTTTTGCTCCATCAGTTTATAAACTTTTTGCTTGAATTCTTCCACCTGTTCCAGCGTGTAGCCGATGGGAGATACTTCTTCCAGGTAAACAGTCCGCAACCTGCCGGGTGTCATGGCAAATACACTGCGCCAGTGCATGCGCTCAACAGCATCCAGAAACAACAAAGGTTTGATGGGAGTCTGGGTTTCAATAGCCAGCTTGAACGCACCGTCATAAAAGTTGGCAAGCGGGTGTGCCGACATATTAAATGTTCCTTCCGGCGCAATAAAAATCGAAATCTCCCGGCTCAGCACGTTTCGCAGGATTCGTAAACTTTGTGCCCTTGCAGCAGCACTACCCCGCAATACCGGCACTACTGCTGCTTTATAAATAATTCCAAATACCGGCACTTTGGCCATTTCTGCTTTGCCCAGTACCCGCAACGGGCGGCGGATTGCTTTCAGCAACTGCGGAATGTCCATATACGAATTATGATTGCTGATGAAAATGTAAGCCCGGTGTGGCACCAGTTCCTGTTCCACCACCCGCACATGAAACATACCAATCAGCAACAACCATGCATCCGCCCACCAATGTGCCAGTTGCATAACTGCATTTCCGCCCCTGTACTTTCCGAAAAAAGAAGCAATGATCACAAACGGAACCACCAGAAACATGATCATTACAAACAAAATCATGGCGTAGAGTGCATAAATAATCTGAACGGGTTGAACGAGTCGTTTCATGTAAAATCAGGCTGTTTAAACATTTTTGAAAACGGGCATTCACTTACAACTCGGGCACTCCCAGTCATAATCCAGGTCAATCACCGTTACAATCGTCAAATGGCGCTTTTTAGGTGCAACAATAATCCGCACATGTTGTTTTTCAACCGACGTATACCCTTCTAATGCATACTTGGGTCCTTGTGGTGCATCCAACTCCGACTTCCGGTAATTCACATTCGCCTTACGTACAATTTCTTTCACTTCCTCTTGTGTAATATGCCTGCACTTCATTCTGCAACGGGCATGTTTGGTAAAATAAAAATCGGCTGCAGGATCACGAAACTGATCGAGGTCACCGGTACGGCTTTCTGTTTGTTCCGTTCCGGGCTCTTTTCTTTTTTCATTATCGGTTAATGGCTGCACATTGCATTGAAAGCGTATGACCAAAGCGGCCATAGCCAACACAAGCAAAAAGAGATATGGAAGTAGTTTTTTCATCTGTTTCACAGTTACCGCAGTTCTCTTGCCCATGCAGCTGCCACGGAAGTAATTTTTTGTACATCCTGCTGCTGCATACATTTGAAATGACCTTTGGGACAAGCATCGTGACCAATTTTTGAACAGGGCCGGCAGCGCAACCCGTTCACCTGGAACATCATGGACGGAACGGGCTTGTTCCCATAATAAGGCGTCATGCCAAACTCCGGAACTGTATTCCCCCAAATACTGATGACCGGCTTTTGAAATGCAGCCGCCATATGCATGAGCCCGGTATCATGCGTAATCACCAGCTTGGCTTTACGAACCAGGTCGGCACTTTCATGCAGGGAAAACTTGCCACAGGCATTGTACACTTTTACCGGATCAACCGCAGCAACTGCTGCCCCGGCTGCCTGGTCTTCCGGTCCGCCCAGAAGTACAAGGGGATGCTGCAGTTGCAGACATAGTTCCTTCAGTTTTTCAACAGGAAGACGTTTGGTGGCATGTGCAGCACCAATCACCAAAGCCACATAGCCGGCACTGTGTGAATGGGGCAGATCTGTTTGCTTGATTTCTTCCTCTTTCGGAATGAAATAGTCCAGTCCTTTTCCATCATTTGTAACACCTAACGGTTTCACTGTTTCCATATACCGATCCACAATATGTACCGCAGGAAGACGGTTGATCTTCAGGTTAGTGTACAACCACTTTTCAATATTCAGCTTGTTGAAGGAAAAAGATTTGACGCCCAGTTTCCGTTTGATGCGTGCCGTACGCAGATTGTGATGCAGATCAATGATGTAATCATAGTTTTCTTCTGCCAGTTCATGCAGCAGCAAATCCCAATTGTCCTGCAGGTAATAAAACCTGTCTATGTAAGGATTAGAAGCAATGACTTTATGAAAACTGAATTTGGTGAGGTAATGAAGTTCTGTATCCGGTAATTGCTGTTTCAGGCAACGTACCACCGGGGTAGTAAGCACGATATCACCTATGGAAGAAAAACGGACTACAAGAATTTTCATGATCGATGCACCAATTATTGATTGAACCGGGAAAGCAGAAAACGGTTTTGCTCCTTATGGATAAAGTTCTTCCCCTTCCAGGTAATTCAAATCCTTATGAAAGGTTTCTTCTGTAAACCAGGCAGCCACTAATGTAACTGCAATCACAATCACCCCGGTAATTACTCCACTTTGCGTTAAACTCCATCCCCAGCTTTTCTGAAACAAGTTGAGAAACATAAGATTGATCAACGGCAAAGCGCCCCGTACCATATTGGGTATGGTGGTGGCTGCAGTTGCCCTTAGATTCGTTCCAAATTGTTCGGCGCCCATGGTTACAAAAATGGCCCAGAAACCGGTACTGAAGCCCAGCAATGCACAAATGAGATACATAGCCGTATCATTCTGGTTGAGGGGCGAAAAGAACAAGGCAACAGAAAGAATGGTAAGCCCATAAAACAGATACAATGCTTTTTTCCGGCTTTTGAAATACTGACTCACCAGCCCGATGAGTATATCACCAATTGCAATAGCTGTGTAGGCATACATGATGGCTTTACCGCTTTCAATAGCCGTTTCGCCATAAAACTCTTTTGCAAACCGGTTGCTGAGGTTGACAAGAATACCAATTACGTACCACGTTGGTAATCCAATTAAAATCGCCAGCAGGTATTTACGGAATCGTTTTGCACTGGTGAAGAACATCAATACATTTCCTTTGCTCACATTGGAATGACGAACCTGCTCAAACATTCCACTCTCTGCAACGCTTACCCGAAGTAATAACAATCCAATTCCCAATCCGCCGCCAATTTTATAACACAACCGCCAGTCGTTGGTGAATTTAAAGGTAAAGTAGGCAAAGACAGCTCCAAACAAACCCACACCCGCAACAAGAGAAGTACCTACGCCCCGTTTGCTTTTCGGGAGCAGTTCGCTTACCAGCGTAATGCCGGCACCTAATTCACCTGCCAGACCAATTCCTGCCGCAAAGCGTGCATAAGCATACTGATCAACGTTTTGGACAAACCCTGTCAGGAAATTGGCAACGGAATACAAAAGAATGGAACCAAAGAGCACACTCAATCTTCCTTTTTTATCGCCGAGCGTTCCCCACAGAATTCCCCCAATAAGCAGTCCCACCATTTGCCAGTTGATGATTTTGGTACTGGCGGCTATGGCTTCACTGCTGTTGGCCAGATCTACACCAATTCCCGCCAGGCTGGGCTCCCGCACAATGGTGAACAGCAGCAGATCGTAAATGTCTACAAAGTAGCCTAAGGCAGCCACTACCACTGCCAGTGAAAAAATGGAATGTTCTTTTTGAGCAGTCATAACGGATCAGGCTTTCGGTGGTGCAGCAGCCTTTTTACCGAAAAAGAATTTCCACAAAACAGGCGCTGTTGTTACCGCAATAATGATAATCACAATCAATTCCAGTTTATCCTTCAATTCAATTCCGAATTGATTTTTAACCCAAATCTGCAAAAAGTGACCGGCAAAGATCATACTCACCACCCAGGCAATACAACCAACTACATTGTAGTAGACAAACTTTTTCCGGTCCATATCAACTATACCCGCAACAATGGGAGCAAACGTGCGTATGAAAGGAAGAAAACGGGCAAAGACAATGGCAGCGCCTCCATGTTTTTCATAGAAATCATGCGCTTCGTGCAGATACCTCTTTTTGAAAAGCAGGTTATCTTTCCAGTGATACATGGTTGGGCCCACTTTGCGGCCTGTCCAGTAGCCAACTGTATTTCCCAAAATACCGGCTATGGCTATCAACGAAACCAGCACCAGCAACTCAAACCATTCGTTATTGAAGTCGTCCAAGCCAACCAACTGCAGAAATTCATGAGCCAGGTTGCTGCTGTAAATACCGGCCACAAACAACAAACTGTCGCCGGGGAGAAAGAAGCCAACGAACAAACCTGTTTCTGCAAAAATGATAAAGAGAAGCAGCCACAATCCACCGTACTTAATGTAAAACATGGGATTGAGAATATCCTTCCACGTAAATTTTTTCTGGATGGTGATGGTAGTTCCTTCTGTAAGCTGACCTACGGGAACGGTAAGAGCCAGGTACTCCTTACCAGCTAAGGTAACCGAATCAGCACCCTGCGGAATGGTAATAGTAACGGAACCATCCGCTGCAGTTTTGTAATCAACCCCATTAAGGGTAAACGCATCGGCCGGGGCTTCATACTGATTGAACAGGCGGATTTTCACTTGTTGCTGTGCAACAGCAGACAGAAAAAAAGAACAGAAAGCAAGAACAAAAATCAGTCGCAGCTTCATAAAAGAGTTATTCATTCGTAAATAGATGAAATCAGGAATCGGCCAGTTCGCCTTCCCATTTGCTTACTACCGAAGTGGCCAGCGCATTGCCCACCACGTTGGTCATACTGCGGAACATATCGCAGAAATGATCAATGGGTAAAATCAGTGCCACTCCTTCGGGTGGAATATTAAACATGGCACAAGTTGCCAATACCACCACCAGTGATGCCCGTGGCACACCGGCAATACCCTTACTGGTTAACATGAGCACCAGCAACATGACCAATTGAGTACCCAGGTCGAGATGTACCCCATAAGCCTGCGCAATTGCGAGGCTGGCGAAGGTCATATACATCATGCTGCCGTCGAGGTTGAACGAATAGCCCAGGGGCAGTACAAATGCAACAATCCGGTCACGGCAGCCAAAGCGCTCCAGTTCCTCCGTGAGTTTGGGAAACACAGCTTCGCTGCTGGTAGTGCTGAAGGCAATGAGCAACGGTCCCCAGATACGCCTCAACAGAATACGCATACGGTGACCAAGGATGAGATAGCCAACTCCAATCAGGAGTACCCATAATATGACAATGCCCAGCAGAAAATAGGCAAAATAAATGAGGTAAAACTGAAAGATGCCAAGACCTTTTGCTGCTACAACCGCCGCCAGGGCACCAAACACACCCACCGGTGCAAAGTTCATGACATAGTTCACCATTTTGAGAATGATATGCGATACTACATCCAATGCCTTGATAAAGGGCTTTGCATAATCACCGAAAGAAGCCGCTGCCACACCAAAGAAAATAGAAAACACTACAATCTGCAGAATTTCATTGGTAGCCATGGCTTCCATAATGCTTCTGGGAATAACATGCTCCACAAAATGCTGAATGGAAAAAGAAGAAGTTTTGGTCATCAGATCCTTCACTCCTTCGGTATCCGCCTGCTTCAAATCAATATAGCTGCCGGGATGAAACACATTCACCAGTAACATACCCAATAACAGCGATGCCAGTGAGGCCGTAATGAACCATAGCAAGGCTTTCCCTCCCACCCGGCCAACGGCTTTGAGATCGCCCAGTTTGGCAATACCCACCACCAGGGTGGAAAAAACGAGCGGCGCAATAATCATTTGCACCAGTCGTATGAAGATCGTGCTGAGCAGCTTAATATTTTTAGAGAACCCGCTGATCCATTCGGGAGAAGCATTTACGTGAACGATATAGCCCACGATAATGCCCACTACCATTGAGAGAATAATATAGGTTGTAAGACGGTTCCCCTTGCCCATGCAATCGCTGATTTTTGAAGGCAGCAAGATAATACATTCAGACTGAACCAATGTGAAGAGACATAAAATTGCTGCCGTTTGTAAAATGATGCTGCCGGATATGACAGAAATGATTATTTTCCCGCTTTCAAAAAAACCAAACCATCTGATTTTTCTATGAGTTTATTTATTAAAAAACCGCTGGACCAATTGCTGGAACAGGCAGAAGGAAAAGGGTTGAAACGAACCTTAGGCGCCGGCAACCTGGTAGCATTAGGCATAGGTGCTATTATTGGTGCCGGATTGTTTGTACGCACAGCTGCTGCTGCAGGGCAGGCAGCCGGACCCGCCGTAACACTATCCTTTGTTATAGCTGCGATTGGCTGTGCCTTTGCCGGTTTATGTTATGCAGAGTTTGCTGCCATGATTCCCATAGCCGGTAGTGCGTATGCTTACAGCTATACTACCATGGGCGAACTGGTAGCCTGGATCATTGGCTGGGCATTGATCATGGAATATGCATTGGGTGCCGCTACAGTATCTATTGCCTGGAGCGAATACCTGAATAAACTGCTGGGAGGGGCCATACCGTATGAATGGTGCCATTCGCCGTTTGAAAGCTTCACCGATTCAAATGGTGTGCTTCACTCCGGTATTCTAAACGCACCAGCACTTGTAATTCTTTTGCTATTGACACTTTTGCTCATCAAGGGAACACAGGAATCGGCACTGGTGAATGCGGTGATCGTGTTTATTAAAGTGGCGATTGTTGTATTATTTATTGCATTGGGCTGGCAGTTCATAAAACCTGAAAATCATACACCTTACCTTATCCCGGAAGGAACAGCACCTGTTGTAGACCAGGCAGGTAAAGTGATTGCCGACTATACCGGTGTGTTTAAACATGGTTGGGGTGGTGTATTGGGCGGCGCTGCCATTGTGTTCTTTGCCTTTATTGGTTTTGATGCGGTAAGTACAGCTGCCCAGGAAGCAAAAAATCCGAAAAGAGATATGCCGATTGGTATTTTGGGCTCCCTGGTCGTATGTACCATTTTGTATATACTATTTGGACATGTACTGACGGGTGTGGCCAACTGGAAGGATTTTGTAGATCCTGAAAAAGGACGTGAAGCTTCCGTTGCATATGCTATTTCTGAGTACATGACTGGCTATGGCTGGTTGGCAACTGCTGTTACAGTGGCAATCCTTGCCGGCTTTTCTTCTGTAATCCTCGTGATGCTGATGGGCCAAAGCCGCATTTTTTATACCATGAGTAACGATGGATTGATTCCAAAGGCCTTTGGTGAATTACATCCCAAATTCAAAACACCTTATAAAGCCAACTGGATTTTGTTCGTGTTTGTAGGATTGTTTGCTGCCTTTGTTCCCGGCCATGTGGCAGGCGATTTAACTTCGTTTGGTACTCTCTTTGCATTTGTGCTGGTAAGCGCTGGTGTATGGATTTTGCGGGTGCGTGAACCAAACATTCAACGTCCGTTTAAAGCTCCCCTGGTTCCGGTTGTATCAACACTGGGCGTACTGGTATGTACCGGAATGATTGTAGCCCTGGATGCACAAACGCTGAAAGTGGCATTTGCCTGGATGGCTGCAGGACTGGTTGTTTATTTTCTGTACAGCCGCCATCACAGCAAACTTCGCTTTGCGGGAGAAATTCTGCCGAAAGCGTCTGATTTTGAAAAACAGGATTAAAAATTATTTCCACGATTTTGAAAGAACCGTCCCGTATTTACAGGGGCGGTTTTTTCTTTACCTCCATCTCCCTAATTTTGCCGTCGCTTGCAGGCAGTGTTTTACTCTGCTGATCAGAGTTACAGGAAGATGAACGGATTGCGACGCAACAGGTGATGCCACAGGTTCTGCAGCTTGTACCAAACTAAATCAGATACTCATGGGACGGATTTTTGAAGTAAGAAAAAGCACCATGTTTGCCCGCTGGGACCGCATGGCCAAGCAGTTTACACGGATAGGTAAAGAAATTGTGATTGCGGTAAAAGCAGGTGGCCCCGATCCTGGTACCAATGCTGCCTTGCGCCGCTGTTTTCAAAATGCCCGCAGTGTGGGTATGCCGAAAGACCGTGTGGAAGCAGCCATCAAACGGGCACAGGGTAAAGAACTCATCAATTACGATGAGATTTTATATGAAGGTTATGCCCCTCATGGTGTTGCCATTTTGGTGGAAACCGCTACCGATAATCATGTGCGTACCGTTGCCAATGTAAAAAGTCATTTCAACAAGGGCGGAGGCACCTTGGGCAACAGCGGCAGTGTATCGTTTCAGTTTAAAAAAATGGGGGTCTTTAAGTTGAAGCCTGAGGGATTGAATGCGGAAGACCTGGAACTGGAATTGATAGATTTTGGTTTGGAAGAATTGGGTGAAGGAACCGGTGAAAATGGCGAAGATGTATTGGTGGTACGTAGCAGTTTTACAGATTTTGGTAATATGCAGAAAGCATTGGAAGATAAAGGGATAACGCCCATCAGTGCCGAAGTGGAATGGATTCCTTCAACAACAGTACCTGTAACCGATGAACAGGCAGAAGAAATAAGTAAGTTGATTGAACGGCTGGAGCAGGACGATGATGTGCAGAAAGTGTTTCACAATATGGGTTAGAATCAAGGATTGAAGGACTGAATTATTGAATAGGGCTGAGGAATCGGCCCTTTTTTGTGGACTTACTATCTTTATACCATGCACGAACGATTGGTCTTATTTGATGGCGTTTGTAATTTCTGCAACTTCTGGATTCAGTTTGCCTTGAAACGGGACAAAAAAGGAACGTTGAAGTTTGGCTCCTTACAGGGCGAAACGGCTCATGCAATTCTGCCATCTTATGGAGTTGATCCTGCTTTACTCACTTCTGTTTTGTTCATTGAAAACGGTAAGATCTACCGGGAGTCCACTGCTGCATTACGTGTATGCCGGCATTTGGATGGAGGTTGGAAACTATTGTATGTGCTGATCATCATACCCTCTTTCATCAGGGATGGCATTTACAAATGGATTGGCAAAAACAGGTATAAGTGGTTTGGCCAGCGGGATGCCTGTATGCTCCCGACACCGGAGCAGCGGTCGAGATTTGTACCTTGATAAGCAGCCTTAGAGTTCAACCTCTCCTTTCATAAAAAACACACATTCGCCGGCAATCAGCACTCGTTCATTCTGTAACTGTTTACACCATAGTGTACCGCCCCGTTTGCTCAGCTGTTTTGCAAACAAAGCTTCTTGACCGAGCTTTTCACTCCAGAAAGGAATCAGTTGGGAATGTGCCGAACCGGTAACAGGATCTTCATCAACCCCCGCTGAGGGGGCAAAGAAGCGTGACACAAAGTCGGTATCGTGATCGCCTCTGGAAGTTAGAATCACCATCTGCCCGGTCTTCTTTAAAGCAGTAAAGTCAGGTGCCGCTGCACGTACCTCTGCTTCGGTATTTACTTCCACCAGCAGATCACGGTACTTGTATACACCAACTATTTCTTTGACACCCAGTATACGAGCCAGGTCTTCGGGATAGTCGCTGATGCGTTCCGGCTTCCAGGAAGGGAAATCCATTTCATAACGGCTTGCCTGCTTTGTAACAGTCAGAGGACCGCTTTTCGAGTGAAAGGTAACTGCCGGTAGCGAATAGCCCAATTTCTCCCACAGCACCCAGGCACTGGCCAGTGTGGCATGACCACAAAGGTTGATCTCCAGTTCAGGGGTGAACCAGCGGATTTCATATTCTGCTGCTATACCTGCAACGGGCACAAAAAACACCGTTTCTGCCAGGTTGTTTTCCATGGCCAGGTTTTGCATGAGGGCCTCGTCTATCCATTGATCCAATGGAATAACAGCAGCCGGGTTGCCGGCAAACAGGCGGTTGGCAAACGCATCAACCTGGTAGATTATTAATTTCATACTTTATTTTCAGTTACAATAACGTAAACGCTGAAGTTAACTCAATACATCCTGGGCAGGGCCAGTTTGAATTTAACCACAATTACACGCACCACCACAATAAATACAATGGAAAGGATGGTAGCGAGATTTGACAACATATCCACCTGCAGCAAAAGCAGGTACAACAGTCCGCCAAGAATGGAAACGGATGCATAAATTTCCTTGCGGAATACCAGTGGTACATTGTTGAGCAACACATCCCGGGTAACACCACCAAAAGAGCCGGTTATAGTTCCTAACGCAATACAAATACCCGGGCTCAATTGTAACTGCAATCCTTTTTCCACTCCTATTAAGGTAAACAAACCCAGTCCCAGTGCATCAAACAAAAACAGTGTCGTGTTAAACCGGCGGAGTAACGTACCAAAGAGCATGGTACCCACTGCAGCCACCAGAATCACCATCGTAGTGGTACCATTCCGCAACCACCCGACAGGTGTATCACCAATCAACAAATCACGCAGCGTACCGCCGCCGATTGCCGTAACAAAAGAGAGGATGATAACTCCGAAAGCATCCAGTTTCTTTTCCATAGCGGAAAACGCACCGGAAACAGCAAAGGAGAATGTTCCGAGAATATCAATGATTGTAAGAAAATCCATACACAGCCTCCGGGTTATTCCTGCATCATGTCACGGATGACAGCAATGATTTCTTCTGCATTCGGTTTACTGAAATAATCGCCATCACTTCCGTATGCCGGACGGTGTGCCTTACCGGTGATTGTTCGTGGTGCCACATCCAGGTATTTATAACCACCCTGTTCCTCCATTACTTTATTGTACATGTAGGCAGCAGCGCCACCCGGCACATCTTCATCTATAAATACAATGCGGTTTGTTTTTTGCAGCGATGTAAGAATGGTATGATCCGTATCGAATGGCAACAGCGTTTGCACATCCACCACTTCGCAGCTGATGCCGAGCAGTTCAAGATGATGCACCGCATCGTCAATGATGCGTAATGTGGAGCCGTAAGAAACGATGGTAACATCAGACCCCTGCCACAACAATTCGGGCTTGCCCAGCGGAACCGTGAATGCACCCAGGTTGGAAGGCATCTTTTCTTTGAGCCGGTACCCATTCAAACACTCGATCACCAAGCCAGGTTCGTTGCTTTGCAGGAGGGTGTTGTACATACCCGCTGCCTGCACCATATTACGGGGCACGCATACATACATACCACGGAGGCTGTTGACAATCATGCCCATGGGTGAACCACTGTGCCAGATGCCTTCGAGCCGGTGCCCACGTGTACGAACGATAAGCGGTGCTGCCTGCCGGCCGGCGGTGCGGAATTGCATAGTTGCCACATCATCGGTAAGAGGCTGCAGCCCGTAAACCAGGTAATCGAGGTATTGGATTTCGGCGATGGGGCGAAGCCCCCGCATAGCTAACCCGATACCCTGCCCCATGATGGTAAGTTCCCGAATGCCCGTATCAAAAATCCGACCCTTTCCATGTTTGGCCTGCAGTCCGGCAAATCCCTGGTTCACATCACCAATGTAGCCAAGGTCTTCGCCAAAGGCAAGCACCCTGGGGTTACTTGCAAACAACTGATCGAAGTAGTGGTTGAGCAGTTCGTAGCCATTCATAACTGCCGATGAATCGTCGTACACAGCTGGTACAACCGGCACCTGCAGTGCGCTTCCATTTTTATGTTCGAGGTACAGATGTGTATTGAACAGGGAAGCATTCTGCCGGCTCAGTTGTTGGTAAAACTGCTCCGCCTGAGTTCGTGACGGACCGCTTTGTGCCAGGGAAGTGTATTTAAACAACACCCGGGCTACATCCCGGCGGTTGGGCTCCCGGTTGTTCTTCAGTTCGTTGTAGAGCTGAGCAGCCGTGGTTACATTGGCTTCCTGTGGCTGCATTGCATCCAGCAGGGACAATACCTGGTCCACCTGTGCTTTTACAGGAGCCTGGTATTCTTCCCAGGCTTCATTGCGTTCCCGGCGAACCTGTTCTTTCACCTCATTTTCCAACTGCGTGAGTTCTTCTTCTGTTGCCAGTGAATTCTCCAGCAGCCATTCCTTCAGCTTCCGGTTGCAATCCCAGTCACGCTCCCATTGCAAACGCTCCGGAGATTTGTACCGCTCATGACTACCCGAAGTGGAATGTCCCTGCGGTTGCGTTACTTCTTCCACATGAAACAAAGCAGGTGTATGCGTACTTCTGATTTTTTCAATCGCTGCTTCCAGCACTTCGCACATACCGGCATAATCCCATGCCTTGAGTTTATAGATATCAATTCCGTTTGTGCCTTCTTTTTTCTGAAACCCTTTTAATGCCTCTGAAACAGATCCTTTGGCTGTTTGAAACTGCTTCGGCACTGAAATACCATATCCATCATCCCATACGAATAAAGCAAGCGGTATTTGCTGAACAGCTGCCGCATTCACCGCTTCCCAGAAATGGCCTTCGCTGGTAGATGCATCTCCAATTGTTGCAAAACATACTTCATTTCCGTTCAATGAAAGATTACTGAACTGTTTTACCGCTTCCACCTCACGAAAGACCTTGGAAGCCAGTGCCAGACCCACAGCTTTGGGTATTTGAGCCGCTGTCGGGGCCATTCCTGCTGCCAGGTTTTTTCTGTTTACCAGGTCCAGAACCTTTCCTTGCTCATCTACAAAGCGTGTAGCAAAATGGGAGTTCATTTGCCTGCCTGCACTATGGGGATCGTGGCTCGGATCAGGGTCGGCATACAGCTGGGCAAAAAATTCTTTTACAGTAGCGGCGCCTGTAGCAAACGCAAAGGTTTGATCCCGGTAGTAGCCGCTGTAAAAGTCGCCCGGTTTAAAAAACTTGGCCATTGCAAGCTGGGGCACCTCTTTTCCATCGCCAAAAATGCCGAATTTGGCTTTGCCGGTAAGTACCTCTTTCCGTCCCAGCAAACTAGCTTCCCGGCTCATACAGGCCATCCGGTAATCATTCAGCACTTCCTGGCGGAAATGTTCAAACGACAAGGGGGCTGTTTGCAAAACATCGTTAACAGACTGTTCCATGTTGCAAAAATAACAGTTTTCAAATGGCATGAACCAGCGTTAGTTGAAATGGGTAAAACAGGGGAATAACCACGTTTGGCAGCTTCTGTGTTAAGAATCTAATAAAATGGACCTGAACGCAACGGCCGGATGCTTTCAACTGTCTTTTGAATTACTTACTTTTGATTTGAAATTCCGGATTATGAAACATTTTACAATGCTCATTGCCTGCTGTCTGCTTTTGGGGCTAAGCAGTTTTGCACAGAAGAAGAAAAAAAACGAAACGAATCAAACAATGGTAACAACAGCCCAGGTTGTTGAGCCGGTACGCTTTTCAGAACTGGTTTATGATTTCGGCAAAATCCCCCAGGGAAAACCCACCACCCACACGTTTGTGATTGAAAATACCGGGCTGGATACCCTGATCGTTGAAAATGTACAAACCTCCTGCGGTTGCACAACTCCTGAATACAGTCGTGCACCTGTTTTAAAGGGTCAAAAAACAACTTTAAAAGTTGGATATAATGCTGCTGCAGAAGGTGCGTTTGAAAAATCGGTTACTGTCTATTATAACAATGGTCAGGCGAAACAAATTATCATCCGTGGAAACGTTTGGAAAACACCGGATCAATCAGTTCCCGGAAATGCATCATTAAACGTATTTCAATAAACAATAAAAAATAAGTATTCATGAAACACATTCTCGTAATTTTCTTTTCATTCGTTTTGGTTCAGGCAGCAACAGGCCAGACAAAGAGTCCGGATGCTGTAGCAAAATTCACCAGCGAAACAGTAAACCTGGGTAACATTAAAGTAGGAAATCCTGTAACAGCCACGTTCACTTTTACGAATATTGGCAAGGAAGATCTCATCATTGAAAACGTAACACCGGGTTGTGGCTGCACAAAATCGGATTACACAAAAGAGCCAATCAAACCCGGAAAAACCGGCACCATTACCGCTACCTATAATGCGGCGGCAGTAGGCAACTTTAATAAAAGCGTTTATGTAAAGTTTCTTGGGATTGACGAGCAAAAAACAATCACAATCGTGGGTATTGTTCAGCAATAACCTGCTGAAAAAAAATTACAAAAACCCGGACGCTGATCCGGGTTTTTTTGTGAGAAGCACGATCTTCCGCTCTATCTTTGCAACTATGTTAACGATCAGCCAACGTGGCAACGATATGCCACCCTCTCCTATCCGCAAACTCGTTCCTTTTGCAGAAGCTGCAAAGAAAAGAGGAACGAACGTCTATCATTTAAACATCGGCCAACCTGATATAGAAACTCCTCCTGCCATTATTGACGCCGTTAAAGAAGCAGACATCAGGGTGCTGGAGTACAGTCACAGTGCTGGCAATGAAAGCTACAGACGTAAACTTACAAGCTATTACAAGAAAGTGGGGATTGATGTAACCTATGATCAGATTTTAATCACAACCGGTGGATCTGAAGCGATACTATTTGGTTTTTTAACGTGTCTGAATCCCGGTGATGAAGTCATCATACCGGAACCATTTTATGCGAATTATAACGGATTTGCCTGTGCTGCAGGAGTAAAAGTAATTCCCATTACTTCTTCAATTGAAAACGGGTTTGCCTTACCCTCCATAGAATCCTTTAAAAAAGTGATTACTCCCAGGACAAAAGCAATTGTCATATGCAGTCCCAATAACCCAACAGGTTACCTGTATAGTAAAACAGAAATGCTGGCACTGAAAGACATCTGTTTGCAATACAACCTTTACCTTTTTTCCGACGAGGCATATCGGGAGTTTTGTTATGATGGCACTTACGTAAGCGCTATGCATATTGAAGGCCTTGAACAGCATGTGGTGCTGATGGATACGATTAGTAAACGATATAGTGCCTGCGGTGCCAGGTTGGGAGCACTTGTAACAAAAAATAAAGCTGTCTACAATGCAGCTATGAAGTTTGCACAGGCAAGGTTGAGTCCGCCCGGACTGGCTCAAATCATGGGTGAGGCGGCTGTAGACTTGCCAGATGATTACTTTGAAGGTCCTAAATCGGAATACCTGGCACGTAGAAATCTGATGGTGCAACGGCTAAACAAAATGCAGGGTGTTTACTGCCCGAATCCCGGTGGGGCTTTTTATGCCATTGCCCGTCTGCCTATTGACGATAGCGACTCTTTTTGTCAATGGTTACTGGAAGAATTTTCGTATAAAGGTCAAACCGTAATGCTGGCACCGGCAACTGGTTTTTATGGCACGCCCGGACTCGGTAAAAATGAAGTACGGCTTGCCTATGTACTCAATCTTGAGTCGTTAAACAAAGCCATGGATTGCCTGGAAGAAGCATTAAAAGTGTATCCCGGGCGAACTCAAAATTGATTTGAACGATTCTTTAGAATTCTCTATTTTTGCGGCCCGTTTGACAGCTCTGAGTTCAGGAAACTTTTTTTGAAACCGGCTTAAAACGGAAACCCGGGTAGGTATTCCGAAAAGGTTCTTTTAAATTGTTTGGCGAGGTATCCCGAAAGCGTTCGGGATGGTTAGAGCGTCGGATTCATATCCGCCCGAACAGCGGGCGGACGGCAGTTCAAGTCTGCTCCTCGTTGTAGAATTGTTCTTTTAAATTATTTGGCGAGGTAGCTCAGCTGGTTAGAGCGTCGGATTCATAACCCGAAGGTCGGCAGTTCAAGTCTGCTCCTCGCTACCAAGCCCCCTTAATTGGGGGCTTTTTTTTGTCCATGATCTACACCGTTTATATTCTTTACTCCGCACAACACGACCAGCTTTATATTGGCTACACTTCCAATCTCTTGCAGCGCTTTAAAAGCCACCAACAACTCGGGCATGACTGGACTGAAAAATACAGACCCTGGACGGTTGTATGTTGCTTGTATTTTGAAGATAAAAAAGCTGCAATGGCGCAAGAAAAAAAACTCAAACAATACAGACAACGAATCAAAATCAGGAATCTCATTGAACAGCAATTCTTAACGCATGGTTTTATTACCTGGAGCTCAGCTGGGTAGAACGACGGATTCATATCCGCCCGTTGATCCGGGCGGACGGCAGTTCAAGTCTGCTCCTCGCTACCAAGCCCCCTTAATTGGGGGCTTTTTTTTTTGTCCATGATCTACACCGTTTATATTCTTTACTCCGCACAACACGACCAGCTTTATATTGGCTACACTTCCAATCTCTTGCAGCGCTTTAAAAGCCACCAACAACTCGGACATGACTGGACTGAAAAATACAGACCCTGGACGGTTGTATATTGCTTGTATTTTGAAGATAAAAAAGCTGCAATGGCGCATGAAAAAAACTCAAACAATACAGACAACGAATCAAAATCAGGAATCTCATTGAGCAGCAATTCTTAACGCATGGTTTTATTACCTGGAGCTCAGCTGGGTAGAACGACGGATTCATATCCGCCCGTTGATCCGGGCGGACGGCAGTTCAAGTCTGCTCCTCGCTACCAAGCCCCCTTAATTGGGGGCTTTTTTATTGTTAAGCATGCACCGTTTCCCTTCTGAATGCCGTTTAGATAAGCAGATTTGCAATTATTTTAATATAAAAATCCTGTTTTGTTTTTTAATGAATTCTGAAAACGTGATAACTTTTATAAAGCATCAAGAGAAGCGGTTTTGCTTTTGCAGTATGAATTGATAGTCTACAGTATTTAAGAGTATCATTTATAGCATTCTCGAAAAGCCAAGGCTCCTATATTGTTCATTCTTCCTTCTTCCATTAATCTCATTAAGTTGGAGCATAAAAATAAATGAGTATTCTCTATCAAAGCTAAAAAGAAGCCGAACTTATTGACTACGCCATTCATGAAATGAACCTCATTCAGTATCTTTCCACCAGGTTCAGCATGAAAACATTGATTTTATTTTCTCTTCTCCTTTGTTGTTACCCTAAACAATTGCAGGCACAATACCCTGCAGCGGAAGCAGTTTATGACACCCTTTCTGCTATCAGGCAGCAGCCCGGTATTTCTTCGCACTTTGCAGTGCTGTATACCAACACCTATGCACGCATCAATTCATACGCAGCAACTGTTTCCAAAGACAAACAGAACTTCCTGATGAAGTTTCAGCAATCGTTCGGAGAATGGTTCCTGGAAGCGCACTACAAATACCTGAAAGGCGAACCTATCCCCTGGAACTGGCAGCGGTTTTTCCGCTATGATACCTTACAACCCATGCAGTACTGGTTTCTCGGTATCAATGCACACATCAATGGTGATATGCATCAAACATTATTAGCCAGTTTCCCGGCTGATACGTTACAAAAACATCGTAAAACGATTGCTGAAATGCGCCATTCGCTGCAACCTTTTTTTGATTCACTCTACGGACTACCAACAAACCTCAAACGTTTCAAAAGATTACATACACTGACGCTGGGTATGGATCGCCTTGCATTCAGAAATATTTTCTTCTCATGGAGAATGCGACAGTTACAGATGATTGATCTCTATTACAGAAATGAACATCGTTATAACAAACGACTATCGAAACTCCGACGCATCATGCTACGGTGGGACAAAAGAGCCTTTCATCAACTCAGGTAACCGGTTCCGGGTGAAGCACTGACAACCACTTTCTCGCATACATGGCTTTGCGATTGATCGGATAATCGAAATACTGATGTTTCATGAAATAAGCTTCACGGGTGGGAAGAAACTTCAAAAAATGCTTCTTCAGCACCGGATCTATCAGAGCTGTATCAGCGATATGAGCATATAACAAATCTTCTGAGATAAAGCTTTCCTTTACCCTCATAGTGAAGTCAAAAAGCACTCCTGCTTTTTGTTGAATGGAAAGCGGTTCCCTGCTTATAGTTGAAAAAAGATTATCCCCATGATCCAATTGTTGATTTTTCCAACCAAGCCAGTTTTTCTTCCACAAGTAAGAAGTAATTTTTTTCTGAACCCAACTCAACTTTTCAACCACAATGCTTCGTGCATACTGCCTGCAGGCAATGACAGACCCAGGCATATTGAGACTGATGAGTAAATGTCGCTGCAAGGCGGGTATCTGTTGCAGCATTTCAGCTTCCTGCTGCAGCCATTCCCATTCCTTTCGAAAAAAACGGTGTGCAAAGTAGCAGACAAAATTCATTTGGTAGCTGTAATCCGAAGCTGCATCCTCCATGTCATCATAAATTTGCATACTCCGCACCATAGTACTCCATCCTTTAAACTGATCACAATAAACAGGAAGATTCTTTTCCAACAGAACAGCTCTTAATTCCAGCAAACAATGAATGATTTCATCGTCTTTCTTATCCAGATAGGCAAACAAATCCCTGAGATGATAATCGGGTCGGAAAGCAGCTATATCCGTCTTATAGGTATCAAAACATCTATTACACACCTGGCAAATCAATTGTGCTGCAGAAGTACGCATAAACGCAGGCAACCGTTTCAGATGACGGTTCATTTCGTCCAGCAAAAACAGCAAATGATCATAAAACTCCCGGTACGTAATTCCATATTTTTCATTGACCGTATTCAAGTTTTCTGAAGGAAGCAAATCACGGATGTCAAATGCATAATATAGTTCCGGACACTCAGAAACATACCGGTACTGCAGGTTACAATTCACGCTCCTATCCTGTAAAATGGTACGAATGGTTTGCTTACCAGCAGTAACAGCCAGCCCATCAATAAACTCATCACCAAACAAAATAGCAAGACAAACAAGATTGGCCAGGTGGCTTTTATTCTGTAGTACCTGAAATGCAGACTGCCGGAATAGCAATGTATCATACGCAAACGATCCTTTTTCGATATTACTCCGAACAGTGAGCAACTCCGGAAACTGAAGAATAAATGCAAGCTGTTTGTTCGTACGTACCCGGTTACGCATAAACATCCCCGCCGGAAAAGCAAGCACCATGGAACCTGCGAAAGCTGCAAAATGAGCTATTTCCTGGAGCAGGCTATTTTGAAATGAAACATCCATCTGCCGGTTTTCTTCCAACAGATTCAGGAACCACTCTTTTTCTTCTATTTCAGTAGGTGTGAGAGAATGAAGTGGGAACACATCAGGCTTCGCTGTTATTACTTCATAAGCAGAAAGAGGTGTCAACTTTTTCTTCATACTTGCTTCCTTTATGCAGGCATTTTTTAGAAACGGCCTTTAAAATACCGAATCGAAATCAATATATGCCAAACAAGGCACATCTGCACAGCATCTGCCAAATAATAAAAGTATAAACGGGCGCTTTCAGTAATCAGAACCGTAGTTCTTTCCTAAAGACAACTATAGTTTTGATTCTAAATCAAGATGGAACTCATCGGCCGTTTTTTGTGCCAGTTCATACCCCGCATCTGCATGCCGTATAACACCCATTCCCGGATCATTCCGCAGCACTCGTGCCAACCGGGCTGCAGCTGCATCGGTTCCATCGGCTACTATCACCATTCCGGCATGAATACTGTAACCCATACCAACACCGCCGCCATGGTGTAAGCTTACCCAGCTGGCACCACCAGCAGTATTGACCAATGCATTCAGTATGGGCCAATCGGCCACGGCATCGCTGCCATCGAGCATGGCTTCAGTTTCCCGGTTGGGGCTGGCTACACTTCCGGTATCTAAATGATCTCTGCCGATAACTATGGGTGCTTTTACTTTTCCGGTCCGCACCAGTTCATTAAATGCAAGGCCTGCTTTTTCCCGTTCCCCTTGTCCGAGCCAGCAGATACGGGCCGGTAATCCCTGGAACGCAATTTTTTCTTTTGCCATTTCCATCCAGCGGATCATGCCTTTGTTTTCAGGAAACATGTTCATGATAAGTTCATCGGTAACAGCAATATCTTCCGGATCGCCACTGAGCGCTGCCCAGCGGAAGGGTCCTTTCCCCTCACAGAATAAGGGACGGATGTAGGCAGGTACAAAACCGGGGAAATCAAAACACCGGCCGGTTTTATAATGCGGCACCTGCGTCACAACTGCAGGATGCTGCTGTTCATACTCCTGAGCTCTTGCCCGGATGTTGTTACCATAGTCGAATGTAATAGCACCTTTGTCCATTAACTCCAGCATCAGTTGTACCTGCAGGTGCATACTTTCATAACTCCTCCGCAGATATTCTTCCGGATCACTCTTTCGCATCTGCTCCGCTTCTTCAAGAGAAATGGTGTGCGGCACATAGCCCACCAGCGGATCATGTGCCGATGTTTGATCGGTGAGTGTATCGGGAATGATATCCCGCTGAATGAGCCGGTCGAGCAAGTGAACGGCATTGCACAAAACCCCAATACTTTTTGCTTCCCCTTCTTTACGGTAATGCATAGCCGCATTGATCGCTTCGTCGATGCTGGTATATTTTTCGTCGAGGTATTTCGTTTCAATCCGCTTATCAATGCGCCATTCTTCCACTTCAGCAATCAGTGCCACTCCTTCATTCATGGTAATGGCAAGTGGCTGGGCACCCCCCATACCTCCAAGTCCGGCAGTAACATTCAGCGTTCCTTTCAGCGTGCCGCCGAAATGCTTATCGGCAATAGCCCCATAGGTTTCATAGGTGCCCTGAACGATGCCCTGCGATCCAATATAGATCCAGCTGCCTGCCGTCATTTGCCCGTACATCATCAAGCCTTTTTTCTCCAGTTCATCAAAATGCTGCCAGTTGGCCCAGTTGGGAACCAGTTGAGAATTGCTGATGAGTACCCGTGGCGCATCGGGGTGTGTTTTGAGAATAGCTACTGGCTTTCCACTCTGAATCAACAACGATTCATCATTTTCCAGAATTTTCAACGCAGCTATGATCTGATCCAAAGCATCAAAACTACGGGCAGCTTTTCCCCTGCCTCCATAGACAATAAGGTCATCCGGACGTTCAGCCACTTCCGGATTCAGGTTGTTCAGCAACATACGTAATGCTGCTTCCTGGATCCAGCCCTTGCAGTGCAACGATGTGCCAGTAGGAGTTTTATACTTTACAGGATCATAACGGCGGACAATCGTACTCATATACTTAACTTTTTTAGTGATTAATTATTTGAATTCAGTCTGTCATTTAAAATTGGCAGGCACCTGATTCCATGGCTTCGGTTTTCTGATTGCTTAACGAATCATGCTAAAAAATCATTCAAGCGGCTATGAGAAAACACACATTGGACGCTATAAATTGATATCTTCATTGTTTACCAATTTATATGAGTATACACATAAGTGCTCCCAAAGGCTCCATCGCCAAAACCGTTCTGCAGCCCGGTGATCCATTGCGTGCCCGTTATATCGCCGATCATTTTCTACAGCATGTACACCTGGTGAGTCAGACCCGGAATGCCTTTTATTTCACGGGAACCTATAAAGGCACAGAGATTACGGTGGGCGCCAGCGGCATGGGATGTCCATCAATTGGTATTTATTCTTATGAATTGTATACCGAGTATGAAGTGGATACCATCATACGCATTGGCACCTGTGGAGCCTACAGCACCGATCTGAAACTGTTCGACCTGGTGAATGTGGACCTCGCAGCCAGCGAGAGTACGTTTGCCAAATTCGCCTGGGGCATTGAAGGTGAAACCATTGCTCACCAGGGTACTGCATTTTCAGTTATCAATCAAACAGCCAAAGAACTTGCCGCAGCAAAAAAAGATTTTCCTTCATTCAAAGCAGCCAACATCCACAGCAGTGATATTTTTTACCGGAAAGATTCCGGCATACCAGCCGTAGCAAAAAAACATCACTGCCTGGGAGTAGAGATGGAAGCATTTGCTTTATTTGCCAATGCGCAACACCTTGGCAAAAGTGCCGCCACGCTACTCACAGTATCGGATATCATTCCCACTCATGAAAAGATCTCAGCCGATCAGCGTGAAACTGCCTTGTTGCCGATGATGGAACTGGCGCTCGAAGCAGCCATTCAACTTTAGTTCCTCATACAACGAACGCATCAAACTGCTCATTTAGTCGAATGCCCTGCTGACCAGCAAATGCATTCACTTTTTCTACAAAAGAAAAATCCTGAATCATTCCAGCAACACGGTTGATATCATCAGCAAACACACGGTCTTCACTGGCAAAACTCACTTTCTCCCTGACAATGTCATGTGCATATTCCAGCAGGGCACTGCTTTTCAGCGGCTGGCGGAATTCAATAGCCTGGCAGGCGCTCAACAATTCAATAGCAAGAATAAACTCCAGGTTATCCAGTACTTTATTCAACTTACGGCCACTGATACTGCCCATGCTTACATGATCTTCCTGTCCCAAAGAAGTGGGAATGCTATCGGCACTCGCAGGAAAACATAATGTTTTGTTTTCGGTAACAAGGGCTGCGGTTGTGTATTGAGGGATCATAAATCCGCTGTTGAGCCCCACATCATTCATCAGTAACACCGGCAAACCCCACTTTCCTTCCAGCAGGAGGTAACAGCGACGGTCGCTGATATTACCCAGCTCAGCCGCAGCAAAACAGGCATAGTCCAATGGCAAGGCCAAAGGCTGACCGTGAAAATTTCCTCCGCTGATGGTATCATGGGCAGATAAGATAATCGGATTATCTGTAACTGCATTGAGTTCTGTTTCTGTCAATTGTTTTAGATGCACCCATGCAGTTCGACTGGCACCATGTACTTGCGGCATACAACGCAAAGAATAAGGATCCTGCACCCGGCCACAATCTAAATGACTTTGCATGATTTCAGAACCACTCAGCAACAAACGTAACCGCTGTGCCACCAGTTGATTACCGGGGAAAGGACGTAATGCATGTAACCGTTCATCAAACGGCGCCTGGGTACCTGTAAGTGCTTCCAGGCTCATTGCTCCAATGATATCGGCCGCTTCCAGGCAATTGTGCATCCGCTGCACAGCTTTCACAGCAAACGAAAGGATGAACTGAGTTCCGTTGATGAGCGCCAGTCCCTCTTTGGGTCCTAGCGGTATAGCCTGCACGTTCTCACGCAGAAACACTTCGGCAGTAGAACAACGCTCACCCTTATAATAACACTCACCCAAGCCAATCAGCGGCAAAAATAAATGCGCCAGCGGAGCCAAATCGCCACTGGCACCCACACTCCCCTTTTCCGGCACTACGGGAATGATATTCTTCTCAATGTGCAAGATGATTCGTTGCAAGGTTGACAACTGTACACCACTGAATCCTTGGGCTAACGCATGAACTTTTGTAATCAACATCAGCTTTGCCACTTCAGCCGGTACGGGATCGCCCACACCTACACTATGACTCTGAAGTATTTTGTATTGAAGCGTGGCCGTATCTTCTTTTGATATTTTCGTACTGGACAAAATACCAAAACCGGTATTCACCCCATAAACGGTTGTATCATGCTCCACAATGGAACGCACGTTTTTTTCCGAAGCGGCAATCTTTTTCAACGCCTCATCCGACAACACACCTTTACAGGTTCCGGCAGCTAATGCCAGTACTTTTTCAACTGTCAGCAAATCAGTACCATAATGAAACACATTCATAGCAATCGTTATTACTGTAATTTTTCTTCAATGCGCAGAAACACACTTTTCTGCGCAAGGTTGTTTTCAATGGAGGTTAAAGCTTTGAGCATTTGTTTACTTGCTGGAGATGCACTACTGAGCTCTTCCATTGCCTGCTGCATCGCCTGCCAAACAGGAAGTACCTGCTGCAACAACCGTTCCCCTTTCGCTGTAAAAGCCACCACTTTATGACGGGCATCGGAACTGGAAATTTCAGATTTCACTAACTTCTTTTCCTGCAGGCTGCTGACCATCTGGCTGGCAGCGGAGTGCGAAATATGCAACGCTTCAGCAATCTGCTTGATCGAAACTTCCCGCTGTTCTGACAACAGATAGAACACCGGAAACCACGAAGCCTCAAACCGGATTTTATGTTTCCGGTAAAGACGGTTCACATCACTTAAAAACGTTTCGCTGAGACGTTTGAGCCTGGTGCCGAACAAAAGGTAACCAACAGACTGATACAACTCCATCTCCAAATATATAAGTACTTATACATTTTTCAAAGCCAGAACCGGTCTTTTTCCCCACACGAAATCAATTGATATCTACAGATCATACGTCATGCTTTACAAAAGAAAAATCAGATGAACCAATTATATTTACCAGATGAAATATTTGTGTTCCCTTCTGGTTTCACTGTTGCCATTTTGGGCAGCAGCGCAGGAAGTTCAAGTGCTGGACAGCAACCGAAATAGTTCCATCAGGGGCATGAGCGTGCCTACCAATACGATTATTTGGATCAGCGGCAGTAAAGGAGCCGTGGCACGCAGTACAGACGGTGGCAGCAGTTTTCAGTGGATGACCGTAAAGGGATATGAGACAAGAGATTTCCGGGATATAGAAGCTTTCGATGCACAAACGGCCATCATCATGGCGGTGGATACGCCAGCCATTATCCTGAAAACAACCGATGGCGGAAAGAGTTGGAAAAAAGTATTTGAAGACAAACGGCCCGGCATGTTCCTCGATGCCATGGAATTCTGGAATGAAATGAGTGGTATTGTAATCGGCGATCCCATTGATGGAAAACTCTTTATTGCCCGTACGTATGACGGTGGCGAGCATTGGAGAGGCTTACCCGACGCCTATTATCCTACGAGCGACCCCGGTGAAGCATTTTTTGCAGCCAGCGGCACCAATGTGGCGAAGCTGAATAAACAGGAAGCCGTGTTTGTAACAGGCGGTAAACGTTCCCGCTTGTTCATCCGTGATCAGAAATTGGATCTTCCCGTTGTACAGGGAGGCGAAATGACCGGTGCTAATTCCATTGCTGTGTTCGATGAAAAACGAATCATCATTGTAGCAGGAGACTACCTGAAAGACACAGCACGTACCGGCAACTGTATTCTTACCTATGACAAAGGAAAGACGTTTGTTCGTCCAAAAACACCACCATTCGGCTACAGAAGTTGCGTAGCATGGCTCAGCAAAAACAGGTTAATTACATGCGGAACAACAGGTGTGGATGTAAGCGAAGATGGAGGCATGAACTGGAGGAATATCTCAACGCAAGGTTACCATGTTGTACAAAAGGCGAAAAAAGGGAGTGCCGTTTTTTTGGCAGGAAGCCGGGGACGTATTGCACGGTTGGTATGGAAGTAACAATTACACCCTGCCAGGTCCAAAAAAAGATTGCAAAAAAACTACAGCAGAATAGCAGCCAGTTCAACATCAGTTGTCTGTACGTTTTCCGGCGAGCAGGTATAGTACGGCCATACGAACGGCCACACCATTTTCCACCTGTTGGAGGATAATGGACTGCTTACTGTCGGCCACATCGCTGTCGAGTTCCACACCACGGTTGATGGGACCGGGATGCATGATTACAATTTCTTTATTCAACGAATCCAACATGCGGCGGTTGATTCCAAATGCCAGGTTGTATTCCCGTAAAGAAGAAAAAAGTGGTTGGTTCTGCCGTTCCAGCTGAATACGCAGCACATTGGCCACATCGCACCAGTTGAGCGTTTCTTCCACATTATACGACACATTCACACCAAATGATTGTTGGAGGTATTTGGGAATGAGTGTGGGCGGACCGGCTACGGTTACTTCGGCTCCCATTTTCTTCAACAAGTAAATATTGCTCAAGGCTACACGACTGTGCATGATATCACCAAGAATGGCCACTTTCTTTCCCGCCAATCCGCCTAATTTTTCCCGGATAGAAAATGCATCGAGCAGGGCCTGGGTGGGATGTTCATTAATGCCATCACCCGCATTGACAATGGCAGCAGGAATATGCTTTGCCAGGAAATGTGGCGCACCGCTGGCACTGTGCCGCATCACCACCATATCCACTTTCATACTGAGTATATTGTTCACTGTGTCGAGCAGTGTTTCACCTTTGGCAGCAGATGAGCCGGAAGCCGTGAAATTGATTGTATCGGCACTCAAACGCTTTTCGGCCAATTCAAACGAAATACGGGTACGGGTTGAATTTTCGTAAAACAGGTTTACAATGGTCACATCCCGCAGGGAAGGAACCTTTTTGATAGGCCGTTGTAATACTTCTTTGAACTGGGAGGCGGTATCGAGAATGAGTTGAATGTCCTCCGGAGTGAGGTCTTTAATGCCGAGCAGATGTTTGGTGGAAAGTCGCATTAAAAAGCAAAGCTAAGGGAAAAATCACAGTCGGCAAATGCGGCTTTTGCGGATCTCAGTTTCCCCAGATTCGCTTCCAGAAATTCATGGCCACATCCAGGCTCCATTTATCAAAGCGCCCCCGTTGCACCACCAGTTGATTGTCTGCCGGGTGGCTGAGGTGATAATGAAACACAAAATGCTCTCTTGGCTGCTCCCATCCAATGATTTGCCCGAAACGCAAATCATTTAATACCAGCGTATCGCCCCATTTTTCCACCGTGTAGAACTGTTGTGAAAAACGGATAAGTTTTTGCAGATTTTCGTGATCACTCACCGTATCCAGCCAATGACTGTTGCGGGGGAAATATTGAAAGGCAATCGAATCACCCTTGTCGAACAAAGACCGGAATCCGGTATAGTAACCACTATCGTTTCCCGCCACCACAAACCACAACCAATTTTGCAAAGGAGCCGGCGTGGTGAAATATCTTTCATGCGGAATGTTTTGTTGCACGAACGCTTTGCGCACCTGGCGGTCTATTTCGATTTTATTGATAAGCGTGTAACCGAGGTACAGGACACTCATCGTCAAACCAAACTTCCACCAAAAAGCCCTGCGGCGATCTTTCCGTTTCAACCATACGAGCATCAGCAAAGCAATGCCTGTCCAAATGGAGAAAAACGGATCGGCCACATAAATGGCATGAAAACTAATTCGCTCATGGCTGAAGGGTTCAAACCAACCCACACCATAGTTATTGAATGCATCAATCAGCAAATGAACACCTACCGCTGCACCGAAGAACAGAAGCCATTTGCTGAACCGGATGTTATGAGGCCGGTGCCATTTTTCTGCAGCCAGGGCCATAACAGGTGTGATGATGATAAGAAATAAAAACGAATGGGTAAACCCTCTGTGTGCCAGCAGATTCGATGCCGTATCCATCCAGAAGGAGGCGAGAAAATCTATATCAGGGATGCTCTGTGCCACTGCTCCCCAGATCATTGCCTTCTTTCCGAGTTTTTTGCCGGCAAATGCCTCGCCCATACAGGCACCAATGGCAATATGTGTGATGCTATCCACTTTTTAAAATTACAACTGTGTTATTTTATAATTACTTCGTCGATAAACAAATGCGATGGTGAACCAGCACTTTCATGCCAGGAAGGTAAGGCGCCGCCTGTTTTTGCACGCACACGGATGTAACGAGCATTTACACGAACACTTGTACCTAATACCTGTACCGAAGCAGACCGCTGTTCTTTTTCAACTTGATTTGTTACCACTGTAACCGGACTAAAATTTTTCCCATCTGTACTGGCTTCAAACGAAACAGATTCGGGATAGAGAATCCAAGGGCTCACATCCTGGAGAACATGCACACCTAGATACGATACATTTTTCACCTTCAACAAATCCACTACAGCCACAAAGTCCTGGTTGAAATAACTATGCCAGTCGCCGGTTTTCCAGTTGGTGGTTCCAGTGATGCCATCGACCAATGCAGTCATGCCTCCACCGGTGTACATGGGATGCACCTTACTTTCCACCGTTAAGGTTTTATCCTGCGGCAAACGGTAGAAAAGTTGTTCTACCACCGGTGATTTGATGCCATTCCACTCGGCATAAACAGAAACGGTAGTAGTTTGATTGATGCGAAAAGGTTCCTTGTATTGAATGAACGATTTTCCTTTACTCTTTGCATCGCTCAACTGATAATAAAGTGTTGCGTCTGTATACAGGTGTCCCAACTTCACGTGTTGCTCCGTTGTTGATTTATAAGATTCCATCTCAAAAAAGGGAACCGGGAGAAAACCACTGTCAGCAACACTTGTGGCAGGCAGATCGGCTACTGCTGTACCCCAGTTGAGCGAAGGTCTATCACCCAGTTCAAACGTAAGTGTTCCTCCGTTTGCAAGTGCCGTATGCGTCATGTAGCTGGCTGTATGCTTTTGACCATTGAGCTGAACATCGCTTACATAAAACTGATCGGGATGTGTACGGTTGGCCTTAATGATAAAGTCTTTCCCATTTTCAAGATGGATGACTGCCTGATCAAACAAGGGCGTGCCCAATTCATAAAAGCCGCTGCCCGGTGTTACCTGGTAAAAACCCAAAGCACTCAGCACATACCAGGCACTCATTTGTCCGCAATCTTCGTTGCCGATTAAACCATCCGGTGCATTGGTGTAAAACTCCCTGCATATTTTGTGTACCAGTTCCTGTGTGCGTTGCGGCTGACCGGCATAGTTGAACAGATAGGCAATATGATGACTCGGTTCGTTGCCATGTGCATATTGACCAATGAGCCCGGTTACATCGGCCTGCTCCCTGCCCAGGAGCGATTCAGTTGTTGTAAACATCCTGTTCAGATGTTGAGCAAAATTTTGCCTTGAACCAAACAGTTGCATAAAATGCGTCATATCGTGCTGCACAGAAAACGCATAATGCCATGCATTGCCTTCGGTGTAGAAATTATTCACTTCCGATGGATAAAACGGAGCAAACCAGAAACCGTACACTTTCCCCTGGAAAAACTTCTTTGACGGATTGAACAGGTTCTGATAATTTTTTGAACGAAGACGGAATTCTTCAGCAACGTCTTTCTTCCCCAACCAATGGGCAAACTCTGCAATGCACCAATCATCATAGGTATATTCCAGTGTTTTGGAAACACTTTCATGATCATCATTATTTGCAATAAATCCTTTCTGCTGATAAGCGGTTAAACCAAACCGGTCGCTTCTTGCATAGCTGAGCATGGCTTCCAAAGCCAACTGTTTATCAAATCCACGGATTCCTTTCTGATACGCATCTACAATCACCGGAATCGAATGATAGCCGATCATACAAAATGTTTCATTACCACTCAGTTCCCACACGGGAAGCATCCCGCCGTTTTTGTACTGCGCCAAAAAGGTATTGATCCAATCGGTTGTGCGTTGCCGGTTGATGATGGACATCAACGGATGAAGCGCCCGGTAGGTATCCCATAACGAAAAGACGGTATAGTTGGTAAACCCATTTGTTTTGTGAATCTTTAAATCAGTGCCCCGGTATTCTCCATTCACATCGGTGTATAGATTCGGCGCCAGGCTGGCATGATACAAAGCAGTATAGAAGATCGCCTGGTCGTCGGGCCGCCCCCCTTTGACTTCAATTTTGCCCAGCTCTTTATTCCAGGCCGCTTCTGCTTCCTGCTGCAGTTGCGAAAAATTCCAATGCGGAATTTCTGTATCCAGGTTTAGTTTGGCATTCTCCATGCTTACACCAGAAATGCCAATTTTCATCTTTAGCTGGCGGTTGGAAGGCAATTGAAAACCAAACCATGCTTTTACATTCTTCCCGGTGAGAAGTTTGTTTTGTGTTACAACTGTATCGTTGCTTGCCAATTCAGATGCAATAATGGGCTGTTCAAAACGAATGTAAAAATAAACCCACTGATCCTGCGCCCATGATTTACTGCGGCGCAGGCCACGCACTTCATAGTCATTCACCAGTTCCAGCGATGACTCCAGCACTTCATCCCGGTGTTTGAGATCAATGAGAATTTTGCCGATGCTTTCGCCGGGAGCAAAGGTATACTGGTGCATACCCGAACGATAGGAAGTTGTCAGGGCCGCATGAATCTGGTTTTTCTCCAGCAACACTTCATAGTAACCGGCATGCGCTTTTTCGTTTTTATGTGAAAACGGTGAACGGTAGTCTTGGTTCTTCCATTGCACCTTACCGGCAAACGGCATTACCAGCACATCGCAATAGTCGGCGATACCGGTACCACTGAGATGGGTATGCGAAAATCCATAGATCAATGAATCGCTGTAATGATAACCGCTGCATCCATCCCAGCCTTCCAACCGTGTATCCGGACTCAGCTGCATCATACCAAAAGGCATACTGGCACCGGGATAGGTATGACCATGACCACCTGTTCCGATAAACGGATTCACCAGCCGGGCATAATTGGTTGGCTGGGCTGTTGTAAGCAACATGATCAAACTGAAGAGCAGTGATACTGCCAGTCGTTTACTGTAATACATCATACAGCGATTTTACTTTGAGTTGTTTATGTTCACCGGGTTTCTGGTAACGCCCGTCAATGTACAAATACTTTCGCTCCCCGGCCTTCAAATGAAAATAGTTCTCCTTTAAGGGCAACTCTTCCCCTTCTTTATAGACATAAACATAAGCTGCATCGGTGGTACTGGTGATGACAAACATATTTTCGCCCTGAGAAGTAATCGTAAAGACAGGTTTTGTTAATGGCAGATTTTTGGGGTAGATCGTGTCTTTCACCGGCAGCACATCATCCCGGTACGCTTCCTTAACGGCATACCAACCGGCTTTCCTGTTTCGGTAATAATCAGTGATGCTCCAACTGGCAACCGGCCAGCAGTCGTTCAGTTGCCACAACAGCGTACCCATATTCACCGGGTACTTACTGCGGTGAATGGCAATACTGTTCTTTAAAACATAATACTGCAGGCATTGGGTGAGATAGGTATAATTTTCAACAGATAGCTGTTTTACCTTATTGGAATCCAGGAAATACCGGTGCAGGTAGTGTTGCAGATTCTGATAGCCCGTAGGATGTTTCTGATGCTGTTTCAACGAAGGTGAAACTAAATAACGCTCCTGCGTTGTCGTAAATGATTGAACGGTAGTCCAGTTGGGCATCGCCTGCATGCCGTATTCACTGACAAAGCGTCCGGTCTTATGCTCAAATACTTCCACATCCTGCAAACCCCACCAGAGTCCCCAGTAGTGACTGTCGCCTTCTGTAATACTTTGTTTTCGTCCCCAACCATGCATCGGTGAAGTGCTGATGTACGGCCGGCTGCCATCCCACTGCTGCAACCAGGCAGGCAGACTATCTCGGAACAGACGCTGGTAGGCATTCCAGACCCTGGTTGAATCCTGCCCGTGTAAGTTGAATTGTTGTTGCCAGCCCCAGTTGTGCCATGCTTCATCTACTTCATTATTACCACACCATAACACAATGGAAGGATGATGGCGCAGGCGTTTCACCTGGTATTCAACCTCCGCTTTTACATTACGGAAAAACGAATCATCTACCGGAATCATACCGCCGGCAAACATAAAATCCTGCCACACATAAATTCCATACCGGTCGCACAAATCATAAAAGGCATCGTCTTCATACACACCACCGCCCCACACACGCAGCATATTCATATTTGCTTCTTTCGCCAGCTGGATGATTTTATGATAATCGGCCGCTTTCAGTCGTGGCAGAAACACTTCAGAAGGAATATAATTCGCTCCTTTCATGTATACCGGCTTGCCATCGATCCGGAAGAAAAAGGAACGGCCAATGCTGTCTGGCTCCTGTACAAGCTCCACCCTCCGGGAAGGAAGCTGTTTCACCTCAGCCGGGCGTTGGTCAAATGCTTCGATACGTACCTGCCGCCAGATGCCACAGGTAATGAAGGTGGGGCCCCAGTCCCAACCGAAATGATACTGGGCCTTACGGGCAAAGACACGGTTGTGATCAGGAATTTTTAAAGGGAGCGTTTCATCTGCAACTGAATCCACGTACTTTTTTGCAGATGTGAAACGAATCTCCAGTTGATTCACAGGCTTAAGCCACTCCTTTACTGTCACCCGCCACTGCCGGAACATATTGTTGACCGAAAGTAACTTTCTACCATTTAAAAACACATCTGCATAGGTATCTAATCCGTCAAACACCAGTTCAATTTGCTTATTTTGTAAGGTAGAAGTTGTTACAGTAAATGAAGTTTTGTATTCCCAGTTGGCTTCGCCAATCCATTGCAGTTGTTGCTCGTTGGTACCGAAATAAGGTTCAGGAATCAGTTTGTGCTGCAGCAAATCGGTATGCACAGTGCCGGGTACGGTGGCTGATCGCCAGGCAGCAGTACCAGCCTGCCGGAACATCCAGTTTTTGGAAAGGATGACTTCTGAACTTTGTGCCTGTAACTTTTTTACAGGCAAGAGTCCGGAGAATAAGCATATAAACAGGCTGAACAATCGCATTCGGCACTCAATTTATTCCAAATTAGAGGATTAAAAAAACCGGCTGCATTTCAACTAGTTTTCCAAAGAACGATCTTATGCCAATGCGCTGTACAAAATTTCCACAGGGTGCAGGGCTTTTTCACCCGTGCCATCCTTGATCTGATGGCGACAACTGGTGCCGGGTGCAGCAACCACCGTGGCAGCTGCTTTCCTTCGAACAGCCGGGAACAAAACCAGTTCGCCAATTTTCATGGATAAGTCATAATGTTCCTTTTCATAACCAAAAGAACCGGCCATACCGCAACAACCGGATGGGATGACTTCCACCTGGTAATTTTCGGGGAACGAAAGCATGGATACTGTATCGGCGAGGGAACCCACCGCCTTTTGCTGGCAATGTCCGTGTAACAAAAGTTTCCTTGCCTCTTTTGTGAATTGTTCTTTTGTGATGGCACCCATTGCCATTTCCCTTGCAATGAATTCATCAATCAGCAATGAATGTTTGGCCAGCTGTTGAGCTGCTTCCAGTTGTTCATCTGTAGCCAGATCGGGATACTCATCCCGGAAGGTAAGGATAGCAGAAGGTTCGATGCCAATGAGCGGACGATCGGCCGTCACCAGTTTGCCCAATTTTTCTATGTTGGTATTTGCAATTTCCTTTGCCTTCCGTACAAAACCTTTCGACAACCAGGCACGGCCGCTTTCCACATGTTCGGGTATTTCAACCTGGTAGCCAAGTTTCTCTAACAACAGTACGGCAGTTTTACCGATGTGTGCATCGTTGTAGTTGGTAAACTCATCGCAAAAGAGATAAACCTTTTTCCGCTGGTCGTTATCCGTTGTTGTTTTTGTAACGATTGTTGAATTTTGATTTTTTTCTTTTGACTTTTTTTGAAACCACTGCTCCAGTGTAACAGCTGACAACCTGGGCATGGAACGTTTCACGGCAAATCCAACAGACCGTTTGATGAGAGAAGATGTAACAGGGTTGGTCATGAAGAAATTGTAGACCGACGGCAATACAGCGCCCAGCTTTGCACTGTTGCTGAAGTTGGCAATGAGCTTTGAACGGAACGGAGCCCCGTTGGCATCATAATAATGTTGCAGGAATTCAGCTTTCAGTTTGGCCACATCCACATTGGAGGGGCACTCACTTTTACATGCCTTACAACTCAGGCACAAGCTCATCACCTCATAGATTTCGTGGTGATCGAAGCGGTTCTCTTTCGGAGAATGCGTTAAAAATTCACGCAGGATGTTGGCTCTTGCCCTGGTTGTATCCTTTTCATCACGGGTAGCCATAAACGAAGGACACATCGTTCCGCCACTGAGATGCGTTTTACGGCAGTCGCCCGATCCGTTGCATTGCTCGGCATGCTGCAAAATGTTCTGCCGGTGAAACCGGAAAATGGTATTGAACTCGGGGGTAAACTGTCCGGGTTCATACCGCAGCATGGTGTTCATGGGCGGGGTATCGACAATTTTATTCGGATTAAAAATATGATCCGGATCCCAGGTGTACTTCACCTGTCGCATGAGTTCATAATTCTTTTCGCCCACCATTTGTTGAATAAACTCACCCCGTAAACGACCGTCGCCATGCTCGCCACTCAATGAACCTTTGTACTTTTTTACCAGTGTGGCCACTTCTTCTGCAATAGTGCGGAAGAGCTGGTTTCCCTCTTTTGTTTTTAAGTTGATGATGGGACGTAAATGCAGTTCGCCTGAACCTGCATGCGCATAATGTACCGAGTACAAGCCATGTTTCTGCAGCACTTCATTGAACTCCCGGATGTATGCCGGCAAATCATTTACATCTACGGCTGTATCTTCAATCACAGCCACCGCTTTTTCATCGCCGGGCAAATTCCCCAGCAAACCCAGTCCGGCTTTGCGGAGCGTCCAAATCTTTTTGGTATCGGCACCGAATAACACCGGGAAATGATATCCCAAACCGGCAGCCCTCAGCTCTTCTTCCAACTGATGGGTGATTGCAAGAATTTCTTCCCTCGTTTCTTTGGTAAATTCCAAAACCAGGATGGCACCGGGATCGCCCTGTACAAAAAACCGGTTTTTACTTTGTTCAATATTGTTTTTGGTACACTCCAGAATGTAATGATCAATTAACTCACTGGCGCTGGGTTGGTACTTCAAGCCAATGAGGTTGGCGTGCAGCGATTCATCAATGGTATGAAAATGCACACAGAGCAGTCCCACCTCTATGGGAGGCAGCGGCACTACGTTGAGCTTGATTTCCGTTAGAAACGCAAGCGTTCCCTCCGAACCGGCGATGAGTTTACAGAAGTTGAAATCTTCTCCGCCGGCGGTGAAGGGTGCTGTATCCACCAGCAGATCCAGGGCATAACCGGTATTTCGGCGCTCGACCGATTTTTTGGGAAACTCTTTCCGTATTTCTTCCTGGTGCTCATAATTGCCCAGCAGGGTGCGGACCGTTCTGTAGATATTTCCTTCCAGGTTTGGCAGTTCGCATTTCGCATGGAATTCATCAATACTTACTGTTTTGAATTCTGCTTCGGAACCATCGCTCAGCAATGTTTTCACTTCCAGCAGATGTTCACGTGTACTTCTGTACACGACTGAATTGGAACCACAGGAATTGTTACCGACCATTCCACCAATCATCGCCCGGTTGGCTGTGGACGTTTCCGGACCAAAGTACAAACCATGTGGTTTGAGAAAAAGATTCAACTCATCACGAATGACGCCCGGTTGCACCTTCACCCAGCGGTCTTCTTTATTGAGTTCCAGAATTTGATTGAAGTGTTTGGATACATCCACCACAATTCCATTCCCAACTACCTGTCCGGCCAACGAAGTACCTGCCGTACGGGGAATGAGTGAGGTTTTCTCTGCCGTTGCAAATGCAATCAGCTTTTGAATATCGGTTTTGGTTTTTGGAATGGCAACGGCCAACGGAAATTCTCTGTAGGCAGAAGCATCTGTAGCATACAGCGTACGCATAGTTGTATCATAAAACAAATCTCCGTCTAGTTCCTTTGAAAGCCTGTTCAGTTTGTAATTGATGTCTGCCTGACCCATAAAGCAAATTTACTATGAACAGCTTTCAAACAGGCAACTTACGTTTCAGTTTCAATGTAACTTACGTTCGTTTTCCAGAAACAGATATCAAACTCCCACTACCAACAGAACCGGCTTGCAGAAGCTAAGCTCATTTTTGCCAAACAATCTTTCGAAGCATTACATCTCTCGAATTACCACCGACCATAATATCGAATCCACCAGGCTCCCAATCGAAATTGAGCTGGTCATCGTAAAACTTCAAATCATTGGTAGTAATGGAAAAGCTCACCTTCCTTTCTTCGCCCGGCAATAAATCAATCTGCCGGAATCCTTTGAGTTCTTTTATGGGTCGTACTACTTTTCCCACCCGGTCACGTATATACAATTGCACGGTTTCTTTTCCTTTATAGGTACCGGCATTTTTAACAGTAATGGTCACTTGTAATTTTTGATCTCCCTTCAGAGACGTATCACTCAGTACCAGATCACCATATTCAAAACGGGTATAACTCAAGCCGTAACCGAAGTGAAACTTTGGATGATGGGTCACATCTATGTAACCGGTTTTATAATGCACATCATTTTCGTCCACAACCGGACGGCCTGTAGTATAGTAATTATAAAAAATGGGAATTTGGCCTTCTGTGCGGGGAAAAGTCATAGGCAATTTACCCGATGGATTATAATCGCCGAATAACACATCGGCAATGGCATTTCCGGCTTCTGTTCCCAGCCACCAGGTATAAAGAATGGCTGGCACATGATCAGCTGCCCAATTGAATACAAGAGGCCGGCCGGCATGAACCAGCAGCACCACCGGTTTACCAGTTGCCATAATCGCTTTGATGAGTTGTTCCTGAACGCCGGGCAATTGCAGACTGCTCCTGCTCTTGGCTTCACCGCTCATATCTCTTGCTTCCCCAACGGTAAGCACCACAACATCGGATTGCCGGGCAACCGATACTGCTTCTGCAAAACCGGTTGTATTGTCATCATTGATGTTACACCCTTTTGCATACAATAACTGACGATTCCCATCCAGTTTATTTTGTACTCCTTGCCAAAGTGGTACAATGCGGCTGGAATCATCGGGCCACTCCAGGCTCCAGAAACCCAAATGATCTTTCACCGCTTTTACAAACGGACCGATCAGGGCAATTTTTTTCCCTTGTTTTGGAAGCGGCAGCAACTGCTTTTCGTTTTTCAACAAAACGATGCTTTTACGTGCAACATCCCGTGCAGCAGCCAGATGATCAGGATTGTTCCATTGTTGTTCCTGTCGCTTTGCATTAGAGAATCGAAACGGATCTTCAAATAAACCGAGTTCAAACTTCTTCCGGAGGATGCGACGAACCGCATCGTCTACCAGTTCCATTTTCACTTTTCCTTCCCGCACCAGTTGGGCCAGGTGATCCCTGTAACTGCGGCTTTCCATATCCATATCGCTTCCTGCATTTATGGCCACCAATGCGGCTTCTTTATGATCGGCCACAAAACCGTGATCAATCATTTCACCAATACTCCCCCAATCGCTCAGCACAAAACCAGTAAACTTCCATTTCTCTTTTAAAATATCCCGCTGCAGGTAGCGGTTACCCGTAGCCGGTATGCCATTGATATCGTTGAAGGAATTCATGAAGGTGGCAGCGCCGGCATCTACAGCCGCTTTAAAGGGAGGAAGATAAATTTCCCAGAGAGTACGCAGGCTCATATCCACACTGTTATAATCACGGCCACCAATAGCCGCACCATAGGCAGCAAAATGTTTGGCACAGGCCATCACCGCATCTAAATTACCCAATCCTTTTCCCTGGAAACCCTTCACCCGGGCATACGCAATCTGCGAACCCAGGTAGGTATCTTCACCTGCGCCTTCCATGACCCGGCCCCAGCGGGGATCACGGGAAATATCCACCATGGGCGCAAAAGTCCAGTGGACACCGGCTGACGCCATTTCCACAGCTGCAATTCGTGCACTCAGCTCCATTGCTTCGAGGTCCCAGCTTGCAGCTTCTGCCAGGGGGATCGGAAAAGTGGTACGAAAACCATGGATAACATCCTGGCCAAATAAAAGGGGAATTTTCAGCCGGGACCGGAGGGCATACTCCTGTAATTCCCTCGTATGCTCCACACCCGTTACATTGAGCATAGAACCTACCATACCCCGTTTGATCTGCCCGATTTTATCATTATCCTGTGTGATGGGACCGGTAAAAGCCCAGTCGCCAGAGTATTGATTCAACTGGCCGATTTTTTCTTCAAGGGTCATCAATTGCAGCAGTGAATCGACTCTTTTTGCAACAGGATCTTGATAGCTGACATTACAAGCCTGGAAACCCAGGGATAAAAGCAGCGAAATAAAAATTGTAAAGTGGTTCCTCCCCATAGTATTTCAGTAAATTGTTATTTGTACGTCCGTTCATTTCAGCAAACCATGCACCCGTTAAAAATTGGCACAGGCAGATCTGTCTGTGTGCTTACAGATGCAATACTCATGACGAAAATACCTTAACAAAATAACATCAATACTTGCTTAGTTGTACTTAATAAATTGTTTTGTGACAACTCCTTTTTTATCTGCAATACGGATAAAGTAAATCCCGCTCTTTAAGTGCCCTATTTCCACCTGCCTTAAAATCATCGTTTGGGTATGTAACGTTTTCCCGCCAACATCGAAAATCGTAATGGTTCCAGTACCACTAAACCCTTCCAGGATCAGTACATTCGTCGTTGGGTTCGGGTATATTTTAATATCAGGTCTTTGAAGATCGCTCACACGGGTGGTCCCCAATTCCTGAACCACCAACAACGTTTGCGGTACCACACCCGGAGCTGAAATAACTACAGTTGCTGTTCTGACGGAACTGGTGGGATTCACTTCAGCAGTGAGTGTAATCGTTGAATTACCCGATCCATTTACAACATTGGGCGTAAGCCAAGATTGACTACTTGAAACGGTCCAGCTTACATTGGACTGGATGTTGAATGTTTGAGTACTGTTTGCAGCAGCGGCAATAGTAACTGCATACTGAGAAAGAGATAAACTATTAGATGCACTGCTGATTTGATAAATATCATCAAAGTAAAATGTTGAATTGGCAGTACCGTTTCCAACAGATCCGAAGTCAAACATCAACACGAGTTTATTATACACATTGGATGGTTTACCGGCAAAATTCCAGGTAAGTGTTTCCCAGGTATTGGCTGTTGTTGTAGTTGCCAGTACTTCAGATGGAGCCACGTCGCCCTCCAGCTTCAACAAAACAGGAAGTCCGGTACGGGGAGAATAAACTTTCATTGAAAAAGTACTGAGCGTTGAAAAATTAATCTTGTTGCTCAGTGTTAAAAAACTGCCGGCCCATGTTGCACCTGTATTTCGGATGATTCTACCTACTTTATTACTTAAGTTCGTACCTGTTTGAAAAGGATTTACAACAACAGAGCCGGCTCCACCATCAAAATTTGTAAATGTATAAGTACCATCTGCCTCAAAATTGATGGGAAGTGTAATTGCCAAAGCACCTCCATCCTGTGTTACTGCGATTGTTTTGGGTGTAACACCGTTACCTGTGATCGTTATTGTTGCAGTACGGCCCGAAGTTCCGGCATTAGCGGTAGCGGTGGCAGTGATGGTGGCTACACCCGAACCACTGGCAGCACTCAAGGTTACCCAAGGCTGATTGCTGGATGCAGTCCATGATACATTAGAAGTAACTGCAATGTTTTGGGGTGTAGTGGCGGTAGCAGTAAAATTCAAATTTACCGGCGTTACCTGCAAATACGGAACACCTCCTGCGTCCTGTGTTACTGTTACCACCTGGTTGGCGACACCATTCCCGGAAAACGTAACAGTGGCAGTACGTGTTGCTGTTGTTGGATTTTCCTGTGCGGTGAAAGTAACAGCTGCATTTGCAAAACCAGAAGCCGGCGTTACAGACAGCCAATTTTGATTGCTGACCGCTGTCCAGTTGATATTTGAACTTACATTCACGGTTTTTACACTATTCGCAAATGCTTCAATTGCGATGGTGTTAGAGGAGACCGTTAATGTAGGTGAGGCCGATCCTTTGTATTCAAAAGAAATCCTACCTATGTTGAAACCAGCTTTGTCAAACACCAGACGGATGATATGCTGACCCGCCGGCAGAATTACAGCCGGAACTGTTTTCGTAGTCCACACATTCCAATTGTTACCAGTAAAGCCAACCGTAATATTATCGGCAACAGTGTTGCCATCCAGTTCTATATGAAAGGGCCCACCGCCGCCTGTATTGCCGGAAGCATAGCGGAAAGCCAGATCATAGGTGCCTGCCTGTGCAATGTTTACAGTATATTCTAACCACTCTCCATCCTGAATGTAGCTTACTGTATTGCCTTCCCCGGAGGTAGGACCGGCATCAACATACTCAGGGCTTCGGAAAGTGCCCGCTTCATTTGCCGCCGATACATCAAAGTATGAAATGTTCTGTCCAATGCCCCCTTCATAAGAATCATAATGTCCAGGCTCAATTACCTGAGAAGGAATAGATACAATATTGCCCTGATAAGGAAGTTGGGCTCCCACAGTTACAGACACAACATTGGAAAGTTCGAGAGAAGTTCCCACATACACTTTTGCATAAAAGCCATGTACCCTTGCAGCCAGGTTACTAGCCGTAGTGGTATAAGGTGCCGTTGTTTTTGTATCAATAAGCACTGCTCCATCATAAAACTCCACTTTTGTGATACCAGCACCGGTAACGGATGCTGATAAATTTACACTTCCATTAGTGGGCACCTCTAATTGCGAAGAAGTTAAAGAAGCTGATACTGCTATGTCTTTACTTGTTTTTAAAGTTCTTGCAGGAACAATCATTGAATAGCCATCGGAATAAGAAACTGTAATTTCTGATGATCCATAATTGTGCGCTACATAGGTTTTATCACCAGCCTTGTTGAATACTGCAGCAATTGGGTAATTACAGGTTACAGTTTCATCAACGGTACCCATTCCATTAAAGCTATGCAGCCAATGATAAGTTTGTGCATCCGAATTGCCGAATTTTACTTTGTAGTTGGGGTAATTATTATACAGGCTTACTGCATTAGCCGGATTACTGAATGACCGGAAAGACCAGTAGGTCTCAAACCACAGGTTATCATTGGGCGTATTGGAAAGTACACCTGTTTTTGCAGTCATATCATTCCATAGTGCCTGCGCATAAGTTTTATTATACCCCAGGTAAAGATGAGAACTTGACAAGGGAACCATATTAATACCATACATGGCAGCAATATCTCCTGTCCAGAATGTATTACGATCGTGGCCATTGCCCCATACACGTGAAGCCATCATTTGGGAATAGTTGGCTGGAAAATTACGGTCGTTCCTGTCAAACCAATATTCTTCGATGGCTGTTTCCTCGGTGGTGTAAAGGTAAATTCCCAAATCCCGTATTGCAGCATCTCCGGTAAGCGTACCCCAATGTATGAGGGCAGCGTTAAAGTTCATGGCTTCTGATGATGATTCCTGGTTGTTGCCATGCGGTTCGGCATTCAAAAGGCCTGCAGCCCAGGCATGGCCTGCATAGGGATTAAAATGCCTGAGAAAAGGGAACATGGTACTGGAACGGTCAGGATTAGCGGCATCCTTTATTAATAAATTAATCATGGGACCCCATTGGGCAGCCCATCCCGGTTGAAACTGTTCGATGGCCGCTGCTACACTGATAAAATAACCATAGTGAAAATGGTGATCGTTTATATTGGCATCTGATGAATGCCCGGCCGGATAGCCAATTAAGGTTGTCCATTTAGTATCATAATAAAAAACAAAAGCATTTTCGCCCTGTACAGCACTCAGCCAATTTTCCAATCTAGCTTTTACAGTGTTCATCATTTTATTCCGAACTTCCGTATTGCCCATTTGATCCGCAATTTTTGCCACCTGAACCAGTTGGTTCATTACAAGTCCTTCGTTGTAAGAATCTGTCCATGTAGCAAGGCTTGAATTTTTTAAAAGGTCTATTTTTTCATTCAAGGCAGCCGGATTAAATCCTTCACTGTATTTTCCTGAATTGGGCAAAGCAGAAAGTACGCCTTTGAATTTATTTTCAGTTACAAACGAATTAGCTGCCAGCATTTTCATGCTACCTCTTACAGTTGCATAAGTAACAGAACCTGGTTGTGCAGAACCGGCACCTAAATGTGACCATTGGTGAGGAAGCAATCCCATAAACACCGTGGAACCGCTACCCTCTTTTATATCCGGCGTTACGGAAAAAGTAGATCGCAAAATGGATGTAGCCGCATTATAATTCCAATTAACTGCTGTATTGGCTGGAAAAACATAGGCATATTGTTTGTAGGAAACTGCTGTGGATTGTGCGGCGGCGCCTTGTGGGAGCATGGCAACGGAAAAATAATTTTTCCCCGCAAGTGTTGAAGTGTATGTACTTCCTGCTTGAGTCCATATGGAACCTGCAGGTGCATATACAGCAAAGTTGGCGCCACTGATAGAATTAGTAATAAGCAGCATTTCGCTTTGTACAGAAACGGTTCCGGTGTTTACAACTACAGAGGCAACATCTGAATTCCCCTTGGTACAATATACAAATGGCATACCCATGCCCATGGTGGCATTAAAAGAACGGCCAGACTGATTCCAGCTTGCAGTTACCGTCCAATCGGTGTAATCTGAAACAGTTGGATAGGTGCCTGACAAACCGGATACACCTACTACTAAAGGCTGCTCCGGTCCCATGGGTTGACGGGTATCAGTGGCACCCTGTCCCAAAAAAGTATAGCTTACCACCAATCCAGTTGGACCGCCTTTCAGGGATAGTGGATAGTTATACAGATTTGCATCGTTAAAAGTAAGCAAGCCGGTCCACCAATCACTTGTAGGTATTGGTTTTGTGGCTGCTACCCCCGAAAGCCGTGGCGTTCCGTTGGGAAGCTTGTTTCTGCCCGCTGCATCAGCCGGGGGTAGTTGCAATGTATAACTCCCGCTGCCGGCAGGAACAATTTGTGCAAACAAATTAATTGGTAAGAAACAACTGAAAGAGATAATAAAGATTCTGATTTTCTGCAGCAATAGCTGAAATGTGTTTTGTGTCATACTAAATTTTTAAATGAATAGCAATGCAATAAAAACTAATGCACTTGTACTACTCATCATTAAAAAACCATATCCATTAACACACAATTCTGCTGGCGTATAAAGGCAGAAAATATTGTATCACTCATCTTTGAATAGATACATTTTACGCATTTCTTTTTTTATTGTGCTTGTAAGTTTCCTACGGATGAAATAGGCAGCACTTCCTAAATAAGAAGTTGTTGCATCTACTCATCCAACTAATGAAAAAACTATGTTTATTTATCACTAAAGAGCATTTTACGCCGTAAGGTCTTAAGCCAGCTTTAATGCTTCTCAACCCTTACGCTTTGCCAATGCAACTTTGATATCATTAGCCTTTTCTTCAGAAAGGTCATAATCCCACATCACCCAAATAGCAATCAAAGTACCAAGAACCGGCAAGCCGGAAAAAGACAGGCGTAAACCCGTAATTGCCGCTTCTGTTTGTGTGGGAGCACCGGAGTTAAATCCAATGAGTGCCATAATCACACCCGTCAATAATCCTGCAATAGCAAAACCAAATTTTACCATCCACCAGTAAATAGCACCAAAAATGCCCTCTCTTCGTTTGCCTGAAGTCAATTCATCCATATCACATACATCTGCAGTCATTGACATCATGAGTGTAAACAAACTACCAATACCAAATGAAAAGAGCGGTAATGCAAAAAGGAACATATAGGGCTTACCGGGAATGAACAGGAACCAGAACAAAACATATCCGATAATGGAAATGCCTTGCGAAACCAGGAACGCATTTTTTTTACCTAGCTTTTTTGACAACCACGTTACAATAGGAATAACTATAAACGTAGTACCTAAGGCCCCTACGCTTCCAAAAAGAGTAGGCCAGATACCAGCTGCGCCAGTATCGCCATTAAACAAACGGTAAACAATGATAAAAAAAGTAAACCCGGCAACGGTATTAAATGCATTGTAGATAAAGAAAGTGGCAATACAGAGTTTTCTGAATGGCTTAATGATAAATGCCTCCTTAAAGCTGGTAAGAATATCTTTAATACTCGACCCGATTGTTTTGATGGATAAAGGCTTTAAACTGTGATCTTCTTTTGTTGATTTACTTTTTATAAATATTGCCGGCGTCAATGCAAGTAACATGCAAACAATACCTACCCAAATGGCTAGCGTACGAGTGGCAGTATCGGCATTCGGAAACCATTCAGGCTTGTACATGACTACCCAAAACCAGGGAGCAATCACCCATGCCCATTGACCAATCCATTGTGCAATGGCCATGATTGTGGTGCGCTCATGAAAATCATCACTCATTTCATATCCCATGGCCACGTACGGCACACTGAAAAGTGAGTAACCGAAATAAAACACAAAAGACCACAAAAGGAAAAAAATAAAATTAAACATGATGCCATTTTCTCTGTATAACTGCCACATAATAATGAAAGATATACCCAGCACCAGGCCACCTGCAAAAACGTATTGCCGCCGTCTACCCCATTTAGATTTGGTATTATCAGTAATAAAACCCATTATGGGATCAAAAAATGCATCAAATATTCTGGGCAGGAAAAATAAAATACCCCACATCCATCCGGGAAAGCCCAGGTCCTGCACCAGTACCACCATGAAAATACTCAGGGCAGCAGGAAACATTTGGTTGGCTAACATTCCCAAACCAAAAGCAATTTTCTGACCCATTGGGACCATCTTTGCCGGAGTTGAATTAGCGCTTGACATGTTGAATTATTTTAGATTTTACAGTTAGTTTGATATTCGTCGGGTATTTTTCCAGGTATTGATTCATTACTAAATCGTTGTTGTTCGCCAGATTCTGCTTCTATTTTATTTTACTATTTCTTGTTGGCACTTGTACATCAATCCACAATTTTTCTTCACTACCCTCATATGTTTTGGTAATCGGCTTGCCGTTTCTGGTTAAGCCTTTGAATACACCCTTATCAACTGAATCCCATAAAACATATTTCGCTCTCGATTGCATATCAATGAATCCAAAATGATTTTCAGAATGTAAAGGATTAGCACTATTCTTCCATTTTTCATCAAAGGCTTCAAAATAAAAACAGGTAATACCTTCCTGATTGGTCCAATCTCTGATGAGCTTATAATAAACTGAAGATTTGTATTCATCCACTGCCCTTGACCCATTACTCCCATATAATTCATTATCAACTGATGCCCAGCCAGTTTCTCCAATATGTACAGGTTTGTTTATACCTAGTGCTTTCATATAGTGCACTACATTCCTGTATTGTGCTATAGCGTAATCCCTTGCTCTTACCATGGCTGAGTCTATCTTTTCCTTGTCCGTCAACTTTGCTTCATTTTCTTTAATACCCCAAAAAGCAGGATTGTAATGCGTGTCATGCATGGGATATGTATGCAGGGAGATATAATCTACGGCTTTCATCAATTGATTCAAATCTTCTACATGGTAATCGGTTGTTCCCCCACCCCATGAAGCAAAATTATCAGAGCTGGTGATCCAGATATCGTTAGAGAGTTTGTTTTGCTTCTTCAGTTCCTGCAAATAGTTCACCCACTTTAAAATAATAGCGGGGGTAACATAATAAGCAGTAGCCCATTTTACCATGGCTTCATTGCCTACAGCTATGATTTTAATGATATCCGGATATTGATTCGCCAGCCGAACCGCTTCTGCTATCTCGGCTGCGTTCCTCTCACTTTCTTCATCATGAACCGGCGGGTTGGCTGTCCATGCGTTCTTGCAATCAATCCATGCACCTAACATCACATACATTTCAAAACCGGGCTGTTCCTTTTTTAAATCCGAAATGGCCGCCAGCAAATGATGAATTTCTTTGTAATGCGCATTATATGTACGGATCAATTTAATTTTCATAGCAGCCAAAATCCTCATATCCTCTTTGATCTCTTCAACTGATGGTACACTATCCCTTGAACTTGTTCTGTAACCACCGTAACAAATGGCCTGGTAGTTCGGATTACCTAAAACGTCTTTGGCTGTAACCCTGGCAACCTCCTGCTTGCTGTTACATGAGGCTAACACCAGAATAATCCAACCTGTTACAAGAATAAGTCTGTACATTATCTTAACTGATTTGCGCTTACAAAAACGTTTAACTGTACAACTTCACCCGTTCTGTGAATTATCTTGTCTGTTATTTCTTTATTAACTGCAGAACCTGTTAGTTTCACTTGTGTACCATTGGCCAAGCAAACTACTATCGACGACTCCGCAGCTATTTTATACACGACCGGCACCTGGCAAACGGTAAATGCCAAGCTGTTTCTTTCCAATGAAATTGGCACAACAGATCCATCCGGCAGGATAAACCTGGCAGAAGCTTCACTCTTAAGAAACTCTGTATTACTTAGTAATGAAGGCACAAACATGTATTGCCCATCTTTCATTTTCACACCCAATTCACCCATTCTTGTTAATACATCTTCTTTCACCTGACCGGTCATACCTGGCTGCTGTGCCCCTTTATGAGCAGGCGTATGCGAATATGGATCTGTAGGAAATGCACCATACACTTGTGGCGATTTGTGCACACCAATACCTTCTTTTATTTCATGGTAATGTTTGGCCAAACCATCAACTACGGCCTGATCTGCATGAAGAGCAACCGCATAATTAAATGCTTCTTCAGCAGCCAATAGCAACTTACTCACCATATGCCAGTAAATGGAACCCAATCCTTCATATCCATAAAAAGTACCTGAACGGCCGGTAAAAGCTTTATGGTTAAATACCTTTTCATATAACGCCAGAACAGAAATGCGATCTTGGTGAAGTAATGATTCATACTTCTGATCCAGGTTCTGCAAGGCAGCATCCAGGTCATTTGCATTTTTAAAACTTCCATTGAAATGAAAGCCGCCTTTTACATCCTGCTCAATAATACCAGCACCTCCCTCTTTCAGTAACTGCTGCAGAAGTGCACTTGTTGCAACAGCCGCAGAAGGTATTTGATTTTTCTCGAGGAAGGACGGGAGTTGCTTATTCGGATATAGAATATAACTGTTCTGATCGGGTCGGTAGAGTGAACCTGCCCTTAGCAAATCCAGCAGTTGCAGACTTTCCTGAGGCGACAAATAACCACTGCTCAAAACTGCCACCTGGCCTTCCAGCATTTCACTTAAATGGGATATTTCTATTTCATTATGATCATAGCTTAACAGGTTGTAGGTGTGATACAAACCATCGGAACGTTTATTATTCTGAATGGCGGTTTCAATAAATGACAATGCTGTTGCAAAGAATTTCGAAATAGCAGCCGCAGATACCTGTTCTCTTTCGCCGGAGAAATGTGACGTGTAAATTAATATCCGGAACGTGCTTGCAGCTTCACCTAAGTCATCGAGCATTTCTTTCCTTTTTTGTTTGCTCAGGCCTGCTGTTAAAAATGCAGCATACTTTTCAAAAACAGTTGCTACTTCTGTGAAGTAATGTTGCATTTCAGCAGAAACAGTAAATGTGGTTGCGCTGCTATTTTCAAATAATGGTTTCACAAATACCAGGAAGCGCCGTAAGTAGTACAATGTCACCATTGAAATACCATTGCCTACCAATGCATTGTTTGCGTCATTCCATTCAGGACGCTGGGTGTTCATCCAAATGCCACCATCGGGAACCAGATTGGTGAGTTTTGCCAATAAGGTGGCCAACAGCTTTTCAGCAAAACTTACATGATGAATCTTTTGCTGTCGATTGGTTAACAATGCACCATCGGCCCCCATTTCTTTCATATGCCTGCGAATAGATACATCCAGCGTATGATTGAACGTGATTGTGTCTTTGGGATTCGCCAGAATATCATTATAAGCCTTAATGTTATAAGGCACATTGGCATAAACGAAGTTCTCTTTACTTATCAACTGCGGCAGCAATTGTGGATAATAGCTTTGTGAAAATTCCAGGAATTTCAGTAGATAAATAATCTGATGATCACCCCAATATCCGATGTAAGACCATGGATTGTCAGGCTCAATTGTTTCCCAATCAAATCCTCCTTTTGTTACCCGGTATGGATTGTATCCATCAAACGTAGAAGCATTCAGGAATTTATAAATCATCCCTTCGATGAAAGCAGGATAGGAATGTGCCAGTGCTTCCCAGTTTTGAAAAATGTCTCTCCAGTTACCCTGATAATCCAGAATTTTAGAACCGTCAAGTTCACTTTGCGTATTAATGCTGAATTTATTCCATGGTCTGCTTGGATCACCGTGCCTCCGACTGAATTTCAGGGGCAGATATTCAATTGCCAGCCTGCTGAAATCAGCATCAACTGAAGCAGTTGCCAATTTCGTGAGATCAAAGTAAGTAAACTGAGGAGGTAAGGCTTGTATTAAATCCTGTTTTGTTTCATAAACAGCAGTACTGGCCATTTTAATGTATGTACTGAAGTCGCTTTTTGAAACAGAATAGTTTTCATCGAAAATCCCACCCCGCATGATATTGAACAATACATTAGCAAAATGACGGGTATTAGCCAACCCATCTGAGCTGAATTGTAATCCATCGGCGGAAGCAGTCAACCTTTCTAAGTTCCTGGTTCCACGTTCAACATCGTCAAGCACATCCTGCAGCAACCCGCTGTCATTTCTGATACTTTCTGCCAGCCGTATGATTGCTGCCTGACTCTGATTAACATTCGCAATAAAAAACCAGTTTTTTTCTTCTGTGGACTTCAATGGAAATTCAGCACAAATGAAGTAAGCCCCTTTGATACCTTTACAATCATCTTCCTGTTGTACTGACCCACCATTCCTGAAAGTGTGCAACTGTGCTGACGAAAGCAGGTAAAGTGGATTTGTAAATCCCACCGACCAGATCGTATTAGCTTTCAAAGCTTCACTTGGCTCCGCCTTATCAACTATGATTGCACTTAATGCAAAAATACCTAAGCCTGTATTTGGCAATAACTCTGTACGCTTGTAAGCGTCAACCAGATTACTGGTGCTGTTTTGCAGATCGCTGCCTACACCATATGGCAATACATTCTGAAGTCCATCAATAATATTAATCTGAACATCTGTTTCGGCAAGATTTTTAAGACTTACCTTCCTGACAAAACCATATTCATTACTGCTGTTCCATTCATATTGAAATGAAAGTAACAGATCATTATTGATTTCTTCAAAAATGATCTTATTTCCATATCGGCTTTTGTATAAATTCCGCTGACATTTAAATAACTGCTCACTTCTTATAGAAAATGGCTCCCAGATAAACTCTTGCTGATTTTTAACAACACGTAAAATTGTTTTACAACCAGTGGTATCTGTTGACTCTGTTATTTTATCATCTGTATAATAAGGAAACAGTGCATACTCCGAATTTTTCCGACCTGCTGTAAGACCACCATTACTGGAAATAAACATCCAGTGGTTAGAGTCACTCACAATCGTCATAAAAAAAGGAGGCATTTGATCTGCATTGGAGATTCTGTAGAAAATTTCACCTTTTATTTCTACTTCTTCTAACAGTATATTTTTGTCGCTCATTTCAGATTGATTAAACGTGTTAACTGAAAATCAGAACTTATGCTTTAAACTGTCCATACACGTATCCTTCAGTTTCGAAACACCAGTTCCCTTTACGGGAGTTGCTTTGTATTGCCAACTGGTGCATAAGGATTAAACCGATGAACTTCCTTTAATGCATAATAAGCAGCACGTGGAACTAATTCATATACTCCCTTTTCGTTCGTTTTGCCTTTTGCACAAATTCCGAACCATTCTTCATTCATATTATTAATGCCTTTGCTGTAGTCGTTCAAATACCCTCCATTTGACCAGGAGGCTTTTGTATCATGCTCGTGCAACCCGGTAGTTTGACCGGTTTTCCACCACCCATCACTGAACTGGAAAGTAAATCCTCCTATGCTGTTACCTGCAAGGCCTAACCCACTTGCATTTGCATAAATCTCTTTCCAGTTACTCACCAGGCATTCTGACTGATAAACCTGATCTTCCTTATTGGTGCGTACATTAAATGCATCAGCTCCAAACTCGGTTAGCATAACAGGCTTATGATACTCCTTTTTAACCTTTTCAAACAAATCCCCAAAAGAAAGTCCTCTGTATACATTGATTCCTAACACATCAATATCAGGACACTCTTTTACAATGATATCCAGAAACATTAAATCTCCATTACAAATAGCTACCGGATGACTTTTGTCCTCCAGTTTCATTACCCTTGCAGCCTCGTTGAACAATTGATAAAGGTGATGCGCATCCTTTGTTGATTGGCGGTCTTCCATTGGAATGTTTTCGGTTTCAGCTCCACGCCAGAAAAGACCGTAATTATTTTCATTCCCTAATAAATACATAAGTAAGCCTGGCGTTTGCTTGTATTGAACTGCCAACTCCTTTACTTCCTGAAGTAATAGAGCTTTTACATTCGGACTGGAGTAATCCGTATTAGCCTGCCAACTGCCATTTACATTGACACCGTAACGTCCGAAAGTATGATTGAGAACAGTGTATATACCATAGGTTTCATAAATGTATTGAATCCAGTTTGCAGGAACACCCGTATACTGACGTATCGTATTTACACCCATCTTTTTTAACAAAGACATCTCATAATCGAGAGCAGCTTTTATTACATCGGTAGGCTGACTCCAAAGGCTGTAAGTATAATTTGTACCAACGGGATAATAATCCCAATTCATGCCATTAATAAAAAAGTCTTTTCCGCCGTTACTGATTTTAAATCCATCCGTTGTTCGCTGAATATAGATGCTTTTTTTCTGCCCTGTACATAAGACAGAAACAGTGGAAATAATAAAGAAGAGAATCAATACATTTTTTTTCATATAACGATTATTACCGAAACTTAATAATTGCCTGATAAGATTACATATAACCCGGAAGCGCATCAGAAGAATTTACCAATTGTGCGGGCTTAAAAATTTAATATGAGCCACTAAATCAACCGTTTTTTATGTTGTCCTGCTAAAGCTGGTTCACCAGAAGCAACAATATTTGATTACAAAAACTATCCAGACTATTGATATACTCTTATGTAATCAATTTCCATTGCGGCTCTTTTGAATAACGGATCAACAGCACCGCCAAAATTCCCTCCCATTGCAAGGTTGAGAATGATATAAAAATTCTGATGATATGGAACAGATGTATGATTTTTAAACGTAAAATAATTGAACCCGTCAACAAAGAATTTTATAGCCGTTTCATCCCACTCGATCGAATAAATATGAAACTCGGTTGCTGCATTGGGCGTTATAATTGTTCCGCCTACTCCATTATCACCTGAATATCCCGGAAAATGCAAGGTGCCATAAATTCTGTTCAACCGGCTTCCTTTATGTTCCATGATATCAATTTCACCACATCCCGGCCATCCTGCTTCATCAATATTTGCTCCCAGCATCCAGATAGCAGGCCAGGTGCCAATACCGGCAGGAAGTTTTGCTCTTGCTTCCACCCGTCCGTATTTCCAATCAGCTTTATTTTTTGTTACCAGACGTGCAGATGTATAAGCAGCATCTTCAAATGTTTCTTTCCGGGCTTCAATTACCAGTCGTCCATTTTCCACCCTTGCATTTTCCCTTCTCTTCTCAGTATAATATTGCAATTCATTATTCCCCCATCCACAATTCTGAGGACAACCCCGCCCTACATTATAGCACCATTTAGAAGTATCGGGCAAACCCGGTTCATTAAATTCATCGGACCACACCAGCTTTTGAAACCTTGATTTTTTTTCACACCCGCTCAGAAAAATGAACCCTGTCGAAACCAATAACAGCATGAGCAAGTAAAAGCGTTTCATTGCACCAAGTTTAATTAAAAGAAGAGTGAAGGATATTTAATTAAATAAAAAAATATGATTCACCCTTACAACTATTGATTATGATTGATTAGCTATTGGTAAACCCGTATATAATCCACTTCCATAGTTGCGTTATTAAACGCAGGGTCAATCGTTCCTCCAAAATTTCCGCCCATTGCCACATTCATAATAATGAAAAAGTTCTGGTTAAATGGCAATGCTGATGTATTGTTAAACGTAAAAAAAGGAACACCATCCACAAAGAAACGGATTGTACTTGCATTCCACTCTGCAGAGTATACTTTGAACTCAGTTGTAACATTCGGCACCGTTACACTGCCACCCACGGCATTTCCTCCGAAAAAAACAGGATAATGCAGTGTGCCATAAATTTTATTCAACTGTGAACCTATATGCTCCATGATATCTATTTCACCACATGCCGGCCAACTCACTGTATTGATATTTGCACCCAGCATCCAGATCGCCGGCCAGGTACCTACACCAGCTGGAAGTTTTGCCCTTGCCTCGATGCGACCATATTTAAACGAGAATTTATTCTGCGTGAGAATACGGGCCGATGTGTAGCTGCTGCCGCTGAAAGATTCTTTTCTTGCTGTAATTTTTAATGTGCCATTTGATATAGATACATTTTCGGGACGATCTGTATAAAACTGTGACTCATTGTTCCCCCAACCGTTGGAGCCGGTACCTATATTGAAACTCCATTTTGCCGGATCAGGTGCTCCTGGTGTATTAAACTCATCGGACCAGATCAGTGCCATTTGAACGGTTACAGAAATCTGCATGGTTTTAACTGCTGTTAAAGAGGTTGCATTTTTTGCAGTAACCTTCACGTTATAATTACCCGATGCAGGATATTTATAGGTAACTTCTCCTGAAGGCTCAAGCTGAAACACGCCATTACCAAAATCAAATTCAAAATTAGTAGCGTTTTTTGCAGTTGCCTTAAAAATTACAGTGCCACTGTTATCTGTTTTTACATCTGCTGTTAACGTGAGATCAGAGGGAGGCAAGTCTGCCCCCCCTGATTTCTTTTTGCATGAAACAGTTGTGCCAACAATCAACAGCAGAATCAAGCAAGCATACTTCATGATTATTTCACTTTAAGTTTTTGATACCATGAATTTCCATCACTTCCAATGTTGCGCAGATGAATCTGTGTAGCACTGATTGATAAAATTTCATATACTGTACCGCCTGTTCCAAAGTTGATGATTCCATTACCAGGAACCATAAACTGAATACGGGTTGAATTAGCAGGTGTGGAAGCCGATGAAGCATCCATAAAAGCGAGCTTGCGGTTACCAGTTGCCACGATGTTAAAGCATGCATCACCGCCACCGAAACCATAAAAAGCAGATGCTGCACCAATGGCAAAAGATTGTCCTTTATTGTCAATGGACATAAAGATGTTATTGTTTGCATCTTTTGAGAAAGTTATCTCATCATCATAGGCGCATGCCTCTCTTGTATTGGGAGGTGCTGCATACCAGATGGGAGAAAACTCGTTGGCTGGCCCAACACCAAAATGCCCAACTTCATCTTTATCCGTTACCCATACTTTTGAACTACCACCTGTTAAGGAAGAAACAATGAAAGCAGGTATTTCAAAGGCTACAAATACCTTGATCTTTTTACTCAACGTAGTAACCGATCCGCCTGTACCTATTGCATTGACTGTAATTGTATAATCAAATGTACCGGGACTGTTATACTTGTAGGTTAATGTTCCTGTCGGTACCATTTGAGTTACGCCATCACCAAAATCAATCTTATACGTAAGTGCATTACTGGCTGTGGCCGTAATAACTACCCGGCCGGTTCCGTTACCGTTGGGATTCGATGCATCGGTACCCACAACAACGGTAGTGATTGTCAGGTCGGTTGGTGTTTTTAATTCACCAAATTTATATTCTTCTTTCTGGCAACCTGCAAGAAGAAGCACGAGACAGGCCAGTGAAAGAATGTTTGTAATTTGAAATTTCTTTATCATAACAGATCGTTTTTAATTATTAGAGTCTGATATCATCAAAATAGAACGTGAAGTTGGAAGATCCATCACCCACTGTACCCAGGTCAAAAATCAATACAATTTTCTGATAGGTATTAGCCGTATTGATGGCGCTGAAATCAAACGACAACTCTTCCCATGCATTAGCTGTAGTGGTGGTTACTTCTCTTTCAAAGTTTATACCACCATCGGTTTGATTTTCAACTTTCAGCAGCACCTTCGCTCCTACACGGGGCGACCATACTTTCATTTTGAAAATTTTGCTTCCTGAGAAATTAATAGGACTACTCAACCCAATCCAGCTACCGCCCCAGGGCTGACCGGCACCTTTAATCATTCGTCCAACTTTGGCACTGGTATTAATACCACTGGCATCAGGATTATTGATCACTGCTGCATTACCGCCATCGAAGTTGGTAAAGTTGTACGTGAGAGATGTTGACTCAAAAGTGAGTGGCAGAGCAATCGTATTCGGTAACGCATTCACCAAACGGATATCGTCAAAATAGAACGTAAAGTTGGCAGAACCATCACCGGGTGTGCCCAGTTCAAAGATCAATACAATGTTATTATACACATTCGATGCGTTAATGGCACTGTAGTCAAACGCAAGCTCCTCCCACTGATTTGCAACTGTTGTTGTGACTTCCTTTTCAAAGTTAATTCCGGGATTGGATGCATTTTCCACTTTCAGTAACACTTTCGCTCCAACACGGGGCGACCAAACTTTCATCAGGAAAATTTTGTTGGCAGAAAAATTAATCGGGTTACTTAAACCAATCCAGCTGCCACCCCAGGGCTGACCAGGATTTTTGATCATGCGCCCTACTTTGCTACTTGTGTTGGCACCAGTGGCATCAGGATTATTAATCACTGTTGCATTACCCCCATCAAAATTGGTGAAGTTGTACGTAGTAGATGTGGATTCAAAATCAAGTGGCAGGTTAATTAAACCAGGCAACGTATTTGTTAACCTGATGTCATCAAACAGCCAGGTAAAGTTGGCTGATCCGTTACCGGCAGTCCCCAGATCAAAGATCAATACCACTTTCTGATAAGAATTTGCAGTGTTAATTCCGCTGAAGTCAAATGCTAAATCTTCCCATGCATTCGCCACAGTGGATGTAGCTTCCTTTTCAAAGAATATGCCACCGTTCGTAAGATTCTCCACTTTCAGCAACACTCGTGCTCCAACCCTGGGAGAAAACACTTTCATCCTGAAAATTTTATTGGATGAAAAGTTGATAGGCTCACCCAATGTAATTACACTACCGCCCCAAACTTCAGGAGGATTTTTAACCATACGGCCTACCTTGGCACTTGTGTTAATGCCCCCTGATTGCGGATTGTTAACAATGGTTACTGCACCACCTCCAAAATTGATGAAGTCATAATTTACCGTAGGAGACTCAAAAGTAAGCGGGAGTAAAACCGGATCAACAATGGTAATCGTTTTGGTAATCTCCGTTGTGGCGGCACCACCGCTGAGTGCTACTACACGAACTGTATAAGTACCTGTTGCAGCATAGACATGGCTCACCGTTTCCCCTTCATTAAAGGACTTCGGTATTTCATTTGGCACATCGCCAAAGAAAACACGGAAGAACGTTTCATACTGTGCTTTCGCTGTTACATCGAGTTTGAAGTTATTAGATGGATCAACTGTAGCCGTTACTTCCAGATTTTCGGGTGCCCGGAAGGTTACAGTCAGTGGCCTGGTTACTTCTGTTACTTTACCAGTGATGTTACGGGCAACAATTCTCACATTATAAGTTCCTTCAGGATAGGTATGTTTGGTATTACCACCCGGAGCCACTTTTGCAGGCGTGGTTGTACCATGACCATAGTATACTTCGAAAGAAGCAACCCCTTCACCTGAAGGTGTAATGGTTACAAGTCCGGTATTGTCCTGTGTGATTTCAAATAATGCAGAAATCTTACCTGCATCCTTTGCCGTTTCAAGAAACGACAGATCGTCGTTTTCCACTTTTTTACAACCGGCTATCGCCACCAGTAAAAAAGCCAAACCAAAGAAATATTTTAATACGTTCATGATTGAAATTTTTTATTGATGGATAATTAATAGCCGGCATTTTGAGTTAAACCGGAAATATCCACCTCCCGTTGCGGGATGGGGAATACTTCATGTTTACCTTTTACAAATCCGTTAATTTTTGAAGTTTGTCCGGTACGTACCAGGTCAAAGAAACGTTCGCCTTCCATCGCCAGTTCTAAACGACGTTCTTCCAATATAGCCAAGTACAAAGCTTCGCCGGTTGCCGTAATATCATTGCTGTTATTACCAAACGCACGGCGGCGTACCAGGTTCAGATACGTTTGCGCTCTTCCAAAATCAGGAGTAGAAGACTTGCTATAAGCTTCGGCAGCCATCAGCAATACATCGGCATAGCGGATCGTGCGGAAGTTATTCAGGTAATTCAGCTCGAGCTGACCGGAGGTTTCACCTTTACGGGGATGATATTTCTGATTATAAAATCCTGTATTCTTATAAGGTGCCACCTGGTAGGTGACATTGAAAGCAGGATTGGCATTTTTATACGCTTCTATATCCAGAATGGTAACACCCTTGCGTTGGTCGCCTGCAGTGTAAGCAGAAGAAAGGTTTTGAGTGGGCAGGTTAAAACTCCATCCAGATGCATAAGGCATAGAACCGGAACCATTCAATCCCCGGACACCGCACATCTGAACAGATAAATTACCCTGGCCTCTTGTAACTCCACCCCAGTTGAAGTAAGGAGTTGAATTGGAGTACTGTATTTCAAAAACAGATTCCGGTCCGTTTTCACCGCTGGTCAAGAAGATAGAACCGAAATTTGTCACCAACGAAAAAGCATTGGCGTCAATCACCGGCTGTAATACAGTAGCAGCATCACTGTATTTATTCTGGTACAGGTACACTTTACCCAGCAAAGCATGGGCAGCAAATTTTGTAATGCGTCCTTTTTGCTGCTGAATGGCAGGAAGTGCGGCAATCGCAGCTTTCAAATCATCTTCCACCTGCTTGTACACATTAGCCTTAGGAGCTCTTGACAAAGTTTTTGAGTCGCCCAGACCTAATCGCCTGTCGGTAAACAGCGGCACATCGCCGAACATTTTCACGAGAGAGAAATAATAGAAAGCCCGCAGAAATGCTACTTCTCCATATAATGCCTCTTTACCTGCAAATACAATTTTCTCTCCGGCCGGGTTGGCATCTTTGTATTGAAACATGTAGTTGCAACGGTTAATACCCTCATAAGCGGCCTGCCATATTTCAGTAAGATTGGCATTGATGGGTGTATGAGTATAATCATCTATCTGCTGGAATGATAATACATCCGATGCATTTTCGCCTCCACTTACAGAGTTATCAGAGGCGATATCGCCAATCATAACCATATACGTTGCCATCCATTGCATGGGCGTGTAAGTACTCACGGCCATCGTGCGGTAATCACTTTCCGATTTCAGGTAATCCAGTTCAGTGATTCTGAAATCTTCTCTTGGGTTATAGTCCACCCATTTCTTACAGGAATTGAGCAAGGTAAGCAGTAGCACCAGGCTCAGTATCTTAATTGATGAAGTCTTCATTGTAATATTTTTTAGATGGATTATTAGAGTTTAATATCAACACCAAACGAATAGGTACGTGCCTGTGGATAAGCACCACGGTCAATACCTGTATCCAGAATTCCTCCGGCAATTTCCGGATCAAAACCGGTATACTTCGTAAACATGAACGCATTCCGTACCTGCACATAAACACGCAGGCGGCTGAATACGTTACGAATTGATGTTTCGGGGAATGTATAACCCAACTGAATGTTTTTCACTTTTACAAAGGATCCATCTTCCACATAACGGTCAGACACCCGGATGTTGCTGTTGGGGTCTAGAAACGAATAGCGGGGGAAGCGGGCATCATTGGTGGTGCCGGGTCCTGTCCAGCGACCTAATACCGAACGGTCTTTGTTGGTGAAGTTGGCATTTCGTTCATAAGCCCGGTATACATCGTTTCCTACTGATGCATACGTAAATGCATTGAAGTCGAAATTTTTGTATTCCAGGTTGAGGTTCCAACCCAGTGTAAAGTCGGGGAATGGATCGCCGATCTTCGTTTGATCTAGATCATTGATCACACCATCTTTATTCATATCCACAAAACGGATATCACCGGGTACAGCACCTGGTTGCACGGGACCGGCAGCCACTTCATCAGCCGACTGGAACAATCCATTTGTTTTGTATCCATAGAAATAACCGGGTGATTGTCCCTTTTCAAACACCGTTACACTTTGTGATTGACCGTTGAAATAAAAACCACCTAAAATTCTGGCCGAACCATCATCATTTGTGGCTGTCACTTCATTTCTGGCGGTTGTAAATGTAAGCGTCGTGTTCAACCGGAATGTTTTTCCGATTTTTTCATCATAACCTAATGTGATATCCACACCCCTGCTGCTGGTAGAGCCGATGTTGGCAGTAGGAATGGGAACCGTACCAAGATAGAAAGAAGCAGTTGGCGTAAACAAGAGACCTTCTACATTCTTCTGGAAATAATCGGCTGTAATCGTAAACTTCCTGTTAAAGAAAGTCATATCGAAACCAATATTTGCCTGTACTTGTTTTTCCCATGCCAGTACATCATTGGCAGCGGAGCCCACAGTGGCACCAGGAAAAAACACATCACCGAACGTATATCCATTACTATTGGCAGTGGGACCATAGCTGGGCCCTCCGGTAACAATGCTCACAAACTGAGGATCTACATTTTCGTTACCAATGGTTCCGTAACTACCCCGGATTTTCAGATGGTTGATTTTTTCTGACTTGAAGAAATCTTCATTGCTTAAAACCCAACCGGCTGAACCGGATAAGAAGTTGGCAAATTTGTTATTAATACCAAAAGCATAAGAACCATCACGACGCATGGTAAACGAAGCGAGGTACTTATCATTATAATCGTAATTCATCCGCCCGAAATACGACAGGTTGCGGCGGAAGTATTGGTAGTAATAACCGCTTAACGCATTGCTATTGGTAGATGTATTGATACCGGTTGCGGAAGTAAAATCGGCAAACTCCCAGGAGTTAAACGGCACATCCTGGCGGGTGGCGCCGGCAGCGTTACCCGATACTTTGGCAACAGAAATACCGCCTACCACATCAAAGGAATGATTCTTGACTTCGTAGTTGTAATTCGCAAACGTTTCCCAGGTAAAGTTGAAGTTGCTGGTTTTTTCATGCGCCACCTGGTTGAAGCGACCTGGCACTTGTGATCCATCGGCATTCATGGAATTTTCCACATTCAGTGGCCCATAAAATACAAGTGGTGTAAAGCTTTTGGCATTACCATCATACTTTGTGTAGCCAAAACGTGATGTAAGTTTCAGGTTTTTAACCACATCATACTGGAATTCAAATTTTCCATAAATCTTATTTCCTACATTCTTATTATAGGTATTATCCAGTTTCGTCAACGGGTTAAATATTTCCGATAACAACAGGTTACTGTACCCATATTTACCAACTGAGTTGGGGTCATTATTCAAAACAGAAACCGTAGGGTCGAAATTGATGGCACTACCAATTACACTGTTGAATGAATTTTCCTGTATTCCTTTTGATTCAAGCACCACCGCTGTGGTGTTGAAGATAAACTTCAGTTTACGGGTAATGTCAAAGTTTAGGTTGGCAGTGAAGTTACCCCTGTTGAAACGGGATTTTTCATTACCACCCACAATACCACCCTGGTTCAGAAAACCGGCAGAAAGGAAATACGACATGCGTTCGCTACCACCTCTTGCAGTAACAGTATGTGTTTGTAAAGGTGCCCGCTTGAAAATCTGATTCTGCCAGTTGGTACCCACACCAATAGTAGAAAGATCCGGGAATACAATAGGACCACCAGCTACAGTGCTTCCCTCATTGATCATGGCGGCATATTCGGTGGCGTTCAGCACACCCACCGTGTTCATTACTTCCTGTACGCCATAATTAGTGCTGAATGTGATTTCGGTTTTTTGGTTCTTCCGACCTGTTTTGGTTGTCACCACAATTACCCCGTTACCACCTTTTACACCATAAATGGCGGCAGTGGCAGCATCTTTTAATACGTTGATCGACTCGATATCTGAAGGGTTAATCGCATTCAGATCAGTAAGGGTTTGAGGTACCCCGTCAATAATTACGATGGGATCGGTTCCGGAGAAAGAAGGAATACCCCGGATCAATACGGTAGGTTTCGCACCGGGGCTACCGTTCTGGATGACATTTACACCCGAAGCCCGGCCTTGCAGGGCATCTTCAGTACGAACAGGTTTTAACTTTTCAATGTCCGCTCCTTTTACAGTAGCAATGGCACCAGACACTTTGGTGATCTTTTGGGTACCATAACCAATCACCACTACTTCGCTCAGCCCTCCACCAGAAGTTTCCATTTGAACCTCTGCAGGGCCTGCACCGGTAACTGTGTAGCGGTATGCGTTCATCCCGGAATAAGTAATTACTAATACAGCGCCCCGGTTGGCTGAAATGGCAAAGCGACCATTTGCATCTGTAATAGTTGATGTTGTGGTGTTTTCCACCGTTACTGTGGCCCCGGCCAGCGCTTCACCGGTGGCTTTGTTAACCACACGGCCGGCTACAGTTTGTGCCTGTGCTGAAGCTTGCTGCAAAAAGGTGCTCACCATTAGCAAAAAGCCAAGCAATCCAATTTTTAGTTTCATACGCAATAGTTTAAGGTCAATTTTTTAAAAATTTTCCACGCTAAAGATATTCAGCAACCCTACAAAAGGGAAATTTTTGGGCCCTTCAACACTACATCAAAAAACATAAAGCACTGGTTTTTAGCTAAAAAACACTACTTCATTACTACATCAACTTTTTTTTGTTTACTTTCACAATCAAGCTTGCTCCACAATATGAAAATAATCGTGCTTCTTTTGCTTCTTCCCTTTACTTCTTTCTGCCAAAACACGATTGGCTTTCCGGAAGTAATTAACTATTCCCGCCAATCCTACCTGGGAGGCCTTCAGAACTGGGATATAAAACAAGACAAAAACGGGATCCTTTATGTGGCAAACAACGAAGGATTATTAAGTTTCGACGGAAAACACTGGAGTTTATACCCCCTGCCTAACCGGACGATTGTACGGTCTATTGAAATTGGCAGCGACGGGCATATTTATGTGGGAGGACAGGATGAGCTGGGGTACTTCAGCCCCGGAAAAAATGGAAATCTCAGCTACCACTCGCTTACCAGGCTGATTTCAAAAGCCGACAGATCCTTTGGGGATGTTTGGGACATCGTTGTCCTGAATAAAGATGTCTTCTTCCGCAGTACAGGGAAAATTTTTCAATACAGCCGTCAAAGCATTGTTGGGTACAAAGCTTTTTCTGAATGGTCGTATATGGGCCTTTGCAATGGCAGCCTTTATGCACACGACTTTAGTACAGGGTTGCTTCGTTATGCCAATAATCTCTGGCAGCCGGTTCTTGCCACCAATCCATTACCGGTCAATGATCCTGTAACAGCTATTCTGCCAGGCCGCCAGGGAACCACTTTGATTGCCACCATGAAGAATGGCCTTTATATTCTGACTGATAAATCCCTCAACAAGCACCCCTCACCCAACAACCAGCTGTTTGCCGAAGACCGTATTTATGCTGCTACAGGAATTGACGAAGACTGGCTCGCTCTTGCCACGAATACGAACGGTATCTATATTATTAACGAGTCAGGAGATATTATTCAGCAATTTTCAAAAAAAGAGCAACTGCAGAACAACAATGTTTTGAGCATATTCCTTGACAACCAACGCAATCTTTGGCTGGGGCTTGATAATGGCATTGACTTTATTGCTTACAACAGCGCTATCAAACATATAACGCCCCTGATGCAGGACGGCTCAGGTTATACAGCTCTCATTCATGACAACCGTTTGTATGCAGGAACCTCCAATGGTTTGTTTCATGTAGAATTGCAGCAGGTAAAAGATTATAGTTTCAGTAAGGGCAACTTCAGTCCCGTTTTAAATACAAAGGGGCAAACATGGACTTTGACAGAAATCAATAACCAGCTTTTGCTGGGCCATCATGACGGAGCGTTCCGCATTACCGGAGCCAGGGCAGAGCAAATAAGCACACAGGCGGGCTTCTGGAATTTTGTTCCGCTGAATCCGGTGTTCCCGGCACAAACAATTGCTGCCGGTAATTATAAAGGAATCCGGTTTTTTGAGTACACCGGTACTGCTTTTGTACCTGGAAGGCAGATAACTGGATTTGAAGAATCCTCCCGATACCTGAACATTGACGAACAGGGACAAATCTGGGTATCGCATCCCTATCATGGAGTGTATCGAATTGGCGGAATTGAAAAGGGAGCCATTTCAATTAGCAGCTACAATTCCAACAAAGGTCTGCCATCCTCCCTGAACAATCACGCTTTTAAAATACGGAATGAAATTGTTGTGGGTACAGAAAAAGGAATTTACCGGTACAACCTCGAAAAGGAACAGTTTGAGCCTGCTTCTTTTTATATGAAATTACTGGGACCCCAAAGCATCCGTTATCTGCGGGAAGATAAAGAAGGAAACATCTGGTTTATTCATGAAAAAAATCTGGGAGTCATTGACCTTACTGGTGATGCACCCCGTGTTATCTATCTCCCCGAACTGAATAATAAAATGTTGAGTGGTTTTGAATTTATATATCCTGTTGACAGTAATAATATTTTCCTGGGCGGTGAAAAAGGATTTTATCATATCAACTATCACAAGTATAAAAGAACCGTTCCTCAATTAAAAGTTCAGGTACGGAAAGTAAGCATCCGGGACAACAAAGACAGTGTGTTGTTTGGTGGCTATTTTAGTACCCTTAATAAGGATCAAACCCAGTCAGAACTGAAAATACCCCGTATTGCAAGCCGTTGGAAAACGATCAGCCTCACATTTTCTTCTTCCCTGTTCGGCTATCAGAATAACCTGGAGTACAGTTACCGGCTGAAAGGATTTGACGACCAGTGGAGCGAATGGAGTACCCGTACAGAAAAAGAATACACCAACCTGAACGAAGGAACTTATACGTTCGAAGTGAAAGTACGCAACAACCTTGGAAACGAATCAAGAATCTCTACCTATACATTTACCATGTTACCTCCCTGGTACAAAACGATCTGGGCCCGTATTTTATATGGTTTACTTGTTATAGCCGGTTTTTACTTCTTATACAAATGGCAGGATCAGCGGTTTCAGCAGCAGGTTGAAAAACTGGAAGAAGAGCAAAAACGTCTTACCTATATTCATGAACTGGAACGAAATAAAACAGAAAGTGAACTGGTAACATTACGAAATGCCAAACTGGAGGCAGAGATCAACTTTAAAAACTCCGAAATGGCTTCCTCTGCCATGCATCTTGTTAAGAAAGGTGAATTGCTTACTAAAATCAAAAATGAATTATCGCAGGTAATGAAACGACTTGCCGACGAACAGGCCATTACAGAAATCAAAAAAATGATTAAATCACTTACTGAAGATGAGCATATTGATGAAGAGTGGGATAACTTCACCAAACACTTCGATAAAGTACATAGTGATTTTATTGTGAAACTCAAAGAAATTCACCCCACACTTACCAGCAACGAAATCAAACTGTGCACCTACCTACGGATGAACTTAAGCACAAAAGAAATTGCACAGCTGTTAAACATTTCTGTACGGGGCGTAGAAATCAGCAGGTACCGGCTACGTAAAAAACTGGGTATCAGTTCAGAAGTAAGCCTCTTCGATTATCTCATTAGTGTGAAAGATCCGAATCTATAGAAGGAGGATCTGCCACAATTAAAAAAGCTTCACACACAGCTTACCAGAAACACGAATGAAATAATAAAAAAACCGATGGTCAATTTTTATTTCATTTTTATTGCTATATGTGAAGCCTTTTTAAAATACAATCTCTTTTACAACGTAGATTGAATTTACAGGGCCCAATTCACTTTCACTTTTTGCACATCACGTGAATTGGGACCAATCATAATTTCAAATTCGCCTGGTTCCCAAACATATTTTAAGTCATAATTGTAAAACTTCAAATCATTCACTGTCACAGCAAAGTTGACTGTCTTTGATTCGCCTGGCTTCAGTTCAATCTTTTGAAACGATTTTAATTCTTTGACAGGTCTTGTTACCGATCCAACAAGATCACGTATGTATAACTGAACCACTTCTTTGCCGGTATATCTTCCTGAATTTGTTACCGTTACTGAAGCGGTAAGAGTTTGATTCCCTTTTAACGAATAACTACTTACCTTAAAATCAGTATACGAAAAAGAAGTATAACTTAACCCGTACCCGAACGGATAAACGGGGTCATTACTTACATCCAGGTAATTCGTTTTGAATTTTTCAAACCACTTTCCTTCAGCAAGGGGACGTCCGGTATTTTTATGGTTATAAAATAATGGTATTTGACCGATGTTTTGTGGCCATGTGGTGGTCAACTTACCGGAAGGATTGATATCACCAAACAAAACATCAGCGATAGCATGCCCTGCTTCACTGCCACCGAACCAAACATTGAGAATAGCCGGCACCTGTTCACTTTCCCATTTAATCGCCAAGGGGCGTCCGGTAAATAAAACCAGCACCACGGGTTTTCCCGTATTCAATAATGCCTTTAATAAATCCTGCTGCACTTTAGGTATCTCAATACTGGTGCGGCTGGAAGATTCACCGCTCATTTCAGCACTTTCGCCCAGCACCGCCACTACTACATCGCTTTGGTTCGCAATATCCACCGCCTCCTGAATCATTGCCTCTGCAGAACGACTGTCTCGCCGGAGCGATTTGCCAAACATGCCGGCACGTTCTTCAAACACACTATCTGCATCCAGGTTGCTGCCTCTTGCATGCAGAATTTTTACCTGGCTACCTGCCACTTCCCTCAACCCCTGTAATACCGGAATAGCATCTGCAAAACGTGCAGCCACAGCCCATGTGCCCGGCATATTTTCCTTATTGTCAGCCAGTGGGCCTACCAAAGCAATGGTTCCCGATTTCTTTAAGGGAAGAATATGATTCTCATTTTTCAGGAGCACAAAAGTTTGTGCTGCTGTTTCTCTTGCTATTTTTCGATGAGCAGGCGTAAACACTTCTGATTTAGCACGGTTCTCATCACAATAACGATAGGGATCTTCAAACAAACCGAGTTTGTATTTTGCTTCCAGTATTCTTCTGCAGGCTGCATCAATTTGTGCTACTGTTACTTTTCTTTCCTTAACTGATTTCATCAATGTTGTAAGGAATGCTTCACTTACCATATCCATATCGATACCCGCATTTAATGCGGTTCTTGTTACAGCAGGTGTATCCCCTATTCCATGACTGGTCATTTCTCCAATACCTGTGTAATCTGTAACTACAAAACCTTTAAAGCCCCATTGATTGCGCAATACATTGGTCATTAACCAGCGATTACCCGTTGCCGGTATACCATCCACTTCATTAAACGAAGCCATTACACTTCCTGCGCCTGCATCAATTGCACCTTTGTATGGAGGAAAATATTCATTGTACATGCGGTAACGACTCATATCCGTTGTGTTATAATCCCTACCGGCTTCTGCAGCACCATACAAAGCAAAATGCTTAACACAACTGAGGATGGTATTATTAGCTGCTAAATTTTTACCCTGGTAACCCCGTACCATTGCTGCACCAATTGTTGCACCGAGGTAGGGATCTTCTCCGCTGCCCTCAGCCACACGGCCCCAACGGGGATCACGACTTAAATCGGTCATGGGAGAAAAGGTCCAGCAAATACCATCGGCACTGGCTTCAATAGCAGCAATACGAGCTGTTTGTTCAATCAACTGCATATCCCAACTGCAACTCAGACCAAGTGGAATCGGAAACACAGTTTCATAACCATGAATCACATCCATGCCAAATATCAATGGAATCTTCAGCCGGCTGTTCTCAACGGCAATACGCTGCACCTCTTTGATCTTTGCAACGGATTTAATGTTAAACAATCCGCCTACTTTACCTTCCCGGATTTTCCTGGCAATGTCTGTATTGCCCGCCTGACCGGTAACAATATCGCCGCTGCCGGGCAAATTGAGCTGACCGATTTTTTCTTCCAGCGTCATTTTCTTCATTAATGCATCAATGAAAATCTTCATTTTTGCCTCGTTGGTCAGTTGTGCCTGTGTGCTTTGAAGAATGGTCGAAATAAAAAGTGCTGCTGTTAAGAATCGTTTCATGTGATTATTTTTTGTTTTCTGCTTTTGCCACATGTTCTGCCCAAAGAATCATTACCGGTGGTAAATAATGATTGGTTTATGGGCATTTCATGTGTTGCTGTTTATTTGACGAAAAAGAATTACCATTTTAGTTCACTTAATCGGATCGTATGTTCAATCCGGCTGTTCCGGTTTTTATCAATGATTTCCATTTTGACGGAAGGATCAGACGACCATTCAACCGTCAACAGCCCGATATGATTATCCATCACCGGACCTTCGATCCTGTTTTTATTAGGCGTGGCAAACATCCATGTAGAAGATATACCACTGGAAGTAATATCATACAAGGGATATAAACCAGGCACCTCCAGTTTTGAAATTTCAGCATAATGAACATCGCCGGTTAAAAAGAGAATGCCTTCTGCCTTTGTTTTTTTAATGAGGTCGACCATTTTTTTCTGTTCATGCGGAAAGTTGGCCCATGCTTCATAGCCATTGAACTCAATACCAAACTGAGATCCGCTGCAGATCAGGCGCAGATCAGCCGGCTTTTGCAATTCAGCTTCCAGCCATTTCCACTGCGCAGCGCCCAGCAACGTACTGTCGGTTGAAATGTGTGGCTGATAGTCGAGTGGATAGAAATAACGTTCCTGCAGCTCTTTGTTACTTTTATCAAATAATAACAAATCGCTTCGGAAAGTGCGTACATCCAGCAGTAGTAACTGAATGCGTTTACCGGCGGTTTCAATATACTCCGTATGATAAATGCCTTCATGCTGACGGCGCTCACTGTTTTCTGGTTCTTCAAAAAAACGAAGAAATAATTCTTTCGATTCTTTTTTCCAGGGGTACCATTTACCGGCATCGTTTCTTCCAAAATCATGATCGTCCCAAATTGCATAGATGCGTGTGGCGGATTTTAATTGCTGAAACTCTGGTTTTGAAGCCAAACGCATGTACTTACTCCACAATGTATCCATCACATCAGTATCACCATAAATATTATCGCCCAGGAAAACAAATGCATCTGGTTGCTGCTCGGCCGCAATAGCGAGTACCGGCTGCGGATCGCTTTGTTGACCGCAGGAACCAAATGCAATCTTAGTTACTGCAGGTTTTTGACGGCACGCAACTGCTGCAACAAGAAGAACTAAAAAATGAAAAATAGATCGCATAACATCATTAATTTTTTACAAGGTACTTTACAAGAATCTGTTTCCAGATAGCATAGCCTTTTGCATTCATATGTAACTGATCTTCTAAAAAAATATCAGCCATCGGCGAACCATCTGTTTGCAGCATGGCATGATACACATCTGCAAATACGGTTCGCCGATACTGCTTTAAATAACTACCAATAAGATGATTGGTCTCTTCGAATCGACCCATCAGATGTTTACGTGAAGGACTCGGTTTCATAGAAACATACAAAAACGGAACCGAAGGATAACGGGCACGTATCAGTTGGAACAGTGTTTGAAACCTCCCGAACACTGTAGCAACCGAAACGGTATCACTTGCTGCAAAATCATTTTCACCACAATACATTACAATTTGCTTCGGTTGATAGGGAAAAAGTACCTGGTAACGATAACGTATGAGATCTTCAAGTGTTGAACCCCCGAAAGCCCTGTTTACAATAGTACGACCAGGAAAGTAAGCATCAACATCTTTCCACATAGTAAAAGAAGAACTGCCTACCAGTAAAATGGAGCCGGCAGACGGGAAGGCAAGACTGTCTGCCTTTCTGAAGGTTTCAATTTCTTCCGCAAATGGCTGTAAAGCCTGAGAAACTGATTCTTTGGAAGACAGTAACAGAATTAAAAAATATAAACAGAAGTTGCGTTTCATCATTCTCTTACTCAACTTTTAAAACATTACTTCTTTCACTTACACCATTTTCATTCACGGCTTCAATGGAATAATAATAAGGTTTTAATGCATCCATAGCCTTCATCCAGTACTCATTATTTCCATGCACCATAATACTTGTATACAGTTTAGCGGGGTCAGTGCCATAGTATATATTATAAGCAAATGCATGATCCACCGGCTTCCATTTGATAAATGCACTCCGTTTATCTTTTTCAGTACGGAGGACTATAAACCCTTCTACTTTTTCCGGCTTGGCTCCATTGCCATTGCCAAAAACACGCAAACCGCTGATGGCAAATTTACCCGTTGGCATATGTATATTCTCCAGCTTAATGTAACGTGCCTGAACAGGTTTATTCAACTCAACATAATCATGCGGCACATCGGTTTTGTTTTCACTTTTATCCACCAGTACATTCCATTTCTTACCGTCAACTGAATAATAGAGTTTGTATTGATGATATTGATCTGTACGCTTGCCCAGTCGGTCTTGTGCCACATCCTGGTCAGCATAGTTGATCTGAACGGCATTCACAGTTGAAACAGTTCCTAAATCAGATTGGATCCACTCTCCTTTCTTTCCGGTAGCAGCACTCCAGTAGGTTTTGATTAACTCATCCACTGCATGATTGGGTACATACCCCCCCAGTGTTGATGAAACCTGTACCGGTTTGTTATAGTTGAGCAACATCCACCCGGTGAAGTAAGGAGACTTGCCCTCATTTCCGTATTCACTAGCATTTATACCTGCAGTTGGAATGTAATGCGGATAATCCCCAAAGGTGGTATTACAGAACATTGTTCCGTCTTTATCAAAACCGGTGGGCCAAACACCCAACCTTCGTTCAAATGTATTTTTAACAGACACGACTGTTGTGGAAATATGCCAGTAGTTCCCAAAACGATCGGTGAAGGTTGCACCATGGCCGGCTCCCCGTACAAAGCCGCCCAGTTTGATACTTAAAGGATCACTCTGCGGCTCAAACGGGCCAAGCGGCGATGTCCCTACCAGGAGACCATCGGCATAACCGCTGAATTCAGTACCCGGAGCACCGTACTGCAGGTAGTATTTACCCTTATGCCTGGTCATGTGACTTCCTTCAATGAACGGATCCAGGAACGTATTATCCATATGCTCCCCAAAACGTTGCCACCCAAAGCGCCAGGGTTCTAATAAATACATTTCCTTTCTTGTACCAATAGGTTGAAATGTCTTTCTGTTGAGCTCAATACCATACATCGGAAATTTATTACTACTGCCGTTGTACATGTACAATCTGCCATCATCATCGGTAAAGAAAGAAGGATCCCAGCCTCCAATATCAAAGCTGTCAACCAAGGGTTTCCATTCATCAGCTTTAGGGTTCGTACTCATCCAGATAGTGAACTGCCTTGTATAGGTAGAACCAAACACAATCATTGTATCACCGATGATTCCAACAGCCGGTGCACAGAGTTCATCATATCCTGCATTCCACGGACGAAGAAATTTACGGGAGACGAATTTCCAGTTGAGCATATCATTACTCCACCAATAGCCCCATTGATTGGTGCTGAATAAATAATAATCGCCTTTGTAATTCACCACAACCGGATCGGCCGTAGCTCTGTGCCTGCCCCATTCGCTAAAATTAGGAATGGGTGTATAGCCATAATCCAGATTGATGGGATTACAATATGTTTTCTGCTGTGCGCTACTTACTGTTGCATAGAATGAAAACAAAAGCACTACTATAAAATGTTTCATTGACAACTTATTTAAGCCATTAAGCAATAGAGACTTTATTTCTTTCCAAAAATCTTTGCATCTAAATTCCAGCCACCCGGACCTGCACAAAAGAAAAGAACTGCAATTAAAACGAATAAAAACGGATGCTGATCATTATACCAAACAACACCATTACCCAATTTAAATGCAATGAACAACATTACGCCTGCTGTAAGCATACAGGCAATACGTGTGAACAAGCCAAGCACCAGTAAAATTCCTGCTATTAATTCAGCTGCCTTTCCTGCATAAGTCATATACTTACCAAGGTCATTTCTGAATTGTTCCCACTGCAAATACTCATTCATTTTTACAACAGAAAAAAGTTCCCACCCATGATAAATAAGAAACAAACCTGTAATGATACGAACAACCGCCAAACCGCTTTGCGGCCATAGAGGTTGTGCAGAAAGGAATCGGTTCATATTGCTCATGTTAAACGTTCATTCTCTATTTCAATGCTTCATCTTTTTCCTTATCAAGAAAATCAGCGCTATCTTCAAGCCCGGCTGTTTGCCATTGCAATAATGCTTCATCAGGCACTTCTTCTACAGGAATCGTACTGTAACCGGATGGTTCATTATACGGAACATTACTGCTGCGGTTATATACAGATATCAAACTCCATCTTGAATTCTCTGATGTATTGGCTTCGCTTCTATGTAAAATGTTAGAATGAAAGAACAAAGCATCCCCTGCCTTCAGTTCTACATATATAAGCGGCATGATTTTCAGTGCCAGATCCACATAATGCTGCGATGCACCTACCTGTTCCCCTGCAAAGCCATGTTCCACCCTGCCCATTTTATGCGTTCCTTCAATTACTTGTAAACAACCATTTTCTTTGTTGGCGTCGGTTATCGCAATCATCACACTCATCATTTGCTCCGGTAATAAAAACTCATTTTTATACCAATAGCCATAATCCTGGTGCCACTCCCACGCTCCTCCCACTTTTGGTTCTTTCTGCATGAGTTTGCTGTGAAAATGACAAACAGGCGCATTTCCATCCAGCAGTTGATGCACTGAATGAATCATACGCTTGCTTTTTGTCAATAACCCATATGCATCATTGCCCGGCTTATACCACAACGCCAGTTTTGTTTTTTTACCAGTTTGATCATTCAAATCAAACGAGTGTTTCCGCATGGCATCATCTTCAATAGCAATGCCATGTAATTTCAGCACTTCCTTCTCTGTTAAGAAATTACGAACAATAAGGTATCCTTTTTGATGATACTCAGCCACCTGCTGTGCTGTTAACTGAAATGTTGTCATAAAATATTTTTATATGATTAATTGCCTAGCTTACATTTTATTGTTTCCATTCAATCACTATTTCATTTTCATCAAAATCCACTACTATAACCTGTTGTTCCTTTATAACAGCTGTCTGCATTAAAGATTTAAAATAGGTTTCGTCATAAACAGCCTGTAAGTCTAGTAAGGGATTGAACAGTCTGCAAGTTTTGGTTGTTCTTAATGGAACTACCTGCTGATTCAGTACAACCGATTTGCTGGATTCAAATCCATGTAATACCAGTTGAATTTTCTTATACCTGGACCGGAAGCTTCCCTCCTGCTTCGCTATTTGAAGTTGATTTTGTAAAGGATTCAGATGCATCGTTCGTTTGCAATAAGATCCTTTCTGATAACTCCATCCATCACCCGCATCTTCATAGTAAGTAAAACTGTTTGGCTCCGTTCCATTGTATAGGTGCAGCACTAATGTATCAGAAGGTGATTCTTTGGTTGACTGAACCAAACTCTGCACAGGAATAATGGAAGATCCTTTTACATAAAGGGGCAGTTTATATGAAGGCACTTCCACCTGTAATTCTTTATTTCCGTGAATCCATTCATCTGTATATAAATTAAACCAATCACCTTTTGGCAAATACAAACGCTTTTGCTTTTCAGCAGTCGTTACAGGAACAACTAAAATATGATTGCCAAATAAAAACTGGTACTGGTATAATGGGTCATACACTTTATCATCAAAAGGATCACTAATACTCAAACTTCTTACTATGGGCATTCCCGTTTGTGATGCTTCATAAAAAGCAGCATACAAATAAGGCAACAGCCGGTAACGAAAACCAATGAATGATTTTGAGATTGCTTCGGCTTCATCTCCATAGGCCCATGGTTCGCCTGCACTGGCGCCACATCCTTTATGATTACGGCAAAAGGGAGAAAACACACCCACCTGGATCCATCGCTGGTACAATTCTTTACTTCCGTCTCCTATAAAACCTCCGATATCATGTCCGCAAAAAGCAAGACCACTTAATCCGAGTTGATTATTCAGTAATACACTGCTGAGCAAGCCATCATCCGTAGCTGTATTATCGCCACTCCACAGGGCAGCATAACGTTGCACACCTGCGAAACCGGAACGTGTAACTACAAAAGGCCTTCTGTCTGTTGTATTTTGCAAAGCTGCCTCATAACTGCTTCTGGCCATTTGAAAACCGTATACATTCTTTGCTTCGAGTGCATTTGTTTTTCTTCCATCAAAATCAAACAGTACATTATCCGGAACATAACTACCGCCCAAAGCCGGTTCATTCATATCATTCCAGTAACCATGAATCCCATTCTGAGGTAACCAGTTCATTTTATCCTTCCACCACTGTCGTGCCAATGGATTGGTGTAATCAGGCAAAAAACATTTAACCGGGGCAATTTCTGTATTGAAATTTGTTCCGTTGGTATATTTCAAAAAAACATTCTTTGCTAACCCATCGGTATAAGAATGATACGTGCTGTCAATCGCCACACCGGGATAAACAGATGCTGTTAACTCTATTTGCTGAAATGCCAGCTTCTTTGCCAGTGCCGGCATATCAGGAAACCGTTCTTTGTTCACCCGAAAAGGCTGATAGTTATATTGATAATCCGCATCCAGCACAATACAATCAATCGGTATCTTTTTAGAACGGAATGATGAAGCGATCCATTCTACCCGTTCCTGCGGGTAATAACTGCAACGACTCTGATGATAACCGATACTCCAGATGGGAGGCAATTGCATCCGTCCGGTTAATAAAGTATAATGCTCAATAATTTTTGCAGGCAACGTATCGTAGATGAAGAAATAATCTACATCCCCACCCGCAAATGTGGCCGAGGATATTTCCGGAGTGGACAAACCGAAATTGAAGAACGATGAATAGCTGTTATTATAAAAGATCCCGTATTGCTGTGCGTGATGAAAACCCATATAGAACGGAATGGAACTGTACATATTCAACCTTGGATCACCGTATTTATAGGTATCTGTATTGTTGAGTGTAATACCCGCTCCTTTTCGGTCAAGATTTCCTAAAGCTTCACCCATACCCACAAAGCGCTCACCCTCCTGCAGTTTTTTATAAAGTGTCCAGCGCTCACCAATAAATGAAGTACCAAAGCCCGCCCCCCGAACATCTTCATTCAGAATCATTCCATTTGCATTTTTAAATGTAATGCTGAAGAACGGCTGCTTGTCAACTACTGCATTGATCATTCCTGTTGAAACCTGAATGGTATTGCTTTGCTCCGTTAGTGTCACCTGATCGGGGCCCTGCAACGATGCCACCAATGCATAAGGCAGTGGCTGAAATTCTTTTTTGGTCGTAAATCGAACCCTGATTATATGTTGTGAATACGCTGTTATTTCAAAAATACCGTTCGCTGTTGTACCAGTTATGCCACTTCTGCTTTTTTTATAAGAAATTATTTTGCCTGCACTTATCTGGGCTGCAGCTCTATCTGCAATGAAATTGCAGAACAGTACAAAAACAAATATGAAAGTGTGTCGATTCATTATATTATACAATAGGCCATGGAAATGTACTTTTCAATTTCACCTTCACTCCTTTTGCTGAAGAAGTGCGGGCTGCTTCAATGACCTCCAGTACATGCAACGCATGTTCCACATTGATCTTTGGTTCAACACCCGTTATAATACTTTCACCGGTTACTCTTGCACCTTCCTGCCACTCATAGCCACCTTTTTCCGTACAAAGAAGCTCGGCTGGTTTATCCCAATGTGTATCCAGCATCACACCATTGGTTTCCCAATCATAACCGATCAACCGCATATTCCCTTTATCACCATAGATCTGGATGGAATGGAGGGCTTGATTCCCTGCTTCATGACCATGCGGATCAAAATAATTGAACCCACACATTACATGACTGATGACACCTTTATCATGCTCCAGTAATACATGCGCATTATCTTCCTCTTCGACTTTTATTTTTCCTTTATCATCTACTGTACGCTCAGGATTCACAATACTCGTCATAGCCATTACACTTCTTGCAGGGCCAAGCAAACCAGTTAGTGTTGCCATATTATAAACACCTAAATCGGGCATGGAACCTCCCTTCTTTTCATAAAAGAAAGCACTCCAGTTGGGGCCCGTATGGCCGTACTGTCCATGTGCAGCTGCAATTCGTCCCAAGTTTCCTTCTTGTATCTGTTTGCTCATAAATGCAAACTGCGGACTGTTTACTACAGCAGGCGCCCCCCAAAATCTTAAATTCTTTGATTTTGCCAGTTCCAGCAATGCCTTTCCTTCAGCATAGGTGTTCGCCATCGGCTTTTCACTCCACACATGTTTACCGGCGAGTAATGCTTTTTTATTCAGTTCACCATGGTTCTGCATGTCTGTCAGGGTGACCATCATGTCAAACGGAACACCTTTGAGCATAGCATCAATATCAGTGTAGGTTTGCGCTTTTACGTTGTACTCCTTGTTTTGTGCCACCGCACGTTCATACTTTATATCACACAAACTCACCACTTCAATCAACTTTGAAGAAAGCAGTTGTGGAAGATAGCGGTTGCTAACACTGCCGCATCCGATCACTGCAACCCGTAACTTCTTTTCGGCAGACAATGCAAAAGCTTCCAAAGAAGAAAGCAGCACGGCAGCTCCTGCAGAAGCCGTGTACTGTAAAAATTGCTGACGGGAGATCGTTTGACTCATACTACAATGTTTAAAAAGTAAGATGTACTAAAACAGGAAAATGATCGGATGGATACTTTTTATCATAGGAATCGGTGATCACAGCGTACTTCTGTACAAAGATGGTCTTGGAGACAAACACATGATCGATCCAACCCTTCGGCACTTCATGAAACTTAAACGCATTCCATGTTGCTACAGGACCATAAGATGGCATTGTGCTGATCATTCTTGCATTATTCAAGTGCTGACTGATGTACTGAACAGGTGCATCCGTGGGTTGAGAATTAAAATCGCCTGTAAACACCACCGGATATTTCTGTTTTGCTGTAAGCTCTTTAATCCGCTCCATAATCAGTTTTGCTGATTCCATTCTTGCCGTATCACCCACATGGTCAAAATGTGTATTAAAGACCCATAGCTTCTTTTTTGTTTTGATGTGTTCAAACAAACCATAGGTGCAAACACGGTTACAAACCGCATTCCAGCCCATAGAAACTTTGTCGGGTGTTTGCGATAGCCAGAAGGTTGATTGCTGAACCGGCTTATAGTTTTTATTGTTGTATAAAATACAGGAATACTCACCAGCGGTTTTACCGTCATCACGCCCTACACCAACAGAACTGTAATGCGTCAGTGTGTTGAGCAAATATTCCAATTGTTCATGCTGCACTTCCTGCGCCCCGATAAAATCTGCTTCATAATAATTCATCAAAGCAGCTACTTTATCCTTACGGTTCTCCCACCAATTCTCACCATCTGATTGCACATTCAGCCGGATATTATAAGTCATCACAACTGCTTTTGTTTGAGCAAAAGCAGATGTACTCAATAGAAATAAAACACAAATAATACCAGGCAAACGTTTCATCATTTTATATACGGACTTTTAAAACCCAATCGTTTTAACCCATTTTGTATATCAGGTATGTTCATAAAAAGTTTCCATAACAAACCTGTTCTGTAATTTTCAAGCATTACCACAATCGGTCCCTGGTCAATGGCTAAATGACTTTTTGCATACCAGTTGTGATGAATGCTGAATCCATCCACAAAACCATACTTACTCCATATTTTATTTCCCAACTCATAATAGAAATACCGTAAGGCTTCCATGCTTTCTTTGGGAGTATAAGGCATAGAGGAGATGGCAGCTGTTGGCTGAATCACTCCCCGGTCATTTTGCGGGCTATGTGCCACATAACCTTTATAGGAATCACCAGCTGTTAAACCCCAGCACTTATCAGAATAGCCATTAAACTGTTTGGGATTCTCCATACAATAGGCACGGTTGATGAGTGTATGATGTTTCCCTTGTATGAAATAATCATTGCCCAATGAATCCACAAGGCCATTGGGATCAATTCCCTGGAACGTATATTGTTCAAAAAATAACGGGCCACCTTTATCTTCATCATAATTGCCGAGCGGCAACACATAACCATAATACGTTCGTCCATTTTTAAACCCTAAACTGCCCGCCCATGTACCATCATAAGCTGCTTTTGAAATAGCTTTGGCAGGGTTCGGTGCAGAAGCTGCCATGATGTAGGTTATTAAACATTCATTATAACCCCATACCGGAAAATTCATATCAAATCCATTATAAGGACTCCAGTGCCAATACAGTTTATTTTCTCCATTGGTGTGCCAGTTCCAGTTGGCAGCACCCCACATTTGATTGATACGTTTGCGGAGATACACTTCTCTCGGTGTTTCTTTATTAAAATATTCACGGGCACATAATAATCCCATGAGTAAATAACTGGTTTCAACGATATCTGCGCCATCATCCAGACGGTCAAACTTGATGGTCTTGCCCGTTCTTGCATTCATAAAATGCGGATAGATGCCGTGAAAGCAATCTGCATTAATTAAAAAATCTACGATCTTAATCAATCTTCTTACTGCTGTATCTCTTCCAATCCATTTACGGTCTACGGCAATGACCGTACTCATAATTCCGAAACCGGTACCACCAATCGCCCCTGCATCTCTTCCAAATTCCGTTTTGCTGAAGTTGGGCTCATCCCACGCTTCATTGATATAATCCCAATAATGTTCTGCCAGAACTGAGTTACTCCGTTCCAACGCCAACCCGCTGTAAGGATGTGCACCATGCCAGAAAAAACGAAATGTTTGTTTCTGTACCACTTCCAGCAACTGATCATCCGATAAACCTTTGATGATACCAACCGGTAAAATACTATCCGGGCCATCGCCATATTTACCTTTGATGAGCGGTTGTGCACAAACAGCTGTACTGACGAACAAACTTAAAATAGCAGCAAGCAATTTCATAAATGAATTTTTAGCGTGTGATATGAGGACTTTGAAATCCGATTTTATTTAATCCTTTCTTTACTTCTTCACAACTCATGAATAAATTCCAAAGCAATCCTGTTCTGTAGTTCTCAATCATGACAATAATGGGACCCTGGTCAATGGCCAGATGACTTTTCGCATACCAATTTTTTGTTTCGTTGAATGCATCAATAAAACCATATTCGCTCCAGATTTTATCGCCAAGATTGAAATAAAAATGTTTCAAAGCCTGCATACTGTATTCGGGTGTGTAAGGAAATGCACTTAATGCTGCAGTGGGTGAGATTGTTCCCAAATCTTCCGTTGGCGAATGTGCTGCATAACCGCTATACGTATCACTGGCGGTTAAACCCCAGCAATCAGCACCATATCCTTTATAATTGTTGGGATTGCGAACACAATGCTCCCTGTTAATCAGCGTATGATTCCGGTTTTGTTCCCAGTAATCTGCATAACGGTCTTTTAATCCCTTTGGATTCAAGCCGAGGAAAGAATAATGAGAAAAGAATAAGGGACCTCCATAGTCAAAACCCAATGGTAATCTAATACCGTAAAACTCTTTCCCGTTTTTAAAGAAATCACTTTGTGCCCAGCCACGGTGATAAACAGACGATGGAACACTATAACGCTCATTCGGACAAGAAGCAGCCAGCACATACATGATCAGGCATTCATTAAAACCACGCACCGGAAAATTCATAGCCCACCCGTTATTGGGACTCCAATGCCAGTATAAAACTTCTTCTCCACCTTTCGTAAACCAGTTCCATTCAATGTCATTCCACAACCAGCCAATGCGGTTCCGAAGTTCACGCTCTGGTGAACTGCTGCCAGTGAAATACTGGCGGGCACATAGCAAACCCTGAAACAAGTAAGATGTTTCCACTAAGTCTGCTCCATCATCTTTCCTGCTGAAGGGAATTGTTTTACCTGTTTCTCCATTGAGCCAATGTGGGAATACACCGTGATAAGAATCTGCTTTCAACAAAAAATTCACCATCTTCAACAAAAATTTTGCGGCAGTATCTCTACTGATCCATTTACGTTCTGTTGCCACAATCACACTCATAATACCAAACCCGGTACCACCGGTGGTTACTACTTCATCGCCATAACCAAAACTCTTGTTACTACGTTCCCGGCTCATCCCGCTTACCGGGTGTGCAAAATCCCAGAAATAGCGAAAGGTTTGTTTCTGCACTAATTCCAGCAATGCTGTATCGGATAAATTCTTCGGGCGACGTTTCGCATCAAAAACTTCCTGAGCCATCGTTATCTGAAGGCAACAGGCAATGCAAAGTATAAGTAATGAAAACTTCATGTTCTTATAAATAAGGTGCCGTAAATCCCAAAGCACGCATTCCGTTTTTTACTTCAGGACAACTGGTAAATAAATTCCATAACAAACCACTGCGGTGATTTTCAATCATTACAACAATCGGTCCCTGGTCTATAGCCAGGAACGAACCCGCAAACCAATTATCTTTTAAAGAAAAAGCATCCACAAAACCATATTCCTTCCACAGCTTGTCCCCCAGCACATAGTAGAAAAACTTTAACGCTTTCATACTCTCTGTTGGCGTGTACGGAAAAGAAGACAAAGCGGCTGTTGGCGCAATTACACCTACATCGTTAGTGGGCGATGAAGCCGTATAGCCATTTGGTATATCACTCGCTGTTAATCCCCAAACAGAATCACTGTATCCAAAATAACCCCGTGGATTGCTTTTGCAATAGTTATAATTGACAAGTGAATGATGTTTGTTCTGTGTCAGATAGTTGGCATTTACATCAATCAACCCATTGGGATTAATACCCATGAAAGAATAATGAGAAAAAAATAAAGGTCCGCCCAGGTTTTCGCCTAAAGGCAACTGGTAGCCATAATAACTGTTGCCGTTTTTAAATGGAGGATTTCCGTTAAAGGTAAATCCATTGGTATAAACACCCGCAGGAATACCAAATGTGGAAGAAGATGCTGCCAGTACATAGGTGACCAGGCATTCATTCCAGCCACGGATCTGCAGATTGATATCCCAGCCAAAGTTGGGACTCCAGTGCCAGTACAACACATTTTCATTGTTCTTGCGGAACCAGCTCCACTCTACAGCATTGTACATGGATGTAATATCATTCCGCAGATTGGTTTCTGTTGCATCAGCACCATCAAAGTATTGCCGTGCGGTGAGCAACCCCATCATTAAAAACGAAGTCTCCACCAGGTCGGCTCCATTATCCTTTGCACTGAAAGGAACCACCGCACCGGTAATGCCATTCATCCAATGAGGAAAAGCGCCTTTAAATTTTTGTGCATTGTTTTTCAAAAACGAAACGATGGTTTGCATTCGGGTTAAACCCTGCTGTCTTGTAATAAACCCACGGTGAATACCAGCAACGATTGACATTACACCAAAACCACTTCCGCCCATCGTAACCACATCACCGGAAGTATTACGCTCTCTTGCCAAACCACTCACCGGGTGGGCAAAATCCCAGAAATACTTGAAAGTTTGCTGCTGCACCAGTGTCAGCAAAGCATCATCACTGATAGCAGGAAACTTTCTGGATGAATCAATTTGCGTAGTGAAATTGTAATTCACTGTTGAAATAAACAAACCGCCTTTAGCCGATTTCAATGTGTTTTCAATGACAAAATTATAACGGGTTAATGCTGTCAACGGCGAAGCCGGCTGAATTAACAGCACTGCATCGTTGCTCTCATAGCTGATATTGAGTGATGGTGAGCCTGCAGCGGTATTCAATTTAACCGATGCAGCAACCATACTGCGGTTCACTGCTTCTGACAACTCCACCCTGATCAGCGGCAAACGGCTTACATTATACGCATTATCAACAATCACAGCTCCGTTTAACTGCACACTACGAACCGTCAATTGTGCAGGTGGCGGCGGTGTAGGCGGATTTTTTTTCTTACACCCCAAAAGGGCAGAGCAAATAATCCCTATGTACAACAGGTGGCGCATTATTTAATTACTAATGTGTTCATTGAATGTGCAGGAGCGTAGGCTTGCACTGCTTTACCATTGATCCACAGGTAATAGTTCGAAGCTTTATCTGATTGATTCATTACAACAACAGCGATGCTTTTGTCAGGATTTTGAAAAGCGGTTGTGAGCAACTGACTTCTGCTCGTTGCCGTACTGATACGTTTGGCACCAGGCTGTATGTACTTTGAAAAATGCCCAATGTAGTAGTAAGCATTGGTATAAATCAATTCACCTGTACGTGTATCCGCATGCACGGGTGCAAAACAAAAATTCTTTACATGATTGGGGCCACCGGTTTCATCCAGCAAAATGTTCCAGTCTGTAAACCCGGTCATTCCATTGTTAAAATCATTGATCATACTACGTCCATATCGCTCTCCCCATTTCCACAACTTCATCTGATCGTATTTGAAAGGGCCGTTGCATCCTTCTGTAAACAACAAATTTTTATCAGGAAACGCTTCATGAACCCGGCGTACATTATCAAACATCTGCTCTCCACCACTCCAGTCTTCATACCAATGAAAACCAATACCCCATGCGTACTTTGCAACCTCCGGATCATTGAGATACGTGGTGGCACGCTGATACATCAGATCCCGGTTATGATCCCACAAAATTATTTTCTTATCTTTTAGACCTTCTTTTTCCATGGTAGGGCCCAGGTGATTCTTCAGAAAATCTTTTTCTTCGTCGGCCGTATACAAACAGCTTTCCCAAATTTGTGTAGCCATTGGTTCATTTTGTATGCTGATGCCCCATACAGGAATTCCTTCCTTCTCATATTCCTTTATAAACTTTGTGTAATACAAAGCCCAGCTTTCATAAAACTCGGGCTTGAGTTTACCGCCGAACAGCATATCATTGTTGGTCTTCATCCAGGCCGGCGGACTCCACGGACTACCAAATAAACTGAGCTTACCGCCTGCTGCCTGCATGGCTGCTTTGATCAAGGGAATTTTAAATTTGCGGTCGTGGTCAATGTTAAATGATTTTAATTCTTTGTCGCCCTCATCAACATACGTGTACATATCACTACTGAAATCACAGCTGTTAATATTGGTACGGGCAATAGTGTAACCCAATCCTTTTTCTTTATCAAAATGAGCTGTGAGGAACTCCTGTTGTTTTTCTTTCGGAAGTTTTGCAAACACTTCGGCTGATGCATCCGTTAATGCTGCACCCACGCCCATATATGATTGAAATGTTTTTCCCGGATCTACAAAAACAGTCGTTTCAGTTTCAACAGGCTGATTTTTCTCCGAAAAAAGAAGCGTGTCAACAGGAGAAAAACGAAGATTGGCACTGTCGGCAGTTGTAAATACAAGCACCGACTTCCCATCTGTACTGTACGAAGTTGTTGCAACGGAAGTTGCAGGACTGGTAGTACTTTGCTCTTTGCACCCGAACAACAGTAATAAAAAACCAATGGTTACAAACTGTTTCATGAAAAATAATTTTTAAATGTTACCAAACATATGTTGCTACTGCCCCACCCGATAGCGTGGCAGCAACAGACTGATTCTTGAAGCGGATACTGAAATTGACATTGTTTGTTCCATCATTCAACAGAATCAAAACTTTCTTACCGGTGGGTGTAACAAATGCAGCTGAATACAAGTTTCCCACCTGTGTGCTTCCGATTCGCTTTGAACCAGCCGGCACAAATTTCGAAGCATGCCCGATGATGTAATATCCCACATTACGGGTAATAGAACCATCCAGTGTTACAGCCCCTTTACATTGCGTACAGCCTCCCGGAGTAGCCGGACGAAAACCACCATCATTAGCCAGGTTCCAGTTCAATGCCACCTTGCTCCAGTTGCGTACAGAGCCGATGATAACATTCCGCAGATGCCACTTCAAATCACCATCAAAACTGCCGTTGGCACCGGTCCATTGTTCCGTGAAATAAATGTTCTTATCAGGATGTGCATCTCTTACGGTTGACAAGGCAGCAATATCACCGGCATATAAATGAAAAGCTGAACCATCTATAAACTGGCGGGCTGCCTGATCGGCAAGAATGGTATTTGGATAATCGGGCCGGTCGCAGTTATGATCATAAATTACAATTTTTGTTGTAATGTTCGCAGCACGAAACGCAGGCCCTAAATGATTTTTTATAAAATCGGCCTGTTGCAATGCCGTCATCACCATGCTGGGATTATTGCCTCCATGCAAAGGCTCATTCTGCGGCGTTATGGCATCAATCGTAATGCCTTTTGCCTGCATCTGCTGAATATACTTCACCAGGTATTGTGCATAAACGCCGTAATACTGCGGAAGCAGACTACCACCCACCGGATTTTTGTTATCCTTCATCCAGGAAGGAGCACTCCAGGGAGAACCCATTATTTTGATTGATGGATTAATGGCAAGAATCTGTTTGAGCACAGGAATCAGATCAACAGTATCCTGTCCAAGGCTGAATTGCGCTAACGTAAGATCTGTTTCTCCGGATGGCAGATCATTGTAACTGTACACTTTGGTGCTTAAATCGGTGGCACCAATGCCCAGGCGCAAATAACTGATACTGATATCATTTTCGCCGTTACCAAACAATTCCTGCAGCAAAGCAGCACGCTGCCCAGCTGAAAGGCGGTTCAGCAGAAACGCACTTCCTTCAGTGAGTGTAAATCCAAATCCATCAATTGTTTGAAACTGCTGCGAACTGTCAACATCTATTATCAACGGCGTAACAGGAGCTGCACTACTGAATGAAAGCGCCGGTTGTTTCTGCAACAATGCAGTAAGATTGCCCCTCGTTAACCACGAATTAATAGTTGCTCCTGGTTGTACAGGATCTGGTGTTTCACCCGGTTTCTTCTTTTTACAATTGAAGTTGAGTGAAAGAGACGCAATGATTACAGCAACAAGTAAGACAGAACCTTTCTTCATAGATATATACGTTTTTAAAAAAATCCGAATCGTCAAGTCAACGTGCCTGCTTCAGAAACACAAGCGGCTGATCATTCCTCGCAATAACCAACAGTTCACCTTTGGAGGTTTTCAATGTTTTTATATCTCTTACCTCTCCTTTCAAAAACGGCAGCGAACTGTTTACCACAGTTCCATTATTGTTCCAACCAAATGCAACCGGGAACAATGCATCATATCTTCCTTCATAGGGAGTTACGCCATAAAAATTACCTCCAGCCAACCAGTTTCCTGCACCTGCGGAAGCAAAACTCATCACTGGCGCCATTTGCAATTCTTTACTGAGATCTTTCCGTTCCAAACCGCCTTTGCCATCATTTATGAATACAGAATTACCGAGTACTTCAGCCTTGCGCTCGGTGTAATCTTTAAACAGATCATAAAAAATATACTGTACCGTTTTGCCCGCCACTTCGCCATAAGTTAAATAGGCTTTTTTCAAAACCGGCAGCGGACGCTCCAGCTCATCTTTTGCAAGAAAGGGAAACTCTTCTCCATTAACCGTATAAGCCATGATCTGCTCTGTTTTTCCGTTGTTGTCAAAATCCTTCACATACAACTTAAGCGGACCAGTTTTACCCTCCCACAATTTTGAATTGCGGCCCCAGTTACCAGCAAGGATATCTGGTGCTTTATCACCATTAACATCTGTTACAAACAGCGTTTGCCATAAACCGGTAGATGCCGGAAGATCGGTGGCTTTGAAGGTTCCCTTTTGATTCCTGTAAATTTTTACCGGCATCCATTCACCAGCTACAATTAAATCCTGCCATCCGTCTTTATCAAGATCTGCAAATACAGCCGCCGCTACGTTCCCGATCAATGTAAGATCAATTAATTGCATACCGGCAAGTGTAAAAGTGGCATTCCCGTTATTGAGATAGAGATACGATGTTTTGGGCATACCAAATGCAGTGGGACTTGCCAGATTTCCTACAAAAAAATCTACATCACCATCCTGGTCCACATCCGCTACAGCAACACAGGATTTATTCTCGTACTGAATCGTGAAAGCCTGTTGCTTTTTTGTAAAATTTCCTTTCCCGTCGTTCAGATATAAACGGTCTGCCAAATCACTGCTTGCGGAAGGAAGTTGGTTTCCGCCGCTTACGACCAGTAAATCGTTTGTACCGTTACCATCAGCGTCAAAGAAAACTGCATCTACATCTTCGCAACCTGCATCTGCAGCAAACAATGTTGTGTTCGTAGAAACAAAAGAACCATCAGACTGCTGTACTAATAAAGCACCTGGTTGATTTTTCGCACCACAGGCATAGAAATCATCAAGTCCATCACCATTCACATCTGCCACTGCCAGTTTGGGACCACGGGTTGATTGGGCATGCGGAATGAGATACTGGGCATTAAAATCAAGAAAATCATTTTCCTGATGCTTCCAGTTGCAACGAATCGTATTTGTTACGTCTTCAAAATAAGGAGATGCCTGTTTGAAAAAATCAGAATATACAAATACGCCTGTAGCTTGTTTCCGGCTAATGGTCAGCAGTGTATCAGCAGTTATACTCCGGATCATTTCAAAGGACTGATCAGGCCATACTACTAAAACAGAATCAACCTGCTTAACCGAGTCAAGTCCAAAATGCAGTTTTGTATCTGATGCAGACTGAAACCCACGAGTGGGCATCAACTGCTGAAACTGAATTCCCGCCGGTGTGAACACATATGCTTTTGCACCAACCGCAAACGGGTTGAGTGAATCGCCTTTCAAAGAAAGGGAAAGATGATGCTTGCCTGCCTGTTTATTCTGAAGCAGAACCGCCGGTGCATTAATGGCATTGATTATTACATCCACATCACCATCATTATCAAGATCAGCATAAGCAGCCCCGTTGAAATAACCCTTCATGGTACTGGTACCCCATTCAACACTTACATCCCGGAAGCCCGAACCGGCTGTATTCCTGAAAAAGAAAGGATGACTGCTTCCATCGGGCATTTGCTGAATGGTTTCTTTATCATAGGCATCTGTAGTATTCAGTCCTTTTTTCAGGTTCATATCAGATGCAAATCGTACAAAATCAAGATCAACAGGCCGCTTTACGATACCGCTGCTGATGAACAAATCTTTGTAACCATCATTATCAAAATCAGCAAACAGGGGACTCCAGCTCCAGTCGGTAGCAGAAACTCCATTCATCAGAGCCACATCGCTGAACGATATGCCATTACCGTTATTCATTTGCAGGCAATTCCTTGAGAACTGGTGCTGGTACCCGTTGCGCTCCAGTTTCATTTTATAGATTTCCGGATTCTCATCGCTGCCATAAGTTTTCAGGGTTTTTTCATCGGGCGGCAACATATCCACCGTTATTATATCAATCTGGCCATCATTATTATAATCAGCTGCATCATTTCCCATACTAAAGCGGCTGTAATGATTAAAATGTGTGGCACCCGCCTCAGTAAAGGTTCCATTCCGGTTATTGATATAGTAGTAGTCGTTTTCGTGAAAGTCGTTCCCAACATACACATCCTCCCATCCATCGTTATTAAAATCAGCTACACTGATACCAAGACCATAGCCCAGGTTACTTTGATAAATGCCGGCTGTTGCAGACACATCGGTGAACTTCTTTTTACCTTCACTTGCTTCATTTCTGTACAATCGGTCTCCGCTGATTGCATCCACTTTTCGCCTGTTAAGTGTGTCTACAATATTGGAGTGCGGTTGTTTCGAATGATTCAATAGATAGCAATCAAGGTCTCCGTCGTGGTCATAGTCAAAAAAAGCAGCCTGTGTGGAAAGCCCGGAAAAATTAAGTCCGTATGCAGCTGCTTCTTCTGTAAACGTATTGTTACCCTGATTGATGTAAAGAAGGTTATGCCCTTTCAGGTGCCCGAATTGTGCCACAGCAGAAACATAGATATCCAGCAGCCCGTCGGCATTTACATCTGCCATCGTTACACCACTGCACCAGTCAGCTGTACCGGCAACACCCGCTTTATCCGTTATATCTTCAAAGGAAAAATTTCCTTTATTCAGGTAAAGTTTATTCTTGCCCTTTGAATTAGCAGTAAAATAAATATCAACAAGCCCGTCATTATTCACATCACCGGTAGCCACGCCACCGCCGTTATAAAAATAGAGGTAGTATAAAATATTAAAATGCTCCTCATCTACCAGTTTGTTTTCAAATGCCACACCGGTTTGCGAAGCACTCATTTTTTCAAACAGCGCATTCTGCTTTTTGTTACAGCTGATCAGAACTGTAAAGCAAAAAAATAAAACTACAGAAAACTTATTCTTTTCAATCATGGCAAGTGATCAACTGAATTATTAGAACCCGGGCAGTTTTAAAAAGGGCTGCATAAAAATGCAGCCCCGCTACTATTGATTATTACTCAAAAAAACTGCAAGTGCTTAGCGCTTTGAATTATACAAAGCTGTAACCTCAGAAGCAGATAAGGCGGTGCTATACATTCTGATTTGGTCCAGTGCCCCCTTGAAAGTGGAAGACAACCAATCATCAGAATCCAAACTGTTATTAGGACCACATCCAATCCGCATTTCTGTAATTTTGGAATCGTCAATTTTAATATCACCCTGTCCACCCCACGCTCTGGTATTACTATTTGCAACACCATCAACGTAAAGAGTTAATGTACTTGTTGCTGCATTGTAAACCAGGATAATGTTATGCCAGTTGTTATCAAGTAACCCGGCGATGGTATTTCCACCTTCCCAGGTGAACCAGTTATCCCGAACAGCTCTGTCGGCAATCATCACCTTTACTGCACCGGCGGCATTATTACCCTCCAGAAACAAGAGCATGGAAGCGCCGGACCAATGTCCGTTACTTGATTTAAGAGAAATTACATGCTCCGGTCCGTTTGTTCCGTTATTATTGAGGGTTTGCCCATTCTTTTTATACCAGAACGAAATGGTAAAACTCTTTGCAAGAGCAGCCCAATCATTTGGCTTTGCATACTTAATGAACTTTTTGTTGGCACCCTGCACAGCCTTACCGCTGATACCTGCAATGGAAGCCAACGGGTTATCAGATGCAAAGTTGGCACGTATACTATCTACAGCATTCATCAGCGGGTTTGAGCTTGATCCATCAAAGGCCACATAAAAACTCAAAGGGCCACCCGGAGGATTTGCGTCTTGTGGAAAATCAGATCGCAAACCCGGTCTTTCAATTTTCTGGCAGCCGGCAAATGCAAACAATGCAGCAGCGGAAACCATGAGAATTGGTTGAAAAAATTTTATTCGCATATTCAAAAAATTTAGTTGATTAAAAATTAGAAATGAGATCAACGATTAATAATCAGGATTTTGAATGAGTACACCATTTGCAAAGTCAATGGCTGCCTGCGGAATAGGATAATACCGGTTCTTCGGCGTGTAACCCAACGGCCCTAATACTGTAGGAGCTAATCCCCAACGAACGAGGTCAAAGAAACGTTCGCCATCCATTGCCATTTCAAATCTTCTTTCATTTTGTATGATTGTGCGCATGGCTGCCTGGGTGGTAAATGAAACATTTGCTAAACCGGCACGGGTTCTGATTTGATTCACCAAACTTACTGCCAGTGTTTGATTGCCGGCACCACCCACTTCATTGGCTGCTTCAGCTGCCATCAATAACACATCAGCATAACGGAGCACTTTATGGTTGTACCAACCTGCCTGGCGCTGACCTTTTGCCACTTGCGTTGCAGGATTGGGATACACTTTTTTATTCCAGTACGCACGTGGCACCACAGACGGGAAGGCAGGCACAGTTCTTCCGTACACACCGTCTGGCTGACCGGAGAAAAGAACTGTGGCATCTTTACGCTTATCACCCGGTGCATATGCATTTACCAATGCAGCAGTTGGCGTATTCCAGCCCCATCCTAAATCCCACTCAGCTGATCCACGCACACCCTGGCAAATACCTGTCCAGGAGTATGGTTCGCTGTTTCCATACTGCGTTCCCTGGTCGGCCTGTATTTCAAATATGGATTCTGAATTGTTTTCACCTTCCACACTAAAGGTTTTGAAATAATCATCGGCCAATGCATAGCGGTTGGAGGCGATGATATCATTACACAAAGCCAGCGCTTCGGCCCAACGGTTGCGATAAAGCAGTGTCTTGGCACGTAATGCTTTAGCTGCATAGTTGGTCAAACGGCCGGGAAAACGGTTAACGCTTCCGGTTGCCCAGGTGGGAGGAAGTGCAGCAATAGCTGCCTGCAGGTCAGCATCAATCAGTGCATAAATTTCAGCTTCGGCCACTTTGGGGCGGCGTGCTTCAGAAGGATTGTACACACGGAAATCAATCTTCGGAACCTGTCCATACACCCGTACCAGATCAAAATAAGCCAGTGCACGGAAGAATTTTGCTTCTCCAATATTAACTTGCGAAGCAGGATCGTTCAGCTTCAATGAATCTGCAATTTGTAATGCAGTGTTTGATAAAGCTATTAAGGTATAGTGCTGATCCCAATAAATGGTGGCACTCCAGTGATCCTTTACATACTGGAAGTTGTCGTGAATCAGTTCCCAGTCGGCACCATCGGCCGGGCTGCTTCCTTTCTCCGAATCATCGGAGCGGAAATTGTGAATGCCCATCCAGGGAATACCTCCAAACGCCTGACCTGCCACATCGCCGTTACGGATAGCACCGTAAAGACCATAAATCTGACCTTCCAGTCCACCCTGGTTCAGGTCATCCAGCGTTGCTTCGAGCGGCTTCCGATCCAGGAACTTGGAACAACCCGAGAACATCAAGACTGTGGAGATGCCCAGGAAAAGCACCCACATTGTTTGTTTGATTGTACGCATCGGTTTCATGTTTAAAATTTTTATTTCTGATAACATCGTTTACTGATTAAAAGTTTACATTAATACCTGCAGTAATTACAACAGGAATGGGACCATCACCGTTGTCAATACCAAACTGGGTGGGGCTACCGCCAAACTCAGGTGAATATCCGGAGTTCCGGTTCCATGTAATCAGGTTCTGCGCATTGGCAAAAATGCGGAAGCTCTTAATGTTGATTTTCCGGAGCACGTCGGGACTGAAATTATAACCAATCTGCACGTTCCGCACACGGATGAAACTACCATCTTCAATACCATAGGTTGAAGGCAAACGGTTGATGGGGCGGTTCGATACAGCGGGTTCAAAATTGGAAGTACCGGGGCCTGTCCAACGGTTTAAACGAAACGCTGGATAATTAAACCGGGTAAACGGCAATTCAGAACTTCCCCAGAAGCGATAGATTTCGTTTCCATACACACCCTGAAAATCAATACCGGCATCAAAATTTTTATACTTATAGTTCAACGAAAAACCATAGATAAAATCAGGCGTGGGATTACCAATCAACTGACGGTCACTGGCATCAATAATTCCATCTCCATTGATATCCTTGTACTTGAGATCGCCGGGCTGATAATCATAACCCACTACTGTTGGCGAACCTAATTTATCAGCATAGCTCTGGTACACACCTTCCACCACATAGCCAAAGAAATATCCAATCGGCCTGCCAACTTCTGTTACACTGGGGCGCTCTTCGCCAGACAGGAGTCTTCCGTCAGATGGCAGTGTTTCCACCATATTATTCATGGTTGTAATGTTACCGCTGATGGTTAAGCGCTGATCCTTGCCGAACTCCTGTGTCCAGGTGGCTGTTGCTTCGATACCCCTGTTGCGTACATCACCAATATTTCCCAAACGTGTACCCGTTAAAGGTGAAGTCTGGAAGGCAAGCAGATTCGTCGTTAAACGATCATACCAGGCAGCTTCAAATGATAAACGGTTGTTGAGAGCCGAAAATTCCACGCCTACTTCTTTTGCTTGAATGCGCTCCCAGTTCAGATCTCTGTCAGGCTCATAATCACGCTGATAAGAGGCATTAAGGATGTCGCCAAATAAAGCAGAGTTGGCGGAACGGAACCGGGGGAATGCAGGGTATGCAAGCCCAAGTGTATTCTGTACGCCCAGTGTACCAAACGATCCTTTCAGTTTCAGGAAATCAAAGAACTTTTGATTTTCCATGAATTTCTCTTTCGAAATTTCCCAGGCAGCACCTACAGAAAAGAAGTTGTTCCAGTAATTGTTAGGGAAAGCAGAAGAACCATCTCTTCTGAACGATGCATTCAGCAGGTATTTGCCCTTGTAGTTATACAGGGCCCGTCCGAGGAAGGCGGCGTTTGCACGCTCCCACTGTGAACTGGTGCTACGTAAAGAAATGGGGTCGCCGAAGCCACTGGATACATGCCAGAAACGGGGATCATCCGGAATGGGATCGCTGGTAAGTGATTGTTGCACACGTCCAAACAATCCTTCGTAGCTTTCAAAGAAGGTAGTGAAACCACCTGTTACTGTAATTCCGTGATCACCGATATTCTTTTTGAACGTCAGTACATGATCCTGCTGGAATTTTCTCCATCGCTCGGTGTTCTGATTCACACTGGTTAAGAAATTGAAGCCCGAAATAAACGTTGAATTAATCACCGGATTGTAAATATTAATCAGTGGCGCATAGGTCTTTGATTCCAGGTTCGACATATCGGCATAGAACGTAGAACGGAAGGTGAAGTTGCGTAAGAAGTTCACTTCCGCATAAACACTTCCTACATTCCGGAATTCGATGCGGCGCTCTTTATCCCATTTCTCCTCCAGGTTCATAACGGGGTTGGCAATCTGTCCGCCCTGAATCGCCAGATCGTACCAGGTACCATCTGCATTCTTTACAGGGGTGATGGGCAGTACCCGGCGTGCATCAAACAATAAACCATTCGCCTGGCTGAATGGCAAACGCTGGCGCATGGTGTTAAATGTAAAACCTACTTTCAGATTTTTATTCAACCGTAATTCATCATTGATATTGATGAAGAAACGGGTAAGCTTCTCGTTACGAACTACCCCTTCATCCACCACATATCCAAGACCCATATAAAACTTATTCTTTTCGGTGCTGGCCGTTACGCTGAGGTTGTTAGAAGTGAAAGTGGCAGGACGCAACATTTCATCCACCCAGTTGGTATTACCAGTCCAGGGGGTGTAATCAAACCGCTGGTTCACAGGTACACCATTATTCGCCTGCTCTTCGTCCCAGAGGGTTTTAAATCCGTTGGCATCCACCATTGGAATACGATCACGCTGCGAAAGATATTTAACACCTAAAGTAGAACTGAAATTGATATTTATCTGGCCGGCTTTGGCTTTTTTAGTCGTAATCACAATCGCACCGGTGGCACCACGGATACCAAAGATGGCAAGAGAGGAAGGATCTTTCAACACTTCAATCGACTCAATATCGTTGGGGTTTAAGAAGTCGATATTATCATTGAAGATACCGTCAATAATGAACAACGGACGAACCTGACCAAAGCTGGACGTACCTCTTAAGCGGATATCAGGTGCAGCGCCCGGAGTACCACTATTAACAATGTAAAGACCGGCTACACGCCCCTGAAGAGATGAAATGGGGTTTACGTTTGGTTTATCGGCCACATCCTTTCCGGCAATTTTTACGATAGAACCGGTAAGGTCACGTTTGGCAGCAACACCATAACCAATTACAACCACTTCATCCATTTTAGTGGTAGCTTGTGTCATCCGGATGGTTAATTGCTGCTTTCCGCCTACAGCTACTTCCATTGTGTTATAGCCAATTGCAGAAATGATCAGCACTGCGTTTTCTGGAACTGTAATGGCAAAGTTTCCATTCCCATCGGTCACAGTACCCGCTGTAGAACCTTTTACCTGTATAGAAGCTGAGGAAACCGGTTCGCCGGCTTCATTCAAAACCCGTCCGGTGACACGGATGTCTTTCTCGTCGGGGTTTGTAGAACGGATCGCAATCAGATTGTTATCCAGTTGCAGGTAGGTAAGACTGGTACCTGCAAACAAACGCTGAAGGGCGTCTTTAATTTCAAGATTCTCAAATGATACATTGACTCTTTGTTTTAAATCCTTCAACCGGCTGCTGTACAAAAAGCGATAGTTTCCCTGCTTCTCAATATTGGTGAGAATTTTGGAAATTTCAGCATCATCCACTTTTAAAGTAATGTTTTGTGCAGTTAGTCCGGCAAAAGATTGAAACGTAAAGAGAACGAGCAGTAAAGTAGTTAGTTTCATAATCAAAAGCGGCTTTTTTAGAGCTGTAAAAGCCCGGGCAATCGATGTCCTTTTTTTCATATTTTTACAGTTTGGTAGTAAGAAAGGGAAACAGTGAACAATCAATCAGCAGTTTCCAGGTTAAAGAGCGTACTACTATAGCGGGGGATGTTGGCGCATTTCCCGCTTTTTTATAGTCAGGTTGAGTTGTTGGATCTGTTCATAAGCATGTTGTTTTAGTTTGATAATCAATAGAGAATTACTTTCCTGTTTTCAATTTTATAGTTGAATTTGGTTGAACTGATGAATTGCAGTGCTTTGAGTGCCTGTTCCAGGCTTTCATCTTCAAACGATCCACGCAGGTGCTCACTCTCAAGTTTCTTTTTTCTGAATTCAAACTCCACATCAAACCAGCGCTCCATTTTTAATGCCACTTCTGAAAATGACTCATCTTCAAAAACCAGGCGGTTTCTAACCCAGGAAGTTTCCACAGCAGCAGTATCGCCTGGCTGGTAGGTAAGTTTTTTTAAGGTAACAACAGGCTCCACCCGTGCAATAGCAGCTGGATCATTCTGCACTTTTACCGGAGGTGGTGCCAGCGACAGTACGAGTTTTTGGTTGGGTTTCAGCAAATAACTTTCACCAGGACGGTTTTTCACCAACACTTCCACACTTCCATGAATCAGACTGGTTTCTACTGTTTTTTCACCCGGGTAGGCTTTCACGTTGAACTGTGTTCCGTGCACCTTGATATCAACACTTTGTGTATGGATAATAAAAGCCCGTTTTGCATCTTTCACAACATCAAAGAAGCCTTCTCCTGTGAGATATACTTCCCGCAACCCATTTCCCATCATGTTTTCATACGTAAGCTTACTTCCGGCATTCAACCAAACCGAAGACCCATCGGGCAGTTTAAAAAACGTTTTCGAACCCTTTTCTGTCGCAATCTCCTTTTTCTTAACCTGATACCCGGCAGTAGCCTGTGCCTCAGAATTCACTGTTCGATTGAAAACGAGTATAAGAATCACAGCTAGAGAAAGTGCCGTTACTGTTAAAATACCGGCTTTGTATTTCAAATAGAATGGCTCCCTTTTAGCAACAGATTCTTCCTGGGCACCCGGGTGTAAACCTCTCTCGGCCATCCTGTTACGATGCAACAAATAAGTAGCCTCCATATACTCGGCATCTGGCTGCTGTTCTGTATTCCAGTATTGCTTTAACTCCTCCAATTCAAACGAAACAGATGCATCTTCTTCAATCAGATGATCTAATTCCAGAATTTCTTCTCTGCTGGCCTCACCCATTAATTTCCTGGCATACAAATGCCAGATTTTATCTCTGCTCATGATGGTTATAAAGCTAAGGAGACAACAACGCAAAAAATCCCCTAAACGGTTTGTTATTTTTTTCTGTTTTTTCTTTTTGCCAGCAATCCGAGAGCAACGGAAATTTTTTTCAGTGAAATTGCCAGTTGATGATCCACTGTTTTCACCGAAATATTCAATAACCGGGCAATTTCTTTGTAGCGGAGCCGGTCATCTTTTGCAAGCTTCAGAATGAGACGAGCCCTGGGCGGGAGACCTTCAATGGCTGCTTCAATTTCACGGGTTGTTTCACGGGACAGAACCTGATCCTCCGGGCTGAAGTGGGATGAAATGGACGATAAATCTAATTCGTCTAATGAAACGGTAGCACGCCGGTTGATTTGTTTTAGCTTCCTGAGTGAGTTATTTCTTACGGAAATAAACAGGTAGAGGCGAAAATCTTCAATGTCAAGCAGTTTTGCACGATCATTCCAAATCGTTATGAACACATCAGACACAAGTTCTTCGGCAGCTTCCTTCGACTTGAGAATGCTTTCTGAAAAACGGGTAAGAGAGGGAAATAATTGAAAAAAAAGCTCTTTGTAGGCCGCTTCATCTTCATACACCGCAATACGGCGTTTCAGATCGTCAATGTTAATATACGAGTCCTTGGGTGGCAAAGCAGGCAATCTTTAAATTGTAAATTAACCGGTTTTTTTATTTACAACAAAGTGATTTTCATCACTTCTTTTAAAAAAGCAGGTTTTAGCCCGTTATCCAGCAAGCAATTTCTGGCTCTTTGCAAGCTGATTTCTTCATCAGTGAGAAAAAAAGACATTTGAAAAAAGAATCATTTGCATTTCAGAATATCTCTACTTTCCTAATCAAATATCGCAATCCATCTGACATACCACGGTTGCCAGATTTCCAGTGGCGACCGCACCTATTCCGCTGGAAGAAGCCAAAGCATGTGCCATTGTTCAGACAACCGGTTGTTTAATACAATTGGTGAAGTATGGCCGGGAACTCACTACCAAAATCGTATGTATAAGGCAAGAACGAGTACCAGGATCAGCATGATCAGGATCAGATTGCGGGGCTCCACTTTAAACATCGCCGGGTCAATTTCCATGGTGTGACTTCTCGATACCAGGTTTTTATCCAGCAAACTAGCCACAATCATCACCAGGCAGGTAAAGAAAAACACCCAACCCATCTGCACCAGGAATGGAATGGTATAGACTCCTTTACTATCAGCATAGGCTGTATAAAGCCAGGTATCATACTGGCCGTTCAATGGCAGTACTTTATCAAACACAATGGATAAAACCGTTCCTACTACAATACCCACCAGCGCTGCCCGGGCCGTGGTGCGCTTCCAGAAAAAGCCAAGCAGGAACACCGCAAAAATGACCGGCGACACATAGCCTGTATATTTCTGAATGAATTCAAATCCTCCCCTGTCTCCTATGCCCAGCAGATCCTTCCAGTTAATGATAATGGCAAAAATGATGGAAACCACAATCACCACCCGTCCCATCCATACCTGCTTCTTCTCCGTGGCATCTTTATTAAAATACTTTTTATAAATATCCAATGTATAAATCGTGGATATACTATTGGCTTTGCTGGCCAGTGATGCTACAATAGCTGCCGTTAAGGCTGCCAATGTCAAACCCTTAAGACCTGTTGGCAAAAAACCAAGAATCGCAGCATAGGCATTGTCTTCCCGAAACTCACCATTGGTGAGCATCTGCTCCTGCAGTTCACCATTTTGATGTAATAAATAGGCAGCAATACCGGGCAGTACTACAATTACGGGCATCAACAACTTCAGCAAAGCAGAAAACAAAATCCCAGTACGGGCTGTTGGCAAATCGGCACCAAGCGCACGCTGGGTGATGTATTGGTTACAGCCCCAGTAGTTGAGATTGGCAATCCACTGACCGGCTGCCAGCATGGCCAGTCCCGGCAGGCTCACATAATTGTCCACTTCCTTTTGCGTGGAGGCAACGGTAGGCTTGTCGAAGATCATATCAAAATGACCGGGTACCTTCTGCAACAACAGCTTAAAGCCTACCAGTGCATCCTTGCCCATTCCAAATTTTTCGCTCACCAGGGTAAGAGCCACATAGGCAGTTACCAGTCCGCCCATAAGCAGCACCAGCACCTGGATGACACTGGTATAGCCGATCACCTTCATACCCCCGATGGTGATGATCAGGGAAAAAAGAGCCAAACCGATCATGATGAAATGAAAGTACTCGCCTCCCACCAGGTTATTCAGTGCAATGGTTCCAAGGTAAAGTATCGAAGTAAGATTGACGGTTACATACAGGAACAGCCAGAACACCGCCATGATCAAAGCCACCGTTTCGTTGTAGCGGGTGCTTAAAAACTGCGGCATGGTGAAGATGCGGTTCTTCAGGTAAATAGGCATAAAGAACACCGCCACGATGATCAATGAAATAGCGGCGAGCCACTCGTAAGAAGCAATGGCCAATCCCAGGCGAAATCCATTACCGCTCATGCCAATGAATTGTTCTGCAGAAATATTAGAAGCAATCAGTGAGGCTCCGATAGCCCACCAGGTAAGTTGTCCCTCGGCAAGGAAGAATTCCTTTGTATCGGCTTCGGCTCTCTTTTTTTGTTTGTAAATCCAGAAACCGTAACCGGCTACAATAACGAAGTAAACCAGGAAAATAATAATGTCGGGCAGTTGCAGATAGCTCATGTGCTGTGCGTTAAATGGTGGTTGAGAAATTCAAATGTAGTAGATGATTTGTAAAACCGGCCCGGTTCTAAAACCACATTTGGAAACTGCGGTTCGTTGGGACTATTCGGAAAGTGCTGGGGTTCCAGGCAGAAAGCTGAGCGAAGTATATCAGTTACTCCGTTTTTCATTGTATTGGCTCCATCCATAAAGTTTCCTGTGTACAATTGAAGACCGGGTTCCGTAGTAGCTATACGCATGGCAATTCCTGTTCGTTGCGACCATGCAGTAGCAATTAATCCATAAGGAACCGAAGCGTACCTGTTTCTCACAAAACAATGATCAAACCCATGGCCCCGCTGCAACTGTTCGTGTGTTTGCTGCAATTGATCAGACAATGACGCCGGTTGCCGGAAATCAAACGGAGTATCCTTGACGTCCTGCATGGTTCCTTCCGGAATCATATCGACACGTACAGGCAGATACAGATCGGCTTCCAGTTGCAGAAAATGGCTTTCCAGCGACGTGCTTCCGCAACCGTTCAGGTTAAAAAATGGATGATGGGTAAGATTTACAATCGTCGTTGCATCGGTCGTGGCTTCGTATTCAATTACCAAATCAGCACCATTCAACCGGAACGTCACTTTCACTTGCAGGTTGCCGGGATATCCTTCTGTTCCGTGTGCAGATGTATGTGTGAATACCAATTCGTGCTGTGTGTGTGTACTGCATTCCCATACCTGGTTATGAAACCCCATTACACCTCCATGCAGGTGATGGGCACCGTTATTGCAGCTTAACTGACAGATATGTCCGTTTAACGAACACCTGCCTTTATCAATACGGTTGGCATACCTGCCGATGATGGCTCCGTAATACGGATTGGAGGATTGAAAAAACGTTTCAGGCGATTCTGGTCCCACAATGACATCCACCGGCTCCTGGTTTGCTCCTGCGGTCAGCAGATGCACCATGCGTAAACCATAATTGGTTACTGTGAGAAAAAGCTGTTCACTTTCAAGAGAAAACAATTTCACACCCGTCAAATGCGGCGCAGCAGCCCACTCCCTGGTCAGCAGTTGCATATGTTCCCGATCCTTACCAGATAGATGCAAGAGCTTTCATTTAAATGATTTCGGTTCCGTTTTCGATCGTAGCTACATAAGAACTCAGCGGCAAATTCATTTCCTGTTCATAGGCAGGCTTCAGTTCATGCAGCAGTGGTTCTATTGCATCTTCCTGAACCAGGTTAATGGTGCAACCACCAAAGCCCCCACCCATCATTCGTGCGCCAATCACTGCATCGTTATGCCGCACCTTTTCAACCAACCAGTCCAGCTCTTTACAACTTACCTGGTACATCTTACTTAGTCCTTCATGCGTGGCAAACATTTTTTCTCCAAGTGATTTCAGGTCACCGTTTAGCAGGTTATTGCATCCAGTAAGTAGTCGATCCATTTCCTGCACCACATAACGGGCACGCATATCCACCACAGCATTTTGTGGCAAAACATACTGATCCAGCATGGCTGTAGTTACATTCCGTAAAGAAGTTACCCCCTGCACATGTTGTTGTACCCATTTCACAGCAGTTTCGCACTCACGCCGGCGGGTGTTGTACTCCGATGAGGCAAGGGAATGCTTAACATTGGTATTCAGTAACAGCACTTTGAAATTACCCAGATGAAACGGCTCATATTCATAGTCGAGAGAGCGGCAATCGAGCCGGATGACATGATCCTTTTTCCCCATCATGGAAGCAAACTGATCCATGATGCCGCACATCACACCAGCGTACTCATGCTCGGCTTTTTGCGCCATATGAACCATGGTTAAGCGGTCGAGATTTGTTTTCAGCAGTTCATTCAATGCAAAAACGGTGGCGCATTCCACTGCAGCTGAAGAAGAAAGTCCGGCGCCGATGGGTATATTGCTGGTAAGGACGGCATTGAAGCCTTTGAGACTTACACCCCGTTTGATGAATTGAGCGGCGGTGCCGAGAATATAATTGGGCCAGGTGACATCTTTTTCCGGTTTTAAATCGGAGATCTTGCAACTAAAGGACTCCTGCAAATCCCTTGCAACAAGATGGATTTCATCATCGTCCCTTAAAGAAATTGCCAGGTAGGCTGCTTTATCAATAGCAGCGGGCAATACAAATCCTTCATTGTAATCGGTGTGTTCCCCTATAATATTGACACGGCCGGGCGAACGCACAATCAAAGGCTGGGTTGCCGTTCCAAAGAATTGATAAAAAATAGACTCCAGTTCCGGTTTTGTAAAATACATGGCAAGGGGTGTTGACTGTACTTATCAACAAAATAAAGATAACCGTAAAAAACATTTCATTTGCTTTCTGCAACAAATTGATACCTGAAAGATCCATAGCCAGGGTAACCTTCTTTAGTAAAACGATTTCTGCCTGGGTTTACTGTTCGATCAGGATCCTTTTATCTTCTGTTCAACCGAGGTAGTAGCGATCCTTTTTTGGAGAAAAAGCAGATAGATGCAATATATCATCAGCTACAAATCCTGCCTTGCTGGACAGGATTTGTATGGAGAATACCCCGATTTGATCGGGGTGACCTTCCCGAATGCTTTCGGGATGCTCTGGCCTGTATGTTGTCAAAAGAAAGTGTACTTTCTTTTAACGACATAAAAAAACGAACAACTCTTCAAAAATTTGATGTTGTCCGGTTCTGTGGAGAATACCGGAGTCGAACCGGTGACCTCTTGCATGCCATGCAAGCGCTCTAGCCAACTGAGCTAATTCCCCTTTTCTAAATGAACTTTAATCTGCCCGTTAGTGACCTTCCCGATTTCCATCGGGACGCTCTGGCCAACTGAGTTAATTCCCTGTAAAGGACGGCAAAGATAAAGGCCGTTCCCAATTCAACAAAATAGATTTTTCCAAAGAAAACGAATGCTTACTGCTTTATTTTTTCTTTGGCCTCATTCACCCGTTCCTTAATTTTTTCTCCGGCTTTCTTTGCTTCGGTTTTGACAGGTTCCAGTACCTTTTCTTTCAGTGAATCGCCCGCCTTTTCAAGCAGTTTCTCTCCCTTTACCTGTGCACTGTCTACGATTTGATTCAGTTTTTCCTGTGCCTGGTCGACTGTGTTTTCAGTGTCGGCACCCGACTTCTGGTTATCGGTTTGCCCAGCCGGGTCTTCACAACTCCATACAAAAAGTGATAAAGCAAGTACTGCCAGGATTTTTTTCATGTGTAATGGTTTTGATATATAAAACAAACAGCTTTTTATTTTTTACGGAAGAACAAACGCATGGGTACACCTTTAAACGAAAAAGACTTCCGCAACTGATTTTCGAGGTAGTTTTTATAGGGTTGCTTCACATCATCGGGGTGGTTACAGAAAAACGCAAATGATGGAACAGCAGTGGGCAACTGGGTTACATACTTTATACTTACAGGAACACCTCTTACCACCGGTGGATGATATGCGCTGATTGCCTTTTGAATCACTTCATTCAGTTGAGCAGTGGGTATTTTCCGTTGTTTATTTTCAACCACCTGCAACGTTGCTTCAATTGCCTGCATGATGCGTACTTTGTCTTTTGCCGAAACAAATACAATAGGAATATCATTAAAAGGCGCCAGTCGTTCTTTCAGTTCCTTTTCATAGTCACGGGCCGTATTGGTTTCTTTTTCCATCAGATCCCATTTGTTAACCAGCAACACCAATCCCTTGCCTTTTTTGGCAGCAAGTGAATAAATATTCAGGTCCTGCTGCGTTATTCCCTTTGTAGCGTCCAGCAACAACATACACACATCCGCTTCATCCATGGCTCTGATGGCCCGGATCACAGAATAAAACTCAAGATCCTCATTGACTTTTGTTTTCCGTCGGATGCCTGCGGTATCAATGAGTATAAACTCCTTTTGAAACAATTGGTACCGGGTGTGAATCGTATCACGGGTAGTACCTGCAATTTCACTTACAATCGTACGCTCCTCCCCAAGGAGTGCATTCAGTAATGACGACTTTCCTACATTGGGCTGACCAATGATCGCAATCTTCGGCACCGTATCAACTGAAGCATCTGACTGTTCTTCCGGAATAATACCTGCAACTGCATCCAGCAGCTCACCACTTCCACTGCCGGTCATGGAAGAAAGAAAAAAGATATGTTCAAACCCCAACGCATAAAATTCACTGGCCTCCAGCAGGCGTTCATGATTATCCACTTTATTGACTGCGAGAAAAACAGGTTTTGTTGTACGCCTCAATACATCGGCCATGGATTCATCAAGATCCGTAATACCCGTTGCAGCATCACACATAAACACCACTGCATTCGCTTCATTCAGCGCAATTTTTACCTGCTTTCTGATTTCTGTTTCAAAAATATCCACGCTGTCCGGAACAAAACCACCTGTATCAATCAGGTTAAACGATTTACCATTCCAGTCGGCCACCCCATACTGACGGTCACGGGTTACACCACTCACATCATCCACAATCGCTTTGCGTTCCTGCAATAAACGATTGAAAAATGTGCTTTTTCCCACATTGGGCCTTCCTACGATTGCTACTGTAAATCCACTCATATAGATGTTATAAAATTACTGATAACCATACTCTTTCAGGAATAAATCATTATCCCTCCATTTCGGCCTCACTTTAATAAACAATTCCAAAAACACTTTTGAACCCACGAACGCTTCAATATCTGTGCGTGCCATCATACCCAGCTTTTTAATCATCTGTCCGCCGGAGCCGATTAAAATCCCCTTTTGGGTTTCACGCTGCACAATAATGTCGGCTGTGATTTTTATCAATGACTGCTTTTCCTGAAAGGATGTAACCAATACTGTTGTATGATATGGTATTTCATCCTGGAAAAGTTCAAATATTTTTTCACGGATGAGTTCACCTACAAAAAAGCGGGTACTTAAGTCCGTTAGCTGATCCTCTTCAAAGAAAGGTTCCGCTTCGGGCAACAATGCAAGTATTGGTTTCAGGAAGTTTTTTTTGTTTATACCTGATAGTGCTGAAATAGTAATCACCCCTTTGCAATACGGACGATCTTCAAAAAAAGCTTTTGCTTCTGCCAGCCGTTCCGTATTCACCATATCAAGCTTATTCAATACAACCAGGCAGGGTACCTTCAGGAGCAGTGAACTGAACAATTCATCATTTTCCTTCCAGTCATCTTTTACATCCAGCATCAACAAGGCCACATCGGCATCTTCCAGCGCACTTTTCACGCTCTGCATCATCCGCTCCTGTAATTTATACTTCGGGTCAATTATACCGGGAGTATCGGAAAAAACAATTTGATAATCAGCAGTTGTAAGAATGCCTTTGATGCGGTGACGGGTCGTTTGCACCTTGGGAGAAATGATGGCAAGCTTTTCACCCAGCAGGGCGTTCAGCAGGGTACTTTTACCTGCATTGGGCTTACCGAAAATATTTACAAAACCAACTTTCATAAACCTGATGTAATAAAAAAATCCTCCGTTTGTGTGGAGGACTTTGTTGCGAAGGGGAGGATCGAACTCCCGTCCGCCCGTTCCTTCGGGCGGATATGAGCCCGCTTGTTCACCTTCACTTTCAAAGACCTGGTATTACTTCTGCCAATAACAGTTCTCTTCTCAAAAAAACTGCTTTCCGCAATGAATGCCTTACAATAAAACAGGCCCTGTAATCAGGGCCTTTTTGTTGCGAAGGGGAGGATCGAACTCCCGACCTTCGGGTTATGAGCCCGACGAGCTACCGCTGCTCTACTTCGCGGATTGGAGTGCAAAAGTAAGGGTTTGAACCATGTGATCCAAAAAAAAGCAGATCAACTGATCTGCTTTTTCAAAAGTTCTGTTACCGCATATCCCGTTTGCGTACGCTCCCCGCCCCGCTGGTTTTCATGGAACTGATGGTGGCAGTGCCCTTGTATTCCACATCGCTGGCACCGGTTGCTTCAATTTTCAGATCCCGGCTTACGGTAATTTTTATATCAGAGGCGCCGGATGCTTCGGCGGTACAATTAACCGTTTGCAAGTCAAATCCTTTGAAATCACTGGCCCCACTGGCATTGATAAAAAGATCGGTTACTTTTCCTTTTACATTCGAATCGGAAGCCCCGCTTTGCTCCATCTGTAACTGATCAAACACAAGTTCGCCTTTGAACTGAGAGGCACCACTCAGATTTATTTTTAGTTTCGTTCCTTTCAACAATCCATCCACTTTTACATCACACGCTCCGGAAACGGTTAGTACTTCCAACTGCTTCAGGGAGATATAAGCTCTCAGGCGGGGGTTGTCTTTATTCCACTTGGGAAGCCCTTTGCTTTCATACCAGATGCGCAAAACACCGTCTTTTACTTCTGTTTTGATCTGATCCCTGAATTTCTCTTCGGATGCGCTCACAACCACTGCTTCTTCATTGCCTTGTTTCAATATCACATCTATTGCGTGAGATACATTGATAGAATGAAAACTGCCTACGTTTCTCAATTCAGCATTTGCATCACGAACCACCAATACTTCCTGCGCCCGGGGCATTGTTACAGCTGCAAAAAGTAACCATGTTAAAAGAAGGATCTGTTTCATACGATTCAAATTTGTAAAAAATGAATAATTATTCTGTCTTTCTGATTACCGAACCGGTTTTCTTTTCCACTTCAATGATTTTACCAGTACCGGTGTAATAAATACTTCCGCCGGTTGATGCGTACAGCTTCATTTCATCATTGGCTTTGATTTCAATTTTTGCACCGGTGGTACAACGAATATCGGCTTTCCCGGCCGTTACTCGAGCCGCATCCACTTTTGCACCACTGTTGGCACTGATGCTGAGCAAGCCGGCTGCACCACTCAAATCCACCCGTGCTCCACTTTCTGCTTCCACCACCAGTTTCCCCGCTTCCATTGTACCGGTTATGCTTGCACCCGACTGTACCAGGAACGTAACAGTTTCTTCTTTGATGGTTCCCTGTATGTTTACATAACTGCCGGCAACAGCAACCAGGCGGTCAAGTGTTCGCACTGCCACATAGACTTTCAGCTTTTTACCGCTGCTTACCCAATCGGAAAGCGATTCACGGTCGTAATAAATCTTCAAGACGCCTTCCGTTACTTCCGTTTTCAGGCGCTGTATATATTCTTCCCGTGCCGCCGAAACTGCAACCGCCTGTTCATCATTCTGTACAAGAATGACTTCAATACCATCACCTGTTTTAATGGAACGAAAAGGTTTCACCGTCCTTTTTTCCACCAATTCGCCGGTAGAAAAAGTAAACTGAGCAAAGGTTACAACCGAGAGGAACAGGGCTGTAACAATCATTACAATTGACTTCATAAGTGTGTTTGTCTTTTTTATTGATACGTACTTTTAGAACAAATGTTACAGAAATTGAAAAAGAATTTACTTTTGCAGCGTCAATCGGCCCGGAGTGGCGTTTGACACAGATTCCCCGGGGTGCTTGCCGCAGAACAGCGGTAGGCTGAGATTAAACCCGTAGAACCTGATCAGGGTAATGCCTGCGCAGGGAAGGAGGTTCTCTTCATTTTCCTCTCTCCGTTTCGCAGCATTTCCGTTTCAATTTTTAACCGTTTAAAGTGTAAATGAAATGAAAAAATTGATGCTGGGAATGTTGATGCTTTTTAGTCAACAATTTTCCATGGCTCAGTACCAACTGAGCGGCAGCGTTCGCAACGCTCAAACAAATGAACCCATTGCAGGCGCCACCGTAGAACTGAAAGGTGCCGGCAGCACTTCCACTGCAACCAATGGAAGTTTCTGGTTCAAAACCAGTAAAGGCGGCAGTTATGAACTGCTGGTATCGTCGGTAGGTTTCAGAAACAAAGTACAAACCGTTGTGTTGCAATCAGAAAAGACAGAGCTTACGATTCTGCTGGAAGAACAAAGCCTGTTGCTGCAGCCCATTGAAATCAGGGCTTCCCGTGCAGCCGATCATGCGCCGTTTGCCAAGTCCACGCTCACCAAAGCGGATCTGGAAAAGAAAAACCTGGGGCAGGATCTGCCCTTTCTCCTCAACAGTACGCCATCGGTAGTGGTGACCAGCGATGCGGGCAATGGCATCGGCTACACCGGTCTGCGCATCCGTGGTTCGGACGCCACCCGCATCAACATGACCATCAACGGTATCCCCTACAACGATGCGGAAAGCCAGGGATTGTTTTTTGTAAACCTGCCTGACCTCGCTTCTTCGGTGAGCAGTGTACAGATCCAGCGGGGTGTGGGAACATCAACGAACGGTGCCGGCGCTTTTGGGGCCACTATGAACTTCAGCACCAATGAATTCAACGAAAAAGCCTATGCCGAACTCAACAACAGTTTTGGGAGTTTTAACACCTGGAAGAATACGGTGAAACTGGGTTCGGGACTTATCAACAATCATTTTACCATTGATGCCCGGCTGAGCCGTATTACCAGCGATGGGTTTATTGACCGGGCCCGTACCGATCTGCAATCCTTTTACCTGAGCGGTGCTTACCTGGGCGAAAAAACGTCGGTGCGCTTCAATATTATCAGCGGTAAAGAAAAAACCTACCAGGCCTGGAACGGCATTCCTGAAGCAAAGCTCCGCAACCAGCCCGATGCATTGCTGAATCATTATTTCAACAACATTGGCGTATTGTATTTCACACCGCAGGACTCCGCCAACCTGTTTAATGCAGATCCACGCCGCTTTAATGTGTATCAATACGAAAACCAGGTCGATAATTACCAGCAGGATCATTACCAGTTTTTTGTGAATCATGCATTCAACAGTAACCTAACGGCCAACCTTACCCTGTTTTATTCAAAAGGAGCCGGCTACTACGAACAGTACCGGAATAACAACCGCTTCAGCAGCTATGGCCTGCCGAATGTGACAGTGGGTACAACAGTTGTACGCCGTACAGACCTGATACGCCGTTTGTGGCTGGATAATGATTTCTATGGCGGATTGTATTCCGTTCAGTACAAAAAAAATAAGCATGAACTGATTGTGGGCGGTGGCTACAGCAGCTACCGGGGCGATCATTTCGGCGATATCATCTGGGCGGCCATCGGCATCCCTAAAAATTTCCGTTGGTACCAGTTCGATGCCATCAAGAACGATGTAAACAGCTACATAAAATGGCAATACAAGTTCAACAGCCGGCTGGAGTTATTTACCGATCTGCAGTACCGGCATGTGGATTACCGCTTTACCGGTACACGCAAATACCCAACCGTTGTGGTAAACGAACAATTCAATTTTGTAAACCCGAAACTGGGATTAACCTATCGGCACAATGGCTATACCATTTACGGTTCTTATGCACTGGGCAACAAAGAACCGAACCGGGATGATTTTGAACGGGAAGCCTCCAGCCCCAGCCCCCGGCATGAACAACTGCACAATTTTGAAAGCGGCATCACCAAAACAACAGCACGATATAACTGGAATGTGAATTTCTTTTATATGCGCTACAAAGATCAGCTGGTACTTACCGGGCGCATCAACGACGTAGGCGATGCGGTACGCACCAATGTCCCTAACAGCTTCCGACTGGGTGTGGAGCTACAGGGCGCTTATAAATTCAATGAATGGCTGGAAGCAGAAGGAAACCTAACGTGGAGCCGTAACCGCATCTTAAACTTTACCGATGCAGTGCCGGTATATGATGCCAATTTCGACCTGGTAAACCAACAGACACAGGTGTTTCAATCAACACCCATGAGTTTTTCTCCCGACTGGGTGAGCAGTTTCAGTATTCATGTAAAACCAGTAAAGAACCAGGCTATCAGCCTTATCAGCAAGGCCGTAAGCAACCAGTTTATGGATAATACAGCCAACAGAGCCCGTTTGCTGAAAGGCTATTTTGTACAGGATCTGCGCTGGAACTGGACCATTCGTTCTAAAAAATTCGGCAAAGCAGATTTAATTGTTCAGATCAACAACCTCTGGAATAAACTGTATGAAGCAAATGGATATACCTACAGTTTCATTTATATAGATCAGCTGGTCACCGAAAACTTCTTTTTCCCAATGGCAGGCAGGAATGCCATGGTTGGACTGAACTTCCAACTTTAAAAAAAAGGGGTGACGATCAAAAAACGTCACCCCTTTTTTATATCAAATAAAAATCATTATCCTCCAAACTTTTCCCGCCAGGCCAACATACCTCCCACCAGGTTAAACGTATTGGTGTACCCAAGATTTTGGGTAAACAGGCAAGCCTGTCCGCTCCGGGCACCGCTACGGCAATAAAAGATCACTTCCTGTTCTTTGAGATCATCAATCGCATCAGTTTCCATCATCATGATATTGCCCACCGGCAAATGAATGCCCCCAATATTAAAATCGGCACGTTCATGAGCTTCACGCACATCTACCAAATTCACTTTTTCACAGGCATCAAGCCGTGCTTTTAACTCTTCAACTGTAATTGTATTCATATCTGATTTTTAGTATTCGTTTTCAGTGGTGGTGGCAGGAAGTGTCGCTTTGGGAACTGACTTCAGCTGTGTTGAATCAATTTTTGATTTATCCATACTGATCCAGATATCCATCAACTGCCCACCCCTGATGCGTATCGGTGCCCCTTCTTCATTCCGCACAGGAGGATTTTGTTTAATTACAAATGCACTCAGGCTGTCGCCAACCTGCCCGTCCACTACCACAGCCCCAACCAGCAGCCCGTTTGAATCAAGTAATGCTTTTGCTTCCTGGAACGTCATTCCCAGTAAAATTGGTACGTTAATTTCATTTGACTGAACACCACCACCCAGCACCAGGTCAATCCGGCTGCCCATGGGTATGGTTGTACCCGGCCTGATGGTTATCCCATTGTACAATTGTTCGAGAACGGAACCTACTGCAAAATCGGGTTTAAAGGTTGTGTCGCCCAGTTTAAACCCAAGGGTTCTTAGTTGCATTTCGACACTGCGGAAGGTTTGACCCACAAAATTAGGAACCGGTACAAGTGGCGCCTGCATACGGTTTACTGTCAGGTAGATCGTCCGGTTTACTTTTACCAGTTCGCTTGGGAGCGGCGCCTGCTTAATGATGGAAAGTTTTGGCAAGGTGTCAATGTAAACACTATCCTGCACTTCTACTTCAAATCCCTGCGCCTCCAGCAACTTACGGGCATCCTCAATGCTTTTGCCTTTCACATCGGGTACTGTCACATATTTCCCATGTTGCGTAATCCAGTCAAGCAACTGAAAGAAAATAAAAAACACACCGAACGCAAAGAACCCGGCTACCACCAGGTTAAAAAAGAAAGATCGTTTGGTAATAGATTGAAACACCTTCTGAAATTTATTTTTATCCCTCTAACGGTTCTAAAATTAAAGATTTATTTATGCATTTGTGCTTCCTCCAGCAAAGCACTGTAAAACTGTTCCAGCGTCCACCCGAAAGCACGCACCTGCTGTGGAATAATGCTGGCGTCGCTTTGGCCAGGGACTGTATTGATTTCCAGCATAAACGGTTCATTCTTCTCCTCGTTATAAATAAAATCAATCCGGATGACACCGCTGCAGTTGAAACTCCGGTAGATACGTTCGGCAGCCTCCTTTACCTTCCGGTACTGCTCTTCAGATGCCTGGGCCGGAGTTTCTTCATCACTTTTTCCCTGGTACTTGGCTTCATAGTCGAAGAATTCTTTATCGGCATGGGCTTTTACTTCTGTCATGGGCAAAACAATCACTTGCCCCTTTGACTGAAATACTCCAATGGTGAATTCCCGCCCCATAATCATTTCTTCCACCAGTACCTGGCTGTCTTCTGCGAAAGCCTTTTCAATGGCAGCAGGCAAATCGTCGGCCTTACTTACTTTGCTCATACCAATGCTGCTGCCACCGTTATTGGGTTTTACAAATACGGGAAAACTAAGTTGGGCTGTAACAGCTGCTGCAGACCAGGGTACATGTTTAAACAGATGTACGCTTTTTGCAACATGAATGCCAGCAAAAGCTGCCACTGCAACCGTATACCGCTTATTAAATGTTATAGCGGAAGTAGCAGCATTACAGGAGGTGTAAGGAAGACCGAGCAAATCAAAGTATCCCTGCAGTTTTCCATCCTCTCCGGGCGTTCCGTGCATACCAATGAACACTGCGTCAAATGTGAGTTTATTGCCATGCACCTGAATGGAGAAATCGTTTTTATCTACCTGCCGACGAACACCGTTTTCATCTTCATAAAACCAGCCATCGGTACGTATATCAATAACATATACATCGTACATGGCCGGATTGAGATGACTGTGGATTGTTTTTGCCGATTTGTAGGAAACAACGGCCTCACCCGAATAGCCACCCGTTACAAGTGCGATTTTCTTTTTCATATTGCGGTCATCTTTTAATACGACAGATTGCCTTCTTAAAACGAATCATACTCATTTTCTGCCCCGGCATTGCCACTGTCAATAACAAATTTCCAGGCACCATCTTTCTGCTTCTTCCACACAAATAAATACGTTCCTTTAAAAACAGAATCCCGGGCCGTTACTGTATAGGTGCCATAGGTATAACCAAGATCGGCGGAAAGAGCCACATCGGCACCTGACGGCTCCCAACTCATAACAAAGGAAGTATCTTCCATTGCAGTAAGGTAACGTATCACCCTGTCTTCTGCAATGGGCAAATAACCCGGGCGTAATAATACTGCTTCTTCTGCAGCATAGGCAAGGAATGCAGTTTTCATGCCCTCTTTTTCACTACGTGCCGCAAAGGCTTTATCAGCAGCCACCAGCTCTGATAGATGTGTCTTATATGCTTTCGCCTGTTGCTCATCTTCCCGGCTTGAACAGGAAAAAAGCAGCAACAAACAACACCATCCGGTAAACGACTGAAGCATGAGCGCAAGATACTATTTCAGTACTTAAAGTTCAGCCTGTAAAACAGCTTTCTTAACCCGTAACTCATTCTTTTTGTTTTCTTAACACGCCTGCAACATAAAAAAAGGCGAAGACAAATTTGCCTTCACCTTCCTTCGGGTACAGGTACCCGGTTGTAAGCAGTAAATTCTGAATACGTTTCTGCTAAAAAATCAGATATGCAGTTTATCCTTGCGTGCCAGCAGGTCTTCTACCGTCTCCTGGTACATCTCATCGGGCACACAACAGTCAACCGGACAAACAGCAGCGCACTGAGGTTCTTCATGGAAACCCTGGCACTCAGTACACTTATTGGGAGTAATGTAGTACGTATCCATGGAAACAGGAGTTTGCTTATCGGCCGCATCTACAACCGTTCCATCTAATAAAGTGTAGGCACCTTTTACGGTTGTTCCGTCGGCAATCGCCCACTCAACTCCACCTTCATAAATTGCATTGTTGGGACACTCGGGTTCACAAGCGCCGCAGTTGATACATTCTTCTGTAATTTTTATAGCCATAAAAAATGATTTTCAGGGTTTTGGTTTCAAGTACATTTGCTCTTCAAATGTAACTCAAACTACTGAATGAATTTACAACAAAGAATAGAAATTTTATCAACAGCCGGAAGCTATATGGCCGGGAATGGAACGGCTGACGAAGCGGCCAACTGGGAAGAGGTGCTGCAAAAGGCGTATGTGAAAAACAACTGGTTTACTCCCACCTTTACCCGTACTGCCTGCCAGGCCATTGCAGACAATCTGCTGCAGCAGGAACAACTGGAACAATGGGCCGCTCATTATCACCTCAACGATTCTGTACTGCCGAAAACGGTGGGTTTAGTTATGGCAGGCAATATTCCAATGGTTGGTTTTCACGATTTCCTGACGGTTTTCCTGAGTGGGCACCACCAGTTAATCAAACTTTCTTCCAAAGATGATCTGCTGTTGAAGCACCTGGTTGAAATGATGACCCGCTGGAATCCTGCAGTGGCAGAAAGGGTACAGTTTTCAGAACGGCTCAATGATTGTGATGCATACATAGCAACCGGCAGCGATAACAGTGCCCGTTACTTCGATTTTTATTTCGGCCGCTACCCCTCTATCATCCGTAAAAACAGAACGTCGGTTGCCGTACTTACCGGCAATGAAACGGATGTAGAACTTGATTTACTTGCCGACGATATCATGCTTTATTTTGGCCTTGGATGCCGCAACGTAACCAAGCTCTATGTACCCCAGGAATACAATTTTGAACCCATTTTAAAAGCCCTCCGTAAATACAGTTACTTCTTTGAACATCATAAATACCGGAATAATTACGATTACCAGCTGGCGATTTACATCATGAATAACAAGTACTACATGACCAACGACTGTATTGTACTTGTGGAACAGGAAGAACTGTTTTCGCCCATCGGCACCCTTCACTATTCCTTTTATACAGAGGAAGAAGCTGTTCACACACAACTGCAGCAACATCCCTCGGTTCAGGCAATCGTTGGCTCCGGAGGTATACCGTTTGGAAATGCCCAGCGGCCCGGCCTCATGGATTATGCCGATGGAGTGGATGTAATGCAGTTTCTGCTGGAACTTTAAACTGATGTTTCCGGAAATGCGGGGAGTTGATGTACTTCCAGCAGCCGGTGATCGGGCAATTTTCTCCAGCCATACGTGTAGCTTCCATTGGTGATGAGCAGAAATTCGACCGGAACCGCTGCATGGTACCGCAGCACCTGTTCCAGCGTTTGTGCTGTTAGATCAACGTCCATGGCTTTACATTCGATCAGCATCCAGGGCTGATGCAGACGGTTGTACACCAGCAAATCAAACCGCTTTTTCTGCGAAGCAACCCAAATCTCTTTCTCAATGCCCACAAGCGCTGCCGGGTACCCTGCAACCAACGTAAGCAGTTGTACCATGTTCTGCCGCACCCATTCCTCCGGTGTAAGCCGAACCCACCGCCGGCGCAACGCATCAAAAATCTGTTCCTTACCTTCTTGTTCCCTGAGTTGAAAAGCAGGCGCCGGAAAGTCTGTTTTGATCATCCACCAAAGTAAATGATTAAATTCGCAGAATTCAAAAAACAGGCAATATGAAGACGAAAGAAGAAATTGTAAAAAACTGGCTGCCACGCTACACGGGTCAGCAACTGGAAGATTTTGGCAAATACATCCTGCTCACCAACTTCAGTAACTACGTAACTATGTTTGCCGAATGGCATCATGTACCGGTGATTGGAAGAGACCGGCCCATGCAATGTGCTACGGCCGACGGTATTACCATCATCAATTTTGGTATGGGAAGCGCCACTGCAGCTACCGTCATGGATCTGCTTACCGCCATTGAACCCAAAGCAGCCCTATTCCTGGGCAAATGCGGAGGCCTCAAAAAGAAAAACCTCATTGGTGATCTGATATTGCCCATTGCCGCCATACGTGGCGAGGGAACTTCGGAAGACTATTTCCCTTCTGAGGTGCCGGCTTTACCCTCCTTTGCCCTGCAGAAAGCGGTTTCCACAACTATTCGTGACCATGACTCCGATTACTGGACCGGTACAGTATACACCACTAACCGAAGGGTATGGGAACACGATGAAGAATTTAAACGCTACCTCGAAAAAGTTCGGGCCATGGCGATTGATATGGAAACCGCCACCATTTTTACGGTTGGTTTCTATAACGAAATTTCCACCGGCGCTTTGTTACTGGTTAGTGATCAACCCATGATTCCAGAAGGTGTAAAGACTGAAGAAAGTGATAAAAAAGTCACACAACAATATGTAGACAAACACCTGCAGATAGGAATTGACTCCTTAAAGCAACTCATCAACAACGGTCATACAGTGAAGCATCTGCGGTTTGAAGATTAATGGAAGAACTGCTTTCCATAAAACAGCTGGATGTGGTATTTCAATCAGAAGAAAGCCGGTTTCAGGCTGTTTCCAATGTTTCACTGAACGTACATAAAGGGGAAACCGTTGCACTGGTGGGTGAATCGGGCTCGGGCAAGTCTGTCACCTCCCTTTCTGTCCTTCAACTGTTGCCGGGCTCGGCAACATTTCCGAACGGACAAATTCTTTTCCGGAAAAAAAATGGCTCAACACTCAACCTCCTGCAAGCCACGCAGGCCCAGCTGCAGGAAGTGCGTGGGAATGAAATTGCCATGATTTTCCAGGAACCCATGACGTCGCTCAACCCGGTATTCACCTGTGGGCACCAGGTGCAGGAAGCCATTGTGCAGCACCAGCGCTGCCCGGCTGCAGTAGCCCGCCGGCAAACACTGGAACTGTTCCGGCAGGTGCAGTTACCCGATCCGGAACAATGCATGAACCGGTATCCGCACCAACTGAGCGGGGGTCAAAAGCAACGGGTCATGATTGCCATGGCTATGAGTTGCAACCCCTCGTTACTGATTGCCGATGAGCCCACCACTGCCCTTGATGTAACGGTGCAAAAAAGTGTATTGCACCTGATGAAACAATTGCAGCAACATACCGGCATGGGCTTGCTGTTTATAACCCATGACCTGGGTATTGTACAGGAAATTGCCGACCGGGTGATTGTATTGTACAAAGGAATAATAGTGGAACAGGGAACCACAAAAGATATCTTTCAACATCCGCAGCATCCTTACACAAAAGCACTCCTCGCCTGCCGGCCGGTTCTGCATCCAAAGGGACAACCCTTACCCGTGGTGGAAGACTTTCTGCAGGAAAAGCAGGTGCCAGTCAGCGACACCACTATAACAACTGGCAGCACCTCCCACACCACCGTGCAGCAAGATCACGAACCCCTGCTCAGCATCCGGCATCTCACGGTTTCATTTCCTGCAGAAAAGAAATTCCTGGGTAAGCCCAAGAAATGGATCCATGCCGTACAGGATGTGAGTTTCGATATTTTTCCCGGCGAAACAGTTGGCCTGGTAGGTGAAAGCGGTTGCGGCAAAACAACCCTGGGCAGAACCATTTTACGGCTGCAGGAAGCCAGCTCAGGCTCAGTACTGTTGTCGGGCAAAGAAATCCTGCAACAACCACTCCATACCTTTCAGCCCCACCGACGGGATCTGCAGATTGTGTTCCAGGATCCCTATTCATCGCTCAATCCACGGATTCGCATTGGTGCTGCCATTGCCGAGCCCATGCTGGTGCACGGTTTGGCGACCAACCAACGACAGGCACAGGCACGGGTGGTGGAATTACTGTCAAAAGTGGATTTACCAGCCGATTCCATATACCGGTACCCGCATGAATTCAGCGGTGGGCAGCGGCAACGATTGGTCATTGCCCGGGCGCTGGCACTGGAACCGAAGTTCATTATCTGGGATGAATCCGTTTCCGCCCTGGATGTAAGCGTGCAGGCACAGGTGCTGAACCTGCTCAATCAATTGAAGCAGGAACTGGGCTTCACTTCCCTGTTTATTTCACACGATTTGTCGGTGGTACGCTATATCAGCGACCGCATCCTCGTCATGCACAAAGGAAAGGTGGTGGAAAGCGGAGCAGCTGAAGAGGTATGGAATCATCCCCAAAGTGACTACACCAGGCAACTGCTGGAAGCGATACCTGGCAAATCGTACCAACCATTCAGGAATTAGTCCGATACTCTCCGGGCATTTCACCCAATCCCGTTCCGACCCTCCCTATTCCCTGTCTTTCAACATTTTCCGCAAACCGGTTTTCATACAGAAATCTTTTCTTACTTTTGCACACTTTCGAAAGGAAAACAGGTGCAAACCCGGTGCCGTAAGACCAGGTTTGAACAGTTCTCTCCGGTATACGTACGTCTCCCCCGTTTGTATCTGCCCTTTCATTATTTCAAAGGAATTTATTCATCAGAAATTATGAAATTATCACAGTTTACGTTCGACCTGCCCCTGAACCTTATTGCACAGCACCCTACCAAAAAAAGAGAAGACAGCCGCCTCATGGTGATTCACCGTAAAACCGGCCAGATTGAAAACCGGGTGTTCCGGGATGTAATGGAGTATTTCGATGACAAGGATGTGTTTGTAGTGAATAATACCAAAGTGTTTCCCGCCCGTATGTACGGACGGAAGGAAAAAACGGGTGCCAAAATTGAAGTATTCCTGCTGCGTGAACTGAACAAGCAAAACCGCCTGTGGGATGTGATAGTAGACCCTGCCCGGAAAATACGGGTGGGCAATAAATTATATTTCGGCGATACGGAAGACCTGGTTGCCGAAGTCATTGACAACACCACCAGCCGTGGACGTACCATACGCTTCCTGTTTGAAGGAAGTGATGAAGAATTCCGCCAGGTGCTGTACAACATGGGCGAAACACCTCTGCCCAAATACATCAAACGTAAGCCCGATGAAGAAGACCGGGAGCGGTACCAAACCGTTTTCGCTAAGTACGAAGGCGCTGTGGCAGCTCCAACTGCCGGCTTGCACTTCAGCCAGGAACTGATCAAACGACTGGAAATCCAGGGCATCCGTTTTTCAGAAATCACGCTGCATACCGGCCTTGGCACGTTCCGTCCTATTGAAGTGGAAGATCTCAGCAAGCACAAAATGGATGCAGAGTATTATAAAATTGATGAGTTTGCTTGTAAAGTAGTAAACAAGGGAAAAGAAGGCGGCAACCGCATTTGTGCGGTAGGCACAACAACCATGCGTGCCCTGGAAACTTCGTTTACAGCCCAGCAATTGCTAAAACCGAGCGAAGGCTGGACGAATATTTTTGTGCATCCCCCCTACCAGTTCAACATCGCAGATTCATTGATCACAAACTTTCATCTGCCCAAAACCAGTCTGCTCATCATGTCGTGCGCTTTTGCCGGTTATGATCTGATGATGGAAGCGTACAAAAAAGCAATCAAAGACAAATACCGCTTCTTCAGTTACGGAGATGCGATGCTCATTATCTGATTTACACATCCCTCTCCCAATGGTGAGGGATTTTTTTTACTATTTATCTTTATTGTATGGCAAAGACTCCCAAAGATTCTTTTATAGTAATGACCGAACTGGTATTACCCAACGATACCAACACCTTTGGCAACCTCATGGGTGGCCGGCTGATGTACTGGATGGATATAGCATCGGCACTGGCCGCCGGCAAACATTGTAACGCACCCGTGGTTACAGCCAGCGTAGATAACATCTCTTTCGAAAATCCCATTAAACTGGGGAATGTGGTACACATTGAAGCAAAAGTATCCCGGGCCTTTAACACCTCCATGGAAGTACATATGAGCGTGTGGGGCGAAGATACTACGCAACAATACCGGTATAAAAGCAATGAAGCGTATTATACATTTGTTGCACTGGACCCACATGGTAAGCCCAGACCTGTTCCGGAGTTACTCCCCGAAACCGAAGATGAAAAACGCTTGTTTGAAGGAGCTTTGCGTCGCAGACAGTTGCGCCTCATCCTTGGCGGAAAAATGAAACCTGCTGATGCGGCTGAACTGAAAGCATTGTTCATGAAAGAATGAGATTGTGAACTAAATTTCCGCTTATGTTTTCTGTTTTACGAACCGACTCATCACATCCTCATTTCGGAATGCTGGCGAGTCAGTTAAATGCCTATTTGTCCGTGGTAAACGGCGAGAAAGATGCGTTCTATTCTCAATACAATCAAATTGATGTATTAAAAAACGTGATTCTTGTTTACAATGAAGATATGCCGGTAGGTTGCGGCGCCGTAAAAGAAACGGCACCGGGTGTAATGGAAGTGAAGCGAATGTTCACACTGCCTGCTTTCAGGGGAACAGGCGTTGCTACCAGGGTATTACTGGAACTGGAACGATGGTCGGCTGAGTTGGGAAACCGGAAATGTATACTCGAAACAGGCAGGTTTATGCCGGATGCTGTGGCGCTTTACAGCAACCGGGGATACCGGCAAATACCGAATTATGGTCCTTATGCAGATGCTGAAGACAGCATCTGTTTCGAAAAAGAAATACAATAAGGAATGGCTGATAAGCAATCAGTAATTACTGATTTGCAAACGGCATAAGACATGAATGTTTGGAAAAACAAGCGCTTTACTTATCTACGATGTTCATGAGGTGGTGACGTCCTTTCAGCATGTAGCGCTTACTCTGCTCAATTGCATCCATTACCTGGTCGAGAATTTCTTCCACCGGAGCATTATAATCAACCTCCAGCGGATCTTTAATGGTGACAGAAAGGATACTTCCCTTTTTCTTAAACTTTAATCCCTTTTTATTGAAAGCCCGCCAGAATCCACTGATGACGATGGGCACAACAATGGGTTGATTCTGCTTGATGATATAAGCCGTTCCTTTACGTCCGGGTGCAAAGGGTTTCGTTGTTCCCTGCGGAAAGGTTATGACCCAGCTGGTATCCAGCGCACGGGCAATTTTACGGGTGTCGCCGGGGTCAAGTCCACGCTGCACTTCTTTACCCTCAGCTCTCCAGGTACGTTTTACCGTAATAGCTCCCGCTTTGGCAAACAGGCGGGTAAGCCATGTATCTTTCATCGTTTCTGCGGCCGCCACAAAATAAATACGGGTTACCGGGTTGAGCAGGTAATATGGAATGCCCAATCCTTTGTACTTACCCCATTTGGCTGCGAAAAAAATATGGAGGAAGGCAATCACATCGGCAAAATAAGTCTGGTGATTACTTACAAACAGCACATTTCGTTTTGGTAACTGTTTCAGCTTTTCCGCCCCGTTTACCTGCAACTTGTTTAACAGTGCAATACCCGGGTAGGTAGCAAGACCAACCGTTGCGTAAATGATACGGCGGGGAAGATTGAATGTCTGAATTTTTTCGATCAGATTTGACATACTCATGTGATTTCGCAAACGTCTGAGTTACGCAAGATAATGATTTGGTAATATACCAACACGTTAAATTTCAGACAGTTTCATGCCTATTGGGGTTCCGGATCGCCCTACTTTTGCACTATGGAATACAAGGCGGTGATTTTTGATATGGATGGCTTACTGATTGATAGTGAGCCCTTATGGCAGGAAGCCGGACGGGAAACCCTGGCATCGTTCGGACATACACTTACCGTGGACCAGTACCACAGTTCCACCGGGTTGCGGACCGAAGAGTGGATCGAACACTGGTTTCATTTCTTCGGCATTTCTATGGAACTGGCACCTGCTGCAGTTAACACCATCGTTGCCAAAGCCATTGAAAAAATTGATCAGCGGGGGAAGCTGCTGCCCGGTGCCGCTGAAACCATTCAACTGTTCCGGGAACAGGATTTCCGAATAGGGCTTGCCACTTCATCACCTATGGAACTCGTGGAGGTCGTGTTACCGAAGCTGAATACAGGCAATGCATTTGATGCCATTTCATCAGCCGGGTTGTTGCCCTTCGGCAAACCACATCCATTGGTATATATCAACTGTGCAGCCGAACTAAATACCAGTCCCCTGCAATGCATTGCGTTGGAAGACTCATTCAATGGCCTCATTGCAGCAAAAGCAGCTCGAATGAAATGTATTGTGGTTCCCTCACCTGGTGATTTTCAAGCCGGGAAATGGGATGCTGCCGATCTGAAACTAAGCTCGCTGACCGAACTTTCCCTGCAACACTTGCAGCAGTTATAACGGGTCCTCAGGCAAACTCGAGAAGCTCTGTAAAAGAAGACTCAGCAATGCGCCTGTCGGCCTGGAAATTGAGCAGTTCATTGGTGGAACAAAATGAAACGCCCACACCTGCATGCCGGATCATACATAAATCATTTTCACTGTCACCAACAGCAATAATGTTATTAATATCAATCCGATAATGCTCCATTATATGTTGCATGGCGTTGGTTTTACAGATGGTGTGTACACAACGGGAATGCTGGTTGTGGAATAAAAAAGACGGAATCTTCACTTCACCTGTTGCCACACTTTTTGAAAATTCCAGTTCATTGGCCAATGAAAAATCGGCACCTATTTTGGTTTTAATATGATTGGACACAACATCATAACTGTCACTGATGATTCCTACTACGTATCCTCTGTTTTTCAACTCAGCAATTACACTCACCGCATCCTCTACCAGTGGAATACTGTCGGCCACCGCAAGAATCTGCGAAATATTCAGTCCCTTTTGCAACCGTGCTATGTTCTTTGTTGTAATAACTGCATCATTTCCTCCTGCCCGTATGGTGAGTAACTCCTTTTCAAATCCAAACAAACGTGCACAGGAATCAATAAAGCGACCCCGCAGCAGTGTGTTATCCATATCAAAAATCGCCATCTTTTCCAATCCCAGTAAACTTTCACGGATGGCAAAATCCATCTGATCCCTGATTTCTGAAAACGATTGCAACTCTTCCAGGGTTACATTGGATTTATCTTTCTTCATGGCTTTCTGAATAATAGCACGAGAAACCTCTTTACTCATTCTTCCAAGCGCCTGCCACGGACGGCTTTTGTTATCGATGTACCCGATGTTCACTTCTGTAATACGTGCCTTCAGCAAATGCATATCAATAAGAATGCCGATATCCACGCCATAGTCGTCGTAAAAATCAATTTTCTCAAAAAAGCTTTTCCGTCCGGCAATCATTCCACTAAGCGGCTGATCAAATTCAGCCAGCTCGGGGAAGAGGATATTCAGCAGCGGCTTTGCGACTAATTCAGTAACCCTTCCGGCATTACGTCCAAAGGTTGCCTTTACAAAATCATGTGTATCTTCTATCAGCGGAGCTGTCAGATCTTTAATCGTACTTGGCGGATACGGATCAATATCTCCGTCCAGGAAGACTAAAATTTCATTGCTTGCACACAGCAACCCATCCTTCATGGAGGCACCCTTGCCTAACTTGGTACTGGTGATAACTTTGGCGCCGGCTTTTTGTGCCAATAAAACCGTATCATCAACAGACTTATCATCCACCACAATCACTTCATTGACTTGCCCGGCTGAAAAAGCAAAACGAACAACCTGTTCAATGGTTTCTGCTTCGTTCAGTACAGGAATTATTACCGTAATCATTGGCAAACGTTTTAGTAAAGAAATGTGTCAGCAGCAAGAAAGAACCAGGTATGATACTGCAAATTAAACCGATTAATAATCCAGGCAAAACAGCGCTGATTGATCAATGATCATTTCTTAACAATGCTTGCTGAATTGTCAGTAGGTAGAAGTATATTTTTCAGGCAAAAGAAGAAAATAAATCGGAAGAAATGTCAGCCCGGGCTGTAACCGACTTTAACACTTTAAAAAAATTAATAGGTAGTCGTTACATCTTCATCTACACAAATAATGAAATCAGCTTTCCCTTTGTGCTCCGGCAGAAGTTGTTTCAGGTCTTTTTGTGTTACTGTGGCAATAGTGGCATAACGGAGAGAAGGTTGTTGCCGTTTAAGATACCACAAAATTCCTTCGTAGTTATCGGAGTGGTAGGTTCCGTTATAATGAAGGAACAAAAGTCCGGGTTGAAAATGCTTCAGGATGAAATGAGCCATAGTGGCGTCTTTCACCGCCTGTGCTTTGGGCATATTGGCATTTGCATGCCCGCCCATCATCTGCATCATGTTTTTGTAACCGGGCAATTCCGGATCGTATGCAATGGGTAACGGGGCGATCCATTGCTTACTTTTTTCGGGGAGTGTATCCAGCACTTCAAAACCACCTTTCGAAACAGCCGAAGCAAACGGACGAGGTATGTTGGTGGCAATGAAGCTGAGATTCTTTTCTTTGGCGTAGTTCACTAATGGTGCATAATCGGTTGGATAGTTTTTCCAGAGGCGCACCTCTTTTGCCATTTCTTTTGCATCTATGGCTCCAGATAGATACCGGTTCAACCCTTCCTGGTTATCGGCTTCAAACATTTCTGCACCAAGGATCAGCTTTCTTTTTGTACCAAGGTCACGGGTAAGTTCCAATTGCAACCAATGTATAATAGCATTGTTGTGATACTCTCCAAACAAAATAATATCGCTCTGCGCTAATCGCTTTTCCATTTTTCCGTAAGACACAGCTTTGCCTTCCTTATTGAAAATGCGGTAGGCTGCTTTGTGCTGAGCCGTTACTTCTGTGTGCAACAAGAGCAATAGAATTCCGTAAAAAAGAAAACGTTTCTTCATTATTTAAATGCATTGATGCCGGTAATATCCATACCGGTTATGAGCAGGTGAATGTCGTGTGTGCCTTCGTAGGTGATTACACTTTCCAGGTTCATCATGTGTCGCATCACCGGGTACTCGCCGGTAATACCCATTCCTCCCAGCATTTGCCGTGCATCTCTGCAGATATTCGTTGCAATTTCACAACTGTTGCGCTTGGCCATGCTCACCTGCTGCGGTGTAACCCTGCCTTCATTCATGAGCACACCCAGCCGCCAATTGAGTAATTGTGCTTTGGTAATTTCTGTCAACATTTCTGCCAGCTTCTTCTGCTGCAACTGGAAGGAGGCAATAGGCTTATCGAACTGAATGCGTTCTTTACTATAACGTAATGCTGTATCGTAGCAATCCATGGCTGCACCAATCACGCCCCAGGCAATACCATACCGGGCCTTGGTTAAACAGCTGAGCGGACCCCGCATACCCTGTACCCCCGGCAAGATATTTTCTTTAGGGACTTTCACATGATCAAACACCAGTTCGCCGGTTGCACTTGCCCGTAAGCTCCATTTATTGTGTGTGGTGGGTGTTGAAAATCCTTCCATGCCCCGTTCTACAATCACACCTCTTACAATTCCCTGCTCATCTTTCGCCCACACCACAGCTACTTGTGCAAAAGGCGCATTACTGATCCACATTTTGGCACCATTCAGAATCACATGGTCGCCGGCATCTTTGATGTGTGTAATCATACTGGAAGGATCACTTCCATGATTGGGCTCGGTCAAACCAAAACAGCCCAGCCATTCACCACTGGCGAGTTTGGGCAGGTACTTCATCTTCTGTTCCTCACTTCCAAACGCATGAATGGGGTACATCACCAGCGAACCTTGTACCGAGGCGGTGGATCGAACCCCGCTATCGCCCCGCTCCAGTTCCTGCATCATAAGTCCGTAGCTGATGTAATCGAGCCCACCGCCGCCGTACTGTTCGGGCACGGTTGGACCAAAGCAACCCAGCTCACCGAGCTGACGTACAATCTGCTGCGGAAATTCTGACCGCTGGGCATATTCTTCGATGATGGGAGAAATTTCCTTTTTTACATAACTCCGAACGGTGTCACGGATGAGTTTGTGCTCTTCGGTAAGCAAATCATCCACCAGAAAATAATCGGGGCTCTGGAACAAATCCTGTTTCACTGACATATAGCAAGGTATTAGTAGAACAAATGTATGAAAGGCAATTTCTCCCCGTTGAAAAAGTTGTACTTTTCTCTCAGCTTAAGACCCTCCATCATGAAACAAATCCTCTTTTTGATTGCATGCTGCGCTGCCGTACAGCCTGGTTTTGCACAAAATCAACAACCTGCACGTGCTCCTGAACAAATTCAAGCCTACTGGTTTGTCATGCTGATGCGGGGCCCCAACCGCAGCCATGATTCAGTAACAGCTGCTGAATTGCAGAAAGGCCATATGGCCAATATCAACCGGTTGTACAACGAAGGAAAACTGAAAGTGGCAGGACCGTTTGCCGATGGGAAAGAATGGCTGGGGATTTTCATTTTTGATGCCTCGGCACCCGGGTGCAAAACAAAAGAAGAAATTGAAGCCTTGCTGAAGACAGACCCCGCCATAGCAGCAGGTCGGTTGAGTTACGATGTACGTCCATGGTGGACCGCACCCGAAGGAAGTTTTAAACCGGGTATACCTGATAAGAAATACTAATTGAGAAACAATGCAGCAACGAATTTTGTGGATCATTTGTTTACTGATCCTGGTTTCAACAAAAGCATATATGCAGGAAAGAACGTTCAGCTATCTCGCCATAGGCGATTCGTACACCATCGGTGAAAGTGTTCCGGAAAAGAAAAACTTTCCGAATCAAACCGTTGCCTGCCTGCGGAAAAAAGGAATTAAGTTTCACGACCCGGCAATCATTGCAAAAACAGGCTGGACCACCGATGAACTGCAGAAAGCCCTGGCACAAACCCGTTTGGCAGTGCCCTTTGATTTTGTCACCCTGCTTATTGGAGTTAACAATCAATACCGGGGCCGCAGTGCGGAAGAGTACGCCAAACAATTTGAAGAACTGTTACAACAGGCAATTGACTATGCAGGTGGCAAAACAAACCGGGTGATTGTGTTAAGCATACCCGACTGGGGTGTTACACCTTTTGCGGCTACTCGTGACCGGAAAAAAATTGCGGCAGAAATCGATGCCTTCAATGCTATTAACGAAATACTGAGTAAACAATACAACGTTCATTACATCAACATTACTCCCTTTACAAGAGAAGCAAGCACCGACAAGACCTTAGTCGCAAAAGACGGTTTGCATCCTTCTGCCAAAGACTATGCACGTTGGGCGGAGAAAGTTGCGGGGGTGATGCAGAAGGAAGTAAAGAAATAAATCAACGTTGGTTTTGACGGAAGCGCCGGGCAATGATCTCCAGTTCACTTTTCTTTAAACGGGACGTGTTTCCAAGTATCGAAATAAAGGCCTGCACCTCTTCTTCCGATGCCGGGCAACCGATGTTATCGCCAGGCTCAGTTAGCGGAACACCCGGCTTTCTTATGTAACTATCTGCCAACAAATTGAGTTGGGGATCCAGGATCACCCAGAAAGGAATCCCCGATTGTTCTCCTTTAAACTTCTTCAGCCAATCCATACCACCGGGGTTCTCCAATTGAGCATCTTCCTCCCGTTCCATTACAGTAAGGTGCACCAGCACATAATTGTCATCGAAGAACTGCTTGCAGGCAGAATCGGCAATGGAACGGTCCATACGTTTGCACCAACCACACCAACTGGCTGTGAACATCAGCAGCATATTCTTTTTCTCTTTAGCCGCAACCTGGGCAGCCCGGTTGAGCACTTCGTTGGCCGATGGAACCGAAGTTTGTGCTTGTGTTGACAAGATGCTGATTAATAAAGCGAACGAAAAAAAGATTTTCATAATCAATCAGTATTTGTGTAAGTAAGCTGACATTTCAGATTGATAGCCCTTGGCAACCTCAGTAGCTTGTTCTGCAAAATCTTCTCCCGAAGATGCATAGATAACTGCCCGGCTGGCATTCACCAGCAAGCCACAGTCGTGATTCATGGCTTTTTGAGAAATTTCCTGCAGGCTGCCTCCTTGTGCACCCACGCCGGGCACCAGCAGAAAATGATCGGGTATAATGCTGCGGATGTTTACAAATTCTTCGGCCTGCGTGGCTCCCACTACAAACATGAGGTTCGAAGGATTGCCCCAGTTGGATACCGTTCGCAACACCCGCTCATATAAATACTCTGCCCGGAGATGTGCTTCACCGCTAGTGCTCAGCAATTGTTGTAACTCGAAATCAGCAGCGCCTTTGTTACTGGTAAGTCCCAGTACAATGGCCCATTTGCCGTCGTACTCCAGGAACGGACGCACACTATCTTCTCCCATGTATGGCGCTACGGTAACCGCATCAAACGGCATGGCTTCAAAAAAAGCCTTGGCATATTGGGAGGAAGTATTCCCGATATCGCCCCGCTTGGCATCGGCAATTTTAAAATGCGTGGAAGGTATGTAGTGAACCGTTTCTTCCAGCGCCTCCCACCCTTTCACGCCCATGGCTTCGTAAAACGCTGTATTGATTTTATAACTCACACAAAACTCTTTCGTAGCATCAATCACCGCTTTATTGAAAGCCACCACCGGGTTGGGATGTGCATGAAGATGCGGTGGAATTTTAGAAAGATCCGTATCCAATCCGACGCAGAGGTACGATTGTTTTTGACGAATCTGTTCAACGAGTTGCTGCCTTGTCATGCTGCGAAAATAAATGATATAATCAATGATTCAGGAATTCAGGATGCGTTTTAATGTGTCACCAAAGTGCCACACTTCTTCAAAGGTATTATACAGCGGCACAGGCGCCAGGCGAATGACCGATGGTTCCCTCCAGTCGACAAAACAGCCGGCATCCATCAACTGCTGATAAATTTCTTTCCCCCGGCGAAGCATATTCATACTTACCTGGCAGCCATGCTCCGCAGCCGGACGTGGGGTAATGTACTCCAGCACCGGTGTTTGCTGCGAAGCATTGACATCATCCAGTACATGCCAGAGGTACTCATTCAGCAGTTTTCGTTTTTGCTGGATTCGGTCCCAACCGGCTTC
>CALRLY020000003.1:0-410247 GCA_943368955.1 Chitinophaga pinensis
CGTTACACTTACGCCATACTGATCCGCTTCATTGATGATTGACAGTTTCTCCGAAGCCGAGAAACTCCTTCTTGTTTTTGACATGTTTCCTAAATTTACTGACTTAATTGTTTTTACAATTCTGTCCAGTCATTTAGGGGGTCAATACAAAATAAAGGTGCATTGTACTGAATGGGATGGGTTGATATAATAGCAAGTTTTTTCATTCAGAAAAAAACAAATATGTTATCAAATAACTACAAACCATTTATCAATAAGTAGAAAAATGCAGGAATTAGAAGAAGATGTTTACAATAAAACATATTGTATGTTTTATTATAATTCAGAACCTGATTACTAAAAAAATATACACTTATTCAAATGCTTAAAAACTACAGCCTTTCGTTAAGAAATAGTTGTTCTCTTCTTCAATTGAGTTTTAAGTCTTTCCTGATAAACATTGAATCACACCATGCAATTTTTCCTTTTCCGTATATTGGATGGTATAAATCCTGAAGTACATAACCATATTTCATAAGCAACCCGGCAATCTCAAAAAATAAAGGCTGATCCTCATATTGTTGCACGAAATAGGTTTCGCAAAAGATCATATCAATTCGCTGATTAGTCAATAATTCCACTGCGCCATCTAAAGCTTTCATTTCTCCTCCCTGTATGTCCAGTTTCAAAATATTAATCTTTTGATGGCCACATTTTTCAGCATATTTATCAAGAGTGGTTACCGGAACCTGCTCTTGATGCACCGTCTTCACCTGAGGATCTGAATTAAGGCCGGTTTTCTTTGAATTCAGAAAAGAACTCGTATCAACACTTTTGTTGATGTTAAACAGAAGCTCTGTTTCACAGTTGTAAATTCCATGTTTATTAATCACAATTTTTTTATTAAACCCGAATTGTCTCACTAACTCCTCATAAAGAGGATAATAAGGTTCAAAAGCATGTATTTGAGCATCAGGGAATTCAACAAGAAAATTGTTTATCATAGATCCCCGATTGGCACCCACATCATAAATAACGATATCACCCCCATCAAATACCTTTTTAAAAACATCCATTTCATTTGCATTAAGCTCTCCTTTTGTCAAAGATTTAAGGTATCCTGTTCCATGTAGCTCAACATTGAATTTTCTTAAAATCTTATTTATCTTGTTTTTTAAGCTCATATTTAGTATTTAAAGTCGCTTGAATTAACATTCAAAATTTGCTTAATTGATTGCCTTAAAAGCTTGTCGCAATTTTCATCATTATCCTTCCATTTAATCTCAGGATATACAGCATTAAAAGTATCATCTCGTAGATTTCCCTGCCAGTCACCATGGGGCTTTAAAATTATTGCATCGGATAAAAAAGCACTCCAATAACTGAAAGTACTACTCTGAGATAAAACAATCGCTTTACTTTTACTCATTAACAGAATATCCAGTACATCCGGTTTCGGTGTTGCAAGTGAGACACCCGGCTCGTTCAGGATATCCAGTATTTCATGAGGTTCGGCATCGGTAAAAACTGTTACTGGCCACTCCTCATTTACGGCTTTCCTTATAGATCTTATTGCATTGATAAAAAATGAAAGAGGGGTTACTGGATTCGCAATCTTGAAATCACCCCTGCGAATATGCACAGATATAACCGGAGCAGGGTATTGATCCAGTTTACTTTTAAGTTTTGGTTTTAGCAATTGAAGTATTTCCTCTTTCAGGAACTGTCTATGTTCTCTTAAGCCATCGAACAAATCGCTATTTGTAACCACTTTCCGAAAAAGAAATAATGCATTATTCTCTTTTTTCATTAAATCCTGATTTGTAAGAGATGGCTCTGCAATCACATTCATTGCTTTAAGCCATAATTCAGCCTTCAAACGTTTCCATAAGTTACTCTCCTTGAAATAACCCAAGTAGACCCGTTTCTTTTGTTCTCTCCTCAGCCAGGCGCCCCAACGAATACCCCACCAGGAACTTGTAACCAATGGTAAACCATGAATTTGGGAAAACACCCGTGCCCTTGCCCATATCAGAAGCAGGTTACCAAGACCCGTTTTGGGAAACTTAACGTATACGAATGCCAATTATTCCTGTTTTAGTGCTTTGTTTACTAATTGAACTAAATGCTCTGTGACGTTTCGGGCTGAATATTGATCAAATGCTGAGATGTTTACCTGTTCAGGTACAAATTCGCTGCAAAACGAACGAAATTCCTGAAATACCTGATTAAATTGAACCCCGATATGTTTCAATTCATTTTCACCATCAAATGCCAATACCACACCAGCCTTTGTACTACGAAGTACGTTTGCTGCCGAACTCTCTTTATGAAGAACAGCAAGTACGGGCTTGCTGCTTAAAACAGCCTGGTACACTTTACTGGGCGTATAATGGGCTTCGGTACTTCCCAATATAAAAATTCCATCCGCAGCATCAAGATGCATCAATACATCAAGATAAGGAATTCGTGCAGGGTACTCTTTAATGATCGTATTCCAGATCCCAAACTCTTCTGCTACGGGCTTTATCCTGTAACTTTCTGGATCATTGGCAGAAAAACCGGTACCGATAAAATGAAACAGTACATCCTGATACTGTTCTTTTGAAGCCGCAATTGCAGCAAACAATTGCCGCAAGGGTTCAAGAGCTTTCGGTAAAAAAGCTCCTGCATAAACCAACTGTAAAACATTCGGATTCCTTTGAAAAAGGTAAGAAGCCTGATTCTTCTTCATCACATATTCATGATCCAGTTTTTCTCCGCCATAAGGCATGGCACCAAACAAACATGTACTTTTAAGTACAGGATTTCTGTCTATTACTCCCTGGTAATAACCCTCTGCCACACCGGTAATTAAAGAAGCATGTTTAACTGCTTTAGGTTCCAGGTATTTTGCCAACTGAGTGCTTAACCAATGTCTCGAAAACGTTTTATCGGAACCAGGAAACACATGTACCCAGGGATCAATGTAATCAATACCGTATTTCACACCTGTTTTACGATGCAAATAAGGACCTATCAATGAAGCGTAAAAGGAAGGTATGGGGATATAAACAAAATCAATTGACTCGCTCCTCACCAATTGTAATGCTTTTTTCCGCAGTTGGTAGAAAGCTCGCAGCCCTATATCGCCAATCAATCTTGGCTTTGTTACGGCAAAAGCTTTTACCTTTTCAATACGTTGTCCCTCAGGCAACAGTTGATACAGGTTCCAGTCCAGCTTTTCTTCATAATAATCTTCATGAACACAAAGAATTACAGGCTCCCACCCGAATGATGGTAAATGCTGTGCAAACAAGCGGCTTCTGTGCACTGCAGCCAGGTTGGAAGGCGGATAATGGGGCGAAATAATTAGTATCTTTTTGATAACAATTTTATTTAAGAATTCCAGGTTTCTACTAAAGGGGCTGAAATCTGCTCCCAACTATAATCAGCCCCAGTTGCGAACTGTTTGGCTTTGCTGATTAACCCATTGTTTTTTAATTGAAGTAAATGGAGCAATGTTTGTTCAATGGAAGTAACTGTATTATCCATTTGAAGAAATTGCAAACCGCTTGACTTCAGAAAATGATCCTGTGCAGTAGTATGCATGGCTACTATAAAAAGACCAGCCTGTGCGTATGCAATGATCTTATTTGTAATCGCTATGTCACGATTGAGATTTACAGGAATATCTGTTGCCAATCCTGCATCAAACTCTGATAAGAATTCATGAAGCTTATTCTGTACCATGGGTTCATAAACCTCAATTCCAACCCTGCCCTTAATATACTGCTCATCAAATTCCCTGTTCAAAGAACCAATCAAATGAAGTTTCATTTTTGTATGATACTTTTCAATAAGCGGTATTATCAGCTCCAGTCCACGGCCTGCCGAAATGTTCTGTGAAAACCAAACTAAATGCAGCAACGTACTTCGGCTCTCTTTGGGGTGCACAAATTCATTGCCGGGAAAACAATTCAAAACTGTAAACTTCCGGAATGGATTAGCATGAAGCCGTTTTTGAACCTCCTCCATAATAAGTGGAGAAGCATAGGTAGAATATGTAGAAACAGCTAACACCTTTTGCATTAACTTCAAAGTAATTGACTGTAGTTTTTTATCATTTGTTTCCCCCGGATGATAATCTTCCACATCAATACCTAATTTGCTTCTTGTACGTTTTGCGATAAGCATAGAAGGATAAAAAGCTCCCGGATTATGAGCCACTACCCAATCAAAGGATGTTCCAACCTTTCTTACGATGCTTAATAGTAACCATGATCGCTTATCAACAGCTCCTGATAAAAAGAAACCGTTCAAAAAAGCGACCGGCACAAGCCTTGCCATCCGTTCCAATACCGAACTAAAAAGCCATGGAAAGAAAGGTGACCTTGTGGCGGAAAGCTGAATAAAAGTAACAGCAGGAAATGTGCGTTTTATTTTTTCCGTCATATCATCGCTCCAGTTTCCTAACCGGAACAATACAACTGTTGAATCAAAACCAATATCACATGCGAGCTTCAATTCCTTAACTAACCGGGGGTTAACTGCCAGGTTTGTTGTTGTTACGAATAAAATTCTTTTTTTACTTACTGACTGCAAAGCCGTTGATATAACAAGTGATAATCTGCAGCTACCTCCCGAAAAGATCGTGAGGGAGGTATATTCTTTTTCAGACGTTCCATTAACCCGGAATCATCCAGGCAATATTGCAATTGCTCTCGTAATGAAGTCACATTATTAAATGCAAACAATAAACCGTTCCTTCCATGCTGCACCTGCTCAGCATTACCATATACATTGCTGGCAAGTACAGGAATACCTGCAGTAAACGCCTCCTGAATTACAAGCGGACTCATTTCAGAAAAGGTTGAACACAAGCAGAGAAGATCGTGTTGCTGTAGAACCGGGATCACATCGGCCTGCGCCAATTTCCCTTTCCACGAAATGTTCGCTAATCTTTCAGTTTTTACACGAAGATCTCTTTCATAGTCAGCATCGGCAGGTTGACCATAAATACTGAGTGTAATTTTTTCTTGCGGTAAGGCCTGTAAAGCATCAATTAATAGGTGCAATCCCTTAAAGGCACTGATACGACCAATAAAGATCAAACGCACCACTGATGATTGCTGAGACTCGGTTTTAACAGAACTCATATCCAAAGGCAATCCTTGGGGAATAAATTCAATTTTATATTGGGGAACACCATTGACAGCAAGAATTTTCTTATACCAACTTGTAAGACTCACAAATGCATCTACATCATTTAACAGACTTACAAACTCAGCCTGAAACCTGCCAAGTAATTGTGTTGTTGCCAATGCTGTCCCTACCTTGTTATTCCAGGCAGCCGTGTCAAGGTGTAACATACCTGCAATTCTGGACATTGGCAACAGTATGTTTTCAAAATTCCCAAAGCCCCTTGCATGCAAATAACAGGAGCTGCATTTTCCAACTTCAATTTTTCCATCGCAAAGTGATTCCGACTTATAAACCAAAGTTCCGGTTCTGCAAGTATAGCTGGCAAGGTGAAACGTCATGATCACCTTTACCCCGGCACGTTTTGCAACTGCAATATGCTCCTTTACAATTCCATTGCCTGTTGAGTATTCATGAAAATGTACAATCTGAGGCTTTTCAGTTTCAAGAATCTGTTTGAATGAATACAATCCCATGGGTAGCTTACGACCCATGATCAATTTCCTGTCCTGTACTGTTGGCTCTGCATATTTAATAACTGTTAACCCATCATATTCATATCTTTCTTCAACAGTCTTTTCATAATTTGGGATAACCACTTTCGATTGATATCCGAATTGTGCAAGTTGCTTTGCAAGGGCCCAAACATATACCTCTGTACCAGCTATTTGATACGGCAGAAAATGATTTAGAACGTGAAGAATTTTCACTATAACTCAGGATCGCTTGAAAAAATAATTTGGATGCAGGCTACAATCTTCATCCTTAACAAATCCATGTTCCTTTAATATTCTGAATATCTGCATAGATTTTGTTTCACCCAATAATTCAGGGTGTAATTCAAACTGAATTTTTTTAATAGTATAAGGATCAAGGATACGAAAAACATCGTATTCGGCCCCTTCAATATCCATAATAAGATAGGTGGGTTGCAATTGACGGATTACCTCATTCAATGGCTCTATGGGAACTTCAACTAACTCGTTACCGGTTGTCAGAATCGAAGACGCAAGTCGCTTATTTCGGTTTACGGGGAACGACACAGACCCGTATTTATCTCCAAGCATCGCATTTCTTAATTCAGGAGATACTTGATTCTTGCGAAAAACCTGTAAAGCCATCTCTACATTCAATGGATTCGCCTCATAAGATACAACCTGATTATTACCTACAATAAGAGAACAGTAAGAAGTTACAAATCCAAGACCAGAACCAATTTCAAGAACCTTGTCTTCCTTTGAAAGCGTTTTTTTTATAATAGATATTTCACCGCTTTCGTACTGTCCGTTAATAATCCATCTTAAAGTATGAAAGCCCAAACTCCGGTCAAGTGGCAACCAAGTCCCATTAACCCGCTTCCATGAATTACCCGTCACATACATATACAACATATACATAAATACATAAAACCGGGCAATATAGAATGTAGCAAAATGATAAACTCGATCTGCCATAAACAACTGTCAATTAGTTCTGTGATGAGGTAAAATGAAAGGAGTTGAGAAGTGGTTGAGAAACATCAGTAGCAGGTGAAAACGGGGTACTGTAACGCCTAACTATATACCGGAAATCAACCCAATTCAGGCCTGACTTCCTGAAAAGCCGAAAGAAAGATCGAAATCGTCCTTTGAATATTGTGTGCTTAAGTAAACGACGAGCAAAAGAACCTTTAACGAGTTGTAACAATATTTCTTTGTGTTGTAACTGGCATTGTTGCAAAATTTCCAGATCTATATGGAATGACTCAAGAAACCCGGTAAAACTCTGACTAGCCTTTAATGAAGCCTGCATTTCCGAACGGCGCCAAAATGAAAATCCCATAGGCACCAACAAGACGGGTCCCTCAAGTGCTAACCGTTTCTTGATGTATGTATCACCAATAGCAAACCTGGTTGGCAGGTTTCCAGATCTACGCAATACATCGGTTCTGAATACAGTTTCCGAAAAGCCGACAATTGCCATCGGATGTGTAGTTTCATAAATTAACCTCATTGTAATATTGGGTTCAAACTGATATGGAAGAACTGCAAAATCAATGTTTGCAGAAGGTACGCCCCATATCATAATAGCTTCCGGGAATGCATGAACATATTCACTCAAATTCCTCAATGTATGCTTGTATAAAATATCATCTCCATCAATAAACAAAAGGTACTTGCCTGTTGCATATGAAAGCGCTTTATTTCTGTTAGGATACTCGCCAAGATTTGGAATATTACGCCATGCCCTGATTCTTGAGTCTTTGTATTGCTGAATAATTTCCCACGTATCATCAGTTGAACAGTCATCTGAAATCAGGTATTCAAAATCAGCAAACCCGGATGCCAAAACACTTTCAATAGCGTTACGCACCCACTTGGAAGAATTATATGTAATTGTTACTATTGTAAACAATGGTTGACTCATAGTCAGTTAATTTCAGAAACAAAATCTTTTAATCGTGATAGCTCTACTTTTTCATCATAGTTTAAAAAAACCGGCCCGTTTGGTAGCTGACTTTCTCCACAAAGTATTGAAACAAGCTCTTCTTTATTGTTATAAAGTAATCCGTTCGTTTTGTTTAACAACTCAGGAGCTCCTCCACTGTTTTTTACAACCACACGCAGCCCTGCTTTACAAGCTTCGACAATAACCCTTCCAAATGCTTCAGACTTTGATGCCACCAGTAAAACTTCATATTGCGGAATTACATATTCCTTTTCAAAAAATCCTGCTTCAATTTTAATCCAATCTTCCAAACCTGAATTTTTCACCTTGCTGACTATTGCATTATAATATTCATCATTGTCGCATGGGCCAATAATATGCAAGGCAGGAAGTATTCTGTTTTGCCTGCGACATTGAATCATTGCATCAATAACTTCCATATGTCCTTTAGTTGGAGAAATCTGACCAAACATCAAAAACTTTCCCTTTTTGACGGCCACTTCATTGATGTGTTTCCAGCTTACTGGTTGGTAATTGACCAGAATATTGGAATGCGGCATCAGTTTCAGGAACTTTTCTGCTACTGCTTTTGAATTACAAATTATGCCCCGACTCCATTTGTGCATAAAACTGTATACATTTTTTTTATTCCCCAGTCCAATACTGAAACCGAAGTCCTCCTGCCCAAACTCATGAATCCACCAAACATGTGGAACCTTCTCTTTGTAGGCAGCTTTTGCTGCTATAAATGAGGCCTGAGTATTTGTAAAAACAAACACAGGACTTAATTTCCTGATTAAGTTTCGTATTCTTTGTAAGGCGATAAAACTTCTGAATGACATTTTGATTTTAGCCAATTTGTCGAGTTTATAATAATTCACCCATCCATATTGCATGATAACTGTATGAGGAATGTTACGCTCCTCTAAAGCAATACACATCCCCCCAGGGTGAGGCACAATTACATGAAATGAATAGCTTTCACTTAAAGAATCTATGTACTCAAGCATAGCTATATTAGCACCGGTTAACCCAGACTCATGTGCTTGCCACAAAATCAACGGCTTACTGTTTTCCAGATATACTGATCTATAGAAAAATTTTAATCGCTGTTCCTTAGCCGTAAGTTTTTGAACATGTAAATATGCATTTTGAATAAGTATGTCTGTATTAATTTTTGCTGTACAGTAAGTTTCAATTTTATCTGCCAACTCAAACACATTACCTGCACTATATAATAAACCCGTGGATTCATTTAGGACCAACTCAGGTGTACCGCCTGTATTTACACCAATGACTGGTGTAAATGCCTTCATTGCCTCTGCTGTCACCCTGCCAAAAGCTTCATTGAGAGAACACATGAGTACAATATCATGCGTCTCAAACAGCGTCTCCCGATCTTCAGAATAATCTAGAAATGTTACCTGGTCCTGCAACCCATTTGACTCAATAAATTGAAACATTTTTTCTTCATAGGGGATATCATGGCGGGCCCCCACTATCGTGAGACGAGGATAAATATCTCTTTCTTTCAGGCAAATCAATGCTCCTAAAGCATCCATGTGCCCCTTAGAGGGTAACACCTGGCCCATTAATAACAATCGTGGATATCGGGGATCCATTACTGTTTCTCTTGGTGAAACGATCCTGTTCAATTTTACCGAATTGTATACTACTGCCAGCTTATCAGGCCTGATATGCTTTCTGTATTGATTGTATACTGCTCTGGAGTTTACCAGTATTTTCGCTGATACAAGATTCATGAAAGAATAGGCCCACCTACCCCAGGCAAACCTGAAGCCGAAATCCTTTTTTCCAAATTCGCTAATACGTCTGTAAACACGTACACCATAAAAAAAAGCAGCCAGAGAGGATATATAAATAGTGCTGGTAAAACTAACAACCAACTGTGGCTGATAGCTATGATAGAGCCTTAAAAACTGAAAAAAAGCCACTGTATTACGAAACTGACGCTTTAAAAAATGGTGATTAAAAAACGGTTCGTTCAAGCCCCGGACCCAACCATAAAATTTAATATACTCTACTTCAAAGCCAAGAGATATTGCTTTTGCTGACATAGGCCCTTTAAGGTTCACTACGAGCAGTTGTTTCGCCCCTGCATCCCGCAATTCCTGCATAAATTCAAGCAATGAAAGATTGGCACCACTTAGATCACTCTCATGCGCAACCCAGATAATGGGGGAATAAACTTGCCTCTGTTCACTCATCTTGGTATTGTTTTTCCCTGTAATATCCTTCGGATTGCACCTGCTGTCATCCTCAATCCCCCCATATTCATTGGCTGTTGTGAAATAGAGCTTATGATTCGGGTAATTCTGACCATTTTGCTTTGGTGTCGTTTCTCTGATAATTCACGAAGAAAATGCAACCACTCCCCCTGTCGCCTGCGCCAAAGTGCACCTTTATGTAAAAGAGGTAAGCGTGGGTCTTCTGAAACACTACGAATAATCTCCCGGGTCTCATCTGAAAACTTCTGCCTGAAAGCAACGGTTTTTGAAGCATCATGAAACCTGAAATTAACCAAAACCTGGTTTGAATAAGCAACATTTGGATAGCTGTATAGATAACGCAAGAGCATATCTTTATCAAAGCAATAGTGATACTTTTCATCGAGACCTCCACATTCTTCAAGTAACTTACGGCGCATCCATACGCCGGGCTGAATGAATTTAACACCCGGCCACCAAAGCATTAGTCCTTCTGCAGTAAGAAGTGCATTATCATCCACAACACCATCGAGTTCGCTCCCAACAAACCTAACTTTCCCTGCTACCAAGTGAGTGGCAGAATCCGTAAACAATCTTGCTATTTCAGCAAGTGAGCCCGGTTCAAGAAAATCATCGCTGTTTAGCCAGTTGAAAATTTCACCGGTGCAATAGTTCAGTCCCTTATTAATTGCATGCGTTTGCCCCCGGTCTTTTTCACTTACCCAATAAGTAAGATAGCGCTCATACTTTCTGATAACATCAAGAGTATTGTCAGTACTTCCACCATCAATAATTATGTATTCAAGATTCGGATAACCCTGTTCGAGAACTGAACAAATAGTTTGTTCAATAAATTCGCCCTGATTATAAGTCGGGGTTACGATAGAAATTTTAATAGGAGTATCATTCATCGCTGAAGCTTTTGATATTCATTGAAATATCTTATTCCAAGTTCTCTCTGCCCTTTTGCATCAAAATGAATAGGATCAGCAAGGTCATTCGCCTTTTTTATTATAAAAGGAATATACGGACTTGCATAACCTGTTTGTGTAATCCTATTGGGCAGATCACGCAACACAGAATCTATGATTGCGAATCTAGGGTAATTTTCCACCCAATAAGGAACCAGGCCGCCCGTAATAAAGGGAATCGAATCCCTTCCTGAAGGGATGCTAATTTCATTACGCATACTTTGTATCATTCCATCAAGGGCACGATGATAAGCCGGACCAAAACTAACATCTGCTTCACCCTGGTGCCACAGAATTCCTTTTATATTACTTCCCGGGAATGTGCGCAAACAATAATTGACACGATCAACAGCATCTTCATACAAAGGATTTCCCCTATTCCATCTTCCGTTAATAAAACCGCTACCGTTTTCAGCACAGGGAATTAAAAGAACTTTCCTTCCCTTCTCCAGGTAAGTATCTGCATATAGTTTTGCAAATGGTAATGCAAACCCAATTGTTGAGTCGGTAATCGAATGATGTTGTAATGGCTCTATCGCCAGCAACAGCCGGTAATCAGCAGTTCCCGCTCTGCCTAACTGCAGAATTCTGAGATCATGCTTATCCAGGCTGAGATCAAGATACCGCCCGTTAAATGCATTCGACTGTCCGGCAATAAGAAATATATCATAGCCTTTAAGTGGACCTTCTGGTTTTTGCTTTATACATGCTGCCAAAAGCAAACAGCAGGTTACAAATAATTGTTTCGTACTCATTTTCCTGTTGATGACAAAAAGTCTGATATAAATTTTTTGAAATGAAATCTTGCAGGCAGCCTCCTATGATAACACCATACCCATTTTACAAACAGTTCTTCATAATTCCGGTCGAATTTCATATTCTGAGGGTGCTTCCAGGGCTGCGGCAATCCATACACCGGCAGATGTGCCGCAGGATTATCTGCAACTGTAGTATGAGTGGCATCAGGGGTAAACCCGATATTGGTTATAAGGTTATGTGCAGGCACTACGGATAACTGGCGGTTTTTAACCTGGTGAAAAACCCATTGCCAGTCCCACCAGGTTATTTCTTCGCTATTTATCGTACGATCAAATTTATCTTTCCAGTAACGATACCAATTAATATCTGTATCAAATAAATCTTGCTTCAAATGCCTGTAAACCCAGAGCAGGGGATGACGAATCCTCCTCCACTCCTCTAATTTGTAATCAACAGCCGTTGCCCTGTTGGCCCACGTAGCCCAGCCCCACATATTCATAAACCGGCTGTATGTGTAACTATCACCAGTTCTGAGTTGATAACCAAGATTAGAACCATTGATGGAAATAATGCGCTGGTCGTTTCGATAGCGATCTAACATCGCTGCTGCAAACGAAAAAAAATCGGGATGGGGCACACAATCGTCTTCTAAAATAATTCCCTCTTCTTCCTGTGAAAAAAACCAATCAAATGCAGCACGTGGCCCCAGGCTGCATCCCTGGTTTGTATTCTGGTATAAGCGCTTTACATCACACGGCCAATCGACTCTTTCTGTGATAACTCTTGTCAAGGAACAGTTTTCCTGATCCTCTGGCCGGTTATATCGTGGTGCATCAGCAGCAATATATAGCTTCGAAGGTTGTGCGAAACGTATGGCTTCAAATACCTTCCTTGTTTTATCAGGACGGTTGAACACAATAAATAGTACGGAAATCTTATGCTGCATGTATCAATCTTTCATAGATCCTTAGCAAGATCGGAGGCTTCCCATTCATGGCCTGTACTCTTGCATTGAGTTCTCCCATTTTTGTGGCAAGGAGCAGTCTTAATTGTTTTCTATCTGTATTTTTAAAATGAATACGAAACAAACTGTAAACAGAAAAAAACACTTCCTTATTGGTAAGAGGCAATACAGGGATTGGCCTTTTTGCGAACACCTGGTTATAAGCTTTTACATAGGCAGAAGCCGTACCGTAGTTCTGCTTTTGCAAATATCTGAGAGATGTTTTTGAACAACTAATAATATGTTTAATACGTAGTTCTTCAATCACCCCGGCTGCAAAACCCTGTTCAATACAAGTAAACACCATTTGAACATCACCTCCACTGGATAGGCTTTTCCCTTTACGGTCCGTCAAAGTGTATTGCTTCCTGTTAACACGATCAATGTAAACCAATGCAATATCTCTCTTAATGATTAAACCAGTTCCAAAAGGATAACAACTCTGCCATTGTGGCTTGCAGTCAAAGCGGGTATTCTTGTCATTTCGTTGTTGAAATAGAGGTTTCACTTCTTCCAACCAGTCATCTGTAACACCAATGTACTCAACATCCACTATAGCTGCGCCCCAGGCACCGGTTTGAGGATACTGCAGAATCGCCTTATATGTTTTACTTAAATAATCTGACGCAGGCTCGTTATCATCGTCAAAAAAAATCAACCAATCATACTTGGCAACTTCTATTCCTTTCTTCCTTGCAGCAGTTAAACCGGGCTCTGTTTCCAAAACCAGCCTCATACTACTCTGAAGATTTAAAACATTCTTTAATAAAGACATTTGAGAAATTGCAGGAGTTGAACCGTTATCAACAAGAATTACTTCAAAGGAAAATTCAGCTGCATCGAATTTTAGAATCGCTTTCAATAAACGTTCCAAAAGATTAGGATCTGGATTGTAAGTACAGATAATTACTGAAAACCCTTTCATACTTCCTTAAATCTCTTCTCCAAAAAAATAACAATGTACCATATCAAAGTCTTCAAGATTTGTAATCTGTTGAAATTCATGATACTCGTAATGCAATGAACAAAATCTAAATGAATACAGAACTGTCAAATTTATCAAGCAAATTCAAAACGCTTTTTCAGTTGCAAAACTGGCTTTTCAACAAAAAACCAAGAAACGGATGCTATAGCAACAACAGTCAGAAGTCGCAAAAACTGAATAACATAAAGAGATAAACTTGCGGGTATTCCAGAAATCTCAAGCCCATAAAAAAAAGGAATGAAATTATGAAACAAGTATATGCCATAGCTAATTTTACCAATATATAAGAGTAGTCTATTGTTGAGTAACTGCTTAAAAACAGGCGTATTAACTGTATAAGCAACCCGATTAATAATGATGCCAAAAGCTATCGAAATCAACAAAAGGTAAAGTGCTGAGAATTGAGCTGCCGGTAGTGACATGAATGCAGGCGTATGTACGACCATCAACAATGAAAATGCCGCCAGAATAAAAAAGTTTTGCCATCGTAAGTAAAAACCGTACCAGTTTTTATCTGTATTACGACCATATGCGAGCAAGCCACCAATACAAAAAGAATCAAGACTGCCGGGCATTAACAAACGAGCCACATCCGAACTCGTTGAAACAACCTGCAAACGAAACATCACCCCAATTAGAATACCTGTAACCAAAACAGAACTAAGATAACGGCGTCCTGTAAATAAAATAACAGCTGGCCAAACTAAGTAAAACTGTTCTTCAACTGCAAGGCTCCAAAAATGGGATAATGTTCCTTCGACAGCATCCTTAAACCAAAAATAAAAATTAGAACCATAAAAAAAATGCCACCAAAAGCTATCCCGGACCGAAGCAAGATTAAACACCAGTAATACAAAAAGTAACAAGTAATAGACGGGAAAAATGCGTAAGGAGCGTCGGATATAAAAAATCTTAAATGCTTGTCCCGCTGAACCGCCAGTTTCTACTTTCGCTTTACTCTTCAATAAAATACCAGTAATCAAAAATCCACTCAATACAAAAAACAGGGTTACACCTAAAATACCATTGGCTGTATACCTGTTTAAAAAATGTTCTTGTGCAAACCAATGCGAAATAATTACTAGTAAAACAGCTATTGCACGTAAGCTGTCTAATTGTGGGTAAAAACCGGCGTGTTCCTTTTGTTGCATAAATTTACTGCAGCTGCTGACGCATAAGATTCAATAATGTTTTTCCTGGCTCAGGATCAACAAAGGCATTTACTTTTTCAAATGCAACCGCTCCCGCCTGCTGCCATTGAGCCCTTGCTTGCCACGCTTTTTCCATGGCTGCGGCAACATGCTGTACAGTCGCACTTTCTGCCACCCAGCCATTTTTGCCTTCCTCAATTAACACAGCACTGTCGCCAACATTGGTAGTAACCACTGCTCGTCCGCAAAGCATTGCTTCTACAATCGTAAGTGGCAGCCCTTCGGTGCGGGAAGTAAGCAGCAATAATTGATTATGCTGCCACACTGTTTTTATGTCGTTGCAATGCCCCATCAACTCTACCTTATTCTCCAAATCATAAAACCGGATTAACTCACGAATATAATTTTCATGCGGGCCTGTGCCATAAATACGCAATTTATAATTCCGATCGGTCCATTGAGGCTGATGCAGTACCGCAAGTAACAAATCGTGTCCCTTATGATGTGCATCAAGCCTTGCCACTATAGCCATTAATGCGGCTTCATGTTGCGGCCATGGCAAAACTGCAGGATCCCGCAGATTTACCGGGTTTTTTACCAACACTGCATCTTTTATTGATAACAACAGGTTACGCTCAAAATCAACACGATTGTGATCTGATACAAAACAGATATGTTTAGCCTTAGCAAAAATATGTTGCATGAGAACCCGCTGCGGGTCGCTCAAAAACATATAGTCTGTTACCAAATGATTCACGAGAACATATGGCAGTTTTGTATGCGCCAAAAAACGGCCAAGGTCGGGAATATGTGCAACATCAACCGCACTACCCTGGCTCACCAACAATAAATCGTAACTTCTTAATTCTAAAAAAGCAAACCGATCAGTTTCTGCTATTTGTAATGGTTTTCCGGTGAGTTTACAAAGTGCCCGCTTCCATAAAGCAGGTAACACAATTTCACGTTCAGCAATAAAGGTTACAGGCGTTTTCTCTTGCAAAGAAAAAAGTTTTGCATGCACAGGTTCATTACGCATTACAACAACATCAACCAAATGGCCTTCTTCCAAAGCTTGTTCTGCCGTTGCATACCACAACTCTTCGCTTCCACCCCAACTGAAGCCATTCATAGTGCTTATTATTAGCAATCTCTTTTTCACTTTCCCTTCATTAAATTCCACAACTGAATACCTCTGTAATAATTCTTATGAATAAACCGTGGAACAGCAGGATGGTCTATTAGCTTCCCGTAAGAAATAAATTTATACCTAGGCGGCTTTTTTAGCAACATAAATTTTTTAAAGAAGTCGTAGTATTCACTTGCCCTGATTGAACCATTAAACGCTTCCCGTGCGAAAGAAAGCACCCGCTCACGCATTTCTACAAGAAGGGTTCTGTCAGAAGCTAATTGTTCAATACAGTTGGCAAAAGCTTTCATATCTCCTTTAGGAAAAATGAAACCTAAATCCGGAGTTACAATTTCCTTTATGCCTGGATTAAAATCGGTGAGAACAGGGACTAAACCAGAAGTCATTGTTTCCATAAGTGATACTGGCATTCCATCCAGATAAGAAGGCAAAATAAAAATGTCGTGCTGCTGAATAACTTCCGTTAAAGCATCCGGAGTTGGAGGTTGAATAAATTTCACTGTTGGGAAATGTGTCATTTTCTTTTGCAACTCTTCACGCTCAGGGCCATCACCCACCATAGTAAGTGAAAAATCGACTCCCCTGGATATCAACTCTTCGACCAGGATAGGAATGTCAAAAACCCCTTTACTTTTCTGCATACGGGCAATAACCAGGAGTCGCAAAGAATTACTATGATTAGCAACATTTACTCGATCACTTAATTTTATTCCATAAGGAAGATAAAAAATATCCTTCTTTCTGTGAGGGAGAATTTCTTTTAGTGCAGTTACAAAATAAGGGTTATGGGCGATATACACATCAATCAAAAAATCATACTTTTTAGCAAATTGCAGGAAGTACTCATCATGACAAATAAATGCTATTGTTTTATTTTCCCGCCTATATACATGCAATGCAGCAAGCTCTAAAGGAAAACTTGCAAGCACCATCCCAGGATTATGACTGATTAGTTTGTGAAGCTTAGATAATGTCTGAAACAAAGGCACATCACTCCTATAGTGAAAAACCTGTTCAAAACCCGTATCAAATGGCACTTGTGGGCGTGGATTGTTATTAAAATAATCGTCAACCAAAATCCACCGCTTTTCAAACCAATCTTCTTTGTCCTGAAGCAACAGGTTATATATATAACTCTGCACCCCCCCTATTGCATGCTGACTAAAAAAAACCAACTCAGGTTTCATTCTGATAGCTGTTTCATCCAGGATACTGTTTTCTGCAATCCTTCAGCCAAAGAAGTCTCAGGCGTAAAACCCAAGGCTCGTACTTTTTCAATACCGGCAACCCAATTTAATGGATCCCCTGCCCGAACAACGCCATTAAACTCTACCTGAATTTCTGAATGTAGTAAGGAACAAAACGTTTTTGCTATTTCACTAATATGGGTTTCTATTCCGCTTGCAAGGTTATAGACTTCCCCCTGCATAGGTGCCTGTTGGAAAATAACAGAGATAGCCCGCACCAGGTCGGATATAAAAATAAAATCCCTACTTTCCTTCCCGTTTCCAAACAACTGTATCTGTTTGGTTTGTTTTGACTTCTGGAAAATATCCCACAACAATTGTTTTCTTAACCCTGGACCATAGACTGAAAACGGACGTACTACTGCTATTGGCATTCGATACAACTGTACATATTCCTTACACAATTGTTCTGATATAAGCTTATGCCAACCATAAGGAGAAAGAGGGTTTAGTGCACTATCTTCTGTAACTGGCAATTGGCTTGGTGTTCCATAAACTGCTGCGCTAGAAATATGGACAAGTCTGCAATCGGGGTTATATAACCGGATTGCCTCAAGAAGTGCAACAGGCTCACTGCAATTTGCTGCAAAATCAAATAAGGGCTCATTTATAGAAACAGGAACACTACCATTACCGGAGGCATTGATACAAAAATCGTATTTATGCTCTTTGAAAATAGAAGCATAGCCAGATAAAGTTGTGTGTGGAATATATCTGTAGCCAAAAACTTTAGGGGTTGAAATCAAATCAACCCCGGTAACATCGGCACCTGCTCGAAGAAAAAATGTTATACAATTGCTGCCAATGAAGCCTTCTGAACCAATGATTAAAACTTTCAAAAACGTAATTTTTTATTGAAACTCCTCTATACTATTGGTATCAACATTGTAAAGTGGAAGTCCTTTTAAACACTTGACTCTTTGTTTTCCAAGTGGGCGTTCGCCAGATTTCTCATCTATGAATTCACGAAATTTGGAGTATACAAATCCTTCTTTGCACCCTATTTCCTTTACAGCAGAATTCAATTTATCTCTGCGAATAAAATAAGAATTGTTACCAGCCTGGTTACAACCTACAAACGCATACCCCTTTTCCTCTGCTAAACGGCACAGAGCACCTAATGATGTACCCCAATAAGATATATTGTACTTTGTATTTCTAACAAATGCAGGATTGTATGGAACCGTATATGGTTTATCGCAACCAAACAAGCTGTTATACTCTGCAATAACGATAACAGGGTTTACAACATCAATGGCTTTCCAAACCCAATAATCGTTTCCATCAATATCAACACTTAATATTCCCAACTCTTTATCATATCCCAAATCTAAAAACTCCTGCAAAAGAGAATTTATATTTTCAGCATCAATAAATGCCTCTTTCGCATAAAGTTCTGAACTCCATGAAATAATATCGGCTTTTATTTTTTTGATATTAGTTGCCGACCCGTCTATTACCATGCCACTCCAGTAATCATTAAGAATTAAAAAACGAGTATTTGCTTCTTTATAATTTTCAACACCAAACTCAACAAATGTCTTATGCGGGATGTCAAGCTTAGAAACCAGGTATTGAATAATACCATCATCGCCAAATTGCGAAAAAACCTTAAATTCAACCTCAGAAAGTGATTTGATTGATTGTTTCTGGTTATTCATTGCAGCCAACACCTTGCCAATATTTATTCTCGGATCTTCAGCATCATTTGTATATGGGGGGTAAAGTAGGTTTTTATACAATACCTCAATTCTGTATGGTACAGATTTTAACTTATTAAAAAATGATTCTTTCACTGAATAAATTTTATTTTATATACTTAAATACTTAATCCAACTGCTCTTTCATAACTAACAAAAAAAATTAAGGCAGATTCTTGTAGCACAAGAACCAATGACCATACGAACGCCCCGGGTCATGCCACTTTGATTTTACAACAATTACCGTGCTGTAGCTTTTCCTAAAATGACCTAACCACCATTCAATTGAATTATTATAATAACTCTGTAACGGACTAATCCACCCTTCATCTTCTCCTTTTTCATTTGTAGGCACAAGATGGAAAGATCCGATTTTTGTAACTCTATGCGCTTCCGAAATAAATTTTTCGATACCATCTTCCGTAAAATGTTCCAATGAACCAATAGAGTAGGAAAAATTAAACTCATCGTCATTGTAAGACATTTTTGTTGCATCTTCAACGATTAATTTATCCTTTGGTATGCCCCTCTCCTCATGCGCTCTTTTCAAAAGCAAATCAGATATATCACACCCATATAAGTCGATATTCTTAAAATCCTTACAAATCTGCATTACAGGACCCGTTCCACATGCTATATCAAGCACTTTTCCATTACAATTGGCCAATAATAATTGAATTTCAAGCCATGTATTATCTACGCCCCATGTATCGAGGATTCTCGCAAAATCTTTATCCCAATAAATGTCCAAATCTTGTTGCCCTTCTGCATTATACTTTATCCGCATTTTAATATTTTCAATATACTCGTCAGCATAATACTTGCTGTCTTTAATAACTAACGGCTTGGCACCACTAACTTTTTTAAACAAATCAATTAAAATAGGAGGGAGAAATTGTCTTAGTACTTGTTTCATTTTTAAAATATTGTTTTTTTATTTTCAGTAGTTGTTAAATTATTTGCTCTCCCATTTACAGTTAACAAATATGTGGCCGTAATTAAAGCCCTCATGCATGCTGAACTTTGTTCCGTTATCTGTTATTCTGATTTTACAACAATCTTCTGCTAAATCAAATAATCGCCCATCGATTAATAAAGCAACTAAAAAACTATAATGGTTTGGTGCAAAAAAATTACTTGGTAGTGTTGCAATAATTTCAAATTTCTTACTGCCGTTATCATCAGGTTCTTGATAAGTAAAATCAAATTCATCTGTAAATACTCTGTTTCCGAATTTATCTAACAACGCCAAACCTATTTTAGCATTTTCGATAAAAGATTTGATCTCTCCTTTAACTTTTATTCTAATCTCATCTGTAAAAGCAAAATCGGATTTCTCTTCATCGCTATCTCCAACCGTCACCACTTCTTTAATGAACATGGTTTCATTTTCGATGGTTCCGATATACTTTGACTGATTTAAATTACCATATGTTTCGACATAATAGTTCACAGCACTTACTGCAGGCGCTTCGTACACTAAAGTACCTTGGCTCATAACAATTGCATTGTTACATAATTTTGTTACAGCACCCATTTGATGGCTTACAAATAAAACTGTTCGTCCATCCTTCTCACTAACATTTTTCATTTTCCCGATACACTTTTTCTGAAACTCAGCATCACCAACAGCCAAAACTTCATCCACTATTAAAATTTCGGGTTCAAGGTGAGCAGCCACCGCAAAGGCAAGCCTTACATACATACCACTGCTGTAACGTTTTACCGGTGTATCAATATAACGTTCAACACCGGCAAAATCAACAATTTCATCAAACTTGCGCTTAACTTCCTGCTTTGTCATTCCCAGTATGGCACCGTTTAAAAAAATGTTTTCCCGTCCGCTCAGTTCGGGATGAAAACCTGTTCCCACTTCCAGCAAACTGGCCACACGACCTTTAATTTTTATACTACCGGTTGTTGGAGCAGTGGTACGGCTCAGAATTTTCAATAAAGTACTTTTCCCGGCTCCGTTCCGTCCAATTATGCCTAATACTTCACCCTGCTTCACTTCAAAATTAATATCCTTAAGTGCCCATACATATTCACTGCTTCCTTTTTGAGTACGATCATTTGATTCTCCTATTAATAAGTACGGATCCTCCTTACCCCGGACCTTATGCCACCACCTGTTCACATCATGACTAAGCGTACCGGTACTAACCTGACCCAGGCGGTACTGCTTCGAAATATTCTCAACTTTAACAACTATATTACTCATATTCCTGCATAGATTTCAGACGAATGAAAAGCGCACGCTTTCTGCAAAAATTGAATTTTATTTTAAACAGTATCCATGAACGTTCGCTCCACTTTACTAAATATCATTATTCCCACCACTACAACAACAACCATGAAGATCAGGCTATAGCTCAATGAACTCAATTCAAAACTTCCTGTATGAAAGAGTGCATAACGGAACCCTTCGGTTAATGCGCTCAGCGGATTCCATGACAACAACCATTCAAACCCTGTAGACTTCAGAAACGACATAGGATAAGCTACAGGTGTGGCATACATTAATAACTGTACGCCAAAACTTACCAAAACTGTGAAGTCACGATATTTGGTAGTTAAAGATGAAATAATAATCCCCAAACCCAATCCAATTCCAGCCATAATAAAAATCAAAACCGGAATCAGCAACCAGTGCCAACCTATAGAAACAGGCACGCCTTTAAAAACGTTATAATACACAATTACTGCCAGCAATAAACAAAACTGAATTCCAAGGCGGACCATATTTGACATTACAACACTCAGAGGAATCACAAGACGTGGGAAATAAACCTTTCCAAAAATACCTGCGTTAGCCACAAATGTATTTGATGTGGCTGTTAAACAGGAAGAAAAATAATTCCAGATCGTAATTCCGCTCATATAAAACAAAACAGGCTCAACACCATCAGTTGGGATGCTGGCAATTTTGCCAAAGACTACCAAAAACATAATGGTAGTAAGTACGGGTTGTACAATGTGCCATATAGGACCCAGTATTGTTTGCTTGTACTGTGCCGAAAAATCACGTTTAACAAACAATAACATCAGGTCTCTGTAACGCCAAACCTCTTTTAAATTCAGATCAAAAAAGGATGTACGTGGTTTAATTTCGAGATCCCAGCTATCTTCTGCTGAACTATAATGACTCATGATAATATTTCATTTACATTAACCTTGCAGGATTGCCTGCATACTTACCTGGCTGATTGATATCTTTTGTAACTACTGCCCCAGCCCCAATTACAACATAATCACAAATTTGTACCGGCAAAATTGTAGCATTGCTACCAATTGAAACATGGTTTCCTATGGTTGTTTTTTTCCACTTCGTATGATCACCTCCAGCAGGCTTTCCATCTGCGAACGTATCATTGACAAACATGACTCCATGACCAATGAAACAGTTGTTACCTATTGTTACCCCTTCACAAATAAAGGTATGACTCTGGATCCTGCACTTGTTTCCAACAACAACACCTTTCTGTATTTCAACAAATGGACCCACAAAACAATGATCGCCCAAAACACAATCATATAAATTGACAGGCAATTGAATATTTACATTTTGCCCGGCTACCACATTCCTAACTCCACTTTCCTGAATACTAATATTACTTTGATTTTGCTGCAGCATTATAAAATTGTTCGATCATTTTAATACTAATCATTGCTTCTTCTCCCGATAGAAAATTTGCCTGCTTCCCGGTAACTACCTTGATGAAATCACGGTAAACAAGATGATGATTACTCATGGATCCCTGGTATCCTTCATACAGATTAGCATCCCGACTTTTTTGAAGTTTTTCCGTACATATAATCTGTGGATACTGGTACTCTACAGAATTAAGATATGAGCCCCCAATCTTAATGGTTCCCTTTTCAGCAAATAAAGTAACAGACCCCTCCATATTCTGCCCAAACGCATTGGTTGTATAATGCAATGTGCCGGGGACTCCCGCCTTTGTGATGAACGAAAAAACTCCCGTATCGTCCGTTTCAATTGTATTTCCATGAGCCTTGTTCGCTACATAGCCTTTGACTTCCTTCAATTCTCCTGCAAGCCAGTATAACAAATCAATAAAATGGCTAAATTGTGTGAACAATGCACCTCCATCAAGAGATTTTGTACCTCTCCATGGCGATCCTTGATAATAGTTAACATCTCTGTTCCAAAAACAATTAACCTGTATACCAACTATTTTCCCAAGTTTTCCTTTTTGTAATGCATTCTTTACTGCAACAACCGGCGGATTATACCTGTTTTGTTTTACAACTACCAATTGCCGCTTATATTTCCTTGCAGTGCGTGCCATCAACTTACATTCATTTAGATGTATTGCCATTGGCTTTTCGCAAAGAACATGCAAGCCTGCTTTCAGACCCTTTACTGCGTGTTCAGCATGATAACCATTGGGTGTACACACAACCAAAGCATGAGCCGTTTTTTCTTGTTCAAGCATTTCCTGTAAAGAACAGTATAACCTCGCTTTGTAATTCGAAGCAAACAAGCTTGCCCGCTCAGAATTTATATCACATACAGCAAGCAGCGTTCCTCTTTGTGAACAAAGATGTGCATGTTTTTTTCCGATTGCTCCACAGCCTATCAATATAAAATTTATACGTGCCAATTAATTCAGAAATATCTTTTCAAGTCTCTTTTCAAACTTAGAAAATGAAAAATGTTCCAGCATTCGCTTTTGTAAATCAGCAGGATTCCTTTCTTTTGAAATTACATTCATGATTGCATCAGTTAACTGTTCCGAACTGTCTGGATCAATTAATGTACCTAAAGCTCCAAATTGAAGAGCCTCTGTACTTCCATCTCTGTTCCCGGCAATAACAGGCAAGCCACAAGCCATAGCCTCGATATAAACAATACCAAAACCCTCACCTTTGCTGGGCATAACAAACACATCTGAAAGCTGAAAGTGATCTGCAATTTCCTCTTCCGCTAAAAAGCCTGTAATAATCACATGATTATGTAACCTGTATTGATCCAGTAGCCGGTTTACCCGAATGGTTTCTTCCATATCGGCTTTTCCGGCGATAATATATTTAACAGAAACACCCTTCGCCAAAAGAATTGGCAAAACCCGCAATACTTTATCATAACCCTTGTAACCTTCCCGTGAATTTAACCTCGTAAGCGTGAAAAGAACCTTTTCATCTTCCTGTAATCCATACCTTTTTTTAAGATACTCCGGCTTTTTAAACGTTTCCGGAAGAGGGAAAAAAGGATCAATTGTATTGGGGAAAACGGTCACTTTTGAATCGGATACACCCTGCAGTTGAATTAACTGCTCTTTTGTAAAACTGCTAACGGCAAGAATTTGATCTGCTTGTTGCAATATTTTTTTTTTGATTCCTTTTACCGGAGTAAATACCTCAATACCATGACAGATAAGAATCAGTTTTTTATTGGGAAAAATCAGTTTCCGTACATACCCGATCACTGAAAGATTTAAATGGCCCAAAACCAGAACTTCATTGCGAAATATGGCTGTTAGTTGAATCATTATAAAAAAAAATACGTTGCCTGAATAACTTTTGTACTTCACTGGTTCAACATAGCAGGGATCAATACTGCCCGAATGATCATGCAAAACATGTGCAGAGAAGCGTACGCTCCGGCTCATTATTATATCTGAAAAAGCTTTCAGAAAAGCACGGTTGAACTTTTCAATACCGCCCTGATGCGAAAATGCCGTGAGGAACAACAGTCTAAATTTCTCAGGCTGCATAAACAGATTTTTCAGAGAAGCGATTCATCAGCAAAGCACACCAATAACGTCCCCAGGATAATTTTTTATTCTGGAAAGAACTATATAGTTCCTGCTCATAGGGAGTGACCGGTTTTGTGTACTCGTTTTCTTTCAGCCATCCTTCAAACGGGAACGTAAACCCTTGCTTTTTTCTTTTCCAAATTTCAACAGGAAGCTCGTTATGAAAGGCCTTCACCAACAAATATTTGGGTAATGAATTATTAAACTTTAATGCCGCATCAATTAACCCTGCCATCATCATCACTTCCTTATCAAGAAAAGGAACCCTGATTTCAAGTCCATGCCACATACTCATATAATCAGAATCCTTAAGAAGTTGATTTTGCATGTAAAAATTCGTTTCAAACCAACTTACCCTATTTCCGTTCCGCAGATCACCTATATGATAATGACAGCTGATTTCTTCAAGATTATTAACCACTTCCTGTTGATTGCAATCCAGCAATTGAGCGGCAGAAAGAGGCGTAAATATACCACGATGTAAAAGATACTCAGATGCTGCATTGTTTAGTCCTGCATAACTGAGCTTACGCATTCTGTAGTCAGGTAAATACTGAAAAGCATTCAACACGGCATCTGGCATCATACGAACCAACTCCAGCCTCTTTTGATTATGAAAAGAAGGATAGCCCCCAAACAATTCATCTGCCCCTAAACCCGATAAAACTGCCTTAAGGCCATACTCTCTTGCATACTTAGATATAAAATAGGTGTTGATCCCATCCAATGATGGTTGATCCATTGCAAGCATAGCGTCTGTCAGATGTGCATTGAATATATCCTTTGTTACAAGAAATGATTGATGCCGTGCCTGAGTTTTATCAATTATGATACGCTGAAACTTCTCTTCCGAGAATTTCTTTTCCCGGAATACAATAGAAAGGGTGCGTAGTTCCTCGGGAATGAACTTAGTAGCTAACAAAGTAAGAAGACTGGAATCAATACCTCCGCTAAGGAACAGACCGAGAGGAGCATCTGAAAACAGGTGCCTGTGAACAGCAGCTTCAATGGTTTGCCTTATCAGCTGCAAAGCATCCTCCTCGTTTTTTAACTCAGAAGTAAACTTCCACTCAAAAAACCGGTGCTTTTTTGTAGAAAGAGATGGCAAATCAATAATCAAAGCCGTTCCTTTTTCCAGAGGCACCACATTTTTTAATGTAGTAACCGGTTCAGGCAAATGACCAAATGTTAAAAAAGCAGATCGCCATTTCGGATTTTCCTCAAATGATATACCGCACTCAGAAAATGCCCTTACTTCAGATGCAAAATAGAGATGATTACTGCTTATAGAATAGTATAAAGGTTTGATTCCGGCATGGTCCCTGGCAAGAATCAACTGTTTCCTTTTTTCATCCCAAATTGCCAGAGCAAACATTCCATTAAAATATTGAAACGCCTCAATTCCCCAATGTGCATATGCCTTGAGAATGACTTCTGTATCACTACCAGAATGAAACGTATAACCATAATGCTTTAAAAGCTCCTTTAACTCAAGGAAATTATAGATTTCTCCATTGAATACTATTGTAAGTTCTCTTTCTTTTTCAACCATTGGTTGATGTCCGGCAGGTGACAGGTCAATTAATGACAAGCGTCTGTGACCTAATGCAAGCGCTAAAGTATCATGCAAAAAAACACCTGCATCATCAGGACCTCCATGCATCATAGAATCACGCATAGATACGATCTGTTGCGACAAATTCCTTTCTTCTGGATTATATATACCGGCTATACGGCACATAAGCTTTTATTTGAGTCCGACCAGTTTCAACAATTGCAGGTACCATTTCTTACGATTCGACTCAACGTCATAATAACCGTAACCATATCCATAACCATAACCGTAGCCATACCCATAACCCCCGTAACCGTAATAACTATTGTATCCTTCCACATTAATATCATTCACCATTATAGAAGGCGATGGAAACTTCTTTTGCTGATACAATTCCTCGAGTAACTGAAGTTGTTTCTTATAGGTATAACGCTGACGAACTACAAACAAGGTGGCATCCGCAAAATTAGCCAATGTAAAAGAGTCGCTTACAAGGCCTACGGGAGCAGTGTCAAGTATTACAACATCAAAATTGGAACGCAGATGCTCGAACAGTTCCTTGATTTTGGGCTCCAGCAGCAATTCAGATGGGTTAGGAGGAGTTGGTCCGCAACCAATCACATACAGATTTTCGGTTTCGGGTACTTTTACCGGCAGTTCTTCGAATCCAACTTTACCAATGATAAAGTGAGTAATTCCAAGTGTACGTTGAAGCCCGAGTCCGCTTAGTACCTTTGGCTTACGAAGATCAAATTCAAGTACTACCGTTTTCTTTCCAGAAAGAGCTATAGATGCTGCAAGATTGGTGGCCGCAAAAGATTTTCCTTCCCCACTAAATGAAGATGTAATGAGTATTACAGGTGTACGATCCTTTTTCAAAACTGTCTGAAGATTTGAACGGATAATTCTGAACTGTTCTGCAAGAATTGTACGGCTGTTTTTAACAACCACCAATGTATGTTGTTTGTCATTATGACCCAACTCTCCAATAATCGGCATCTTCGTATTCTTACTTATATCTGCCTTTGTGGTAACCTTATCGTTCATCATATCCCTGATGAGAATAATTATAACAGGGATAAGTATACCAAAGAAGAGAGCAAGGGTGTATGCACTTTTGCGCTTGGGTAATATTGGTGTTTCACCACCTTCAGCCTCAGCAAACACTTTTGCATTTGATACAGTTGAGGCCAACTGCATGCCCGTTTCTTCTCTTTTTTGTAACAAGAATGTAAACAATTCATTCTTGATTGCCTGCTGTCTTTTTATTTCTCTTACCTGCCCTTCTTTTTCCGGGAGGGCGTACATTTCTTTTCTGGCTAAACTATTCTGACGTTCTAACTCGTTTTTCGAAACAAGATATGACCTCTTAATATTCATTAAATTCTCAATTATAGAGGTTCTTGTTTTCTCAATTGAAAATTCAATTTCTTTTACTACCGGATTTTCGGATTTTGTTTCCTGTAATTCCTGCTCCCTCCTTAATACAAGACGATTGTATTCAGATATCAGAAAGCTTAATGTCATATCAGCAATACCAAGATTCGTTGGCGTAAGATTAAATGCATTTTTTTTATCTTTAATATACTCTTCAAGTATATCCAAAACCCTTAATTGTACTTCTTGTTTTTGTAACTCATCCTCCGTTTTGTTCATTTTACCAAAATACAAATCCGTTTGCTGTTCCATATCCAGAAACTGATTCTCCTTACTATAGCTTTGTATATTCCTCTCCACCAATTCCAACTCAGATTCCAATCGATCAATACGATCATTCAAAAACCTCAGTGTATTACTGGCAGTCCGACTTTTTTCATTAAAACTATATTTGCTATAGTCCTTCATTATCTGATTAAGAATTGAAATTCCTTTTTCAGGATTCAGAGTCTGAAGACTTAATGTTAAAACGCTGGAACTTCGATTCTTCTGCGTAATATTAAGGTTGGAAGCAATTTGAACTGCAGCACTTCGTGTAGGAATCCAACTATATGTAAAGCGTCTTCCCTGAGCTTCAGTCGTTGCCGTTCCGTTTGATGTAAGCCGGAATATTGAACCATTCTTCTCAATACTACTGTATAAAGATCTGGGTTTACTTTCTTTATCTAACAAAAAGGAATTACTGGAAGTCATTTGAATATCGAAGGAAAAAGTTCGGCTGCTATCTGCAATCTTTACGACCTCAACCTTAAACGGCTTTGAACTAAATATTTCACTACTCCTAACTTTTCCATGTTCAATGTATACATTATTGAGGCCCAGATTTTCAACAGTCTGAATCAGAAACTCTTTCGATTTTATCAATTCTAATTCATCTTGCATGTTTATTTTATCAATAGGATCGAAAATACTGCCGAATTTATCTCCCCCTTTAATATTGGCAGCAGACTCTTGTTTCACACTTAAACTGGAGGTTACACTATAGACAGGTGTTGCCCATCTTAAATATGCCCAGGCTACAATCAGTGTTAACCCCAATGAAAAGAAGAAAAGCGGCAGGTTTGAAATATATTTAAACATTATTTCCTTAAACGTAAGGAAACTGCTGCCTTGTTCATTTTGGGGCTTCGTATCAATTTCGTTCATTGCCATTCGTAATGTTTGTTAACGGAAGATTGTTGTGAAGATGAAAAGAATGTTTACCAGGCTAGCCCCAAGGTTAAAATACTGAAGACGTCGTTGAGTTGATTCGTCTGAAACGAACAATTGTCTTTCATTAGGACTCACATACACTACATCATTCTGTTTGAGATAATAATCAGGAGAATTAAAAAAATCGCCCTTAGTAAGATCAACAATCCTCATAGTTCGCTTGCCGTTCTGCTCACGAAAAATAAGTATGTTTTTCAAATCGCCTCCTTGTTTAATACCTCCAACTTGGCCTAGTGCCTGTAAAAAAGACACTCTTTCAGAATCAAAAACTATAGTCCCCGGGGCACCGACCATTCCTAAAAATGTCGCTCTGAAATTCATATAGCGGATATTCACAATCGGATCTTCCTTCAAATAATCAGAAGCCCGTTTGATAATTTCTTTTTCAAGCTCCAGTTTGGTCATTCCATCGGCCCGGATTGCTCCCAGCAATGGCAATTTTATTTCACCAGTTGAAATATCCACCAAATACCCATCTGCACCAGGCTCCTGAACGGCACTTCCGGCACCAACAGCTCCTGATACTGTATTTGAATAATTCTGGCTAAACAACTGGTTAGTAGACGAGCTGCGGGAAGATATTGTTATCTGCAATACATCCCCTTTTTGAATAACCGGCTCTACTAATTGGTAAGTACTCAACTTACTTGAGTCAAGCCCTTCATTGAAATAAACAATTTCTTTCCTTAGCTTTTCCGGAGATACACAGGAAGCCCATAAAAATGCGGAAGAAATAAACGCATACAGCAGTTTTCGCATGTTGGTTTTGGTTTTAAGCAGAAATAAATTTAGTTACGATCATTCAGCTGATTTATTTGGTGTAACGGCTCCAGGTTGCGCTTCTCAAATTGAGCCATCAGTTCATAACCCAAACTTTCTAATTGCACATAGGCCTTTTGGTTCACCAGCTTGACCACGAGGCCTTCCAGATCCATCAATACCCCGTTTTTGATACGCACACGATCACCGGGCAAAAGAGAAATCGCTCTCGCTTCTACCTCACGGAATTCTTTCAGAAACCGGCGTATTAAATCAATTTCCGAACATTTAATAACAGCTGGCTTTCCCAACCAATACACAAAATTCACCACCCCATCGGTGAGGCGAATGCGGGTCTTATCAGCTTCGGGTATGCGAACAAACACGTAAGATTTGAATAAAGGCTCTTCCACCGTTTTATACCGATCGCTCCACTTGCGGCGGACTTTTGTAACGGGGCAATACACCTCAAACCCTTTTTTTTCAATCAGTTGTCCCACTTTTTTTTCCCAGCGTGGCTTGGTATAAACCGCATACCAAATTAGCGGTTCGTCGGGTTGAGGCAAAAGCTTCGCCCTCTCAGTCACATCTGTTTTAAAAAACTGAGTCATTTTACAAAATAAAAAAGGGCCAACAAGCCTGTAAGGCTCATTTACCCTAAAGAAATATTACAATTCGCATCCAATGCGAAATACAGGTTGTTCTGATCAAAAGATTCATGATTCAACAAAACGGGAAAATGCCGTTTTTTTGATTGCAAAAATATGATATTTAACGACTTACGCACGTTTCCCTGGTCGTCTTTCCGAATACTTTGATTTTCCATAGTTTTCCAAGCCTGCAAATTACAGGATAAGGGCCAATCACCGAAAATTATCTACCTGAAAATGAGCCACCTTCTTCGTTTTTACTAACTTCCCTCAAACAACTGCTTTCCATGAGATTTTATTCACTGGATGTGTTTCGTGGGGCAACAGTAGCCCTTATGATACTGGTCAATAACCCGGGCAGCTGGGCCCATATCTACGGGCCCTTGAAACATGCCCCCTGGCATGGCTGCACACCCACCGACCTCGTGTTCCCGTTCTTTCTTTTTGCCGTTGGAAATGCACTCTCGTTCGTTATGCCACGGCTGCAGCAAGGCGGCGCCACTACCTTCTGGAAAAAGGTGGTCAAACGAACTCTGCTCATCTTTTTCATAGGACTGCTTCTGAACTGGAGCCCGTTCGTACGGTGGGATGGCGATGTGTTGCAACTTAAATCCATTGAAAATCTGCGGATTATGGGGGTTTTGCAACGAATTGCCCTCAGCTATTTTTTTGCTTCGATTATCGTTTTCTACACAGGTCAGCGGGGTGCTTTTTTCACCGGAACAGTGCTCCTGCTTTTGTATTGGGTACTTTGCCTGGCACTGGGCACTCCGGGCGACCCTTTCAGCATCAGCGGCTGGTTTGGTACTGAACTTGACAAATCCATCCTCGGCAAATCACACTTGTATAAAGGTGAAGGTATTCCGTTTGATCCGGAGGGACTGTTAAGCACGTTTGCACCGATCACACAGGTGATTTTCGGCTACCTGGTGGGTGATTACATTCAAAAGAAAGGAAAGACCTACGAAATGTTGACTTCACTATTCGTAGTAGCGACCGTGTTAACTGCAACCGGACTGGCATGGGACCTGGTGTTCCCTATCAATAAAAAAATATGGACCAGTTCGTATACAATGTATACAACCGGTCTGGCCCTTTACACCCTCACCCTTATGATGTACTTTATTGAATTCAGAAATGTGAAAGGCTGGCTGGCTGAATTTTTTAACGCCTTTGGTAAAAACCCACTTTTCATTTTTGTACTCAGCGGATTTTTACCCCGCTTGCTGGACCTCATTCGCATTCCCGCAGGTGCAGCTGTTGATGGTACTACCCGGTACATCGGTCCATTCAAGTGGTACTATGAAACAATTTGTACACACATTCCTGGAAGTACGGAAAACGGCTCGCTGTTTTATGCACTTACGCTGATTGTTTTTTACTGGTTGATCTGCTATTGGCTCGACCGGAAGAAAATCTATATCAAAGTATAACACGTTCGTCAGGGGAATAATGCTTCTGCCACAGCAACGCTCTCTGGCTTTCCTACATCCACCAGATTATCCCCGCTGTGGTCGTAACCCAAAATGAGATGTTCGGCAGCAAGATCCAGGTACGTTTCTGTGAGCGAAAACTTTCCCTGTTGACGGATGAGTGAAAACACCCGTGGTTCAAACACCACCACACAACTATACGCCTTTTGAACCAGGCCTTCCCTGGCAATAGAAATGCGTTCTTCGCCGGTACTGTTGTTTTGCCAGCCGCACAAACGATTATGGTCATCAAATAAAAAATTACGACTGGTTTTCCGATTCGTAACACCAAAAGAAATCAATGGTTGGTGTTGCCGGTGATAGGCAAGCAGATGATGGAGATTTAAATTGGTGAGAATATCAACATTCAATGTAAGAAACGGCTCTGTTCCTTCCAGCAAATTCCGGGCTTTCACAAGGCCACCTCCCGTTTCCAGCACTTCATTTGTTTCATCGCTGATGATAACGTTACTTCCCCATCCTTTGTTTTCAGCAACAGCCTGCACAATCTGATCGGCAAAATGATGCACATTCACCACCACATCAAAAATGCCGTACTGCTGCAGGTATTCAATATTCCGCTGCAGAAGACTTTTTCCATTAACCATCGCCAATGCCTTGGGGTGATGATTGGTCCAGGGTTTAAAACGTGTACCCAGTCCGGCTGCAAAAATCATTGCCTTCATAGAAATAAAATAGATTGTTCATTTATGAATATACCTCTACAACGCTTACGCTTGCCTTTCATTGATCCAGTTTTTAGCATCCTGCACCCGGTGCCGTAAATCAATTTTTACTCCATACTTGTTCCGCAGGTGACGGGCCAATGCATCGGCTGCATATACACTGCGGTGCTGCCCGCCGGTACAGCCAAAGCTCACCTGCAGACTGGCAAAGCCACGCTGCATATAATCTTCCACAGCAATATCAATCATGTTATAAATGCTGTTTAAAAATAATGGCATTTTTGTTTGCTGCTCCAGGAAGTCTTTTACCTCTTTGTCTCTTCCGGTTAAGTGTTTGTATTCTACAAAACGTCCGGGATTGAGAATTCCCCGGCAATCAAACACAAAACCACCTCCGTTGTCTGTCTCATCGGTTGGAATGCCGGTTACTTTATAGGAGAAACTGTTAATCTGTACCACCAGTGGGGTTTGCTCCGTTGCTTTAGGAGGCTCAAAGCGGTGAATGACTTCATCTTCCACCACTAATATCAACAGCCGCTCAAACTCCGGAACGCTTAAGCCAATCTGTTTGTTTTCAAGGAACCAGCGCAAATTGCGGAGTGCTAACGGAATACTGGTGAGAAAATGTGCTTTCCGCTCAAACAAACCCCGGAAGCCATAAGCACCAAGCACCTGTAACAAACGAATGAGTACATAGCCATTGTACTGACTCACAAATCTTGTTCGGTCGATTTTTTGCTGCAGTACATTTTCCACACAATCCATGTAATAATCCAGCAGCTGGTTTTTCCATTCATCCGGCAACTCAGCTTTTGCCTGCCATAACAAGGAAGCAACATCGTATTGAATAGCACCTTTCATGCCACCCTGGTAATCGATAAAATAAATATCATCGCCCCGCACCATGATATTACGGCTTTGAAAATCACGGAACATGAAATACTTATAATCCACCCGGGCCAGATAAATACTGAGTACTTCAAAATCGTCTACCAACTTCTCTTTGTCGTAGGGAATTTTCAGGGCATCCAGAAAGTAATACTTAAAGTATAAAAGATCTGCCAGAATCGCCTGCTTACCAAATTCCTGCGAAGTAATGCACCATTCATAATTGAAATTGGCATGTCCGTTAATTTGCATATGCGCCAATTCTTTCAGGCTCTTACGAAATAACTGAAATACCCTATCGTTATGACTGTGTTGTTCCAGTTCATGCAACAAAGAAACATCCCCCAGGTCTTCCTGCAGATAAACACTAAAGTCATCACTCACGGCATAAATGGAAGGAACCGGGCAATGATATTGTTTAAAATGCCGGCTAAACCGGAGAAAGGTTTGATTTTCCCGGATGTTTTTATTGAATGTAGCAATGCAAACAGGTGAGCCTTCCACCCGATAATAAATCCTGTCGCTTCCACTCTGAGGTAATTTGGAAATCAAGCCCGGCTCTTGTTTAAAATGGGCACGGTACAAAGCTGCTATTTGTTCATGAATTGGCTGCATGGCATCAAAGGAACGAAAAAATGTTATTTTAGAATCACGAATCATGCGACGACTGCTTCAAATACTTCTTACCAAACCGGTCTTGTGGCTGGCAAACCGTTTTTCCAGCAATCCTGATATGGACCGTGTGCACAAAGCCCTCACAGAATTATACAATAACATTCTCGATTCCGGTTCCAAAAAAGGAATATTGCTGCCTTTTGATGTAACTAAAGACCGCTTGATTATTTTCAGCGACCAGCACAAAGGAGCCAAAGACGGAAGTGATGATTTCCGGAAAGCAGAGCCTACATACTGCGATGCACTTCAGTACTACCATCAACAACAGTTTCACCTGATTTCACTGGGTGACTGCGAAGAGCTGTGGGAAAATCTCATGTGGCCGGTAATGCTCCGGAACAAACCTTCTATTGAAGCAGAAAAACTTTTTGTAGAAAAGGAACAATTCACCAAAGTTTACGGCAACCACGACCTGTTCTGGCATAACGATCCTTTTGCAGCTTTTTTTTTAAAAAGCATGTACGGAAAAAGTATAAAAGTGTACGAAGGAGTGGTACTTCAAACCAGCTTCGAAGGAAAATCGACGAACCTGTTTTTGACACATGGTCACCAGGGCGATGGCCACAGCGATGGAAATCCGTTCAGCGCCTGGTTTGTATCCCGCCTGTGGGCACCGCTGCAACTGTTCCTGGATATCAACCCGAACACCCCTTCTTATCACCAGGAAATGAAGACGACCCACAACCGGTTTATGTATGAATGGAGCAAGCAGCCCGATCACCCGGTATTGATTACGGGTCACACGCATCAGCCGGTATTTGCATCGCTCACCCACCTGGAGCGGCTGTATAAGCTACTTATCCTGGCAGAAAAAGCGAACAATACAACAGAAATACAGCAACTGAAAAAAGAAATCAGCTTCCGTAAAAACGAATACGATTACGTATCGTCGAACTATCTTGATCTGAAACCCTTTTATTTTAATACCGGTTGCTGCTGTTATGCAGATGGCGATATTACAGGTATAGAACTGGCCGATGGAACTATACGACTGATTAAATGGACCCGGAGAAGCGGAGATATTCAACGCCTGGTACTGGAAGAAATGTCGCTGACACAATTACTGCAGCAAGAATAAAAAAGCCGGGAACTGATCCCGGCCTTTCATTATTTACTCCACTTGTTATTATTCGCATTCAGGTCCGGTAATTTTTTCTCCGGATCAACAATCACCTCTTTGATTTCAGCGGCTGTTTGTACCGGAAACGACCAGGTATCGCCCCGCTGCCACACTTCCACAGGAAGTGAAATCAGTTGTTCACCTCCATTTACATCGACCACTTTAACGGTCACGGGCAACGGCATTTTTTCCAGCAGCTGCAATGAAATTTTATACCCTTTGGTTCCGTTACCACTGCGGCTGGAAACAACATCTTTCACCGCCACATCAAACTTCCAGCTGTTGAGTACCCAACTGCGCCAGAACCAGGCAAGATCTTCTCCGGCCACATTTTCCATTGTATGGAAAAAATCCCAGGGAGTTGGATGCTTGAAGGCCCAGCGGCGGACGTATTCTTTTAAGGCAGCATCAAAACGCTGTTGCCCCAGCACTTCATTCCGGAGTACAGTCATCATCATTCCCGGTTTATAATAAGCTGCCACGCCCAGGTTCATTTGCTGCATTACATCAGGCATATTGAGCAATCCATCCATACGGTCGCCAAAAATCCAACCGTTCATACCCGCCATGGAAAATCCCTGCGTGTATTCACCATTGTTGAATGCCGCCGTGGAAAGATCGTTGATGAATGTATTGAATCCTTCATCCATCCATGCAAACTTGCGTTCATTGCTGCCCACAATCATTGGAAACCAGGTGTGCCCGAATTCATGATCGGTAACACCCCACAATGAACTGCCAACAGATTCGGCACTGCAAAAGACAATACCGGGATATTCCATACCGCCCACAATACCAGCCACATTTGTAGCTACCGGGTAGGGATACTCGAAGAGATAGTTGCTGTAAAATTCAATGCTGGCCTTGGTGTACTCAGTAGAGCGGCGCCAGTCGTTTCCATCCCTCGCCGAAGCGCTTTCTTTTGTGTACACACTCACTGCCATTGATTTTTTTCCACTGGGCAGGTTGATGCGGGCTGCATCCATGATGAATGCTTTGCTCGCCGCCCAGGCTACATCCCTTGTATTATCACAACGGAACTTCCACGTGAGAAACGGCTTCGCCGGCCGGGACGATGACTGACTTACTTCAGCTGCTGTACGGATCAGTACCGTTTTATCGCTGTTCATTGCATGGGCCCAGCGGCTTGTTTGTTCTTTGGTGAAACATTCTTCTGCGTTGAGCAAGGCTCCGCTGCCTACAACGATCATATCGGCCGGAGCAGTAATGCTGTAATTCACATCGCCGTACTCAAGATAAAACTCTCCGGCGCCAATGTAGGGATTGGTGTTCCATCCGTTTACATCATCATACACACAAACACGTGGATACCATTGTGCCACTTCATACACCCATCCTTCTTTTTGCTTCAGCCGGCCCATACGGTCGGTACCATATTCCGGTACGGTGAATCCATACTCAATTACAATTTTTATGGAGGCTCCCTTTTGCAGTGGTTCGTGTAACCATAACTGCATACGGGTATCGGTGATGATTGTTTCTTTGGGTGCAGTCTTACTGCCTTTTGCTTCTACCTGGACCGATTGAATCTTATACCCATCGGTAAAACCTGCATTCGCCCAGCGGCCGCCTTGTGTAGTGGTGGTGGCAGAACCCCGTGAATCTTTTTTATAAATATTCTGATCGAGCTGCAGCCACAGAAAACGCAATGCATCGGGACTGTGATTGGTGTAGGTGATTACAACCGTTCCGCCTACGGTATGTTCAGCAGGATCAATGGTTGCCTGAATGTTGTAATCTGCCCGGTTTTGCCAATAAGCAGGACCGGGCTCCCCACCAGCACTCCGGTATTCATTACCGGTATACGGATAAAAAATGGGATGAAATGCTTCCCTGTGATCATACTTTGGTTGTGCAAAGGCACTGCTGGTGAGTACAAACAGCAGTACGACAAAATAAATTTTCTTCATATTGTTACTTCAAGGTCTTAAAGAAACGAAGCTTTCCTCATTTCTTCTTCGGTTTTTACAAAAAATGATGTTAAAGACAGTTGCTTACCCGGATCTGCGTATCGAAAAAAGATAGACAGGTATGCCCAGTAATGCAATAGAAATTCCAAACATGGAATTCATCACCGGTGTTATACCTTGCTGATAATTCATCACATCACGATACACTGTGGTTGCCAGAAAAAAGAAGGTGAACAGAACAAATATGGCAGGCACAAAGGGGTAGCCCCACACTTTGTAAGGACGATCGGCATCCTTCATTCTGAAACGCAGAACAAACACACCCAAAGCACTCATTCCATAAAACAACCAGCTCACAAAAATGAGCATATCGGTGAGCATATCAAAGGAACCACTGAAGATGAGCACGCAGGTCCATGCAGCATTGATCCATAACGCATTGGCCGGCGTTTGAAAACGGGGATGCACCTTGCCAGCTACAGACAGCAATTTATTTTCGGTGCCCATTGCAAAGGTAACCCTTGCAGTGCTGAGCACATTGGAATTGGTGGTACCTAATGTTGAAGCAACCACCAGCAGTACAATCAACACTGCACCTGCAGTACCCCAGGTAACCGAAGCTGCATCAGCAGCCACAAAAGACGAAGCTGCCATTTGCTCTACCGGTAATACATAAACGAAAGCCAGGTTGATGCATGCATACAGCAGAATACAAACGCTCAGCCCCAGCAATAAACTCTTCGGAATGGTGCGTTGTGGTTCCTTTATTTCCCCGGCAATGAACGTGATGTTGTTCCAGCCATCGTAGGCCCAGAAGGCACCAGCTGCTGCCGCCATAAACGCCGGAATCAACGCTGCACCGGAAGGCATACCGGCAACGGTGTCAAACAAATGGGAGCTGCTTCCCTTACCCGAACCAAAGAGCCCAACGACTAACAGCACAATCGCCACCACTTTCAACGCAGTAAGAAACCGCTGTACGCCGGCACCCAGTAAAACACTTCGGGTATTGATGAACGTGAATAAACAAATCAAACCAACCGTCAAGAGTTTGATACCGATCGCCTGTAACGGATAGATCGTACCAATAAAAGGAATATGCAGGTACACCTGTTGCTCCTGCTCGGCTGGCAGGCGGGGCAGATGCAGAAAGTAATCGGCATACTGACTGCACACATAGGCAATGGAAGCATTCCCGGCGGTATTAAACACCGCAAACGCCGACCATCCGTACAGAAAGGCAAACCCGTTGCCATACATCTTCTGGAAAAACACATATTGTCCGCCGGTTTCCGGAAACATGGCGGCGGGCTCTGCATTGGTGAGCGCTCCAAAAAGTGTGATGATACCTGCTGCCACCCATACCACCAGCAACCATACCGGCGAACCCAGCTGCTGTAACATGACCGAAGGCTTCATAAAAATGCCGGAGCCGATCACGCCTCCAACGACAATGGCCAGAACAGATGAAAGAGAAAGTGTACGCTGTAGTTGGGACATTGCTTAAAGTAACTTCATTCCTGCCAGATAACAAAAACTCCCCTTGCCATCAGGCAAAGGGAGTCTTAAAGTTATGCTGCAACCTGCTTACTCTCCTTCCACAGACGTGCCCTTTTTTTGCCAGGGTTTGGCAGAGGCACCATCCATCTTTACAATTTTCGGTGTAAAGCTGCCAACAATATCCACCAGCGATTGCTGGCTTTGCATCACCAGGTTGATGTCTTTATAAGCAAAGGGTGCTTCATCCAATCCGCCCCCGAGCAATTTCACACCATGTTTCTTCAATTCTTCTTTTAATGCATGGTGGGTGATGTTCTGTAACGCTTTGGAACGGCTCATCAACCGGCCGGCACCATGCGATGCAGAATAAACCGACGCCTCTTCGCCCCGCCCTTTTACAATATAACCGGTGGCGGTCATGCTGCCGGGAATAATTCCCAGTACATTTTTGCCCGCAGGAGTGGCTCCTTTCCGGTGAACGATCACCTCCCGGCCGTTCCATGTTTCTTTCCATGCAAAGTTGTGATGGTTCTCCACCATCCGGATGGGTTTACGTCCGAGTTGCTTTGCAATCTTGTTATGAATCACATGGTGACAGGCACTTGCATACTCACCTGCCAGGTTCATAGCAAGCCAATACTCCATACCTTCTTCTTCGTCCAGCGTAAGCCATGCCAGATTTTTAGCATCGTTTGGCAACCGTCGCTTACTGATGGCGAGTTTGGTATAGTGATTCGCAATGTTGGCACCCAGTGCTCTTGAACCGGAATGGCTCAACAGTCCCACATAGGTACCTGGCTCCACACCCAGCACTTCATCTTTTTCTGCCAGATCCACCACACCAAATTCAACAAAGTGATTGCCACTACCGCTGGTGCCTAATTGCTTCCAGGCACGGCCATGCAGATTTTTGAGCAATGGCAATTGCTGAAACAATTCATGCTCCATTACTTCATGGTCTTCGCTTTGCTGAAACTGAGCACCACTGCCGAACAACGTTGCTTCGCCCAACTCCCTTGCATAAAAGGCTTCCCGCTGCATCAATTCTTTGGGATCAATATCGTAAATACTGAGGCACATCCGGCAACCAATATCGACGCCCACACCATAAGGTATTACTGCATTCTCAGTTGCCAATACGCCGCCGATCGGCAATCCATAACCATGATGCGCATCGGGCATTAATGCACCTGCAACTGCAATGGGCAGTTTTGCTGCCGTATACATTTGGTGCAGGGCACCTTGCTCAATATGTTCCTGGCCGTATACACTGAACTGAATCCCTGTTTGGTTTAACGACACTTCAGCTTCGTCTTTTTCTGCAGGCATCAACTGTTTGGCGATCAATGACAACACTGCATCATCCAGGTAATCCGCAGGCGATGCCAGCACTGCTTTGAGTAATTCCATCACCTCCTCCTTTGTGTGATGCTTATAGTTTTTCTGCATCACATTCATAGCGATGCTGATGACCGGTCCTTCCGGGTAGCCTATCGCCCTTAGTTCTTTTCCGGTTAACTTTAATTTTGACATTTCAAATCAGTTTTAAAAGCCGGGTGCATTTTCATACCTCCCGGCTTGTTTTATTTCTGCGGCACAAAGATCTGCTTCAGCTGTTCCACCAATGCACCGTTGCCACTTACACTGATATTGCTGATTTTCTCTGCGATCTTTTCCACGTATTCCATTTCTTTCAATTTCCACAACATCGCATTTTCTTCCATCAGCTTGGCAGTATTGAGCAAACTACGGGTGCTGGCGGTTTCTTCACGACGCATGATACTGTTTGCCTGTGCTTTTTTCTCTGCAATCAAAACCTGGTTCATGATTTCTTTCACATCACCCGGCAAGACGATATCACGGATACCGAAGCCTGACACTTTCACACCCAAAGCCACAGCTTTCGCATTTACAGCTTGCAACACAAAAGGAGCCAGGGCTTCTTTTTTATCCAACACTTCATCAAAGCTGTACCCGGCAATGTATTCACGCAACGCCAATTGAAACGCCACATACAACTGCTGGCTGAAATCTTTGTTCTCTGCTATTGCCTTTTCAATATCAACGACCTGGTACTGTGCCCATGCATTCAAACGCAAAGCCGCTTTGTCTTTGGTGAGGATTTCCTGGCCGTTGATTTCCATTTGTTGCTGACGCTTATCAGCTTTGACAACTAATACAGAAATACTGTTCTTCCACCAGTAATGTACACCACTTTCCAGTTGTTTTACATACTTGCCATCCACAAATAACAAAGCTTGTTCATAGCTTTCCACGCTGTAGCTGATGATGTAAGGAGACAACAAACGGTTTTGCAAAACGGTACGATCAATATTTTCAGCAATTTCCAACCTGGAAACATCGGCCTTCACGAATTGATACTCAATGGCACTTTTCCAGAAGGTGTAACGTCCGGCTGTCAATACTTTTTTCAACAAACCGTTTTCGTATTGCAATACAATTTCATTGTCTTTCACTTCAACTACATGCAATGCTTCAGCCAATGCTACATCCTTCAACAGGATGTTCAATTCCACCGGAGCAGTGAACGGGCTCATCAAATCATATACAATTACCTGCTTGTTCCACAACCAGTAGTTTCCTTCTTTGAGCATGTATTGGTACACACCTTGTTTGAATACCAATGCCACCTGATATGCATTAACTTTTACATTTTTCATGTTTTCAACATTTGTCACGCCGGAAGTTTCTTTCTCCATTGTGTGGTTTAAAAAAATTATAAAGCCGGATGATTCACCATCTGTTCTTACGGAGACAGTTTCAGAATCTGTTATTGAAACCGGTTCTATCAACGCCAGTTCCTGTTTTCGTCAACAGGAATTCTGATGAAAGAAGCGATTGCTTTCACAAACCACTCGGCTGTCTGCAGGTAATCACCCGATTGCTGTTACTCTCATTTACCGAACAAGTATAACAGCGGGTTCATGACCCGGCTTTATAAGAACTGGTCAGCATTTTAGAAGCGCTGTACTTCATGCTACATTTTCCTTGTAGTACTCTTACCATCTGAGTTATCCGATCAAAATCGGAGCAGGATTCGAACCTGCGCATTGGCCTGCTGCTCTACCCCTGAGCTATCCGCCTTGTTGAGACGGAATGGGACTTGAACCCATGACACACAGTGTACGGAGGGAATACCCTATTGATGCAACAGCATACAGATAGCTACGGCGTCTGCACTGTTGTGCTTATGAGAAACACAAACCCGGTTTGCTGTCAATACGGAAATACCCTTCTTGCCGTTAGGCAAGCATTTGAAGTTTGTGTTGGTAACACAAACCGTTTAATTCATTACTTCCATTTGTCGTTTAAAACCGATCACTTCCACTTTCTCAACCGGCTGCATTTTTTCATGCGGATTGGCAATTTCTGCAATGGTCATGGGCCGGTCAATCTTCACTTCATATCCAAAATGTTCTGATAACCGTTTGGCTTTCTCCACACTCAGTTTTCCAAACTCATACTTCGCAATCAATCTTCCCTTCCGCATCAACGCCTGGTCGACCATAGCCAGTGAACTGTTGAAGGTGCAGATAATCTGTACATTCAGAAAATCGGCCAGGAGTCCATCGGAAATGTTGAGCAGATTGGACACAGATGAATTATTGCTGTACTTTCTGTCCATAATAATGTTCTCTGCATCTTCAATGATGAGGACTGTGTTTGGATTTTCGATGAGTAATTCAATAAAATCGGGATTCATTAAATTGCCAGCTACCGAAGGCGACAAAAACAAAACCCTTTTCTTAATCTTACCCACCAGGTATCGCAAATACGTTGTTTTACCGGTACCGGGCAATCCATGTAGTAATACAATTCCCTTATCCTTTTTCTGCGACAACCGTTTTCGGATCACCGCATCCACTTCTTTGAAATCATCTTCATAAAACATATCCAGGTTAAGACCAGTGCGTTTGATTTCCATTGCCTTCAGATCCAGTGCACCTCTGTTTTGAACGATGAGATTTATTTCCAAAGGCTGACGGCGATGTCGTTCTTTAAACTGAGTGAGCAAAGTTGTAAGCCCTTGAATAAACACCTCATCCGATCCATCGTGCAGTATTTCGCAGTAATCTTCATCCAGTTCCAACAGACAACGGTTACTGAGAATGAGAATTGTTTTATCAAACTGATACTGCTTCTTTTCCCGTTTATACCAACGATAGGTGTACACATGCTCAATCACAGATGCATACTGCTGACGTATTGCAGCAAATGCCTTCTCACCATCGATCTTGTTCATAAAATTGATACTTGGTAACTGATTGAACAGAGACAGGTAAATATTCTTTGCATCGAGGAAACTACCGTCAAACACATTATTGGTGTTGAGTACTTTCTGATTAAATAACTGTTCCATTTTTTATTCATTTTCTCCTGCAACTTTCTTACAGCAGCGTTTTTTAAAATTTTGTTTCACTTTACTTTCAGCATTTGGCTAAAAGATTTGAGTGGTGCTCCATGGAATTGAACCACGATCTCCGGGATTTCACTCCGGCGCATACAACCATTCTGCCAAAGCACCTGTTTTTCACGTATGTAGGGATTTGCACACAGCTGATTTAGTCTGCAACGCCAATTAAAACCTCCGACACTTTCACTCTCCGCTTTGGAGACTGATATGCAAACCATTGCACCCAATACGCAAATGCGGATGAAGAAAGACTCGAACTTTCAACCGGCGGCTTAACAAACCGCTGCTCTGCCGTTGAGCTATTCATCCTTTGTTGGCCCGGAGAGACTCGAACTCTCAACTCCCGGTGTAAAAGACCGGTACTCTGATCCAATTGAGCTACGAACCATTTTGTTGCGACTGTTGGAATCGAACCAACTACCACGACCCTGTAATGATCGTCTTCTCCCAATGAATTAAGTCGCATAGTCGGTTAAACAGGATTCGAACCTATATCTCTTCATTCGTAGTGAAGTGTTCTGATCCATTGAACTACAAACCGATTTAGTACGGCTTTCAGACTCGAACTGAAAACATTCACCTGCTACTTACCTCTCAGAAAGAGAGGGAGGCAAACATGTTACCATTACACTCAGCCGTATTGGTTGACTCCGGGAATCGAACCCTGTTCTTCCGTTGCACAGACGGATGCTTTACCAGATAAGCTAAAGCCAACATTTCATACTGTTGTTGAGGATCGGCTTGAACGATCACCACCGGTGTCAAAGACCGGTATGCTCATACCATTACACCACTCAACATTTTTTTAAAGCACCCCTGCTGCATCTCCACCGCTTGCATCGGTGAACAGGGGTTGCTTATCCTCCTCTGCACATATAATTATTTACCACATCCGGTTTGCTGCCGAATGCCTTGTTGTTTCAGTATTTTAAAAACCCATTGCAGCAACAGTACAATCAACAATAATTTCATAACATCTCCTTCTTTGACGGCACAAAAAAGCCCGGTCGTGTTTATCGACCGGGCTCCCTCTTACACATAATAATTTATGTGCAGACCAGATCCGGCCGGTTCCAACGAAACTGATTTATCTCACTTGCGTACATACGACTCCTGTTTGGTTGCTGCAACCAAAGATGATGCTGCATACTGCTATCACCGGAAGGCTTTATGTACATCTGCTTTTTTACATTCATTCAATTTTGTTTTTTAGTTGTGCTTTTCAAATCATAACAACGGCCTGTATACGAAACGGCTTAACCAGGTCTTCTTGCTGCATCAGCAAAGAGAAATAAAAAACCCCGACGATTCTGTCGGGGCCTGTATTATAGCGAATTTCGTTTCTTCAACTTATTCAACAGCAGTACATGCCCCGCAAACAGTATAGTCACCCTTTGGACTAAACCAATTTGTTGCTTCAATATGTAACTGTATACGCAGCATTGTTTATTGTTTATAAATTTTCAGATTGCAAAGATGAATTTATTTTTTTGATGTTACCAAGTTTTTGAAAAGATTTTTTTAAAAAATATTTTTCGTCTACTGATGATTGTTACTTTTTAAAACACCTTCCCTTCCTGCCCCGGCTTTCTGAATTTACTCTTATTTAAACGCTGTTCCGCTGCATTCGTGTTACACGAATTGCCGCACAGACAGTCAGAAAAAAATTTCGGGAAGTTTGCTGTACGAATATACTAAAAGTTTTAGTTTTACAAAACTTTCTTACAAACCCATCTCTCGTTATTGTTTCACGGCCTCGGCCACTAAATTTTTCATTATGGATGGGGAACAATTCTTTGGTGCTGCCTACAAAGGCAGCAAACAGTTTCAGCAGCAGGAAGTACGCACCGCCAATGCCACCGGCTTTGGAGCCGCCGCCGATGATTATGCCGAACGGGGCATTGACCTGAACGAACAACTCATCAAAAACAAACCGGCCACTTTCTTCTTTCGTATGAAGGGTGATGCCATGGAGCAGGCCGGTATTTTTGAAGGCGATGTGTTGATTGTGGACCGGTCGCTCAAACTGCAGGATGGGAAAATCATTGTAGCAGTACTCAACGGAGAATTACTGGTACGCCGATTTCACAAAAACTTTTCATCGGCGTTCCTGGTACCGGAAAATACCCGGTATAAACCCATTAACCTGGCAGAGTTCAGCGATTTCCGCATCTGGGGCGTGGTGGTACACAGTATTCATTCATTTCATTAAGCGGAACCATGTTTGCAATTGTTGACTGTAACAGCTTTTATTGTACCTGTGAGCGGTTGTTTCAACCCTCGCTGTACAACAAACCTGTTGTTGTATTAAGCAACAACGATGGATGCATTGTTTCCCGTACCGATGAAGCCAAAGCGCTGGGCATTGGCATGGCCGGACCTTACTACGAAAACCGGGAGGCCATTGAAAAAAACAAAGTGGCCGTCTTCAGCAGCAACTACAACCTCTACGGTGATCTGAGTATGCGGGTGATGGATACATTACGGTCTGTAGTAGGCGAAGAATACCTGGAAGTGTATTCGGTAGATGAATGTTTTGTCAACCTGCAGCACATTCCCGCACAGGAATTACAGCGCATGGCTACCGAACTGAAAGAACGCACGGAGCAGTGGACGGGCATTGCTGTATCGGTAGGCATTGCCCCCACCAAGGTGCTGAGCAAAGTAGCCAACCGGCTGGCGAAGAAAAACAAACAGGTAACCAACTGCATCCTGGTGCTTCAAACCGAAGAAGAAATCCACCGTGCCCTGCAGCAGACAGGCGTGTCGGATGTATGGGGTGTGGGCGGACGTTATGCCTACAAGCTCAAAGAGTTTTACAACATTCAAACCGCCTGGGAACTCAGCCGTATGAATACCGCCTGGGCACATACACACCTGGGAGGCGTGGTGGGTGTGCGGCTGATCAAAGAACTGAACGGCATTCCCTGCATTGAACTGAAAGATCCACTGGAAAAAAAGAAGATGATTGCCACCACCCGCATGTTCGGAACACCGGTGTATCAACTCAGCGATTTAAAAGAAGCCGTTGCCACCTATGTTTCCCGTGCCGCTGAAAAACTGCGCCGGCAGTACAGCGCTGCCAGGATGATTGATGTGTTTGTGGTAACCAATAACCCCGGTGGAAAACAATACAACTATCACCCGGAAACAAGGCACCATCATACTACACTGGCCGTTGCAAGTTCGAACACCAACGAACTGATCAAGCATGCATTACCGTTAGTGGAGCAGTTGTACGTGAAAGGGCCACGGTACCTAAAAGCCGGTGTAATCCTGGGCGATATTGTACCCGAAAACTCTATCCAGGGAAACCTGTTTGAACAAACCACCCGCAACGAACAAAAAGTGCTGATGCAAACGATGGACAACATCAACTTCAGTATGCGGGATGATGTATTGAAATACGCTGCCACCGGGCTGAAACGGAACTGGAAAATGCGGCAGGAGTACCGCAGCAAACGGTACACCACCCGGTGGGATGAATTATTTCAAATCAACTGATGCACAACCCATTTGCACTCATATCGCCCCGGCTGATGGAAGCCATGCTGCAAGAACCCACCTTCTTTGTACGTGAATACTATCCACGGGGACACGATCATTTTGATGAGCCGGGAACCATTCCCCTGCTGCTTACCTATTATCAAAAAGACAAAGACACAGAATATACCCGTGCACTCTTTCATTACCGTCAACTGAAAGAAGACCGCTTCGCCTTTCTGTTCGACAGTGAAGTGCCGGAGCATCGTCAGCGGCTGTTGAAAGCAGCCACACAACCACCACCGTGCAAAATCTACATCAACCTGTTACCCGCCCCGTGGGCTCCACCACACTGGCTGCGAACCAACATTCATGCATACATGCAACACAACTTAAGCTGGTGGAACTACAGTAAATCAAACAGTCTGCATATTCACCTGAACGACCGTTACGGAAAACTCTTTCTGTTACTGGGTTGGAAAGGCAACAGCGCTGAAGTACCTTTGGAAGAAATCGAAAACTTCCGGCCATGTGTTACGACATGAGTTATTTTTCTTCTATTAAACTCATCACTGATTTTATGAAAATAGATGAAGAGCCTGTGTTTGATTTTGAACCTACCTGGCACCAGGTAGCTCAAAGCTGGCATCCATTTCCGGTTGTATTATTTGAAGATGGCAAAACCAAACTGAAGTATTTTGAATGGGGACTGATTGCGGATTACATGAACACACCCGACAAAATCAAACAGTACCGCAGCAGCATGGCCAATGCACGCAGCGAAAAAATTCTGGACGATCACCGCAGTGTGTGGCACCGCATCCGTCACCAGCGCTGCCTGGTGTTTACCACCGGATTTTTTGAACACCGGGAGGTGGGATGGAAAAAGAAACTGCCCTACTTCATCAAAGTAAAAGGACAGAAGATTTTTTGTTTTGCAGGTTTGTATAATTATTCGCCCCTTCCCGATGTAGAAACTGGTGAACTCACAGGCACCTTCACCATCATTACCCGCAGCGCCAATTCGCTGATGGCAAAAATTCACAACGACGGACCAAATGCCGAACGTATGCCCCTGCTGCTCACCAAAGAACTGGCACAACAATGGTTACAGCCGGATTTAAGTGAAGAAGAACTACGCACCCTGCTTGACTATGAATTTCCCCCGGAAGCAATGGAGGCATGGGCCGTCAACACCATACGAACCCGCAAAGCCGATAGTCCGCATGTGATTGAGCCACTACCCGCAGCAACCCTTCCGCCGTTATAAATCATTCAGCAGATGAGCAATCAGGGCCGTCCAGCCGGTTTGATGGCTGGCGCCTAATCCTTTGCCCGTATCACCGTGAAAATATTCGTAAAACAACACCAGGTGTTCGTTGCCGGGTTCTTTGTAAAACCAGTTGTATGATTCGTAGCACTTACGCTCACCGGCAGCATCCAGTGTAAAGAGCGATAAAATTCGTTGTGATAATTTCTCGGCCACCTGCCGTAAGTTGAGCTGTTGCCCACTGCCCTTTGGATATTCCACTGTTACACTATCGCCATAAAAGTGTCCATACTTGCGGATGGATTGAATAATTAAAAAGTTCAACGGCATCCACACCGGTCCCCGCCAGTTACTGTTACCGCCGAACATATCGCTGGTACTGTCGCCGGGATCGTATTGAATGGAATAGGTGTGTCCGTCAATTTCCACCGAATAGGGATTGCTTTCGTGGTACTTCGACAACGCACGGATGCCACCGCCGGATAAAAACTCAGCTTCATCAATCAACCGGTGTACAATGGGCAACAACCGTTCCCTGGGCACCAGCGATAACAGAATTTCATCCCCATCGCTCTTTTCTTCATTGGGCCAGAAACGGCCATTTTGTTTCCGGTATTGTTCAAACCAATTGATGCGCCGCTTAAAATCCGTCAGCTTTTGCAACACTTCCTTGCGGATAGTAGATACGGCAAACAGGCTGGTTAAACCCACTGCCGATTTAATGCGAAGCGGAATGACACTGCCGTCATGCAAACAAAGAACATCATAGTAAAACTTATCTTCTTCATTCCACAAGTGCTGCTCATTTAATGCTTCGGCAATCAATACAAAATGTTCGAAGAACCTGGTAGCCGTATCTTCAAATGCCTCATCATGCATGGCAATTTCAAGGGCAATATCCATCATGTTCAACGCATACATACCCATCCAGGAAGTTCCATCGGCCTGCTCCAGTTGATGATTCCCCGGAATATGATGACTGCGGTTAAACACACCAATGTTATCAAGCCCCAAAAATCCTCCCTGGAATAAATTGTTCCCGTTTTCATCTTTCCGGTTGATCCACCAGGTGAAATTAATGATCAGCTTCTGGAAAATCCGTTTCAAAAACTGAACATCACCAACACCAGTTCGTTGTTTTTCCACCTGGTACACCCACCAGGCTGCCATTGCATGCACCGGCGGATTCACATCGCCAAAATTCCATTCATAGGCCGGCAACTGACCATCGGGCTTCATATACCATTCCCGCATGATGAGAATAAGCTGGTGCTTGGCAAACACCGGATCAATGGCCGCCATGGAAACACAATGAAAGGCAAGATCCCACGCTGCATACCAGGGATACTCCCATTTATCAGGCATGAGAATAATATCCGCATTTTTCAAATGCTTCCAATCGCTGTTACGACCGAATTTTTTACCATCGTTCACCGGTGTAATTCCATCGCTGGTGCCGATCCATTTTTCCACATCAAAGGCATAAAACTGTTTGCTCCAGAGTAAACCTGCATACGCCTGCCGGGAAATACGGCGTTGATCTTCCGATAAATGAGCAGGAATAACGGTTTCATAAAACTCATCTGACTCCTTTTTACGCTGTACAAACAAATGCTCAAACCCAAATGGAAACGGAAACTCCTGTTGCCCCTGCACCAGGCGCAGGTAAATCGTTTTTGTTTCTTTAGGGCGCAGATGCAGCTCATAAACCGGAGAACACTTAGTACCGCTTTTCTTTTCCCGTAACTTCTTTTTGTGCCGGTTGTGAATGACTGCTTCATGAAATGCATCTTTCACAAAAATGCTGTCATTGGGCGTACCATTCAGTTTTTCAAGATTGGTTTCATTTTCAGTAAACAATAAATCATCGGCATTATTAAAGTAAAAGTAATAATCGCCCAAACGACTGTGCCATGCGTGCACGCAACCATTCCGCACATACTCAATCACCGGTTTGTTTTCTTTTGTTCCCGGCTTCCATTTATTAGCAAACCATAAGGTGGGAAGTAACGTAAGATCGGCAGAACGGTGGTAACGGTTGGTTACATCAATCTTAACAAACAAATCGGTTGCGTGGTGCTTAGCGTAGGAAACCTGAACGTCGAAATAATGATTGTTTTTAAAAACACCTGTATCCAGAATTTCATATTCCGGCTCGTCCCGGTTACGTTTCCGGTTTTCCTCATACAATTTTTTATACGGAAATGCTGTTTGGGGGTACTTATACAGGTACTCCATATAATAATGAGAGGGAAGATTATCGAGGTAGTAATACAACTCCTTTACATCTTCGCCGTGGTTACCGGCATAGTTACCCAGGCCAAATAACCGTTCTTTCAGGAGGTCATCCTTTCCGTTCCACAAAGCAATGGAAAAGCACAGGTTCTGGAAATAATCGGAAATACCTGCCAGGCCATCTTCGCCCCACAAATAAGAGCGGAAATGAGCGTGTTCAAACGGAAAATATCCCCATGCATCGCCATAAGGACCATAATCTTCCCGCACCGTGCCCCACTGCCGTTCACTCAAATAAGGACCCCACCGCTCCAGTGGTACTGTTTTACTTTTATTTTCAGAAAGCCGTTGATGCTCTGCTGTCATTCGCTGCTGTTTTTATCTGAACAAAGCAGGTAACCATTTAGTTACTGCCTGTTATCCGCAAAAGGGGTGAAGTTACCCATATTTTAACGAATGACTGTTTTCCTTACCCGGCTAATTCTGTCTGAAATCAGAAGAAATGATGCTGCAACTCATTGAAGTCTGCTGCCGCAAGGCATTAACTTCTACTTCTAAAAATCGTCGAATATGAGAACAATTCTTTTCTCTCTTTTTATGCTGTTCGTTTCCGCCGGGTGGGCGCAGGAATGGACCAAACAATATGATTTTGTGGACGATTGCATTTGCGGTCTTGCCAAAGCCAGTAAAGATGGCAAATACGGTTACGTAGACAAAAACGGCAAATTGATTGTTCCGTTGATTTATGATGAAGCCCTTTCCTTCAACGAAGGATATGCAGCTGTTCGCAAGGGAGGTAAATGGGGATACCTGGACAGTACCGGCAAGGTCATCAGCGAGCCCCAGTTTGAGGAGGCGGGTGCATTTTATGAAGGTCTGGCTGCCGTCAAGAAAAACGGAAAATTCGGTTACGTCAACATTGAAATGAAACTGGTGATTCCCTATGAATTTGAGATGGCCCGTGGATTTTCTGAAGGATTGGCACCCGTAGCCAACAGCAAAGGCTTGTGGGGTTATATTGATAAAAAAGGAAACCTGTTGCTTACATATGCCTACAATTTTGCCGATTTGTTTTCAGAGGGGAAAGCACGGGTAATGAAAGATGGCAAATTGATCATGATCAATAAGAAAGGAGAAAAGCAAAAAGAAGAAGAAGAATAAAGACAGAATGTACACCTAAAGAGGAAATTGCTTAGATTCGATGCACTCAAAACGAATCTGCATGCCTGCATCTTCTCCCCTCAACAGCTTTTTACAATGGGAACAACAATTTCCCGATGAAGTTTTTTTACGCCAGCCTTTCCAGGGGCAATGGAAATCCTGGACCTGGAAACAAGCAGGTGATGAATGCCGCAGAATGGCCCATGCCCTGCAGCAATTACAGCTTCCCCCGGGTAGCCATGTTGCTGTTTTATCAAAAAACTGTGCACATTGGATCATGGCTGATGTGGCCATTATGATGGCGGGCTGTATTTCTGTTCCCATTTATCCAACACTGAGTGCTACAGCCATTCAGCCCATCTTAGAACATAGTGATTCAAAGGCGATTTTTATTGGAAAACTCGACGACTTTTCAAAACAGGAGCAGGGGATTCCAGCCAATCTCATTCGTATTTCCTTTGATACCTATGGAATCAAAGATCAATACAACTGGAGCGAACTCATTGCCCAACAACCACCACTGCAACAAGTCTACGATTGGAAGCACGATGAACTGCTGACAATCATTTATACTTCAGGCACCACCGGTACACCTAAAGGTGTGATGCATACGGTGGGCAACTTCGATGCAGCGCTTACTGTTGCCATCAAGGAATTACGTTTACCACAACGCCCCGACTTATTTTCCTATCTGCCCCTCAGCCACATTGCTGAACGGATCGGCATTGAAATGAATGGCATCTATTCCGGCGCTATGATTTCGTTTGCAGAATCCATTGATACGTTTGCCGTAAATGTTGCCGAAATACAACCTCATTTATTCTTTGCCGTTCCGAGATTATGGGGGAAATTCAGAGAGGGGATTCTCAGCAAAATCTCGCAATCAAAACTGAATGTATTACTGGCAATTCCTTTCCTTAACACCGTTATAAAAAAAGGAATCAAAAAGAAACTGGGACTATCCCGGGCATCGCATATTTACAGCGCCGCTGCACCTATTTCAGTAAGTTTACTCAAATGGTTCCGCCGGCTGGATATTACCATTATACAAGCCCTGGGCATGACTGAAGATTGTGTGTATGCTCATTTTGAGCGTCCGTTTGACAACAAGGTAGGCTCAGTGGGAAAGCCGTTTACAGGCTTGCAGGTGAAGTTATCTCCCGAAGGAGAGTTGCGTGTAAAGAGTGTGGCAAATACAAAAGGTTATTATAAAGAACCGCAGCTCACTGCTGAGCTATTTGATGAAGAGGGCTTCTTAAAAACCGGTGATTTGTGTGAATATGATCACGATGGCTTTTTATATGTAATTGGCCGATTGAAAGATCAGTTTAAAACAGACAAAGGAAAATATATTTCACCTACACCTATTGAAACCAAATTATTAGCAAACACGGATATTGAACAAACCTGTGTAGTGGGCATGGGCATTCCACAACCCATTGCATTGGTGACCATATCGGATATCGGACGAACGAAAACAAAGGAACAACTGAATCAGAGTCTTGTTGATTCACTACAACAAATCAATCCATTACTGGAAAACTATGAGCAACTGGAAAAGATTGTTGTGATGAAAGAAAACTGGACCATCGATAACGGGTTACTTACTCCCACACTCAAGGTAAAGCGGAACCAGGTTGAAAAAATTCACCAACCCTATTATTCCGATTGGTTCCATCATGGAGAAAAAATAGTTTGGGAATAGAATTTGTTTATTTATTCAACAGGAGTTTATGCAGGCGTTTCAGTTCTGTTATTTCCGAAGCAGAAAAGACTTCATTGTTTTCATATTTTGACTGGAAAAATAAAATGCGCTTGTGTTGCGGGTAGCTGGAAAGAATGGAAGCAATCATTTCCCCGGTCAGTTTATCCTTTTCATAAAGCGGCACAGGAAGTGACGGTGGCGTTTTATCTCTCACCGCCATTTTCTGAATGATGGCCTGCAGTGTTGCAAGACGTGCAGCAGGCATGTGTTTTACTTTCTGTGCCTTGCTCAGCAGACCTTCGAGTTGTTTCCTGCTCAACGATCCTCTTTCTTCATATTGCTGCAGTAAACTGGTTACAAAACCCGATTCAGGTACTGCTTCCCTTAACAGAAGTAATACATCTTTCACTACATCCACATCAATCTTTTTACGGGAACCATTCATTACATATTCCTCCGGTATTGCCCTCCTACCTGGTACAGGGCATTTGTGATTTGACCCAACGAACAGTACTTTACGGTTTCCATCAGCCGGGCAAAGATGTTACCATTGCTTACAGCCACTTCCTGCAGTTGTTTCAACTCTGCCTCACGGCGGCCTTCATTCCGCTTCCAGAACGCCTGCAGGTTCGTGATTTGTTGTTCTTTTTCTTCGGTAGTGCTGCGGATCACCTCACCCGGAATGGTAGTGGGACTTCCGTTCTTATTGAGAAAGGTATTTACGCCTACAATTGGTAATTCGCCTGTATGCTTCTGATGTTCATAATACAAACTCTCCTCCTGAATTTTGTTCCGCTGGTACATACGTTCCATAGAACCCAGCACACCGCCCCGTTCTGTAATGCGGTTAAACTCAGTAAGAACGGCCACCTCCACCAAGTCGGTTAATTCTTCGATGAGGAACGAACCCTGGTTGGGATTTTCATTTTTCGCTGTGCCCAACTCCCGGTTAATGATCAGCTGTATGGCCATAGCCCGGCGAACACTTTCTTCCGTTGGGGTGGTAATCGCCTCATCGTATGCATTGGTGTGTAGTGAATTGCAGTTATCATAAATCGCATACAAAGCTTGGAGCGTTGTACGGATATCATTAAAATCAATTTCCTGTGCATGCAGGGAGCGGCCGGAAGTTTGAATATGATACTTCAACATCTGGCTGCGTTTGTTGGCTTTGTACTTATACTTCATCGCTTTTGCCCAGATGCGCCGTGCCACCCGGCCGATGACACTGTACTCCGGATCCATTCCATTACTGAAAAAGAAGGAAAGATTCGGTGCAAAATCATCAATGTTCATACCCCGGCTGAGGTAATACTCCACATAGGTAAATCCATTGGCCAGTGTAAACGCCAACTGAGTAATCGGGTTAGCACCTGCTTCTGCAATATGATAGCCGCTGATACTTACACTATAGAAATTGCGTACGTTCTGGTCAATGAAATACTCCTGCACATCGCCCATCAGCTTCAGCGCAAATTCGGTGGAGAAGATACAGGTATTCTGCGCCTGGTCTTCTTTCAGAATATCGGCCTGTACTGTTCCCCGTACCTGCTGCAGCGCCGTTTGCCGGCATTGCTCATAAATATCGGCCGGCAATACTTCATCTCCACTAAGTCCCAGTAACTGTAAGCCTAAACCGTTATTTCCTTCCGGCAACTGCCCGGGTGAAGATGAGTTGTTGTATGCAGGCCCACCACCTGTTCCGTATTTCTTTTCAAGAGCCTGTTGCACTAAGTGTTCCTGTCCGTTACTGATGATCCATTTTTCGCACTGCTGGTCAATGGCAGCATTCATGAAAAAGGCCAGCAACATCGGGGCCGGACCATTAATGGTCATACTTACCGATGTTTTGGGATCACATAAATCAAAGCCGCTGTATAATTTCTTGGCATCATCCACTGTAGCAATACTTACACCGCTGTTGCCTACTTTACCATAAATATCCGGACGATGGGCCGGGTCTTCGCCATAGAGTGTCACACTATCAAACGCAGTAGACAATCGTTTGGCCGGCTGATCTAATGATACATAATGAAACCGCTTATTCGTTCGTTCGGGTCCGCCTTCACCGGCAAACATGCGGGTGGGATCTTCGCCTTCCCGCTTCAGCGGAAAAACTCCGGCGGTAAAGGGAAAACTGCCGGGTATATTTTCCTGTGCCTGCCATTTCAGCAAATCGCCCCAGTCGTTGTACTTAGGCAAAACAACCTTTGGAATACGGGTACCGCTTAAACTGGTTGTAAACATGGGTTGCCGTATCACTTTATCACGCACCTTATACTCATAGTAATCCTGCTGGTATGCGATTTGTTTTCCCGGCCAGTTGGAAACCAGTTTCCGGGCAACCGGCGTTTGCAGTGCTGCTAACTGTTCCAGTTGTTTGTCCAAAGCTTCCAGTACGGAAGCAGGTTCCTGTGCAGCCACAAGTGTTTGTTTTGCACCCTGCAATTGATACATTTTGGAAGCAATAGCCGCCTGGTCGTTTACTAATTGATTGTATTCGGTAATGGTAGCTGCAATTTCGCTCAGGTAGCGTACCCGAGCAGGGGGTATAATCAGCGATTTGCTGACAGTGTCTTTGTGAACAACCATAGCTGTTGTTCCAAACGACACATTCGTTTTTTCCTCCACCACCCGCATGATTTTAAGAAAGAGTTCATTGATGCCGGCGTCATTAAACTGGGAGGCAATAGTACCAACAACCGGTACTTCTTCGTCTTTTGCCAGAAACAACTGGTGATTGCGCTTATATTGTTTCCGCACATCAGCCAGGGCGTCCAACGCTCCCGCCTTATCGAATTTGTTAATGGCAATCACATCGGCATAATCAAGCATGTTGATTTTTTCCAGCTGCGAAGCAGCCCCGTATTCCGGCGTCATCACATACAAGCTAACGTCACAAAAATCCAGAATAGATGCATCACTCTGTCCCACACCGGCACTCTCCAGAATAATAAAATCAAAGGTAGCTTCTTTACAGACCGTAATTGCCTCCTGTATATGAGCACTGAGTGCCCGGTCACTTTCCCGTGTGGCTAAGCTGCGCATGTAAGCCCGTGGATGTGAGATGGAGTTCATCCGGATTCTGTCGCCCAGTAATGCGCCGCCTGTTTTTTTCTTGGAAGGATCAACGGAAAGAACCGCAATAGTTTTATCAGAAAATGTATTCAGAAAACGCCGTACAATTTCGTCGGTTACCGAAGATTTGCCGGCACCGCCTGTTCCGGTGATGCCGAGGACAGGTGCCCCGGTTGCAGGTTGCTGGTTACCGGTTACAGCCTGCCCGTTTTCAGCATTGGTGATACGTCTTGCAATGGTTCTGATATCTTTCACCTCACCCATTGTCATAGGCGCCTGGTATTCTCCCGTGCCATTCAAGACAAACTGGCATTGCCGTATTACATCCTCGATCATTCCTTCTAGCCCCATCTGCCGGCCGTCGTCCGGCGAATAGATGCGTGTGATTCCATACTCATGGAGCTCACTAATTTCATGGGGCAGAATGGTACCACCTCCTCCACCAAAAATTTTTATATGGCTACAACCGTTTTCGTCCAGCAGGTCTTTCATATACTTGAAAAACTCCACATGTCCTCCCTGGTAAGAGGTAATGGCTATTCCCTGTACATCTTCTTCAATAGCAGCTTCCACAATTTCATGAACGCTGCGGTTATGCCCCAAATGAATAATTTCAGCGCCTTTGCTTTGCATAATACGGCGCATGATGTTGATGGCTGCATCATGACCGTCGAACAAAGAAGCCGCAGTTACGATTCGTACTTTCACAGATGGACTATCACTCATGGTACTTGTATTCTGTATTCTTTACTAACAATTGTTTGGCAAAAATAGTTAAATCGCATCCATCTTGAAAAACAGAAAACCCCGGTTGCTGAACCGGGGTTTCTGAAATTCCTAAAAATCAGGGATTAATATCCTTCGTTTTGAACCAGGTTTTTGTTTACGTCCATTTCACGTTGTGGAATGGGCATAATCAAACGAGGGCTGTTCCAGGCTGGGCCATTTGAACCACTGGAACCAGGCATAGCCAAACGGTTACGTTTCTTGTCGTGTAAAAAATGTCCTTCGAAAGCCAGTTCCAGTTCCCGCTCTCTCAGAATCTGGGCAAGAGTGGGAGGAGCAGCAAGATTTGCCAGACCCGCCCTGTTGCGGATGATATTAATATCAGCCTCAGGGGTATTACCCACAGTAGTCCCAAGTCTGAAATTTGCTTCAGCCCTGGTTAAATACATTTCAGCCAGACGGATTACAGGAACATGGCCAAAACGATCCAGGTGCTTTTGGGTTAACCTGCGGTTGGTAACAATAAAGAAGCTCCTACGGACATCACCCGCTTCATGCAGGTTGAGCCAGGCAGTTTGAACGTCAACATCACCACGACCTGCCGTACCGGGAATCGATCCTACCGTTTGTCCGTAATAGGTGTTTAAACCATTTGTTCCATCCTGAGTTGTAACTCGTATATAGAAAATATACTCTCTGGGAGCAACGCCACCAAAATTGATATAGTTGTACCACAAGTTGCTGAAAGGGGTAGCAAGGGCAAACTGAGCATTTGATCCACCTGTGGTACCTGCAATTACAGCATTTGCCATATCACGTGCTGTTGCAAAATCTTCCTGCATTAATGCGATACGGGATAATTGTGCCATAGCGGCCCATCTGGTAGCAAAGAAACCATTAGAAGCAGGTAAAAGAGTAGCTGCTTTTTGTAAATCAGCTATCGCCTGCGCATAAACAGCAGCAACAGAAGCACGGGCAGGATAGTTTTCATCCGTTAACTTACTCTCTTCAAAAGGCGTGGATTTAAGTACCAAAGGAACGGCGAGATTGGTTGCATTGTTACCATCGCCCCAGGGCTTTCCGTAAAGACGGGCTAATTCAAAATACAAAGAACCTCTGATGAATAATGCTTCACCTTCAATTCTGTCTTTAGTTGCTTGTGAATTGGCCAAACTTAAATTTTCCAAAACAAGATTACATGTATTGATAGTACTGTAAGAGCTTGACCAAAGAGTAGTGGCCCAACCATTATCAACTAATATCACATTGCTTGTAGTGGTAATGCTTGCAATCTGCAACAAGCCATTAAACGAGCCTCTGAAACGCTGATACAATCTATTGGCCCAAAGTTCAGCCACAAGCGGTATATCGCCACCGTAAGATGCGGTGCTCTGGATGCCATTATAAGCTCCAATAAGTACACCTCTCAGGTCACTTTCTGTTGTTAAAGCCTGATCAGGAGGCAAGCTTTGAAAAGGGACTACATCCAGGCGCTTTTTACAACCCGCCACAGAGAGCAGAATTGTTACAACGAATGCTATTTTAAAAAGTTTATATTTCATATTCATGTTCATTTAAGTTACGGTTATAAATTAGAAACCAATATTAATACCGAACAAGATTGTACGAGGTTGAGGAGGTGTATAGAAATCATTACCCTTTGCAATGTTGGAATCAAAAGAATCTGCATTAACTTCAGGATCCCACAAAGGATAATTGTTCGTCCATGTAAACAGGTTCATGGCAGAAACATACACTCTCATCCGTTCAATTTTGGCTTTGTTCAGCACAGATTGAGGAACTGTATAACCAAAACTTACAGTACGCAAACGAACGAATGAACCGTCAACGATAAAACGGCTGCTGCGTTGGTTACCATTACCAAACCAGTAACGGGCCTGCGGAACATTCGTAATATCGCCGGGCTTTTGCCAGCGCTTCATCTGATCGGCTGTCTGATTATCTTCATAAATCATGTTAGCCATTGAATATTGGCCCATACCAAATACTGAAACATCATTTCCAAATACACCATTGAAGAAAACAGACATATCGAATCCTTTGTAAGAGAAGGTATTAGTTACACCTGCAATCACATCTGGATTAGGATCGCCCACAACAACACGTTGTGCCTGGTTGTATTGAGAGTTACTCAGGATTGTGCGGTCAATCGTGCCGTCAGTTTTACGCTCATTTTTATAGAATTGGGCATCACCATTCTGGGGATTTACACCTGCATATTCAACAGTAAAGAAAGCTCCCAAAGGCTGACCTTCCATAGCACGGTTTAAGTTACCAACACCACCTTCAATCACCTGTCCGTTAATATCAAGGATTTTGTTTTCATTGGTTGAGAAGTTCAATGATGTACTCCATTTAAACTTACCTACCAGGTTTTGTGTATTTAATACAAATTCAAAACCTTTATTTTCCATACGACCCAGGTTTTTAACTACAGAAGAAAAACCAGTTGAAGTTGGAATATTTACGTTCAGCAACAGGTCCTCAGAATTACGAACGTAATAATCAATTTCACCGCTTAAACGATTATTGAAGAATCCGAAATCCAATCCTATATCAAACTGTTTGTTGGTTTCCCATTGCAAATTGGGGTTACCGATCTGAGAAGGAGCCTGTCCACCAAAGTTGGTGTAGCTGGCACTTCCTGTGAACAATCCTAATTGAGGGAAATTTCCGATTTCAGCATTACCTACAATACCATAGCTAGCTCTTAATTTCAGGAAACTGAGCGGCTTAATGCGGCTTATGAATTTTTCTTCTGAAAGTATCCAACCTGCAGAAGCAGCCGGGAAGAAGCCATACCGGTTATTGTTACCGAAACGGGAAGAACCGTCAATACGTCCACTCAGCGATAAAAGGTATTTATCGGCAAACTTATAATTGGAACGCAGGAAGTAAGAAAGAAAACGGAAGTTTGATTCAGAAGAGCTACCGCCAGATACTGTGGCAGCACTTGCAATCCGCTGGTAAGAATCAGATGGGAAATCCAAACCCTCAACAAAATTGAAAGTTGCACGGGATTGCTGATACTGCATACCAAGCGTAGCACCAATATCATGTTTTCTGAATTGCTTCGAATAATTAAAATAATTATTGGTGTTGTAATTTGTTACAAACGTAGCCCTGTTCACACCCAAACCTCTTCCAGCTCTTGTTTGGTTACGTACTGTTTGTGACTGGAAATAACCTTCTTCCTGTTGACTCAACAAATCAAAACCAAATTCAGATTGAAACACCAAACCGGGCAAAATTTTAACAGTGGCATACCCGTTACTGAACGTACGGAACGATTCCTGCAGAAATTTTGCATAGTCAACAGTAATCTGCGGGTTGTAATACATAGGAATGTTTACATCACCGGGGGGGGTACCTGCGGGAAGACCTGTATTGGGATCTCTCGAAGGAGTCATCGGCATCAACGCCACACTTTGTAAAGGATTGGAGAACGCATTATCGTCAGGTAACCTTCTGTTCAAGGTACGTGCAACATTCATCGTTAAACCAAGACTTAACCAGTTGTTGGCTTTGTGGTCGAGATTTAATCTACCCGTAACACGCTCCAGGTTGTTTCCGATGATGATACCACTTTGATCTAAGTATTGACCTGAAATAAAGAATTTGGTTTTTTCATTACCACCGCTCATTTGCAAATCAGCCTGACGGTACTGACCTTTTTGGAAGACCACATCCTGCCATTCGTATGTTTTGTTAGGATCCGTATCCCACTGACCATAGCTGAAATAGCTCATCCAGTCTTTTGCATATTGGGTTTCACTACCTGGGTCAGTTGTGGGAGTACCAAACTGGCCGTCAATGTATCCAGCTCCTTCCAGCAACAACTCAGCATACTGCTGAGAATTGAGAAAAGGTACACGACGGGTCGACTCAGAATAACCTGTTTGAACATTCAGTGAAACATTTGTTTTTCCGGCTTTACCTTTCTTTGTTGTAATCAGAACAACACCGTTTGCAGCACGTGACCCGAAGATAGCACCAGCAGAAGCGTCTTTCAGTACCTCAATGGACTCAATGTCATTGGGGTTAAGATCAGTCAAAGGATTTGTTGACCCGCCATAACTACTTTGGCTATTTGTAGTAACCGGAACCCCATCCACAACATAAAGAGGTTCATTTCCCGCACTGATAGACGAGTTACCACGTACACGAACACTTACAGACTGGCCCAGCTTACCAGACTGGCTATTTACATACACACCCGCTGCTCTACCTTGAAGGGCAGCATCTACAGAAGGTGTAGGCATGTTTTCAATATCCTTTCCTTTGATGCGGGCAATATTGCCGGTAACCTCTCTTTTAATTTGAGTACCGAAACCGGTAATCACCACCTCGCTCATTGTCTTAGTTCCGGGTGTGAGAGAAATAGAAACATTGCCACCTGTAACAGGATATTCTATTTCTTCAAATCCGACGTAAGAAACCTGAAGTACGGCACTATTGCCTGTAAAAGAAAGGCGGAAAGAACCTCCCGCATCTGTAACGGTAATTCTGGATGTACCCTTCACCTTAACAGTAACACCTGCCAAAGGGGAACCATCTCTGGAATCGGTAACCTTACCAGTTACCTCTTTTGTTTGCGCCCATACCTGTGCACAAATGAGCATGACGCTCATCGCCATTAATAGCAATTTTCTCATTAGAAGTAGTTTTTAGTAAAATGAAAATAGGAAGTTTCTTTTAAACTGAAAAGATTTGTTAAAAAAAACCTTGAAATATGACAATGCAGTTCAACATAACGCTGCACAGGTACATATAACAAAAAACCACATGTATACATGTGGTTTTTTAATATTTACAATCATTTTCGTATTACTCCCTCCGGCTCAAATAAATGAGTATATATTGCACGAGCATGGCAATTGATGCCAGCGCTGCCACAACATAGGTTGCTGCCGCCCATTTAAGGGCTTCTTTTGCACCGGGGTACTCATCGCTGCCCGTTACATTTGTTCGCTCCAGCCAGGCAAGTGCCCGGTAACTGGCATCAAACTCCACCGGAAGGGTTATAACAGAAAACAAGGTAGAAGCAGCGAATAACAAAATACCAATCAGTAATACCGTAGGGCTTCCGCCACCAAAGCCCATAATACCTACCCCAATTGCCAGTATCCACTGCGACAAAGTCGTACTCACCTGCACAACAGGCACAAGGCGGGATCGGAGCATCAGCCATTGATAAGCCGTTGCATGTTGTACCGCATGGCCACACTCATGGGCCGCTACCGCAGCTGCTGCCACCGAATTACTATTGTAAACATCGGGGCTGAGGTTCACTGTTTTGTTCATGGGATTATAGTGATCGCTCAAAAAACCGTCAACCGAAACCACCTGCACGTCATAAATTCCGTTTTCCTTTAACATTTTTTCTGCGATCTGCTTGCCGGTTAAGCCGCTCCGGAGCGGGATAGCCCCATACTGACGAAACTTGCTTTTCAACCGCATTTGTACTAAAAAACCAATCCCCATGAAAATCAGGGAGATAAAAAGAATACCTGCTGTCATGTTCCTGTTTTTTTTGATTCAGTACATCAAAATTACTACCAAGTTCACAGAATTGGCTTGTTTTTAAAAAAGCGCCAATTCGACCCGACGAATTGTCAGAATCACATTTTTCTACACTTCAGTCACCCTTAAAAAAACTACTTCCGAAAGCTGAAAAAACATTATAACTACTTAATTATTAATTATTTATAAAATTTTGACTTTTTCAGCATTGGTCTCGTAATTGCTGGCTCGGTGAAAAAATATTTATTCACACCGCCCAAAAATAATTTTGAAATCTGACCGCAATTTGTAATTTAGCAACAGAATTTAATGGGTTAGTAAGTACAAAGGGTTGAAAGAAATTTCAGCCCTTTTACTTTTGTATCAACACCACTTTCCCGCATTTCTTTCTTTTCAAAATCATTGATTCGTTTCTCATCAGCCTGCTACATTTCTCCACCTGGTTACGTAGAATAAATTATACAACAGCTGTAAAGAGATTCCTTTTTTCTCATCCTCGTTCCTTTCTGCAGCAAGAATTATCTTTACCGGATGGCGAAAGTAAAAACCGGATTTTTTTGTCAGAACTGCGGCTACGAATCACCCAAATGGGCTGGAAAATGTCCGTCCTGCAATGAATGGAATACGTTTGTAGAAGAACTCGTTACAAAAGAAAAAAAATCACCTTCGCATTCCTGGAAAGAAACCAGCGATCACCCTGGAATTAAAACAATTGCTATAAGGGATGTGAAAAGCGGGGAAGAAAAACGAATTCTCACACAGGATGCAGAACTCAACCGGGTATTGGGTGGTGGCATTGTTCCCGGAAGTATCATTTTAATTGCCGGAGAACCCGGCATTGGAAAGTCTACCCTCTTTCTGCAGTTAGGTTTGCATCTGAAAAACATACGTACGCTCTATGTGAGCGGCGAAGAAAGTGAGCAGCAAATAAAAATGCGTGCTGATCGGCTGCAGTTACAAAATGATGAGTTTTACCTTCTTACAGAAACAGCAACGAACATCATTTTCCAGGAAATTAAAAAACTTAAACCCGCTGTAGTTATTGTTGATTCGATACAAACACTTCAGTCCCCTTTTATAGAAAGCGGACCGGGCAGTGTAAGCCAGATACGTGAATCAGCTGCCGAGTTGCAACGGTTTGCCAAGGAAACGAACACACCCGTTTTTCTCATAGGCCATATTACAAAAGACGGCAGCATTGCGGGACCCAAAATCCTGGAACACATGGTAGATACAGTGTTGCAGTTTGAAGGCGACCGGCACTACACTTACCGCATTCTGCGTACAATGAAAAACCGTTTCGGTTCCACGTCAGAGTTAGGTATTTATGAAATGAGCGACCGGGGTATGCGACCCGTGAGTAATCCCAGTGAAATCCTTATTACACAAAAAGAAGATCAACTGAGCGGTATTTCCATAGCAGCTACAATTGAAGGTATGCGTCCACTGCTGATTGAAGTACAAGCACTGGTGACGCAAAGCGTTTATGGAACTCCGCAGCGTACAGTCAGCGGATTTGATTTACGACGCCTGCAGTTACTCCTGGCGGTGTTGGAAAAGCGGGGTGGTTTTCATTTTGGGATGAAAGATGTATTTCTCAATATAGCCGGCGGTATTAAAGTGGAAGATCCTTCCATTGACCTGGCGGTACTCTGTGCCCTGCTATCGAGCTATGAAGATGTACCGCTGCATCCCAAAACCTGTTTTGCAGGTGAAGTGGGGCTCAGCGGTGAAATACGTGCTGTAAACCGGATTGAACAACGTATAGCCGAAGCTGAAAAACTGGGCTTTGAAAAAATTATCATCAGCAAGTACAATATCGGCCACCGGAAGGACCAGGAACAATTGTTACTTAAAAAATTCCATATTGAAGTAATTACAATGGGAAAGGTGGAAGAACTCTACCAGTACCTTTTTTAAATACACCATGATTCACTACCTGAAAAAAAGTGCAACCGATTTTTTACACCTCTTCTTCCCGCATACCTGTGCTGGCTGCGGCAGTGATCTTGTGCGACAGCAGGAAGAAATCTGCATCACTTGCTATACCAACTTGGCCGAAACCGGTTTCGCCTCCATTGCCGGAAATCCGGTCGAAAAAATTTTTTACGGCCGTGTTCCTATTGCGGCAGCGAGCAGCAGTTTCTATTTTACCAAGCAATCACCTTTACAACAGTTGATTCATGCACTGAAGTACCAGGGAAACCAGGCAGTTGGTTTACAATTGGGTGTATGGACAGGACAACATTTGGCTGCAGGAAACCGTTTTATGTATACAGAATTGCTGTTGCCGATGCCTTTATTCCCGGAACGATTCAAAAAAAGAGGATACAACCAGGCTGAAGTGATCTGCAATGGGATTGCCTCTGTGATGCAGTTACCGGTGCGATCAGACCTGGTGCTCCGAAACCGGAAAACGGAAACCCAAACCAAAAAAGGAAGAAGTGACAGGTGGACAAACGTGACAGGAAGTTTTGAAATACCCAAACCGGAGGAACTTACAGGGAAGCACCTGTTGCTGGTTGACGATGTGGTTACCACCGGTGCCACACTGGAAGCCTGTGCAGAAGTGATTCTCACTGCCAGGCCCGCCTCGCTGAATATTGTAACACTTGCCTGGGCAAGCGATGATTAACAGGCTTTCATGAAATAGATTCATAACAGCTCCTTATTTTTACAATCTGTGATTACAAGATTATTTTTATTACTGCTCGCTGGTACCTGGTTCCTGCAATCGTGCACCAAAGAATCTGTTTTTACAAAAGACGGCCGGGTATCATTGACAGATGATACGCTGCACTTTGATACCGTCTTTACCACTGCCGGTTCTGTTACGCAGTACTTTCTGATCAGGAATGAAAACAGGCAGTCAATCCGCATCAGTTCCATTGAACTGATGGGAAGCACTTCTTCTTTTTTCCGCATGAATGTGGACGGTACCCCCGGTACCAGCTTCAGCAACGTAGAGATTGAGGGCAACGACAGTATGTACGTATTTGTGAGTGTGAATATCAATCCTAACAGCGATTTACTTCCTTTTTTAATACGTGACAGCGTAAAAATCCAGGCCAACGGCACCACCTCTTTTAAACAACTGGAAGCATGGGGACAAAATGCACGTTACATCCGTAACCAGAAATTAACCACAAGTCAAACCTGGACCAGGGAACTGCCGTATGTCATCCTGGGAGGAGTGCTGATAGACACCAATGTAACCCTGACCATACAGCCCGGCACCCGTATTCACCTGAATGCAGATGCACCGATGATTATTGACGGAACACTGATTGTCAACGGAAGTAAAGCCGACAGCGTTGTATTCCAGGGCAACCGGCTCGATGAACCGTACCGAAATTTCCCGGGAAGCTGGCCCGGCCTGTATTTCAGAGGAAGCAGTAAAAACAACCAACTTACGTATGCTGTCATCAAAAACGCCTACCAGGGTGTCATAACCGAACAACCTTCCGGCAACAGCAGTCCGAAAGTAGTACTCACGAACTGTATCATTGACAATATATTTGACATTGGTGTCATGGGTATTAACAGCAGCATCAAAGCCGACAATTGTCTCATTACTAACTGCGGCAATAATATTGTACTCATTTACGGTGGCACGTACCAGTTTACCCATTGCACCGTTGTTTCATTTTCCAATTCATTTGTAACACATAAAAATCCGGCAGTACTGGCAACCAACTTTGTGAAACAAAACAACCAGGTTTTTACGGCACCCCTTTCGGCCAGCTTTACCAACAGCATCATCTGGGGAAGTGAAGGTTTTGTGGAAAATGAAATTGTAGTCCAAAAAGAAGGATCGGCGGCCGCCAGCCTGTTACTGCAGCATGTATTGTTCCGCAGTAAAGCAGACCCTGCAAATACCACTTTTACCAATGTCATCCGAAATGAAGACCCCCGTTTCGACAGTGTGGATGTGGTAAAACGATTTTACAATTTCCGTCTGAAAGAAGGATCCCCTGCCCTGAACAAAGGAATGATAACGCCACTTATCACAGATTTAGATGGATTGCCCCGTGTGGGCTTACCCGATCTTGGTTGTTTCGAAAAACAATAAAAAGAATAACGCCGGGTTACTGAACCCAATTACCTGTTTGCATGTTATTAAAACAAAAACTATGATACGAGTTGCTCTTGCTTCCCTGCTGCTTATCTCCTGTGCCTTCACAACGTCCGATCAAGGAAGTCCAGCGGCACAACCTACTGTTTATGGATTTAAAGTAGAAGGTCTGGAAGGTGGTACGATTGATTTCTCCTCTTTCAAAGGAAAGAAAATCCTGATTGTGAATACGGCTTCCAAATGCGGATACACACCGCAGTATAAAGACCTGGAAGCATTGTACAGCCAATACAAAGAAAAGCTTGTTATTATTGGTTTTCCGGCCAATAATTTTGGCGGGCAGGAACCGGGCAGCAATGCAGAAATCAAAGAATTCTGTTCGAAAAACTACGGTGTAACCTTTCCCATGGCTGCCAAAGTAAGCGTGAAAGGCGATGATCAGCATCCGCTCTTTCAATGGCTCACCCGTAAAGAAAAAAATGGCGTACTGGATGCAGAAATCAAATGGAATTTCGGCAAGTTTCTGATCAACGAACAAGGCGAACTTGTATCGTATTTCCCCAGCAGGGTGAATCCGTTAAGCGAAGAAATTATTTCCAGGTTATAAGGGAAACAGTTTTATATGAAAGAAGGGGAAACGAATTGTTTCCCCTTCTTTTTTTGCAACCCTCTTTTTGAATGCAAACAGTATCTTCGCTTTGCATGAGATTCAGTGACATAATAGGACAAACAGCAGTGATTCAGCAATTAAAGGAAATGGTGGATCATAACCGCCTGAGTCATGCACTGCTGTTCATTGGCAAAGAAGGAAGCGGTGCTTTGCCGCTGGCGCTGGCCTTTAGTACCTATGTGGTGGCGCAGACTGAGAAAAAAAAACCAGCAACCACCACCACTTCGCTTTTTGGTGAGGAACTGCCTGCATCAAACAACGAAGCACATGGCGAAGATCTGGCTGTTCAATACATTCATCCCGACATTCATTACAGTTACCCTGTCATTAAAAAAACAACCCGTTCCGATGAAAAGCCCATTGCCACAGATTGGGTTAAGGAATGGAGAGAATTTATTCAACTGTACCCTTACGGTAACTCCTACGACTGGCTGCAGTTTATTGGTGCTGAAAACAAGCAGGGTAATATCACCGCTGCCGAATGTGCCGATATTTTACGAAAACTGAACCTGAAGAGTTTTGAAAGCGAATACAAAATACTGATACTCTGGATGCCGGAGTACCTGGGAAACGAAGGCAACAAGCTCCTCAAGCTGATCGAAGAACCGCCGGCCAATACACTGTTTCTCCTTGTAGCAGAAAATGAAGACCTGGTGCTGCCCACCATTGTCAGCCGTTGCCAAACCGTACGCATACCCTGTATCGAAACCGACGAAGTTGCAACTGCCCTGATCAACCGCTGTAACCTGCAGGCCGATCAGGCCCGGCAAATTGCAGCTGTGAGCGAAGGAAACTACCGGGAAGCACTGCAACTGATTCAACATGCAGAAGAAGACTGGCAATCGCTTTTGCGTGACTGGCTGAATGCCATCATCAAAAACAACCCCATTCAACAAGTGAAATGGGTAGACCAGGTTGCCCAACTGGGCCGTGAAAAGCAAAAACAATTCCTGCGGTATTTCACGCACCTGCTCGAACAAAGCATCCGCCTGCGAACAATGGGAGAAGAACATTTGCCCCTCACCGGAACGGAACGTGATTTTGCCCTGCGGCTCAACAAAATCAGTGATGCCGCTCAGATGGAAGCCATTGCTACCGAACTGGATAAAGCCGCTTATTATATTGAACGGAATGCCAACTCCAAACTGTTGTTTCTGGCCCTCAGCATCAAACTCCTATACATTATAAAACACAATACTCTGGCTGAACTGACATAAAAAACAGCCTTATCTGCTGCCCAAACCATCGTTAGGCCTTATCCCAATTAATCCCTATTTTTGATGAATTGACTTGCCGTGTAGTGAAACGAGTGAACCGGCAGCAGGTCATAGCGGAAGAGTGAAGGTACCGTGCAGCAGCAACTGACTTAACAAACACTGTTTCTTGCCACAGGCAGAACGTTTGATACAACCGGGCTTACCACCTAAACGATAAGACCGCATAAGCATTCGAATCATGTGCTTTTGCAGTGCTTATAAAACAACAGAGGAGGTAGTTTCAGTAAAACGCTGCGTTTCAAAGGTTTTTCTCTCACCGCATTGTTGAAATCATTTTTTTAATTTCTTATCTCTCATTGTTTAATATGAGTTGTACTAGTTGCGGAACAGGTAAGCCTAATGGCTGTAAAAGCAATGGCGGATGCAGCACCGGCGGTTGTAACCGTTTGAACGTGCATGACTGGCTGGCAAACCTGCCTTTCAGCGATCCGGATAGTGATTGCCGCATCCTCGAAATAACATTCAATAACGGCAGCCGTAAAGATTTTTACCGGAATAATACCCTGCAAACGTTCATCAAAGGAGATATGGTGACGGTGGAAGGCGTGAGTGGCTTTGATGTAGGGATGGTAAACATCAGCGGCGAACTGGTGCGCCTGCAAATGAAGAAGAAAGGTGTGAAGGAAGATAATGCCGAGATTAAAAAAATCATGCGCCGGGCCAATGAAATGGACCTGCAGAAATGGAAAGAAAGCAAAGAGCGGGAAAAACCATCACTCACCCGGGCCAGGGCAATCATTATACAGATGAACCTGGACATGAAACTGATTGAAGTGGAATTCCAGGCCGATGGAAGAAAAGCAACCTTTTACTATACAGCGGAAGACCGGGTGGATTTTCGTGAGTTGATTAAAGTTTATGCCGGCGAGTTCAAGGTAAAAGTGGAAATGAAACAGATCGGCATCCGGCAGGAAGCCGCCAAAATCGGAGGCATTGGCAGTTGTGGCCGTGAACTTTGCTGCAGCACCTGGCTGAGCGATTTCAAGAGTGTTACCACCACCGCAGCCCGCTACCAGAATCTTTCCATCAACCAGGCAAAACTTAGCGGACAATGCGGACGTTTAAAGTGTTGCCTCAACTATGAACTTGATACCTACCTGGATGCCTTACAGCAATTCCCCAATAATGCCGACTCCCTGCAACTGGAGCGTGGCACGGCTACCCTCATCAAAAAAGATATTTTCAAAAACCTGATGTGGTATGTGCTGCCCGACAGCAACAAGCAATACCCGGTACCTATTGACCGGGTGAAAGAAATTCGGGCAATGAATGCAAAAGGACAGCGACCACAGGAACTGGGTGCCGTAGAACTGGCTCCGGCGAAAGCAGAAGAAAAAGAAATGGCAAATGTGGAACTGGTGGGACAAATCAGTCTTCGTGCATTAGAACGGAACAGCCGCAAACGGCGGGATCGGGAACGCCAACAACAGCAACCCAGGCAACCACAGCAAGGAAGACCCCAGCAGCAACGGCCCCAACAGCAGCAAAAGCCACCACAGGGAGCCAAACCAGCACCACAAAGTGGTGGTCAGCAGCAACGGCCACAGGGGCAACAAGGCAGACCCCAACAACAGCGGCCACCACAAGGTGGTAACAGGCAGCAACCCAACCGGCCACCCCGTGACCGCAACGAGCCACGTCCACCAAAAAATGAACAACAATCATAAAAAAATCCCGGCAGTTGCCGGGATTTTTTTGATCTCTCATTCAATAGTTCGGATACATCAATTTCGTACAACAACTACTTCGGGAGAAGAATTTTATAAAGTGCCTCCTGAATTTTTCCCCTCACCCTCAGTGAAAGCAGTTGGTTGTTCGCCCCATCCGGATGCACCCGGTTACTAAGGAACACAAATACAATTCCATGTTCGGGATCGGCCCAGGCGCAGGTACCGGTAAACCCTGTATGTCCGAAAGTAGCGGAAGATACCCCTGCAGCCGGGTAAGGTTCCTTTCTTGTTGCGTTATCTTTTTCCGGTTTATCAAATCCCAGCCCCCGCCTGCTTACGTTGCTGCCATAAGCTGTAAACAAAGCAATGGTTTCCGGTTGAAAGAATTGTTTATCACCAAGGCGGCCCCCGTTAGCAAGCATTTGCATCAGTACCGCTTGTTCATAAGCCGTACTGAACAGGCCGGCATGTCCTGCCACCCCTCCAAACATGGCGGCACCCGGGTCATGTACATAGCCCCTGATCAGTTGCCGGCGAAAAAGCTTTTCCTGTTCGGTAGGCGCAATTCGGTTGAGAGGAAGTTGATTGCGGGGTAAAAAACCGGTAGCATGCAGATCCATTGGTTCATAAAAAGTGGTGCGTACGTATGCATCAAGCGTCATCCCCGTCAGTTGCTCCACAATTTTTCCGAGGAAAATAAAATCATTATCGCTGTATACATACGTTCCGTTTGCCGTTTTTTCGCTTTGCAGGATGCGCTGATACATTGTATCAACCCAATCACCCCGCATAAAAAAAGTATCGGCAACCTGTACTGTAAAGTTTTCAGACGGACCGGTTGCAAACAGTTCTCCCTGCGGTACACCTGTAGTAACATCGGTTACTTCCTTGTAAAAAGGAATCCACGACTTTAAGCCCGCCTGGTGTAACAGGATGTCTTCCAGCAGCAGATCCTGTTTATCCGATCCGTTGACCCATGGCAGATAATACCCAAGCCGTTGTTTGAGATCAAGCTTTCCCTCTTCATACAATTTCATAACAGCCAATGTGGTTGCCAGAATTTTTGTAACAGACGCCATGTCATAAACGGTTTGCACTGTAACCGGTGCAGTTGTATCATAGGTCAGGTATCCATATGCTTTTTCAAATACCACAGCGCCGTCTTTCACCGCAACTACAACACAGCCGGGCATTGCTTTCCGATCTATTGCATCATTTACAATGGAATCTACCGGTGAAAACAGCGTTGCATCAAAACGCTGATAGGGTAACAAACAGCCCGATTGTTTGTACGACAATCCGGAACCGTGGGGAAGTGATGCACATACAGTAACAGGCAGCGTTCCCTGTGGCTGAATTTTACCCGTAAGCAATTCAAACACTTTTTCTTCAACCAGGTCGTTGTCCTCATAAGAAGTAACCAGGTGGCGTGCATCGCAAACATACCGGGCTGCATAAGGGTTTCCTAACAGGAGCATAACCGATTTCGGATGTTTCAACAAGCCCTGTGCCAGTTGCATGGCAGGTGTGCTGATACCAAACTGGTTTGCAGGACGCCGGCTGTAATTATGAAGCCCGATCACCACCAGGTCGTAATTATTTTCCATCATTTCAATGAGAGTGGGAACACGACCTCCATCCTGGTTGTAACCAAAGAAGTACACATCCGCCTTCAGTTCACTCCGCATTTTTTTTGTGAGTACTGTTTCTGTGGTTGCACCAATCGCTACATAGGCAATGCGCTGCGGCTGCTTTTTCACTTTTCCCAGAAAAGCAAAAGTCGAAGCATTCAGCGGCAATAATGCATCTTCATTTTTCAATAAGGTGATGGTATGTTCTGCCAGCAACCGATTAAATGCAACGGTACCGGCATTGAGATCCTGCACCAGGTTTTCAACAACAATGGGGTTTACCTGGCCCAGCCCATGCAGGTACTTGGCCATGAGCACCCGGTGCACCCGGTTGTTGATGTCGGCCCAGCGTAACTGTTTTTTTCTCAACGCCTTTTTAATGGCATCTATTGCCTGGGGCACATCGCCCGGCAAACACAACAGATCATTTCCGGCAAGGAGCGCCTGTACACTTGCTTTACCGTCGGGGAAAAACTTTTTTACACCCTGCATTTCCAATGCATCTGTAACAGCAAGTCCCTGGAACTGCAATTCCTCTCTCAACAGCTTTGTAACATTGTTGTAAGAAAGAGACGTAGCCAGGTTTTTGGTGTTGTCAATAGATGGTATATACAAATGACCAATCATGACGCTTCCAACTCCCTGCCGGAATAATTCACGAAACGGGTACAACTCCAGTGAATCCAGTTCGGGACGGGTTTTCAGAATGATGGGCAAATCGTAATGACTGTCTGTTTCGGTATCGCCATGACCGGGAAAATGCTTGGCGCAGGCCATCACCCCCATTTCCTGCATACCTTTCATCAATTGTGTTCCAAAGAGGGCTACTTTATACTTATCTTCTCCCAATGAGCGATCATTAATAACCGGATTATTGGGATTGTTGTTTACGTCCACCACAGGTGCATAGTTCACCTGGATGCCCATACGCCGGCACTGCTGCCCTAATATTTTTCCGTATTCATACGCAAACGAAGCATTGGGAGCAGCTCCCAACATCAATTGCCGTGGCAGGTTGAGTACACTGTCGAGCCGCATGCCCAGGCCCCACTCTGCATCTATAGAAATCAGCAACGGAGTTTTTGCCAGTTGTTGATACTGGTTTGTAAGTTGTGCCTGTCGCACCGGACCACCCTGAAAAAAACAGAGTCCGCCTACATTGTAGCGTTGAATCAACGCACTTACCTTATTTACATGATCGGGTCCCAGGTTGCTGTGTGCCCGGATAATAAGCAATTGTGCAATCCGCTGTTCAGGAGAGAGCGATCGCAACACACTATCTGCCCACAGCCGGGCCTGTTCCTGCGGGCTTTGCGCCTGCATACCAATCAGCAGTAAGAGCCAGCCACCAGTTAGGAGAAGTTTCCGCATAGTTTCATCAATCTGTTCGTCGGAATTAAAGATACAGATTTCTGTTTCGTCGCTAGTTGAAGAAACGTAAATTTGCCGATTCAAAACAAGGAGTACAGGTGCCGGATATTATTCAGCTTTTACCCGATCATATTGCCAACCAGATTGCTGCCGGCGAGGTCATTCAACGGCCTGCCAGCGCTGTAAAAGAGCTGTTGGAAAATGCAGTGGATGCCGGCGCCACCGATATTCAGCTGATCATCAATGATGCAGGCAAACAACTCATCCAGGTAGTTGATAACGGATGCGGCATGAGTGAAACAGATGTACGTATGGCATTTGAACGGCACGCCACTTCCAAAATACGGGAAATCGAAGACCTGTTCCGTATTAAAACCATGGGTTTCCGGGGCGAGGCACTTGCTTCTATTGCCGCTGTGGCACAAGTGGAAGTGAAATCAAAGCGGCAGGGCGATGCGGCAGGCACTTTTCTTGAAATTGAAAACAGCATGGTAAAAAGGCAGGAACCGGTAGCCATGCCTGTTGGCACCAGTATTGCCATGAAGAACCTGTTTTTCAACGTACCTGCCCGGCGGAATTTTTTGAAGAGCAATGCCTCAGAAATGCGCCACATTGTTGATGAGTTTGTGCGGGTGAGTATGGCGTATCCGGAAGTTTTCTTTTCGCTCACAGCGAACGGACAACAGTTGTTTCACCTGGAAAAAGGAACCCTGAAACAGCGCATTGTTCAATTGTTGGGCAACCAGTACAACGCCAAACTGGTAAGTGTAGCCGAAAATACCGATTACATGAACATTTACGGCTTCATTGGCAAACCGGAAACAGCCCGTAAAACCAGGGGCGATCAGTATTTCTTTGTGAATAAACGGTTCATCAAAAGTGCCTATCTCAACCATGCTGTTGCAAATGCATTTCATGAGCTGATTGGCGCTGATAGTTTTCCAACTTACGTTTTATTTATTGATCTTGACCCGGCTCAGGTGGATATTAATGTACACCCCACCAAACAGGAAATAAAATTTGAAGATGAAAAGATCATTTATGCCTTTGTACAGGCAGCAATAAAACATGCGTTGGCCCAGTTCAGCATCACACCCACTCTTGATTTTGACCTGGATCCTTCTATTCAGCAACTCGATGCCGTTAGCAAACCGTTTACCCAACAACAACAGGCAGCTGCATCTGCTTCGGAGCTATACCAGACGTTCACACAAAAAAATGTAGCCCATAAAATTGAACCCGGACAAAAAAGTGATCTGAAACACTGGAATCAGTACCCATCCAGTTCCATACAAACACAGGATCAGTATCGGGATGCAGGCGGACAGACCCCCAAAACTATAACGCAAACACCAAATCACTTTTTATTTGCCGATCAGGAAATACAGCAATTCCTCAATACCTACCTTGTGGCTGCAGGACCCAGAGGCATGGTTGTGATTCAGCAGCAAAATGCACATGAGCGCATCTTATACGAACGTTATCTCGCTGCTATCGATGGAAAAGCAGTTTCCACGCAGCGAAGCCTTTTCCCTTCCAACCTTCACTTATCGCCGCAGGACTCTGTTTTACTGAATGAACTGCTTCCCGATTTACAGCAGATGGGCTATCATATTGAACCCTTTGGCAAAGACAGTTATGTAATACAGGGTACACCAGCCGATGTGGAACAGGGAAATGAAACGATGGCCATTGAGTTATTGCTGGAGCAGTTTAAACACTATACGTCGGACCCTAAATTTTCAAAACGGGAGAAACTGATCCGTTCACTGGCACGGCAACACAGTATTAAAAGTGGCCAGGTTCTTACGCAGAAAGAACGCAAACAACTGGTGGAAGATTTATTTGCCTGTCTGCAACCGAATGCCACACCCAATGGCTTTCCCACCTACACAGAGCTGAAGCAGGATGACCTGGAGAAACTGTTTGGCAGATAGCCGGGATTTAATTTTTTCTTTTCACTTCTTTTAATAATCGTTCCACTGCCCGGCGAATAGACGCAGCCGATCTGTTATGATTGTTGACAAGTACCGAAAAAAGGAGCAGATGTCCTTTATCTGACATGAGATACCCGCTTAGCGCCACACAGCCACTGAGAGTACCCGTTTTGGCTGCTATCAACGTTCCCTCTTCCACATAATAGTTACGCAAAGTACCCTTGTTGCCCGACGGCAGAATGGCTTTGATGCGTTCGAGGCTAAACTCGTCTTTCAGTTTTACAAGCAACCAAACAAAATCTTCCGGCGAAAAAAGGTTATACCTGCTGAGGCCGCTTCCGTCAACCCACCTCGGTTGCTGCGGAAAACCATTCAGTGTTGTCTTCAACAACGTATCAATGAGCCGCTGTTCGTCCATAGAACCCAGTAGCTGGTTACTCACCATGAGCAACACCTGCTCCGCAAAGAAATTATCGCTGCGGTGCATCATGATTTTGAACAGAGAATCGGCTGGTTGTGAACAGACTGCCTGTGCCCGACTGTAGCGAAACGGCTCATCGGTTTGCATCAGCTCCTTATACAACGTGTCTTTTAAAAAATCCAGAGTGGCCCGGAAACCATCCGTTACGAAAGGAACCTCCAGAGAATCCTTCATAGCAATACCTGGCTCTATTGTATAATAGTTACTGCTCTGGGGCCTTACGACACGGAACCTGGTAGATGGTTCTGTAGAAAACTTTACTTCCCATTGTACTTCGGGATTTGTTAACAACATTAAAGTAGTGTCTGTTTGAAGTCCCCGTTGTTCCACCAAACGTTCCTGGTACCAGGTAACCACATTGCCATATACAGGCAGCGGGCTTCGCTCCGCAGCATAGGCAGAAAGATAATCGCTCCAGCTCCAGCCATAACCTAACGGTTCTGTTTTCCAGTTGCTGCTGTGTAATACGACCGGTACTTTTTGTTGTTTCAAAAACTCAAACGAAGGATGTACTGCAAAATCCGGGTGCAGAAAAGAGGGGTCTCCATTTGCAAGCAAATGAATAGTATCGTTGACAGATTGATAATAAAAACTAACCAGGCTATCGCCGAGGTATTTCAAACCGGCATACAAGGTGGGCAGCTTAATATTGCTTGCAGGAACAAAGTACTTGCGGCTGTTTTGCTGCAACAGCCACTTCCTTTCTGTAGCATCGAAAACAGCAACGCCCACATGCGCCTGCTCAAAGGCAGAATCGCTCAGAAAAGGTTGGTACACTGATGAAGAAAGCTGCTTTGCCGGCGAACAGGCCTGAAGCACAAGCATTACCCAAAGAAAAAAGAGAAGTAGTTTTTGCATAATAATCAAAACATATACTATCCTGAAAGTAGAGAAGTTTCACCGATAAAAACGAAAAAAAACACAGAACAGGTATATTCCGGTTTTGCAGTGCGGCCTAAGCGATGTATTTTTAAAAAAAGCGATTCTTTATAAAACTATGAGGCGTTTATGATGGAACCCTATCTTATTGATGCAATCTGGCTAAGCATTGCGTTCATCAGCGGACTGCTGGCGAAACGGGTAGGGCTGCCTGCATTAATCGGCTTTTTGCTGACCGGCATTTTCCTCAACGTAACATGGATCAAACAAGGACATGTACATGAAGTGCTGAGTGCCTTATCAGACCTCGGCATCATGCTCTTACTTTTTACGATTGGATTAAAAATAAAAATCAAGTCGCTCATTAAAAAGGAGGTTTGGTTTACCGCCTCGGCACATATGCTGCTTTCCGTGCTGGCCCTTGGCGGACTTGTATTTGCGTTAAGCTTTTCGGGACTCCGGACGTTCAGTACCCTTTCCCTTAGCTCCTCTTTGCTCATAGGCTTTGCGTTGAGTTTTTCCAGCACTGTATTTGTAGCAAAAATTCTGGAAGAACGGGGCGAACTGAGTTCCTTTCATGGAAAAATCGCCATAGGCATCCTCATTTTTCAGGATCTGTTTGCAGTTATATTTCTTGCTTTTTCTTCGAACGAAACGCCCGTCATCTGGGCGCTGTTACTTCCGGTTTACCTTTACCTTATAAGGTTTCTGCTCTTCCGCATACTTGATCTCTCAGGCCATGGAGAGTTGCTGACTGCATTCGGATTTTTTGCTGCATATATTGCCGGAGCTCTTGTATTCAAATCCGTTGGCGTTAAAGGCGACCTTGGAGCATTGGCAATGGGAATGCTACTTGTAAACCACCCCAAAGCAGATGAGCTTTATGACCGGATGATGAATTACAAAGATTTTTTCCTGGTTGCCTTTTTTGTAAGTATTGGGTTTACGGGCATGCCTACCTGGCATACAGTTTTCATAGCAATCCTTTTAACGCCACTTATGTTTCTGAAGGGAGGCCTGTTTGTTGTATTGTTTTCCAGGTTCAGTTTACGGGCACGAACTGCCTTTCTTACATCGCTCAGCTTAAGCAACTTCAGCGAATTTGGTTTGATTACGGCAGTTGTAGGACTTAAATCGGGTATACTGCCTGCCGACTGGCTGATGATCCTGGCATTGCTTATGACCTTTTCCTTTCTTATTGCCACACCCCTGAATACAAGAGTGCACAAAATTTTCGACAGGTACAGGTACATCATCATGAAACTGAATACAGGTAGAAAATATATTGATGTAGAACCCACACTGGGACCGGCACAATACCTTGTGATTGGAATGGGCAGTATTGGCCGACCGGCTTATGATCAATTAAACGAGCTCTATCCAGGAAATGTGATTGGCATTGACTATAAACACGATAGTGTGGAATACCTGAAAAACAAAGGTTATAATGTGGAATGGGGCGATGCCACCAACAGCGTGTTCTGGAGTTATGGCAACCTGTCGCAAGTAAAACTGGTATTACTGGCCATGAGTGATTTTAATTCAAACAACAATACACTTGCAGAAATTCTGAAAATGAAACGGCGCAAATTTAAAGTGGCAGCCATTACGCATTACCCGGAAGAAATTGAACATTTCAAAAAACGAAATGTGGATTTTATATATGATTACAAATCCAACATCGGGGCCGACTTTGCAGAACAAACTGTTCATGAACTGCAGGTATAACCAAAAGCTTACGTTATCCGGTTACGCCTCCCGCTCCTGTGCACGCAGCCATCGTTCCGGAATTTCGTTATGACTGGCCAGCCGGTAATCATTTACACTGCAGGCAATAAACTTCTGATTGGGAAGCTGCATCCACCAGCGGCCCGTTTTTTTACTTTGCAGAAACAACGTATCCACTTCGTTAAAAGCAGTGTGAAATTCATTAAAGGCATGCCGGTCGGAGAACTGTGCTTCTGTTTTTGACTTACTCACACCATCCACAAAATACCAGATCATATGAGCAATCTGAATAGCCGTGAGTTCATGAACATCATTGTTCGGGTTATATCCGTAAATGCCCAATGAGTTCAGCCGTTCCCCCATTCCGGCAAAGCGGGTGAGGGTACACATTTCCTCACCATTGAATCCGTTGGGAGAAGTACGGTTGGCAGGAGCAGCACTATGAGACATGGCTGCCACATCAATCGAAAGCATATGAGAGTTACGTAATACCGGCTCCATTTCATCGAGCTGCTCTTTGGCCACACCCAGGCGGTAACAATCGAACCGCAGTTTGTCCATCGTTTGCAGCATGTTGGGGTGCACAAAATAACTCTGGAAACCAATGTGGTTGTAATGGCGGATAAAATTGGGTTCGCCTGTAAGCATTTCCATCAGGAAATTTTCACTACGCAAAGCAGTACCGGTACCGAGATTGATAAAAGCATCCACACAACTGGCTTCAATGATCTGCTGGTGCTCGGCATACGCACCATACTGAGCCAGGGTAAGATCATGACTTCCGCCCAGTACAATTACCTTTTTCTTATGAGCAAGCAGTTCTGCAATTACAGATCGGGCTGCAGCGTACGTATCGGCGAGTGAGGCACCGGGCCTGATTGTTCCCACATCGGCCAGCTGAACATCGGGATGCCAGTTATACAGTGCATACAAGTGTTTGCGAACAAGATCCGGTGCCTGGGAATCCGAAATTCCATTTCCGGTTCCCCGCTCTTCTCCTATCCCAACCAGCACCACATCGGCTGCCTCTACATCGGGAAATTCCTGTGCGTAAAAGAAGATATGATTCCCTAACTGGGCTTCGTTCAACTCTTCATCACCCAAAATAACATCCAGTGGAAGGGGAGTCAGAAAATCTTTGATCAGCAGCGTATCACTCATGAGCGGATTTTTCAGCAGCAAACATAAGAAAAGATGATGGATGGCAACAGGCTGTATCAGTCAACTCAACCCTGAATCAGTTATCTTTGCTGCATGGAACAGGTGTTACAACAAATTGCCGGGCTGCGGAGTGAAATTGACGCCATGCACATTACTTCAGCAGCGGAACTGGAAGAATACCGTATTAAATTCCTCGGCACCAAAGGAATTGTCAAAGCGCTCATGGGCGAAATGAAACAAGTACCGAATGAGCAGAAAAAAGCTTTCGGCCAGATTTTAAACGAATTCAAGCAGTTTGCAGAAGCACGCTATGAAGAATGGAAAAGCAGCACTGCTGGTGAGGAACCGTCTGCAGGAAGCGGAATTGACCTAACACTGCCCGGCGACGCAATTGCAGCAGGCAGCAGGCACCCCATCAGCATCATGCGCAACCGTATTGTACAGATTTTTCAGCGGCTGGGCTTTTCGGTGGCCGATGGACCAGAAATTGAAGATGACTGGCACAACTTCACCGCACTCAACCTTCCGGAAGACCATCCGGCCCGTGACATGCAGGATACGTTTTATGTAAGCACCAATCCTGCCTGGCTGTTGCGAACCCATACCAGTAATGTGCAGATACGGGAAATGGAAAAAGGAAAACTTCCCCTCCGCATGATTATGCCGGGGCGTGTGTACCGCAACGAAACCATCAGCGCACGCAGTCATTGTTTCTTTCACCAGGTGGAAGGTTTGTATATTGATGAAAAAGTAAGCTTTGCCGATCTCAAGCAAACACTTTATTTCTTTGTGCAGGAGTTATTCGGGAAAAATGTAAAAGTCCGTTTCCGTCCTTCTTACTTTCCCTTCACCGAACCCAGTGCCGAAATGGACATCAGCTGTATGCTGTGCAACGGCGATGGCTGCAGTGTTTGTAAAAAAACTGGCTGGCTGGAAATCCTGGGCTGCGGAATGGTGCACCCCAAGGTTTTAGAGAATTGCGGCATTGACAGCAACAAATATTCCGGCTTTGCATTTGGTATGGGTATTGAACGACCCACCATGCTCAAGTATGGCATAAAAGATATCAGGCTCTTTAGTGAAAATGATGTTCGCTTTTTAAAACAATTCACCGGAGCTGTGTAGGAACAGAAATCTGTTGCACAAGCAAATCGAACCTTACACTTTATTCTCACTATGATTCAAACAGTATGCGTTTGCGGAGCCGGCACGATGGGAAGCGGAATTGCACAAGCTGTTGCTCAAAGCGGAATAGATACCGTTTTGTTTGACGTGAATGAAGATGTTTTACGCCGGGCAGAAAGCAACATCCGCAACAACCTGAACACCCTTGTTTCAAAACAAAAACTCCTGGCCAATGATGCCGAAGCTGTATGGCAACACCTGCAGTTCAGCTCATCCATCAACGACTGCCGGGCCAACCTTATCATTGAAGCAATCGTAGAAAACAAAGAAGCGAAGGTTGCACTTTTTCAACAGCTGAGTAAGAGTACGGAAGCAGATACAATCTTTGCCAGCAACACCTCCTCTCTCTCCATCACCCACCTGCAACAAGAAATCAGCAATCCGGAACGTGTGGCCGGTTTGCATTTTTTCAATCCGGCCACCATTATGAAACTGGTGGAAGTGGTGAAAGGAGAACTTACAGAAGACGCTGTCATACAACAATTGAAACAATTTTGCAGCCGGCTGAATAAAACAGCAGTGGTGTGCAAAGACGCTCCGGGATTTATTGTAAACCGGGTAGCCCGTCCTTACTACATAGAAGCACTGCGACTGGCAGAAGAAGGTGTGGCCGATTACAGCACTATTGATACAGTCATGGAAAGCTGCGGTTTTAAAATGGGTCCCTTCCGGCTGATGGATCTGATTGGGAATGATGTAAACTATGCCGTAAGCTGCAGTGTCTACGAGCAGCTTGGGAAACCCGATCGGCTGAAGCCATCGGTTTTGCAGGAAGAAAAAGTACAATCGGGACGACTGGGGCGAAAAACAGGTGAAGGATATTATTTGTATAAATAAATCACGATACCCGTATTTCTTTTCTCCAATTTGATATATTCGAATTTCATTTATGCCAACAACAGAATCCACAAGTCCGCAATCAGCAGGAACAGTAAATAATGTTTTTGTCACCGGCGGTGCAGGACTTATCGGATCGGCCCTCTTACAGCAACTGCTGAAAGAAGGAACAACAGTGCGTGCCCTGTACCGTTCTTCAATGCCCGTTACACTTTCGGCTGCTGAACATAGCCAGATTGAGTGGATCAAGGGCGATGTACTTGATTCTTCTCTATTACACGAAACCATGAACGGTTGCCGGAAGGTATACCATTGTGCAGCGGTGGTTTCATTTCATCCGGCACGCAGGCAGCAGATGTACAAAATTAATATTGAAGGAACAGCCAATGTAGTCAATGCAGCTCTTGCAAACAACATCGAAAAATTAGTTCATGTAAGTTCTGTAGCGGCGTTAGGACGCATCCGCAAAAACGAAGTGGTGACCGAGCAAAGCGAGTGGACGGAAGAAACCAATAACTCACATTACGGCAAAACAAAGTATTTGTCTGAACTGGAAGTTTGGAGAGGCATCAGTGAAGGATTACCTGCAGCCATTGTAAATCCTACCATTGTTTTAGGAGAATCAAAATGGGATACAGGCTCAACAGCCATTTTTAAAAAAGTATGGGAAGAATTTCCCTGGTATACCGACGGGAGTACCGGATTTGTAGATGCAAGGGATGTGGCAACAGCAATGCTCAGTCTCATGCATAGCAGTGTATCAGGTCAACGGTTTATCCTGAGCAACGTAAATACGGGTTACAGGCAATTATTTGAGTTGATAGCAGGTGCGTTTGGTAAACGGCCTCCACACAAAAAGGGCCAGCGTTGGATGATGGAACTGGCATGGCGGCTGGAGGCAATGAAAGCACAGATCAGTAAAAGTGAACCATTGATAACAAGGGAAACCGTTAAAACATCACAGGCATCAACGGTTTTCGATAACAGAAAACTGCTACAGGCATTCCCCGAATTTTCTTACACCCCGCTGGAAGCAACCATTGACCGTACCTGCCAATGGCTGAAAGAATATTATCAGTTGAAATAAACAACGGCAATTGTTCGTTGTAGTAAAGTACAGTTTGTTGAAAACCCGTTAACGTTACGAATCCTTTTCAATTATGCGTCTCTGTATTACTGCCTTTTTTTTACTACTCAATACCTTTTGTTTTTCACAGTCCTCCTTTTTTATAAAAGGAAAAGTGTACGACGATAGTACCGGCGGTGTCTTAGAAGGTGCAACCGTACTTTGCCAGAACACCACAAAAGGAACCGTAAGTGATAAAGAAGGTCAGTTCCGGATGGAACTCCCGATGGGAGGCCATAACCTGGTTATCAGTTATGCCGGCTTTGAAGCAGAAAGCATCCGCATTTCTTCTTCGCAGGACCATAGCCAGGAACTCATCGTTCGCCTGAAAAAAAAGGAAAAGAGTCTGGAAGAGGTAGTTATCAAAGCAACAACCGAAGTTAGGGATGGATGGGAGAAATACGGCAACCAGTTTACCGATTACTTTATTGGCAGCACACCGTTTGCAAAAGAGTGTAAAGTTGAAAACCCGGAAGTGTTGAAATTTTATTTCTCGAAAAAAAGAAACCGTCTGAAGGTGAAGGCAGAAGAACCCCTGGTAATATTGAATTACGCACTTGGTTATAAAATTCAATACCAGCTTGATTCATTCATATACGATTACAGCACAAAGTTCAGCGGTTATGTAGGTGTGGCATTTTATATTGAACTGGATTCCACTGCCGAGCAGAAACAACAATGGTTAAGTAACCGGCAAAAAGCCTACAATGGTTCCCGTTTGCATTTTATGCGTTGTTACTACGACAGCACATTAGAAGAAAACGGCTTTGCACTGGAAGAGATAAAAATCGACTCCCTATCCGGTAAATCTAACATGATACCGTTGCAGAATCCATACGATTCTGTTATCTATTCACTTGCAGACAGCGTAAACAAGGAAGTGAACCTGTTTGGAAAATTCAGGGTTGTATACAATCGGGCACCCATGGAACGGGTATATCTCGTTGCCAATAAATATCCCACCAGTGCCAAAGAACAACTTTCCACCCTGGAATTACTAAACGGCTTTGTAATAACAGAAAACGGTTTCTTTTATGACCAAACAGAAGTAATCAACAGTGGTTACTGGGCCTGGAAAAACCTCGCCGATCAGCTTCCGTATGATTACTGGCCTGAATAAAAAAGCACACCACGGATGTAAGTGTGCCTTCTTTTCAGATTTTAAAAAGGATTTATTTCTTTTCCGTGAGGCTTTTTACTTTTTCCCACAACTCAGGTATCCGTTTAACCCACACCAGCTCTCTCCGTTTATAGGAAGCGTCTTCAACAGGTGTTCCAAAATAGACTTTGTTTCCCTCCAGTGAAGAGGGAACACCACTTTGCGCAAGCACTACTGCGTTTGCACCAATGGTAAGTGTTTTACTCACTCCCACCTGTCCCCATAAAATAACCCCATCTTCAATGGTAACAGCACCGGCCACGCCTACCTGTGCAGCAAACAAACAATTTTTACCAATAACACTATCATGACCAATATGCACCTGGTTATCAAATTTTGTACCCCGGCCGATTACCGTATCATGAGTAACGCCCCGGTCAATTGTACAGCCAGCTCCCACTTCTACATCGTCTTCAATAATCACCCGTCCGCAACTGGTCATTTTTTTATACCAAACGTCCCGGTTTTTTTTGCTGTTGTAATAAAAAGCATCGCTGCCAATAACCGTACCCGAATGAATAACCACACGATCACCAATGATCACATGGTCATAAATAGTTACATTGGGGTGAATGATGGTATTGCTCCCGATTGTTACATGGTTACCAATAAAACTTCCCGGCATAACAACCGTATCCGTTCCAATGACAGCAGTTGAACTTACCAGTTCTGCAGACGGCACAAATGGCCGGAAATGATTTACAATGGTGAGATATGCTTCAAAAGGTTGCTCACAAATTAAAAGCGCTTTTCCTTCCGGCACTTCAGTTTCCTGGTTGATAATAATAAATGAAGCTGGCGATTGGATGCAGCTCTCATAGTACTTCGGATGATCCACAAACACAAGATCGCCCGGCTCCACCTTGTGAATTTCATTGATACCAGTTGCCATTCCGCCTGCATTACCTTTCAAACGGGCATGAATGAAATCAGCAATCCATTCAACTGATACCGGAGAGGGAAACTTCATAAAACTGATTTTTTTCAAAGGTAACCTGCTTTCCTGTACAATGGAGATGCAGATAAAAGATTCTATCTGCCATCATTTTATTCATCTGTTGCCGTCTTGTTTACAAAAGTTGTTATCAAAACAAATTCAGAATAACAGCTGTATTGAAAATGAAAAAACGATCGCATACTTTTAGTAACTTTTAAAAACAATACCCGTATCCATTCTATATGTTTTTACATTTTCCACAAACACAAAAAAAATGTGAATAAAATTTTTAAAAATATTTTTCTTTATAGTTAAATTTCTTTTTAATATTGTGGAGGGAAATTTATTTCCCGGTACTTACTAACCCATCCATTATAAAGCTCGGTTTCTTCCGGGCTTTTTTCTTGCCCTTGTTAAATCGAAGAAATCAAACTGAATGCTGCTAGTACGAATGCTGCCAATCGAAATGTTCTCCGTACAGAAAGCTGAAATTGTTTACATTGCTTAAAATTATTGTATGCTCAAATCAATGACTGGTTTTGGACGTGTGGAAGAATCTGTTGACGATAAAACATTCCTGGTAGAAATAAAATCGCTGAACGGAAAACAATTTGAACTCAATCTCAAATTAACTCCCCTCTTGAAACCTTATGAGTTTGCTATACGTTCACTTTTATCTGAACAACTGCAACGGGGCTCTGTTGAGTGTACGATTTCCCTGAAGCAAAACGGAAGTGGTGGCGCTATCACAATCAACAAAGAAATTGCGAAAGCCTACTTTCAACCCCTTCAGGAAATAGCCGGTGATCTGAACATTAAAGTAAGTGAATACATTCTGGGAGCATTACTCCGGTTGCCGGATGTGGTGGTGCCTAATACAGATATTCTGAGCAAAGATCAGTACAATCAATTTGAGCAAATTTTCAAAAAAACAATTGAAAGCATAGATGCGCACCGCCGGCTGGAAGGAACAAGTCTTGAAAAAGACTTGCTGGAACGTATTCATAATATTCTGGCTTACCAGGAAAAACTGAGCGAACTGGAACCATTACGTCAACATAAAATGAAAGAGGAACTCCGTCGTAAGCTGGAGGAACAGGTGGGTCCTGAAAACCTTGACTCCAACCGGCTGGAACAGGAAATGATCTACTACATTGAAAAAATCGACATCAGTGAAGAACAGGTGCGGCTGAAAAATCACTGCGATTATTTTCTCTCGATTCTGAAAGATAGTGATACATCCAAAGGAAAGAAGCTTGGCTTTGTACTACAGGAAATAGGCAGGGAAATCAACACCACCGGCGCCAAAGCATATGATTCCGGTATTCAAAAACTGGTTGTACTTATGAAAGACGAACTGGAAAAAGCAAAAGAACAGGTGTTAAACGTACTATGATACGTACCACAAGGTGCACCTGAATTCTCAAAGACCTGTACCTTTACAAAAAAGTAACCGTTGATTTGAAACAGTATTCTTTTCTTGCACTCATTCTCCTGTTTGCCCCGGCCTGCATTCAACTCAATACCTACGAGCGTGCAGCAGAGATGCCCGGTCATAACTGGTCGTATAATAACCAGCCTGAATTTACCTTTACCATTACCGACACTGTTTCTGCCTACAATGTTTTTATTACCCTGCGTCATACCGATGCGTATGCTTACAAAAACATCTGGCTCAACATCTCAACCCGGCAACCCGGCGAAAGTGTTTACCGGAAAGAACGATTTGAACTCACACTGCAACATTCAGACGGACGATGGATTGGTACCGGCCTGTCGGATATCTATGAGCTAAGACATCCGCTGTTCAGCAATGTAAAGTTCAAAAAAAGCGGTACCTATACCCTCCGCCTGCAACAGATTATGCGTGACAACCCGCTGCAACATATTATGAACGCAGGCATACGGATCGAAAAAGTTCAACCATAATGTCTTCTCCTAAACAATTTTTCCGTTTCAATAATTTTTCTTTCTGGTTCTGGATTCTGCTCACGTACGTTGTTGCAGCACTCATCTGGTGGTTTATTTCACTGGAACGACAAAATGCACAAATGACCACCCTGCAGTTGCAACAGCTGAAAAAAGATGATCCGGCGTATAGTACCCGTACCAAAGAAATTCAACAACTCAAAAAAAGAGGAACTACCAAGTATGTGGCAGAAGGCATTACGTTTCTGGCACTGATTCTTACAGGCGCCTTTTTTGTTTACCGCTCCATCCGCAAACAAATTGAATATGCTGCCCTGCAACAAAATTTCATGATGGCTATTACCCATGAATTGAAAACCCCGATTGCAACCACCCGGCTGAGTCTCGAAACAGTTCTGCGACGTAAACTTGACGAAGTGCAACAGCAGAAACTACTCCTCAGCGCTCTTTCTGAAACTAACCGGTTGAATATTCTCACCAATAATATTCTGCTGGCTTCGCAAATGGAAGAAAAAGATTTTCAGCGTGACCATGAAGAAATTAACCTGGCCGATATTGTTGAAACCGTAGTAAGCGATTACAAAAACCGATTCCCCGGCCGCACCATTGAATCAACCATTGAAAAAGACACCATCATTGAAGGAGATGAACTGTTGCTGCAGATTGCGCTGAGCAACCTTATTGATAATGCGTTGAAATATACACCCAAGAGCAGCCCGGTTTATATTGATTTGTCAGAAGAACCCGATACCATCGAATTAAAAGTTACTGATCTTGGCCCGGGCATACCCGACATGGAAAAAAAACGCATTTTTGAAAAATTTTACCGCAGTGGAAATGAAGCAACCCGAAAAGCCAAAGGAACCGGATTGGGCTTGTATCTTACCCAGAAAATCATACGCGATCATAATGGTGACATTTTTGTGATGGACAATACTCCCCATGGAAGTATTTTTGTAATTCAATTTTAAGAACAATGAGTCAGTCAAAAGCATCAATTCTCCTGGTGGAAGATGAAGAACATTTGCAGGATGCTTTAAAACTCAACCTCGAACTGGAAGGTTATGAAGTAACCGCTGTCAGCGACGGAGCAGCCGCCCTGAAAGCGGTGGAAAGCGAGTATTTCGATTTAATTATCATGGATGTGATGATGCCGGAACTTGACGGTATCAGTGCCACTGAAAGTATCCGGATCCGTAAAAATGATGTGCCCATTCTAATGCTCAGCGCCAAAAACACATCCAGCGACCGTGTGCTTGGACTGAAAAAAGGCGCTGATGATTACCTTACCAAACCTTTTAATCTGGAAGAATTATTGTTGCGGGTTGAAAAACTCATCAACAAAAATAAAAGACTGCTTGATAAAGATTCAACCGGCGAACTGTTTGTGTTTGGCAACAATAAAGTTGACTTTAAAGCACAGCAGGCCTTAAACTTCAAAGGGGAAACCTTTGATCTCAGCAAGAAAGAAAGCATGCTGCTGCATCTGCTTATTGAAAACAAGAATGAGGTGGTTACCCGTGAGAAAATTTTGCAGGTTGTATGGGGTTATAACGTATATCCCACCACCCGTACGATTGACAATTTCATTCTCAACTTCCGGAAGTATTTCGAAGAAGATAGCCGGAATCCCCGCTTTTTCCAGTCGGCCCGGGGGGTTGGTTACCGGTTTGTGACTGAAGACTAAATTGCTGTTCTGCCATTTCCAGCAACTGGTGGGCTTTGACCAGGATTGCATCTTTCTGTTCATCCACTGTAACCGGACTGTACACCACAGCTTCGCAGGTTGCTGAAAGCTGCTGCAAGGCGTCGGCCAGTTGACCATACCCGTCTTCTCTCAAAACCCGTACGATTGTAACAACGCCAAGCAGTTCATCTGCATCAGCCATTCGGTTGGAAAAATAATCCTGTACACTCCTCATAAGTAAAGAACACCAGTCTTTTACGTTCAGGAACAGCAGTTGCTCTTCGGCCTTACGTAAAAACAAAGCTGTCGGAATTTCTTGTTTTGCAGGCAACGGTTCGGTAACCACATTGCCACGCTTTCTGCGATAGAATAAAAAGAGCGTAATAGCAATAACTGGCAACAGCAGCCCGGCTACAAGCAAAATGGTACTGTAGCCAAACTCATCTCCGGCAGGGTCCTGTTGCTGCAACTTTAAACCTTGCCCTTGTTGCTGTAAGTTCGACGGCAACACCTTCAATGAAAGAGAGTCTGTTTGAAGCACCTGGTACTTTTTTGCAGCTGCGTCAAAAAAACTGAATTCAACAGAAGGCAACATGTATGTGCCCGGTGCAGCAGAAAAAGAAATTTCAAATACTTTTTTTCCGGCAAGCGGAACAGAATCAGTTTCCAGGTGTTCTGTGCTGCGTGGTTCAAACACATCAATCCCTTCAGGCCAGCGAATGACAGGTACTGTCAGCAGGTTGAGATTACCACTTCCGGCAATAGTGATTTTCAGCACACCATTTTCATCGGCCCGTATTTGCGGTTGCACCAGCACTGCTTCCATTCTAAATGTTCCTACCGCACCCGTAAAGGAAATTGGTTTGTTTGCTTCCGGCAGTTCATTTACCTGAATGGTGAGTACAGGTGTTTGTACCACCAACTGTTCCTCAACAATATTTTCTGCAGTAAGCTCAGCCCGCTTCATTTGTTCGAGAATTACATCCATCCATTTTCTCGAATCACGTTTCAGTTGTTCCGGAAGTGCCCGAATAAAACGCACACGGTTTTCAATTTCCACCGGTTCAATCGTAAGATCACCCGCCTGCAATGGAAATAACTGCACTTGCCGTATGAGGTAAGTATTATACACCACCCCGTTGTACAATTCTTTGGAAAAGGCTCCTGTTTCGGGCTCTGCAAGATCAATTACTGAAAATCCATTGAAGGAAGGACGTTTAACAATTTTAGACTCGCTGTCGAGGCGTGTATATAACTTGAAAGACGCCAGCACTGGTTCTCCCACCACACAGGTTTGTTTATCAACCACTGCTCTTACGAACAGGTTTTTAGCAATTTTTTCTTTGGCATTTTCGCCGGGAGCAAGAAAATAATCGGGTTTCTGCTCCTGCTCATCGGCCATCAATCCGGTTTTGGCAACACCATCGGTCACTAGTATCACCAGCGGATTGGAGCTGATGGCCCTTCCTTTCATTTTCGCAATTGCAGAAGCAATCGGCAACTTGCCTGCCAATTTTGGTTGTAATTGATATGTATAACTAACATACTCCGTGAGGGAACCATTCACCCAGGTCCACCCGGAGGATTGCAGCGGTTCTCCCGCAACTTCAAAATTTCGGAAGGAAGGAGGAATGAACTCATCAACCTGTGCTGCCCCTTCGGCCACAAATTGAAGTTGAAAGGTTTCATTGCGTTTTACAATGGTTTTGGAGGGAATGGCCGTAAGTCGAAGCTGTGCACCTACTGACGATGCAGTAACTACTGTAAATAAAACCAATAAAAACAAAACCCGAAAACGCATGTGCATGAATCTATACTCAAAGTTAGCGGCGACCATTAGAGCAGGTATAACCGCTGATCAAATGAAGAAATGGGTTTCCCTTACTCAAAGATCACCCAATTGCGGCCGCATCACCAGCTCCTCTACACAAGCCTGTGGCGAAAGCTGCGCAGCAGCATAAATCATTTTCGCAACATCGTCTGCTTCCATAATACGGCGGTTGCTGTTATCAAAATCACCCCATGAATCCGTCAGCACTGCTCCCGGAAAAACTGAAGTTACTTTTATCAGGTGCGGCTTCAATTCCTCCCGCAGGTTTTTGCTGAACCCATGCAATGCAAATTTGCTGATGCTGTAAGCACCGCCGTTGGCATAGGCCTGCAGTGACGCAATGGAACAAATGTTGAAAATATGTCCACGGGACCCCTGAACCGGGCTTTGCTTCATCATCACCGGCAACAGTTTACGGGTAAGGTGATAAGCACTGAGCAGATTTACCGCCAGCATTTGCTCCAATACACCTTCCGGCTCATTGTGTACACTGCCCGGCAAAAAACTACCGGCATTGTTCACCAGAACATCAATGGGCATACCGTTATCCAGTAACCATTGACCGTAATTTTCAAGCTCTGCTTTCTTGCTGAGGTCACGCACTTTTGCTTTGATCTTGACACCCGGATATTTGCCCAGCAGCTCCTGTACAGTTTTATTCAATACTTCTTCATTACGGGCACAGATATACAGGTTATGCCCATTGGCGGCAAACACTTCCGCAATGGCTTTTCCAATGCCCCGGGAAGCCCCGGTAATAATTACGTTCATGAAACTGAATTATACCACGAAGTACGGTACTTTTTTTTAATGCATCACTTCCGTCTACCTTTGCACTTCTTAGCTACAATTTATGCGTTACCGCCACTTGTTTTTTGACCTGGACCATACCCTGTGGGACTTTGATGCAAATGCACAGGAAACCCTTGCAGATGTGTATAAAGACCTGGATCTGCAGACGCTGGGCGTACAGGATTTCGATCTGTTCTGCCGCCACTACCTGCATCACAATGCAATTTTATGGGACCGGTATCATCATGGTTATATTAAATCGGAAGAACTGAAATGGAAACGTATGTGGCGCACGCTGCTTGAATTTAAAATCGGAAGTGAGGAATTGGCAAGGAAGATGAGCGATCACTTCCTTGAAATTTTACCCACGAAACGGAATCTGTTTCCGTATACACATGAAATTTTGCAGCATCTGAAGGAAAAAAACTATGTGCTGCATCTCATTACCAACGGTTTCGAAAAAACACAATGGAGCAAATTAAACCATAGCCAACTGGGACATTATTTTGAAGAAGTGATTACCAGTGAAGGTAGTAACAGCCTGAAGCCAAATAAAGAAATATTTGATTATGCCCTGAATGTAACCGGTGCACTGCTGGAAGAAAGCATTATGATTGGTGACAATCTTGATGCCGATATCAACGGTGCACTGAATGCCGGAATGGATTGTATTTTTGTGAATCACCTGGGGGTGGAAACAGGAACCATCACCCCTACGTATATTATTCATCACCTGAAAGAACTGGAAGCCATCTTCTGAAAAAGGGAATCAGGTAACTTGCAAGCACAACAATAAAACTACCGTCATGATAAAGAACATATTCCTTACAACGCTCGTATTCTTTCTTTTTTCCTGCGCCAACCAGGACTCAAAAAGCAGCGGGCACAATCACTCTGAACCAAAAGCGGAAGACACAAAAAAGAGTCCGTTTAAAGATGTAAAATTTGATAACCAGAAAGACTTTGCCTGCGGCATGCCTGTTTCAGCCGGCGTAAATGATACCGCTCATTACAAAGGCAAAGTGTATGGCTTTTGTGCCACCGAATGCAAGAATGAATTTCTGAAAGATCCGGAGGGTTACCTCGCTGGTAATAAGTAAAATCTGTTCAACAAAAAACGCCGGCTGGAAATCCGGCGTTTTTACTTTTAATATTCAGCAAGAACCGTTACTCCTGCCTTTACTTTCTCATTCAGTTTCACTTTAATATTCGTACCGGGAGGTAAGAGCAAGTCCACCCTTGATCCAAATTTAATAAAACCCAACTCTCCTCCCTGTTCCACTTTCTGGCCAGGCTGCAAATAATTGACAATCCGTTTGGCCAACGCACCTGCAATTTGTTTTACCAGAATCGTAATCCGTTCATTCTGCAGCACCACACTATGCCGTTCGTTTTCGGTAGATGATTTGGGATGCCAGGCCACCAGGTATTTTCCTTTATGGTATTGTGAATACACCACTTCCCCGGGAATGGGATTGGTGTTCATATGCACATTCGCCGGGCTCATAAACACACTCAGCTGAATCCGTTTGTCTTGAAAGTATTCCGTATCTGTCACTTCTTCAATCACCACCACCTTGCCGTCGCAAGGACTGGTTATGACATGGTCACCTTTTACATAGGTGCGCCGGGGAACCCGGAAAAAAGAAATGATAAACAAAAAGAGGAAGAGTGTTACAGCAAATACAAGTCCTGTAAGAACCGGCATAGAAGCGCTGAGCCAGTTAAAAGTCACCAGGTTAATGAGTATGAACAGAATGGCCGCAATAGAAATACTTTTAAACCCTTCTCTGTGTATGGTCATGTAAAAAAATTGAAAAGCGAAAGTACAAAGAATCAGCAGCTTAATCATATTTCTGCGTGCCAAAACGGTTCCAATACGATTTTACGAAGTTTTGCAGAACAACCGGTGCTCCAGCCAATGCTGATTGGGAAACTTCGGACTTTTCAAGCGTATCTTTCCCGAAGATCACCGTTTCCGTTCCCTGCAATATGTATTTCTGGTTTCCTTCATAAAGAACCAGTTTTTTTTCATTCCCGCTCACATCACCCTTACATGCAAGTGCATAAACCATGATTATTTCCGCCACACCATTGGAATCAAGATCAGTTACTGAAAGCTGGTTGTCATAAAAGGAACAGGTTATATCCAGTTCACATTCGCTTACTCCATCTGTATATTTCCATGTTTCCACAAAACCGCTATCGGTCTTCTGATATAAAATCGCAGAAAGCTGAGCAGAAGCAGCTGTACTGGGTTTTTGAATGTACGAACCGGTTTCGTACAACACCAGCCAGTTTTCACCCGATGCATCATGCCATTTCGTTGCCTGTTTCAACTGAAACGAATGCGGCGCCGGAAGCAATGCGCCCACAGCCGCTGTGATTTCCTCGGCACCAGAAAAAACGGCAGGCTTTTCCTGTATTGATTTGGTGGCAGCAGGCTTGTCCCGGCAGGCAATCAGCAACAGCAAATAGCAGACGTACAGGAATATGTTTTTCATGCAATCAATTTTAAAAACAACCATACAAACGGAACAGCCAGCAGCAAGGAATCAAACCGATCAAGGAATCCTCCGTGACCTGGCAATACAGCACCACTGTCTTTCACACCGGCCAGCCGTTTGAGTTTGCTTTCGAGTAAATCACCCACCGTTCCAAACACAGCTGCTATGGAAGCAATACAGCCCCAGACCCACGCTGTGGAAGGTTCCATGAAAAATCCCACGGCCCACACAATTAAAACCGACAACACCACACCTCCCACTGTGCCTTCCCATGTTTTTTTGGGCGACACTTGGCTGAGCGGCGTTTTACCAATGAAAGAACCAACGATATACGCCATGGTATCATTGATCCAGATAGAAGCTATGAGTATTAACGGTACCGCATAACCGCTTAGTTGCGCCAGGGTTTCAGATGCTGATTCCATTGGGGTGTGGCCGTTGCGAGGCATCCACAAGGATCCGGTACGTATGTGCAGCAACAAGGCCCAGCTCAACGATATATAAACCAACCCGAAAACTGAATGCAGTATATTTTTAAGAACCAGTTGCCTACTAAAGAGAATTTCACTCACCGGCAATAAAAAAAGGCAGGGAATGCCCACCATCCAGCCAATGGAATGGAGTGAAACACCGGAACTTCCCACCATCCAGCCATCTGTAAAAAACAACATGAGACAGAAACCGGCCAGCATTACGCCGTAGCGGTGGAAGAAATGTATAGCCCGGTAACCAGGATCAATCAAGGCAACCAGTTTTTGGTATTCGATCCAGCATCCAAAATGAATCACAGTAAATAAAACAAGAAATGGCCAGTTGTTCTGCGGCAGTAAACCGGAAGCCATCACGGCTGCAAACAAAAGAGCCGATAATGCTCTTGTTCGGAAAACGGACCAGTTCATTGCCATCAGGAAATCGAATTTGAATCTGTGGGTGAAGAAGCAATACTGTCTGGTTCCACCCGTGTGGTTGACATTTTTTTCAATAGTATAAACAAACCAATTACTGCAGCCAGGCTGAGTACTCCTGCCCACCAGGGTGCACTGTCGCCCATTTCCATATCCACTTTTTTATACTTCAGGTATTGCCAATACAACAGCGTTACCATAAATGCATTGTTAAAAAAATGAGCCAGGATGCTGTACCACAGATTACCGGTAAAATAAAAAATATAACCCAATGCCATTCCCAGTGCCATGCGGGGAATAAATCCATACCAGGAAAAATGAATGGCGCTAAAAATAAGTGACGTAATGAAAATCACCAGGCCGGGCGTTACAAACCAGCGCATAAAAATCTGCTGCATCGCTCCCCTGAAGAACACTTCTTCCACCACCGCCGGCAAAAAAGCAATAATGAAAAGAGCAATGATGTAGTCAACCGGAGTTTTAAAGGTAGCCATCAGCTTTACCTGCTCCATGTATTGCGACTCCATAGAATCGAAAAACTTTTTCATAGCAGCAGTTACAGGTATCGCTTTGTTTACATCGGCCAGGAAGCCCACCAAAGGAAGCACCGACAACATAATCAGCATGGCAATTACAGCACGCTTCCATTTTACCCTTGTCCCAAAACCAAGCCGCTGAAAAGGAGTTTTTGATGCGATGCGGGCTGTTACTACAGCCGGTATAAAAAAGATAATGATGGTCGATACTACCTGCATCACCTTCAGTGCGTTTACATGCTCCGGTTTGGTCATTTCGGTGGTCATCGCAAAAATGGATTTCCCGGTCATGATCATCCAGATGGGGACAGTCACCAGGCTGCCCACCATTAAACATCCCAGCCATAAGCCCACCAGGATAGCCAGTTCGGCCCCAGGTTCCAATTTTCGTTGATACTGATATTGATCCATAATAACTACCTGAAAGTGATTAAATTTGCAGTTCTTTTTTTGAACGTGATAAAGATAGGCAACATATCGCTTCCGGAGTTTCCGCTCCTGCTGGCGCCCATGGAAGACGTGAGCGACCCTCCCTTCCGTGCCGTGTGCAAGGATAACGGGGCCGATCTGATGTTCAGTGAATTCATCAGCAGTGAAGGATTGATCCGTGATGCCATCAAAAGCCGGCAGAAACTTGATTTCGAGGAAGAAGAACGGCCATTTGGCATACAGATTTTTGGTGGCGATGAAGAAGCATTGGGACTGAGTGCAAAAATCTGCGAAACAGTAAATCCCGACCTGGTGGATATCAACTTCGGCTGCCCTGTAAAAAAAGTGGCACTGAAAGGAGCCGGAGCCGGTGTGCTGCGTGATATCGATTTGATGGTGCGCCTCACAGCATCGGTTGTAAAATCAACTTCCTTGCCCGTAACGGTAAAAACAAGGCTCGGCTGGGATGAGCAAACAAAAAACATTGAAGAAGTAGCCGAGCGCCTGCAGGATGTGGGCATCAAGGCACTCAGCATCCACGGCCGCACCCGTGTGCAGATGTACAAAGGTGAAGCCGACTGGACATTGATTGGCAAGGTGAAAAACAATCCACGCATCAACATTCCCATATTCGGAAACGGCGATATTGATTCACCTCAAAAAGCATTGGAATACAAAAACCGGTATGGAGTGGATGGGGTGATGATTGGCCGTGCTGCCATTGGTTATCCCTGGATTTTCAACGAAATCAAACATTTCGTAAACACCGGCACGTTACTTCCTCCTCCCACCATTGAACAACGGGTGGAAGTTTGCCGCAAACACCTGCACAAATCTTATCAATGGAAAGGACCGAAAATCGGCATTTTTGAAATGCGCCGGCATTATGCCAATTATCTGAAAGGCTTACCCAACATCAAAGAATACCGCAGCAAACTGGTGATCTTAAACACCGTTGAGGAAATTGATGCCGTATTGGATGAAATTCTCGTCAAGTTCAAAGGCTTTGAATTCGAACGCTCCAAAATTGAACTGATCAACTATCACGAAAAATGCCCGATTAACTAACAGAGAAATCTGTTCACCTGGTGGTTCAGGCCGCTTCAAGCGTCCCGACCTTATTTTACAAACTCCTTCAACCCTTTCAGGTACACAACGCCTCTCTTTTCGGCAAAGTAATCGGCCCCAAGCGCCAGTACAGACATAATCAGTAAACCGAAACCCACACCGGTCCAAAATGCCTTATCTGCATTGTTCTTGAAATAAAAGAATAAAATCAGTCCAGCCAAAGCAAGCCCGATTTCGATGTAACGGTACATGACAAAATTTTTCATCACCACCTCCATACGTGGAATTTCCAGCTCCTTCAATTGCAATGGATTCATATCATACGCATACACGTTACGGATGCGGTCGGCATCACTCCGCTTAAAAACCGTAAAACCAACAACCAACATCAGTAAACCAATCAACAGCATCGGCACTGCCGCACCTTTGTAAAAAGCAGTAGCCACAACAAAGAAAAAAATCAGTGCTGCCACAAACGATGCACTACCAATACCCATAAAGACAATGCTTTCTGCTTTCTCTCCCTGAAAGTACTTTTCAATGTCTGCTTTTATAAACATGATTATTTCGTTTTTATCCGTAAGCGCATAAATCCCAGTACAGAAACCAGAAACCAAACACCCTCGAGCACCACAAACGGAATGTATTGAATGAGAACAGAAGCGATACAGGCCAATGCCGAACCAACAATATTCAACAGGAAAAACAAAGAACCTTCTTTTTCGATAAATGAAAAAATACTCAGGAAATACGCCAGCAGAATCAACCCAACACCCAAGGCGCCTAACCAATCTTGCATCTCCATTACGCTCCGAATTGACGTAAATGATGATCGACATGCTTCCAGATCAGGCGGCCCCACAATGGTTTGCTCATAGCGCCAAACAGGGGATGCGGACCCAGTGAAGTTGCCTGCTCTACTTGTGTCAGCCGATGCAACAACTGTTGTTTTTCCTCCTCGAAAGATGCCACAGCAGGGTTCGATTTTCGTACATGCATTTCCGGTGCCGTGGGCGAACCCTTGGGCCAGGGAAACACATACAACGCCAGCCAACGGAGTGGAGGAACCCGTAATACGCTTTTCACATGTGTGCGCTGCTCTCGAATACCTAATGCCAGTTCCAGCTGACTCCGCAGGTGCCAGAACATTTCTTCGACCGTCATGGTACCCCATTGACGTTGACTGAACACACTCAACTTTTCTAAACGGTCAACGAGGTTTGTTTTACCGGAAGCCTGCAAAAGATTATGCATGTTTTAAAGATAAGAAACTGAACACAGAAATAAAACTGTTGCTGTGAATTTACCGTTGCTGCTAAAATGAAGAGAATAAAACAGAAACAGTCCTCAAATCATCAAAAGCACTCCAACATAATGACAAACAGCTGCTGCCAGGACAAACAAATGCCAGATCACATGATGATAATACAACTTATGCCATAAATAAAACAACGCTCCAATGGTATAAAGAGCGCCGCCGGCTATAATCATGTACAACACACTCCAGGGAACAGCTTTAAAAAACTGTGGCCCGCTGAAGATCAGAATCCAGCCCATAGCCAGGTAAATGAGTGTAGAAACAAAATTGAAGCGGCCTGTAAAGAAAATTTTGAAGATAATGCCAGCAAGAGTAAGCCCCCACAAAATACTCAGCAATACAAAGCCTGTAGTATCAAACATGTAGTTCAGAAGAAACGGAGTATATGTGCCGGCAATCAAAAAGAAAATACTGATGTGATCAAATACACGTAACACTTGTTTCACACGTTGATTCTGAAAGGCATGATACAAGGTTGAAAAACTAAACAACAACAGAAAGGAAAATGCATACACCGATGCGCCAACAACAGCCACAAGATTATTCTTGGTAGCCGCCAGGGAACTCAGCACCGGCAGTGCTGCAATACCGAAAATGATCCCGATACCATGGGTAATACTGTTGGCAATTTCCAACCGCAGATCAGTTTGGTTCCCTTGTGTCATTGTTCAATTGCGTCGGTTACTTCTTTACTGAGCGGAGAAACCCCGGGATCAAAATAATTGGTGAGCACCCCATTTTCATCAACCAGGTATTTCGAAAAATTCCATTTTGGTGCCCGGTTGTTCCAGCCGTTCTGCGCCGCATCACTCAACCAGCGGAACACCGGATTTTGTGCCGCTCCTTTTACAACCGTTGATTTTTTCATCAGTGGAAACGTAACACCATAATTGATTTTACAGAATGCTGCAATTTCAGCATCACTCCCCTTTTCCTGTTCTTTGAAATCATTGGCAGGAAAACCAAGGATCACCAGCTTGTTTTGAAAACGCTGGTGCAGTTGCTGGAGTTCTTCGTACTGGCCGGTATATCCGCAGTCGCTGGCTGTGTTTACCAGTAAGACTTTCTTTCCTTTCAGCTGTTCAAATGAAAAGGTTGTTCCGCTGTTAGCCTCACTTTGCAACGTATAGAATGGAACCTTCGGTGCTGTTTTTTCATTTTGTATTTTCTGTGCCGTCTTCTTTTGTACAAACATGAATAAAGGATACACTGCCTTTAGTAATTGTTGCCGGAATGTCATTGCGTGTTTGTTTTGCATCCTATATAACACAGCTGAACCCAAAAGGATCACCAGAAGTGAAAGTGAAATAATAAGTTTTCTCCGTTTCATCGGATCACCATTTTAAACAGCTTCAGCTTTCCTTTGAAAGGAGGATATTTTACGTTCGGATCAAACCAGGTAGGTGTTTTCATCACCGACTTCTGGTGACTGAACGTAAGGAACGAATGCTTGCCATGATACGCACCTGTGCCGCTGAAACCCCGTCCGCCAAATGGCAGGTGATGATTGGTTACATGCCAGCTGGCGTTGTTCACACATCCGCCGCCGAAAGAAACCCGCTCCAGCCACCACTGTTCGTTTTTAGCACTGGAGGTGAATACATAAAACGCAAGCGGATTCCAGTTTCGCTCAATAACAGCAAGTGCCTCCTCCTTCGTACGATACGTGAGCACCGGTACAATAGGACCAAAAATTTCTTCCTGCATAATGGCGTCGTCTACACGCACACCTTCCAGAATGGTAGGTTCAATGAAGAGCCGTTGTTTATCATAACGTCCGCCGTACACAATGGTTCCACTGCCAAGATACCGGACCAAGCGGTCGAATTGTTTTTCATTGATGATTTTTCCATAGCTGTGGCTGGTTTCGGGTGCATCTGTATAAAATGCCTTGATGGCTTTTATAAACTCCTGCAAAAACTGTTCTTTTACGGATTCATGCACCAGTACATAGTCGGGCGCCACACACATTTGCCCGGCATTGGAAAAAGTAGTTACAGCAATGCGACGGGCAGCAACACGAAGATTGGCATCGGGTTCAATCACACACGGACTTTTACCGCCCAGCTCCAACGTAACCGGCACCAACTCTTTGGCCGCCATTTGATAGATGATACGACCAACGGTTGTGCTGCCTGTGTAAAACACATGATCAAAGTGAAAATTATTCATCATCTCCGGAATCACCGCCGCACCTTCACCCGATACATACAACACATACTCCGGCGGAAAAAGTTCTTTGATGATCTTTTCCATAACCGCATCGGTATGGGGAGCAAATTCGCTGGGCTTCAGTACCACACAGTTGCCGGCAGCAATGGCCCCCACCAGCGGAGCAAATAATAACTGGAATGGATAATTCCACGGGCCAATAATCAGCACCACGCCCAGCGGCTCCCTGTAGATATAACTGGAGGAAGGCAGGTTGAGCAAATTGGTGGGCACCCGCTCCGGTTCCATCCAGCTTTTCAGGCCCTTCAGAATGGCACTGATATCCGATAGCAGAAAGCCTGTTTCCGTTACCCAGCTTTCCTCTGCACTCTTTTTCAGATCAGCATACAAAGCATCATGCAGCTCTGTTTCATACTTCAAAACAGCCTGCTTCAATTTTTTTAATTGCTCTTTGCGGAACGCATAAGGTCGTGTTACACCCGATAAAAAGTATTGCCGTTGTGCCTGGAGTTGCGCTGGGAGTGAAGAATGATTCATGTGATTCTTTTAAGTTTTCTGTTTTTGCCACATAGTATGCCCACTAATCATTACGGTTGGTTTACCAGATTGTTTATGGGCATTTCATGTAAACAGATTTGATCGATAAAATGGAAGCAAAGTTCCGCTCGTTGGTACTGCAAAAGTACAGGAGTTCACGTACCCTTTGTCCAGATCTTGATTTTTGTCATTGATGTAAACGGCTTCTGTAGTTATCTTTCCAGCTGAAACAATTGATATGTGTGCCTACAAACGAAAAACCTGGGTGGAAAAACTGAACCCCGATGCAGTGCCGGAAGTGAAACGCATCGCTTCTGATTTTGCCGATATCAAGGCGGGTGAAACCATGCTCATTGCAACGCCATTGCTTGTGAACGATTATGTGCGGCAGTTACAGAAAGGTCATGAAACCACGCTGGCTCAAATGCGCAAAGACCTGGCCGCCACCTTTCATGCTGATAAAACCTGCCCGGTTACCAGTGGCATCTTTCTCCGTATTGTTGCAGAAGCGGCCTGGGAAGAATACCAGGCAGGGAAACCGTTGCGTAACATCACACCTTTCTGGCGTATTCTCACCGAAAAATCGCCCACAGCCAAAAAACTCAGTTTCGGTACAGCATTTCTGTTGGAGCAACGCCAAAAAGAAAAACTGGGCAAAGCAATTACAAAATAAGTTGGACTTTTGAGGCATGGAATCAATCCTCAACCGCTCCGATGAGTATTTCATGCAACAGGCACTGAAAGAAGCGCAAATTGCCTTTGAAGAAGGCGAAGTACCGGTGGGTGCCGTTGTGGTTGTCGATGGAAAAATCATTGCCCGTGGCCATAATGAAGTGGAAAAGCTCAGCGACCCAACAGCCCATGCCGAAATGATTGCATTAACCTCTGCCTTCAATTTCATTGGAGCCAAATACCTGCCTGATGCAACCTTATATGTAACCGTTGAGCCCTGTTTGATGTGCGCCGGGGCGTTGTACTGGAGCAAAATCGGTCGTATTGTGTGGGGTGCCGATGATGAAAAAAACGGCCATGCACGGATTACACAAGATCGAACCCCGTTTCATACCAAAGCAGAAGTAACAAAAGGCGTGTTGAAAGATGCATGTGCTGGTTTAATGAAAGAATTCTTCAGAATCCGCCGGTGACTCCACCCCGATTGCTTTCCTGTTTTCAACCAATTGACGTTACCTTTGTTACTTCAATTAAACATATTATTTACTTTCTAAAATCAGAATTATGGCATTTACTTTAGCACCTCTACCGTATGCACATGATGCATTGGAACCCCATATTGATACTCTTACCATGCAGATTCATCATGGTAAGCATCACCAGGCCTATGTTGACAATCTTAACAAAGCCATTGCGGGTACAGAACATGAAAATAAATCGCTGGAAGAATTAGTTGCCCAGGCCGGTAAAATCAGTGCGGCCGTTCGTAACAACGGTGGCGGTCACTGGAATCACACGTTTTTCTGGGAATCATTGGCGCCCAATGCAGGGGAAGTACCCACTGGTGAACTGGCTGATGCCATCACTGCTGCATTCGGTTCTTTTGATGCTTTCAAAGAAAAATTTGCAGCGGCCGGTATGACCCGCTTCGGCAGTGGCTGGGCATGGCTGTGTGTGGATCAAAAGAAAGAGCTTTGTATCTGTTCTTCTCCCAACCAGGATAATCCGTTAATGGATGTTGCCGAATGCCCCGGCACTCCCCTATTGGGTGTGGATGTGTGGGAACATGCTTATTACCTGAAATATCAGAACCGCCGTGCCGACTATTTGGCCGCTTTCTGGAATGTGGTGAACTGGAATAAAATTGCAGAGCGTTATGCAGCAGCGAAATAATTGAAGAAAGAAAAGTATACTTAACCGGCCTTTGTGCCGGTTTTTTTTATCGCAGTAAGAGGCGTTCCCGTCCCAAAAGCTGTTTTTCTTTCCAAACCTCTACCCAAAGCACTCCTTTTCCATAGGAAGATTTTATAGGAATCAGTTGCTGCCGCTGTAACAAAACAATACTTTTTACAGGTCTGCCTTTATTATCTTTCAAAAGCAACGTATACCGTGCCTGTATATCCCATTCCCGTAACGAAACAAAGACATTGTCACGGGCCGGGTTCGGATACACTTTAATCATTGTACAAGTGTCATCATTCAGGGGCTTTAAGTTCCATGAAAATGACATTGAACTATCAGCCTGTGCATGCACAAACTGAAGCAGAACAGTACAAATCGTTAGAAGCAAAAGATGTTTCAACATTCATCCTGAATTTACGATAAAATACCTGGAAAGGCAACTTAATCCTCGTTAGAATTTCTTATCAAACTCTTAAATCAAATGGATTTGTAAAACCGGATGATATATGCCTGAAGTTCGGCTAATGATTATTCATGGTATCTGGCAGCTATCCTGTAACGCCATGATAAAACCGGTTGCAGTTTTACATTTAGATGTGATCGTTCATCAGGGCAGCGGATCGTAACCGCTCCCCCCCCAGGGATGGCACTTACTCACCCGTTTCAGCGTAAGCCATAATCCCTTCAGCGGGCCGTATTTTTTCAAAGCTTCAATGCCATACTGGCTGCAGGTGGGTGTGTACCGGCATTTGGGACCAATGGCCGGGCTGATGACATACTGGTAGAAGCGAATTAGCAGTATGAACGGAAAACTTACTATCTGTTTAAGCTTGCTCATGGACAATTGTTGTCAGCTTTTCTAACAGGAGTTTTACTTTTTCAAAAAGATAGTTGTAATCCGGCAACTCCTTTCCGGTAAACACAAGAAACAAAGCGATGCCCTTTTGCTTTTGTTCCAATAGTTGCTGCAATTCCTGTTTCTGCAGCCGGTAGGCTTCCCGGATCTGCCGTTTAATTCTGTTACGATGTACGGCCCGTTTAAAATGCCGGGTTCCTACTGCCACACCAAACTGCAATCCCTGTTGTGCTACAGGTATATAACTGGCCCGGAAAGGCGGTACCTGTACAACCTTACCTTCATGAAACAATTGTTCAATAAGCTTACGGCTTTTGATGCGCTCTGTTTTTCCCAGCGTGTATGTTTGCCTGTTGTTCAACCTTGTAAAAATAAAAAAGTCCCAACGGAAACGCCGGGACTTACCTATTTGGGAACTAAATTCTTTTATTTGTTCGCTCCACGCTCATCGCTCACCGACAGTTTATGACGTCCTTTCTTGCGACGGCTGGCCAATACTTTACGGCCGTTTGCATCCTGCATACGCTTGCGGAAACCATGTGTGGTTTTGCGGCGACGTTTGGATGGTTGATATGTACGTTTTTGTGCCATTGTAATTCGTTTTTTCCTTTTTAAAAATACCGGTGAGAAGCCGGTTGTTGGTTACATTCAGAGAGAACACCACTTCCCCCTGTTTGTGAAAGGACGGCAAAGGTAAGGAAATTCATCGTTTTACGGGAATCAAATCCTGAAAATTACAGGAACGCAGGCTCCACTGGTTCAGGAAGCCAGTTCCACATGAGCTGAGGAAACTTCTTCTCCATAAAAAAGCCGGGCATGTGCATCAAAATCAGCTGTTGAATCGGTGGTAAAAAAAAGGCGCTTTTTTTCTTTCTGAAGCCGGACTTCCAGTTCCGGATGCCGCTGCAGGTAATCGGCAAGGCTTTGTGCCACAATTTCACCCTGCGAAATAACCTGAACGCCTTCCGGGAGAGCTGCTTTTATTTTAGCGCTCAGTAGTGGATAGTGCGTACAACCGAGCAGAATGGTATCAATGGCGGCATCACGGTTCAACAGGGCACTGGTATATTCCTTCACAAAATAGTCGGCACCTGCACCCATATGCTCATTGTTTTCAATTAACGGAACCCACATGGGGCATGCCTGCTGATGCACCGATACACCGGGGAAAAATTTTTGGATTTCGAGTACATAGGAGTCTGATTGTACGGTGCCGGCCGTTGCTAATACACCCACATGCCCGGTACGGGTAAAGTTGCCGATCACTTCAGCGGTTGGGCGGATTACACCCAGCACCCGGTTGTTTGGATTCATATGAGCCAGATCATTTTGCTGAATACTGCGGAGCGCTTTTGCCGATGCTGTATTGCAGGCCAGAATCACCAACGGGCAACCCTGCTGAAAAAACCATTCCACACATTGCCTGGTATAACGGTACACCGTTTCAAAACTACGGGTACCATAAGGCGCCCGGGCATTATCGCCCAGGTAGATGTACTTGTATTGCGGCAATGCAGCAACCAACTCTTTCAGTACCGTGAGGCCACCGTAACCCGAATCAAAAACGCCAATAGCTCCTTGTAGCATAACTGCAAAATACAATAAAAAATCCCCCGGTTCAGCCGGGGGATCTATTCAGAAGGTTGATTATTTTTTGGGAGCGGGGGCAGGAGCATCCGGAATTTTCAGATGCTTTTTCACCAGCGGCAATAAATCATCACCGGGAGGAGAAACCAACAACGCTTCGGCACTGAACACATACGTGTAACCGTTTGCTTTGGCTACAGTTTGAATAGCTTCACGGGCCATACGCTGTACGGGTTCGAACAACACTTGTTCCTGCTGCTGTAAATATTGTTGTGCAGCTGTAGAATAGTTCTGAAGTTGTTCGCCCAGATCCTGAAACTCTTTGAACTTGATATCCTTTTTAGCGGGAGTCCATTTAGCTGAATCTACCCGGATCACACTGTCTTTTTCACGGTATTCTTTAATCATTTCACCATAAGACACATTGAGAGAGTCCTGCATTTTCTGCAATTTTTCCTGCGCCTTTTTGGTTTCGGGCATGGCCACAAGTAATTCATTTGTACTGATGTGTCCCATCTTTTGAGCAACAGTAGTAGTAACGCTACCTACGAAAACCACTACTGCCAGAAACATTACTTTTTTCATTCTAGTATTCGGTTTGTTTTAAGATAAGTGCGGTGGGGATTGTAATCCGTTGCACCGGCTTTGTACGTTAATTAAAGTTTAACACCCAGGATTTTCAGCACATCATCGCTTTTATCCAGTTTCGGGTCGGCAAATATAACAGTAATTCCTTCACTTTTGTCCAAAATAAAATCATACATCCGCTCTGTTGCCAGCTTTTGAACAGCGTTGTAAACCTTATCCTGTATGGGTTTTACGAGTTCCTGCTTCTTTCGGAAGTAATCGCCTTCGTATCCAAAACGTTTGCGCTGTAAATCACGTACCTGCTTCTCTTTGTTAAAGATTTCATCTTCCCGTTTTTTGAGCAATTCCGGAGTAAGCATGGCACGCTCTGCGTCGAGCTGCCGGTACATTTTATCCAGATCGCTTTGCAACAGGTCAATTTCTTTCTGCCACGCCTCCGCTGTTTCCTCTAACCGGGTATTGGCTTCTTTGTACTCAGGAATTTTTTCCAGGATGTAACGGGTGTCAATTATAGCATAGCGTTGTGCCTGCACTGTAAACGTGCCAAGCAACAGGGTGCAACATGCAAGCAGGAATGTTTTCATTGTGAATATGTTTCGTTTTTAAAAAGGATGAACTTGATTTAAAAAACGGATTTGCCCACTCTTTCTTATTCCGGTTCAAACCCTAACATAAAGGTAAAGCGGCTCACATCCCTCATTTTAGCTCCCGGGAAATACCTGTCAAATCCTATACCATAATCGAAACCAAGCAACCCGAACATGGGCAGGAAGAACCTCATACCCAAACCAGCACTACGCCGGAGCTTGAAGGGGTTGTAATCTTTGAAATCATACCAGCCATTAGCGGCTTCAAAAAATGCAAGACCGAAAATGGTGCTGCTGGGATTCGTACTCAGCGGATAGCGCATTTCCAGGCTGTATTTATTGAAGATGGTGAAGAACTGGTTGGCCGATGTTTGATTGGAATTGTTGATCCGTGGGTTACTGTTGTCATACACCGGGTAACCACGGTGAGCAATAATATCAAAACCAATGATACCAAAGTTGTTTTGCAGCCCCGCATCGCCCACCTGGAAGCGTTCAAACGGCGATAAGGTAAGATCTTGATTGTACCGGCCCAGGAAACCAAATTTAGCGGCAGCACGCAGTACAAACTGGCGGTTCTTTTCGGCCCCCATCGGTTTACCAATAGGAACAAACCATTCGTAATTCAGGCGCCATTTATGGTATTCCACCAGGCGGTAGCGCTCGGCGGGGTCGTTGTATTTTGCAGCATCACGGAATAAGGACCAAGGCGGTGTAAAGGTAGCCGTCAATGAAAAGTTAGAACCCGACCGGGGGAACATTGGCTGATCCACGCTCGAACGCATCAACTGAATCCTGAAGTTGAAGTTGTTGGACGTACCGCTATCCAATTCGGGGAATATGGGATAGTTTTTGAGCTTATACTGTGTATAGCTGAGCGATGTTACCAGGCTGAAATAATCGTCGGGCCATTTCAACTGACGCCCTAATGATACCGATGCTCCTGAAGTACGGAGAAAACGGTCGGCTGCACGGCCACGGATGGGCAACCCGGTAAAGGGGTCAAATGCATTCGCCAGCTTGGTACGGAACAAACTTACCGTAAACGAATTCCGCTTCTTGCCTCCCAGCCAGGGTTCGGTAAACGAAAAATTCTGTGAACTGAAAGAAGGTCCGTTCGACTGAACACGTAAACTCAAACGTTGTCCATCGCCCGAGGGCAACGGTGTCCACGACGATTTTTTGAAAATATTTTTCGTGGAAAAATTATTGAACGTAATACCCAGGGTGCCTGTTAAACCAATCAATCCGCCCCAGCCGGCACTCAGCTCCAGCTGATCACTCGACTTTTCTTCCAGCGAATAGTTAATGTCCACGGTTCCGTCATCGGGGTTGGGAACCGGGTTGATACCGATTTTCTCCTGGTTAAAGTAGTTCAATGCGGCCAGTTCCCGGTTAGATCGGATGAGGTCACTCCGGCTGAATTTTTCGCCCGGTACGGTACGGATCTCACGGCGGATCACATACTCCTTGGTTTTATCGTTACCCGAAATGTTCACCGAACGGATAGTTGCCTGCGGTCCCTCGGCAATACGGATTTCGTAATCAATGGTATCATTGTAAACACGGGTTTCAATGGGCTCAATCCGGAAAAACAGGTAGCCGTCATCCATATACAACCCGCTGATATCACCTCCCTCCTGCGACAATTCCTTACCCAGTTTTTTATTGAGCGTTTCGATGTTATACGTATCGCCCTTTTTAATCCCCATGATTTGGGTCAATACAGAATCACTATACTTGGTATTACCTCTCCAGGTAATGTCTCCAAAATAATACTGGCGGCCTTCATTCATTTTCAACTCTACAACGAGATTGCCTTTACGATTATAGTAAATCGAATCCTTCTCAATGGAGGCATCACGATACCCAAGTGCGTTGTAATAACTCAACAGCTTTTCCTTGTCTTCCTCGTATTTTGTTTGATTGAATTTTGCCGATGAGAAAAATTTGAAACGGGCCCACGGATCCAGGAAGTCTTTTACTTTACTCAGATGCAGAAATCCTCTTTCTGCAACAAACTCCTTCAGGGTTACCGTATCTTTCTTCCCGAAAACGGGTTGATCGGTGGAAGGATGCAGTGTGATTCGTGCCTTCTCTTTTGTTCCTTTAAGTTTTTTCTTCAGTTTGAGATCAGACACCAACTCATTTCCCGAAATAAAGACCTCTTCAATCTTGACTTTCTTTCCTTTCGCAACATTGAATGAAAGATCAGTAAAATTAGGATTGGTTTTATTTTTAGAGTCATCAATCGAAACGGTTACAGAGCGGAATCCTTTTTCTGTATAATATTTTTCAATCCGCTCAATACTTGTTCTCCTCAGATTTTCAGTAATGACTTTATTGGGCGACAGACCGATTTTTTCTTTCAGTTCATCCTCCTCTCCTTTTTTCACTCCTTTGAAGAAGAAGGAACCAAGACGGGATCTCTCCTTCACTGCTATTTCTATGTAAATATCCCTGCCATCCACACGGGTTATATAAATGGCTGCATCATCAAAGTATTGCTGGCGCCAGATGGCAGTAATTGCCTTGCCAAACAAGTCGCCCCCGGGAAGAAATACCTTATCTCCGATTGATAGACCTGTAATAGAAATCAAAAGCGCTGAATCAAAGGTGGTTGAACCGCTGGTTGTGATTCCTGCAATGGTGTATTCTTTCGGGGTTTTAGCTGTGAAAATGGCTTCCAGTTCCGGATCAACGGAAACCGGTTTCACTGTATCAGACACCTGTGCGCCAACCTGAAAGGGAAGAAGCAAGACCCATAAAAAAAGCAGAGATAAATAATTAGTAAAGCGCATTCAAAGTGCCGTTAATTCGATTGTTGAATAATGAAAGGGTTCGCTCATTGTAAGCCGGGGAGCAAAATAAACGCTTTTGCTGAAACTCTTTGTTAAAATAAAATGCTGGTTCATGGTTACGCCGGCAAAGTGGTTTGTTCGGTTTGCACCTGTTCGCCGGTTTTTCCAAACCTTCGCTCCCTTGTTTGGAAATCCAGCAGGGCTTCATACAGGTTTTCTTTGCGGAAATCGGGCCAGCGCACATTGGTGAAATACAGTTCTGCATAGGCCAGCTGGTATAGCAGGAAATTGCTGATCCTGTATTCGCCGCTGGTGCGGATCATCAACTCGGGATCAGGAAACTCACGTGTGGTCAGGTAATCTTTAATCGTATCCTGGTCTATTTCAAACGGCTCCAGCTTCCCCGATTTCACATCAGCCGCAATGCTTTTAATAGCATTCACAATTTCCCAACGGCTGCTGTAGCTGAGGGCCATAATCAGGTTCAGCCCTGTGTTTGTACTCAGTTCGTCCAGACTTTCATTCAGTTGCTTGCGGGCATATTCAGGAAGCATGTTGATATCACCAATGACATGCAAACGAATATTATTCTTTTTCAGGGTAGCTGTTTCTTTTCGGATTGTATCCACCAGCAACTCCATCAGGCCGGTTACTTCTTCAATGGGCCGGTCCCAGTTTTCGGTACTGAACGCATAGAGCGTGAGATATTTTACTCCCAATTCCGCACATCCCTCCACAATATTGCGTACGCTTTCAACTCCATGAAAATGCCCGTACAGGCGGTCATGTCCGTGTTCTTTCGCCCAGCGACCATTCCCATCCATAATGATGGCAATATGCTGCGGGAGGCGGCTGAGATCCAATTGTTCACGCAAGGTTGACATAACCTGAATTTGAGGCTGCAAAGGTAAGAAAATTAAGGCTGTCACTTTAAAAAGGACCGTTTTGCTAAAAAGAAAAGAGCCGGTACTATTAATACCGGCTCTTGTCCTGCAAACTATTTAAGGTATACCTTATGGAGCTTCCACTTTATACGTTCCTGTAAAGAAGTCAATTGAAAACTTATAATTTCCTGTTGCAGTAGGAGCCGGGAAGTTTTCTCCTTCCGGTTTAATAGGACCAGCGGTTCTCGCAGCTGCCAGGTTTTTGTCATTCACACCATATTTGCGTCCCCAATCACCATTGGTTGGCAGGATCAGATATTCGTTTCCTGAACTCAGATTAATTGTAATATCCCACTGCACAGCATTTCTTCTGGTCAATTGTTGTGCGGGAACAGGTACTGGGTTGTTCCAACCGCCGGGTGTTGCATTCCCTACAATGAAAAGCTCGGTAGGTAACCCATGCTGGAGGTTAAAGGGTTCCACTTTGTATTTGCCCTGTTGGAAATCAACAGTGAGTTTATACAGTCCGGATGCTGCAGGCGCTTTTAAATTGTCGCCAGGTCCCGTACTGAAGAAGAAATCACCACCATCTTCCACACCAGCTTGCGAATTGTTAGCAATGGCATACTTGGTATCCCAACTTCCATTTACAGGGAGCAACAGGTATTGGTTTCCTCCGTTAAACTGGAACACACCACCCCATGTTGTTTCATCAATCCGTGCTAATTCCTGTGCAGGCAGGGGAACTGGATTATTCCATCCACCCTGAGTAGCGTCTCCTACAATGAATATCTTTCCAGAAGCAGGCAAAGCTACTTTGGGAGGAATTTTGTAGGGAGTCATACGGATTTTAAGCGTATTTGACTTTTTCTGCTCGTTGTTGTTTCCGTAAGAAGAAGTAACACGCAGATCCACATCGTAAGCTGTATTGAACTGGAAGCCATAGCTCAACAGCATGGCATTCAGATCCTTGGCAACAAACGAATACGTACGTGTACCGATCAATTCGATTTTCTTTGCTTTGGAAAAATTGCGGCCGCTTGAATCCAGCTCAACTACATATTTGTACAAAGCTGTGTCCTGGCCATGTTGCGGATCAGTCCAATTCAAGGTTAAAACCACCTTGTTGGAATCGGCAGGAGGTGGAGCCACAGTTGACGCCGATGCGCTGAGCACCGGCTCTTTCCCATCGGCGTAAATAGACAGGGGATCGGCCTTTTCGCAGGCAGAGAATACGAAGACACCTGCTATAAGCGCTACTGATAATTTATTGAAGAGTTTCATATCAATTAATGTTTAAGTTATTGCTTTACAACAGAATATCTTCCTAATTGAAAATCAAATGTCATTTTGTAAGTTCCAGGGGTCGGAGGTCCGTCAAAACCAGGATCAGCGTCCCGTTTTTCAAATGTTCCACCATCCCAGGTTCCTGCCAGGTAACGGTACTGGGTTCCCCACACACCTTGTGTCTGGATCAGCTTATAATTACCACCACCGGGAAGCGCAATTGTAAGTTGATACAATGTGCTGCTTACACGGGTAAACTGCTGCTGTCCGTCAAATGGACTAGGTAAAGGATTTGACCAACCGGAGGGTGCGGCATTTCCAACAATCCAGAGCGTACCTGCATCGGGTGTAGGAACTTTGGGAGGAGGAGGGAAAGGCCTTGCCCTGAAGGTTACCTTATTAGAAGAAAGCAGTTTTACTGCTTCTCCAATACTGGAAGTAACCCGTGCTTCCAGGTTGTAATCACGGCGGGGATCCAGTTGCAGCAACATGGTATTACCCAAAATTGCATTTAACTGACCAACTGTATACGTAAGAGACAGTTCACGGGCAATCACCGTTGTGAACTTGGCACCGCTTCTGAAGTTACCACCCACTGTATCAATTTCCAGTGTATAGCTTACATCCTGTGAATTGATGCCGGTTGTAAACCGATATTCGGGATTGGTCCAGCGGAAGGTAATGGCTTCATCAGCCTCTTTACCTGCTTCCAGGGTCACTGCGGTTGTGCTGGCTGAAATGACAGGAGCTGTACCGCCCTCGAAGAAAATTTTGTTTTCCACTTTGTTACAGGCAGCCAACCCTGCAAATGCCAGTAGAAATGTTATCTGATAAATTGCTTTCATATCAATAGTCATTTAAGTATTAATAACCAGGATTTTGCTTGATGTTGGGGTTTGATGCCAGTTCTGAATCAGGAATGGGGAAAATCTTTCTGAATGCAGGCACACCTGTTCCGTTTTTCACACCACCTTTCCAGGGCCACAAATAAGAGCCTTCCACAAACTTCTCATGACGGATCAGGTCGGTACGACGGTGACCTTCCCAATACAATTCCCTCGCTCTTTCATCCAACAGGAAATTCAGGTTGATATCTATCTGGTTGATGTTACCCAGTGAATTTCCGTAAGCACGCTGACGCAATTGATTTACATAAATAACAGCCTGTGCTGCAGTACCGGTTGTGGCACCACGTGCAACACCTTCTGCATAAATCAGGTGCATCTCAGCTAAACGGAAAACAGGAAAATCAATATCAGAGAAAGTTCTGCTGGGATCGCTTCCCAAGGCACCGGCACGGGTACGGTTGCGGTATTTAATAACAGCTAAACCATTTTTGAAATCGGAGATATTGTCAATTTCAAGCGTTTGTGATCCCTGCACAAACTGGGCACGCTTGTCAATGGCTCCCGTAAAGTCAGGGAACAGCAGCGGAATGTTCCGGGTTGTGCGGATACCACCCCAGCCACCCAGACCGGAAACGGAGTTATCCATATCACCACCTACAGAAGCATTTACGAGGAACGTAGTTCCACCGAAATTTTGAGTTTTCAAACCATCAAAATTGAGTGTCCAGATAAACTCAGGATTGCTGATGTGATTATCAGCCAGCATCAGCCAGCGGTAATCACCTAACAAAGAATAACCTGCATCAATCACTTTTTTGGCATTGGTAACAGCTTCGTTGTACTTGGCAGCTTGTCCGTATACTTTCTCAGCATTCAGGTAAATACGTGCCAGCAAAGCCCATACAGCAGCCTTATCTGCACGGCCATAAGCAGCCGTACGTGCATTGGGCAACAGGGCTTCAATGGTATTCAGTTCACCTACCACATAATTATACAGTTCTGTACGGGTGGCCTGTTTGGGGAAGAATGCGCCAATACCATCTGTTTCTACTACAAAGGTGGGGTTGGCATATAAATCCATCAGGGCCCAGTACTGGAATGCCCGTACAAACCGGGCTTCGGCTTGCATGGCTTTCACACGTGTGGCGGCTGCGCCGGTAATACCACGGGATGCCAGTTTATCATCGGCACTTTCACGGATAAACTCGTTACAGAGTGTAATGATAAAAATGCTGCGGTAATACAACCCTTTCATCATGGGATTGGCAGAACTCCAGTTCATGTTATGAAAATCCTGGATACCGGGGTCATTCCAGGCTACTACCGCTTCGTCGGTAGTTAGTTCCTGGGCTTTCCAGAAGAGACGTAAAAAGTCGGAAGTACCTTCATCAATACCAGCGACGTCACCGCTACCTGCAGGACCCTGGTTACCAGTGGTAGCCATACTTCCATACACTTTCGCAAGCACTCCAAGATAGCCTTCCTCACTGTCATAAAGACTGGAACTGGTTTCTGTGTTGGGAGGGAGCTTATCCAGGTCTTTATGACAACCTGTAAGCAAGGCAAGCCCCAACACAAGAGAAGTAATATAGATCGATATGCGTTTCATATATCAATAGTTTATTGTTTAGAAGTCAAGATTTAAACCAAATACGAATGTTCTGGGACGGGGGTAGATGGTGTTGTCGATACCACCGAATACTTCCGGATCCAGACCCGTGTACTTGGTAATGATAAATGCATTCTGCACGTTGGCGCTCAAACGCAACCTAACTCCTTTTGCAATTTCACCTGCATCATATCCAATGTTGATGTTATCCATCCGCAGGAAGGACGCATTCTGGATATAGTAGTCAGAGAAATACTGGTTGTTGGCAAAACCGGTGTTCAGGTAATCGCTGGAACCATTGGCCAAAAATCCAAGCGGATTGATGAACTGACGCAACACACCGGCATTTGATGCAAAGTTGTTATACATGTAGTTTCCAATATTACCACGCATTACAAATCCGGCACTGAAACGTTTAACGTTAATGTTGGAATTGATACCGAGGAAATAACGGGCAGCGGGATTTTGGTAGAGGTACAGATCGTTTTCGTTGATGATACCGTCACGGTTCAGATCTTCATACAAACCTTCGATGGGCTTATTGTTGGCATCATAAATCTGCTTGTACACAAAGAATGTGTTAGGGCGCTGACCCACAACCTGCCGTTGAATGGTATTACCAGTACCACCCGAAATACCTCCTACAGGAATACCCTTGAAGTTGGGATCGGGGTTATCCAGCAACTTGGTGATTTCAGGAACCACATAGGTAACGTTGGCACCAATGCTCCACTCAACGTTGTCATTCTTAATAGGAATTACATTCAAGGTAAGTTCAAGACCTCTGCTCTCAATATTCCCTACGTTTTTCAGCAATTGGTTGCTGAAGTTGGCACCGGCAGGTACAGGCACCACGCTCAACAGGTCTTTGGTTTTACGGATGAAACCCTCCAACGTACCAGTGATACGGTTATCGGCAAAACCGAAATCAACACCCACGTTGATGTTTGTAGTGGTTTCCCAACGTAACTGCTCAAAGTAAGCACTTGGGCGGAACATATTCACGAATGTATTACCAAACTGATACTGTGCCTGGTTGTTGCTGATACCGTAGTTGGGAAGATAACCGTAGAACGCAATACCATCCTGCTGACCGGTAACACCATAACCCACACGCAGTTTCAGATCTGACACCACTTTTGAGTTCTGGAGGAAGTTTTCCTCATTAATACGCCATGCCACCGCACCACCGGGGAAGAAGCCCCAACGGCCACCGGGATAGTATTTGCTACTACCGTCAGTACGTGCATTGAGCGTAAGTACATATTTATTGGCAATGGTAAAGTTTAAACGGCTATAATAAGAAATCAGCATATAACCGGGGTAACCATTGTTGATGAAGTTGGGGTTAGTATTCGGAATGGTATCACCATTAAACCTTCTTCCGGGATTATTAAATCCGTAGAAGGTCCATTCCTGACGACCATGACCCACCATGAAGTCAATACGACTGTTGATAGATTTAATATCAGAAGCATAGTTCAGATAGAAATCATAGAGGACGTTTTTCTGTTCACTAAAATAAGGACTATAAGAACCTCTGTCTCTGTAGCGGCTCGCTGCGCTATCAGATGTTTGATCCACACCCTGTCCACGGGAGAAATCATAACCGAGGTTCAGGTTGGCACGCAACCCTTTCAGGAAAGGAATCTGATAGTCAAACTGAATGTTACCTAAACTACGGAACGAACGGCCATCGTTCATACGAAGACCTCTGTCAAGTAAGGCCAACGGATTGCGGTTGGAAAGTTGTTGCGGTAATCCATCATTCCCCAGCCATTCCCAGTAACCACCATAACGGTTGCTGCCAGATGTGATTGGTTTTGTAGGATCGAATGATACAGCGTTTCCAATAGCACCTTCATCGGCAAACTCATTCCATGTATTTGACATTTTCAGGTTCAGATCCACTTTCAGTTTATTCTTCAGGAAAGTGGGGCTGAGGTTCAGTGAACCAGTAAGACGTTTAAAATTACCAGGGCTGAGAATACCATCCTGGTTCAAATAGCCACCGCTGAGGCGGAAGGGCCATTTTCCATCAAAGGCGGCACCATTTACGCTCACGTTGTAATCCTGACCAAGCGCATTTTTATAAATTTCATCCTGCCAGTCAGTTGCATTTTTTCCGAGCAGTGCAACCTGAGAAGGCGTTCCTTTATCGTTGATCAACTGCGTAAACTGATCTGCGGAAAGAATGTCTACTTTGGCAGCTGCTGTTTGCAGAAAAGCCTGCGCACCAAAATTCCATTTTAACGCACCCTTCTTACCTTTTTTAGTCGTAATAAGGATTACACCGTTCGAGGCACGGGAACCGTAGATCGCTGCCGCAGAAGGATCTTTCAGGATGGTGAACGTTTCTATATCGTTGGGGTTTACCATGTTCAGCGGGTTGGCTGTACCGGCAATACCTCCATTGTCAACGGGAATTCCGTCAATTACGATTAACGGATCATTCGATGCATTCAGAGATGCACCACCACGAATACGTATGGTACTTCCGGAACCGGGAGCACCGCTATTGGGGGTAATCTGCACACCTGCCACTTTACCGGCAATCAATTGCTCGGGTGTTTGCAGGGCGCCTTTTACGAAGTCTTTGGAAGAAACGGTAGCAACGGCACCGGTAAGGTCTTTCTTACGCTGGGTACCGTAACCCACCACTACTACTTCCCCAAGAGAAGCAGAAGCAGAAACCAGTGAAATTGTTACCTGAGATTGAGCGCCAACCGGCACTTCGAGGCGGTTGAAGCCAACAGATGTAATTACAAAAACAGCATCGTTGCCGCTTACTGAAAGCCGGAAGTTACCGGAAGCGTCGGTTGTAGTACCGGTGCTGGTTCCTTTAACAGATACAGAAGCATTGGGAACCCCGCTGCCATCTTTACTGTCAGTTACCTTACCCGTTACTGTTCTAGCTTGTGCGAAACCATTCAGTGCTACCACCAAAAGCATGAGGAACAGCGCCCCACTTCTGGCAAGCATTCGTTTGAGGGTCATAATCAATAGTTTAGGTTTTAAGAGTGTGCAATTTATAGATGGAACAGAAAGAATTATATTTCTGTTAACATTTCTCCTTTATTTGCTTAAACAATATCTAACAAAATCCATATCAGCTATTTATAGGCCTGATTACAGACAACCGGCAAGTCCTTATTGCTGCACCATGATTTTTTCATAGCGCACCACATTATCCACCCGCACCTGCAGTACGTAGGAACCTGCTGTAAGACGGTTACCGCCAAAGCTGTTGCGGTCCAGATCAAACACCTGCAACCCCTTCAACTGGAAGCCCATATGTTTGGTGGCAACCACTTGCCCCTGGATATTCATCAGCTGAATACTCACCTGTCCGCTCTTCGGCAGCTCGTAGCGTACGGTAGCCGATTGCTGCACCGGGTTGGGATATACGCTCAGCTTAAATTCAGTTGCATTAGCCACCTGGTCCCGAACACTGGTTACCAGACCGCCGGTTAAGTTCTGGTCAATCCATACACGGTATTCACCGGGGTTTAATGTAACGTTCTGCGGTGTTCCAAAAGCAGTGAATTCGCCGCCACGGGTATAATCAAAATAGGTTCCTGCAGTAGGGAACGTAACCTGCTGGGTGGTTTGTGTGAGATTAAAGTTGGCCACAACCACTAACTTCAGCGATGAGTGATTCAGTACCACTGATTTCCACAAATTGGAACCAAAGTTTGTACCCGTAGTTACGGTAGCACGGTTGAACGCATCCGGCCGTTGCAAACGAAGTTTGTGCATGGCTGCAAAGGTTTCATACAACCTGCGACGGCCATTGGGCACAGGAGTTGTCCAATAATCCCAACGGATCGGTTTTGAATCGGTACGGCAATTGGTACTGATCGTACCGTTCGGACAACGGTTGATAGAGAAATCATAGCCCACTTCACCAAACTGCCAGATCATTTTCGGACCGGGGATCGCAAGCAGAATCGCTGCCATTGCTTCCGTGCGGCTCAAAGCTGTAGCCAGTGTACGAACGTTGTGAGCCCCATTGGTGTTGTTACCAAAGTTGAGGTTGTTATACATGACACGCTCTTCATCGTGGCTTTCTGCGTATGCAATAATGCCTGGCTTGTCAGATATAAAAGTTTGATTGCCGGGGCTGGAGAATGTGCCCCTGTTTATCCAATAGGCCCGACTAATATCCGCATTGCTGTTAGAAAAGCCCATTGTGTTCTCAGTAAACTGGGCGGTCATTTTACCCCAGAGTAACATACCACGGGCAGCCAGTTCATATTCTTCAGAATCTGCTCCCAAATGCTCCAGAATACAATAAGAACCATTGGAAACCGCCTGCATTTTATTGTAATAATTCTGCCAGATGTTAATACGGTCCTGGTTAAACGCATCCCAACAGCCCTGGTTGCCCAAGCAATTCTGATTGGTGAAGCCTTTACTCAAATCCCAACGGAAACCATCCAGTTTGTACTCTGTGAGCCAATAATCAATAAATCGTTCAGTAAGGTTCCTGGTTAACGCCGAGTTATGATTGAAATCGTTATATACATTAAATGGATGCTGTGCATCTACATAGAAATAAGGATTGTCATTGGCAGGCTTACTGGCCGCCCTGTTCCACCACATGGCAGCCTGAGGAGCCTGACCAGTTGCATGGTTTAAAACAGCGTCAATCACTACTGCAATACCCCATTTGTGCGCATCATTGATAAAGTCTTTAAATGCTTTTTTGGTACCGTACGCTTTGTCTAATGCAAAAAAGTAAGCCGGATTATATCCCCAACTGTTATTGCCGTCAAATTCATTCACCGGCATGATCTTAATACAGTTGATCCCCAGTCGTGACAGGTAGGGTAATGTATCACGTAATGTCTGGTAGTTTTGAGCAGCAATGAAATCCCTCATATGCAACTCATAAATATTGAGGTTGTATTTGTTGGGACGCACATAACCCTGATCTGTCCATGTATAGGTATCGCCTGATTTGATCACACCTACAATACCTCCGGTTGTTTTACCCGTTGGATAAGGAATCATATTGGGGAATGTAGCTGCAGAAATAAATTGGTCGTTGAATGGATCCAATATCAGTTCCGAATAAGGATCAGCCACCCGGATAGAGTCATCAACAACATATTGAAAACGATAGTTTACACCGGGCGTAAGTCCGGTAACTTTCGTCCAAAAGAATGTACCGTCTTTTTTCATTAAGCCATCACAGGTCTGCAGCCAGTTATTAAAATCACCAATCAGAGAAATCTTGGTCTTACCGGGTGCATTGATGATGAATACGGCGGACGTATTATTATCCTGGTAAGTAATACCATCCTGTACACCTGCGGGTCTTGCACCTGTAGGAGCGGATGCAGGCGGACGGAACCAGTTAATTGTATCACGCAAAGTGGTAGCCCCGCTTACTGCTTCCACCGACAGCTGCTGTTCGCAGGTGGAAGTTGCATTTGCCGTACCTGTTGCACTGGTGGCATTGGTGGCTGAACCAATCTGAGAAAAAGAACCGCCGGAACCAGTTTTAAACCTCAATGTAATAGTTGCATTGGTAGAAGTTACTGCCTGGGCAGCAACTGAAGTACTGGCAGGGTCAATTGGCTCTGGAATAGGTATGAACATCGGCTGCATGAACGGCTGTAAAAACCGAACTGCAAACTGTCCGGTTTGATAAACCGGTAAATACATATCACTTCCATCAATATTCCGCTGCACCAGCGTGCCTGCCTGGTTACGGAAGAGAATTGTAAGTTTCAGGATTTGCTCACCTGCGGGCACATTATAGAATGTCCGGATATTAGGGATTGTAAACGTCCATTTACCGCCACTCAAAGTAGCTGCGGGAGCGCTGGCAGTAGCCCATGTGCCCTGTACATACTTCCAATCGCTTTGGGAAGTACTGAGATTGGTAATAACTCCTGTATGCAGATAAACAGGACCTGCAAAACCCTGTAGTCCTTTGTTTCCTTTTGTTGGATCCATTGTAATGGTGATGGATCCATTATCAGTAGGAAAGTTAGGAGTGAACTCAATAAGCTGTGCGTTCGAGTAGGCACACACGGAGGCAAGCAAAGTAATAATCAATAGTCGTTTCATACAGCAGATATGATTTAAGTGGCAACAAATTTACTGTTTCAGTTTTAATAATCTATGTTCTGTTTGCTATTTTTCAAGCAATTACACCTAACTAATAATTGTTAGTGATATGCATCATACAACCGCACTGTTTAAATCATGATTCTGTTTGATATTCTGTTCGGGTTGCTTACCACTTCCTCCACAAAAACTATTGCTGATATACGGTTTGGTTGTGACAAACGGTACGAATAACTTTTGTTTGTAGTAACTGCTGAAGCGTTACAGCAAGTAAATCCTGGTCCAGAATGGTAAAATCGGCAAACTTTCCCGGTTCAATGCTTCCTTTTTCCTGCTCTTCAAAGCTTGCTTTCGCTGCCCAAATGGTCATGCCCCGTATTGCCTCCTGCCGGCTCAATGCGTTCTCTGCCTGGTACCCATTCTGTGGCCAACCCTTTTCGTCTTGACGAAACACAGCAGCCCTGAATGTTTTCAGCGGATCAATATCTTCCACCGGAAAATCTGTGCCCAGTGGAATCCATCCGTTTTGCTGTAATAACTGTTTGAACGCATAGGCTCCTTTTTCACGTTCCGGGCCCAACCGCTGACCGGCCCAGTACATATCGCTGGTGGCATGAGTGGGCTGCACGCTGGGGATGATGTTGTAGTTGCCAAACAAATCAAAATCTGCACTATTAACTACCTGTGCATGTTCGATCCTCCAACGCAGATCGTTGGCCTGCTTCAGATATTTCGCATAAATGTTGAGAATGGTTCGGTTGCCGCTGTCGCCAATGGCATGGGTGCACATTTGAAAACCCTTGCTATAGATGAGCGCCGCAACGGAATCGAAGTGAGCAGGATTGCTCAGCAGAAATCCATAGTGTCCCGGCCGGTCGCTGTACGGATGCAGCAAACTGGCACCCCGTGATCCAAGAGCACCATCGGCATACACTTTGAAGCTGCGTACCTGTAACCGGTCTGTTTTAATTTTTCCCCGTTTGAAAATTGCCTCGTAATTCTTTGCGGCATCACTTAACATCACGTATAGCCGTAGTTTCAAATCACCGGAAGCATAGGCCCGTTCGAGTTGTTCCACCTGTTCATAATCCAACCCGCAATCCACCACCGTTGTAAGTCCGGCTGCAAAACAATTTATTTGTGCAGCCAGCAATGCCTGCCGCACCTCCTCTTCCGTGGGAGGGGGAATTACTTTTGTGACCAGGTCAATGGCATTATCAATCAGCAACCCTGTTGGCTTGTTGTTGAACAGGATCACATCACCACCCGTCAGACGGGTAACAGCAGTAATGCCGGCCTGCTGCAGGGCCATATCATTTGCAATAGCAGCATGACCATCAATACGGGTAAGCAAAACGGGATTTGCAGCAAATTTCTGGTTGAGCAGTTCATTCACAGGAAATCCTTTGTCTTCCCAATCATTCTGATCCCATCCCCTGCCAATAATCCATTGCCCCGGGGCAGCATTGCGTGCAAACGTATCAAGCTTTGCCAGCACTGCCTCCCAACTGGTGGTGCCAACCAGGTTGCACTCCCGCAAACCCAGTCCGTACCGGTAGAAATGTGCATGTGCATCTATAAAGCCGGGATATACAAATGCTCCTTTTAAATCAATCACCTCTTTGGCTGCATACTGCTGCTGCAACGCTGCACTGGTGCCGGTGGCAATAATTTTTCCTTCAGCAACAGCCACTGCTTCTTTTTTGGAAAACTGGCTGTCAACGGTATAAATGGTTCCATTGATGTAAAGCGTATCCACCTGCTGCTTACCAGCACAGGCGAATAAAAACATCAGCGGCAGATAAAGAACGAAACGTTGTATCATCATTCAAAAAATAAGAGTACGAAAGTAACCGGTTTTACAGCAGTCTTGTATTTTTACCGCTACATTTTACCGTCATGTTTACAACAGAGCATACCAGGGACCTGCAGCAACAAACCCTTCAACTGTCAGAGGAACTGAAAAGAGGGCCGTTACCGGCCAACCAACTGGAATTGCTCCGGGATGTACTCCGTTTTCATGAATACCGCTACTATATTCTCAATGATCCGCTTATCAGCGATTATGAATATGATACGTTATACCAGGCGCTGGTGCAGCTGGAAAAAGCTCATCCCGACCTTATTACCCCCGACTCGCCCACCCAGCGTGTAGCGAAGGGGCTGGGAACTGATTTCCGCAAAGTTCAGCACCTGGTACCCATGCTCAGCCTGGAAAACTCCTATAACGCAGCTGATTTGCTGGAATGGGACCGCAAGGCAAGGGAACTGAGCGGCAAAGAATTGATGGAATATTGTGTGGAACCCAAGTTCGACGGAGCCAGCATTTCACTGATTTACGAAAACGATTTACTGGTACGTGGTGCCACCCGTGGCGATGGAACAGAAGGGGAAGATATCACTACCAATATCAAACAAATCCGCTCCATTCCGCTGTCTGCTGCGTTCAGCAACTATGGCATCCGGCAAATCGAAATCCGGGGTGAAGTATTGCTGACCAAAGCTCATTTTAAAGCCTTCAATCAAAAGCTGGCTGAAGAAAATCTGCCTCCCCTTGCCAATCCCCGGAATGCCGCCAGCGGAAGCCTGCGCATCAAAGACCCGCAGGAAGTGGCAAAACGAAACCTGGAAGCATTCCTGTATCATGTAGGATATATTTCGCTCAGCGATCACCGTCAGTCTGCTGAAGAATTGCAAGCCCCGGCCACTCACAGTGAAGCACTTGCCATGTTGTGGAATCTTGGTTTCCGCAGCCCGGAAAAAGAAAAGAAGGTCATCCGGGGGGTGGAAGGAGTGATTGCCTTTTGTAATGAATACGAAGAGAAACGGGATGAACTGCCCTATGAAATTGACGGAATGGTGATCAAAGTCAATGACCTGGAGCTGCAGGAGCAGATGGGAATGACCTCTCACCATCCCCGCTGGGCCATTGCTTATAAATTTAAAGCCAGGCAAGCCACCTCCAGGTTACGTTCGGTTGAATACCAGGTAGGAAGAACCGGGGCTGTTACCCCTGTAGCCAAAATTGATCCCGTGCCGATCGGAGGTGTTACAGTTAGCAGTATTTCGTTGCACAATGAAGACTTTATTAACGAAAAAGATCTCCGCATGGGCGATACCGTTTTGGTGGAACGGGCGGGCGATGTGATTCCATACATCGTAAAATCATTCCCCGAGTTGCGAACCGGAGAAGAGCAGCTGATTCAATTCCCTTCCAATTGCCCGGTGTGCGGCGATCCGCTGCTGAAGCAGGAAGGAGAAGCCGTGTGGCGCTGTAATAACATCAACTGCGAGGCACAGGTGGTGGAACGCATTATTCATTTCAACAGTAAAGACGCAATGGACATCCGTGGGATGGGCGATGCCAATGTGCGGAAATTCTTTGAAATGGGTATTCTGAAAGATATCCCATCGCTGTACCGCTTACCGTTTTCCCGGATACAGGAACTGGAAGGCTATGGGCAGAAAAGTATGGACAACCTGCAGGCCGCAATTGAACATTCGAAAACACAGCCCTTGCACCGGCTCATCTATGCACTGGGGATCCGTTTTGTAGGGGAAGCCACTGCCAAAACGCTGGCTGCATCTGTTTCGCATTTACTGGAGTTGAAAGATAAAACAGAAGAGGACTTACAGCAACTGGAAGATGTAGGACCGAAAGTAGCTGCTGCCATAACCGCATTTTTCCGAAACCAGGATAACCTGCAAATGCTGTATCAACTGGAAGAATTGGGTGTTCAGCTGAAAAATGAACAAAAACAATTGCATAAAGGAGGCAACCTGGAAGGCTTTACCTTCCTGTTTACCGGTACCCTCCCTACCCTGAAACGAAGCGAAGCAGAACAATTGGTGGAAGAAAACGGGGGGGCTGTCCTGGGCAGCGTAAGCGCCAAACTGAACTACCTGGTGGTTGGGGAAGATGCTGGCAGCAAACTGGAAAAAGCGAAAAAATTAAACACCATCCGTATCATCAGTGAGGAAGAATTTTTAGAAATGGTGAAAAATAATACCATAACCTCTTGACGTTACCGGAATGGGTTTTGTATATTTAGTGCCAAACTCAATCTGTTATGATTAAAAAGTTGCCCGGTGAGCAGTGGAAACAAATGCAATTCACCGGATGGAAACAACTCAAGAAAAAGTACGCCGTTTCCAATCTCGGACGTTGTGCCAGTTACACAAAAGATGTTGCCGAAGATGGCAAACTGTTAAATGGCTCCTTAACCACCGGGTACCGCACCCTCAACCTGCACCGGCCCGATAATAAGGGAACTATTTACCTGCACCGGGAAATTGCACGGCTGTTTGGAAAAAAAACCGGACCCCGTTACAAATATGTGATCCATGTGAATCATAATAAAACAGACAACAAAGCATCTAACTTAAAGTGGGCCACGTTAGAAGAGATGGCGGCGCATCAGCAAAAGAGCCCCCTGAAGATTGCCTACAAAAAACTGCAGAAAGAGCGGAGTGCCACACAAAAGGGTTTGAAATTAACACCTTCCCAGGTACGCACTATAAAAAAACTCATTGAGGATCCTAAGAGAAAACTCACTTATAAGCAATTAGCCAAGAAGTACAGCGTGAGCGAAATGACACTCTACCGTATCAAGAGCGGTGAAAACTGGAGTGCTGTGAAATAAATCGTGAAACTCTTTTTTATTACAGACAGACCGCAGGTTCTGTCTGTTTTTTTATTCAATCCGGTAACAGAACATGATCCAAAAAGCAACATTGAAGTTCCTGGCTGAACTCAAAAAAAACAATCATAAGCCCTGGTTTGATGCAAACCGTACCGCTTACGATGAAGCAAAGAAAGATTTTGCAGCATTTATACAAGCTGTGCTGGATGGACTGAGCAAAACCGATCCTTCCATTGCACATCTCGCAGCCAAGGACTGCATGTTCCGCATCAACCGGGATGTACGCTTCAGCAAAGACAAAAGTCCCTACAAAACAAACATGGGAGCATTCATGAATAAGGGTGGAAAGAAAGCCATGACGGCAGGTTATTATTTTCACATGGAGCCCGGCGGCAGCTTTGCCGGCGGAGGTTTATACATGCCCATGCCGGAACAGTTGAAAAAAGTGCGGCAGGAACTAGATTACAATTTTTCCGATTTCAAAAAAATAGTTCTTTCCAAAAAATTTGAATCGGTTTACGGAAGTCTTGACAGAGATTCGGAATATCTGTTAAGCCGTGTACCGAAGGGCTACGAACCCGACAACCCGGCAGCGGACTACCTGAAATTAAAAAGCTTTGTGGCCACTTATCAACTAAAGGATGCGCAACTTACGTCGCCTACCCTGGTAAAAGAAACAATTGCAGGATTAAAAGCCTTACAGCCCCTGTTGGAATTTTTAAATACAGCACTGGAAGAATAACCAATGGTGTTCCCTGCACCTGTGTTCATTTCAAAACAAAAGGCCGGGCATGCAACCCGGCCTTTCCGTTATACGTATATCAAATCGTTACGTTAAGCCAGCATTCCTTTGCTGAGCAGGTATTCTGCAATCTGCACGGCATTGGTGGCAGCTCCTTTACGGAGATTATCGCTTACAATCCACATATTGAGGGTATTGGGTTGCGATTCATCCCGGCGCAGACGACCTACAAACACTTCATCTTTTTCATGTGCCCATAACGGCATGGGGTACAGTTGCGCTGCATCATCGTTCTGCACAATAACACCCGGTGCATTGCTGAGCAATTCCTTCACTTCGTTGAGATCAAAATCGTTGGCAAATTCAACATTCACACTTTCGCTGTGACCACCCATAACCGGAATACGGACCGTTGTTGCTGTAACACGGATCGAATCATCGCCCATGATTTTACTGGTTTCCTTCACCATTTTCATTTCTTCCTTGGTGTAACCATTGTCCAGAAATACATCAATCTGCGGAATCACATTCAGATCAATCTGGTATTTATAGGCCATTGGGTATTCTGCATCGTTTCCGGCAACTGCTTTGGCACGTTCGCCCATCAACTGGTCTACCGCTTTTTTACCGGTGCCGGTGACGCTTTGATAGGTTGAAACCACCACCCGCCTGATCTGGTATTTTTGGTGGAGTGGCTGCAGTGCCACCACCATCTGAATAGTGGAGCAATTGGGATTGGCAATAATCTTATCATCGGCGGTCAATACAGATGCATTTACCTCGGGTACCACCAGTTTTTTGGTAGGGTCCATGCGCCAGGCGCTGGAGTTATCAATCACCGTAATACCGGCTTCTGCAAATTTCGGCGCCCATTCCAGTGAGGTACCACCACCCGCAGAAAAAACAGCAACAGCAGGTTTGGCAGCAATCGCATCGCTCATGCTCACCACTTTGTAAGGCTTTCCTTTAAATATTACTTCTTTACCCACAGATTTCTCGGAGGCTACGGGTAATAATTCTGTAACCGGAAAATTCCGTTCTGCCAATACCTGTAACATTTTGGAACCTACCAATCCTGTGGCACCTACTACTGCAACTTTCATGAAAAATGGTTTTATGGCCGGCACCCCCGCCCGCCTTGTTTTTCGATTGTTTAAATCCTGCCGATGAGGGCCGCAGCAGGGTGATAGTAAAACAGGCCTTCCGTTTCGGGAAGGCCTGCAATTCGTTATGAAACAAACAAAACAAATCCTGCACCTTCCCTATGGCTGGCGTTTGATCTTTTTAGTATGTTTCTTTGTCATCACGCCGCAAAATTAGTTTTGAATCATTTTGTTGCCAAAAGTTTTTTGAAATTTCAAATGAACAAACGTTTGCAATCTGCATTTTGCTCTATATTTAGTGCATGCAATGCAAGACCCTTCTTAGTTCTCTGCTGCTCTTGTTTGTAGCATTCAGCGGAACCGCACAATTGAACGAAAACTTTTCGGATGGAGAGTTTACGTCGAACCCGGCATGGGCAACCAGTAATACAAGCGACTGGATCATTAATCCGCTTCAGCAATTACAAAGTAACAATACAACTACCAACAGCACTTTCTGGATCAGCACGCCGAATACGTTGGCAACAACGGTACAGTGGGACTTTTATGTACGGTTAGAATTCTTAACCTCATCGACAAACCTGGTGGATGTTTACCTAACCGCCTCAGCAGCAGATGTATCGCTTAACAGCACCACCGGCTATGTGTTGCGGCTTGGTAATACCGAAGACGAAATTTCATTGTTCAGAAAAGATGCCGGTGGAAGTTTTGTGAAAATCATTGATGGCGTAAACGGCACTTTGAATACCAGCAACAACCTGCTACGTATTCGAATCATACGAAACGCTGCCAATCAATGGACATTGTTACGGGACCTTACCGGCACCGGAAACAATTACAGCAGTGAAGGCAGTGTTACTGATGCCACCTACACCACCTCCAATTCATTCGGAATATTTGTAAGGCAAAGTGCTTCCGGTTTTTTTCAAAAGCATTACTTTGATGATCTGGAAATCAAAACATTTGTTCCGGATGTTACACCACCGGTTATTACATCGGTTACTGGTACCTCTCCCACTACTGCCAGCGTGTTGTTCAACGAACCGGTGGAACTGGCAAGCAGTCAAACTGTAACAAACTATACTGCCAATAACGGACTGGGCTCGCCGGTGAGTGCGGTACGAAATGCAACGAACACCGCACAGGTGGATCTTACATTTGCCACTACGTTTGGCAATGGTGTGGTGAATCAACTAACTGTCAACGGTGTGCAGGACATCTGGGGTAATGCTGCAACTAATGCAACCGGGTCGTTCAGCTTTTATACCCCGCAACGATACGACGTGGTGATCAGCGAACTGCTGGCCGATCCCACCCCACAGGTATCGCTGCCCAATGCTGAATGGATTGAATTGCGCAACACTACCATTCATCCCATCAACCTGCAGGGATGGCGCATTGGCGATGGCGGCGGCATAAGCGGCGCTTTACCCTCGTTTGTGCTGCGCCCCGATAGTAGTGTGATCATCTGCGGTACTTCTGCAGCAACACTCATGCAGGTTTACGGACGAACGATTGGTGTTACCAGCTTCCCTTCCCTTGACAACACAGGTGAACTCATCTGGATCCAAAACCAGGAAGGAGTTATTATGCATGCAGTGGAATACAACGTGAGCTGGTATAACAATGCGGTAAAGGCAGATGGTGGGTGGACATTGGAAATGGTGGATACCAAAAATCCATGCGCCGGCAGCAGTAACTGGAGGCCCAGCGTAGATGTGAGGGGTGGCACACCCGCACTGAAAAACTCAGTGGATGCACTCAACCGGGACCAAACACCTCCGCAACTGATTCGGGCATTCGCCACCGATAGTGTAACGATTGTGCTTACCTTCAATGAACCGCTCGACAGCGGCAGGGCTGCAACCGCCGGAAACTACCAGGTGAGCGACGGCATTACCGTAGCTGCAACAGGTAACAGCAGCATTGGCCCCTTGTTTACAAAATCACAAATCAAGCTGAATACGCCGTTACAACGGGGTCGTATTTACACAGTAACGGTTCGAAACGTAACAGATTGCGGTGGCACTTCTATCGGCAGTTTCAATACAGCACGTGTGGGATTAGCCTCACCAGCCGACAGCCTGGATGTGGTGATTAATGAAATACTTTTCGATCCCAAAGGCGATGGAGCCGATTATGTGGAACTGTACAACCGCTCATCGAAGCTGATCAACCTGCGGCAGCTGATTCTGGCCAACCGCAGCAGCAGCGGTGCCATTGATAACCTGCGGAATATGGCAGTGGATGACATCCTGCTCTTCCCGCAGGAATACATTGCCATTACCGATAATCCATCGAACATACTCCAGTCTTACACGGTACAAAATCCGGCGAACCTGTACAGTATCTCTTCGATGCCCACCTACTCCAATGACAAAGGGAATGTGGTGGTGCTGAACAGTCAAGGCAGCATCATTGACCAGGTATCTTATACAGATAAATGGCATTTTGCATTAGTTGATAATAAAGATGGCGTGGCACTGGAGCGGATTAATCCCAATGCAGCCAGTCAAAATGCTGAAAACTGGACCTCAGCTGCCAAAAATGTGGGTTATGGTACCCCAACAACACAGAACTCGCAGTTCCGCCAGGATTTGCAGGTGCAGGGCGATATTACGGTAAGCCCGGAAGTGTTTTCGCCCGACAACGATGGATTCGAAGATTTTGTAACCATCAGTTATCGTTTTCCGGAACCTGGTTATGTCATGAACATAACGGTGTTTGATGCAAGCGGTCGGGTGGTGAAAGCATTGCAACGGAATGCCCTGTGCGGGCAAACGGGTACCTTCCGCTGGGACGGACTGGATGAAAAGTTTGCCAAACTTCCTTTAGGCCCTTACATCATCTTCACAGAAATTTTCAACCTGCAGGGGAAGGTGAAGAAATTTAAAAACCAGGTGGTGCTGGCACGAAGATTTTAATACATACGGGAGCGGTGATGAAAATCAGCAGCACTATGATCCGAAAATCAGGTTTCATGCATCAGGAAAATGTAACTTACAGTGCATGATCAGCCGGAAAAAAATATTCTATCCCGTTACAACCCAGTTGCGGAACTACCTGCGTTTTTACCAGCGGGAACAACATCTTCCACTGAGTTACAATGATCTGAAGTATTATTCAGACAGCGTACCTGTAATTGACCAGAACGGGAAAGATACCCTTTGGGAAACGGTTTTGTATCCACAGGCTGAATTAGATACCATTCACAGCGGACTGAAGCATATTTATGCAAAACTGAAAGCCGGTGGCGATACCAGGGTGCAGCAGCACCTGTTCATTGAGCGGATTGATTACTGCACCTTCGGCAATTCAAACCCGTTCCGCATCAAAATCGTAAACAAGTATAACGATGTGTACGATTATTTCTACATCAAAACATCCGATGCATCCCGCATTTACGGGCTGGAGCTGGAACAACTGCTTTCGCCCAACCCGGTACATTACCTGTCGGAAGAAGACACCCTGGTGGAAGAACACATTTCAGGCATACCCGGTGATCAGTTTCTGAAACTCATTCCCCGCCGGCCGGAGTATAACCTGAAGCGGATTGCCAAAGAATTTGTGAAGTTTAATGAACGTTGTTTCCTGCGTTTACTGGGCGATATGCGGGCTTACAATTTTGTTTTCATCATCACCCCTGATTTTGATGATTACAAATTCTTCATCCGTGCCATTGATTTTGACCAGCAGTTTTACGAAGGCAGTAAAAACATTTACCTGCCGCAGTACTTTAAAGAGAATTATCCGTTTGTGGAAATTGTACAAACCCACCTCAACAAAGAAGTGGTGCAACAATATCAGCAGGAAGAACGGGCCGTAATTGCCCGCCGGCTGAGGGCCGAGCGACACCGCCTGCGTGACCTGCGGGAAGTAGTTTGGAACGAAGAAATTTCAACCCCGGAAAAAGTTAAGCAGCTCGGCCACGAACTGGCCGATCATTACAAGGATCCCGTGTTTGCCAAACTGAAAAGCATGGGTCAGATTATTGACCGCAGTTTAAAGCAGGTGCTGGTTGCCACGAATGTAAGCTGAGCAGGATTTCTTTTACTTATTCAAATTCAATATCAAAATTGACCAGTTGCACAAACTGGCGGATGCGGTCATCAATATCCTGGCGGGTGATTTCCTTTAACCGCATGGTTCCGAATTTTTCAACACAGAAACTTGCCATGGCACTTCCCACGATAATGGCATTTTTCATGTTATCGAAGCTGATATCTTTTGTTTGCGTGAGATAGCCAATAAAGCCCCCGGCAAATGTATCGCCGGCACCGGTAGGATCGAATACATCTTCCAGCGGAAGAGCGGGAGCAAAAAACACTTTGCCGTCGTGAAACAGCAGGGCACCGTGCTCCCCTTTTTTAATCACCAGGTACGCAGGGCCCATATTCATGATAGCACGGGCTGCTTTCACCAGTGAATATTCGCCACTAAGCTGACGGGCCTCACTGTCGTTCACCAGAAGTACATCAACATGTTTCAGCACAGCCTTGAGGTCATCCATAGCCGTATCCATCCAAAAGTTCATGGTATCCATGACTGTAAGGCGTGGTTTACGATTGAGTTGCTGAATCACATTCATCTGAATGGCAGGAACCAGGTTGCCCAGCATCAGGAATTCAGCATCCTTGTAGGCTGCCGGCAGAACGGGATCAAAATTCGCCAGCACATTCAGCTGTGTATCCAGTGTATCCCTGGTATTCATATCCAGGTGATACTTACCGCTCCAGAAAAAGCTTTTTTCGTCTTTTTTGATTTGCACACCTTCCAGGTTCACGCCTCTTTCCTGCAATGCATCCAGTTCTTCCTGGGGAAAATCGCCACCCACCACCGAAACCTGGTAGATTGGCTTGGTAAAATTGGAAGCACTCCAGGCGATATAGGTTGCGGCTCCTCCCACAATTTTATCGCTTTTTCCAAACGGGGTTTCGATTGCGTCAAAGGCCATGGTGCCTACTACTATCAAAGACATAAACGCTGATTTATAAGGATTTTCTGTTCAAAGCCGCAAAGGTAAAGGGATGAATGCGATCTCAGGCCGTTTGCTGAGAATATTTCTTTCGCTCAAAATAACAAAAAAGCGCTCCTTGCAATAAGGAGCGCTTCGGATGTTAAAAGGGGGCATCAGGGCCGTTTATTTATCACTTCTTACAAGGTCAAAGAATTTGTTATCGCTCATACCGAGCCAGATTTTTTCAATCTGGTTCACATCAAATGCTTTGTCGAAGCACAAATACTGAACATGGTTGGAGCCGGGCTGTACCGTCCAGCGACAGGCCAGATCACCATCTGTTGCCTTGGTGGTGTAATTGTAAAACAGATCACCGTTTTTAAGCATGATATAAATTTTATAGTCATCCCACTCGAATGGATTAGCACCTTCTTTGTTGATAACTGCCATCCGCACTTTTGTATAGCCGGTTCCGTCATCACGTGTAATGAATTCATTTTTGGTATGGTAAAACCCAATCAGGAAATTAATGGTTTTGCTGGGGTTGGAAATTGACTCATACCAAAAGGGGTCACTTTGGGCTTTGGTAGTGGTGGGGGCTGCCACCAGGAATGCCGCAACAACGAGGGCAACGAACAGAAGTTTCTTTTTCATAACTATTTGTTTTAAGAATTTACTGCAATTTAGAACTAATTCGGCCCCTCATCAATACCCGCTGGAAGGTATTTTGGAAATTCCTGCATAAACTTTTTACATTTGTTTTATGGGAAAATTAAAGGTGTCCAAAAACGAAAGCCGCAAAGACCTGATTGTAAAAGCGGGGGCTGCCCTGTTCCGTGAAAAAGGTTTTGGAGCAGCCAGTATGCGTGACCTTGCCGAAACCATTGGCATTGAAGCTGCCAGTTTGTACAACCACATTAAGTCCAAAAATGAAATCCTGGAATCTATTTGCTTTGGAGTAGCCAATCACTTCAATGCACATATGGACGAAGTGGAGTTGTCGGATGCAACACCCATTGAAAAAGTAGAAACGCTGCTTCGGTTCCACATTCACCAGATGCTCGACAATTTTGAGGAAGTGCTGGTGACCGACCGGGAATGGAAGCACCTGGAGGAACCGTACCGCTCCAACTTCCACAACCAGCGCCGCAGTTACCGCAAGCGGTTTGCCACCCTTTTGGAGGAAGGTATCAAGAAGGGTGAAATAAAATCCATCGACGGGCCTACTGCCGTACTCATTATGCTGCATGCGGTGAGTGGTATTGAAAGCTGGCACAGGTCAACCGCCAAAATATCGGCCAAAGACCTGGAAGATAATATGGTGATGATCATGGTTGATGGTTTGAAAAAATAACGAAACACCATGTCGAGCCGCTTTTTCCCCCTGACGGTGAAAGAAATCACCCGTGAGACCCCCGATTGTGTATCCATTGCCTTTACTGTTCCGGATGAATGGAAAGAATCGTTCCAATACCAGGCCGGGCAATACCTCAACCTCCGTGTGGTTATTGATGGAGCGGAAGTCAGACGCTCCTATTCCATTTGTAAAGCCCCGTTTGAACAGGAGCTGCAGGTAGCGGTAAAAAAAACAGCCGGCGGACTGTTTTCCACTTATGCCAATGATCAACTTCAGGCCGGCGCTGTCCTGGAAGTGATGCCGCCGCAGGGAAAGTTCACCTGCAGCATCAATGCCGGGCAAAAGAAGCACTATGTGGCCTTTGCGGCTGGCAGTGGCATTACACCGGTTATTTCCATCATCAAGCAGGTATTACATAAAGAGCCGCTGAGCTCATTTACCCTGGTGTATGGAAATCGCAACCGCCACTCCGTTATTTTTTTTGAAGAACTGGAAGCATTAAAAAACAAATACATGAACCGGTTTTCGCTGATTCATGTATTCAGTCGTGAAAAAACAGACAGCAGCATCAGCTTCGGACGGATTGACCAGGAAAAGCTGCAAGCACTTGACCGATTGATTGATTACACTACTGTCGATGAATTGTTTATCTGCGGCCCCGAAGAATTGATCCTGACTGCAAAAGATTTTTTTGAAAAACGTGGTTTTAACCGGCAACACATCCACTTTGAATTGTTTACAACCGGAACTGCCAAAAAGCAACATGCCACAACAACACAAAGCCAGTCGGGTGGACCAGCCAGTCATATCACCGTTCAACTCGATGGGCGCAGCTTCAGCTTTGACATACCCTTCAGCAGCGATACAACCATTCTTGATGCAGCTGCAGCACAGGGCGCCGATGTACCTTACGCCTGCAAAGGCGGCGTATGCTGCACCTGCAAGGCCAAACTGCTGGAAGGCGAAGTGAGTATGGATGTGCACTGGGGCCTGGATCATGAAGAAATGGAACAAGGCTACATCCTCACCTGCCAGGCACACCCGAAAACGGAGACAGTGGTGGTGGATTATGATGTGAAGTGACTTGTAGACTAAGACAGTGGTTTAGAAAACCATTCATTCACCTGCTCTTGAGCCGGATCAGCGAATGATTGAAAATGAAACTCATTCGTATCTGCATCATACACATAATCCTGTTTCCATTCATGGTAGTGCAGCGCTACCTGCTCGATTGCATCGAGAATATACAGCACCTCTTCGTTGGTCATGACCGGATGAATCGACATCCGGATCCAGCCCGGCTTGCAGCTGAGATCTCCTTTGTGCATTTCATTCAAAATTTCGTAGGAATGTAATTCATCCACATGTAATAACATGTGTCCATAGGTACCTGCGCAGGCACAACCACCCCGGGTTTGTATACCAAAGCGGTCATTGAGCAGCTTCACCATAAGATTGAAATGCGTTCCTCTGATGATGAAAGAAATCACTCCCAACCGGTGCTGATTTGTTCCCTCCAGTATTTCAACTCCGGGAATAAAGGGCAGCCTGGCAAAGATGATCTTCAGTAGTTCTTCCTCCCGCTTCAGCATGTTTTCCACGCCCATTTCTTCTTTTAGTTTCACCGCAAGCGCCGCTTTGATGCCTTGTAAAAAAGGAGGTGTCCCGCCATCTTCCCGGTGTTCAATATCCGTAATGTACTCGTGGTACTTCCAGGGGTTGGTATAAGTTACCGTTCCACCGCCCGGCTGATCGGGGATGATATTGTGATAAAGTTTTTTATGAAAGATGAGCACCCCCGGTGTTCCCTGTCCGCCTAAAAATTTATGGGGAGAGAAAAAAATGGCATCAAGATCGGCACCTTCCGCACCGGGATGCATATCAATCTGTACATACGGTGCCGAACAGGCGAAGTCAACAAAACAAAGTCCGTTGTATTTGTGCACCAGCTGTGCGACCTGGTGATAAGGTGTTTGAATACCCGTAACATTGGAGCAGCCGGTAATAGCCGCAATTTTGTTTTTCCGGTCAACATGCTTCTGCAACAACTGCTCCAACGATGCAAGGTTAATGTTCCCCTGTTCATCATTAGGAACAATTTCAACATCAGCAATTGTTTCCAGCCAGGAAGTTTGGTTGGAATGATGCTCCATTTGTGATACGAAGATGATGGGGCGCAGTTGTGGATCAATATCCAGGTAGTTGCTGAACAGCGAATGAATGCTCACCTGGCTATTCTTCAATTCATCTGCAGAAGGCAGCACCCCCGGCTTCACGTAATCCATGATCCGCTCCGGAATCCGAAGGCCCAGCAGGCGCTGCAGTTTGTTAACCGCACCGGTCATGCCGCTGCCGGCGAACAGGAGCACGTCGTCGGGACCGGCATGCACATGCTGTTTGATGATGTGTTTTGCCAGCTCATATGCCTTGGTCATGGCCGTACCGCTGGCAGTGGTTTCGGTATGTGTATTGGCCAGGAAGGGCATGATTTCCTGCTGCAATCGCTGTTCAATGGGAGCATAAGCCCGGCCGCTGGCCGTCCAGTCGGCATACACCATTTTCTTGTAACCGTAAGGCGATTGAAACCCAGCATCTATTCCAATGATATGCCTGCGAAACGGTTGAAAGTAATCCTGTAGCAAAGCAATTGAATTTAATGAGGCAATGTAGCAAAAAAAGGGTAAGCCGGATGAATGATCTGTCACACAACAGAAACCACAGGATGAAGAGCGCTGTTCAGCTGTTGAATCACTGATCTGCTAAACGGGAAATGCAGGTGAACATTTGACAGTTAGAGGTGTGCGATTTAAGTACATTTGCAAAAAGAATCTTGCCACATGAACCTTCACGATCTGGAACAACAGTTTCAGCAGAAGATTGATGCTGAAATCAAAATTGAACCCAAAGACTGGATGCCCGAAGCCTACCGCAAAACCAACATCCGGCAGATCAGTCAGCATGCGCATAGCGAAATTGTAGGGATGCTGCCGGAAGGCAACTGGATCACACGTGCTCCTTCGCTCAAGCGCAAAGCCATTCTGCTGGCCAAAGTGCAGGATGAAGCCGGTCATGGTTTGTACCTCTATTCTGCAGCTGAAACACTGGGCATGAGCCGGGATGAAATGATTGCCGACCTGCACAGTGGCAAAGCCAAGTATTCATCCATCTTCAACTATCCCACCTTAACCTGGGCCGATATGGGTGCTATCGGCTGGCTGGTGGATGGCGCTGCCATCATGAACCAGGTGATGCTGTGCCGCACTTCGTACGGACCCTATGCCCGGGCTATGGTGCGCATTTGCAAAGAAGAAAGTTTTCATCAGCGACAGGGTTTTGAAAGTTTGCTGGTGCTGAGCAAAGGAACCGACGAACAAAAGGCCATGTGCCAGGATGCCATCAACCGCTGGTGGTGGCCCAGCCTGATGATGTTTGGCCCGAAAGACAGTGAAAGCACCAACAGCGACCAGAGCATGAAATGGAAAATCAAACGCAAAACCAATGATGAACTGCGGCAGAATTTTGTAGATATGATTGCCGAGCAGGTGAAAGTGCTGGGCATGACCTTACCCGATCCCGACTTAAAATGGAATGAAGAACGGGGGCACTACGATTTTGGGCAAATCAACTGGGATGAATTCTGGAACGTGGTAAAAGGCAACGGTCCCTGTAATAAACAACGATTAGAGGCAAGACGAAAAGCACATGAAAATGGCAAATGGGTACGGGAAGCAGCAATGGCTCATGCAGCAAAACAAAAATTAAAATCACAATCCAAAGCAGCTTAATATGAACTTCCATATCAGAAAGTTTTACTACGGCGATATTCCTGAAGAAAAAGGAGGCGGCAGTAATTATCAGGCAGAAGCTGATAAAACTTCCTGGCCACTCTGGGAAGTATTTATCAGAAGCAAACAGGGCCTCGACCATAAACACGTAGGAAGTCTGCACGCAGCCGATGCCCAAATGGCGATCGAAAACGCAAGAGATGTGTACACACGAAGAATGGAAGGCGTAAGCATTTGGGTGGTGGAAAGTAAATACATCACAGCCTCTAATCCTGAAGAAGCAGGTGAACTATATGAACCAGCGGCTGATAAAGTGTATCGTCATCCTACGTTTTATCAATTGCCGGATGAGGTGAATTATATGTAACGAAGTGTTGAAAAGTTGACGGGTTGAAAGGTTAACAGGTATCTCCTTTTCAACTTATCAACTTGTTAACCAGTTAACTTTTACACATGACCGATCAATACAAAATAAACTACATCCTTCACCTCGCCGATACCACCCTTGTCCTCTCCCATAGAAACAGTGAATGGTGCGGGCACGGACCTATATTGGAGCAAGACATTGCATTGACAAATATTTCACTCGACTTATTGGGGCAAGCAAGATTGTTTTATCAACACGCTGCTGAAATAATAAATAGTAATAAACAAGCGGAGGGCAAAGTCTCCCCCTTGGTGGGAGATTTAGAGGGGGCCGATGAAGACAAGCTGGCTTATTTAAGAACAGAACGGGAATACAAAAACCTGCTACTTGTTGAACAGCCCAATGGCGACTGGGGTCAAACGATTCTCCGTCAATATTTATACAGCCAGTTTCAGCAATTATTATTTCAGCAATTGCAAAAACACAGTGATGAACAGATTGCAGCTATAGCAACCAAATCATTAAAAGAAACCAATTATCATGTGCGCTGGAGCAGTGAATGGGTGATTCGTTTGGGCGATGGTACAGATGAAAGCAAACAGCGGATGCAACAGGCAATTGATGAACTCTGGCGTTATACAGGCGAAATGTTTCTACCCGCAGATTATGAAGCGATTACCGATGTTGATTTCAATGTGCTCCAGGTTCAATGGACTGAAAAAGTAACCGCAGTGTTTGAAGAGGCCACATTAACCGCTCCTGAGAAAGCATTCATGCAAACCGGGGGCAAAACAGGCACACATACAGAACATCTGGGTTATATTCTTTCCAACCTGCAATACCTGCAACGAACCTATCCCAATACACAATGGTAACTCCGGCCACTATATCAAAAGAACAGGTATGGAACTGGCTGCAACAGGTAACTGATCCTGAAATACCGGTACTCACCATTCACGACCTCGGCATTCTCCGGAATGTGGAAGTAAATGATAACGGTCAGGTGGAAGTATTCATCACACCCACCTACAACGGTTGCCCGGCCATGGATATGATTTCCATGAACATACGGCTGGCATTGGCCGAACACGGTGTCAATAATGTAAAAATAACTTCAGTTTTATCTCCCGCCTGGACAACTGATTGGATGAGCGAAGAAGGTAAACAAAAACTAAAAGAATACGGTATTGCAGCGCCGGATCAACGTTTTGTTATAGCAGCAGATGGCGTTGAATGCCCGCATTGTAATTCAACCAACACTCGACCTATCAGCGAATTTGGCTCAACGGCCTGCAAGGCCTTGTATCAATGTAACGATTGCAAAGAGCCGTTTGATTATTTTAAGTGTCATTGAGTGATTCAGATTATTTCTTAGCTTTCAATTGTTAAAACCTCCACGATGCAACGATTTCTTGCTGTAATACTGATAACCATGTTTTACTCCTGTAAGAACACAGACGAGCATGTACTTTACAAATCAGCAGAATTTACTTTGTACAAAGACAAGGTTGTACAAGGGAGCAACACCGCCACCGTTCTTTCTGCCACGCACATCAAATCCAACTACAAAAGCCCGGCCAGTGCCACTTTTTCCCGTTTGATCAAATTCAAATTCAGCATCAATGAAAAGGATAACGAACTGGCGCCAGGAAATGACCATTGGGTGGTGATCAACAATGAAAAAGAATCACCGGTTGTAGTGTTTGGTCAACTGCCTGAACCGGCTCCCGCTACACCAACCACCTATTTACCGGTGAATTATGAATACACCTTCCGGGTGGATATGCGTCCTGTGCTGAAACAGTTCGATGAAAAAGGTTATTACGAAACCTATGACGGCAACAAAGTTGCCAAAGCCGATTTCAAAGGCTTTTATATTGCAGGCGCTGCAGAACCACTCTCATGGGATTTTGTAAACCTCGGCAGCAAAGGTTTGCAACTGAAAGATGATAATAAAGACGGCATCTATACCATCACACTCACCTTCAACCCGTATAACGAAAAAGAGAACCAGGAAAAAGAATGGAAGTTGAGTAAAGATCTATCGCAAAAACCTTCCTACAAATCGGACCATCCAATCGTTGATGCCTTGTTCAATTTGTCGTTGGAAGAAGCAATAAAGAACATTGAACCCGACAGCACCTTCCGCACCGGAGCCAAATGGGGCGGGGTATGGACACGGGATATCAGCTACAGCATCTTCCTCGCCTTTGCGTACCATCAGCCTGATATTGCAAAAATATCATTACTCAAAAAAGTGAAACGCAAACGCATTATCCAGGATACAGGAAGCGGCGGTGCATGGCCCGTGAGCAGCGACCGCACCACCTGGGTGCTGGCTGCATGGGAAATTTATAAGGCTACCGGCGACAAAGACTGGCTGCAACTCACTTATGAAATTATCAAAAACACGCTGGAGGATGATGCCAAAGTTTTATTCAACAGCGAAACAGGTTTGTACAAAGGCGAATCGTCCTTCTTAGACTGGAGAGAGCAAACTTATCCCAAGTGGATGAGCAATATGGACATCTATTTGTCGCAAAACCTGGGCACCAACGTAGTGCATTACCAGGCACATAAAATTCTGGCCATGATGGCGAAAGAACTGCAGCAACCGTTTGAGCAATATGAGCAAACTGCAACAACCCTCAAAGCTGCCATCAACAAACAGCTCTGGATGCCGGACAAAGGTTTTTATGCACAATACCTGTACGGACGGAACTCTTTCATACAATCGCCACGCTTTGAAGCACTGGGCGAAGCACTGAGCGTGTTATTTGATGTTGCCAGCGAACAGCAGCAGACACTGATTTTCAGAAAATCACCAGTAACGCCTTTTGGCGTCACATGTATTTACCCACAAATACCGGGCATTCCACCTTATCATAACAATGCCATTTGGCCTTTCGTACAATCGTATTGGAATTTAGCTGCAGCCAAAGCAGGTAATGAAGCCGCTTTAAATCACGGCCTTGCTGCCATTTATCGTGCAGGCGCCTTGTTTCTAACCAACTATGAAAACATGGTGGCTGAAACCGGTGATTTTAACGGAACAGAAATCAACAGCGACCGCATGTTATGGAGTATGGCAGGAAACATAGCTATGGTGCACCGGGTATTTATGGGCATACATTTTGAAACAAACGGCATTCGCTTTGCACCTGCTGTTCCTTCGAATTATACAGGCACCAAAACACTCAGCAATTTTACATACAGAAATGCAGTTCTCAACATTACAGTGAGAGGTACCGGTAACAAAATTACTTCCATCAAAATGGATGGAAAAGAACTACCCGACGCATTCCTTCCCGCTTCAACAGAAGGCACACATGCAATAGAAATTGAACTGAACAACGAAGCATTCCGCAGCAATACCATTAACATGGTTGCCAATGTATTTACACCCGCCGATCCGCAAGTAAAACGAAAAGGAAATAAAATGGAATGGAACCCTGTTGATGGTGCTGCCGGTTACCTGATTTACAAAAACGGAAAATTAATCAACAATACAAAAGAGCTTTCGTATACTATTAAGGCAGATAGCATTTTTACAGAGTATAGTATTTCTGCTATCAATAACATGGGCATTGAATCATTTATAAGTGAGCCCATCTCCTTTTTTGAAGTAAACAAAATGCAGATCGTTGAAATGGAAACAATGACGGCAAAAGCAACGTTCCCATTTGTAAACTTTTCAGGAACCGGATTTATTGAAACCTCCACTTCAACCAATAAATCGATCTCGATCAACGTGCATGTTGAATCAGATGGCATTTATTTAATTGATTTCCGTTATTCCAACGGCAGCGGACCCTGGAATACCGATAACAAATGCGCCATACGCAGTCTGTACAATGGAAACACCTATGTGGGTGCGCTGGTATTCCCACAACGGGGAACTGATGAATGGAGCGATTGGGGCTGGAGTAACAGTTACAAAGTAAATTTGAAAAAAGGAAACAATCAGCTTCGACTGGTTCTGGAAGAATGGAATAATAACATGAACGTGGATGTGAACCGGGCGATGATTGATTATATTCGATTGATTAAATTGTAAAGATCTTTTCTTACACGCAGTGAAATAAGAACGAAAAGTTGAACGCAGAGAATAGCACTCTGCGAAACCTTCGCATCTCTTTTCTCTGCGCCAAAAACATTTAATATGACCCCCATTCAATTTGAAATTAAAGATGCGGTAGCTTATATCCATCTTAACCGGCCTGAAAAGTTCAACAGCTTCAACCGTGAAATGGCCTTGCTTTTGCAAAACCGCCTGGATGAATGTGCCTCTTTGCATGAAGTGCGTTGTGTGTACATCACCGGTAATGGTAAAGCCTTCAGTGCAGGGCAAGATATTGGCGAACTGACAGGCGACAATAAAATGGAAATCAAACAAATTTTATCAGAACATTACAATCCCATTGTAAAACGTATTCGTAACATACCCAAGCCTGTAATAGCAGCGGTGAACGGAGTGGCAGCTGGCGCCGGCGCCAATATTGCACTTTGCTGCGATGTAGTACTGGCAACAGAGTCGGCATCTTTCATACAAGCCTTTTCAAAGATTGGCTTAATACCCGACAGTGGTGGCACCTTCACTTTACCAAGATTGATTGGGTGGCAAAAAGCAAGTGCATTGATGCTGACGGGAGATAAAGTTTCTGCAAACGAAGCAGAAAGGCTGGGTATGGTGTACAAGGTTTTCCCTGATGTAACCTTTGAAGACGAGAGCAAAAAAATTGCCCACACCCTGGCACAGATGCCCACCAAAGGACTGGCTTATACCAAACATGCATTGAATCATTCGTTCAACAATAACTGGGAAGAACAATTGTTACTGGAAGATGAGTTTCAGCAGAAAGCAGCAGGAACCTATGATTACAACGAAGGAATCAATGCGTTTCTCCAGAAAAGAACTCCTCATTTCAAAGGCGAATAACAGAATTTTATGCATACACCTGAAGAAGTAGTCAACCACATGATGAACCACGACCGGTTCAGTCAATGGCTTGGTATTGAGATCCTGGAAATAAAAGAAGGATTCAGTAAAATAAAAATGACCATCCGTGAAGAAATGGTGAATGGCTTTGGTATCATTCACGGGGGAGTAACGTTTTCGTTTGCAGACAGTGCGTTTGCATTTGCCTGTAATAACCGCAACCAGCTTTCTGTTGCATTAGACACATCCATTAATTTTATCAAACCCGTTCATGTGGGTGACGTCCTGACAGGAGTTGCAACAGAACTGCACAATGGCAAATCAACCGGACTCTATCAAATCGAAATTTTTAATCAGAAGAGCCACCTGGTGGCACTATTTAAAGGGTTATGTTACCGAACAGATAAATCTTTATTAGAAACGTAAATCATTGTTTTTCCCGGAAAGCATCATTTAACTTGTTGGTTCTTAAAATACCATCTTTTCACGGAAATAACAAGGTTATGAAGCAAATTTCATTCTGGGCAAAACAACATCCCGTATTCACCCGCTGGCTCATAGTGGTTCTCTATTTCCCGCTGAACTTACTGGCCATCAATACCGGAAAACAATTAAGAGAAGTGGGCATTGAAGTAAGCACATTGCTTCTGGACACTTCCGTTCTTTTGACCCTTTCAGCCATTTTATTATATAAAAACAAAGCATCTTATTTCTACCGGAAGAGTCTTGATTTTACATTGATTGCAGCAACATTCATGATTGTTTGTTTTTATGGAAACCAGTTGGGACAAAAGCATTTATATATTCCTTTTTCGCAACCTACCGCAGCAGTCACTACCATTTATCCTTCCTTAATGACTCAGGAAAACGTATCCAATCCTTCCCTTACCAACAAGCAAACCTGGTCAAAGAAGGACATCCGGCAATCGGTTCGGGCCATTGTTAAAAAACAAAAAAAGGCTGAGGGATCAGGCACGAAAGTGATCCTGATTGTAGTCACCATTCTTGTTTCGTTGCTGTTGGTGTTCCTGCTAACCGGACTATCCTGCAGTATTGCCTGTAACGGATCTGAAGCACTGGCATATGTAGTTTTTTTGCTCGGAACATTTGGTATTGTTTTCGGAGCAGTCCGGATTATCAAATCCATTCAGAAGAAGAAACCCAGGGCAAAAAGTCCCCCTGGTGTATAGTTTTCTTTTTGCCCGGTGTGCTACCTTTACTGCATGACTTATTCCTTCAATGGTTTTATCCCGGTAGTTCACGAATCCTCATTCATCCATCCGCAGGCAGCTGTAACCGGTAATGTAATTATTGGAAAGGACTGCTATATTGGTCCGGGTGCAGCATTACGTGGCGATTGGGGGAAAATCATTCTGGAAGATGGATGTAATGTGCAGGAAAACTGCACCATTCACATGTTCCCGGGAGTAACCGTTTTATTACGGGAAGGTGCACATATTGGTCATGGCGCCATAGTACATGGTGCCACCATCGGGAAAAACTGTTTAATTGGAATGAATGCAGTTATTATGGACAATGTGATGCTGGGAGATGAATGTATTGTAGGCGCATTAAGTTTCGTGAAAGAAGGATTGAAGTTCGAAAAAAGAAGCCTCATAGTTGGAAATCCTGCTAAAAAAATGAAAGATGTGAGTGATGAAATGATACAATGGAAAACAAAAGGTACAGAAATTTACCAGGCGTTACCCAAAGAAATGCGGACCAATTGGTTTGCATGCGACCCGCTGAGAAGCATATCCGAAATCATTGAGAATCAAGAAAAAACCTATAAAAACTGGAAGAACGCCCAGTAGGTTTTTCCGGTTTTTTTGAAAAAAATTAAAAAATACTTGCACAATTCAATCCCGCATTATACTTTTACATCTCCAACCTATCCGTACAAAAATCGTATTATCTCTGATTATCCTTTAGGAAAGCTCCTTCTTTCCAAGTTCCTCGTGTAAAAATTTATTCCTGTTCCGGTATCTGCTGAAGCCACAGCAATTTTATTTGTTTACCACAAACTCTGAAACAATGAAAACTTTTACGTTTTTAAAAACGGCTATTTTGTCGTTCGTACTGCTTGGCCTGAGCCTTCCTGAAGTGAAAGCTCAAACAGGTACAGCCAACCCAACTACTATCACTTCTGCCGGAGGAACTGTTACCCTTACAGGAACAGCACAAAACAACCGCCGCTTTAAATCTCCCACAAGTTGGGCGTTGTTAAGCGGACCTCTTGGCAATACTGTTACTGTAAGTTCAACAACTATCAGCCCTGCTAATTCTAACGAAAACGACGCAACAGCTACGGCAACTTTTCCTGCAAATTCACCCGCAGGAATATACACGTTCCGTTTGTCGTTTACACGTTCTACACAGAACAATGGTAATGGTACGTTCACTGGCACCCTGGATGTTACGGTGAATGTGTTTATACCCAACCTGTATTCCACTTCAGGAACCGGAGCCATCAGAGCCTACAATGTTGATCCCATCACCGGTGCTATCAATTTTGGCCCTGTAAGTATTTTAACTCCATCCGGATCAACAGCTGGTTTGGCCCTGAACCGACCTGTTCCTGTTTTTGACCCCGCAGGATCACTGTATTATGTGTTAAACTCATCAACTGCCGAAAACAATGGTATTGTACAAATTTTTGCAGCGAATCCAAACGGAACCGGGAATACCAACGTTGGTTCTATAGATATGAATGGAGCGGGTGACAATACTGGTCTTGGCTTTGTTCGCTTTGCAATGGATCCCCAGGGATTTGGATGGATCATTGCCGGTGATGGTTCTTCTCAACTGCGGATCGCTAAATTCCGTGGTAATGGTACCAATCCTATCAGCGATGTGAATACATTCGGTTTAGTAAACCTCACCGTTTCAGGTGGTACTATTTCTGAGTTCCAGAACGGTGACTTGGCCTTTACATCGAATGGCACATTGTATGCATTAAGCAATACAACAGATGGCCCAACTTTCATCTACACATTAAATTCAACATTAAGCCCCACTACACTCAGCAAGAAATGGACGGTGATTCCTGCCGGCGGCAGCACCTTCAGCGGCAGTGTAAACGGTATTGCCTTTACAACTTCCGGCTCGATTCACGTTTCAACCGGCACTGGCCTCTTTTTCATTGATGCCACTACGGCTAACCAGGTAAGCGGTACAGTTTCTGCATCACTCATTTCTTCTATTACCGGCCTTACTGATCTGGCATCTGCTTCATTGCCCATTGAATCACCGCTGCCTGTGACATTGGTTAGCTTTGATGGAAGCTTCCGTAACGATGTGGCTACCTTGAAATGGCAAACAGAAAATGAAGTGGAATTCGATCATTTCGTGGTTGAAAGAAGTGCTCAAGGAGCCTCTTTCCGCTCTGTAGGAAATAAAAATGCAGCAGGAACCGGTACCGGTCGCTCGAGCTATGAATTTGCTGACAATCTCGGTAATGAAACCGAAAGCGCTTTCTTCTACCGCCTGAAAATGGTGGATAAAGATGGCAAGTTCACTTACAGTAAAGTGGTGATGATCCGCAAAGACAAAAAAGGACTGAAAGGTTTGAGCCTGGCGCCCAACCCTGTAGTAAATGCACAGGCAACTGCCCGCCTGGAAGCAGAAGGCAAAGGTGATGTGGTACTCCGCATCGTGGATATGACCGGTAAACTGGTGCTCCAGCAGAAAAACGCAGTTAATGCAGGTGTAAACAGCATCTCCATCAACAACATCAATCAATTACAACCAGGCAACTACATCCTTCAAATGGTACACGAAGGACAAATTTCCAGTGTGAAATTTACAGTTGCCCGTTAAACGATAGGACAGGAAGCATAACCTAAACAAATCAAAATACCTATTCAAAACCCTTCTGCAGGAATGCAGAGGGGTTTTTCTTTTTTCCATCAGTTGCATAGGTACTGCTACACACTTTCTTTGTACCTTGCCTGTCTCGAAGCAATGGAAAAAAACTTTATTGACTACATACGTGTTTTTTGCCGCAGCGGTCATGGCGGCGCCGGAAGCAAACATTTTGCACGCACCAAGTTTAATCCCAAAGCGGGACCCGACGGAGGCGATGGCGGTCGTGGTGGCCACATTATACTGCGGGGCAACTCCCAACTGTGGACCCTCCTGCACCTGCGGTATTACAAAAATGTATTGGCCGAAAACGGTGCACCGGGCAATAAAAATAATATGACCGGTAAAGACGGGAAGGATATCATCATAGAAGTCCCACTGGGCACCATCGCAAGAGATGAAGAATCCGGTGTTGCTGAGGCTGAAATTCTCGAACATGGCCAGGAAAAAATTATCATGAAAGGAGGCAGGGGCGGACTTGGAAATACCAACTTTGCCACCGCCACCAACCAGGCACCTGACTATGCACAGCCCGGCGAACCCGGATTGGAAGGCTGGAAAATTCTGGAGCTGAAAGTACTGGCCGATGTAGGCCTGGTAGGATTTCCCAACGCCGGCAAGTCCACCCTCCTGAGCAGCATTACGGCAGCGAAACCCAAGATCGCCGACTATGCTTTTACCACCCTTACACCTCAGTTGGGCATGGTGGCCTATAGGAATGATCAAAGTTTCTGCGTAGCCGATTTACCCGGTATTATTGAAGGTGCGGCTGAAGGAAAAGGCCTGGGACACCGATTCCTGCGGCACATTGAACGAAACAGTGTCCTGTTGTTTGTCATACCAGCCGACAGTAAAGATCACCGTGCCGAATTCAATATACTGGTTCATGAACTGGAAGAATACAACCCGGAAATGCTGCAAAAACAATTTATCATTGCTATCAGTAAAAGTGATATGCTCGACCAGGAACTGAAAGAAGCTATTGAAAAAGAACTTCCATCCAACATTCCACATGTTTTCATCTCTTCGGTTACCGGTTTAGGCTTGACGGAGTTAAAAGATCTGTTATGGAAAGAGCTGAACGCAGGATAATCTGTCAACATTGATTGCCTTTTTTCAACACACGCTCCAACAGGTTGTTTGTTTGCTTTCGGGCAGAAGATGGATCTTTAGTTTATTACTCATTGGCAGCACTTGCTATGTAAACTATTATACCTCCTTTTCATTATGGAGTACTTCCGGCGGTTTTGCAGGCAGCTCAGCCTGGTTCTCGTTGCTGTTTACCCTATTCCTGGTGGCTGGCTATTGGATCAGTTTGGGTAAAATAACAATGCCGGGTTTTACGCAGTCACGATTGTGGTTGCTGCTGTTAATTACTCCTTTTCTTTTCGCATTAAAAATTACGGTCCCCTTTCACCTCGTCTTTGAAGTTACCGGGATTGAGCTTCTGAGCAAAAAGGGAAATGCAGCGTCTTGGCTGGGCGGTTTTCTGTGGATCAGTCTCCTTATAATAGTCATACACCGGCTGCTGGAAGGACGCTGGGCGTTGTATTGGGTACAAAAGCCATCCCGTTTGCTTCCTTACCTGCTACTGCTGCTGCTGATGGCTCCCTTAGTGATGGCAGCCGCAGCATCAGATTCTTTTTCAGAAATGTATCCCAGGGCACAGGAACTGAGCAGGAACCAGCTTACAGTGATCCGCTGGAGTAAAGTTGCATTTTTTGAAATTTGCTACCTCGTCGATTTTTTATCCATTGAACTCTTTTTCCGTGGAATGATGGTAGCAGTGCTGAGCCGTTTCCTTGGCGTACAGGCTATCTTACCAGTAGCCTTTTTTTATTTCAGTATTCATTTAGGAAAGCCTTTACCTGAAGCAGCAGGAAGTTTTTTGGGGGCGCTGGTGCTGGGCTCGATTGCATTGCAAACCAAATCTGTTTGGGGCGGCTGGATTGTACATGCAGGAATTGCTATGCTGATGGAGTTACTGGCGGCACTCTTTTAACGCAATCCTTACATCTATTTGGTTAATTTTAGCAGATAAGTTCCGTGTATGAAACAAGTTACGATGGCTGTTGTCTGCTTAGCGTTGTTGCAAACAAACCTATTGGCTCAAACCGTTCGGCAGCTCCGCAAAGTAGCAGAGCTGAAAATGCCTTCCGGCGCTGGTGATAATGGCGGCACTGTGGCACTCAATTTAAAAAACCGTTACTACTACGCCACTATTGCCGGAAACAAAACGTACGCAATGGCATTTTTCAACGGCGCAGGAGAAATGGTTTCCCCGCCCGATCTGGCTCTCATGGCCGATATCAGAGGTATGTGGTACAGTCCGCTTACCAAAACCTTTCATGCAAATGCACACGGTACAACAGGGTGGATTACCTATGTAATGGATGATGCCGGAATTCCCTATGACATAAAAACGTTGTTTGCCGGTCAACGGCAACCATTTCCTCAATCTACCGGCAGCTACAATCAACGGGAGAATGTAGTGTACTTCCTGAAAGGATCAGCGATTGTTGTGTATGATGCAGCCACCGGAAACGAAGTGCCCGAAAAAATGAAAGTGCTGAAAACGGGCTACTCGGTGAAAAAGCCGGCACCCGCCAACTGGACGGTTGATACCTTCCGTGTACTACCCGATTACAACAGTACCACCGTTGTGTTTACCGGGCAGGGCAACGCTGAATTTGGCTTGCTGAATATCAAAACCAAAGAAGTGGAATTGTATAGCAGCACTTCGGCTGTAATAACGCAACGGTTACAACTGCCGCCGGAAGCCCCCATAAAAGACAGGCTTAATTTTGCATTTGCAAATAATATCTACTGGCTGTACGACAAAGGCACCCGTTCCTGGATTGGTTACCGGTAAATAGAAAGGCACCTCAAAATTTCCGGCCTGCAGAATATTGAAACGATTATTTTTGAGCTATGCAACAATGCTTGTTTTGCGGACATACAGTGCAACTGGTACATGTGCATGGCCATTACCAATGCCCCGTTTGCAACACCAACGCCCTGCCCTGCTGCGATGGCGACAACTGCGATACGAACCTGTTGCTGCAAGATCCACAGCCGGGCTTGTTTCCTGCAGAAGCCATGAGGAAACAACAGCAAAGAATCACTCCTTCTGCTGATTAACCGGCTTTTAAAAAGCGTTTCTGCCGTCTTACTTTTTAACGTACGTTTGTTTCATAAAATTCATTGTATGAAACGAATGATTCTCACGCTTGCTTTGATTCTTTCGCTTTTCCGCACCTATGCCGATGAAGGTATGTGGCTGCCGTTACTGCTGGGAGAACAAGTGTATGCAGAAATGCAGAAAAAAGGAATTAAGCTTACCAAGGAACAATTGTACAGCATCAACAAAGCATCACTGAAAGATGCCATCATTATTTTTGGAGGTGGTTGTACCGGAGAAATAGTGAGTAACAAGGGACTCATTTTTACCAACCATCACTGTGGCTATGGTGCAATTGCCGCAGCTTCCAGTGTTAACAATAACTACCTGCGTGATGGCTTTTATGCAAAAACAAACGCCGAAGAAATCAAGACAAGTCTCTCTGTTCAGTTTTTACTACGCATTGAAGATGTTACCAAAGAAGTGCTGGATTCACTCGGTACACTCTTAGGTAATGCACGTGCACAAAAACAAAACGCAGTACTTGCGGCTATTAATGCCCGTTATTCTAAAGCAGATGAATTTACTGAAGCAAGAGTAAGTCCGCTCTTCAAAGGCAACCAGTTTCTTGTATTCGTTTACCAGCGCTTTAAAGATGTTCGTCTTGTTGGCACCCCTCCTGAAAGTGTAGGAAAATTTGGGGGAGATACGGATAATTGGGAATGGCCCCGCCATACGGGTGATTTTGCCATCTTCCGTGTTTATGCCACGCCCGACGGGAAACCTGCCGAATACAGTGATAAAAATGTTCCTTACAAACCAAAATGGTTTCTGCCCGTGTCACTGAAAGGTGTAAAAGACGGAGACTTTGCAATGATCTGGGGCTATCCCGGCAGCACCAACAGGTATGAAACTTCCATGGGTGTAAAAATGGCAACCGATATTAACAATCCCACCCTCGTGAAACTGCGTGATGCCCGTCTGAAGTATATGTTCACCGAAATGCAGAAAGATCCTGCCATTAAATTAAAACTTGCAAGCAACTATGCTTCCATTGCCAACTACTGGAAGTTTTACGACGGCGAAACCAAACAGCTTTTGAAATACGATGTATTTGGTCAAAAGAAAAAAACGGAAGCCAATTTCATTGCATGGGCAAAGGATAAACCGGAATATGCTGCCGTGTTTCCCGAATGGGAAAAAACATATGCTGCATGGGAGCCCTACACCAAACACAGGGTGTATATGAATGAAGGTATTTATGGCTCACCCCTGATAGCCTTTGCTTCCTCACTACTGCAGGTGGAAAATGCACTGGTGAAACAGGGCAGCACAGAAGCAGATGTAAAGAAAGCCATGGCGGGAGCCATTGCTGCCCGTAAAAATTTTCTTGAAGGCGCCGATGTGCCGAGCGACCGCAATATACTCGGTACAGTTCTTTACATGTACTATAAAGACGTACCCAGGGACCAGCACCCGATTGGCTTCTTTGAAAATGTGAAAGGCAGTTTTGGCGACCTGTATGACGAGGCTACATTCAGAAAGTTTGCCAATGAAGTGTTTGCAAAAACTATGATTTTGGATGAAGCCAAATGGGAACTGTTTGTAAAGAACCCGAATGCAGTACAATTGCAGGAAGATCCGGCATTTGCGATTGCCAGCAGCTTTACCAAAAACTGGACTAACAAATTCCTCAACAGATTCCAGGAATTCACTGTTAAAAACAACGATCTGGGTCGTTTGTATATGAAAGGAATCATGCAAATGAATCCTGTTGCATCAAAGAAAATGTACCCCGATGCCACCTTTACCATGCGAGTGTCTTATGGTAATGTAAAAAATTATATACCCCGTGATGCGGTACGCTACGACTATGTTACCACTTCTAAGGGGTTACTGGAAAAATACAAACCGGGTGATTACGAATTTGATCTTCCGTCGAAGCAAATTGAATTACTGAAGAAGAAAGATTTCGGACAATACATAGACCCCATCAGGAAAGACCTGGTGATTGGCTTCATTACCACGAATGATATTACCGGCGGTAACAGCGGCTCACCGGTAATTGATGCTAACGGCAACCTCATCGGCCTTGCGTTTGATGGAAACTATGAAGCCCTGAGTCATAAAATTGCGTTTGATAAAGATCTGAACCGTACCATTTGTGTGGACATTCGCTACGTTCTGTGGTGTGTGGACAAACTGGGCGGAGCCGGACATTTGATTAAGGAATTGAAGCTGGTAAAATAATCAGAACTTACATCGAAAATTTTAAAAAGCCCTTCGGTACATCTCCGGAGGGCTTTTTTATGGTGTCTGACGTCTGCGACGTCCTGACACCAGCAAGAACCCTAACTTTACCAGTAAACTATTTTATGTCGATGATCATTTCTTCCATAGAACTTTTTAAGGTATCTATTCCGCTGAAACAGCCATTTGTAATTTCGTTGGGACCCCAGTACGACGCTGATAATGTATTTGTTTGCATTCATACCCGGGAAGGACTGACAGGCTGGGGCGAATGCAGTCCGTACATGAGCATCAACGGCGAAAGCATGGACACCTGTTTCATAGTGGGGCAGTATATTGCCAACGTATTGAAAGGGAAAGATGCACTGGATATTGAAGGCTGCACCAACGATATGAACCGGCTTATCACCCGTAATGAAAACATCAAGAGCGCATTCGACATGGCGTTGTATGATCTGGCGGCACAACATGCCGGTCTGCCGCTGTACAAGTTCCTGGGAGGAAGCAGGAACAAACTCATTTCAACTGATATGACAGTGGGATTGGGTTCTCCTGAAAAAATGGCGAAAGAAGCTTTGGACTATAAACAAGCCGGCTTCCCTTCCATTAAAGTGAAACTGGGTACTACAACCGAAGCAGATGTCGAAAGAATCAAAGCCATTCGTGCTTCTATTGGAATGGAACATCCGCTTCGCATTGATGCCAACCAGGGGTGGAGTGTGGAAACTGCTACAGTAACCTTACAAGCATTAAGCGCTTACAATATTGAGCATTGCGAAGAGCCCATCGCCAAATGGAATTTTTTGGAATTACCAACGGTACGTGCAAAAAGCCCCATCAAAATCATGGCTGATGAAAGTTGTTTTGATCAGCATGATGCAGCCAACCTGGCTCGCCTGAATGCCGTGGATTACTTCAACATTAAATTGGGTAAAAGCGGAGGTATTTTTAACGCCTTGCAAATTGTTGAAATAGCAAAAGCAAACAACATTCACTTGCAGGTGGGATGTTTTATGGAAAGCCGGCTGGCCATTACTGCACTCGTACATTTTGCGTACTGCAGCGATTTGATTGTGCATTACGATCTGGATACGCCGCTGATGTTGCAGGAAGACCCTGTCAGTGGTGGCATGGTTTTCAAAGAAAATGGGGTTGTGGAAATTGATGATACACCGGGGATTGGTGCAAGGCTGAATGATAAGTACAAAATTCCATCGCAGAGTATTTCAATATGAAAAAGAGGATTAAACCCCTGATCACCCTACTGATCCTGATTACTCTTCTTCAAAGTACATCAGCTCAAAAACCATCACTGGCTAAGAAATATGATTTGCTATGTGAAACCATTGATTCAAACAAAAATTTAAAGACAATTGAACTCAACAATGAAGAGTTTATGGATCAAATGACAGATGAAGGAGGAACCCTCACCATTTACTTTTCCGGAAACAACATTTACAAAATCACAGAATGGATTGGCCTTTCATCGGGAGTAATGATTCACAATTTTTACTTTCAACAGAACACACTCATTCTTGTGAAAGATGAAGAATGGTTTTATGAGTACGATGATGTTAAAGGAACTAACAAAAAAGTACTTTCAAAGGAAAATCGTTTCAGAGGACTATATTATTTCTCAAATAACAAATTGATCTACCAGGAAAGCATTGGTCATAATCGGTTTGAAGATGACAGGAATGATGCTGAAACTGAATTTTTAAGCAGAGCTATAGAATACATCAATCTCTTTAACAAAAAGAAGAAACATTAATTCCTTTCTTTTATCACCACCTCCACATCTTCCAACGCAGCAGAACGAACCAGGATCACCCCTTCCCGGTCGAGGAGTATATAGGTAGGAAATTCAGTGATTCGAAGCACATCAATCACATTCGATCCCTGCCCGTCTGTACGCCGGTACTGCAGCAGTTGTGCCCAGTTGATGCCCTTTGCTTTGATGAGCGTTTTGGCATTTGGCACCTGTTCTTTTCGTTCAAATGGAAAGCCATAAACCGTGAGCTTGTGATCATAACGTTTTACAAAACCAACCAATGCTGTAAACTCTTTGATACTACTATCGGCCTGTGTACTCCAGAAATGAAACAAAGTAAATTCTTTCGATTCCCGGAACTCCACATCAATGACTTTACCGGTTACCATATCCACTCCGTTCAGGGACCTTAATACAGCACCCACGGTTGGGGTGTATTCCTGTGCAATGGCAATCGATCCATAACAGAAAAAAACTGCTATCAGAAACAACCGTTTCATTATATAAAGTTACACATCTTTAACCGCCATCTTTCCACCGCCATAAATACAAACAGGCATATGTGCGGTAGGGCCGCCATTGTTCTGCCACCTTGTGCATTTGTGCCAGTAACTCTTTTTTGGAAGCAGCATTCAGCTTGTACAGTTTCATCATGCTCTGTTGTATACCCAAATCATCGGCAGGAAACACATCTTCATGCTGCAGTCCGAACATGAGGATCATTTCGGCTGTCCACTTGCCCACCCCTTTGATTTGTGTGAGTGTGGCAACCACTTCTTCGTCCGTCATCCGGTACAAACGGGCATCGGTCAATTTCTGCTCCATAAAAAAGCGGCAAACATTCAGCACATAGTTGGCCTTGGCATTGCTGAGGCCGATGCCCCGCAGGGTTTCAAACGGCGTGTCAAGTATTTGCTGTGCCGAAGGCACTTTCTTACCGTACAGTGCCAGGAACCGCTGATAAATCACCTGGGCTACTTTTGTACTCAGTTGCTGACTCATAATGGAAGCACAGAGGTATAGGTAAATATGTTTTCTGCGCCGGAGCTCCACTGGTTCCTGCTGTTGCAGTACCCGCTTTAACTTTTTGTCTTTTTCCAGGTGTAATCTGTGAATCATATACAAAGCAAGTATAACAACTGAGACATAACAATTCCGTTACAATTTATTCATTAACCGGTAATGTTGACGCAATACTATGTTAACAAGTGGTTCGCACATTTGTAAAACCTTATTCTGTGACCACACATTACAAGACAATCATTCTTTCCGATTTACACCTCGGTATCCGGAATTCAAGGGTGAAAGAAGTGGTTGAGTTCCTGCAGGCACATTCTTGCGACACACTCATTCTCAACGGCGATATCATTGACGGCTGGCAGTTACGCAAATCTGGCGAATGGAAAAAAAAGCATACACAGTTTTTCCGCATCCTGATGAAGTACATGCACAAGCACCGTACAAAAATTATTTACCTGCGGGGAAATCATGATGATTTTCTGGATGAAATTCTACCCTTTTCATTTGGCTCCTTCGTCATCAAACGAACACATATCCTCAACAGCGCCGGCAAAAACTACTATGTGGTACATGGCGACATCTTCGACACGGTTACCACCAAACTGAAATGGCTGGCCAAACTCGGCGATGCAGGCTATACCTTCCTGCTGTGGCTCAACCGTCACTACAACCAGTACCGGTTGAAACGGGGACTGTCTTACTATTCCTTATCGCAGGTGGTAAAAGCAAAAGTAAAATCGGCTGTTTCTTTTATTTCTGATTACGAAGAGCAACTGTGTGAAGTGGCCCGTGCCAACCAGTGCGACGGGGTCATTTGCGGACACATTCACCAGGCTGCTGATAAAATGATCGGCAACATCCATTATCTCAACAGCGGCGACTGGGTGGAAACCATGAGTGCGCTTACTGAAACGGAAACCGGAGAATGGAACATCCTGTATTATGCAGACTGGTTGCAATCAAAGGATGGTCAAACAGTGTACTCGTTTGAAGAAACAAAGGTCGCTGCATCTTACTTTCCCAACCTTATCCCCGAGTTGTGATTTATGAAAAAGAAATTCGTTTTCGCAGTACAAGGCGAAGGCCGTGGTCACCTCACACAGGCCATTGCAACCTATGAACTGCTCACCGAACAAGGACATGAAGTAGCTGCTGTACTTATTGGCAGTAGTACCCGCAGGGAAATACCTGGCTTTGTGCGGCAGCGCATCAAGTGCCCGGTGCTTACTTACTCCAGTCCCAACTTTGTAACCGATAAAGAAAATAAATCCATCAAACTGGGTAAAACCCTTTGGAAAACACTGGCTCAATGGAAATCGCACCGTAACAGCATGCAGCTCATCCGTACCACCATCGCCAGCCTGCAACCCGACTTATTGTTGAACTTTTACGAACCACTGGTAGGCGCCTGCTCACTACTGAAACCGTTGCCGGTAAAAACCATTTCTATTGCGCATCAGTTCCTGTACCTGCATCCTGAGTTTGAATTTCCGGAAGATAGTCCTGCTAAGGAAAAATGGGCCATTCAACAATACACCCGTTTAACCGCAGCCCGTGCCGATGCGATGCTGGCCTTATCTTTTTACCCAATGGCCAGGCCCCAGTACAAAAACATACAGGTATGTCCGCCCTTGCTTCGCAGGGAAGTAGCCCGGCAGGAATTGTTTGAAGGAGATTATATCCTTGTGTACCTGCTCAACTCGGGCTATATGCAGGAAGTGATCAACTGGCACAAAAATCATCCGCAGGTGCAGGTACACTGCTTTACCGATAGTGGCACCGTTAAAGGCAAATGGCAGTATCATGAAAATTTATATTTCCATTCACTGGATGATCAGAAATTTCTACGCTACATGGCCAATGCAAAAGGACTGGTCACCACCGCCGGTTTTGAGAGCGTTTGTGAGGCCATGTACATGGGTAAGCCGGTGCTGATGGTGCCGGTACAGGGACATTTTGAACAATGGTGCAATGCACGGGATGCGCATAAAGCCGATGCCGGTATTTATGCCGACAGCTTTCAACTGGATGCCTTGCTGGAATACATTCCCCGCTACAGAAGTACAGCTAAATCGTTTCGCATCTGGCAGGAAGAAACAGAGGAAATTCTGCTGAACACGTTTGCAAGGGTGCTGAAGGAGCCTTTGCAAAAAAATGCGGCACCGGTGGTACCGCTGCCGCATCTGCTTACCGGACAACAACTCGACCATTCGTAGCCGTTAGTCAATGGAAAAACTCATACCGCCGCCTTTTTCATCCTTCAGCTGAATACCCAGTTCGGCCAGTCGGTTGCGGATACTATCGCTGGTAACAAAATCTTTACGTGACTTCGCTTCTTTCCGGATGTCAATGAGCAACTGCAGCACACCAGCCAGGCGATTATTATCAGCAACGGTTTCGGCACGCAGCCCGAAAATGTCTTCCACAAACAATTTCATTTGTTGCTTCAAATGAGCAAATGTGTTACTGCTGAGGGCGTTGGCAGACAGGTGCCCGTCTTTCATACCGTTAATCACCGGCACCAGTTCAAACATAGATGCAAGTACTTTCGCTGTATTGAGATCATCATTGATGGATTCAACAAATTCATCAACCAGTTTATTGACCTTTTCATCTAATACAGCATCAGCTGCATGGAACGCTTCAGCAGGTGGTTGATTCTTCTGCAACCATTCATAGGCTTCCCACAAACGCTTCAACCCCTTCTCTGCTCCCTGCAAGGCCTCATTGCTGAAGTCCAGCGTACTGCGATATTGCGTTTGCAGAATGAAGAAACGAACTGTCATGGGCGAATAGGCTTTTTCCAGCAAAGGATGATCACCGCTGAACAACTCCGTGAGCTTGATGACGTTGTTATAACTCTTGCCCATCTTGCGGCCGTTGATTGTAATCATGTTGTTGTGCATCCAGTAACGAACCGGTGCCACATGATTGCAAATAGTGCTTTGTGCAATTTCACTTTCGTGGTGGGGAAACTGCAGATCCATACCACCGCCGTGAATATCAAACTGGGCACCCAGGTATTTGGTAGCCATAGCCGAGCATTCAATATGCCAGCCGGGATAACCCACACCCCAGGGACTTTTCCAGCGCATGATATGTTCCGGCGTTGCCTGTTTCCACAAGGCAAAATCGGCCTTGTCACGCTTTTCTTCCTGGCCTTCCAGTTCACGGGTGGTTTCAAACAATTCTTCAATCACACGACCACTGAGTTTACCGTATTCATGAGAGGCCGCATATTTTTTTACATCAAAATAAACCGATCCATTTACGGCATAAGCATAGCCAGCTTCAATGAGTTGCTCAATCATACCGATCTGTTCCACGATATGGCCCGTCGCTGTTGGCTCAATGGATGGAGGAATTGTATTAAACTGTTCCATCGCCCAATGAAAGAGGTTGGTATATTTCTGTACCAGCTCCATAGGTTCCAGTTTTTCCAATACAGCTTTGGTGGCAATTTTATCTTCCGCCTCACGGCCTTCCTCTTCAAAATGACCCGCATCGGTAATGTTACGCACATAGCGGACTTTATACCCCTGCTGTTGCAGGTAACGGTATAAAACATCAAATGTAATATAGGGGCGGGCGTGGCCGAGGTGACTTTCACCGCTTACAGTGGGACCGCACACATACATACCCACATGACCGGGTGTTAACGGCTCAAATACTTCTTTCTGACGGGAAAGGGAATTATAAATTTTAAACTGAGACATACGAACAGAAATTGGAGATGAAGAAAAAAATCAGGCAGTACAAGCGGATGGCTGCATCAACAGCAACAACAACTGCGGTATGGAGTGAGCTTCATCATCGAGACAAAGATAGGATTTCCGTTCGTTGTTTTAGTTTCTTTCAAAAACAGTAGTTACCGGCAAATGATCGCTCAGGTCCCATTCGTATTCATGGTAGCGCACCGGTTGCAGGGGCTGACTGTAGAAAATATAATCCAGTCGCAGCGTGGGCGATAAAAACTGAAAGGTGCGGCCCAGCAGCCAGCCTTTTTCGGCAAACGCATCACCGAGTCCTTTGCCAATTACCTGGTAAGCATACGAATTGGGCACATCATTGAAATCGCCCATAAGCAGAACAGGATACGGACTGTTCTGTAGTTCCCGTTTTACATCCTGTGCCTGGATGGACCGCTGGAAGTTAGCATTCCGGATTTTCCGCAGAATATTCCGCCCCTGCCGTTTTACCACATCCACATCGGCCCGGTCAATGTTTTCAATAAAATCGTAATCGTTCTTTACAAAGTGCATGCTTTGTAAATGCACATTAAACACCCGCAGGGTATCGCTGCCCATTACCACATCGGCCCAGATGAACGTATGGTTGTACTCTTTGAGCGACTGTACTTTTTGCCAACGAATTATCGGGTAGTTGGAAAAGATGGCCAGGCAAAACGGGAAATACTTTTCATTCTTGGTATTGATGTTGGTATGAACGCCAAAAGCCCGGTCATCGCCCGTAACGGCATATTGAAAACCCAGTTGGCTTGTAACCCTTTGTAACGACATGGGTGAGGTTGTATCTTTCGAAAAAACCAACTCCTGCACACACAAGATATCAGCAGCTAGGCTCTTTGCCTTGCGGATCATTTTTGGATCCAGGCGCCCCCCGTTTTCATAAAAATCAAACAAATGTACATTCCAGCTGGCAACACGAAACTGACCCGGCTGTAGAGCCTGTTCCTGTTCCGGGCTATGAAAACTTACCAGCGAGTCCACCAGTCCCCAACTCAGCAAAAGGGTGAACAGCGGAATCCACACCAGGCGTGGCTTTGCAATAAGCCAGAAAATTATAAATACAACCTGAAGCAGCAACAGGTAAGGAAGCACCAATGCAAAGAGATTGAGAATCCAGAAATACGACTGGTTGGAATAAGGCAACAGCCACAGCAACAAAATACTGGCACTCACAACGAGGTTGACAGTAATAAAAAACTGCTTGGTAAGTTTCCGGAAAATTCCTGCCATAATGCGTTAAAAATCTTTTTCGCCGGCCCGTTTTAAAATCTCCTTTTCCTCCTGCGTAAGCGAATCGTATCCATTCTGGCTAATTTTATCGAGCAACGCATCAATACGTTGCTGGGTTACTGAGGCGGTTTTCTTAAACGGAGGATTTCCCTTTGTTTTATAAAAGACCTGCTTTTTTAGTGAAGGCTTGGGCGTCTTCGTAACTCCCTTCTTACCAAGATTAAAAAACCAGTGATACAAGCGGTGCATCCACTCACCTGGATGAGCACCCCGTTGTACAGCACGGATGTATACAAAGCCGGTAACGGCACCGCCCAGGTGTGCCAGGTGATGCGGAAACGCCATACTTGCCAATCCGGCCACATCTACAATCACATAAATCAATGTAATCACCCACAAGGGGATTCCTCCATTGATCATGGGAAAAATGCGGTAGTCAGGTGCGGTGGCAGTGGCTGCCACGGCAATGCCCATTATAGCAGCACCGGCGCCTGTGTAATGAAACTGGGTGGCAGCACCCGCAAAACGGGGAATCACATTAACGCTCAGTACAAACATGAAAGCACCGGCTATGGCACCATAGATGTACAAGGGTACTGTGTGACGTGGGCCTACAAGGTCCTGCAGCAGGAAACCGAATGCCCAAAGAAAAAACATATTACCAATAAGTCGCCAGATGCTATCGTGCGTAAACATGTGTGTGAACACCACCCATGCACGGGAAAACAGGGTTTCCGGCAAGGCAGGCAATGTAAACCACTGCATAACTTCTGTTTGAAAACGGCTTAACTCGGCATTGCCGAGTATATAAGTGATTTCAATAAAATTGAGCAGAATGAAAAAGAGTACATTCAGCACAATGAGCATTGTAACCGGATTTCCTTCATCGGTAAACCGGAGCCGGGTTGTTCGTTGTTCCTGTAAATCGTTCATAATTCAGTATTCGGTATCAATAAAACGTTCGGCGGTTTCTTTTGTTCCAGTAAAGTACCAGTAAAAAGCCAATCAATGCTCCTCCCAGGTGGGCAAAATGCGCCACATTGCCCCCGCTGTTGCGGATACCCATCCACAGTTCGGCCCCGGCATACAAGATTACAAACCATTTGGCTTTGATGGGGAAGAAAAAGTAGATGTAGATATATGTATTGGGAAACAAAAAGCCAAAAGCGGCCAGCGCACCAAATACAGCACCGGAGGCGCCTACGGTGGGCTTATTCAGACTGATCTTTTCAAACTCCCGTACCAATGTTTGTGCCTGATCAATATAGTTTACATCTGCAGGAGCCTGTGTCCAGTTATTCAGCAAAATGGAAATATCAAGTCCGGAAAACATCCGGTAAATCGAAGGATTATCCTGCAGAAACACTGCCAGTTCGGTAGGTGTACTACGTGAAATAAAGCCGGCCACTTCTTTCTGCAGCGCATGATATTCAATCGACAATGTTGTTAAGTGCAGCGCCGCTGCCCCAAATCCACACAGAAAATAAAAGATGAGAAAGCGTTTCGGTCCCCACAGGTTTTCGAGCATATTCCCAAACATCCACAAAGCAAACATGTTGAAGAAAAAATGAAAGAAATCGCCATGCATAAACAGATGGGTAATCAGCTGGTGAGGCTTGAAGTAAGGCGATTGTACATTGTGCAGCGCAAAAAAGTTGATGATCCATTCATCTGCCTGCCACATTTCAGCAGTGTACTGGGCCATCAGCACCAGCGCATTGATGATCATGAGGTTTTTGATGACGGGTGGCAACACGTCAAAACGCCCGGGTCGTATTTGTTGATAACTCACGTTTCAAATATTAGATTCAAACTGCAAATGTCGGGATTCAGCAGGTAACAGGCGGAACTTCATCTCATAAAAAAAGCCCCTTGTGCAGGGGCCTTTTCAATTAATAATCATCAAGCGTCTTTCCATACTCACCGCCTTTGGGCTTTAGATCGCCCAGCAGGATGCGGATGAGATCAATTAATGTCCATATGCCCAAACCTCCCAGCGTCAGGATTTGAAGAATACCGATACCGGTATATCCCAGGTAAAAACGGTGTACACCAAAAATGCCGATCACAAAACAGAGGATGGCGGCAATCAGCTGATCTTTACCGCCAGAGCCCTTCATCTTCCATTGTGTGAGCTTGAGTGCAATTTTTTGGGAAAAACTGAGTTTTTTGCCGGTCAGTTTCCGGTACTCCGCCGGGGTCAGCTTCAGAAAGGCTTCCTTACTTAACTGCAAACCGGGAGTGAAAGTAATTGTTTCAACGGGGGGCACTGCAGGTTGGTTTACAGCAACAAACGAATGCCCGTTCGATGCAAACAGCACCGCACATACCAGCATAATTAGAATTTTCTTCATGGTCAGAATTTTTTTACTAAAATAAGGGAAGTGTCAACACAAACTGCAATTTGTTTAAAACACCGTTGTAAAACAGAAACACAGAACCGTTACCGCAATACCAACGCTGCTACATTTTCTATGTGATGGGTATGAGGAAACAGATCCACCGGCTGCAACTGTTCAACAATATATTTTTCATTGAGCAACTGCAGATCACGGGCCTGGGTTGCCGTATTGCAGCTGACGTACACAATACGGGGCGCCGCCATATCCAGTAATTTTTTTACCAGTTTTTCATGCATACCGGCCCGGGGCGGATCGGTAATGATTACATCGGGGCGGCCATGAAGGGCAAAAAAATCGTCATTGCAAACATCCACCACATCGCCTGCGAAAAATTGCGCATTGCTCAACCCGTTCCTGGCAGCATTTTCCTTTGCATCTTCAATGGCTTCGGCCACAACTTCCACACCCACCAGCTGCTTCACCTGGCGGCTGCAGAAAATACCGATGCTGCCGGTACCGCAGTACAAATCGTACAACACTTCGTTGCCGGTGAGCGCTGCAAAGGAGCGTGTAACCTGGTACAGCCGTTCGGCTTGTTTTGTATTGGTTTGAAAAAAAGATTTGGGTCCTATTTTAAACAGAAAGTCTTCCAGCCGCTCGGTTACAAAACCGCTGCCGGTATACACTTTCGGCTGCAGATCATAAATACTGTCGTTCCACTTGGGATTGATGGTGTACAGCAGGGTGGTGATTTCGGGGAAGGTGACCAACAGTGCGTCAAACAGCAAACAACGATTGGCTTCATCTTCATACCCAAACGTAACGTTTACCATCACTTCGCCGGTGGTAGTCATGCGGAAGATGAGGGTACGCAGCCAGCCTGTATGTCCTTTAATGTCGTAAAATGAAAACCCGTGGTTGAGTGCAAAGCCCCGGATGAAATTGCGGATAGCATTGTTCGGCTCCTGTTGCAGAAAGCAGGTATCAATGTCAATGACCTTATCAAAAATTTTGGGCACATGAAACCCAAGAGCCGGCCTATCGGAAGGAGTATGAAATTCAATGCCCGCAGCTTCTGCCTGCCGGCGCTCATCGTCACGCTGCAGCAATTCCTGGTGCGTGAGATACCGCTTGCTGCTGAAGGTAAACTCCAGTTTATTGCGGTAATATTTAGTTTGTGCCGAACCAATAATGGGTAATAACGGCGGCAGATCCATACGACCAATGCGGCGCAGGTTTTGTTCCACCTCCCGCTGCTTGTACTGCAACTGCTGTTCATAGGGCAACATTTGCCATTTGCACCCGCCACACAATCCAAAATGCGAACAAAACGGCTGTGTCCGTTGGGCTGCATATTGGTGGATGACCGTTGCCTTTCCTTCGGCCCAGTCCTTTTTACTTTTGGTGAGGAGCACATCCACCACATCGCCGGGCACGGCACCTTCAATAAACACCACTTTCCCTTCCACCCGGGCAAGGGATTTTCCTTCAGCTGCATAATCTTCCACCAGCACCTGTTGTAAAACTCTGTTGCGTTGCTTTTTTCTCACGCCGCAAAGGTAACGGTTCCGTCCCTTTGCAAATCCTTAACAGCTATGGCAGGCTTTTTGAATAACTTTGACGCCAGACACGTATGAAGAATTTTTTTCTGACACTGAGCATTTTGTTCCTATGTGCGGTTACCGGCCGGTCGCAGGGTTACCGTATATCGGTACAATACACAGCCAGCCCCAACAGTTACCTGTACCTGGGCTATTACTTTGGCGATAAAAAATTTTTACAGGATTCGGCGCTTATTCAAACAGATGGTTCTGTTGTTTTTTCCGGACCAGAGATGCTTACAGGAGGACTGTATATCATCGTTGATCCTGCAAAAAAACGGTTCTTTGATCTGCTGATTGACAAAGAGCAATCGTTTTCCATTACCATTGACACGGCATTCGTTTTAACTTCTGTTACCGGATCGGCTGAAAACAACCACCTGGAAGAATATAAAAAAGCAACCGGCCGCTTCTTCCGCAATTACCAGCAATGGCAATCGCAACTGGCTGCGGCCAAAACCAGGACCGATAGTACTGCTATTCAAAACAAGGTCAATGTTGCTGCACAGGAAGCCCAACAATGGCGTGATAGTTTTTCGCTGGCTCATCCCGAAAGTTATCTATCGCTCCTCTTTCACCTGATGAAGGAACCAACCTACCGTATTGAGGGATCACGTACAAGGCAGGATACCCTCACTGCTTACTATGATTATAAAAAACGTTATTGGGAAAACATTTCTTTTGGCGATGACCGGCTGCTCCGCACCCCAATGTTTGAACAGCGCCTTACCAAGTACATGGACCAGGTGGTCTACCGGCAGCCCGACAGCCTGAAAGCAGAAATTGATAAATTCATTTTGTACAGCCGCAACAGCAAAACCATGTTCCGGTACTACATCAAACGGTTTACAAATGAATACATGAACCCGAAGTACATGGGTTTGGATGTAATTTTCCTGCATTTATTTGAAAAATACTACCTCACCAACCAGGTTGACTGGCTGGAGCCGAAAGACAAGGAATTGGTGTATAACCGGGCCTACAGCATCATGGGCAATATTGTGGGCGAACCGGCAACAGACCTGGTTATGCTCGACACAGCAGATCGCAAAACAAACTTGTACAGTCTGCAGGCGCCCTATACAATGGTGGTTTTCTGGGATCCCGATTGTGGGCACTGCCGGGAACAGGTACCTGTCATTGACAGTCTGTATCATAAAGAATGGAAAAGGCTGGGCATGAAACTGGTAGGCGTTCTGGTCGACAGTATCCGCACCGATAAAAGCAAATGGCCGGCTGTAAAAGCCAACTGGACCCGCTACATACGGGAACATCAACTCAGCAACTGGACCCACCTGTACCAGTCATTTGATATGCGGCAGGAAGAACTGAAAAAGAATCTGCCGGGTTTCCGTCAAACGTATGATGTGTATCAAACACCCACAATATATTTGCTGGACAAAAACAAACGGATTGTGGCGAAAAAAATCAGCCCGGAACAGGTGCATGATTTTCTGAAATACCAACAATCCAATTCCCAACCAAATGTTCCTTAAAGAACCATTATGCGTAACATCTTTGTATTGCTCCTGATTTCTATGGCAACCGTTTCTTCTGCACAAACGGTTTTTAACTATGGTCCGCATACGGTAAAGAAAGAAGAATTCTGGCGTGCCTATACAAAAAATAATCCTGGTAAACCCACCGCAGCTTCGGTTCGTGAGTACCTGGAGTTATACATCCGTTTCAAACTAAAAGTGCAGGCAGCCAAAGATCTGAAACTTGACACCCTGCCCAATCTGCAAAATGATATTGCGGCCTTTCGTGCACAAATTGCCGAACAGTACATGAAAAAGTCTGCGTTCAGCAAAGAGCTGATTACAGAAGCTGCTGAACGAAGCGGAACCGAAATAGAAGCGGCGCATATTTTTATTGAATACAATGCCGACAGCGCTGCTGCCAAAAAGCAGGCAGATCTTGCCTGGAAGCAACTGCAGGAAGGCGCTGATTTCAACATTACAGCCCGAAATTATTCCACCAATGTGTATGTAAAAGCAACGGATGGTTACCTTGGTTATATTTCTGTGCTTTCGTTGCCTTATGAACTGGAAAATGTAGTATACGCACTGGCGCCGGGAACGTATTCAAAGCCCGTAGCCGGCAGCAAAGGATGGCATATTTTCAAAGTGCTGCGTATGCGCAAGTCGGTTGGAACGATGACAGCTGCTCAGATTCTGTTTACGATTCCGCCCGATGCATCGCAGGAAGAAAAAGCTGCCGTTCAACGTAAAGCCGACAGCGTGTACCAACTACTCAGAAGCGGGCTTTCCTTCAGCGAAGCGGCAGCAACCTACAGTCATGATAAGTTCACCTACATGAACGGCGGTGTACTGCCTGCATTCAGGTTTACTGATTTTGATCCCGCTTTCAGCAAAGAGGCGTTTGCACTGGAAAAAGACGGCGAATTCAGCGCCCCGGTGTACACACCTGCCGGTTGGCATATCATCCGCCGCATTACCCGCAGTTCCACCAACACCGATCTTACCAACCCAGAAGTATACCAGAAATGGAGCGACCAGGTAAATGCAGATGCCCGTATTAATACAGTTGCAAAACGGCAGAAAGAAGAAATGAAAACAGCCAGTGGCTACAAGGTTATACCCTACAATGAAACACAACTGTGGCAACTCACCGATTCTATGCTTGCCGCCACCAACTATGCCGCTGTTTTTAAAGCCAACCAGCAGAACCGCCTGTTTCAACTTAAAGACAAAACTGTTACGGTTGCCGATTGGCTGAAATTTGTAAAAAGCAAATACAATCAGGCTAACTCAAATAACGTAAATGGTTACGGAGAGTTAATGAATGAATTTACAGAAACCACCATTGAACAGTATTACAAAGACCGGCTGGAGCGTATGAATCCTGAGTTTGGTTACCAGATGCAGGAATTCAGGGAAGGCAGCCTGTTGTTTGAAGTGATGGAGCGTACCATCTGGAGTGTGGCGCCGGCCGACAGTGCAGGACTGTTGCAGTATTATAACAATAACAAGACCAAATACAAATGGCAGCCCAGTGTAACTGCCATCATATTCAATTGTGCCGATACATCGGTTGCCAACCAGGCACTATTACTGATGAAACAAAACACAGCCAACTGGCAGGATTATATGGATCAGCTCGGCGGATATGCACTGGCCGATAGTGGCCGCTTTGAATTCAGCCAGCTGCCGGTGAAAGAAGGAACAAAGTTTGCGGCGGGTACGTTTACAGCCGTTGAAACCAATGCTAACGACGGGTCTTCATCTTTCTGCTACATCATTTCTGTTCACGAAACACCCGATCAACGCAGTTTTGAAGAAGCAAAAGGACTTGTAATAAACGATTACCAGTTGTTGTTAGAAGAAAAGTGGATCGGGGAACTGAAAAAGAAATACCCGGTGAAAGTGAATGAAGCCGTGCTGAAAGAATTGCTCAAATAACACAAAAAAGAAAAGTGGCTGTGAAAAGCCAGAAGGACTCACACCAAGTCACTAATGACTCCGAAGGGAGTAACGAATGTGCTTGAGGGCAAACTTTTAATTTTTTCCTTCCTGCGCCGCAATGTTTGAAAAAATATCTCTTTTGAAACCGCCTCTTTTTTATTTATATTTTCTATTATTTGCTACAGATTCAGAAACTAAAAAATAAAATAGCGTTTAACATTCAAACCAGCTTCTTTTCAAAACTCAACTTGGGTGTTATGGTACATCCAATGCTTTCTTTAAATTCACTCAGGCCATAATTGGGCTTGCTTTCCTCAGAAGAAATTCCAAAGTGCAGATAATGTATTCCCTGGTTTTGATAAAATTTCACCATGTAATAAGCAAGGAAATTCATGGGCCGTCCTGGTAAATGACTGTGAACATCACCCCAAAACGTTACATATGGAATATCAGGAGTTACCCGGTAAACAATAGCAGAAGCCACTGGCTCGCCTTTCTTGGAAACCAGGAAAAAATCAACAGGCAGAATAGCTGCTGTTTGCAATACTTCTTCAAACGACATATGAATTAGCCTGCCCTTCAACTGCCGGTTGTTGCAAATGATTTCAAATACTTTTTGTTTTTCTTCAACACTCTTACATAACAAAACATCATACTCTTGTACCAATGCCTCTTTTAAATTGTTACGGGCATTCTTCCATAACCTCTCTTCGTAAGAAAGCTCATGCTGCAATTCAATGTAAAAATCCAGATCAAGATTCAGAATCAGATAGTCAAACCGGTACAACACATTAATCAGTTTTGTTAAAAAAACCCGGTTATAGATAAGTGGAGGCAAAATCATGCGAATGCCCTTCAAATTCTTCTCTTTTGCAAAAAGTTCCAATAATTCCACAGCCGATTCTATAGCAGACAAGTGCACACTGGACTTGATAAAAGAAAAACCACCAAATGGTGCGGAAAATGGCGACAATAGCCATTCGTTTTTAACACCGGCCAGCAATCCCAACCTGTACTTACTATCTTTGTACAGCAACGCATAAACCTGATCACATTTATGTTGATTCAGTTGTGCAAACGCTGCAGTATTAAATGCATGAAAAGGTTGCTGCATTACTTCATCATACGTCTTGAAGTCAACATTAATAAGCTGGGCTATAGTTTCGGACATACGTGTTCTTTTTAACTCAGTAATAAACTGATTAACCATAGAAGTTAACCACACAACTGGAAAAAGGTAAAAAGGCGGGCAGATGCAGTGTTTCAGGTTATTATAAAGATACTACAGAAAGTTGGCAATTTCCTGTGAAAGCCCATTTTAGATTTTTTTTACTAAGGAACAGCGATAAGATTATTACACTGACAAATACCTTCTTTTGGAAGATAATTTTTAAAAAACAACCACCATACTGGTAGTGTTCAGTTATTGAACCCGGCAAACGAGGCGGTGAAACAAATTTAGCCTGTATTATCAGAGCACATTCTTAACCACATTGTAAATTACCTTTGGACTACCGAGGGTATAATAGTGCAGCACTGGCACACCAAATTCTTTTAATTCCTTTGATTGCTGAATGAGCCAGTCGGTTCCAATTTTTTTACAATCATCATCCGATTTTGCACGCATCATTTCGTTGCTGAGCTCTGTAGGAATATCAACATGAAAGGTACGGGGAATTACAGATAGTTGTTTTTTACTGGTAAGAGGTTTTAACCCGGGAATGATCGGCACCTCAATACCCATTGCCCGGCAAGTGTTGACAAACGAAAAGAACTTCTTGTTATCAAAGAACATCTGGGTCATGATATACTCTGCCCCGGCTTCAACTTTTTCTTTCAGCCGCTGCATTTCAATTTCCATATTCGGACATTCAAAATGCTTTTCGGGATACCCGGCCACCCCGGCGCAAAAATCGGTACGGAAGCCATCCCGTATATCTTCTTCCAGGTAAATACCGTGGTTGAGATTGATGGTTTGTTTCAGCAGGTCAATTGCATATTTATTTCCATCAGCATGCGGTTCAAAATAGGTTTCGTTTTTGGCAGCATCACCACGAAGCACCAGAACGTTTTGCACTCCAATAAAATTCAGGTCAATCAATGCATCTTCGGTTTCTCTTTTGGAAAAACCGCCACAAATCAGGTGCGGAACTGCATCAATATCGTAGTGGTTTTGCAAAGCGGCACAAATACCCACCGTTCCCGGGCGTTTGCGCACCTCAACTTTTTCAAACGTACCATCTGCCTTCTTTTTAAACACATGCTCTGCACGGTGGTAGGTAACATTGATAAAGGAAGGTTTGAACTCCATTAACGGATCGAGGTGATCGAAAATGGAATTGATGGTCTTTCCTTTCAGTGGTGGCAAAATTTCAAAAGAAACCAGTGTGTCTTTGGCCTGGGCTATATGTTCTGTAACCTTCATGATTGCTAAATTCCTGCAAACATATAACAGCCTTGCCTGTAAAGCAAACAATGTTTGAAGCTTCCGTCAACGGTATTTTCACAAATCCCTTGCAGGAAACGGACCTTTATCTGCCCGGAATCCGGTATTTTCGTGACTCAAACGTTCGAAACTTTGAGTCTGACCATCCATACAAAAGAGCTTGTAAAACGGTACCGCAACCGCACCGTGGCGAACCAGGTGAGCATTGAAGTGAAACAGGGAGAAATCGTTGGACTGCTGGGCCCGAACGGTGCCGGAAAAACCACTACGTTTTATATGGTAGTGGGCTTTATCAAGCCCGATGAAGGAGAAGTGTTTCTCAACGAGGAAAATATTACACGCCTGCCCATGTATAAGCGGGCACAAATGGGCATTGGCTACCTGCCGCAGGAAGCCAGTGTGTTCCGGAAGCTGAGCGTGGAAGATAATATTTCGGCGGTGCTGGAAATGACCCGTCTTTCCAAACAACAGCAACGGGAAAAACTGGAAGAACTGCTGACTGAATTCCGCCTGCACCATGTACGGAAAAATATGGGCGATTCCCTCAGTGGTGGTGAGCGGCGCCGTACCGAAATTGCGAGGGCTCTGGCAGTGGATCCCAAGTTCATCCTGCTGGATGAGCCCTTTGCGGGTGTAGACCCGATTGCAGTAGAGGATATACAGGCCATTGTTGCACGGCTCAAATTCCGCAACATCGGGATTCTTATTACCGATCATAATGTAACTGAAACCCTTTCGATCTGCGACCGGGCCTACCTGCTCATCGAAGGGAAAATTTTCAAACACGGCTCGGCAGAAGAACTGGCTGCAGATGAGCATGTGCGCCGCCTGTACCTGGGCCGCAATTTTGAATTGAAACGAAAAGATTACCTGCACGAAGAAGCGACGCAGGCCCTTACACCAGCCGACACAAAAGGCGGTCTTTTATAAATCAGTCAACTTATTTATCTTGCCGGTATCAACATGAAACTGCTGAGCCCTGCCATATCACGACTTGCCCGCCTGCGCATGTGGCGCATTGAAAGCTGGAGCATCCATCCGGCAGCTGCCCAGCGGGAAGTATTACAGGACCTGGTAACCACAGCCCAATACACACAATTCGGACATCAGTACAACTTCGAAAAACTGTTTTCAGTCAAGGACTTTAAGCAAACCGTTCCTGTTCATGAGTACGACGACCTGAAGCCCTACGTTGACCGTATGATGGAAGGCGAGGAAAATGTTCTGTGGCCCACACCTGTTAACTGGTTTGCCAAAAGCAGTGGCACCACCAGCGATAAGAGTAAGTTTATTCCGGTGAGCGAAGAAAGCATGAAAGACGGTCATTATAAGGCCGCTAAAGATGTATTGACACTCTATTATAAGAATTTCCCCTCATCCGATCTCCTTACAGGCAAAGGCCTTATCATAGGTGGAAGTCACAACGTAAACCAGCTGAACAATGAAATACAGTTCGGGGACCTGAGTGCAGTGCTCATGCAAAACGCCCCCTTCTGGAGCAGTTGGATCCGGACGCCGGACCTGAGTATTGCTCTCATGGATGAATGGGAAAACAAAATTGAACTGCTCGCCCAAAGTACGATTCCCGAAAATATAACCTCTATTTCAGGGGTACCAACCTGGACCCTGGTTCTTTTCCGCCGTATTCTGGAAATTACCGGCAAAAACAACATTAGTGAGGTATGGCCGCACCTGGAACTCTATATGCACGGAGGTGTTTCATTTGTACCGTACCGGGAACAATTTGAACAAATGATTGGCAAGCCGATCAACTACCTCAATATGTACAATGCCAGCGAGGGTTTCTTTGCTGCACAGGACAAACCCGATGAGGAAGGGATGCTGTTGTTTGTGGATCATGGTATTTTTTATGAGTTCATGCCGGTTGAGGAATATGGAAACCGATTCCCTAAAACAGTTGGTTTAACAAAAGTGGAAATTGGTAAAAATTATGCGGTTGTCATTACTACCAACGGTGGATTGTGGCGCTACATCGTGGGCGATACCATTCAGTTTACCTCCACCGATCCATACCGAATTAAAGTAAGCGGACGACTCAAACATTTTATTAACGCCTTTGGAGAAGAACTCATTGTAGACAACAGTGATAAGGCCATTGCCATTGCCTGCGAACAAACCGGCGCCGTAGTAAATGAATACACGGCAGCTCCTGTCTATTTCAGTCATAGCAGCAATGGGGCGCATGAATGGCTTATTGAGTTTGAAAAAGAGCCCGTAGGGCTGAATGATTTTGTCTACGAACTTGATACCGCTCTTAAGAATCTTAACAGCGATTATGAAGCCAAACGCCACAAAAACATTGCACTACGCTTACCGTTTGTGCGGCCGGTACCAAAAGGCACTTTTCACAAATGGTTGCAGCTAAAGGGAAAACTGGGAGGGCAACACAAAGTTCCACGTTTGAGCAACGACCGCAGCATTCTTGAGGAAATCAGCTCACTCTAACCAAACAACCAATCAGCATTAGTGCAACAAATACCGCATTAAAATGACTGAAGGAAAACAAATATGTAAAAACTGCAGTACCAGGTTTGATGGCCGCTATTGTAATCAGTGTGGCGAAAAAGTCTATACAGATCACGACAAATCGTTGTTTCATTTTCTGGAAGAAGGATTTCATTTTATCACTCATTTTGAAGGCCGTTTTTTAACAACACTGAAAACCATTGCCTCAAAGCCCGGCAAGTTTTCACTGGATTATTCAAATGGAATACGAATAAAGTACTTCAAGCCTGTTTCCTTTTTTTTACTACTGGTTGTTTTATATCTTCTGTTTCCGAGGTTTCATGGTCTCAATATGAAACTAAACACCTACGTAACGGATGCATATGGATTTACCTGGGCCTCTGTACCCCTGGTCAAGAAAAAAATGAAAGAAAAGGGCGTGCAATATGAAGCATTTGCCAAACTTTATGACGCTAAATCTTCTTCTGTTTCCAAGGTTTGTCTGTTCATTCTCATTCCGCTTGCTGCTTTAGTGGCAATGTTACTTTTTTTAACCACCCGAAAATTCTTTTTTGATCATTTGATTATATGTACTGAAATAAGCTCAATCTTTATTGCTCTTCATTTTTTACTGATCCCGCTTATCTCTTTCCTTGCAGAACTCATCAATAAAAACTGGGTACGTTTTTTTTGGGACGATAATTTTATATTTGGTTATTTCATATTGGCGCTGGACGTTTTAATTGTAGCGCTTGCCTTTAAACGGTTTTACGGTCAAAAATGGTTTTGGACGATTCCGAAATCGGCCATCTATGTTTTTGTATTTGGAGAAGGGGTTTATTATGTGTATCGTTTAATCGTTTTAGTTGTTACTTTGATGCTCGTATAAATTGATAAAAATCTGACAAACATGAAACTACTCGATGGAAAAGTTGCTATTATTACCGGTGCCGCCCGTGGTATTGGTGAAGGGGTGGCCTTAAAGTTTGCTGAACACGGAGCGCATATTGCGTTTACCTATGTAAGCGACAACAGTAAAGAGAAGGCGGCAACATTGGAAGCTAAACTGCTGGCAATGGGCGTTCGTGCCAAAGCATGGCAAAGCAATGCCGGAGATGTGGCTGCCTGTGAACTCTTTGTAAATGAAGTAATGAAGGAATTTGGAACGATTGACATTTGTGTAAACAATGCTGGCATTTCCAAAGACAACCTTCTGCTGCGGATGAGTCCGGATCAGTGGGATGAGGTGATTCGTGTGAACCTGAATTCTGTTTTTTACATGACCAAACAGGTAATGCGCCCCATGATGAAAGCACGTAGCGGCAGTATTATAAACATGAGTTCCGTTATTGGCGAAATGGGCAATGCAGGCCAAAGCAGCTATGCTGCAAGCAAAGCAGGTGTCATTGGTTTTACAAAGAGTGTAGCCAAAGAACTTGGAAGCCGCAATATCCGGTGCAATGCCATTGCCCCAGGATTTGTGGAAACGGATATGACCAGTTATCTCAAAGAAGGGGAAGCCGCCGATAAATACAAGGCCGGTATTCCGCTGGGTCGGTTTGCCAGTGCAGAAGATATTGCAAACGTAACCTTATTTCTTGCCAGCGACCTGGGAAGCTATGTAACCGGACAAACCATTAGTGTTTGTGGTGGTTTAAATATCTGATAACTCCTTAAAAGCAAAAAAAGATAAGCTCAAACGCTTGTCTTTTTTTGCTTTCTTGCTATCAGTAGTTATATTTATATACAAGCATACAAACACCCTGTGTCCATCTTTTGTGGTTTTCTTTCTGCCAGCTGTATGTGAGAAAGAGGTTTAGTTGATGATACCTAAAAATATTATAAAGCGAAACAGGATCTGTACGGTATTAGTTTGGTTACTAAAGCTGAAGTATGCTTCTTTACGCATTTTCATTCGCTTTCAGGAACAGCAGTTACGGATGATTTATATGCAGCAGGCGATTGTACAGCGTTGAGCGATGTAAGAATATTTCCCGCTTTCTTGAATACGTAGTAAAAATCTGCCATTCGGGAAAGCCCCTTAAAACCAACATGAAACATTTTCACAAGTACAGATTTTCTGTTACAGACATTCCTGCTTCCATAGTAGTGTTCCTTGTTGCGTTACCCTTATGTTTGGGCGTGGCTGTTGCCAGTGATGCATTGCCCATAACAGGAATTATTGCCGGTATTGCCGGGGGTATTATAACCGGTATTATCAGTAAATCGCACCTGAGTGTGAGCGGACCGGCCGCAGGACTAACCGCCATTGTTTCGGGAGCGCTGGGCACTCTTCCCTCGTATGAAGTTTTTTTACTGAGCGTGGTACTATCCGGCGTATTTCAGATACTCCTTGGGTTCTTAAAAGCAGGTGTCATTGGAGACTTCATCCCTAACTCTGTAATTAAAGGGATGCTCGCTGCTATCGGACTCATCCTGATTCTGAAACAGATACCGCATTTCCTGGGCTATGATAAAGATCCGGTGGGTGATGAATCATTTCTGCAGCCTGATCAGCAAAATACATTTACAGAAATTATACAGGCGATTAAACATCCTTCAGCCGGTGCCATTATTATAGGCCTTGCAGCCATGGCGATTCTCCTCGTTTTTGAAACAAAATGGATCAAACAAAAAAAGTTGTTTACCTACATTCCGGGGCCTTTACTGGTGGTTATAGCAGGCATTACCATTAACAGTAATTTTCATACCTCTGCTCCAGACTTGTTGCTGAAAAATGATCAAGTGGTAAACATTCCTGTTTTCGATACCATGGCCGGTCTTTTTAACAGCTTGCCCCGGCCGGATATAACGGGCTTTATGAATCCTTCCATGTGGATTACAGCTGTAACACTCGCCATTGTGGCTTCATTAGAAACCCTCCTTAGCATTGAAGCGGTAGATAAACTTGATCCCGAAAAAGCGCTCACTCCTAATAACTGGGAGTTAAAAGCACAGGGCACCGGAAACATTGTTTCTGGCCTTTTAGGTGGATTACCCATTACCAGTGTTATTGTTCGCAGCAGTGCGAATGTGAATGCAGGTGCCCGTTCGAAAGCCAGCACCATCATTCACGGCTTCCTGTTGTTAATCAGTGTTGTATTTTTCCCACATATTTTAAACCTGATTCCGCTTGCAGCACTGGCAGCAATCTTAATAGTAACCGGCTACAAACTGGCAAAATTTTCTTTATTCAGTCAAATGTATCAAAAGGGATGGGATCAGTTTGTACCCTTTACCGTAACTGTAGCAGCTATCATTGGTACAGACCTGCTGAAAGGGATTACAATTGGATTACTCACAGGGCTGTTTTTTGTTGTACGCAGCAATTTCAAAACAGCCGTGTTTGTGATAAAAGATGATTTCAGATATCTGATCCGCTTCCGGAAAGAAGTTTCTTTCCTGAATAAAGCACTCGTAAAAAACACGCTTGAACAAATTCCTGATGATACCGCAGTACTGATTGATGCTACCCATTCTGAGTTTATTGATAAAGATATTGTAGAAGTGATAGATGACTTTATTGTAAACGCAGAAAAACGAAATATAAGAGTATATATAAAACGAACACAAGGGAAAGACAAACAGTTTTTTAATGATATTCATAACCGGAACATAGAATAAACCATAGCAGTATGAATAGTTACGAAAAGTTATTGCTTGAAAACAAAGCCTGGGCACGTGAAAAAGTATTGAACGATCCGCATTATTTTGAACACCTGGCATCCATTCAACGTCCGGAGTTTTTATGGATCGGCTGCAGCGACAGCCGGGTTCCGGCCAATGAAATCACCGGTACGGAGCCGGGAGAAATTTTTGTACACCGGAACATAGCCAACATGGTGGTACATACCGATCTTAACCTGTTGAGTGTGCTGGATTATGCCGTAGAGGTGCTGCATGTAAAACACATCATCGTTTGCGGTCATTATGGGTGTGGTGGTATCAAAGCAGCATTATCACATCACAATATGGGTATCATTAACAAGTGGTTGCGCAATATTAAAGATGTTTATCGCTTTCACGAAGAAGAAATAGAACAACTACATGACGAAGAAGAAAAGGTAAACAAACTGGTGGAATTTAATGTAAAAGAACAGGTACTCAATCTCGCCAAAACATCCATTGTACAAAAAGCATGGAAGTATGAAAACAGGCCTCACCTGCATGGTTGGGTTTATGGTTTAAGTAACGGATTAATCAAACCAATATATGATATACCCCCGGGTACACAGCTTGATCATATCTACGAATATGACGATCTGTAAAAGTTGTAATCCTGCTTTTACATATTAGTAGCCAGCCACCAGTACAGGGGAATACCAATCGTAATGTTAAACGGAAACGTTACTCCAAGTGTCATTGGAATATACAAACCAGGATCGGCCTTGGGAGCTGCCAAACGCATTGCTGCCGGCACGGCAATATAGGAAGCACTTGCTGCTAAAATTGCAAGCAAGAAGCGATTCCCCGCTTCGATATCAAAAAAAGAAGTTACCACTATGGCAAGAAGGCCGTTCAAAGGGGGCATGAACAATCCAAAAAACGTAACAAACCAGCCATAGCTCCTGAATGCTTTAAAACGCTTGGCAGCAACCATACCCATTTCCAGCAGAAATACAGCCAGAAAACCTTTAAAAATATCCGAAGTGAACGGTTTAATCCCTTCTGCCTGCTTAGAATCAGCCACAATACCAATAACCAAACTTCCCATGATCATCAATACACTACCGTTGGTCAAAGCGTCGTGTACAATGTACCGGAGACGCTGCTGCTTCTCTTTATGCTCATCAAACTTTCGAATGAGCATCACGCCAATTATAATTGCTGGGGCTTCCATGAGCGCCATAGCAGCTACCATGTGTCCGCCATAATGAACTTGCTCTGCTTCAAGAAAAGCAGAGGCGGCAACAAATGTTACGGCGCTTACACTTCCATATGCAGCCGCTACAGCTCCGGCATCATAAACATTCAGTCTGCGTTTCAGAATGAAAAACGAATAAAGGGGCACAAATGCCGCCAGGGACAAAGCAAGCAACAGTGTAATAAAGATTTCAGTTGTAATACCGCTGTGTGCCAGTTCCTGTCCGCCTTTAAAGCCGATTGAAAAAAGAAGGTATAATGAAATGAACTTAACAGAACCCGGTGGTATCTCCAGATCACTTTTAACGATTGCAGCTATAACCCCCAATAAAAAAAACAGTAAGGTTGGGTTCGTAAGATTCTGTAACAGAATTTCTGTATTCATAAAGAAAGTTGCGGCAAAGCTATTACTTTGCCGCAACTAACTATACATTTTTCACGCTTACGAATGTTCTTTAGAAAAGAGTTTATTTCTTTTGAAATCGTGCAATTGCCGCCTTTGAATCGTTGCTCAGCACCAATCGTCCGCTGATGGCTGCACGTTCGGGAAGTAACTGATTCCAATGCTCCGTTCCTTGCCAAAAGACATGCTTGAGCTCACGCATGGCATCGGGACTCGCTTTCACCAGGCTATCGGCTAAACGCTCAACCGCTTCGTCCAGTGCTTCAAAGCTTTGGTGTACTTCGGCAAACAAGCCCTTTCTATGTGCCCATTCTGCACTGCGCCAGCTGGATGCATCAATGGCCAGTTGCATGAAGGCAGCATTGCCGATTTTGCGTTCTACAGCAGGACCAACTACGAACGGACCAATATTTACTGCAAGTTCACTCAACTTAACATCTGCCTGATGATGTGCAATTGCATAATCGCAGGCAGCAGCCAACCCTACTCCCCCTCCAACGCACTTCCCCTGTATGCGACCAATAATCAGTTTGGAACAGGTGCGCATGGCATTAATTACATGTGCAAAGCCATTAAAAAAACGATTGCCTTCTACTTCTGTCTGTATCGACGCCAGTTCATCAAAAGAAGCACCCGCACAAAAGACTTTTTCACCGTGCGACCGTAACAGGATCAGCTTAGTTTGCTCATCATTACCGGCACCATGTATAGCATGCGCCAGCTGTTCCAGAATTTTTCCGGGCAATGAATTACTTTGTGGATGATGAAATTCTATTGTTGTAATGTGATTGTGAAACTCTGATTTTACGTAACCACCATCAATTGTACGTATCATATCTGTGAATTTTTTAGATTAATTATTTTTTCGTTTCACCATTGTCAGAATGGTTGCCACTCCCACATGTTCATCCGTTTCATCCAGCATTTCCACATACCACTTCACAATACCTCTTGGAATATCTGTTTCTTCCCGTTTGTCCTGAGGTGTTTTTTCCTTACAGGTAAATCGTACATATAATTCCATGCCCGGGTATACGGGTTTGGTAAACCGGAGTTCATCAATTCCATAATTCAGCAACACCGGTCCCAGGTCGCTGCCATCAACAAACAATCCTGCAGCAGCACTCATGATAAAATAACCATGTGCCACCTGCCGTTCAAACATAGTACCATCAAAGTCGGTTGTTTTGATATGAGCATAAAAATGATCGCCGGTTAAAGCAGCAAAGCGATCTATGTCTTCTGAGGTAATCGTACGCTTTTCCGTTATCAGTTGATCGCCGATCTGTAATTCTTCATAATATTTCCGGAACGGATGAACACCCGGATCTTTTCCCGCAGCCCAGGGCTGGTACACATTGGTGATTGCTGTAATGGTAGTGGGCGATCCCTGCAAAGCTGTTCGTTGAAGGTAGTGCTTTACACCCCGGAGCCCCCCCATTTCTTCTCCCCCACCTGCACGGCCGGGACCACCATGCACCAGCAAAGGTAACGGTGACCCATGACCGGTATTTTCTTTGGCACATTCCCGGTTCAGTACCAGGATACGGCCATGATGCGTGGCTGCCCCCAGCACATACTGCCTGGCAATGCGGTTATCGGCAGTAACGATGGTGGTCACCAGGCTACCCTTGCCTAACTTACTTAAGGCAACCGCATCATCCGTTGTTTTATAAGGCATCATCGTACTTACGGGACCAAATGCTTCCACTTCATGCACTTCTTTTGAGGCAAAAGGTTGTTCGTTGAGCAGCAGCAGCGGACTTATAAAAGCGCCCCTTGATGCATCTGCATCCAACACCTCCACTCCGGAAAGTGATCCATAAATGATTTGAGAAGATGCAAGCAACTTCTGCACCTGCTCTTTTACTTCCCTGCGCTGCGTTTCGCCGGCGAGGGAACCCATACGAACTTTTTCATTGAGCGGATTTCCAATGACCGTTTGCGACAAAGAAGCCGCCAGTGCCTTCCACATATCTTCCATCCTGCTTTCCGGAACAAAAACACGCCGCACACCAGTACAACGTTGTCCGGCTTTTAGTGTCATTTCCTTACGCACTTCTTTTACAAAAAGTTCCCACTCAGGCATACCCGGCACTACATCTGCACCCAGCACCATACAATTGAGCGAATCAGCCTCCATATTAAAAGGAACATTCTCCCGCAGAATTGTCGGGTTCGACTTCAACATCAAACCCGTAGACGCACTGCCGGTAAACGTCACTACATCCTGGCTGGTCATATGATCCAGCAGGTCGCCGGCATTACCGCAGATCAGCTGCAGGGCTCCCTCCGGCAAAATACCCGATGCAATGATTTCCCGCACCACCGCTTCAGTTAAATACGAAGTAACGGTTGCAGGCTTTACGACAGCTGGCATACCCGCCAACAGGTTTACTGCAATTTTTTCCAGCATCCCCCACACAGGGAAGTTAAATGCATTAATATGAACTGCTACCCCCTCCCTCGGCACCAGGATATGTGTGCCCATAAACGTATGCTCCTTACCGAGGTTGTGGGATTCGCCATCAATACAAAAAGATTCATCCGGAAATTTGCGGCGGAGTGATGCATTAGCAAAGAGATTACCAATACCGCCTTCAATATCCACCCAGCTGTCGGCACGGGTAGCTCCTGTTTGATACGAAATCTGGTAAAAAGTATCCAAATGGCGGCGTAAATGCAGGGCCAGGGCTTTGAGCATATTGCCCCGTTCATGAAAAGTCATGCGGCGCAGGGCCGGGTTGCCGGTTGTTCGTGCATAATTCAATATTTCAGCGAAATCCAGCCCTTTTGTAGTAGCACTTGCAACCGGTTCGCCGGTTACGGCATTGTAGAGCATCTGTCCTTCACCGTCGCCTTCCATCCAGCGACCAGTTACATAGTTACCAAGCTTTTTCATACAGCAAATCGTTAAAGCGAAGGTACTACTGCAGGCGTCTCAGAAGTAATGATTCAGTAAAAAAATCAGCTCACAGCAGGTTGAATTGCCTGAGATGATGCGTAACATGTTTGTAATGCAGCCGCACCCAGTCTTCAAAATTCAGGTCGCCAAAAACGGGATGAGTTGTTGTAAACGCCGGCTCATCTGCATAGAGCTGAAAAAAGCACTGCAGCTCGGCTTCCAGTTCGCTCAGGGCTTCCTCCAGCGTTTCAAAACGCAGGGGCAAAGGATTTTCGCCTAATACAGATGCCGGAGCCCGGGTATTCTCCCGAAACGGTTTGTCGCTCATCAGAAAGGCCCTTAATTTGGGCAGATGCTCAACAGGCGATACCAGTGGAAAATATAGTTTCCCCGTTGAAACCTGGAAAAAATCAAGCAAATGTTCAACCATCTGCCGGGCATTCATTTTTCCCCAGAGTGGAGCCTGGGCTGCTTGAACCTGGCGCAACGCCGGAATTAGCTTGTTTTGGAGAAATAGTTGCTGTTCGTGCATAATATTGGCTAAAAAGCGAAAATAATCACAGTGAAGCTATGAAAACCATGGCTTTCTAAACAATCCGGCCTTAATGGCTGTTGATGTAGTGCATTTGAAACGATACAGGGGTAAAATGGGAAATTTTTAAGAAATCACCCCCGTATTTCTGTTTAACTTTGCGCCTCTTTATGAAACGGATTATTGCTTTTAGTCTGTTATGCCTGTTCATCAACTCTTCTATGCTGCTCCCGCAGGTAGACGAGTCGTGCCTGCATCATAGCTGCGGTAAACAGTCCAACCATGTCAACTCGCTGCTGGAATGGGTAGATGAAGTGTTGCTGGAGCACGTTGACACCACTCCGGAAGACGAGGATGATGAAAAAACGTTTATCAATAGTATGATTGATGAAACGTTTTGCCATCGCTCACAGCAAAAACACGATTTACAGCCGCAACATATTCTGTTAACAGATGCCTGCAAATTTGCAGAGTATGCAGCAGGAAAACTCCCCTGCCTGATATTGGACGTTACAGCCCCTCCTCCCGAACGCATGTTCGAGCCTTTTATTTAATCATTTTTTCTCAGGGCTGCCGCCGCAGCCTTACACACCATTTCTGATCGGACAACATCCGGTTTGAATTACACTGTAACATAAATTTTATGAAAATAAACTACTGTCTTAGTAAGTCATCTGCTCTGTTTTTTACAGCAGCAACCGCTACAGCCCTTGCCTTTAGTTCCTGCACACATAAAGTTGAAAAAAGTAATACGACTGCCGAAGTATACCAGGTAATTAAACCCGTAATGGTTGATACGGTGTACCAGGAAGAATATGTGGCCGAAATACACGCCTTACAAAATGTAGAAATCCGTACACGTGTGAAAGGATTTATTGAACAAATACATGTAGATGAAGGAAAGCCGGTTGCTGCGGGTCAGTTATTGTTTACACTAAGCAGCCGTACTTATAAAGAAGATTTGTTGAAAGCAAATGCCCAGCTGAAAAGCGCTACTGCTGAATTAAAAGCCGTAGAAGTAGAGTTGAAAAACACAAAGCTATTGGTTGAAAAAAATATTGTTTCCAAAACCGAACTGGAAATGATGCAGGCAAAAAAAGAAGCTATTCAGGCAAAAATGGAAGAAGCAGCATCTTCTATATCGCTTGCAAAACTGAATCTGTCTTTTACAGAAGTAAGAGCTCCTTTCGGTGGTGTTATTAACCGTATACCCAATAAACGTGGAAGCCTGGTGGAGGAAGGCACTTTGCTCACCACTATCTCTAACAATAATGAAGTATTTGCTTATTTCAATATGTCGGAAAGCGATTATCTCAATTATGTTACTGCCGATGACCGGCAGGATTTTAAAACAGTAGATCTGTTGCTGGCAAACAATACTCTTTATGATTACAGAGGGAGTGTTGAGGTTTCAGAAAGTGAATTTGATGCTTCCTCCGGAAACATAGCTTTCAGAGCAAGATTCCCGAATCCGAAATCCTTATTAAAACACGGTGGAAACGGAAAAATCATTATCACCAAACCATTAAAAAATGCCATGCTGGTGCCGCTCCGTTCCACCTTTGAAATTCAGGATAAGGTATTTGTATTTACAATTGACAAGAAAAATACAATCCGGCAAAAACCCATTGTACCGAAAATGAGAATTCCTCATTTCTATGTGGTGGAAACTGGTTTAACAAAAGATGAAACAATTCTTTACGAAGGAGTAGAAAATGTAAAAGACGGCGACCAGGTAAAGCCAGAAATGATTTCCCCACAACAAACCATGCTTTTGAGCAGCAAACAGTAAAGTACCCTTCACATGACATCCAAGTTTATTCACCGCCCGGTATTATCCATTGTAATATCGGTGATCATTACTTTATTGGGATTACTTTCGTTAACCCAACTACCTGTAACACAGTTCCCGGATATTGCACCGCCGGAAGTAACGGTAACCAGTAAGTATACAGGCGCCAATGCAGAAACAGTTGTAAAAGCCGTCGTTACGCCGCTTGAACGTGCCATCAATGGCGTACCCGGCATGGCTTACATGTCTTCTGTTTCAGGAAACGACGGCACCAGTGTGATTCAGATTGTATTTAAAGCCGGAACAGATCCTGATGTAGCGGCAGTTAACGTGCAAAACCGTGTGTCGTCTACTTTGGATGAATTGCCGGAAGAAGCCATTAAAGCAGGTGTGATTGTAGAAAAGGTACAGAACAGTATGCTCATGTACCTTAACATCCTCAGCTCTGACACTGCACTGGATGAAAAGTTCCTGTTCAACTTTACAGATATCAATATACTGCCTGAGTTAAAGCGCATTGAAGGTGTGGGCTTTGCAGATATCATGGGCTCCCGTGAGTACGCCATGCGGATTTGGCTGAAACCGGATAAAATGGTGATGTATAATTTATCAGCTCCGGAAGTGATTACCATGCTCAAAACTCAGAACGTAGAAGCAGCGCCGGGTAAGATTGGTGAAAGCTCAGGCAAACTGGCACAGTCATTACAATATGTTTTGAAATACACGGGTAAGTATAACACAAAAGAAGCGTATGAAAACATTGTACTCCGTAATGAAGAAAACGGCGAATTGCTTCGATTAAGAGATATAGCTGATGTTGAATTTGATTCACAGGAATACGATGTGCTTTCAAAAGAAAACGGTAAACCATCAGCTGCTATCATGATTAAGCAGCGTCCGGGCACAAATGCTAAGGAGGTAATTCAAAAGATTAAAGACCGGATGCAGGAAATCAAAACAGCTTCCTTTGCACCTGGTATGGATTATACCATTAGTTACGATGTATCGTCCTTTCTTGACGCATCTATTAACGAGGTTATTAAAACATTAATTGAAGCGTTTCTGCTGGTAGCGCTTGTGGTATTTGTTTTCTTACAGGATGGTCGCTCCACGATTATTCCCATCCTTGCCGTTCCTGTTTCGCTCATTGGCACATTTTTCTTTATGCAGCTGATGGGTTTTTCGCTCAACCTCATCACCCTTTTTGCGTTGGTACTGGCAATCGGAATTGTAGTGGATAATGCCATTGTAGTGGTAGAAGCAGTACATGCAAAAATGGAACATTCAGGCATTGGTGCACGCAAGGCAACAGAGCAGGCCATGCATGAAATCAGTGGTGCTATCATCGCCATCACACTTGTAATGTCGGCCGTGTTTGTGCCAGTTGCATTTCTGGAGGGTCCTACCGGTATCTTCTACCGCCAGTTTTCATTAACCATGGCCGTTTCCATTGTGCTTTCAGGTGTAACAGCACTCACGCTCACACCTGCGTTGTGTATGCTGTTTCTGAAAAACACACATGCTGCACATCATCCTTCTCCGAAAAAGAAGAGTTGGCTATCCCGCTTTTTTGATGGGTTTAATAAATGGTATAACGGATTATCGGAACGTTACCGTAAACTGGTGGGCTTTATTGCCAACAGAAGAGTCATCACGTTCGGCTCACTATTATTGTTCAGCTTCAGCGCCGGGCTCATTGGCACGATTGTTCCTTCCGGTTTTATTCCTAATGAAGACCAGGGAGCTATCTATGCAAATATTACCACCCCATCCGGCGCCACACTGGAACGGACTGATAAAGTAGTGGATGAAGTACAAAAAATTGCACAAAAGATGGATGCAGTAAGTTCCGTTTCCAGCCTTTCCGGTTACAGCGTGTTATCGGAAGGTGTGGGTGCTGTTTACGGTATGAATCTGATTAACCTGAAAAACTGGAACGAACGATCACTGTCTGATGCTGCTATCATCCGTGAACTGGAAGAAAAAACAAAGCATATTAAAGACGCCAATATTGAATTTTTCACACCACCACCGGTGCCCGGCTACGGTAACTCAAGTGGATTTGAGTTAAGGTTGCTTGATAAAACCGGAAGCGGCGATTTGCAAAAACTGCAACAAACAGCAAGAGCGTTTGTAGAAGAACTCAACAAGCGTCCTGAGATCATGAATTCATTCACCACCTTCAATGCCAGTTTTCCGCAATTCCTGCTTCATATTGATGGCGATAAAGCAGCGCAAAAAGGAATTACTGCAGACAATGCAATGAGTACATTGCAAACGTTGATTGGCAGTGAATATGCTACCAACTTCATACGCTTTGGTCAACTGTACCGTGTAATGGTACAGGCATTGCCGCAGTACCGTGCACAGCCCGATGATTTGTTAAAACTATACATCAAAAACGACAAGGGCGAAATGGTTCCGTTCTCCTCATTTCTGCGTGTTGAAAAAGTGTATGGTCCCGAACAGGTAACCCGTTACAACATGTATCCTTCTGCTATGATTAACGGGCAGCCGGCTGCAGGTTACAGCAGCGGACAGGCCATTGCTGCCATTAAAGAAGTAGCGGCATCCAAACTGCCGAAAGGGTATGGATACGATTGGGCAGGATCCAGCAGAGACCAGGCAAATACCGGCAACCAGGCTATTTACATTTTCATCATCTGTTTGTTGTTTGTGTACCTGTTGCTTGCAGCACAGTATGAAAGTTTTCTGTTGCCGTTTCCTGTTATTCTATCGTTACCGATTGGTGTGTTTGGCGCATTGTTTCTGTTACTGCTGATGGGTCTTGAAAACAACATCTATGCACAAATTGCCATGATTATGCTCATTGGTATCCTTGGCAAAAATGCTATTCTCATTATTGAGTTTGCGGCTATGAAACACCGTGAAGGCATGAAGCCATTCCCGGCAGCTGTTGAAGCCGCTACGCTTCGTTTACGTCCGATCCTGATGACCTCCTTTGCTTTTATCGCTGGTCTTATTCCGTTGATGCTTGCTTCCGGTGCCGGTGAAATTGGCAATAAAACCATTGGCTCAGCTGCTGCAGGCGGTATGTTGTTTGGTACCATCTTCGGAGTCATGGTTATTCCCGGTCTGTATGTGGTATTTGCATCCATCGCCGAAAAATTCAATAAAAAAGGAAAAAAAGAAGAGAAGCCTTATACAGAAACGATTTAAAACAGGAACCGTACAGGTACAGAACAAAGCATGTAACCAGAATCCAACATCAGCTGTTCTGCTGCCGCAATAAATAATCTATATGAAATCAAAACAAATCTTAGTACTGATCCTCTTTGCAGCTGTGCTGTTGTACAGTTGCAAACCATTGGAAACAGCACAGTCAATAAAAGAGCCCGTGATGCCTGCACAGTTTTCGCAGTCAAATGATACGGTTAACAGCGCTGCTGCCGGATGGAAAGAGTTTTTCAAGGACCCTTATCTCATTCAGCTCATTGACTCTGCTTTACGCAATAACTGGGATGTACAAATTGCCTATCAACGTATGCAGATGTCACAGGCAGATGTACTACTAACTAAGGGAGCGCTCAAGCCAAGAATAGATGCTACTGTTACCAGTGCCTTACGCCGGTACGGACTTTACACCATGGATGGTGCAGGCAACAGCAGTACGTTTATGTTGCCTGGTAAAATAGTTCCCACGAATTTGCCCGATTATTTTATCGGGTTTCAATCGAGTTGGGAAGCAGACATCTGGGGCAAATTAAAGAACCGGAAAAAAGCAGCACTGTCCCGCTTTCTTGCTTCTACGGAAGGGCGCAACCTCGTGATTACAAACCTGGTGAGCGAAATTGCGCAGGCTTACTTTGAGTTGCAGGCGGTAGATCAAACCATCCGGATCATTGATGAAACCATTGCGGTCCAGCAACGGGCCTTTGATATTGTGCAGGCAAAAAAGGAAGCAGCTGTTTTAAATGAACTGGCCGTAAAGCAATTTGAGGCACAACTCATCAACCTGAGAGCCTTACGGATAGAAGTGTTACAACAGATTGTTGAAATTGAAAACCGGATTAACTTTTTAGCTGGCCGGTACCCGCAAGCAGTAACCAGAGACACATTGTATTACCTCAATGAGCTCCCTTTAGCATTGCATACCGGTGTGCCTGCTTCCTTGCTGGAAAATCGTCCGGATATTCGCCAGGCGAGCCTGCAACTGATAGCAGCAAAAGCCGATGTGGCAGCAGCAAAAGCCGCTTTCTACCCATCATTCAACATAACTGCCAGTTTGGGATACCAGGCATTCCGGCCCAACTTGTTGTTTACAACACCTGAGTCAATCGCATTTACTTTGGTAGGAACGATGGTGGCACCGCTGGTCAATAAAGCAGCTATCAGGGCTGCGTTCAACACAGCCAATGCACAACAGCTGGAGGCCATGTATCAATACAGCAAAACGATTGTAAATGCTTTTCATGAAGTGCAGACCGAAATGATGCGAACAAAAAATCTGCAGCAGATTTATAATTTGAAGATGAATGAAAGCAACAGCCTTTCAGCCTCGGTAAGTATTGCTGAGGAATTATTCCGCACCGGACGGGCCACCTACCTGGAAGTTCTGTATGCACAGCAGCATACACTCCAGGCAAGACTGGAACTGATGGAAACAAAAAAACGGCAGTTGTTCAGTGCTGTACATCTGTACAAAGCATTGGGCGGCGGATGGAGATAATACAGAATGAAAAATCCCCTGCAATGTGTTGCAGGGGATTTTTTTATTCAACTGATGAAAGAACTATTAACCTAAAGCCACACGCTTGAACTGCAGTACATTTACATCTCCTGCACTTTTCAGATAATCACCCACACTCTTCGATCCATCTTTTACAAAAGCCTGGGCTAACAATGTTTGCTCTTTGAAAAAAGCATTCATTTTACCTTCGGCAATTTTTGCCATCATTTCTTCCGGCTTGCCGGCCATTTTGGGGTCCTGCTTCATCAACTCCATGATGATATCTTTTTCACGGGCAATTACATCGGCAGGCACACTTGCAGCATCCACTGCCACAGGATTCATGGCAGCAATCTGCATAGCCACATCTTTACCGGTTTCTGCTGATTCTTTATCTAAGCCTACCAGTACACCCATACGGTACGCACCGTGAATGTAAGAAGCTACATAAGGAGCATCTATCCGCTCAAACTTACTCACACCAATTTTTTCACCAATTGCTGCAAGTTTATCGTTGATCAGATCTGAAACTTTTGCACCGTTGATTGTTGCTTCATTGAGTTCTTCAACAGATTTTACATTGTTTGCAACAGCTGCATCTGCAATGGATTTTGCAAACGCAACAAAATCAGCATTCTTACTTACGAAATCTGTTTCGCAACTGATACAAACAACAAAACCGGTTGTTTGATCAGCGCTTGTTTGCGCAATCACTACTCCTTCTTTAGCCTCACGATCGCTGCGTTTGGCCGCTACTTTCTGGCCCTGTTTACGCAGCCAATCGATTGCTGCCTCAAAATCACCGTTTGTTTCTGTTAATGCTTTACGGCAATCCATCATACCGGCACCCGTTGCCTGGCGCAGTTTATTAATATCCTGTGCAGTAATTGTTACTGTTGACATATGTTATGAATTTTGCCCTGCCGTATGGCAGGTACGGTTTGAAAATCAGTTTATTTGAAAATGCTTTCTGCTCAAGTAGCAGCTACTCACGCAGAAAGCATTTGAATCGGTTTTTGCAAAACAAGTTCGCCCCAATTGTTTAGCGGGAAGAAGTACGCTTCTGTGTGCTGGGTACACGACGCTTGGGAGCACCAGTACCTGGACCAGCAGCGCTACGTCCACCACCACTTCCACGACGGCCACTTCTATCGCCACCTTCTTCTACAGACTCATCGAATTTAGGGCCTTTGTCCACTACTTCTTCTGTTTCATCTTCCTCTGCCTTTTCAGCCTGACGTTCCGCCAGACCTTCAGCAATAGCAGCTGTAATGAACTGGGTAATAATCGCTATGGATTTTGTAGCGTCATCGTTGGCAGGAATGAAGTAATCCACTTTATTGGGATCGCAGTTGGTATCCACCACACCAAAGGTGGTAACACCCAAACGCTTGGCTTCGGCCAGTGCAATATGCTCGTGACCTATATCCACCAGGAACAAGGCTGCGGGGAGGCGGCTCATATTAGAAATACCACCCAATACCTTTTCCATTTTTTCTTTATCACGGCTCAGCTGCAAACGCTCTTTCTTGGTAATGTTATCGAACGATCCGTCATTCAGCATTTTTTCGATGCTCTGCATTTTCTTTACACTCTTGCGAACCGTGTTGAAGTTGGTCAACATACCACCCAGCCAACGATCGGTTACATAAGGCATATTCACTTTTTGAGCACACTCTGTAACAATTTCTTTCGCTTGCTTCTTGGTAGCTACAAACATGATCTTCTTACCGCTGCGTGCAATTTGTTTCATTGCTGCGGCAGTTTCCTGCAAACCTTCTACTGTTTTATTGAGATCAATGATGTGAATGCCCTTTTTCTCAGCAAAGATGTAAGGCAACATCTTGGGATTCCACTTCTTCTTCAGGTGACCAAAGTGAACACCCGCTTCGAGTAATTGCTGTTGTAATGAAGTGTTATTTTCCATTGTATTTGTATAATCGTTTTTAAAAATTGTTTTATACCGGTGAAGCGATTAACGTTTCGAGAACTGGTAGCTACGACGGGCTTTTTTCTTACCAAATTTCTTACGCTCCACACCACGTGGATCACGCTTGAGTAATCCTGCTGCTTTTAACACAGGACGAAACTCAGGGTTCACTTCCAGCAAGGCACGGGCAATACCCAGCTTTGCAGCTTCTGCCTGTCCTTTGATACCACCACCGTTCGCAGTTACTTTCACATCAAACTTATCGAGTGAATCAACACTTTTTAACGGCGCTTCCAACTGGTTTTGCAGGTATACCAGGCTGAAATACTCTTTGTAATTTTTATCGTTCACGGTAATAGAACCATTTCCTTTACTGATAAATACACGGGTAATGGCTTCTTTACGGCGACCAACTGCGTTTTTTTGCTTTTCCATTTTATGTTGCTTTACGCTTTTTTATTTTTAATGACACCCCTTGAGGAAAGGGAGATTAGAATTTAAATTCTTTAGGTTGCTGGGCTGTATGCGGATGTGCATCACCTGCATACACAAACAACTTCTTGTACATTTTACGGCCCAGGCGGTTTTTGGGGAGCATTCCTTTTACAGCACGCTCAACCACCACTTCGGGACGGCGTTTCAGCAGGTCTTTTGCAATTTCAATTTTCTGACCGCCGGGATAACCACTGAAGTTCTGGTATTCTTTGTACTCGATTTTGTTACCGGTAAATTTTACCTTATCGGCATTAATTACAATTACATAATCGCCGCAATCAACGTGCGGAGTGTAATAGGCTTTGTTTTTGCCACGTAATACAGCAGCAATTTTAGAACACATGCGGCCTACGGTTTGATTGGTGCCGTCCACAACGTACCAGTTACGCTGTACGGTAGCCTCGTTCGCATGCTTGGTCGTGAAATGTAGTTTACTCATTGTTTTTTGTTTTTGTGTTTATCTGCCCCGAGGCAGAACCACGCCATCCCGTGGTGTTTGAAAAAATACCCGTTTTTTACAACGGGCTGCAAAGGTAGGCAGAGAAGCTGCTGTTTACCAAGAAAACTGGCATGTTTTTTTAACATGCATTTGTAATTAATTGATTATCAATTAATTTTTTGCTCAAAAATTTTAATAGCTTATATCTGGGGAGCAGAACAACAATTGGAATCGTTAATTTCCAGAGGGACACTTATAAGAAATGATATTAAAACTTACCCCAATGGTGGCCGTAATGTATTGGTCTTTGTTACCGCTGAAACCCCGTTGTGCACCGGCGGCTCCAATACGGGGACCCGTTTCATAGCTCCTGTCCTGCAGCAGCCAGGCGGGCGATGAGGGAGAAAAAGCAGTCAGTCCGGCGTAGGTGCCCGACACATCATCTATATAATCAGTACCTGTAAAGCGGTGGGTAATTTCAAAATGAAGATTCATATTTGGATTGACAGCCCATTTCACACCCATTCCAAAAGGAACTGCCAACGCAACAGAGCTATAGGCTTTCCGCTCGGGGTATAAGGCCGAAGCCTGTCCTTCGGTGCCCAGCGGTCGCAGATAATATTTTTCACCATTCAGCCGTGCAAAGGGATCATAATAGAAAAAGCCTACTCCAAAAGTGAGATAGGGCGTAAACCGCTCATTGGGATTGGTGGGGTTAAACCGGAAAAAATTAAAATCGCCCTGCACCAATAATTCCCAGATGCTTGTTTCAAAACTGAGATTACGGCGGCGTTGGAATTCACTGTTTGGCTGCAGATGGTCGCTGTAAGTAAGCCGGGCATAATTAGCCGCCACCCGTATGGCTGTGTAGTTATTCAATTGCTTACGGAAAAAAATTCCCAAGGCAGGTTGCGGACGCCGCAGCCCTGTTTGGGTGTTAAGGTCTCCAAAATAATGAGCTGCCCCCAGCTGAAACCCAAATTCACCTTCCTGGTAATAGCTTTCGTACTGCGCCTGCGCAGGAATGGCAATTACAAGTGCCAATCCGAGGCCCGGAAAGAGGGAAAACAATTTCTTAAGTAAGGAATCCATCATAATTCTAAAGAAGTAAGCTGCCTCTTAACGTAAAAAAACGGGTTTTCATCTGTGGAGGAGGCATTTTTTTGGAGCAAGTAGGTTTTTAGTTCCGGCGATCAAGGCCCCAGGACAGCTTATTCCGGAGTGTTTGCAGAAAGTTATTTTCATTCAGGCGAACGAGGTCAACCGTAAAGTCTTCTTTTTTAACCGCCAGTTGCACATCTTTTCTTACAATTTCCTTGCGGGAATCAAGCGTACACAAAAAACTATCGGTACGCCCTTCCACTTCAAATGAAATAACATTATTGTCCGGCACAACAATCGGGCGCACATTGAGGTTGTGCGGAGCCACGGGCGTAATAACAAAACTACCCGAATCGGGGAATACAACAGGTCCGTTACAGCTGAGAGAATAACCGGTGGAGCCGGTTGGCGTGGCCACAATCAACCCATCGGCCCAGTACGTGTTCAGGAAGGCACCATTCAGGTACGTATGAATTTTAATCATGGAGGAAGTATCCAGTTTATGGATTGCCAGCTCATTCAGAGCGTAGGGCGTTTCTCCAAACAGAGGTTCATTGCTATCCAGGTGAAGCAAGGTGCGCTCATCAGTAACATAGGTATGCTTCACTAATGAAGCCACTGCCGATTCAAGGTCTTCTTTGCCAATGCTGGCCAGAAAGCCCAGCCGTCCGAAATTAATACCCAGCAGCGGAATGGATTTGTCACGTACCAGGGTTACCGTATCAAGCAGGGTTCCATCGCCCCCCAGGCTGATCAGGCAATCACAGGATTCATCCAGATCGTCAGAAACTGAAAAGATCTGCGGCATTTCTTCAAAGTTGATGACATGCCTGATCTGTTCGAAAAACTCTTTGTAGAGAACCGGTTCAATTTTGTTGGCTTTCAATTCCTGCAAAAGCCGTTGTACATCCTCCCGCTGGCTTTGCTCAAATACCCGGCTATAAATAGCAACCTTCATTTTGTATGATTTGAATCCCAACCAGGATTGCAGAAGAAACAGTTTCTATTGTTTTCAGAATTCCCGGCGCAAGTGTAAAAATAGTCCCTTTTCCCCCAACTGGTTGAAGGAATATTCAAAGCGGGCCACAAAGTCGTAGTAACTGAGTACATCCACTCCCGCACCATAAGTATACATCAGTTTATCATTCAGTATACTATTGGTAAAGTAAGGAGCATGAGCCCCTCCCACATCACCATAAATTTTTGCAACGATTTTGAATGGAATTTTTTTATACTTCTCATTTTTAATAAACAATGTGGGCACTCTTAACTCAAACAATTCTCTCCGCAAAGTTGCTTTGAAAATACCCGCCAGTACACCATCCACCACATAGTACTCAAGACCCCGCAGGTAAAAATCGCCATAGCCCATTGCCTGCATATTGAACATGGGTTGCCGGAAAGGTAATTTTATAAGCGCCATACCCATTAAAGCCAGCGAGGATTTTTTATTGAACTCAAAGTACTGCCCTGCCTTAGTTTTTAGCTCCCAAAGATTCATACCCTTACCTCCCAATCCCCGCTGAAGAAAATTACCACTGAAGGCAAATCCTTTCCAGGGATAAGGTATGTTGTTGACGTTAAAATACTGATAGGAGTAAGTAAGCTCCATGAAATTCTGCTGCGGCCTGCCATTAGAAAAATAGGGTAAATAACCCTTGCTGAAGTTATTTTCTATAATAGTAAGAACTGTATCGGGGATTTTTTCTGAGACCCATGCCAAACGCACCGCATGACGGTGCTTTACTCCTTTCCGGTAAGAATAACCTGCTTCGATACGGAGAGAGGTATTCACAAACTCGTCAATGGTATTATTGGCTGCCGGGTAAAACACCTGTTTATTGCTATCGGTGGCAAAGGCCATCTGCCGGGTTTGTGAATAGAAGGCCCCGCCAAGGAAACCATGCTCCAGCGACCGATCTGCATACGGCTGTTCATAGTACAGAACGAACTGGCGGGAGTATCCGTTTACATAATTAAACCGGAGTTTATCCCTTCGACCCGAAACATTTTCCCAGTTGAATTTGAGGCCATAGTTTACCCGCTCCAGGCTGGCATTCTGTTCAATCAGCCATTGGTTGGGGTTGCGGTCAATCAATTTAAAATAAGGAACCGGAAAAATATACCACCGCTCCTTTACCACAAAAAGAAAGTCAATCGTTTGATGATCCCAACTTACAACAGCCGGCAAAACCTCCAGAAATAATTGCGTATTAATGAGGTTGAGGCGGGCTTCTTCGAGGCGGGACAAAATAGAGTTGGTAACAATCCGTGAACCTGTGGTGAAAGGTATTTCACGATAAATGATGTGTTTCTTGGTAATACTGTTTCCCTGTAAAATGACAGAACCCACTGTCCATTCTTTATCCGCCGGGAGTTGTGCAATTACTTTTTGTAATGCACTTTTAGCTGAGTCATAAGCCACCGAAGGCTGCGCCTTAACAGCACAATAACCGAGAACCATCACGATGCCGGAAAGGCAATACTTTAACCACATATTCCTAAGATACGTCGTCGGCAAACAGTAAAAAAATTTTGTAGCAGGAGACAACCGGATATTCTTCAGAAATCACATTCTGAGATAATTCATTAGATGATCAAAATTGAGTCGTAAGGCCTCTTCCGATAGATTTTCGCCAAAAAAACGAACTACATTATATTCATAGCGCTCCAGCGAAGCCAGAATGTCCTGAATATCTGTTTTATTGACTTTTATGGCCACCATCAGGTGCCCGGTAGAGGGCTCGGTCCAGGTAGTGAGATGAATGACCCGTGCATCATTTGACTCCACAATACGCCCGATTTCAGAAATGGAAAACTGGTGCGGAAGTAATTGAAGAATGATAACGCCCCCGGGTTCGCCGGAAGAGGTATATTGTGCAGCTGCCTGAAGCAATGCGTCACCTGTAACCACACCCAGGTAACTGCCATCTTCTTCCACTACCGGCATCAACTGCAACTGGCGCTGATGCATCCATTTGAGAACGGTGAGAAAAAAATCGCCAGCCTGTACCTTGGAACGGTCAAACTCATCTTGCAGCGGACCCAGCAATGAGGAAGGAGGTGTGTCCTGTAAGTCTTCTTCACGCAACAGACCAGCAAATTGTTTTCCGTTGAGCACGGGAATTTCTGCCAAATGGTGTTCATGCATCTGGCGTAATGCATCAGCAGCCGTATCGGTTAATTGCAGAACAGGTACTTGTGTTGTTATCAGTTCGGCTGCTGTCATACTGTTTGTTTTCTATGAGACGTGCGCCGGCTGGGTTTGCTTTGCCAGAAAGGCGTGTAAAATTTCGTTAAACTCAACCGGGCGCTCCATCATGGGTGCATGGCCGCAGAGATCAATAAAATGCAATTCAGAATTAGGTATGAGGCGTTGAAATTCTTTTCCCACAAATGGAGGTGTAATGGTGTCATTGTTTCCCCAGATAAGAAGAGTAGGTGTTTGAATTTGTTTCAGTTCATCGCCCAGGTTGTTACGGATAGCGCTTTTCGCAAGGGCAATAATCTTAATCACTTTAGAGCGCTGGTTCACAATTTCGTATACTTCATCCACCAGTTCTTTGGTAGCCGTGGCCGGGTCGTAAAAAGTTAATTCAGTTTTCCGTTTGATGTAGTCATAATCCCCCCGCTTGGGATAGGTATCGCCCATTCCGTTTTCAAACAAACCGGAGCTGCCGGTAAGTACAAGCGATTTGATGCGTTGCGGATGTTTGAGCACATGTACCAGGGCCACATGACCTCCCAGGGAGTTACCCAGCAAATGAACGTTCTGGTAGTTTTTTGCTTCAATAAAGCGGTGCACAAACTTTTCCAGTCCGCCTACAGATGTATGCAGTAAGTCCAGTTCAAAAAGGGGAAGCATTGGCACTACCACGGTATAGTGTTTGCGAAAGTATTCAATGAGGTCTTTGAAATTACTCAACGCACCAAACAAACCATGCAGGAGTACTAACGGTTCACCGGAGCCTTCTTCAATATATCGGAACTTGTCTAAATGTTTAATTTCGTAATCCATGAATGGGAAAAACAGCAATTGTTCTTTGCTAAAGTAACGGTTTTGAATGAAAAACAGCAATTCAACTGTGATATGACTGCTCAGGAATTTATTTTACCCTCTATTTGTTGAAAGAAACCTTCCAGCTCCTGCAACAGGTTTTTAAAAACAGGTAACAAAATCCCCACCGTATTCAGAAATGCCGGTGCAACTGGTTGCAGCCATGAATACATTACTGATTCAGACCGGATCTTCGTTGAAACAAGCTGTAACTGCTCCGCATAAAAAAGAAGTACGCTGATTACAAGCACATACAGCAACAGGTAGAGTAATACACCGCCCAGCTTGTTCAACCAACCCAGCATGGCAAATTCAACCATCCCTTCCAGCATCCCCGAACCAATACGAACCAGCACCATTACGGCTGCAAAAACAAGTACAAATGCAAGTACGGGCAACCATTTTTCACTGATCGTAACCGCATCTTTCATCCATGCTGCCACAACGGCACTGAATTTCATGGCAGCCAGCAAGCCCAGCAAAAAGCCAACAACTGAAAACACAGCTACAATCAGCCCTTTTTTCAGTCCCTTCCACAGAGCCAGCAGCAATGCTGCCAGGCAAATCAGGTCAAGTATCATGCAGAAAGTAATTCTTTTACCAGGGCGCTGATTGCTTTTCCATCTGCCTTGCCGGCAAGTTGTTTGGAGGCAACGCCCATCACCTTACCCAGATCGGCCGGAGTAGAGGCGCCTGTTTGCTGTATGATTTCGAGCAAAACTGCTTTTAACTCATCTGCATTCATTTGTTGGGGCAAAAACTGTTCAATCACCCGTATTTCCTCTTCCTCCTTCTGCGCCAGGTCAGCCCGGCTCTGTTGCCGGAAAATATCGAGCGATTCTTTGCGCTGCTTCACCATCTTCTGCAACATTTTTAACTCATCATCAGCAGTAACGTTCCCGCTGCCGGATGTTTTCAACAACAGCAAGGCTGCTTTAATGGCACGCAGGCCACGGAGGGCTGCTTCGTCTTTCGACTTCATAGCCTCTTTCATCAGGTTCATTACTTGTAATTCCAAACTCATAAAATAATTATTGATTTTGCTGTAACTGTGATTCTTTGAAGCGCTTCATGAATTCTTTTGCAAATGTTTTTACATCTGCCGTAAGTTGGGGTTGGTTGGTGGCCCGTTGAAAACTGTCGGCCATGGTCATAAACACCTGGTAATAGAAATCAGCCATTTCATCCACCATCATATCTTTTGTCCACAAATCAATACGAAGGGCGCTTTTATCAGCTCCATCCCAGAAAGCCAGCAGCATGGCCTTGGCCTGTTGCTCCATATCGGCTGTGCTGTCGCTGGCCTTCCAAAAGATTTGTTCGGGAATGCGGTTTTCATCTAACTGAACATCAATTGAAATTGTACTTGTATGTGCCATAAATGGGTAAAAATTAGTGCAAAGGTACATCATTCAGCAGCAGCAGCTTTCAGTATACACTGCCACATCTGCCCGGCCGAAACATCCCATGAAAACAACGCTAAACGCTGCTCACCATTGGCAACCAGCCGGGCCCGCAACGTTTCATCTTTATAAAGAAGCATCATTTTTTCGGCCAGATCTTGCTCCCGGTCGGCATCAAAATAGAGATAGGCATCCCCTCCTATTTCGGGCATTGCACTGGTACGTGCCACAATGGCCGGCACACCGCTTTGCAGCGATTCCAGCGGGGGAACCCCAAAGCCTTCGAATAAAGAAGGGTATACCATTGCATAGGCAGCAGCCGTAAGCCGGGCCAGTTCCCCCCGGTCCAGGTATCCGGTAAGAATGACATCAGCCCGGTATTTAAATGTGTTCAACAATCGCTCAAAGGACTGGTTCTTCCAGGCAAGACGGCCGGCAATCACCAGCTTCATCTGGCTCTTTTGCCTTTTTTTAAAGGCCGAAAATGCTTTGAGAAGTGAAAGCAGATTTTTACGGGGATGAATGGCACCACAGTAAAAAAAATATTCCACTCCGCCGGTATACTGTTGCTTCACCAGTTCTTTTTCCTCCCATGATAACGGCCTGAAAACCCGGTTGGGGGCATTGTACACAACAGCTGTCTTTCCGGTGCACACAGGGAAATTTTTTTCCAAATCCTGTTTCGAAAAGCCAGAAACCGTTACCACCTGCTTTGCCTTTTTCAGGAAGCGGGGCATAAACCAACGGTAATACATTAACTGCTGCCGGGGAAGAAACTCAGGGTAATGCAGAAAAGCAAGGTCGTGCACGACAATACATTGGGGCACAGAGGTGGAAAGAGAACAAAAACCATCCGGACTCACAAAAACATCGGCCTTAATTTTCTTCAACAAAACAGGTATACTTACATTATACCAAGCAAACCACAGCAATGGATGGCGGGCCGGTGGAGCCACTGCTTTACAGGTAACATTTTCAGGAAGCGAAAGGCCGGAAGGCACAGCCCGGTCAAATAAAAAATAAAACCGGTGCTCAGGATGCTGCCGTACGATGCGCAAAAAAATTTCTTCAATAAAATAACCATAACCTTCTTCCCGGCCATTCTTTAAAAATCTTGTATTGATTGCTATGATCATACGGTGTAATGGCCGCAAAAGTAAACCGCCTTGTTTACTTAATACGACTTCTCTTGAAAATCACCTGAATTTTACGCAGACCAGAAGTGTATTAACGGGTTAAGCAACAGGAAAACTCACAAGCAATTAAACAATGATTTTACGATTGACTCCAAAAGAAACTCCAACTATTTTTGAGGCATCAATCTGTATATAAAGCAACCCTGAACACACTAAGGAGGAACACTTAGAAACGAAAAAAAGCAGCCACAGGTGCAACTTGGAAAAAGCATAGTTCCTCTATAAAAAAACGGCACCGGATTTGCTCCCGGAAGTCGTTCGGCCGGTAGCTAAAAATTGGCATATAACTATTTGATTTTAAAATTATTAAGAAAAAATACTGCATTGATGTGAGCCTCTGAAAAGAGGGTTTTACAATGTGGATTTTGGGTAAGTAACCCCGCTTTCCAGCGGGGTTTTCCACATCCTTTATAGGGAAACCCCTATTGTATGACGTTTCTTTTGGGTTTACATTCGTTGTGTTATTCTTAATCTGATATCCAAGCAAAACCAAAAACCATGAAGAAGCTACAATTCGCACTTCTATTGTGTTTGTCCGCAACTCTTTCCTTCGCCCAGGATGTACATTTCAAATCGGGACGAGAAAAGAACAGCAACAAGCCCCAGTTATTTGCAAAAGAACCTGCCCGCATTTCAGTTAAAGCTGATTTCTTCAACAAAGTTTTATCGTTCAAAGTAGATCAACGGGTGACTGTGGCGGTATCCTCTACTGTTTCCTTTAGCGGAAAAGTTACAGCCATCACGCATGATGCTCCGGGCCTTGAAACCATTATCATGCAATCAACCGAAACCCCCGGATTGGTTCTTTCACTTTCGAAAGTGAACATTCCCGGCGAGGGTATCCAATACCGTGGTATTATGATGAGCAAAGGACACAGCGATATGCTGATGCTTGAAAAGGACATGGTAACCGGCAATTATGTATGGAATAAAAAAAGCGTTGCGCATATGATACCTGATTGAGCCCGTTTTTTATCCGATCCCTTATTGAAAACTGATATACCTACCTGAAAACCAAAATAAATCCAAATCCCCATGAACCGTAATTTAATCATTACCCTGTTTGCAGTTGTCTTTACGGCAATGCATATGATGGTGAAAGCACAGGTTCCTACAAATCTGAGTAGTTTTCCATCTGCAAGTGCAACCATTTTCCTTGATTTTGACGGACACACTGTTACTTCGCCTTACTGGAATGGTGGAAGCACTATCGTTTGTGCGCCGGTAACTCTCACAACAGCCCAGATCACACGGATTTTTAATCACGTGTCGGAAGATTTCCGTCCGTTTAATATTAATATTACAACCGACTCAACGGTATATTTTGCAGCTCCCATCAACCGCAGGCAAAGAATTATTGTTACGCCCACCAGTTCCTGGTATGGAAGTGCTGGCGGAGTAGCTTATGTAGAATCATTCCGCTGGGGTATGGAAATTCCCGGGTTTGTATTCAGTGCATTGCTGAACAACAATGTAAAAATGATTGCAGAAGCAAGCTCACATGAAACCGGTCATACGTTGGGCCTGTATCATCAGTCTTCGTATAACACTTCCTGCGGACTTACGTCTGAATACAATGCAGGTGTAGGCAGTGGCGAAATCAGCTGGGCCCCTATTATGGGCAACAGCTACTCACGCAACCTTACGCTGTGGCACAATGGACCCAACAGCTTTGGCTGTAACTCTTTACAAAATGACCTCAATATAATTGCAGGTACAGCCAACGGTTTTGGTTTGCGGCCCGACGATGTTGGTAATAATAACACCACTGCTTCGAATGTGTTGTTTTCAGGTAACAATTACGCTATCAGCGGTTTTATCAACAGTACCAGCGACGTGGACATGTACCGGTTGAACCTTCCCCAGAACGGAAAACTGGTATTGAATGCTGTACCTTTTAATGTTGCCAACGGATGGAATGCAGCCAACATTGATATCCAGGTTTCTTTAGTGGATGGCAGTGGTTCTGTCATTGGCTCCTATAATCCCACAACATCTGTTCAAGCGTTGGCCGACAGTACGCTGAATGCAGGCACCTACTACATTCGTGTTACCAACACTTCCAATGCCAACACTTCCAACTATGGTATGCTGGGGAATTATTCGCTGAATGGCACGTTTACAGCCAACAACGTACTGCCCATTTACAGCCTTACCCTGAATGGAAGCATCAATAAAAATAAGCATGAACTCAACTGGAATATCATTGCAGATGAACCCATAGATGTCATTACGGTGGAAGTTTCAACCGACGGCCGCACCTTCAGCAAACTGCAGGATCTCAACGGCACTTTACGAAAATTTGCTTACCAGCCATTTGAAAACAAAACAGCCTATTACCGTCTGCATGTTGTAACTGCTTCGCAACTGGCCTATTATTCCAATATTGTTTCGTTGAAAGAAATTGAAACGAATTCAAAGTTCAGTTTGCTCAGCAACCTGATCAGCAGCAACGAAGTTGTGGTCAACAGCAAGGCAAACCTCACCTGGCGCCTCGTGGATATGAACGGACGGAACTTAGGAAATGGCCGCATGCAGGCAGGAGTAAACCGTATTCAAACCGGCACCCTTTCCAGCGGCATGTACCTGTTGCAAGTTTCAGATGGCGAAATCACTACTACAGAACGGCTTGTGAAACGATAACCCAAACAGACTTTTTGCTTACGTTTGATAATCTAAACTGCCTCTCTTCAGGGGCAGTTCTTTTTTATTGCAGCGGGATGCGTACATTTGTCCTTTGAACTTTATGGAATATAATACAACAAGAAATCATCTGGAGATCCGTGAGTACGGTCGGCATATTCAGAAAATGGTGGATTACATCATTACGATTGAAGACCGCCAAAAACGGCAGGAACAGGCACATGTAGTGATCGAGCTTATGGGATTCCTGAATCCGCACTTGAAAAACGTTGAAGACTTCAGACATAAGCTATGGGATCATCTCTTTCTCATTTCAGATTTCAAACTGGATGTGGACAGTCCCTATCCGATCCCCACCCGTGAAACATTGAAAGCCCGGCCCGAACGTCTTCCCTACCCCAAACGGTATCCACGTCATAATCATCTCGGAAAAAACATAGAGGTAATCATTGACAAGGCACTCAAAGAAGAAAATCCTGAGAAAAAGCAGGGATTCGCCAATGCGATTGCTTACTACATGAAACTGGCCTACAACAACTGGCACAAAGAAAATATTCATGACGATGCAATTCAAAGTGAGCTTGCTGCCATAACAAAGGGTGAGTTGGAGTTTACGAATAAACCATTCGTTCGTCAGTACAGGCCCAGCGATGATTTTCGTGAAAACCGAGGCGGACAGAAACGCCACAAACACTTCCAGCAAAGAGGCGGAGGTGGTGGCCGTAACGGTGGAGGAGGAAGAGATAACCGTGGCGGTGGGGGTGGTAAATTCAAAAAGCGATACTAAACACTTCAGCTACTTCAAAAAAAGGTTGACAGGCTCCTACCCGTCAACCTTTTTTTTATTACAGTTCACGCTGATGAGCGAAACATTATTATTTTGGTGCCTGAACTTTTTTAAATCACAAACGCATGAACGCTTTTGAAGTAAGGGGTGGAAAAAAACTGAAGGGAGAACTGGTTCCGCAAGGTGCAAAAAACGAAGCCCTGCAGATCATCAGTGCTGTACTGCTAACTCCTGAGCCTGTAACCATCACCAATATCCCCGACATTCTGGATGTTAACCTCTTGATCGAATTGTTGCAGGAAATGAATGTAAAGGTTACCCGTCCGCAACGTGATACCTGCACCTTTGAAGCAAACGATGTGGATATTGACTATCTGCATAGCGAAACGTTCCGGAAAAAAAGTGGTCGGCTGCGTGGTTCAGTTATGCTCGCAGGCCCCTTACTGGCCCGTTTTAAAAAAGCATTCATCCCCAAGCCGGGTGGCGACAAAATTGGCCGCCGCAGGTTGGATACACATATCATCGGGTTTGAAAAACTGGGAGCCGATTTCAATTATCACCCGGAAGACGGCTTCTTTCACCTTACCACAACTCAACTGCGTGGTACCACCATGATGCTGGATGAACCTTCTGTAACCGGCACTGCCAATATCATCATGGCTGCCACCATGGCCACTGGTACCACCACCATTTACAATGCCGCCTGCGAACCCTATATTCAACAACTGTGCAACATGCTCAACCGCATGGGTGCCCGCATCAGCGGTATTGGAAGTAACCTGCTGATTATTGAAGGTGTAACACAACTGGGGGGCACCACACATCGTATGTTACCCGATATGATTGAAGTGGGATCGTTTATCGGTTTAGCTGCCATGACACAAAGCGATGTAATCATTAAAGGCGCCGGAGTGGAACACCTGGGCATCATTCCCGAAAAATTCAGACAGCTGGGCATACAGCTTAACATCGCCGGCGATGATATTCACATTCCCGAACAGGAACTCTATGAAGTACAACGGTATTTCGATGGTGGGGTGCTCACCATCTACGACCATCCCTGGCCCGGTTTTACACCCGATCTCATCAGCATCATCCTCGTTACCGCTATCCAGGCAAAAGGCAGCGTGCTCATCCACCAGAAGATGTTTGAAAGCCGTTTGTTTTTCGTGGATAAACTGATCGACATGGGTGCACAAATCATCCTTTGCGATCCGCATCGGGCTGTTGTTATTGGTATGGAACGGGAGCAGCAACTGCGGGGAATTACCATGAGCAGCCCCGACATTCGTGCCGGTGTGGCGCTGCTCATTGCTGCCCTGAGCGCCGAAGGGAAAAGTGTAATCCAGAATATTGAGCAAATTGACCGGGGCTACCAGTACATAGACAAGCGGCTGACTGCTATTGGGGCCGATATACGCCGGATCAGCGGGTAAGGGCTGATGAATAGCTGAAACAGGAATGACAGAAATCATACCATGGATTTCGCCGCCTCTCTACATTCGCTTTCATTGAATTGAAACCAAACCCACCATTATGCAAAAAGTAATTGTATCCGGCGTTATCGCCAGTGCTGTGTTGCTGGCATTCGCATTTTTATGTTTGATGCTGATGCCTGTTCTCCTGCCCAAAGTAGCAGAAGAATATTATAATCCGGCTTTCGTAAATGACGCATCCCGAAATGCACTGTATTATGTGCAACCGGTTATACTCGCCTTTTCCCTTGCCTGGTTCTGGAACCGGTTCAAAGGAATTCTGAATGGTAACTGGTTTATTAAAGGACTGGAAATGGGCTTGATTTACCTGTTGATTGCCACACTACCCGGCATGATTATTACATTCAGCGCCATTGACGTGTCGCTGTTAGTAATTGCCACCTGGTTATTATATGGTTTTCTGCAGGCATCCATTGCCGGCCTCATTTTTGCGAAAATGCATGTTTAAAAAGCCGTTTTCGATTGCGCCGTTTTAAGAAGAAAGTGCTCTGTCTCCGATCTTGCAGTAATTTGCACCGGAATGAGCACTTTCTCTTTTCAGAAAATTATCATTATCACCGCCCCTTCAGGCGCCGGTAAAACGTCGATCACCCGTCATTTAATGGGCTGCTTTCCGCAACTGGCTTTCTCAGTTTCAGCTGCTACAAGAGCGCCCCGTGCCAATGAAAGACAGGGGGTTGATTATTATTTTATGAGTGTGGCCGAGTTCCAGGAACAGGTGCAGCAAAATGCATTCCTGGAATGGGAAATGGTGTATGAAGGAAAGTATTACGGAACGCTCAAAAGTGAAGTCAACCGCATCTGGCACAACCAACAAGTACCTGTGCTGGATATTGATGTGAAAGGCGCTATCCATGTACAAAACCTTTACCCCGGACAAACACTTTCTCTGTTCATAGAGCCCCCTTCCTTGGAAACACTGGAACATCGTTTGAAAGGCCGGGGTACTGAAACAGCAGAAACACTGCAGGCCCGCTTGAACAAAGCAGCTTATGAATTATCGTTCAAGCATTCGTTTGATCATGTGATTATCAACGACCAACTGGAACTTGCCTGCACCGAAGCTGAAGCAACCGTGCGGAACTTCCTGCAAGCGGGCCGGTTGGAAAACACGGGTAAATAAACTAGTTTTACGATGATGCACTGGTATATACTGGCTGGAATTGTAGCGGCTTTGTTGTTTGCCGGGTTCTTTACCGGACTCGAAACCGCCTTTGCTGTTATGAACCGGTTTTCAGTGGAACTGAAAAAAAAGCAGGGTCTCGCCAGTGGACGCATTCTCAGTGTTTTTATTGAAAATCCGGCCCGATTCATAGGATCAACGTTGGTGAGTATTACGCTTTCCGTTGTGTTATACGGATTACTGGTAAGCCGGTACATCAACATTTTCTGGAAAGAATTACCCGATATTCTGCAGGGAGCTTACTTGCGGCTGTTCCTGGAACTCACGTTAGCCACCTTCCTCTTCCTGCTGGTGAATTTCCTGTTTATGGCAGTTTTCAAAGCCCGCAGTAACCAGGTGCTCACCTGGTTTGCCCGGTTCATTCATTTTTTTTACAGCCTTTTTTCTCCCATTGCCAATGCATTTATGAACCTGTCGCAATGGATTTTGAAATATCTGTTTGATGTACGGATCAACGACAAGAAAGAATCATTCAACCGCATTGATCTGGATCATTTCATTCAGCAAAGCCGTGATGCCGGCGACAACTCCCCGGAGTTGAATACGGAGTTGTTTGAAAATGCACTATCGCTGCCCGGGGTAAAAGTGCGTGAGTGCCTGGTACCCCGCAAAGAAATTATTGGCGTGGATGCTGCCTCCTCCATCGAGGAAATCAAACAAAAGTTTATAGAAACAAAACTGAGTAAACTGATTGTGTACGAAGATAATATTGATAACATCCTGGGCTATGTGCATCAGCTGGACCTGTTTCGCAAACCGGCCGACATCAAATCTGTATTACTGCCCATTCCTGCTGTTCCCGAAAGTATGGGTGTAACTGATTTAATGAATCAGTTCACAAAAGAACGGAAAAGTATTGCCTGGGTTGTTGATGAATTTGGCGGCACCAGCGGCATTGTTACGATGGAAGACCTGCTTGAAGAAATTTTCGGAGAAATACGGGATGAGTATGACATTGAAGAGTTTGTTGAAAAACAGCTGGCGGAAGATGAATTTATTTTCAGTGGCCGGCTCGAACTCGACTATCTCACTGAAAAATACAATCTCGAATTCGACGATGAGTCTGAATCAGAAACGCTTTCAGGCTATATTGTTGAGCACCACGAAACCATACCCAAAATCAAAGAACGGATCATTATCCGGAACTATGAATTTGACATTATCAACGTCAATGAAACCCGTATCGAAGCAGTCAAAATGAAAGTACTTCATTAATTTTACACCAGTTAAAACACCTTACTCCCGTTCATACAATCTGCCAGAGGCAATCACCAGTTTATATTATCTTTTCCCATCTAAAAACACGTTTATATGATCAAACACATTGTTTGTGTATGCTCCCTTGCTTTACTGGCATGGAGCCCCTCTGCATCAGCGCAGGGAAACAAGCCCACCGCCCCGGCGGCACCGGCAGCTGATACCACCAAAAAGGCACCGGCCAAGCCCGGGGTAGCCGAAAAGGTGAAATCCAGTAAAAAACATGCCGGCTTGTTTACTGTGTACCAGGATACCGCAACCGGAACTGTGCAGATGTATGTGCGAAAAGACCAACTGAATAAAGAGTTCATATACCAGAGTTTTTCATTAAGCGGCCCCACCAGTCTTTTTTTACACCAAAGCATGCACCGCAGTACACTGGTGTTTAAAATGCGCCGCTCCTTTGATAAAATTGAGTTTGCCATTGTCAACACCAATTTTCATTATGATCCTGCCAATGCCGTAAGCAAATCGGCTAATGTGGATGTGGCAGATGCGGTGTTTTATACCGATAAATTTTCTGTGGAAGATTCTACCGGCTACCTGATATCCGTTGACCAACTGTTTGTGAGCGACAAACTGGATCCGGTAAAACCAATTTTCCCTCCTACAGTTCCATCGTTTCTTATTTTTAATCTCGGAGGATACAACCCTTCGAAAAGTAAGGTGAGTGGTTTACGTTCTTACCCCAACAATACAGACGTAATAGTAGATCTGGCCTACGACAATCCGATGCCGTTTAACCAGGGAGGAAAAGACATTACCGATGCCCGTTATGTACGGGTAAAACTGCAGCATTCCTTTATAGAAATGCCGAATAACGATTACCGTCCCCGGCGTGATGATCCCCGGATTGGTTACTTCACCGAAGAACGGGACGACCTGACATCCAATACATATACTCCGTTCAAAGATGTCATCCGCCGCTGGCATCTGAAGAAAAAAGATCCGTCTGCTGCCCTCAGCGAGCCAGTGGAACCTATTGTATACTGGGTGGAAAACACAACGCCTGCTGAATACCGCCAAACCGTAGTAGAAGCTGGTTTAAAATGGAATGAAGCCTTTGAAAAAGCCGGTTACAAAAACGCCGTGCAAATGAATATCATGCCCGATGATGCTACCTGGGACCCGTCCGATATACGGTACAATGTGATCCGCTGGGTATCGTCGCCCTATCCTCCTTATGGTGCAATCGGGCCCAACTTTGTAAACCCCCGTACCGGACAAGTTCTGGGTGCCGATATTACTATTGAATGGAAGCCCGCTGCTTTGTTCCCCGGTGATGCGGTGTACACTGATGGTCCCGTAGCCGCTGGTATTGGTACAAGTCCGGCAGAAGTAACGTTTGAAAAAATGTTACCCGCCCACCAGTTTGATCACTGGAAGCACTGTAACATTGGTCAGCATGTAATGCAGCAGTTTGCCACCGGCCACACTATGGCACAGCTTGCAGGCGCCACTACTGAAGATGAAAAGGAGTTTCACAAGCAGTTCCTGTATTACCTGGTACTGCATGAAATGGGACATACACTCGGCCTCAACCACAACATGAAGGCCAGTACCATGCTGTCGCCAGCCGAAGTGCATAACAAAGCCCTCACCTCAAAAATCGGGTTGATGGCGAGTGTAATGGACTACCCGGCTGTGAACGTTCACAACGATAAAAGCAAACAGGGTCATTATTACACAACTAAAGTAGGACCGTATGATGTATGGGCCATTGAATATGGTTATACCGAGTGTTCACCGGAAGAAGAGGAAAAGGTACTCAGCCGCATTGCATCCCGCAGCCATGAGCCGTACCTCATCTTTGGTAATGATGCCGACGACATGCGCAGCCCCGGTAATGGCATTGACCCACGGGTGATGGTCAATGATATGAGTAATGATATGGTTGCTTATGCCGATGACCGTTTCCGTTTTGTGAATAATGTCATTCCCCGGTTGATCACCAGGTTCGGCAAGACCGGCGAATCCTATGCAGGTATACGTGGCCGCTATAACATGCTTAATTATGAGCGCCGCAACATGGCCCAATCTGTAGCCAATTACATTGGCGGTATTTATGTTGACCGCAGTTTCATTGGCCAGAACGGCAGCAGCAGCAAGCCCTATACAGTGGTACCGGTTGCGTACCAGAAAAAAGCAATGGATTTACTCAGCAGGAATGTGTTTGCACCGAATGCCTTTGCTGCCGATGCACAATTGTTCCAATACCTGCAGTTCCAGCGCCGCGGCTTTGGCTTCTTTGGTAACACAGAAGATCCAAAATTGCAGAACATGGTCCTGGGTGTACAGGTGACCGCTCTTCAAAGCATCCTCAACCCCACCACACTGAGCCGGATCAATAACAGTGGTTTGTATGGAAATACGTACAGTGTGGCCGATGTGATGGGCGACCTGGCCAATAGTATTTTCAAAGCCGACATCAGTGGTGCAGTCAACCTCTACCGCCAGAACCTGCAAACTGAATTTGTGAAAGGAGCCATCAACATCATGGAATCGAAAACCGGCTATGATAATGCTTCCCGGAGCGGAGCGTTGCTCACGCTGCGCAAAATCAAAACCATGCTGGCTACGGCCGTTTCGCCCAACGAACAAACACGGGCACACCGCAGTATGCTGGTGTTCCTGATTGATAAAGCGCTGGCTGTAAAGTAAAGCAGCCCGATTTGATTTTTACCGGCGGCCTCCCCGTGAGGCCGCTTTTTTTATACAACCATCAAACTCATGGATTTCGGATTACATTTGCATTTGAAAAATTGAATTGTGGCAACAACATCCGGTAAACGAACCTCTCTGTTCAAAAAACTACGTGGTGGTGCAAATTCCGCTGCTGAAATGAGTTTTGTAGACCACCTGGAAGAACTGCGGTGGCATGTAGTTCGTGCCTTAGTGGCTGTAATGCTCGGCTCTGTTCTTGTTTTTGCAAAAATTGATTTTGTAGTTGACCGTATTTTAATGGGACCCACCCACAATGACTTTATTACCTACAAATGGCTCTGCTCATTGGGACAAACAATTGGAATCCAGGACCTGTGCCTGCAGAATTTTTCGATTAAGTTTCTCAGCACAGCCATGACCGAGCAGTTTCTGATGACCTTTACGCTGGCATTCACCGGCGGATTTATACTGGCGTTTCCCTACATTTTCTGGGAAATCTGGAGATTCATCAGACCGGCTCTCAGCACAAAAGAAAAACGGGGTGCTACGGGAGCAATCATCTGGGTATCTGTTTTGTTCTTTACAGGTGTTGCCTTTGGCTACCTGGTTCTTACACCATTTATGGTGAATTTTTACAGCAATTATTCCCTGAGTCCGCTCATTGAATTCAAACCCACCATCAGCGACTACTTCGAAAACCTGGTGTATCTCACTGTAGGTATCGGACTCCTGTTTCAGTTGCCGGTAGTGGTGATGTTGCTCACGAAAGTGGGCATGCTCACACCTCAAACCCTGAAAAATATCCGCAAGTTTGCGTTTGTGGTAATCTTAATAGCGGCCGCTATTATTACACCCTCCACCGATCCGTTCAGCCTGGCACTGGTGACCATTCCCCTGTACCTTCTTTATGAATTCAGTATTGCACTGAGTATGCGTATTTACAGGAGGCAGATGAAAGAAGAGGACCAGGAATGGGAATAATGATTTAAAAACAGTTTTGCGAAAAGGAATGCCGCCGGCAGAAAGAACAGGCAACCTGCTATTTCGCTACCTTTGAATACCCGTAAAACATTCATTTATGCTTCCGTTTGATATGAGTAAACCAGTGGCCATTGGCTGCGATCATGCAGGATTTACATACAAAGAGCAATTGATTTCCTTCCTCGAAGGAAAAGGAATTGCCTTTCATGATTTTGGAACCCATTCTGCCGATTCCGTTGACTATCCTGATTTTGCCCATCCGGTTGCCGCTGCTGTAGAAACCGAAGCTGCTGCTTTTGGAATCTTGATCTGCGGCAGTGCCAATGGTGTGGCCATTACCGCTAATAAGCACCAGGGCATCCGTGCCGCTATTTGCTGGGGCGAAGAGCTGGCACAACTGGCACGACTGCACAACAATGCCAACGTCATTTGCATCCCCGCCCGGTTTGTAAGCGAAAGTGATGCAGAGCAAATGGTTCATACGTTTATGACAACCGCCTTTGAAGGTGGCCGCCATGCCAACAGGGTTCAGAAAATTTCCTGCTGAACAAGGTCGTTTTACCTTTTTCAACCGCTTATCCATCTCCTGCACATACAGGAGATTTTTCATTTACTTTCGGAATTCAAATCAACAACTGAATGAAACATTTCGTTACTCTCGTTTTGTGCTTTCTTTTCCTGGGCGCAACAGCTCAAAAGAAACACAAAGCAGCCGACCAGTTTTCAAAAACCATTACTGCAGCCGATCTCCGGAATCATTTGTTTATCGTGGCTGCTCCCGACATGGAAGGCCGTGAAACCGGAACGGAAGGGCAGCGCAAAGCCGCTGCCTACCTGAAAGAACAGTTTGCCAAACTGGGACTCAAACCAGGAAATAACGGCAGCTGGGAACAATTTTATCCTGTTTACAAAGACACCCTGATCAATGCCGGTTTTTCCATTGCCGGAACCGATTACCAGCTGGGGAAAGATTTTGCTGCAGCCCTTACCAGCATCAACTCCGGTAAAATTTATGCCAGCGAAGTGGTATACCTGTCCAAAAATGATACCCTTACCGATATCAAAGGGAAAGTAGTATTGCTGGCCGGTGCGCAACCTGCCCGCAATGTACTTATGAAGCTCATGAGCAATCAACCAGCAGCTATCCTTTTTATGCAAAGCGGCATCGACAAACAACCGGTACAGCGATCAGGCTCTATTTATAAAAGTCTTTTTAAAGCACGTCAAACGCCGCTTTCCATCCGTATTTCTGAAGAAATGGGAAAAGCTATCCTGATGGATGATTTCACCAATGCCAAAGAACAACAGCTGGAAACAAAAACGTATACACTTCCGGTTGCCATTTCGTTTGACAAACAAACCAGTACTATACAGGCTTCAAATATTTTAGCTGTAATAGAAGGAACCGATAAAAAAGAGGAATGGGTACTGGTAACAGCGCATTATGATCATGTGGGTGTAATACGTGGACAAATACACCCTGGTGCTGATGATGACGGAAGTGGTACAGTAGGTTTGCTGGAAATGGCCGAGGCATTTGCCAAAGCCAAAGCAGCCGGAAAAGGACCCCGGCGCAGCATTTTGTTCATGGCGGTGAGTGGAGAAGAAAAAGGTTTGTGGGGAAGTGAATATTATTCCAATCACCCTGTTTATCCGCTCAACAAAACCAGTCTTGATATCAACATTGATATGATTGGCCGCAAGGATGACAAACTCAATTCCATCGACAGTAACAATCATGTGTACCTTATTGGCGATGATAAGCTGAGCAGCGATTTGCCCCGCTTTGTGGATTCCATCAACAACCTGTACACCAAACTGATTCTCGACCGCAAATACAACGATCCCAAAGATCCCAACCGCCTGTATTTCCGTAGTGATCACTACAACTTTGCCCGGAAAGGTGTACCGATCGTTTTCTTCTTCGACGGCATTCACAAAGATTACCACAAGCCCAGCGATACGCCCGACAAAATCAACTACGATTTATATGAAACCCGTACAAGACTTGTATTCTTTCTTGCATGGGAAGCGGCCAACCGTACTACCATGATGAAGCGGGATCTGCCGTTGAATGTTCCCGAACGGTAACGTTCAGCGCCCTAAAAGAAAGAGAGTGTATGTCAATGGCATACACTCTTTTTTTATCAGACACAGAAGCCGCTTTGATAAAAGACCGGACCTGTCCCGGGTTCAACAGGAGTTATGTGAACAACAGTATTAACAGCTGTGCAGCAATGATACGGAGAATCATCGTCAAGGGATAAACCGTTGCGTAGGTAACATTGGCCACTTCATTTTTAGCCATCTGGTTGGAGAACGCAAGCGCCGGCGGATCGGTGCTGGCACCGGAAAGCAGCCCGCACACTTCGAAATAGGTTTTCCTGAAACCGTAGTGTGCAATAAGTCCAACTGTAAGCAAGGGAATGATTGTAATAGCAAGTCCCATAACAATCCACATCACCACATTACCCCCGGCAAAGGCCTCCTGCAAGTGATGACCACTACTCAAACCTACACTTGCCAGGAACAGTCCAATTCCCATTTCCCGCAGCATCAGGTTGGCACTGTAAGTAGTAAACTGGTTCAGGTATAATTTACTGCCATAACGGCTCAGGATCATTGCAATAATCAGGGGGCCGCCGGCCAGACCGATTTTAACAGGTACCGGCATATCAAACAAATAAAAAGGAACACTGCCCAAAATAACTCCCAGCACAATGCCAAGGAAAATAGGTGCAATATCAGGCACATCCAATCGCTTCATTTCATTACCCACCGACTTTACCACCTGGTCTATTCCCTCTTTGGTTCCCACCACTTTTAAATGATCACCCAGCTGCAGAATAATATCGCCATGTGCCACCATTTCAACACCTGCCCGGTTGATACGGGTTAAAGTAAAATCCTGATGCTGAAATGCAGATAAATCACCCAAACGCTTGTGTGTAACATCGGGTTGTGTAACGACAAGGATCCGTGAGATCAATTCGCTTTGTTCTGCTTCCCGCAGATTCATTGAACTTTCTTCCCCCACAATCAGCTTCAAGGTAGGAACCAACTCCTTATGCGCAACGATCAATAGTACATCCCCTTCATAGATCATTGTTTGTGGCGTAGGTGTAAATACAGTCCCCTGGTGGTACATACGTGACACTACAATCGGCTCTTTCAACAAATCAAAAATGGTACGAAGCGGCTTACCATCCAGCTGCTTATTATCAACACTTAAATGAAAAGCTACCGGCTTGTTCGACTGAATGACATGAAGCTTGCGATGAAGTGCCCGTTCCCGCTCCAGGTCTGCACGAAAAATAAATTTCAGAATCAGAATGGAACCAATTATGCCAAACACACCAAACGGGTAAACAATGGCATAGGTGAGCGTTATGAACGAACTGCTGGCAGCATCCACCTGCAGGTCTTTTGCAGCAGCCTGGGCCGCACCTAACCCCGGGGTATTGGTGACAGCTCCGCTCATAATACCCGTAAGTACGGTAATTGGTTCTTTGAAAATATAATAGAATAAAATGGTGATGATAACACCAAGAGCCACCACAAGGGCTGCCAGACCATTGGTGACAGCAGCATTCTTTTTTAAGGAAGCAAAAAAACCGGGACCCACCTGCAGTCCAATGGAGTAAACAAAAAGAATAAGGCCAAACTCCTTGAGAAAATGTTCAGTTTCTGCATGTACAGAAACTCCAAAATAAGAAAGACCCAATCCAACAAATAAAATCCAGGTAACGCCGAGCGATATGCCGGCAACTTTCACACGACCGAGCCAATGACCAATGGCAATCACAAATCCAAAGATGATGATTGTTTGAGGAATACTTTGCTGAGTAAGAAGATTATATAGCCAGTTCATAGATGAGGGCAAAAGTAATACCTCTGCCCGGTTCATTTCCTAATTAAAATCAGCTCACTTCCTTTCTTAAGGCAGCAAACAGTTGTAAGCATGATCTTACTCTCCGGGATGATACACCCGCTTTGCCGTTTTCAAAACAGCCTCTTTGCTTAATGTCATTGTTTTCGTTTGTTGACGCAGATAGTACGGCACCTGGTCGTTGAAGTGTGGCGAGCCGGGAACAGCAGAAGCACCATACATGTTAACCGTTTCAATTTGCGGCAGACCTTCTTTTGCAAAACGGATAAACATTATATATCCATCTCCTCCGATTGATTTTTTTGTTCCGTTTTGAAAGGGTTCTGTCCATTGCGGCGATAACTGATCGGGCAGCCCCCACAAAGCCCAGCTTTGATTGCCCCGTACGAGCTTCTGTAATTCACCCAACGTTACGGTTACCCGTCCAAAATGATTTACAAGGTAAGCACGAATGGCTTCAAAACTTTGCAACCCTTCCGATTGCGTTAGCCGGCGGGCATCCTGTCCATCCATACGTCGGCTCACTTCTTCGTACAACAACAGAAACACACCAGCTCCCACACTACCGGTATCAGATAAACGATTCCAACTACGGAATGCCAGTAGCACAGAATCAAGCTGTGCATCGGCGGGCGTACGCAATTGATAAAACGAATCAATGTTATAAATAAACTGATAACGGGCCGGATATTGCTTATCAAACTTCACCCGACGGAACTCTTCCATACTCCACTTTCCCTCTTTCGGCACCAGTTCCAGGAACCGAACGCTCCGGTTATTATGATATAGTTCCCAACCATCGGCTTTTGAAAACAAAGAAGGCCGCAGATTCTGTCCGCCGTTTGTAGCCGCAAACGAAGAGTGATTGGTGTTAAACAGAAAACCCGTAGAAGGATTGATGTATTGAGGCAGACCGGAAAGAGGACGAAACTCCGTCCATAAGGTGCGGGCCGTATTACCCGGAACGGTTTTCTTCCATTGGTAAGCAGCATTGGTATCACGTACCGGCATCAATGCATTATTGATGTAGAAAATGGTATCATACCGGTCGGCATACATAATATTGAACATCGAAAGCTCCTGTTGCTGTAAGGCTTTGTAAAACTCAGAAAAGTTTTTAGCCTTATTCATATCATACCATTGTTGCAAGGCACCAATACGCATGTTGGCCCCCAGCCGGATAGAAAACACGCCCTGTTTATTTTTCATAGTAGCACCATAATGGCTCCAGTAAACTGTACGTTTGACCGGAATAGGAATCCCTTTTATACGGAGTTTGATTTTCTTCCGCTCCAGTTCCACCCATTCGTCGTCGAAACGGTATTGATTGCGTTTGGAGGGATTCATCTGCAACTGAAACACATCGGTACGGTCGCAAAAGTTGACGGTGTGAGCCCAGCCCAGGAATTCATTCACGCCGTGCAGTATACAGGGACCACCTGCCAGCAATCCACCCAATGCATTCCAGCCTTCTTCGCTGTTCACATGCGCTTCGTAAAACGCCTGAGAACCGGTATTGGGCTGGTGTGCATTCACCAATAGATAGGCATCACCGGTAGTTGTATGTGTTCCACGCACGGCAGCACTGTTGCTGCCCTTTTGTGTACTGTAGTCGGGCACTGTCCAGATACGATTGCTGAAAATACGCTTCAATGCATCATCGGCACCATTGAACACCACCAGCGCCAGCACAGAGGCCGATACATATTCTTTAACCGTGATGGGAAACAACTGTTTCGCCAACCATTGGTCTTTATGTTGCAGGGCATAATCATTGATGCCCTGCACATATCCTTCGGCCAACCTTATGAATGCAGGTGATAACGTATGCCAGCGTTCTTCGGTGACTTCCCGGCAGCGGAACAAATGAAACGCATAATCGCCGGCAGCCCCGGCTTTTCCCACCACAGTACCCATTTTTCCTTTGGCGGGAAGAATCATTTCCTGCAGGCTTTTGAAATCATCTTCGGCATGCGCCCATGCCAAACCATAGGCCACTTCGGGATCGGTTGGTGCAAATATGTGTGGCACACCAAAACTGTCACGGGCAATGGTAACACGACGGGGATCAACCTGGGCCTGTACAAGCTGGAAGCTGCAGATAGCAAGCAGGAAAAGCAAACGGTTCATAATAGTAAAAGTAACAGCTGTAAGCGTAGTTTGTTTAGCGGTAATCATCACGGGCGGGAGAAAAAAAGTCCATCACCTTTACATCGGTTCGGGCAAATGCGTTATGTGGTACATTGGATGGAATCACATGATAACAGCCGGCAGTAAAAAGATACTCCACGCCGCCTATGTTCATTTCCAGCTCGCCTTCCAAAATGTAGGTGATCTGTTCGTGCACATGCTGATGGGTTTCCAGGCGGCTTCCCTGCCTGATGTCCCAGACGCTCACCGTTGCATTATCTCCATGAATCATTTTACCGAAAAAACCCGGCCGCAGCTCTTTTACCGGCAGATCGTTGATGTGTTGCACTGTCGATTGATTTTTGATAAATGTAAAAAGAAAAGGTGATGCGTTTGCATCACCTAATTCAATACTTCAGTCCTTCAATCCTTCATTCATTGTCTTTACCACCCCAGTATCCAGGCAAACATCAGCGGAGCCACAATCGTGGCATCGCTTTCCACAATGAATTTAGGCGTATGAATATCGAGCTTGCCCCAGGTGATTTTTTCGTTGGGCACGGCACCGGAATAGGAACCAAAAGAAGTGGTACTGTCGCTGATCTGGCAGAAATAGCTCCAGAACGGAACATCATGCCATTCCAGGTCCTGGTACATCATGGGCACCACACAAATGGGGAAATCGCCGGCAATACCGCCGCCGATCTGGAAAAAGCCCACGCCTTTTCCGCTGCTGTTCTGGCGGTACCAGTCGGCCAACCACACCATGTATTCAATACCGCTTTTAACGGTACTGGCTTGCAGCTCACCTTTGATTACGTAGCTGGCAAAAATATTACCGGTGGTGCTGTCTTCCCAGCCGGGTACCACGATCGGAATATTTTTCTCAGCAGCTGCAACAATCCAGCTGTCCTTCGGATCAATTTCATAATACTGCTGCAACTCGCCACTCAGTACAGTTTTGTATAAAAACTCATGCGGGAAATAACGTTCACCTTTCGCTTCAGCATCTTTCCATTGCTTTACGAGGTGCTTCTGCAGGCGGCGGAACGCTTCCTCTTCGGGAATACAGGTATCGGTAACACGGTTGTAATGATTTTCGAGCAGGTCCCACTCGTCCTGCGGTGTGAGATCCCGGTAGTTGGGCACACGCTTGTAATGACTGTGCGCCACCAGGTTCATGACATCTTCTTCCAGGTTGGCGCCTGTACAGGAAATAAAATCCACCTTTCCCTGGCGGATCATTTCGGCCAGTGAAATACCCAGCTCGGCGGTACTCATGGCGCCGGCAAGGGTTACCATCATTTTACCACCTTCGTTGATGTGTGTTTCGTAACCTTTCGCAGCATCCATAAGCGCTGCGGCGTTGAAGTGACGGTAATGATGCTGAATGAATTGTGAAACGGGTCCTTTGTTCATTTTTTCAAATTTGAAAGACCGCCTTCAGATCACAAGAACGTGAGACATTGCGGAGAGGGTGCAAAAATAGGTAATCTGGGGAAAGACAGCATCAAACAAGTTAAATACAAAATCAGTAAAGCTGAAAACCGGTTGTGGAAGTTATCTGCGCTTTTTCTGCCATCGCTGAATGGCTTTTTCCACTTCTGCATCTGTATCGTAAACCAATTGCAGCAGTTCCACATTCAGCGCACGGGCAATATTGCGGAGATGAGAAAGCGTTGGTGAATACTGGTTATTTTCATATTTACTCATCTGGCTTTGGCTGATGCCTGCTTCCTGAGCAATAGATTCTTGCGACAGGTTTTGCTGCAGACGCAGTTGTTTTATGCGGTTATTTGACATACGGTTTGGTTTTACATGGTTGTCATCCAAAAATAAGGGAAGAAGCAAATAAAAAATTGAAATATTCATATTGGAATAACATATTCTGATTGGAATTGGAAGTATAAAAGAAGTTGCCTTATTTTGGCTTTAGACTGTGAAGCAGACAATTTTTTGTCTACTTTTCTATGAGAAAACAAAATAACTTATGAAAATTCTATCACTTTTAGTATTGGCTTTATTTATTTCTAAATATGGCTATTGCCAAGATACCAATAAGATTAATTTTTTTGTCCGTGGTTCCAATTTCAAACCAGATTTCGGCTTCTCATCAAATCGGAGTTTAGATATTCCCGGCCAGATGAATATTCTTGACGCCGATCCAACAAATCATCCAGGACATTCTCTGGAATTAGGGTTTAAAAGAAAAATACTTCATAAAACATTTTTTAGCTCCACTTTAGGAATTTCGATCGCAAGACAAAGCAAAAGCTTTTTAAATTATCGGTCTGCTGAGGATTACCAGGAATTTGGTTATAATACATTCTATATTACAAGCGCCGCTTACGAACATAGAAGACTTTTTGTAAACACAAGCTTAGAGCAATACATTTTGTATGGTTTGTTTGTTGAGGCCGGAATGAAGGTTACTGGCGATATTTCTTCCAATAAACAAAATATTGTGCCCAGCTTCAATGTTCCTGCAATAAGAGAAACCTACGCCTCTGCATTTTATGATATACCCAAACAATCAACCCCAGTAATATTATTTTACAACTTTCGCATAGGTTACAACTTTAAAGGATTTGCAGCGTCATTTTTATATGAGCAAAATTTTACAAAAATGGAACGAACATTTACGCTCAGAGGCGTTGAATACATCGAAAAACAACCACACTGGAAGAATATCGGGTTCAGCTTGTCCTACACCTTTAACAAAAATGATTTTAAAAGTCAGCGTTCAACGAAAAACTAAAAAAGTAATTGACTTCTTCAATTCATATGTTTGAAATCAACAGAAGGCTGCCTGGGCAAAAGGTAATATAACAGTAAACAAGTACTAACAATCACTGACAAATGAAATCCATTCTTTTGATCGCTTGCATTTATTGCATGAGTAACAAGTTGATGGCACAAAGTCCTGAAGAGAGCAAATCTAAAACTTCAAATAAAACATTTTATGCAGGCTTTGGTTTGTTAAGTACAATAAGCCGGCCTTATGAAACCACAGGAAATGAGGAAAACATTATTACAAACAGTTTTAACAGAGGCCCTCAGGTAATTATGGGCTTTAAAAAATATTTGAATAACCGTTCAGCCCTGCATCATTCAATAATTCTGAGCAACATTTCTCCACTTTTTAACTACAGGTTCCGCAATACGGAAGGTACCGGCCCCTTCAAGTATCTTCGGCAAAGAAATCACGCTCCGCTTAATGCAGCAACTATCACGTATAAGTTTTCTTCAGAATATAGTTTCCCGAAAAACAAAATAAACATAGCAGTCAGGGCAGGAGCGGCCACTAATTTTGTATTTACACAAAGAGCAAAATCTGAAGTCTATTCATTTGCGCTTCAAAGTTATCCTAACGGAGAAATAAGACAACGGACACTCAGTCAAACATTAAACCGCTTCAGCTTTGACCTTCCATTTGAGGTGGCATTTGAAGATGCCAGAACAAAGCAGGTATCAATCGGATTATTTTACAACCTGGCCATCAATCCCCGGTCAAACGGAAGTTTTATATTCGACATAATGGATCTTGCCGATCAAAGTATTAACGGAAAATATACGTTTATTGGAAGCACCTTCGGACTCAATCTATATCATACTATCAATATCAAACCCAAAACAAAGAAGAAATAAATGGTTTGTGTTAATCATTCGAACATTCTGGCAGAAAATTAAAACCCGGTTTCTGAATAAAAAGAAAAATGCTGCTGGCTGTTATCCGCTCAGGTGAAACATTTGCGCCTGATAAGCAATCATGCCGTCAGAAGGATGTTTCACTTCTCCACATTATACTCAATACTTTTTATGCGAAACCGCCCGTACGTAAACGCACCTTCCGGATAATGCCACACGGCTTCGCCGTAATTCGCTGCTTTCCGGCCATCGAAGGTTCTGTATTCGCTCACCGGAGTGGAAAACGTAAACCATTGTTTCCGGTCTACTTCATAACGGTCCTCAGAAATAAAGTCGAGCAACTGTCCTTTTTGGTTGAAGTACAGCACAGCGGAAACGGTAATGGAATCATTCGTAAACGTTGCCTTTGCCCGGTTTTGATCCAATTGCTCCCAACGGATGCGTGGATCAATCAAGGTACCGGGCGCCATCAGGCACCAGTCATTAAAAAGGGTAACGGTTTCGCCTTTGCTTAATTCGGGGCCCGACAGGTTCACAACATCCTTTAACCCGAACAAACGGATATTCATAGAAGCATCTACCCCGACATACCGGTGATAACCCGGCACCACAACTCCTTTCATGCGGCCCTTCATAAAGAACAACCGCACCGGATCATCAAAGAAACTGTATTGTTCGGCTGTAAACGGGAACCAGTCCTGGTTTTTCCCCCGCATCTGCCCTTCAAAAACCACACGCATATTGGTGATCCTTGGTTTATCAACCACTTCACAATAACGTAAATATTGCTGCACGGGAGGTGGCAGGTGCTGCAGATCTGCTTCCGTAATCAGCGGAACTGAACCGGCAGCACGAATGCGGAATTGTTCCCTGGCATCGGACCGGTATTTCTTTTCAAACTGATGACTGGTAAAGGAAAGCAGCACCACCGGTAAAACAATCATGTTGGCAATGGTTCCCCATTTTGCCTCTTTCCATGAAAACAAAATCAATGTTTGTGATACAATTACTGCCGCCAGTGCCAGGTAAATCCATGATGAATGTTTCATCAGATACAGTACAGTTGCTGCAACAAATAAAACGGCGGCAAGCAGCCAAAACAACCCTGCCCTTCGGCTTACCATTCCCAATTGCGGCAGATTGGCAGCACCAAAGGCTTTCAGGAATCCCATCAGGTGAATGATGCCATGCAATAACAGCAAGGCAGTAAATAGTATACGTAACATAATCGTAGTTTCAAATCAATTCTTTATGCTTGAGCTGCAATCCCATCAGCAGAATGAAGAAACCGGTGAGCAGGTACACCCATTGCAGCCAGAAAAATTCATGAATCAGCAGTAGCTGCACCAGGATCCAACCGGCAATGCTGAGCCCGGCCAACAAGGTCCAGCGCAGAAAATGTTCTTTCCCCAACATCAGAAATCCAAAGGCCGTTGCATGAATTCCTCCCACCACAACAGCCAGAATCAATCCGGGCAAAAAGAAATTGGGAAAGGGTGAGCCTTCTAACAATGCGGTTGACATGCCAAAGGCATCAGACGGGCGAATCATCAGAACCAACCCGCTGGGAATGGCGGTTACCGCCACAAAACCCAGGAGCAACAGGAGAACGGTGCGCATAGTTGTGCAGTTTGAGCACACAAGCTAAAGCAGATAGGCAGCGAAGGAAATGACAGGAATAGCCGGAAGAATTGATTTCAATCAGGTTCATCAGAATGCGGCGGCCTCGGTACAGGTATGACTCCGCCATAATAATTTGTACGTGCAACACATACGGAGATTGGCCAGCAGACCACCGCCAGCCGTTAGCAGAGCAACCACCAGGAACACTGCAGGAATGTTCAGAAAATCAGCCAATAGCCCGGCTCCGATTGCACCAGCTACATAGCCGGAATCACGCCAGAAACGGTACATACTTAACCCACGGGAACGTTGTTGCGGAGCTAAGTTTTCTGCAATCACGGTGAGAAAATTAGGATACACAAGCCCGGTACCCAGGCCCAGCAATATCATGGAAACGATAACCACCGGAAGGGCTGCACTCACCACCATCGACAGTAAGCCGGCGGCCTGCAGCAACATGCCCAGCGTAATGAGTTGCTTTTTGCAATAGAGATCTCCCAGTTTACCGGCAAAGAGCTGACTGATACCCCAAACCGCCGGGTAAATGGCAGCCAGCGCACCCACTTCTGAAAGCGAATAACGGTTGCTGAGTAACCACACCGGCAGCAAGCCCCAGATGACACCATCGTTCAGGTTGTTGATAAAGCCGTTGATGCTGACCGTTCCCATATTAAAATGGCGGTACGACACTTGCTTCCAGAGCTGTGGATACAGATATTGCGTGGTTTGCTGTTGCTCCAGCGCCACAAAACCCGATGTGTCTTTGATAAAAAATAAGGTGAGCAGAAATCCTGCTGCTGCAAAGAAAGGGGCGGGTACAAAAGGCGCATAACCGGGACCGTAATGTGTAGCCAGTGTTGTGGCGAGGTAGCCGGCAGCACCCACAGCCAAGTAACCTGCAAATTCGTTGATACCCATGGCCAGGCCCCTGTTACGGGAGCCCACCAGGTCTACTTTCATTATGACCGTGGAAGACCAGGCCAGTCCCTGGTTGATGCCCAACAGTACATTGGCCACCACCACCATCCACCAATCTGTACCATACAATAAAAGTAACGGCACCGGCATGCCGAAGAGCCAGCCGGCCAGTAGTACCTGCTTGCGGGTGTAGAAACGATGCAGTTCCCCGGTTAAAAGATTGAAGATGGCTTTCGTAAATCCAAAAGCGGCAATAAAGGAAAGTAGTGCCGTGTGACCGGAAACAGAAAACCGACTATCGGCATACTCGGGCATTACCGCACGCTCCAGTCCCACCATAGCCCCAACAAATGCATTGGCGAGTACCAGTAATGTAAACTGAGTTCGGTTTTCTTTCAACCCTTGTATCATAGAAGCAGTATCGCCGAAAGTGATTCAAATGCATCACAAACCAACTCTATCAATGCCCTGCCTTAATGTAACGCCAGCCTTCATCCTGCTTTTTCACCAATTCCACTATGCCGGCCGGTACAATAAACGCTTCGGGCATGAGTCGTTTGGGATCGTAACCCCTGTTTTTTAAAGAATTACCACAAGCTGCAATGAGTACGCCCCGTTTGTGTACTGCCAGCAATTCCTGTTTGAAAAAACCGGTGTCCTGCAACACGGCCACAATAGCCGGACCATGGAACACCAGTTCAATTTGTGTACCGGGTGCTGCGTTGAGCACATTGTTCACCTGTTTGTATAGCATTTTCTGATCGGTGGTATCGCCGCTGGCAATTTCCCACACAATTTTATATTGTGCCTGTACTGCATAACCGGTAAGCAAAGCACCCAGCAACAAGAACAAGAAGAAAATCCGTTTCATATGTAATTTATTTGAATTGAATGATTGTTATTGGCCTGTTCGGTTACTCGTGCATTATCACACAAATTCGTAGTCATATCCTTCCAGTTGCGACAGTAAGCTGGAAGGGGCATCTGTTGCTGTAACCCTTCCGTCTATCACAGGCGCTACAATGGGATGGGCAGCCAGGTATTCCCGCATAATGTTGTGCAGCGATCCGCCGGGCTTGCGTGGGTTTTTTACTTTCTCCATGCGGCACAAGGTATCATCCGGATCACCCTCCCGTTCGCAGGCAAGCATGCTATAGGTTTTTGTGAGATCAAGAGACTCATCGTTGATTTTGATCCAGTTGACCCGTTTCCCCATGTCGTTGTTCATTGTAAAATTCACCTTCATTCCCTGGAAACGTATGACCCAGCCACCGAAACGGTGCGCCGGATTTTTAGCAAACACATTGTGCAGTTCTTTTTCCATCCAGTCCCACACCTGTTTACCCGTAACCTCGCCCGTTTTCACTTCACTGTCCACCGGTAACATGCTCCATAGAAAATCGTTGGTGATTTCTGCCACACCGGTTTTTGGATCGGGCACCAGCGGCGGACAAAAACGGAACCCATTACTTACGACGATATCAACCTGTTGGCTTTTGTACTTCCACATCAACGCATCAGTGATGAGATTGTCCATTGTATTTTCAATCACGTAATAGCGAACAAGGGTGTTCTTTGTTTTCCCGATGACTTTGTTCAGCTCATCTTTGTAAGGTGCCCGCACCTGCTCGACGAGGGCAGCCATACCGGGATCGGGTTTATACCGATGGGGGTCCACATCCAGCAGTCGGTAGTTTTCATCCACGATTTTTCCGTTTTCTATCACCACATCCAGCTTCGCCACAAACGAACCAAAAGCGCCGGGCTCGGTCACCTTTGTATATTGGGCCTGGATAGGCTTTCGTACCCGCTCATGTGTATCGGCACCAAGAATATAATCTACTCCCTGCACTTCAATTTTATTTCCAAGATCCACCTGTTGCGCCAAGCCCATATGCGTTACCAGGAACACCATGGCACACTGCTCATATTCCCGCAGGATTTTGACATACTTCGCCACATTCAGCTCGGGCTTTGTAAAAGTGATGCCTTTACTGTAAGCAGGCGACTGCCGCTTGGGTGTAAGCGGATCGTTGTAACCAATAAATCCAATTTTTACCCCGGCCACCATCTTCGTCCAGTAAGGAGGGAAGATGAGTTCCTTGTTAAATTCATCAGTTGTATCATGAAACATGTTGGCGCAGATCTTGGTACTATTGTAGCCACCCAGGTCTTTCCACATAGTTTGCTTGCCATATACCACTTCCCAGTTGCCGGGCAGAATGAGATCGTAGCCAATATTGTTGATTAATGGCACAATGCCCCTTCCTTCGCTGAGGGAAGCCACGCCGCCGCCCTGGAAGCAATCGCCTCCATCAATGATCAACGTATTAGCCGGATTTTTTGCCTTCAGTTTCCGGAGCATGGTTTTCAAAACAGCAAAACCGCCCCGTTGCTTGTAGACAGGTTTTCCGTTTTCAAAGAAAAATTCGTCGTGTGTGTAAAGCTGTGCATGAATGTCGGATGTGTGCAGCAAGGTAAACACCTGGGCTTTTCCGCTCTGAACAGCCTTGTTGGAGAAGACTTCATCTTCGTGATATGCATCGCCGGTAACCGCATTGGCCAGTGAAGGCGGCATAAAAGCACCAGCAGTGAGCAGGGAAGCGTTTCGGAAAAAATCTCTTCGGGAAGATTGTTGCGGTTTGCTTTCCGGTTGATCGGTGTGACAGCTGTGACAACTGCAGCCAGATTGATGAAGCGTTTCGTTTTTTGACATGGCAATCGTTCAAATGATGAAGAATGTGTAATACTACTTCACTGCAGCAGTTGTAGCCTGCTGTTTCTCTTTCCACTGTTTGATGGGACCAAAGGGTCCGTATTTATGTTGTTGTTCAGGAAACGGATCGGCAAACGGACCAAAAGGATGATCTACCGGCTTTTTAGAAACATCCGGCCAATCGCCCGATAGATCTTTTGATGGACGGGGTTGCGAATTCACAAAGGCCGCCACATCCCAGGCTTCTTCATTCGACAACTGGGGCGTATGGTAATCGGCTCCCTGTGGCATATTATTTTTTACATAACCGGCAAAGCGTGAGAGGCGGTAGAGTCCTGCTCCATTATTATAACTGTTCTTTCCCCACAACGGAGGATACTGATACATGTCACCATCCAGGTTCATCATTCCTTCGCCATTGGCGGCATGACAGGTCTGGCATTTCTGCACATACACTGTTTTTCCCAGCTGGGGATCAGCAGCCCGCTCCATGTATGGAAGCTCTTCAATACCCGAACCTTTGGGCTTGACTCCTTTCGGTAAATCTTCGCCGAGCCATTTGATGTAGGCATAAATGGCTTTCATTTCTTTACTGTTGGAATCCAACGCTTTACCGTTTAAGCTGCGTTCAAAACAATCATTCACCCGTTTGTGAATCGTTTCCATTGTACCGGAGCGTGCCCGGAATAACGGGTATGTCGTGTATACGGCACCGTAATTATTGCCCCAGGGTTTGGTACCGGCATCGAGGTGACAGTTCTGGCAGTTCATACCATTACTGATTTGAAGAACCGAACCTTTAGGTCCCAGGTATTTAGCTGTGTTGGCAATTAGCTCACGCCCGTACCAGATCAATTTTCCATCCTCCCTTGAATAGTAGGGAATCTGGCTCGCAGGCGGCCCGGTCCATACTGTTTTGTATACAGAAGAATCAACCGTTGTTGTTTTCTCATCTGCCCCGGAACAACCTGCCTGTGAAAGAAGCAGAACTACTGTTGTTGCTAGGGATGCTGTGGCTGTGGACAGATGGCGTATCATACCTGCTGATTTATACTGTTTAATGAGGAAGTTTATCACGCAGGCGTCCATAAACCCACGTGCCTGCAATAGCACTGAGCAGGGTTACTGTAACAACTGTTGCGCCGGTACCGATTTGTGCAAACAGCGGTCCGGGACAAGCACCGGTAACAGCCCAGCCAAGACCGAAAATGAGGCCTCCGTAAATTTGTCCTTTATTGAATTTTTTAGGTTCAATTTTTATAAGCTCACCTTCAAGGGATTTTACTTTCAGCTTTTTAATCAGCAATACACTGATCATCCCCACTACTACAGCTGAACCGATGACACCATACATGTGGAAGCTTTGCAAGCGGAACATTTCCTGTATCCGGAACCAGGAAACTACTTCGGATTTTACAAGAATAATCCCAAAAAAGATTCCTGCAAATGCATATTTCAGGTTGCTGAGTAATGGTTTGTCGAGTTCGCTGTGATTGACACACATAGCATTTTCGCTTCTCACTTCGAAGTCGGTATTAACCGTTGTATTGTTTTCTGTAATGACAGACATTGTTTCGAGGATTTAAAGTTTCAGAATAAAAGGAAGAATGAGATTGGCCATAATAAAGCCTCCTGCCATAAAGCTGATGGTAGCCACCAGCGATGGCCATTGCAGATTGCTGAGGCCCATAATGGCGTGCCCACTGGTACAACCACCTGCATAACGTGTACCAAAGCCCACGAGAAATCCGCCGCCAATCATCATTATGATACCACGTAACGACAGCAAGGCAGGCCAGTTAAAAACATCTGCGGGAACCAGGTTGCTGAAGTTGGTGATACCATATGTGTTTAACTCTTCTGCAAGGCGGGAGTCAACTACAACCGCATCGGAACTGATGAGAAAAAGAGCTGTGATAACACCACCAAGGAGAACACCACCCACAAAAAAAAGATTCCATACTTCCTTTTTCCAGTCATAACTGAAAAAGGGAATTTTGGAGGGAATACAGGCTGCACAAACATGCCGCAGCGAAGAAGAAATACCAAATGATTTGTTTCCCAGTAATAACAACATCGGAACTGTAAGTCCGATCATAGGGCCGGCCACATACCAGGGCCATGGCTGCCTGATCCATTCAATGAAACTCATAATGATGCGATTTAAATAATTAGAAGATGCAAACTAAACAACTGCTGCAGTCGCCTTTGTGATAAATATTACACAACAGCCCTGCTATTTCTTTACTGATAATTCAGGAAAACAGCTTTATGAAAAAACCAGCAGTAGATACTTGTTCAGGAAATCCCGCCTGCTGCAGTACATCTGTCAGCTGGCGGCGCTCCACAAGATCAACGGCTGTTACTGTAACCCAACCTCCCTTTTTATCAACAGCCACCTGTTCCACACCGGGTAGTTTCTGTAACGCCTCCCCTATGGTGGCAACACAGCCATCGCACTTAATGTTCTCCGCTTTGATCCGGTGTTGCATGGCTCTCTTTTTTTGCGGGCTTGAACATACTGTTGAGCAGGCCCCCCATGGTTGCACCATAGAGCATGCTATTGAGTGGACTGGAAGTAATGAGGCATGTACCATCACACCCCCAGAAATAATAATAGATATATCCTGCAACAGCGCCCAGCAATATTCCGGGCACATACCATTTTAACTCTTTGGAAATTTTTTTCATTTGTTCTGCGTTTATTGTTTTACCTGACCTCTTCAAATTGCACATCCTCCATCGTCTTTTGCGCAGATTGGTTGTTACGGGTACCCTGTGCACAGGATGTGCCGCAACAGCCCACATTAAAGATACCCTGTATCAGCAACAAAGCACCAATTACGGTTAAAACATTATTATGTGTACTGATACCCTGTACCAATCCGGCACCACCAAACACCAGTCGAACGATACGAATCCAATTCCAGCCTGCAAGCATTGAGTTTAGTTTAGTTTATTTGATGATGTAATACATGCCATGGGCCGCCGTTGTACGCCTCTATGCCGTTTTGTTTCAAAATGCCGGCTGCCATACCACTTCTGGCACCACTGCGGCAGCAAGTGATGACAGGCTTTCCTTTTTTCTTGAGCTCATGCACCTTGCTGCGTATACTGTCGACAGGTATATTAAGTGATCCTTTGATGTGACCACCCTTGTATTCCTGGGCACTCCGTACATCAATAATAATAGCACCGCTTGCAACCAACGCCTTGTAATCTGCAGCAGGTCCGCCACCAAATAATTTTTTTAAAAATCCGATCATAGCATTTATTGAGGTTGTTTGATCAAAAACATTTCTTCCAATCCGCCGCCATTGTAAATACTTTCAAACCCATGCTGACGTAAATAAGCCACGGCCTGACCACTACGGTTTCCGCTGCGGCAGTAAAACACAATGGGTTTGCTCATATGCTTTATGTCATCCATGAGATAGGGTATACGATGCAGCGGCATATTTTGTGCACCGGGATAATGTCCCATTTCAAATTCCTCCACGGTGCGTACATCCACCACTGTTACCTGCGGATGCTCCATAATCTGTTGTAAATTCATGCCTGTTATTGATTATTTGATTGAATGATTGTTCCTTTCCAGCCAAGTATCCCCTGTTCCATATTCAACACCTGCCGGAAACCATTTTGCTGCATCAGCTCTGCGGCCTTCATACTTCGAACACCACTGCGGCAGTAAACGATATAGGTTTTGTTTTTAGGAAGAGCTGCAATTTGTTTGAGAAATGTTTCCGTAGCCTGTACATCCATATGCAAAGCACCTGGGATATGCCCCTCTTTGAACTCCCGTGGCGTGCGCACATCAAGCAGCCGGATGCTGGTGTCTTTCAGCAGTTGTACAGCTGTGTCCTGAGATATGGTGTTAACCTGTGCCTTCAGGGCAACCGAAACCAGTACAAAAAATAATGTGATGATGATGCGTACCATACTTTTTTTGTTGTTTGAAAGAAAGGAGGCTGTGTTGCAAGCCTCCCGTCTTTGTACCAGGTTCCGGCTTCTGCCAGCCCTGATTTAAACCTTAACCACCATTTGCAATCACAAAAGCGTTGAAGGGCAAACGTAGTCGCTTATTTTAAATTCGCCGCTTTCTTTCAATTCCTTAAAGCCACCACTTACATCAATCAGATTATCATAGCCACGTGCTTTCAGAACTGAAATGAAGATCATGGAACGGTAACCTCCGGCACAATGTACGTAATAGGTTTTCTTTTTATCCACCTGCAGCATACTGTCATTAATATAATCGAGCGGCGCATTTTCAGCTTCCATCATATGCTCACTGTCGTATTCACTTTTCCGGCGTACATCCAGGATATTGATAGCAGGATTGTTCTTATGAATGGAAGCCAACTCCTGAGCGTTTACGCTGTTGATGGTATCCACTTCCTTGCCCGCTGTTTTCCAGGCATCAAAACCGCCTTTGAGGTAACCAATGGAATAATCATATCCCACACGTGCCAGGCGTGTTACCACTTCTTCCTCTTTACCGGGTTCAATGACCAGTAACAGTTCCTGCTTTACATCGGGGATCATGGTGCCCACCCAGGGAGCAAAGCTGCCTTCGATTCCAATATTGATGGAGTTGGGAATAAATCCTTTACTGAACGTAGCTGTATCACGTGTATCCAGAATGAGTGCACCTGTTTCATTGGCAGCAGTTTCAAACGCTTCGGGACTCAGCGCCTGGGTACCACGCTTCAGCACTTCTTCAATACTGTCGTAACCCTGGATATTCATCAACACATTCAGCGGGAAGTATTGAGGAGGCGGAGTAAGTCCGGTAAGCACTTCTTTCATAAACTCTTCTTTTGTCAAATGCACACGCAACGCATAGTTGGTCGCTTTCTGGTGGCCCAGTGTATCGGAGGTTTCCTTACTCATATTTTTACCACAGGCACTTCCGGCACCATGGGCTGGATAGACAATAATATCATCTGCCAGTGGCATAATTTTGTTGCGCAACGAATCATACAGATGTGCGGCCAGCTTTTCCTGGGTGAGTTCTGCAATTACTTTTTGTGCCAGGTCGGGACGGCCCACATCACCTATGAACAATGTATCACCGGTAAAAATTGCTACATCCTTTCCGTTTTCATCACGCAAAAGGTAGCAGGTACTTTCCATGGTATGACCAGGTGTGTGCAGCACTTTGAAGGACACTTTACCTACTTTGATTTCTTCCCCATCTTCGGCCACATGTGCAGCAAATCCGGGTTTGGCGGTAGGACCAAAAACGATGGTGGCACCCGACTCCTTAGCCAGGTCAATATGACCGCTCACAAAATCGGCGTGAAAATGTGTTTCAAATACATACTTGATCGTTGCATTGTTACGCTCCGCTTTTTCCAGGTAGGGTTTCACTTCACGCAACGGATCAATTACGACAGCTTCGCCATCGCTTTCTATATAGTAAGCACCTTGCGCCAGGCAGCCGGTATAAATTTGTTCAATTTTCATGTGACAAAAAATTTTGGAGGTTAAAGAATTTTACTTTGCAAAAATGTAGGATTGTGCAACGGAATACTATGACTTATGTCACACTCTCACTGCCCCTGCACAATCGTCCTTCCAACGAATTGTTAATTCTGCTTTTTTCTAACATAAACCGCAAATACAGAAGAGGAAGCAGTGCTTTGTTTGCCTGTATTGGGCCAGAAGATGTTGGGGGCCGTGCTGCGGATTCCACCAATAATATAACCGAGCAACTGTTCCCCTGCCGGCAATAAATCCCAATCTACAATTCCACCCTGCAGCATGGGCAACTGTTCATTGACCGCCATCCAGGCACTGGTGCCAAGTAAGCCGGGCATTTGCACCGGCAGCACCTGTTCGTTCCAGGTACCATCGGAGAGCCTTGTTACCTGGCTGATTGTAGTTACAAACGGCACTTCCTTGTCTTCCTGAACAGCACTGTCTTGTATAAAATATTGTGCAATGCCCCCAAAGAAAACCGTATGCATCTGGTTCTGGCGTTTACTGTAGAGGGGAATATGTGCAGCATGATAATGACTGAATTTTTGTTGAAATGCCGGGCGGGGCTGGTACCCCTGCTCATCAAAGTCTACCGGGTGCAGCCAGGGCAGGTCGGCATCGTAACGGAACACTCCGGAAAACATCGTAAAACCCGGCTTGCCGTTGGTAAAATACTGGGGCACCAGGTTGTAATCCCGCCGGTGCAACTCATTTTTATCCACCCACTCCCGGAAGTTGACGATTACCCATTGGCCGTTTTGCTGTTGCAGTTCAAAACTGCGGATGGCATTGGTGTACTCCTGCACAAAGCCAGGGCCGTGATCAGGACCATGAGGATTGTAGCGGCCGGTGAATTTCTGTCCGCCTGCCAGGTAAAACCGTCCGTTCAGCAGGCCAACGCCACCACCAGTAACCGCCACCCGGTTGTCTTCTATACTTTGTATAGCTTCTACCAGTGAAGTTTGTGTGGTGGCAGAACGGAGTAATGCCGTTAACGACACCACCGTAACCCGGGGGTGTGTTAAAAATCGTTTTTGGGAAGCACTGTAACCATACCCGCCAAAGAGGAAGAGCAAACTATCGGCCTGTACAAATTCCATATTGGAACTCTGCAACTGCTCCACTACCGGAACCGGCAGCCCCTCCAGCGGCATACGGATCACCTGCCTGCTGCGTATATTCACAACCGTTATGTGCACATTGTTATAATCGGGATGAAAAGAAGCAAAGGGTTGCTTCATGTGCAATCCATCGGTTCTTCCGCCAAGTAAAATCCAGTTGCCATCATACTGCGCAGCAGCAAAGGACTGTAACCCCGGTAAACCGGTAACCGTTTGTTCTTCGAGCCGTAAAACAAAAGGCTCCTGCGCAGTAACAGACACTGTCAACAGGAGCACAACTAATAAATTCTGGAGTCGCTTCATGCCATCCTTTACAAAAAGAGTTCTTTCACAATAATATAAATACCCATCACCAACACAAACCAACCAAATCCTTTCTTCAGCTGATCACCATGGATTTTATGACTGAGCCAATTGCCCAGGAAGATACCACCGATAGCAAGTGCAGTAACAATACCCAGCAATTGCCAGTCAATGACCTGGTGACCGAGATCGCCCAGGAAGCCGATGAGCGATTTGGCAGCAATGATGAGCAGCGATGTTCCCACTGCCTGCTTCATGGGTAATTTACTCAGCAACACCAGGGCTGGAATGATCAGGAATCCACCACCTGCACCCACCAAACCTGTCAGCACTCCTACCACAGCACCTTCGAGCAGGATCAGCGGATAGTTGAATTTTTGTTCGCCTGTTTCATCATTCCCTTCCTCCTTCTTTCCTTTAATCATCGAGTAAGAAGCAAACACCATCAACACAGCAAATAACAACATCAACAAAATAGACTTCGTAACGGTAAAACTTCCGATGCTAAACACCTCATCGGGAATGGCCGGTACAATAAATTTTCGGGTGGCATACACAGCCGCAATGGCCGGAGCGCCAAAGATCAAGGCGGTTTTAATACTCACTACGCCCTGCCGGTATTTGGGCACAGTGCCCACCAGCGAAGTGGCCCCTACAATAAACAAGGAGTAGGCGGTTGCTAATACCGGTTCCACTCCAAACAAATAGACTAGAACCGGGACGGTTAAAATAGAACCTCCCCCACCAATTAAACCTAACGAAATCCCAATAAGGATTGATGCGATATATCCGGCTATTTCCATGCTGCAAAGGTGGGGAACCAGAAGTGCCTCAAGAGTGATTGATATCACATAATCATAAGTTGACGCATATTCAGAGTTTCAGTATTTCAATGGCATTGCGGTGCAGACTGACGAGTCCCCGCTGCTCCATTTTTTTCAGCAGCCGGGAAATCACTTCCCGGGAGGTGTTTAATTCGTGTGCAATTTCCTGGTGACTGACATCAATGGTGTTTTTCCCCTGTACCTCTTTTGCCCGCTTCAGGTAAAACTCCAGGCGTTCATCCATACTCCGGAAGGCAACACTATCAATGGTGGCAAGTAACTCATCAAAGCGGGAGCGGTAGGTTTCGATCACAAACTGGTACCACGATTTATACTTCCCCATCCAATCGGCCATGGTTTCAATGGGAACCATTAACACCTCGGTTTCTGCAACTGTTTTAGCCACTATGGGGCTTGCCTCCTGGCGGGCAGCACACACCATGGATAACGCACAGGCTTCGCCGGGTTTCAGATAGTACATCAAAAATTCATTGCCTTCATCATCTTCCCGGTACACTTTTACCAAACCACTCAGAATGAGCATGGTGCTGCGGATGTATTGTCCCCGCCGCATCAACACACTGTTGGCAGGAAATGTGCGGAACTCGCTGGTGTTTTCAATTTCCTCAATCAGTTCGTTTTCAAAAACGGGGTAATGAGAACGGAGTAAATCATCGGTGTGTGATACGTGTGGCATACTACAAATTTGCCTGTTTTTTTTCAATTGCGGTGCTTTCTTATAATCATCGAACCTGATCACTTAAATTTGAAGCGCATGGCACAACTTTCTTCCTTTTTCCAAAGCGAACTGCCAGAAGCCGGCTGCGATGAAGCCGGGCGGGGTTGCTATGCCGGTCCGGTGTTTGCTGCTGCCGTCATGCTGCCCAAAGATTTTCACCACCCGCTGCTCAACGATTCCAAACAGGTGAAAGAAGAACACCGTGCTCAACTGCGTACCATCATTGAACAATCGGCCCTTGCGTGGGCTGTAGCACAGGTGGAGGTGACCGAAATTGACCGCATCAACATTCTCAAAGCATCGTTCACGGCCATGCATCGTGCGTTGGATCAACTCAAACCCCGGCCCGGACTGCTGCTGATAGATGGAAACCGTTTCATCCCCTACAAACGCATTCCCCATCGCTGCTTTGTAAAAGGCGACGGACGCTTTGCATCCATTGCTGCTGCCAGTATCCTGGCAAAAACACACCGGGATGCGTATATGACACAACTCCACGAACAATACCCGCACTACAACTGGAAACAGAACAAAGGTTATGGTACCGAAGAACACCGACTGGCGATCGAACGGCATGGGCTTTGCGAACATCACCGGCGCTCGTTCAATATTGAGCCACAAGAACCGGTACGTTTGTTTTAAAAAACACACTTTGTTAAAACAAGGCACGGTATTAAACTTCGATGCATTCCTTCCGTCTCAACTACGTTAACAACATTGATCAACCACAAAACAGGTATGATATGAAAACGAAATTGGTTCTTTTATTGGTAGTAGGTCTTTCTCTTGGATATACTTCCTTTGCCCAGCCCGGCCGTGGCCCACTTCAGCGGAGAGGTATGGCCTATGGCCTGCGCCCCGGTGCGATTACTCCGGGTGAAGCAATCCATTTACGGAATATGAAACGGGATATCCGTTGTGATGTGCGGCAGGCCCGCCGTAATGATGGTGTGATTGGCCCGATGGAACGCCGCCACCTTAAACGGGAAGTACGGCAGTACAAGCGGCATCGTTTTATGGCGAACCATAATAACCGCAGCCGCTTCTGATAACAAAAAGGCGAATGATGAGCCCCGGTACTACGGGGCTTTCTTATTCCCATGCACCCAGTCCGGCTCGTGTTACCACCGGTTCTTCATTGGTACAGTCGACAATCGTGGAAGGAATCATACCTCCGATGCCCCCATCAACTACCAGGTCCACCAGTTTTTTGAAGTTATCGTGAATGAGTTCCGGGTCGGTGTATTCTTCCACCATATCGCCGGGCAGTGAGGCGCTGAGGATGGGCCGGCCCAGTTCCTGAATAATGGTACGGGCAATTTCGTTATCGGGCACCCTGAGTCCAATCGTGTCTTTTTTGCTTTTCAGAATTTTGGGCACTTCCTTACTGGCAGGAAGGATGAAGGTATAAGGTCCGGGCAGATGCTGTTTCAGCAGCCGGTATAAAGGCGTGGACGTAGATTTGGTGTACTTGCTTAAGTCGCTGAGGTCGTGGCAGATGAATGATAAATTGGCCTTTGCCGGATCCACCTGTTTGATGCGACAGATGCGTTCAATGGCTTTGTGCTGAAAAATATCGCAGCCAAGACCGTAAATCGTATCCGTCGGATAAATGATGACCCCTCCCTGCTGCAGGCATTCAACAATGGTTTTAATTTGCCTTGGTTGCGGGTTTAGTGGGTGAACATGAAGCAGCATGATCTAAAAGTAAACCACTGGAACAGGTCTGAGAAGGCGAAATCAAAGTTTTTTTTAACATTTTCGTACCCTTCCTTGCAAAATCAATTACCGTAGCCTACATTTACACCGGTTCCGCTTTCTTGTCCCTTTTGCTTTCCAATTTCCTTTTGTAGGCTTTTCCGTTATCCTTGAATCCTTTATTTACTTAGTAAGGGTTTGAATTCTTTCAAAAAATCAATCAGGCTTCTCGCCTGGTATCGATTTTTTGTGGTTTCAGAGGTAAGCAAAAGGGCCCATGATTTCTATCAGGGCCCTATTTTTTTATACTACTTCAACTATTCTACGACAATTGCTCCACACTTGAATTCTTTCTGCTTTTTTCTGCTGCAAAGCCCATGAGGTGACTTTCAATGGATGCTTCGATGGTGGAACTCAGCAGTGCCGGATTTTGCTGCGCCACCGCCTGGAGCCAATCGGCCACCAGTCGCCAGTCGCCGCCACCATGTCCATCCGTACTTTGTTTGAATTCAGTTTGCTTACCGGTTAAAAAATCGGTGAACACATAGGAAGTCATATCACCCACCACATCGCCCATGCTGCCCATGATGCGGGTGCGCCGGCCGTGGTAAGAAGTAAAGGCTTCCATACTGAAGCTGGCTGTTGCACCGTTGCGGAACTGTATGTTGGCCACATAATGGTCGGGCTGATCGTTCTCCATCCGGTACACACAACGGCCGTAGTTGGTTGTTTTGAGTTGTTCCAGTACAAATGCTGCCTGTTGTTCTTTTGCCTCCGGCAGATCAAAGACATAATTGTACGTCCGCTCCCGGTAATAAATTTTCAAAGCCGAATAGGGGCAGCTCGCTTCCACCGCACAACCATCGGTACAACGGGCGGTGCTGCCGGCAGGTGCATTTTGTGACCGGAACCATTTGAGGTTGCCAAAGGCACTGATTTGTTCGGCCGGCTCGCCCACCAGCCAGCGGAGGATATCCAAGTCGTGACTGCTTTTTGCCAGGATGACAGGTGCTGTTTGCCGGCTGTTGTGCCAATTGCCCCGCACATAGGAATGGCTCATATGCACCCGCTCAATGGGCTCCAGGTGCTGCACACTGATGAGTTCGCCCAGTACACCGCTTTGAATCAGCTTACGCAGCGCCATGAAATACGGTGCATAGCGGAGCACATGACATACGGCCACAATGCGACCGGTTTTCTGTGCCAGGGCCAGGATGTTGCGGCATTCCTGTTCGCTGGGCGAAATGGGTTTTTCCAGCAATACATCATAGCCTAACTCCAGGGCTTTCATACAAGGACCGTAATGCAGATCATCGGGTGTGGTGATGATGATGGCATCAGCAAATTTGGGTTGGCGGAATACTTCTTCCCAGGTGTTGAACCGGCGTTGAGCCGGTATCTGGTGCTTCTGTGCATAGCGTTCGTTGCGGAAGGCAATGGGTTCGGCTACACCCACAATATCCAGCTGATCGGGGTACTGAACAGCATAGTTGCCGTACACATTGCCCCGGTTGCCGGCACCCAATGTAATAGCTGTAACGGGTTTGGATAGCGCTGGCGTTGCTTTTAAATCAGGAAGAATAATGGGTTCACCTGCATCATTGGTAGCCCAGGATGAAAGCGGTAATGCAGCAGCACCTGTAAAGGCTCCGAGTTTTTTTAATACATCTCTGCGTGATAAGGAAGAAGACAAGACCGTTAATTTAAATATGATTAATTTTTTTAATAAACCAATCCCGCACTGCTTTACCCTCCCGTTTATAAATTTCCGATGATTTATTTTTATTATTTACTTTTTCGTATTCAAATGAATTTGAAAACCTGCGTTAACTGTAAACTGTCGGGGCATTGTTGATTTGTCAGGGTCATAACCAAGATAGCCCGGCAATATTTCAATCGCTACGTTAGGATTTAAAAATAAAGCCATACCTGCACGAAAAGCATATTCATAAGAAGAGCCGCTGCTTCTTACCGGTGGCAATGGCGGAGATTGTGCACTGCTGGATGAAAAGAATTGCAATCCAAAATAAGCCTCTGTTAAAAAATTAATTTTTTTACTGGCGGGGAAAAAATAATATCGTGCAAAGGGGCCAATACCAAAACTATTAGCTGTGCTTTTCAAGTTTTCAGAAAACTTTTGTTTATTAAAGGAGTAGCTAACAGTTGCACCGACAACAAATTGCTTTGCAATAAAGTAACCCCCACGTGGCGCTATATTTAAAAAAGTATTTGTTCTGGGACTTACGGCTTCCTTGCCTGTTAGAAAAGAGCCTGTACCGCCAACAATCCAAGTACCTTTCGAAATTTGAGCGTTTAAGTTCACGCAGCAGAAAATAATTAAACTAAGCAGTATTGATGCTTTCATAGTGAAGTGTTTTAGTTGTTAGGTAAAATTATTAAACTAGTTAGGGCTCTTTTAATAGTTTAAATTCATTTCAAACTCATCCCCAGTACATTCATCATAAACTTTGTGATTTCTGCTTCCACACCCTGGTAATCGTTGCTCTTGATGTAACTGCCCAAAACATGATCGCCGGTATTGGGCATGGGCAATGCCAAACGTTTGGACGCAGGCGTGCCTAACTCATCAAACATCCGCAGCATGGCACTCACCTTCACTACACTGTCCTGGTGTACTTCATCACGGTAGTAGTATAGCATCAACGTTGGTTGCGTCACCTTTTCAAAGGTTTCGGGGGTCATGGCTGTCTCAAGATACTCCTGCAGATTTGTAATCGCTTCGAGGCGGTAAGGACTATTCCAATATTGCCTGTAGATATCCCGGTTGTCCTTGGGTGTTACATAAGAGGAACCGGTTACCAATCGGCCAATCTGCAGTCCCCAGTGATTATTGGCCACCCAGGCGTTAGGGTTATTAATTTCAATATTGGGCGAAAGCAGAATGAGTGCCTGTACATCGGGGAACGTAGCAGCCAGGTGCAGGGCATTGCTGCCGCCGGTAGATGTGCCCATAAGGATGACTTTTTTTCCCAACCGTTTGCCAATGGCATATGCTTCTTTGACGCTGTTCCAGTACTTCTGCGCTGTGAGGCTGGCTAATTGTTCCGCAGTATCAATTCCATGTTCGGCCAGGCGGGATAAGTAGAGATTGCAGCCGAATTTTTTTGCCACATTCACATGAACCGGATCGCCTTCTTCCTGCGAAGCAGAAAAGCCGTGGAGATAAACAATGGCATACTCCGTCGGTAATTTGCTGCTGTCATTAGCCCAGATGATACGAGCCTCGTTGTCGGGGCGCAGTTTGTGTTGTGCCTCTTTTTGACGGATGTAGTTGATGAGAGCAGTACTGTCGGCCGGCACATCGGGCAAGGTTGCATCGTACACCGGTGTTTCCGGAGTGGGGCCCAGCAGATAACCAACACCTGCCACGGCGGCCAGCACCAGCAGGAAGAAAAACAGACGTTTGAAAAATTTCATGAGAAGCAGTTGTTTGAAATAAAGTTACAGGTTTCAAAAGGATTCCGCATAACAGGCAACAATGGTTACACTTTAGAAATCATATTCATAAAAAAAGCAAGAAATTGCTGGAAAAATCACCCTGTTCCTGCGCTTCAAGAGGTAATAATATATTCATCCGTTTCCCTTGCCACCCCGCCGAAAAGCTGTACCTTTGCGGCCTTAAAAAAGCCGCTGTCTACAGCTAAACGGCTAAAGCTCAAGCACATGAATATCAGAAACATAGCCATCATTGCCCACGTTGACCATGGAAAAACAACCCTGGTAGACAAAATCTTACATGCCACCAAGGTATTTCGTGACAACCAGGAAACCGGCGACCTCATCATGGACAGCAACGACCTGGAGCGTGAACGGGGCATCACCATTTTCTCCAAAAACGCCGCCGTGGTGTACAATGGCGTAAAAATTAATGTAATTGATACCCCCGGCCACGCCGATTTTGGCGGTGAAGTGGAGCGGGTACTGAAAATGGCCGATGGTGTGATTCTGCTGGTAGATGCCTTTGAAGGCCCTATGCCGCAAACCCGTTTTGTACTGCAGAAAGCCCTGCACCTGAACCTGAAACCCATTGTGGTGATCAACAAGGTGGACAAGCCCAACTGCCGTCCCGAAGAAGTTCATGATGCAGTATTTGATCTCTTCTTCAACCTGGATGCTACCGAGGAGCAGCTCGATTTCCCGACTTACTATGGTAGTGGCAAAAATGGTTGGTTTAATGACTCGCTCACACCCATTGACAATATTACACCCCTGCTCGATGGCATCATCAAGCACGTGCACTCGCCCCGTGTGAGTGCCGGAAACCTGCAGATGCAGATCACTTCACTGGATTACTCTTCGTTCCTGGGACGCATTGCCATTGGTAAAGTGAGCCGGGGCGGTATTAAAGAAGGACAACAAATTACGCTTGTTCAAACCGATGGATCGCACAAAAAATCGAAAGTGCGGGAACTGTATGTGTTCGAAGGAATGGGCAAAAAGAAAGTAACAGAAGTACTGGCCGGTGATTTATGTGCCGTGGTGGGACTGGAAGATTTCAACATCGGCGATACGATTGCTGATGCCGAAAACCCCGAAGCGTTACCGGTGATCAGCGTGGATGAACCCACAATGAACATGTTGTTCAGCATCAACAACTCACCGTTTTATGGAAAAGACGGAAAGTTTGTGACCAGCCGTCACCTGCGTGACCGACTGATGAAGGAAACGGAAAAGAACCTGGCCCTGCGGGTGGAAGATAGTCCCGGTGGCGAAAGCTTTATTGTATATGGCCGTGGCATCCTGCACCTGGGCGTATTGATAGAAACCATGCGCCGGGAAGGATATGAATTAACAGTAGGTCAGCCCCAGGTAATTACGAAACTGGTGGATGGCAAAAAATACGAACCGTATGAAACCCTCGTGGTGGATGTACCCCAGGAATTTGCCAGCAAGGTGATTGACCTGGTAACCCGCCGCAAAGGTGAAATGCTGGTGATGGAAACCAAAGGTGAAATGCAGCACCTGGAATTTGAAATTCCTTCCCGTGGATTGATTGGTTTGCGTACCCAAATGCTTACTGCCACTACCGGCGAAGCAGTGATGGCGCACCGTTTCAGTGAATACAAACCCTGGAAGGGACAGATTCCCGGACGGAATAACGGCGTGCTCATATCCAAATTCCAGGAGCGTACTACCGGTTATTCGATTGACAAATTACAGGACCGGGGTACATTCTTTGTTGATCCGGGTGAGGATGTGTATGCCGGGCAAATCATTGCAGAAAACATCAAACCGGGCGACCTGGTGGTGAATGTAACAGAAGCGAAAAAATTAACCAACCACCGGGCCAGTGGTAGTGATGATGCCACCCGTATAGCACCCAAAACACTCATGACGCTGGAAGAGTGTATGGAGTATATTGAATTTGATGAGTGTATTGAAGTAACGCCCAACTTCATCCGTATGCGGAAAGTGTTGTTGAACGAGGAAGACCGGAAACGTGCTTCCAAGCAAATGAGTACTGAGCTGAGCTGAGAACGTTTTTCAAAAGCATAAAAGCCGCTGCAAATGCAGCGGCTTTCTTATTTCCAAACAACATGCATCACTTCACTTCTTTCAGCAATTCTTTTACAGCTACTTCCAACTGCTGATCTACGCCCACTCCCACTTTTTCCTGTTCATTCCGTACCTGAATATCGGGTGAAGTGGGTGAGTTTTCGAGATACTTCCCGTTCACATCTTTACAACCTACGGAAGGAACACCCCAGCGGATGCCGCTATCCATCAGTGCTTCCCAACCACCAAAGGTACAGGTGCCGGGTACGGGCATACCCACCAGTTTTCCAATACTGCTTTGTTTGACCATGTAAGCATAACAATGACCATCGCTGTAGTTCGCTTCATTGGCCAGAGAAATACTGGGCTTGGTCCAGCGGAAGTTGGGTTCATATCCATTCAGGCGCTTATCGGTTCCGTAGTCCATGAACTTTTTACCGCTGAGGAACATTTCGAGGTCGGCCACCAGGTCGCCACCACCGTTGTTACGGGTATCCACCACAATGCCCTTCTTGCCAAAATATTTACCCATAATTTCTTCGTAGGTGCTACGGTAGGCGCCATCATTCATACCAGGAATGTGTATATACCCCAGCTGACCATTACTCATGCGGTCCACTTCTTCGGCATTGCGTTTCACCCAACGCTGGTACAGCAGGCGGTTTTCTTCACCCAACGTAATTGGCTTTACGGTTAATTCCCGCTTCGCCCCGTTTTCGACCACAACTATCAAAGTGTTTTGTCCTGCTTTGCGGTTCAGGTATTCGGCCACGTCTTTGGCAGCAGTGATCACTTCGCCGTCAATGCTTTCAATTACAGCGCCGGGCTTTATGTTGAAACCTGCTTTATCCAGCGGACCACCCTTGATTACTTCCAGGATTTTGATGCCGTTTCCTTTGTGGTTGTAATCATAGAAAATACCCAGCGAAGCAGTGGCGTCGCCGTTGGGATTCATATTGGCGAAACCACTTCCGCTGTGACTTACATTCAGTTCGCCCAACAGTTCACTCAGCAGTTCGCTCAGTTCGTAGTTGTTACCGATGTGCGGCAGGTATTTTTCGTAATCGGGTTTGTAACTATCCCAGTCAATCCCATGAAAGGATTGTGTATAAAATGTGTTTTTGGTACGGCGCCATACATGATCAAAAAGGAACAAACGCTCTTTATATGTATCAACCATCATTTCGCCATTGATATTAATTCGGTCCTGTTTGCCGCTGGCCGGATCAATTTTCATCATTCCGGAATTGCTGTTCAGGAAAATAGATTTCTGCTCTTTATCCCAGGCCATGGTTGCAAAACCGGCGTTGAGCGGAACCACCATTTTGGTTTCTTTGGTGCGCAGGTTGGTTGACCAGAGGTTGAATCCACGTTCAAAGCGGGCCAGGTAGTACAGTGTTTCGCCATCTTTGCTTACCAGTGCATCGCCCAATGCTGAGGAGTGAATGGTAAGTTTGGCCTTACGGTCAACCAGTCCTTCCCATTCAATAACAACAGAATCTTTGGCGGCTGCTTTCTTCTTCGATGTATCGGCTTTTGCTTTGTTTTCTTCCAGCTCTTTCCGCAGCGCTGCATCTTCCTTGCTCAGTTTGAACTGATCAAAGGCATCCTGGGTGAAGAACATGGCATATACATCGCTCTGCGCACCACCACTCATGGCAGCACCCCGCAATCCATCCCGGTTGCTGAACCAGATCATGGCTTTACCACCGAGGATCCATTTAGCCCGGCTGTCGTTATAACCACTTAAGGTGAGATTTTCCACTTTCTTTCCATCGGCGCTCACCAAACCCACTTCACTGGCAGCACTGCCGGGTATATCGTAATTGAAAAGCAGCCATTTGCTGTCGGGGCTCCATTGAAAATACTGATCGTTTTCACCATTGGGAAACAGTTGATCGCCGGTGAGTACAATGCGGCTTTGTTTGGAAGCCATGTTATAAATACGCAGCTGGTTCCGGTTTTCAATATAGGCCACTTCTTTCCCATCTGGCGAGTACAACGGTTGGGTATTGTTGTTATTGTTCACCAGCAGCGGTGTTTCATTCAGCAACGTAGATGCATAAAAATAAGGTTCTTCTTTCCGTACTATTTTCGTTTCATAAATGCCCCATTTGCTGTTGCGTTCGCTGCCATAGAGAATAGCTTTCCCATCGGGCGAAAAGCTCACAGACACCTCTTCTTCGGGCGTGTTTGTGATGCGGCGGGTAACGCCTCCTTCCACACTGGTCACAAACACATCACCTTTGTACAGGAAGGCCACTTCTTTTCCATTGGAAGCAACACTCATACCGCTGCCACCGGTTACACGAAACACCTGCTGATCCGTGCTGCGGGCATCGGCTAAAATGGTAATAGTTACCTTCTGTGCAGCACTGCCGGGCTTCATAGTATACAAGTCACCATCGTAACTGAAACAGAGGAGTCCGTCGTTACTGGCGGTGAGAAAACGAACCGGGTGCTTGCGGAACGAAGTGAGCTGCTCCGACTTTCCACCGCTCACGTTCATACGGTGTACATTAAACGAACCGCTTTCTTCACTCAGGTAACAGAACGCTGTTTCGCCGGGCAGCAGCACCGGGGTGCGGTCTTCGCCGGCAAAACTGGTGATTTGCTTATGCATTTGTGTTTTAAAATCATACATCCATACATCCCTGGCAACAGAAGAAGTGTGGTGCTTACGCCAGGCATTTTCCTGGCCTTTTTTATCATGATAAATGAGCTTGTTTCCGTCTTTGCTGAACTGTACATCTTCGGCAGGGGTAGTGAACACCTGGTTCACCCGTCCGCCGTTCACCGAAACAGAATACAGTTCCGTCATGTAGCCAGCCGGGTACTGGCGGTTGGTTGGAAGATCCATACGGGCGGCACCAAACACAACGTTCTTGTTGTCGTTGGTGAAGCTATAGGGATATTCGTTGGTGGAATGGAACGTAATGCGTTTGGCTACGCCCCCTTCGGCCGGAATCACAAACACATCAAAATTTCCATAACGGTCACTGGCAAAGGCAATGGATTTTCCATCCTTACTCCATACAGGCATAAAATCATGTGCCTCGTGCAGGGTGAGGGGTGAAGCCGTTCCACCTGTTGCGGGCACTTTATACAAGTCGCCTTTGTAGGTGAATACAATCGTCTTGCCATCGGGGGAAACAGAAGGATAACGAAGCCAGGAGGGTTCCTGGGCTGATGCCGCAATACTTAAAAACAGAACTGTAAAAAAGACAAATATGTACTTCATGGAAAAAAATGTTATCCATAAAGATAAAAGGATTGAGGTTGGAGTGAAAATAAATTGATGAGCGGCAGCCGGTCAGCCGGGGTACAACAAAGTTTGTTTACCCTTGTCAATGCTTAGCAGCATTGCAACTGCAGGCCAACCTCAGACTCTTTTAGCGCTTAAGGAACAACCGGACATAGTATGCTCATACTAACAGATCAGTGGCTGTAATTTTCAGCAACCGAGGCTGTTACAACTGCACGCAGAAAACCAGGCCAAGGTTTAAAATCACGTCTGCATTGGTATCATTTTGCAACCCCGTTTGTACCCCAAGCCTTATTTTGCGTGTTTGAATGAAGAGCGATTCTAGTTGTACCCGGTAACCAATGTTTTGTGTGCGTGCAGACTCTCCCACTGCAGAACCTCCCGCATTGGGGTCATAATCTCTGTTATATTGGTATCGTAAAAGAGGTCCAACCAGTACATTGAAATACTGTCGCCTGGTTCCCGTGGCATGGAAAACTAGTAGTGCATTTGCCTGTGCTCCTGTAACAATGGGAAAGCGGGGATTCAAAAGAAGAGCACCGGGAAAGCTGTTAAACGACAGCGTAGACATGCCATTGGTTGTAACACCAAGTAAGTAACGGACACTCAACCGGTTTGTGTAAGCTCGCTGATAGCCCGCATGAAGCATGTAGCCATAATAATCACCGCTGCCATGCATGCTCAGACTCCCATCAACAAAAATGCTGTGTTTGCTTTTAGTCTGGCCCATACAATTGGCCAGCAGGCACAGATGTATAACAAGGACACAAATACAGCGTTGGATTTTTTTCATTTGTGCGGTTCTTATTACAGAAAATTGAAAATAAAACGTGTAATTGATACTGCAATTCGCCGGGAGCAGAAGATCATGCATCATTTTCGGCTTTAACCAAGCGTTAACAAACATTTCGTGCGCAAGCAACACCAATAGCTTGTGCAGGCAAAAAGCAACCATGGTAACTATTACAGGCTCATGTCAGTTCCGGAATACGGGCACCGGCAGCATACCCTCTGTCAAAAAAAACAAATCTGCCAACTGCAGACAAAACAACAACAAGCACCCCCTATTTTTACATATAACATAAACCCCATCTGCACTGTATGCAACTGATTATTCAAAATGTAAACAAAGTGTACTCAAACGGCGTAAAAGCGCTCAACAACATTAACCTCACGCTCGACAAGGGCATGTTTGGGTTGTTAGGGCCCAATGGAGCCGGCAAAAGCACGCTCATGCGCACCATTGCGGCACTGCAAGACCCCGATAGTGGCAGCATACAATTAGGTGATATTGATGTAATACGTCAAAAAAACGAATTACGTAAAGTGCTGGGTTATCTGCCACAGGATTTTGGATTTTATCCTAAAGTTTCGGGCTATGAATTGCTGAACCACTTTGCGGTGCTGAAAGGAATTGCAGATAAAAAGGAGCGGAAAGAAATTGTAGAGGCCCTGTTGCAACAAACCAATTTATACGAAGCACGCAAGCGGAATGTAAGCGAATACAGCGGCGGTATGCGCCAGCGCTTTGGCATTGCGCAGGCACTGCTGGGTAACCCCCGGCTGATTATTGTAGATGAGCCCACAGCCGGCCTGGATCCCATGGAGCGCAATCGTTTCCATAACATTCTCAGCGAAATTGGCGAACAGGTAATTGTCATTCTGTCCACCCACATTGTAGATGATGTAAAAACACTTTGCAACCGCATGGTGGTGATGAACCGGGGCACTATTTTGCTGGAAGGCACCCCGGCCGAAGCAGTTGCATCGGTTCAGGGCAGAATATGGGAGAAAGCGATCAATAAAGATGAACTCAACGAAATAAGGTCTCGTTACCAGGTACTATCGCACCACGTATCAGAAGGGAAAACGATCGTGCACGTAATAAGCGATGATCAACCCGAAGAAGGCTTCGAACGAACCGACGCCACCCTGGAAGACGTTTATTTTTCTGCCATCCTTCAAAACTGAACCACCCATGCTTCGTGAAATATTTTTCTTTGAACTGCGCAGCCAGCTAAAACGGCCTGCCACGTATATTTTTTTCAGCATTTTGTTTTCACTTACCCTGCTTATTGGTATGGCTGCATCAGGTGTGTTCAGTACCACCCGCAGCGATAGCAATCTTATTGTGAATTCTGCCTCCATGGTTGCAGGCGTCTTGCTGGGCACCAGCAGCAGCATTTTCAGTATTCTGGTGAGTGTTTTATTGATATCCATTATGGCCAGTGCCATACAAAAAGATTATCAATACAATTCGCATCCACTTTTCTTTACCAAGCCAATTACAAAAAGCGGATACTTTTTCGGCCGGTTTTTAGCAGCGGCATTGGTGGCCGTATTGGTATTCGGCGGCTTAGTCCTGGGGTACTTAGCCGGCAATTTATTTGGAATTGGAAAACCAATGATAGGCGAGTTCAAAGCAGCAAATTATCTCGAACCCTTTTTGTTGTTCACCGTGCCCAACATTTTATTTCTGGGCGTCTTGTTTTTTGCACTCACCACTTATTTACGCACCACAATGGCAGCCTATATAGTTGCCATTGTATTGATGGTCATCCAAATTGCCAGTTCTACCATTACGCAAAATATTGAAAACAAAATGCTGGCCGGTATTCTGGAACCAACCGGCAGCAGTGCCCTCAATTATGTTACCGAATACTGGAGTCCCTTTGAACGAAACCGTAACAGCATTCCCCTCACCGGCGCACTGCTGTACAACCGTTTACTGTGGGGCAGCCTTGCATTGCTGGTATGCGCCCTGAGCTTCTGGCAATTCAGTTTCACACAGTTTTTACAGCCGCTTCAGTTGTTTAAAAGAAAACATAAACCTGAGGCACCGTACCAATCCATGCTCCATACCCTGGCCGACCTGCCTGCAGTATCACAGGATTATTCACCAAAAGCAACCCGCAATCAACTCTGGTGGCTGGGCTTGTTTGAAGCCCGCAAATCGGTAAAGAGCACGTTCTTCATTGTTATGTGTATACTGGCAGCAGGACTCATGCTGCTTATTCTCAATTTCATTGATGTTATGTATTCGTCTGCCACGTACATGGTTACTTACAAAGTCATTGAAGAAGTAATTGGTTCAGTTGGTTTGTTTGCGCTCATTTTTATCATATTCTACAGTGGAACAATGGTATGGCGGGAACGGGAAACAAGAATGGACGAATTAGTTGGAGTTACGCCCGTTACAAACGGAACTTTGTTTTTCTCCAAACTGATTGGCTTAACGCTTGCTGCCCTATTGTTATATGCTGTTGCTTCCGTAACCGGAATACTGATACAGGTATATCATGGATTTTTCCAGATCGACTTATGGCAATACCTGGTTGACCTGTTGCGTAACCTGGCATTTGCAATCATCTTAATTGGATTTTGTTTGGCAGTGCAGGTATATACACCCAATAAATACATCGGTTTTTTTATTACACTGCTTCCGGTTGTTGTTTTACCGATTATCTATGGCCTGTTGGAATGGAACAACGAACTGACCAGCTTCAACAGCTCCGGTGAATCCCTGCCCTACTCCGATATGAACGGATACGGCGGCATCTTTAGCCAATGGCCATTTTACCGGCTGTACTGGATGAGTATTGTTACCATCCTATGCCTGCTGGCACTGGTGTTATACGCCAGGGGAAAAGAAAAATCATTTGCTGCCCGCTGGAAACTTTCAGGTTATTTAAGGAACCGAACGTATTATACTGTGCTTGGTACAGCGTTGTTTACAGCCCTTGCCTGCGGCGGTTTCATTTACTACCAAACCAATGTGCTGCAGCTTTCGCAGAAACCCAAAGAATCGGAACGTCTTATTGCGGAAATGGAAAAGAAATACGGCAAATACAGGGAGTTGGTTCAGCCCCGTATCATTGCCGTATCGGCAGCGGTGGATATTTACCCGAAACAGAAACAGTTGCACATGGCAGCTACTTATGTGCTGCAGAATAAAACAACACAACCTATTGACACCTTACTCATTACCTATAACAGTGGCAAAAAAACACCTTATCATTACAAGAAGCTTGAACCAGGGGTGCCCCATACCGTAATCAATGATGACACAAAATTCGGCCTTAAACTCATTCGCCTTCAACTTCCGTTACAGCCCGGAGATAGCATTGTATTTGAGTTTGACATGCAGTATACGCCACGTGGATTGTTTGACCGCATTGGTGCGCCGGTTATCGATAATGGCACTTTTGTAAGCAATGATCTCATGCCTTCCATTGGGTACGATGAGAGAAGAGAACTGTCTGAAAACACAGCCCGTTCAGAATACGGATTACCCCCCAAGCCCCGGATGGCACTGGTTAACGACAGTGCCGCCCGTATGAACAATTACATTTCAAAAGATGCTGACTGGATAAGGTATGAAGCTACCGTTAGCACTGCTGAAGGACAAATTGCGATTGCGCCCGGGTATTTGCAAAAAGAATGGAAAAAAGAAGGCCGGCATTATTTTCATTACAAGATGGATAATCCCATCCTTAACTTTTATTCGGTGCTCAGCGCACAGTACGAGGTGAAACGTGACCGCTGGAATAATGTGAACATCGAAATTTACTACCACAAAGGGCACGAATACAATCTGGACCGGATGATTAAATCCATCAAACGCTCACTGGATTATTACACCACCCATTTTGGACCATACCAGCACCGGCAAGTACGCATTATTGAATTTCCCCGGTATGCCAGCTTTGCCCAATCGTTCCCCAACACGATTCCCTATTCAGAATCCATAGGCTTTCTAACCAAAGTGGAAGAAGGACCCGATAAAATTGATGTTCCGTTTTATGTTACCGCACACGAAGTGGCGCATCAGTGGTGGGCGCACCAGGTCATTGGCGGTGATGTGCAGGGAAGTGTGCTGATGAGCGAAACCATGAGTCAATACAGCGCTTTAATGGTAATGGAAAAAGAATATGGCAAAGAGGCCATGCGCAAGTTTTTGAAAGAAGAAATGGATAAGTACCTGATGGGGCGCACATTTGAAGGCAAAGGCGAGTTACCGCTGATGCTGGTTGAAAATCAGCAATACATCCACTACAATAAAGGAAGCGTTATCATGTATGCGCTGCGTGATTTTATTGGTGAAGAGCAATTGAATGCTGCTATACGGGCCTATCTTGAAAAAAACCGATTCTACGGGCCACAATACACCAATGCAGTAGAGTTTGTAGAATACATTCGTACCGCCGTCCCTGACAGCATGGCCTATCTTGTAGAAGATATGTTTGAAAGAATAACAATTTACGAAAACTACGTTAAGCATCTCCAGTTTAAGCAACTGCCTGATAAAACGTACCAGGTATCCCTTACCGCAGGCAGTGCCAAATTTTATTCAGACAGTATTGGTAAGCAAAAAACGGCAACCGTAAACGATTATATGGATATCGGTATTTTTACAACCGCAAAAACCAATGGAAAAGAAACAGAAAAGCAAGTACTGCTGCAACGTATTAAAATGGATGCACCCGAAAAAACGTTTCAGTTTATTGTAAGAGAGAAACCGGTAAGCGCCGGTATAGACCCCTACCTCAAACTCATTGACCGTACGCCTGCCAACAACAAGTATAAGTTTAGTGAAACACCAACCATTCCCGACTTAAAAGCAGGCAGTACAGGATTGAATATAACCTTTGGCGGGGACTGATGCTTGGAATGCCTTTGCCGGTCGTCGCTTTCATGGAATGCAAAGCCCGCAAGTTTGTAACACATGCTCACAAACGTGCGGGCTTTTACTTTGTTACCGGCATTGTGCAGGAATACCCAGCGGTATTGTGCAGGCAACTTAACTTTTTTTATCGCTCTTAAATTTTTTCTCTGCTTCACGGGCCTTTTCAAAATCCAAAATCACTCCGTTGATGCAATAACGCAGGCCTGTGGGTGGCGGGCCATCTTCAAACACATGGCCGAGGTGGGCTTTGCAGCGGCCGCATTGCACCTCGGTGCGTTCCATACCATGACTGTGATCGGGTGTATAAATGATAGAACCCTTGCTGATGGGCTGGTAAAAACTGGGCCATCCGCAACCACTGTCGAACTTGGTGTCGCTCTGAAACAGGGAATTACCACACGCAGCACAGTAATACGTGCCCACCTCGCTGAAGTGCTCAAACTTGCTGGTCCAGGGGCGCTCCGTGCCCTTTTGCCGGGCAATGTAATACACTTCGGGCGACAGGATCTTCTTCCATTCCTCTTCACTCAGCTTCACTTTTGAAGTATCCGTTTTGGAATAGACGGGGTTTCCGGACTTCGTTTCGGCTTGCTTTTTTTCTTCGTTCATAATTTTTGTGGGGTTGTTTGACTGTGCCTGGCAACTAACAACTGATAGCTGAAGCATTAAACTAATCAAAATCAAAGAGTTCCGTAATATGATCATACACTGTAAGTTACAAAATCTGTTGGGGTAAACCCATCGCCCGCCTGTTAAGCAGTACAATTTTCATACTTCTATAACAAGTTTTCAGAATCGGGGGTTCACAATTCAGGAAGATTAAACATTGCTTTTTATATTTACACTCAACAAGACGACGACCGCTTATGTTCAATCTTATTTTATTCGGACCTCCCGGTAGTGGAAAGGGTACCCAATCTGAAAATATTATCAAACAATACGGGCTGAAACATCTGAGTACCGGTGATTTGCTGCGCAGTGAAATTGCTGCACAAACACCCCTGGGACTGGAAGCAAAAAAACTGATGGACAAAGGACAGCTGGTGCCCGATGAAGTAGTAATTGGCATGATCAGTTCTGCCCTCGACAAACATCCGGAAGCCAAAGGTTTTTTATTTGATGGGTTTCCCCGTACCGTTGCACAGGCAGAAGCACTGGATAAACTCATGAAACTAAAAGGCACTCAGATTTCGGCCATGATTGCCCTGCTGGTAAGCGAAGAAGAACTGGTAAAACGGTTGCTGAACCGTGGTTTAACCAGCGGCCGCAGCGATGATACCAATGAAGAAGTGATACGGGCACGCATAACCGAATACCGGAATAAAACATCCGTTGTGGCAGATTACTACAAGCAGTTCGACAAATTTGCTGAAGTAAAAGGCGAAGGAAGTATTGATGAAATATTTGCAGCTCTACAGAAAGAAATAGAAGCACACATGTAGTTTCATGTTTGAACAAATGAACCCCGCTCTGCAGCTGGGTTTTTTGTTGGCCGATTTTTTCGATGGATTCAGGAATACTCAATCCGTATACTTCTGATTATATTCACGGCATGAAACAGTTCCTGGTACTTTGTTTATTCCTGCTCACTTCTGTTGCGTACGCACAAAAAGCCACAACCGGTACAAAAGCCGAAACATCTGTGCTGCTGTTGCATGAGCGTAAGTTTCACTGGATGATTGTAAAACAAACCGATTCGCTGGAACAAATCCTCGACGAACGGATGCAGTACGTTCATTCCAACGGGTGGACAGAGAACAAACAGGAACTGCTGGATGATATCCGTTCGGGCAAACTTCAAATGACAAATGTTGTAATCAAAGAAGCCGCAGCAAGGATCTATAAAAACCTTGCTGTTGTAAACGGTAAAGGCGTTTTCAGTGTGGTGATGGAAGGCAAGCCAATGGACTTTTTACTACTGTACACAGAGGTATATACTAAAAGAAAGAACAAATGGCTGCTGGTAAGCCGGCATGCCAACCGGCTGATGCAATAAAAAAACTCCGCAGAAACGGAGTTTTGAACAGTAACATTGAACTAAAGGCAATCAGCTTATCTGAATCCATCTCCATCCAGCAGATTCCCCAGTCCGCCCAGCACGCTTCCTTCTTCTTTACGGTTTCCGGAACCATAGGATAAAATGCGGCTGGCCAAACGGGATACCGGTAAGGTTTGAATCCACACTTTGCCGGGACCTCTGAGTGTTGCAAAAAACAATCCTTCCCCACCGAAGATGGTATTTTTAATGCCTCCTACGAACTGTATATCAAAATCAATAGTATGTGTATAGGCCACTACGCACCCGGTGTCAATTTTAATCAGTTCGCCGGGCCTGAGTTCCCGTTCAAACACATGTCCACCTGCATGTACGAATGCCATTCCATCTCCTTCCAGCTTCTGCATAATAAATCCTTCTCCACCAAACAGGCCTGTGCCCAGCTTCCGTTGCAGTGCAATGCCCACACTTACACCTTTGGCGGCACAAAGAAACGCATCTTTCTGGCATACAACGGGTCCGCCTAACCGAAGTAAATCCAGCGGAATAATTTTACCGGGGTAGGGCGATGCAAAACTCACTTTCTTTTTCCCCTGTCCGGCATTGGTATAGGCGGTCATAAACAGGCTTTCACCTGTAAGCAGTCGTTTGCCGGCCGAAAACAATTTACCCAGCACACCGGTGCCCTGGTTGGCGCTTCCATCGCCAAAAATGGTTTGCATCTGTATACCATCGTCCATCAGCATAAAACTACCCGCCTCTGCAATGGCGGTTTCTGAAGGATCGAGTTCTATTTCCACGTATTGCATTTCCTCGCCTACAATACGGTAATCAATTTCATGCGCTTGTGCCATTGTGTTTTTTTTACGAAGTTAAACGACATCCGGATTTTGAATGTTTCAATTTTGTTAAGTGGAAAAAAGGAAACCCCTTCCGGGAACGGAAAGGGTTGTAACCATAATCAATAGTCAAACATTACAAACTATTTTTTCAGTGGCGGTTGACCCAGCCACACTCTTTTTCCCTGGATGCGCTGAACAAGATACATAAAGCCTACCAATATGAAAAAGAAAGGGCCGAGGAATCCGAGTAGTGCCACAAACTTTGTTCCATAGAACCGCTCCATAGGCCGGCGCAGCCGTTCGGCAATGATATACATGCTGGGTACCATCATAAGCGTAAGGAAGAACGAGAAGATCAATCCGTAAATGATGGTCCAACTGAGTGGTCCCCAGAATACCACGCTGTCGCCTCCAAAAAAGATATGAGGATTGAGGTGCTGAAACAGCGACACAAAGTCAATATTGAAACCAACGGCCAGCGGCAACAAACCGCCAATGGTGGCAAGAGCCGTGAGGAGCACCGGGATGATCCTGATTTTTCCTGCCTGGATAGCAGCTTCCCGTGTACGGAAACCCCGCTTCCGCAGCTCATCGGTAAACTCAATGAGCAGGATTCCGTTTTTGATTACTATACCGGCCAGGCCTACAATACCCACCCCCAGCATAATAGTGGCAACTGTTTTTCCGGTAATGGCATAGCCCAGCATGACCCCGATGATACTGAAGAAGATTTCGGTAATCACAATGAAGGGCTTACTCATGCTGTTGAACTGAAGTACGAGGATCATAAAGATGAGACCAATGGCAATCAGCAGGGCGGTACCCAGGAACGCCGAGGTTTCTGCCTCCTGTTCGCTTTGTCCGCTCTGGCGGATGGTGACATCCTCCGGAATACGCACTTTATTTTTAAAATCATCAATCTTTGTTTTGAGTGCCGCATTGATAACAGCTGTTTGGCTGGGATCGGCCACATTGGACTGCAGCTGAATGGTGCGCTTCAGGTTTTTGCGCTTGATACCGCCGCTGGTATTGGTATAGTCGAACCGGGCAATTGCATTGATAGGCACCTGTTTGATCTGACCGGTATTGAAATCCCGGAAGGTGATCTTCATATTCATGAGATCAATGATATTATTCCGCTGCAGATCGCTGTACCGCAGCTGAATTTTATACTCATCATCGCCCTGCTTCAGCTTGCTTACTTCCTTGCCGAACAAAGCAGTACGGATTTCCATACCCACCTGTGCGGTACTCACCCCTTCAATCAACGCCCGCTCACGGTCTACTGTAACCGTAATTTCAGGATTGTTCAGGTCCACATCCAGCTGCAGGTTATCAATTCCTTCCACCTTGTTTGTATCCAGGTAGTTGTAGAGGTCGAGCGCCACTTTTGCAATCTGCGTAAAATCTTCGCCGGCAACTTCAATGTTAACCGGAGGATCGGTGGGCGGTCCGGCATCTTCCTGCTCTACGCTGATGGCAGCACCTGGAATATTTTTGATTTTATTCCTGATTTCGGCCAGGTAAGGAGCCGTACTTTTTCCATCCCTCTTTTCAAACTCTACAAACGAAACCTGGATACGACCCAGGTTGGGCTGTGTGCTCCGGTTGTTATCTCTCGGGTTATTGGCACTCACTGCCACATTGGTGATGATACTTTCAACAATAGAACCCGGTTCACCCGGTTTTTCTTTCTCCAGAATTTTATACACCTTCTGTTCCAGCATTCTTGTAACGGAATCGGTGTACTTCACATCGGTACCTACCGGCATCTTCAGATACACATATATAAAATTCGGATCACCACTGGGGAAGAAGGTGGTGGCATTTCTGCCACTCATGACACTGATCACCAATAAGCCAACACTCACCAGGAACAACAGAAATAATGAAATAAACATCGTTACCGGACGCCAACCATGCAATACCCAACGTAACAGTTTCTCGTACTGGTTCATCAACGGTGGCAGGATGCGCTCCTGGAAGAAGTAGATGAGGTCACGCAACACATAGCGGTTCAACAAGCCGGCAAGCGCCATAAAGAAAAGGAAGTTCCCTGTTCCGTGATTTCCCAACAGATGACTGAGAATACCGAAAGCCCAGAATGTCCACCAGTACCATTTGCGGAAGATCGCTTTTTTCGGTTCATCATAACTTCTGCCCTCGGGCTTCATAAAGCTTACTGCAAATACGGGGTTTATGATGAACGCCACAATCAGCGAGGCGGCCAGTGTAAGGATCAACATCACCGGCAGGTAAATCATAAACTTACCAATGATTCCTTTCCAGAACAACAGCGGAAAGAAAGGTGCCAGGGTTGTAGCTGTACCGGCCAGTACCGGGATGAACACTTCGCCTGCGGCTTCTTTGGCACTTCGGATAACCGGCACCCGGCCATTATGATAAATACGGTGCGTGTTTTCAATGACCACAATCGCATCATCCACAATAATCCCGAGCCCGAACAACAGGGCAAACAACACAATAAAGTTGAGTGTAACACCGGTTCCTACAATATAATCAGCAACGGGCAAAAAGAGGAAGGCAACAAACACACTAAGCGGTACACTTAATGCCACAAAGAAGGCGTTGGTTACACCCATGAAAAACATAAGAATGAGCAACACCAGAATAAACCCGATGATGATGGTATTTACCAACTCGTTGAACGATGTTTTTGTTTGCTTACTGGTATCGCCTGTGAAGGTCACAGAAAGATCTCGTGGCAGCACATCATTGTCCTGCATATCCTTGACCACGGCTTTGATTTCATCGGCTGCACCAATCAGGTTTTCCCCACTTCGTTTTACAATGTTGAGTGTTATGACATTTTTCCCATTAAGACGTGCAAAGCTTTCATCATCCTTAACCGTGTCTTTCAACGTTGCAATATCTCTCAGGTAAATAGGTGCGCCACTTACGTTTTTAACGATAATATTATTGAGGTCGAAGGCAGAAGAAAACTGTCCCCGCACCCGAACTGTACGTTTCATATTACCCACTTCGACCTGGCCACCTGTAATATCATTGTTTTCACGACGAATGGCATTTTCAATATCAGAAAACGTTACCCGGGCACCAGCCATACGGTACGGATCTACATTCACCTGAATTTCACGCTCCGGTGCACCCACAATATCGGCCCTTGTGATTTCTTTCAGTTCTTCAAACCGGTCCTGCATTTTATCGGCATACTGTTTCAGTTTTACCGGGTCATAGTCGCCGCTGATATTAACGAACATGATCGGAATTTCACTGAATGCAAATTCCTGTACATCGGGCTGTGAAGTAAGGTCCTGCGGCAGATCTGTTTTTGATTTATCAACCGCATCTTTCACTTTTTGTTTGGCCAGGTCCACTTTTACATCAGTATCAAACTCAACCACTATGAGTGAAAAATCCTGCTGCGAAGTGGACTGTACTTTTATAACACGTGCACCGCTGATACTTTTGATTTGCTTTTCAATGGGCCGTGTCACCAGGTTTTCGATATCAGCCGGAGAGTTCCCTACATATACAGTGGTTACCGAAATGGTAGGCACCACAATATCCGGGAACTGCTCTTTGGGAAGTGTATTGAACTTCATCAACCCGTAGGCCGTTATTATAATTGTGATAATGTAAATAGCCGTACGGTTATCTACACTCCAGCTGGTTGGCAGAAACTCTTTGAACTTTTTACTGAGTCCTTCTAAAAAATTTGATTCCATACGTTCATTTTTTCTGTTTGCATTGCCACTCATTCAAAGAAGTGCAATAGCAAACCAGGTGTAATGGGATGAGAGGTGTTTCTTGTTTTACTGTGTACGAACCAATTGTTTGTCGTACACACTCTGGTATCCTTCTGAAATCAGAATCATACCTGCCTGCAAACCTGCTTTGATTTCAATTTTATCACTATAGGATTCACCCACCACCACCGGTTTTTTAATGGCAACACTCCTTCCCTTGCTGTCTTTTTCAACCACATACACATATTTGCCTTTATCATCGGTTTGCACAAGGTTCACGGGTATGACCACGGCATTGGGAGCGCTGTAGTCTTTAATCCGCACGGCTGCAACCGAATTGGGCCGAACCGTTCCGCCCGGTATGGGTGCTTCAATCGTGAACGTACGTGTATTGGGATTGATGAGCTGAGAAGAGCGGCGTACCACAGAAGAAAACGATTGATCTGTATCGGGCAACGTAACGATAACCGGGCTGCCGGCTCGCACACGGGTCATGTAATTTTCGGGTACTTCCACCACCGCTTTGAGCGTTTTATTGTTGACAATCCGGATTTGCGGACCCAGCTGGCTTGCACCGGTGAACAACTCTCCCACCTTTACGTCCACTACATCTGCCACACCTTCGGCCGGTGCGTACACCGTAAACAATTTTATTTGCTCCTGTGCTGTTTCAATGGAACGCTCCAGTGCTTCCACCTGTGTTTTAGCCTGCAGCAACTGCACTTCCGAACCTATGTTCTGTTCCCATAAGTTTTTGGTACGCTGGTAAAGTTCTTTTGCCAGCATCAGTTGTGTTTCGCTCACTTTAATCTGCTGGCGTAACACTTTATCATCCATCTTGAGAAGCAGCTGACCCTTTTTTACATAATCACCTTCTTTGATGTAAACGGCCGTTACCAATCCTCCCTGGCCATTTGGCGGAGCCACGTAAGAAATATTATCGGCATCAATTTTTCCCTGCAAGTCAATATAATGAGAAAAATCTTCGATGGCAACGGGCATCACGGCAATGAGCCTTGCTTTTCCTTCCATACCGGCACTGGTATCCAGCAATGCAATTGCTTCTTCCAGTGCTTTTATTTTTGTAGTAAGAGTGGTTTGCTCTTTTTTGAGTTTTTCGAGTTCTGCTTTTTTTGAAGCGAGGGAAGCATTGTTCTCTTTCCGGCTCTCGCCGCAGGCAACTGCCAGCAGCAGAAGTGCGGGCATGATGTATCGGGAAATTGTATTCATAATGTATTCATTCAGTTGTTTATAATGTACCGGTGGCACGTTTCCAGGAAATCTGCGCCTGTACTGCGTTGTAAAGGCTGCGCAGGTAATTGCTTTGTGCCGTTTGCAATTCGTTTTCTGCATTAATCACTTCAAAACTGGTACCAAGGCCCTGCTCAAATTTTTTCTTGGAGAGGTTGTATACGCCCGTTGCCAGTTCGAGATTGGATGCATTGACATCCAGGTCCAGAACTGCATTGCGGTAACTGATGCGGGCCTGCTCCAGTTGAAAATCAATCAGCATTTTCGTTTGTGCGATATTGTTATCTAACTGATCCATCCTTAAACGTGCCTGCTTTACCCGTTGCAGCCGGGCACCACCTGTGAAGATGGGCACCTGCATACTCAGCCCCACGATAGAAGAAGGAAACCACTGGAACTGGGACCCCGATTTGAGGAAATTAAACTCCTGCCGGAAGGCGCTACGGTTGTAATTCCAGAATGTAGCAACGGTAGGGTATTTCTGTAACTGATACCGCTTGAGATCATATTCCTGGAGGCGGCGGGCACTTTCCAGCAGCCGGATCTCGCTTCGGTTTTGGTATGAAAATCCTTCACTGTTGGGCAGTTGCTGCTTGATGAGTTCCGGGGTTAATGCATCGGTCAGCACCAAACTGTCGGCCTGCGGAATGCCAACGGCCAGTTTGAGTGCAGCAAACGCCAGTGACAGGGAATTATTCAACTGGTTTTGAACCGATTTTACATTATTGAATGCCACCAGGGACCGGTCCACATCCAGTTTTTCAGAAAAACCATTCTTATACATCTGTGTAACATCGCTGTACAGTTTGTCAAGCCGGATTACACTGTTATTCACAAGCTTAAGCTGCTCCTGCGTCACAAGAATGAGGTAGTACGAATTCATTACATTCTCCTTTGCCTTATCCTCTGCCACTGTGATATTCTTTTCCGAATAGTTGAGTACTTCTTTACGGGCAAGAATACCGGCAAATACTTCGGGCTGAAAGAGCAGCCATTGTACGGAAAAACCCGCCTGGGCTGTCCAGGGTACCCCAAACTGTGCAGGAATGATACGGGGGTCGGTTTGCGGCACCGAAATCACCTGGCCGGTGGATGAGTTTTGTACTTTTTCATCATTCAATACTCCATACACCTGCGGCGTAATGAAATCGGGCAACGGCGTTACCGGAATTGCCAGGAACCGGTTCATTTGCAGGTTCCCTTCAATCTGGGGGTAAGCCGCACCCACAATTTCACGGTTACGGGCAACCGCAATGGTGTAGTCAATCTTGAGATTTTTGAGTTCGGGCAGATTTTTGAATGCAAGGTCCACCGCTTCTTTTGCCGACAACCGGTGCACGGTTTGTGCCTGCAGCCCCTGCACGGACCACAGAAACACCAGTAACAAAAGAAGCTGCCTTAGTTTGCTTTTCATGATCATTTTTGTTTTTGTTGTTCTTTGTATTTTAAAATCAGTTTATGACCCTTTAATGTAACCAGTCCGTATAAGAAAAGCTCCATCAGTTCATTGGTAACCTGGGTAAGGCCGTATTTTCCCGGAGGAAAAACATTGAAGTTGAAGGGCAACATCATTGATTCCAGCCGGAACTTGCTGATGATATCAATATCAATTTCGGGACGGTACAGACCCTCTTCAATTCCCTTGTGAATATTTTCCCGGATGACATTCAGCAGAAATGTGTTTTTCATCCTCAAAAAGCGACCAAACACATTCGGATGAAACTTTTCCAGATCAAATAAAATCACCGGGTTCATCTGCGAGAACTGTTCGTTCACCGTTTCCATCGTAAAAAAGATTTCCTCAATGGCATCTCTCGACGTATTCCTGCAACGAAGGCAATCCGCATTCATGCGCTTTTCTTCTTCCTGCATCACGGCATCTACGAGTTCTTCTTTGTCGTTGAAATACTGGTAAATCGTTTTCTTGCTTACCCCCAGCTGAGCTGCTATATCGTCCATTGATACAGAACGGATACCCAGGCGCATAAACTGCTCGGTTGCTTTCTGAAGAATTCTTTCCTTGGTTTCCATAAATGTGGGGACAAAACTATGGAAACTTTTGTAGTTGCCAAAGTTTCCATCCAGAAAATCTGCCTCTCTTCACAAAAAATTAACCTGGCAAGAGGCCTTTCAAATTCTGTATTTTTGAAAAAAGAGAACCGGCTCATGAACAAACAGCCTCTTTACAAACAAATTCTCCAATATTTTCTGCAGGGTCTGCTGGTACTGGCGCCCGTTGTGGTTACTGCCTACGCCATTTACTGGGTGGTAATCAGTATTGACGAACTCATTCCCATTTTTACGTTTACCGATGATGAAGGGAAGGTGAAAGTCCGCAATTTCGGACTGGGTTTTCTGATTATTATCGGCACCATTACATTGGTGGGCTATCTCAGCACCTTTTTTATTCAGTCCCGCATTTTCAACTTTTTTGACCATTGGCTGGAGAAAGCGCCGGGCATTAAGTTCATTTATTCGACTGTAAAAGATTTTTTTGAAGCTTTTGCCGGAGAGAAAAAAAAGTTCAACAAACCCGTACTTGCGAACATTGATGATAACGAGGTGTGGCGGGTAGGTTTTCTTACCAAAGAGTCCATGGATGACTTTGGGCTTGAGGAGTATGTAGCTGTATATATTCCTATGAGTTATTCCATTGCCGGCAATGTTTATTTAATTCCTTCAAACCGGGTAAAACGGTTAGATTCGCATGTAACTCCGGGTGAGGCTATGAAATTTGCTATCAGCGGCGGGGTTACAAAAACAGAGGAATAAATCCTGTTACGTTTACTGAACGATTTTGCATGAAACGTATTTTATCATTAGTACTGCTTCTTGTCGTGGCACAAAATTGCTGGTGCTGGGGCTTTTTCGGTCACCGGAAAATCAATTACCTCGCTGTGTTTTTACTGCCGCCGGAAATGATTGCTTTTTACAAGCAAAACATTGAATTTCTGAGCGAACATGCGGTGGACCCGGATAAACGCCGTTACGCCATTCCGGAGGAAGGTCCCCGCCACTACATTGACATTGATCATTACGGGAAATATCCGTACCCGGAATTGCCCCGTAATTATGATAGTGCAGTGGCTAAATACAGCGCCGACACCATTAACGCCTATGGTGTTGTTCCCTGGTGGGTGCAAACCATGCTGGCCCGACTTACAAATGCATTTAAGGAAAAGAACCAGGCACGTATTCTGAAGCTGAGTGCAGAAATCGGCCATTACATCAGCGATGCCCATGTACCCCTGCATGCATCGCACAACCATAACGGTCAGTATACCGGTCAAAACGGGATCCACGGTTTTTGGGAAAGCCGGGTGCCGGAGTTGCTGGCCGAACGCCAGTTTGACTTCTGGATTGGAAAGGCGAAGTATCTTCCCAACCCTGGTGATTTCATATGGGCACGGGTGCTGGAAAGCGGCGCAGCTGCCGATACGGTGCTCCGGTACGAGCGGGAGCTGACCAAATCGTTTCCCAGCGACCAGAAGTATTCATTTGAAAACCGGAACGGGACAGTTATCCGTCAGTATTCGGCAGCTTTCACCATTGCTTACAACGACAAACTAACGGGTATGGTGGAACGAAGAATGCGGCAGAGTATTTATGCCGTAGCCAGTTTTTGGTACACAGCCTGGGTAAATGCCGGGCAACCCGATCTTAAAAAACTCACAAATAAAGACTTCACCCTGGAAGATCAGAAAGAGTTTGAAGAGATGGACGCACAGTGGAAGAAAGGCAAAGTGTACGGCAAGGATTGCAACTGATACAAGAATTACAGGAACTTATCTCCCTTATTGCGTTTTACTTCCGCTACATAATCTTTAATTTCCTGCTCCTTGTCTTTTTTGCAGATGAGCAACACATCTTTGGTGTCCACTACAATAAAATCATCCAGTCCCTGTAACAACACCAGTTTGTTATCAGCCGCATGTACCACATTTTTAGTGGCATCAATGATCATTACATTTTTACCGGCAACAGCATTGCCAAAATAATCTTTCTCCATGTTTTCCCAGGCGCTGTTCCAGGTGCCCAGATCGCTCCAGCCAAAGCTCGACGGCAACACATACACATTATCGGCTTTCTCCATAATGCCATAGTCGATGGAAATATTCGTACACTGGGAATAGATACGATCAATTGCATCCTGCTCTTTTTCTGTATTGAACGCTTCTTTTTCTGCCACAAACACCTCATTCATTTCGGGCAGAAAGAGCTCAAAGGCACGCAGAATATTTTTCACCTTCCACACAAAAATCCCGGCATTCCATAAAAAATCGCCGCTGGCCAGGAAGGTCTTTGCCAGTTCGAGATTGGGTTTTTCGGTAAAGGTTTTTACCTGGTAAATATTATCGGCAACAGGCATCACTTCGTGCTGGATGTACCCGTAGCCTGTGTTGGCATACGTAGGCTTAATACCCAATGTAACCAATGCATTGATATTGTTCACAAACTCAAACGCATCCTGGCACACTTTGGTGAAGGCCGGTGCATCGAGGATCAGGTGATCGGCCGGTGCACAAATGAGCAGCGCATCGGGATTCTGCAACTGCAGCTTATGAGCAATATAAGCAATGCATGGCGCTGTGTTTTTGCGGGAAGGCTCGCACAAAATGTTTTCTTTTGGCAGCTCCGGCAATTGCTTTTCAACAATAGAAGCATACTCCACCGAAGTAACTATAAAGATGTTTTCCGAAGGGATGAACAGTTTATAACGGTCGTAGGTTGCCTGGATCAACGTTCGCCCGGTATGTAAAATGTCTAAAAACTGCTTGGGGAAAGCGGTGCGGCTCATCGGCCAGAAACGGCTGCCGATGCCGCCGGCCATTATTGCTACATACTGATTCTGATTCATGGTTGTTGGTGTTTAAGCGAGCCGCTGCGTTACAGCCGCTAGATCAATCCTTCTTTAATTAAATCGTGCAAATGTATAACTCCCACGTATTGGTTGTTGCTCAAAACGGGCAGTTGGGTGATATTATTTTCCCGCATCAGTTCCAGTGCATCAATCGCCAGTTCACCGGCATCAATGGTTTTGGGGTTGGCAGTCATAATTTGCGCTGCTGTGGCTGCTTCCAGCGATACCTGCTTTTCCAGCATGCGGCGCAGATCGCCATCGGTAATAACACCCAGCAATTCGCCACTGTTGTTGAGCACCGCCGTAATACCCAGGCGGCGGCGGGAGATTTCCAGAATCACTTCTTTTAATGGAGTGCCGGTCTGCACATGTGGCTTTTCGTTCTGGATGTACAAATCGGCCACCCGCAGGTAGAGTTTCTTCCCTAATGCCCCACCGGGATGAAACTTGGCAAAATCGCTGCTGGTAAAGCCCCGCTGCTCCATCAACGCCACTGCCAGTGCATCGCCCATGACCAGTTGAGCGGTCGTGCTGCTGGTGGGTGCCAGGTTATTGGGACAAGCCTCCTGGCTGACCGTGGTATCGAGCACAAAATCGGCTTGTTTGGCCAGGTAAGAACCAGTGTTGCCAACCAGTGCGATCAGGGGATTACCGAAACTTCGAATGAGTTGCGACAGTACTTTTATTTCGGGCGTATCGCCACTTTTGCTGATGATCATCACCACATCGTGGCTCAGGATCATCCCCAGATCGCCATGAATGGCATCGGCCGCATGCAGGTACACCGCCGGGGTGCCTGTGGAGTTGAGCGTAGCTACAATTTTCTGGGCAATGAGCGCACTTTTTCCAATACCACTCACGATCAAACGGCCTTTGGCAGCAAGAACTGTTTCCACAATGCGGTGGAAATCATCGGTCAGCAACTGTGCCAGCTGCTGAACCGCCCCGGCTTCCAATAAAATGGTGCGGCGGGCTGCCTCCAGGGGGTTGGGTGTAGAAGACGTGCTCATTTCGGGGGCAAACCTACTTCAAATCGGCAGAATAAACCAAGGAAGCCGTTTCAAATTTCCGGAGGTGCTTAAAAAGCAGTATCTTAAACAGCGGTGTTGATTTTAGCAGGTTTTTGACGTTTTTGAAACGGCCGGTGCAGGTATTTTAAGTAACTTCGTCGCCCTTTCAAACTTACGGAAAGGCTGTGTTTACAGCCGTTTCGGTCTGCAGCAACCCGCTGTCGCATCCAATTCGTAAAACCAAAGAGAGAGGAGACACGGTGATGAGTACTGTTAAGAAAAAAGCAGCGCCCAAGGCAGCTGTTTCAACCAAAGTAAAAGCAGAAGTAAAAAAAGCGGTTTCAAAAACAAACGGCAAAGCCAAAAGTAACGGGCATGGTGTGGATTTATATGCCGCCCTGCACGAACATTTCGGCTTTGACTCTTTTAAGGGAACGCAGGAAGCTGTCATCAACAACCTCCTGGCCGGAAACGATACGTTTGTTATTATGCCCACCGGTGGCGGCAAAAGTCTCTGCTACCAGCTACCCGCCCTGGTTAGTGAAGGCGTGGCCATTATTGTGAGTCCGCTCATCGCCCTCATGAAAAACCAGGTAGACCTGGTGCGGAGTTACAGCAGTAAAGATGATGTGGCGCATTTTCTCAACTCTACCTTGACCAAAAAAGAAATCCGGGAGGTGCACGACGATCTGAAAAGCGGTCGCACCAAAATGCTGTACGTAGCGCCGGAAACGCTTACCAAAGAAGAAAACATTGAATTCTTTTCCGACCTCACCCTTTCGTTCTTTGCGGTGGATGAGGCCCACTGTATTTCGGAATGGGGACATGATTTCCGGCCCGAGTACCGCCGTCTCCGGGAAATGATGGACCAGATCAACCCCAACATTCCTGTGATTGCCCTTACCGCTACCGCCACCCCCAAAGTGCAGAGCGATATTGTAAAAAACCTGGATCTCCGCAATCCCGATATCTTTATTTCTTCCTTTAACCGCAGCAATCTTTACTACGAAATTCAGCCCAAGATCAAGAAGGAGCAAACGGTAAAGAACATCGTTAAGTTTATTTCGCAGCATAAAGGCAAGAGCGGTATCATTTATACACTCAACCGCAAAACCACGGAGGAATTGGCCGATCTGCTGATGGCCAACGGTATCAAAGCCGTGGCGTACCATGCCGGGCTCGACAGTAAGCTAAGGGCGCAGCGGCAGGACCTGTTTCTGAATGAAGATGTGCAGGTGATTGTGGCTACCATCGCCTTCGGGATGGGAATCGACAAGCCCGATATCCGCTTCGTGATACACTTCAACATACCCAAGAGTATTGAAAACTATTACCAGGAAACCGGACGGGCCGGACGGGATGGAATGGAAGGAAAATGTATTCTCTACTATTCGCATAAAGATGTAAGCAAACTGGAACACCTCATGCGTGATAAACCGCTGAGCGAACGGGAAGTAGGCGCCCAACTGATCCAGGAAACAGTGGCTTTTGCCGAAAGCAGTGTGTGCCGCCGTAAAATACTGATGCACTACTTCGGTGAAGAATACCCGAAGGAAAACTGCGGCAACTGCGATAATTGTCTGCACCCCAAAGAAAAAATTGAAGCCAAAGACGAGGCTGTTCAGCTGTTGAAAGTAGTGAAAGCGCTCGACGGACGTTTCCCGGCCGAGTATGTAATTCCGGTGACTATTGGCCGCCTTACACCGCAGATTCAGATGTACCGGCACGATCAATTACCCGAGTTTGGTATTGGAAAGCAACAACCCGATCATTACTGGAATTCACTCGTACGACAGTTACTGCTGCACGGACTACTGCAGAAGGATATTGAAGAATACGGATTGCTGAAGTTTACCAAAGAAGGGGAGGCCTTTTTGAAAAAACCCAAATCGTTCAAGATTGTTCTCAACAACCTGTACGAAGAGGCGAATGAAGATGACGAAGAAGGAACCGATGCCGGCGGTAGCGGTACAGCCACTGATGAACAATTGTTTGAATTATTGAAAGAGTTGCGCCAGAAAGAAGCAAAGAAAAAAGGGTTGCCTCCGTTTGTGATTTTCCTCGAAAATTCGTTGCAGGACATGGCTACTCTTTACCCCACCACACTGGAAGAACTGGAAAAATGCCAGGGTGTGAGCAAAGGAAAAGCCATTCGTTACGGCAAACCTTTTGTAGAACTGATTACCTCTTACGTGGAAGAGAACGACATTGTGAAGCCGGAAGAGTTTGTGATGAAGAGCGTCGTGAATAAAAGCGGCAATAAGGTATTTATCATTCAGAATATTGACAAGCGCATACCCCTGGAAACCATTGCAAAAAACAAAGGGTGGCGCATAGATGAAATGCTGGAAGAAATGGAAACCATTGCCGCCAGTGGCACCAAACTACGCCTCGATTATGCCATAGATGAATGGCTCGATGAATACGAACAGGAAGAAATCATTGACTATTTCAAAGGCTGCACTACCAGCGATCTGAAAGTAGCACAACAGGAACTGGAAGACGGGAACTACAGCTGGGAACAGCTGAAGATTATGCGTATTAAGTTTTTGAGTGAGTACGGGATGTGAGAGGGGTTGGAAGGTTTAAGGTTGGTTCAAAAGGTTCCAAAGGTTCAAGAGGTTGGGGGCTTACGCTACTCTTTCCCTTCTATCTTCTACATTCTATCTTCTAACTTCTTACAATTATGGATTACAGTAATCGCACCACATCGGGTCTTCCGCCTGTTTTCCATTGGGATACAGGAGTTCCTCTGTATACGAACAACCGGCACAGCAGCGGATCTGCTTTAGTGCAGCACGGGTGGGCAGCTGGCAATTGGAACAGGGTAACCCGGGTACCACATCGGTGACTGTAAAACCGGGCCGGCCACAGGAGGGACACTCCGATTGAATGAGTTCTATAAGCTTGTGTGTAAGTTCCCGGATCTGATTCATCCTTGCGGGGTTGTACAGGGCCCGCATATCCGTTTCAGCAAACACTTCACCATATTGATCCCGAAGCTGATGGAACAAGCCTAGTACCTCTTCCAGATCGGTTAATCCTTTGTAAATGTCTGTTGCTTCCTGCCTGTTTTTGCGAAGGATCACGGCATGTGCCGGAAATCCCACCACTTCCAGGAACGATCGTAACTCTTCTTCTGAATGCACTGTTCGGCCATCAAAATTTGTTTCAGTGGAAACCAGCCGCACTTTCAGTTCCAGGTTGTTTTTCCGGTCGATCAGGATCATCCATTCATCCCCGGCCGGGACAAACAGCAGCGATGGATGCGGACCGAAGGACCCCTCACTTGCTACAGCCAGGTCGCATTGCTGCAGTTCCATGGCATGCAGGCATTTCTTCCGCAATACCGTAACTGGATCTGCTTCCCGTTCCACCTCGCCTGTAAACGTTCCAAAAACATCGGTGTCGAGAGAGGGATCGGTAAAACAGGTAACGCCCAGCGCCTGTTCCAGGAGCGGGGCGATTACCTGTTCTTTTTTATGTTTTGTAGCAATGAGTAATCTTCGGCCTGCAAACATGATTATTCAATCGGTTGAATCAGGCATCAAAGGTAACTTGTGCCAGCACATGCACATCACCGTTCCGTGTCAACGTTTGTCTGCATTGAAACAATTCTTCCTGCAGCTGTTTGATTTTCTTTTCCCGCATTTTGATATCATCTTCCCCGGCCGATTTTTGAATCTTCTCTTCATGATACCTGATTTTCACCTCAACCATACGGGCTACCAGGTCCAGAATTTCGCCACGGTTAAAAACGCCGTCTATGAGTTGTAGTTCCATACACGTTAGTTTTAAAAATTACTGTCCCTGCCCAAGCGAAAAAGCTGGTTTTCCGTTAAAGGCATACAGGTTTTCTGTTTTAATGATATCAATGGAAGCGGCTTCTGCTTTCTGCAGCAACTCGATCACATCCTGCTTGTTTACGGCAGCACCGGCAACAGGCTTGAAGCGGCAGCGCCAGTGATCGGTGCAAAACGTTTCCTGAAACCCATCAGGCCAAACTTTAATACCCCTGTTGGTGATCATGGTAAGTTGTACCTGGCTGAGGTTGATGGTATTGACCAGGGCAGCCAGTTCATTGGCATCGGTTCCGCTCCAGTGTACGAACAGGTCAACCCCCACCAATTCTTTCTGCTGCGGCGCTTTCCGTTGATACACGGGCAAATGGAGGGCCTGGCCTTTGCCATACGTAACCGCCTTGAGGTTGGATGGTTTTTGGCCCAGGTTGCGGATAATGGCTTCTGCAAACTCTTTGGTGCCCACTTTTTGTGTACTCACTCCTTCCTTGTAGATATCGTAGGTATGAATCCCTTCTTCAATCGTTTTGAGCCAGGCATTCTGCACGTTTTCCGCCACTGCATTCTGACCAATATGGTTAAGCATCATCACCGCTCCCTGCAACAAGCCAGAGGGGTTGGCCAGGTTTTGTCCGGCCCTGCGGGGTGCCGAACCATGAATGGCTTCAAACATGGCACACTCCTGACCAATGTTGGCAGAACCGGCCAAACCTACCGAACCGGCAATCTGGGCTGCCACATCAGACAGTACATCGCCGTACAAATTCGGCATCACCAACACATCAAATATTTCCGGCGTATCGGCCAGCTTGGCGGCACCAATATCAATGATCCAGTGTTCGTTTTCGATTTCTGGGTATTCCACCGCAATTTCATCAAACACCTGGTGAAACAAGCCGTCTGTTTGCTTCATGATGTTATCCTTGGTGAAGCAGGTCACTTTTTTGCGTCCGTACGCTTTTGCATACTCAAACGCATAGCGTACAATTTTTTCGCAACCCGGACGGCTGATGAGTTTGAGGCATTGCACCACCTCATCTGTTTGCTGGTGCTCAATTCCTGCATACAGGTCTTCCTCATTTTCACGAACAATCACCACATCCATCTGCGGATGCTTTGTATGTACAAAAGGCGAAAGACTGATACAGGGGCGGATATTGGCATAGAGGCCCAGGAACTTACGGGTGGTTACGTTCAGGCTTTTATAACCACCTCCCTGCGGAGTGGTAATAGGTGCCTTGAGAAACACTTTATTACGGCGGATAATATCCCAGGCTTCCGGAGCGATCCCGGCTGTATTGCCGGCCAGGTACACCTTCTCCCCCACTTCAATTTCATCAATTTCAATTTGTGCACCAGCGGCAAGAAGAATGGAAAGTGTGGCATCCATAATTTCAGGTCCAATGCCATCTCCCTTGGCTACAGTAATACGTTGTTTCATGTGTGTGTATTTACTACTTGTTTTTGATTGGTGAATGGTTTGCTTCAGTTGCAAAGTTGCAGCAGACATTTTGATAATAACTATTTATATTACATATGTTTCACATAAACAATTGTTATGAACTATACACTTCATCAGCTGCGGATTTTTGTTTGCATTGCGGGGCATAACAGCATTACCAAGGCAGCGGAAGAATTACATCTCAGCCAGCCGGCTGTTTCTATACAGTTGAAGAAATTACAGGACCAGTTTGAGTTTCCGTTAACGGAAATCATCAACAAACGCCTGTACCTTACCGATTTTGGGAAGGAGATTGCCAAAGCAGCAGAACATCTCCTCACGGAAGCAGAGAACATCAATTACAAAAGTCTTGATTACAAAAGAGAGCTGTACGGCCACCTGAAGTTATCCATTGTTTCAACCGGCAAATACATCATGCCCTATTTCCTGGCGGGCTTTCTGCGCCAGCATCCGCAGGTTACGCTCACGATGGATGTGACCAACAAAGCAAAAGTGATTCAGAGCCTGGAACAGAATGAAGTTGATTTTTCGCTGGTATCCATTCTTCCGGAAACAATGCAGTTGAATAAGGTGAATCTCCTGGAAAACAAATTATACCTCGTGGGAAACAAAGAGACAGTCCGCACAACCAAAAACCCGGCGGTGTTATTCAAAGAAATGCCGCTGTTACTGCGTGAACAGGGATCGGGCACCCGGCAAACCATGGAACAGTTTCTGCAAAAAAAGAAAATTCCGGTTTCTAAAAAAATGGAGCTCACTTCCAATGAAGCCGTAAAGCAGGCGGTACTGGCCGGACTGGGCTACTCGATTATGCCGGTCATTGGTATTAAAAACGAGCTGGAGCTGGGACTGTTGAACATCATTCCTGTAGCCGGGCTGCCTATCAAAACCACGTGGCGGCTGATCTGGCTGAAGGGGAAAAAACTATCTCCGGTAGCCAATGCTTACCTGAAGTACATTCAATCAGAAAAAGAGCAGATTTACATGACACATTTTGCACACTCCTTCGCAGGTTGACCTGCTCAGCTTTACATCGGCAAATACTAACACAAAAAGAGCGTGACCGGCAGTAAGAGTTTACGGGAATCTACGGCTGGTTTTACTGTAATGCTATTCCTACTACAAAACCGAACCAGGGTTTGCGTTGGTAGATCCATACGTTGCGGTGTGGCCCGGTGAGATGATCAAATCCCACTGCAATTCCAAAGCTGGCAAAGGACGATTCCAGGAAAGCCGCCGCCCCGTATTGCAGGATCATGCCATTGTACTCGTAGTCGATAGCCCCGCCCGTTGTAAAAGGAGTGAGAGAGGCAGTACCTCCCCCAAAGAAAACACCGGCATCAAATCCCCTGTGAGATTGTTTTGGGGCACATTGCTGCAACACATCCCTGCTGTATTTGATTGTATATGTATCAAAGCGCCAACCGGCATAGACAGCAGCGTTCAGATCGGTGGTTAATTGTGCCGGACGATGCTGGACGGATCTGCGGTACTTAAAGAAGACAGAAGTAAGATCTACATCCATGCTTTGTTTGCTGAAGCGGAAGGTTCCTTCCTCTTTTTCGGGACAATCAGTACCCGGCAGTTGCAGAAAGGCCGGACGATCTATGCCGATAGAGTCTTTATCGTACAGAAAAAGTGTATCACGGGCAACATTCACATAAACGGGAAGGCTCCTGCCCTCATCCTGCCGGAAACGGTAGTAGCCGTTTTGAAAACCATGGCGTGATGTTTTTTCAATAATGGAACAGGAAGAAAACAAAAACAAGCAAAGAATCCCGGCCAACCAGCACCGGCCTTTTACCTGCGTAAGAGTTGCCTGAATACGAGCAGGGGAACGCATACAATCATTTTGTTGGTTGAAGATAAAAGGAGGAAGGAAGCGCAAACAATGCTTACAAACAGCTAACCATATGAGTTAACCGGGATTTCCGGTTGAACAAGAAAAGAAAAAGAGAGTCGGATGACTCTCTTTTTGAGGTTGTGGTGTGGGCCGGGATCGAACCGGCGACACAAGGATTTTCAGTCCTTTGCTCTACCGACTGAGCTACCGCACCATCCGGAAACAGATCAGAAATACCGTGGAAGCCGTTATAACTTTTCCGTTTCGGGCAGCAAATATAGCTGAATGCGGTTGATTCCTGAAATCTTTGGTTATTTTTTTGCAGGATGCCAACTGCCCCAATGACCCTGACAGGGGTGATTTCTACTTAACATAATGTCATTTCATACTATTGTCATGCACTATCTATGCTTTATCTATGCTTTATCTATGCTTCATCCATACAGTATCTATAGGGTTGAATGGTTTAAAGGTTTAAGGGTTTAAGGGTTTAAGGGTTGGTTCCAAAGGTTCAAGAGGTTCAAGAGGTTCCAGAGTTCCAGAAGTTGGATTTGCTCCGTAGGGGGAATTGTTGCCGCCACGAAACGTTTTTCTATCATCTATCAAAGATCATCTTTTCAAAGTACGAATCAGTTTTCTCACCAACGGCCAACGATTTTTAACACAGAGGAACACGAAGGAAAGAGGCTGCGCCTCTTTGGGGGAGGTGAGAGACACGGAGGGATTTTCGCCAGGGCGAAAATGCGCTCCGTAGAGTGAACCGGAATCCTGTTTAGCATGTGCTTTCTATCATCTATCACCTGCCATCTATCATCTGAACTACGAAGTCACAAGTACGGAACTCAGTAGGATGAAACGTAATCATGATAAGAACATTCTTCCCGTCAACGAACAACGATCAACGGCCAACGAATTTTCACCGCAGAGGCGCAGCGAAAAGGAGCAGAAAGAGGCTGCGCCTCTTTGGAACGGGGAGAGTCCGCAGAGGGATTTTCGCAGGGCGAAAATGCGCTCCGTAGAGTGAACCGGAATCCTGTTTAGCATGTGCTTTCTATCATCTATCATCTGCCATCTATCATCTGAACTACGAAGTACAAAGTCAGAAGTACGGGCGCTCCGTAGCCTGCATCTTTCCTTCCTGAAAAAACCCGCTCCTCCGTATCTTCACCCCAAAACCTCACTATGCAACTGACCGGCACGTTATATAAAGTATTACCCCTGCAAACAGGCACGGGAAAAAACGGCACCTGGAAGAAACAGGACATCATCCTGGAAACAGAAGGAAACTTTCCCAAAAAAGTATGCATCTCCATCTGGGGCGATAAAATTGACGAACAAAAACTACAGCCCGGCAACCGCCTCACCCTCGACTTCGATGTGGAAAGCCGGGAATACAACGGCCGCTGGTACACCGATGTAAAAGCCTGGCGGGTGGAACTGGCCGGGGCTGCTTCCGCCAACATGCCCCCACAGGAAGCGAATGGAGAGGAGCCGCTGCCGTTCTGACCAGGAACCGGTGACTTGAAGAGGCGGCACGCTGTACAACATAGCACGTATTGCAGCGGAGCCACATCCAGCAGCGGGCCTTGCAGATCTTTTCCTGTTGTTTTCCCCCAATACGCAAGTACCTTTGTAAGAGCCGTATGTTACAAGTTCTATCTTACCAGGTGGCCGATTCCATTGATCTGAAAGCGGTGAAACAAGCTTTTAAATCAACGTTGATCTACAGCGACTCCAGCGAGTTGTTTTACGAAACAGCACCGGGACAGTTTGTGTATGTGTTCCGTTACGGAGTGCTGAGTTTTTACAATTACGAAGCGGTGAATATTTCATCCTTCTTCCAGTTCGTTCAGCCTTTTTGCAAAAACTATTTTTCCGACACCATTATCACCGAAGAAATACAGGTGGAAACCGGCGTAAAAGAAAATAAAATCAGCTACAACAAAATCGAAATCATCCAGGCCGACCGGGAAACCATCCGGATGATCATGCTGAATGTAGCGCAATCGGTAACGCTGGATTATTATACCGATCTCACTGAAAAACTGCTGGAAGAAACCAACCATCATACCCAGTTGCTGGAGCGGAAGGGACGGCTGGCCATATCCCGCCACAACCTGAAAAAATACATTGGCAAAACCTTACTGCTGAAAAACCGGATTGCTGAAAATCTCTACATCTTCGACTCTCCCCCCGAAACCTGGGAGGATGAGCGACTCGACAAACTGCACAACGATCTCAAGAAAAACCTGGATCTGCAGGACCGGTTCCGCAGTGTGTCCGACGGGTTGGGGATTGTAAAAGAAAACCTCGACCTCTTTAAAGATATTCTTCAACACCGTAACAGTACCTTACTGGAATGGATCATCATTCTGCTCATTGCCATTGAGGTGATCAATTTCCTGGTTGAAAAATTCTTTTGATCCACCTGTAGTCTTTCAGCGTCGTTGCCTGCGCTGATCATTTTACTGACAACGATCATTGTTTCCTGCGCTGCAACCATTGTACCTTCCTTCTGCTTAGAGGAATGAACGCCGGATGCGTTACAGCTTAAAGCGAAACAAAAACGGGTAAAGTTCAGAAATGAAATACAGCCTGAGGGTTGTGGAACTTCCGGAACGACATTCAGCGAAAGCAGGCCCACCAGGAACGAGGTATGAAAAAATCCAGAACCTGTTGTGCCGGGAAAGGCAGGCTCACACGGGTTTGCCTTTTTCTTTTTTCAAACTCCTGGTTGCTGTGGAAAAATCAATAACTACCAATCAATCATATTAAAGAAAAAAACTCTATCAGGCATCTGCTTTCGTTCTGACCTGAATCGAATTTGAGTTCATAACTATTCATCAACTAAAACAACTGAAATGAAAACCCAAAACGTAACAACCTGCATTTTCTCCGGTGTTCTTTTTTTACTTGCATCCTGCGGAATGGGAGATAACAAAACAACCATCAAAACTGATGATGGCGGCAAGGTTACGGTTAACAACCTGAAAGATGCCGAAGAAAAAATGGAAGATGCCATGAAAGAGGCTGAAAAAAGAAAGGAGGAACGCAGAAAGCGTGGCGATACATTGGCCCTGAATTATAAAGTCCTCCAATCCTACCTGCCTGTTGCTGCCGGGTATGAAAAAGATGGTGATCCATCCGGCGAATCGGTGACTATGCCGGGAATGGGTAGCTGGAGCACCGCCCAACAACAATACAGAAGCGGCGATAAAACACTCAGCATTGAGCTGATTGATTACAACCAGTCGCTCATGGGCTACTCAGCTGCAGCAACGATGTTTGGCATGAGCTTTCAGGTGGAGAATGATACTGAAAAGTCGGGCACTTTTGAAACAGGCATTCCGGGTGTGCGGGGCTATGAACAGGTGTATAAAAAAAATGCAGACGCCAATCTTACTTATGCTATTGCAGACCGGTTTATACTTACGCTCCGCTCTAACGGCAGCAATGATATAGACGCATTGAAAACCATTGCAAAAAGCATGAAACTGAGCGAACTTGCTTCCAAATAATTTGACTGGTATTTACCCGGTTGTAACTATGGTTTCCCTCTGTAAAACGTTCTGTGGTAACCGCAACATACGGAGTACTACAGCGTTTTACAGGGTGTATGATTCAATATCAAATCCGTTGCTGCTCTTGCCCTTTCCCGGAGGGGCATGCCGTTTGGCTGCAATTTCATTTCATCAAAAACCTCCTACCTTTGCCCCGTGAAGCAACTTCTTACCATCGCTGTGCTGCTGGTGTTTTCCCTGGCCTCGTCGGGGTACACCCTCAACGTGCATTACTGCTGCGGTAAAATTGACTCCATCAACTTTACAGCCGCCACTGCTTCTTCCTGCCGACACGGGATGGAAATGAAAGATGGTCCCTGCTGCGCCGACCGTTCGGTTCATTTTGATGTGGACGATACCATGCCCGCCGGACCGGTAACTGCTCCGCTGCCCGGCGTGTATACGCTGCCCGCACTCCTGCTGCCTGCAGCACTGGTGCCACAGGTGGAAGAAACAGCCTGCCTGCCTTTTTTCACCGACAGTTCCCCGCCACAACAGGCACCTCTCACCGTTTTACATTGCACCTTCCGCATTTGATGACAACAATACCCTTCCGTTGCCGGAAACCGTATTGTTCATTGTCAATCAAATTCTATGTTCCGTTTTATTCTGTTCGTATTTCTCAGCACCAGTAGTTTCTTCTCTGCATCTGCACAAGGCAGTTCCAAAGACAGCACCGTGCTGCTACCCGTATCGGGCGCCTGCAGTATGTGCAAGACCCGTATTGAAACCGCCGCCCAGGGGCGGGGTGTCACCAGCGCTGTATGGGATCTGAATACCCAACAATTAAAACTGGTATTTCAGCCGTCGCTCACCACCGTGGATAAAGTCGTAAACCGTATTGTGACAGTGGGTCATGATGCCGGCGGCAAGAAAGCCGATGATGCTGTTTACAGTGTCCTGCCCGAATGCTGCCTCTACCGCAGCAGCAGCACCCCTACCGACAGTGTGTTTGTACGGGGCATTGTGCTGGAGGAAACGAAACGGGGAGCGTTTGCACCGCTGGAAGGAGCCACCGTACAATGGCTGGGCAGTACAGACGGCGTGCTGAGCGGCAAGAACGGTGTCTTCCGCATTCAACCTATCAGCAGCACCACGCAACTCATCATCAGCTACAGCGGCTACCGGAGCGATACCATGAATGTGCTGCGCAGCGAAGACCTCATGATCGTCCTCGCCAAGGGGGGACAGTTGGGCGAAGTGGTGATCTCCGCCAAACAACGATCCACTTATATTTCCACCCTCAATCCCCTGCGTACGCAGGTGATGACGGAAAAGGAATTATTCAAAGCGGCCTGCTGCAACCTCAGCGAAAGTTTTGAAACCAACCCGGCCGTGGATGTGTCGTACAGCGATGCCGTGACCGGCAGCAAACAGATCCAGCTGCTGGGCCTCAGTGGCAACTATACCCAGCTGACGGTGGAAAACCTGCCCGGTCCCCGTGGCATCGCCACGCCGATGGGGTTGAACACCATCGCCGGTCCGTGGATCGAAAGCATCCAGCTCACCAAGGGCACCGGCTCTGTAGCCAATGGCTTTGAAAGCATTGCCGGGCAGATCAACATCGAACTCAAGAAACCCGACCAGGGCGAAAAACTCTACCTCAACCTGTACCGCAACAACATGAACAAAAGCGATGTCAACCTCAACCTCTCCCGGCAGGTGGGGAAGAAATGGGGCACCTCGTTGCTGCTGCATGGCGATTTCCTGTACAACCGCCGCATTGATTTCAACGGCGACGGGTACCGTGACCTGCCCACCGGCAGCCAGTGGAGCGGCATCCACCGCTGGAAGTTTGAAGATGGCAAGGGATGGCTTGTGCAGTTTGGCATCAAGGGACTGACCGACCGTAAAACCGGCGGACAGGTGGAATTTGACCCCGACCGGCACAAAGGCGGCACCACGTACTACGGTCTGGGCATTGCGACAGACCGCTTTGAAGCCTTCGCCAAAACGGGGTATGTGTTCCCGGCGAAAAAGTATAAAAGCATCGGGCTGCAGTTGTCCACCTTCCGGCACAACCAGGATTCGTATTTCGGGCTGACGGAATACAAAGCCCGCCAGGACAATGTATATGCCAACCTGATTTACCAGTCGGTCATTGGTGATACCCGGCACAAGTTCCGCACCGGGCTCAGCCTGGTGGCCGACCGCTACAAGGAACAATTTAACGCCCTCGCCTTTCAGCGCAACGAAAACGTGGGCGGCAGCTTTTTTGAATACACCTGGGAGCCGAAGGATGCCTTCACGCTGGTGGCGGGTATGCGCCTGGATTACAACAATCTCTATGGTTGGTTTGCCACTCCCCGGCTGCACCTGCGGTACGAACCCGTGACGGGATCGGTACTGCGGCTGAGTGCCGGACGTGGACAGCGTACCGCCAATATCCTCGCCGAAAACACGGGCATCTTTGTGAGCAGCCGCACCCTGATGCTGGGCGGCACCACGCCCAACGGGGCTTATGGTTTGCTGCCGGAAATAGCCTGGAATAAAGGCCTCAGCTTTGATCAGCAGTTGCGGCTCTTCGGTCGACCGGCTACATTCGGTCTTGATTTTTTCCGCACCGATTTTCAGCAGCAGGTGGTGACCGACCTGGAAGATGCACGCACCATCCGCTTCTACAACCTCAGCGGTAAGTCTTACTCCAACAGTTTCCAGGCCGAGCTGAACCTGCAGCCGGCGAACAAGTTTGATGTGCGGATGGCCTATCGGTTCTTCGAAGTAAAAACCACCTATGGCAACGAGTTATTGCTGCGTCCTTTTACCGCCATGCACCGGGCCTTTTTGAACCTGGCCTGGGAGGTACAAAAATGGAAGTTCGATCATACTACCAGCTACCTGGGTCCCAAGCGGATACCCGGCACCGGTAGCAATCCCCTGCAGTACCAGCAACCCACCCGTTCGCCGGGATATATACTCATGAATGCACAGGTGAGCCGGGTGGTGGGTAAGAAGCATCCCGTGGAACTCTACCTCGGTGGTGAAAACCTTACCAACTTTTTTCAGCGGGATGTGATTGTGGCGGGTGCCGATCCCTTTGGTCCTTTTTTCGATGCCTCGCTGGTATGGGGGCCCGTAGCCGGACGTATGATTTATGCCGGGTTGCGGTGGAAGTTGAAGTGAGGGGGGGGTATGATCTTTGCATATATAAGCAGAAACTGAAGGAATAGAAAAAGTGAACTCTATGCGTAATTTCCAACGATATAATTGTTGTTTAAGTGAGATATTTCTTTAATAAAAAAATTATAAGTAAGCTATTGACATTATAAAAACGATTCTAGATTTTTTTAAGTGAATTTACTTCATTCATTATTCGTTTATCAAATAGAACACCTAAATTATCAACAATTACTCTAGCAACTATGAGCACACCTGAGCTTCTATCACAAAAGCTATATTTCAATTTTAATAACCAGATAATTCCAAATAATTTATAAATTCCGAAAAATGAAAAATGCACCTTTCATTACTTGCGCACTTGTAAGTTTGCTTACACTTTTCTTTCTAAAGAAAACTATTGCACAAACTTTTACTGACAGAAACAAAAAAGACATCTTAACAATTCTTCCAAAGGAGAACAACAGATTTACATATTCAATTGGGGGTACAAAAGCAAATTTTATTTGGATTGCAAAAAAATGTAATGAAAATGATTATGTCTTAGAGACAGATATCAATAACTATAACAATGCGTCTGCCGAATCAAAAGAAAAGTATATTACCTCAAAGGATAATAGTATGTTCTTCTTATCTGCTTCCGTAAGTAATATCAATGAAAAGTACTTTAGCTTTCTAACAGCTTATAATCAACCGCTAATAGAAATAAGTGGTTCATATGCAATTAATAGTGTTAAATGGGTCAATTGGGATAAATTAAAACTGTTTAATGGAAAGTTTTTTAAGCAATGGGATTTTTATCTCAAAGGGTATGTTAGTAACGGGTTTAGTAATTATTTTGATACTGCAAACAAGGTTTTAAGCAAACAAAGCTCTCTGCCTTTACTAAACTCTGGTATACAGGCTGATTTTATTGGATATCAAAAGAGATACTGGATTGTTTTCATCGCTAATATGTTTCATGGCATGCCCACAGATAATTTAGAGTCATACCAAGACAAAATTATTCCAGCATTAAACACAACAAATCCTACAGTGGTCCCTCAAGGAAAATCTGCGGGGAAGTATGGACCGGCATTGAATAAAAATCAATGGAATGGGAGAGTAAACATTTCTTTTCCTTTATTTCTTGCTGACAAAGCAAATTCTGAAAGCAAGCTAAACAATTTAATCTCCAAGTCAGTATTACTACCTGTCTATGGGTTATATGGAGGTTTCCAAAACCAATGGACACATGTATTTGGGGCGTCTTTAGGAATTTTAAAGAAAGGTTATAATAGTAATAGTCATGATGCTATTATGATAAAACCAATGCTTCAAATTGGAATTAACTGGCAAACAGACAACAGGACTAAAAACGATATCAGTGCCCCGGGCTGGATCATTTCCTTTAAGGGAACTTTTTAGTTTGAATCTTTTAATAGAAATATATTCTTTAAAAATTCACCGTAAGGCGCTGTACCAGCAAGTTTCATCTCTTCATCCAATACACTCAGGAAACTTAAACGACAATGATTCATAAAAGTAGAAGTATCATTTCCGAAATCTATAAATGAACCTGTAACCGTATCCTTTGTACCCGGATACAGCAAAACTGCCTCATCAGCTTTCCAGTACAAATTGTAAACAAACATCTGTTTTAAATCTTCATCAGCCGGGCGGAGGTCATCAATGATTTTCCATTTTGTATCCACAATTACATTTTTACCTCTGTAGGTTATGACAATATCGGGTCTGATGGTTTTATAGTTTTCAGAAAGATGATTGTACCAAAAATACTTTTTGTTTTGTCTTTTAACCTCCATCTCTAGAGGAGCAGCCTTCTTCAACCGGCGGTACACAAACTCTTCCCAGAGTTCATTCATGTCAAATAGTATTGCCAGCACATTTTCTTCTCCACCCGAAATATCGGGTCTGTAGTTTAACAAGAGCATCTTACTGATTGCTATTGCTTCACGGTAACGCTCTGTCTTCCGGTCAAACGTTAACTGTTTAAATGTTGATGCGCTTGCTTTACAATCGGGCAACTCAGGGAAATCCAAAACCAATCTGTTTACTTTGTCTATCAGGTAGGGATTTGAGCTTATCTGTCGTATTAATCGTAATGTTTTAAATAAAAGCTGATTATAAATATTCGTTCTGCTGTATGTTGTGTAGCGAATAAAAAAACGCTCAGCATGAACGAGATTTTGATTGATGTGCTTGTCAAACAACAACTGCCCTTTCATGGCCAATGTGTTTCCTTCTGATTTTTTATACTTTTTTACAAGCCCCTCATGCAATAATTTTTCTGTTTCATTTAAAAACAACTCCAAATAAATTTCCAGTATAGAGTTGGAGCGTAGGTTCAGATTGGCATAATCAACATGGTTGATATCTAATAATCTGCATTCTTTGAGCATTTGTAACAGCACATCATGCCATCCTTTTCTACTAACCTGCTCTTCACCTTTTAATTCATCTACGGTACAATTTGAGGCAGTCGTTCTGCTTTTATCTGTTTTAGGCAAAATTTCTATCGTAAGATTACCCGCCTGAATTACACCCACATAGTTGGTGAACTGAATTCCTTTGTTAAGGATTCTGAAATACTCATTACCGTTATTCTCCTGCGTAATTTGCTTTGCATGATAATGACAAAGCGCTTCCCAGTGCTTATACTTGAATGGTTTTGCATCATCATAGTAAAGCTTTTCAAATTCTGAAACCCGTATAATATTTTTACCTGCCACTATGATAAACAGATTGAAATCCTTTGCTATCAATAAGCATTGGATCTTTAAGATGATAGGTTACTTTATCTGAATAATCAGCTGCAAGGTCAGCCGCTTCTTTAAAACCGGCAAAAAGTTTAGTGCCTGTTGTTTGAGTTTCTAAAAACTCATTACCTAAAACCAAGCCAATTTTAGCATAATCATTATAAAAGAATTCCTGAAGCAACGGTAGTATTTTATGTTTAAACACTTTTTGTAAGTCTTCAATGCTACAAACATTTATAAAAAAGGCATGGCCAATGGTATGATCTTTTGATAAAAGCACTTCCAGTCGTCGATTGATAGTTTCTAAGAGTAAATCCAGGCGAATACCTGTAAATATTTCATCGGTAAAATCATTTAAATCATCAACAATCCAGTTCAACCGATCTTCATTATACTGTACAGAAAATATTTTGTCTTCTTCATTCCTGGTCAATCCAATTAATTCATAAAAGTTATCTGTTTCAGTTTTAAACGGTTCTTTTTGCCAATCATCATCATTAAGATTCAAGAATTCTTTTTTATTCCAGAAGTTACAAAGCAGTTCCTTTGGATGCAAATATTTTGAATTCGGATTCATCTCTTCAAAAACAAATCTTCTTCTTAAAGCTGTATCTAAAGCCTCAACGCTCCGGTCGGCAGTATTCATTGTGCCAATGATGTATAAGTTCGCAGGAACGCCAAACGGCTTTTTAGAATAAGGCAGATATATATCTATTATTTCGTTTTCCATGCCCAATCGCTTATCCTCTTCAATTAACGTGATTAGTTCGCCTAACACAGCTGATACATTGGCACGGTTAATTTCATCAATAAACAAAGCATAGGGTTGGGCATTACTTAATTTTTGTTTTCTATTTTCTTTATTATCTGCAAGGCATGCACTTAAATCCTCATAGCCGGCCAGTCTAACAGCTTCATTACAGGCTTTATAAAATATACCTTTAGCCACTTCGTAACCCAGCTCTTTTTCACCCTCTCCATTCATAACAGGTTTAATTCCTTCAACAAAATCTTCATAGGCAAAACTTTGATGAAAAGTAACCATCCTGTAGTTCCTGATATCCGCTTTTGAAGTGGGTTGAAAATTCCTGACTTTATTTAAAAACTCATTCACTTCCGGGCAGTTTTGCTCTACTTTATCTTTATGAACGATCCAAACAGAATTTTCTAATTTGTCAAAAATATAAGGTTCGGTTCTGTTACTTGTTTTTACAGTGGTTGAAGAGGGATCTGTATGTGCCTGTAAGCTGCCCCAAATAATCTGTTTCACATTTTTGGTATCCGATAGCTGCGATTTAATTTTTAAATATTCGTGTGCCTCTAATGCAGGTACTGTTACTTTTTCAAGTTCCATCATGGAGGCGGTTACTGTTTCCCACCAGGTTAATTCATCAATCAATCCGGTGATGTAGTTCTCCCTTGTTTGCACAGCCTGCTGTTGTGTAAACGATGGGAAAAGTGACTGAAGTTTATATGTTTTACCCGTACCCGGAGGACCGTATAAAATTGTATTGAGAGCCATAGTAAAGTTTTTATTTGAATTCTTTAAATCAGAAATACCACCCAACAACTGAAAAATAGAATCAAATTGCTGTTGCATTCCTTGAATTAATTTCACTGATACATCAATTAGATATTTCCAGTCCTTATCTAGTATCTTGTCTGCAGGAAGCTGTTTTACAATAAGAGAATTCTTATAATCACCCCTCTCATTTAAATAGAGCTTACGCTTCTCATGCTGCTCACCTAATCCGACGGTGTCAATTTTAATGGTAAAATAATTTTCGGTATTGATACCTACGGTATATGCCAGTTGTTTAAATAAAGCTGCTTGTTTATTGGGGTAAATCTTCGCCCAATGATAGGCTTCAAATTTATTAGCCTGATTAGTGGGTTTTTGTATTATCTGTACTTCACCATCATAAAATAATTCTCTCTGTGTTTCGTGAGCCCAGTAAGAAGTTTTTGCATAGATATTTTTAAGAAGATCGTAGGTTTTTTGATGCGCTGCATTGCCAGGATCTTTAGATTGCATTGAAAATCGTTGCAACTCTTCAAAATCATCTTTTGTGAAAAAGACAGGTACTGAATTTCCAAAGGCTTTATCAAACAGTTGCTTCCTAAATGTTGTATCTAATACTGCCTTTTCAAAAACAGAATCGTTGAACTTACGAAACCCGGAAACAGTGGTACGTTCCAATTCTTTTATAGATGCCTTTAAAATACCATCAAATTCTTTTGCAATTACATCCACTGATGAACATAAGTAATAGTAGGCTTCAGGTTCACTTTCATACTCAGTAACTTCAATATCTTCAGATGATTCTTTATTTGTATCATGAATGAATTGCCATTTTTTTTCAACCTCCGGTATATAAGCATAACAGTAACGTTGACCTATAGTAATGGATAGCCGCTTACTTCCCCTGGTACCATAGGTAAGACGATCGTCACCTTCCTTTACATTTAAAGTATACATTAAATCAGCAGCTCCTTTAAAAAATTGTTCTGCTGCGCTTTTACCCATACGTTGCAGCAATTGAATAAAACTTTCTTTTGAAGCGTTCTTTTCAGCTTCCTCATTTTTAGAAATAACGTTAAACTCAAATGCTCGTAGATATTTATTGGTTGGCTCACCGCCACTATAAAGCCACTCTTTTTTCCCGTTAGCCAGCAAATTGGCATATCGCATAACTTCTTTAGGCGGGTAAGCTTTACCATTAATGATTACATCATACGTTGTGGAGGGAGCAAGAGCAATTTTTTCTCTTTCAATTTTTTCAACAGCATCCAGTACATGCTGTTTGGTAATATTTTCAATAGCCATAGTTATGGTGTTGTTATAAGAAACAATATTCAATTTTAATTTGTCAAATAATTATGAGTATTCAAATTATACCTAGTTCTTTTAAAATATCATTTTTAAATTTACTAAATGGACGATTTATAAAATATGACTCATCATATTCTGTACCAAAAACAATTCTATATAAGTCTTCTTTAGAAACTATAATACCCCTTAGAAGATTAGTTTTAAGAATTGTTAAGTATTTATCGGAAAAATATTGCCTTGAACGTATTAAGTCTAATAATTCGCCGGCATGTGAATTGTAAACTTCTTCTATCGCAAAAGCATTAACTGTATTTTTAGCCTTTGAGGGGCTAGGTGTATTTACTAATATTTTTAATCCAGATTTCGTTTTATGCGAATACTTATAAGTGAATCTTATGTCGTTCAAAGCATTATCAATGTATGGATGAGTATAATCAGTCAAGTTCATTTTATGTGTTCCTTTTATGCTTGAATTGCAAATTGAACAGGATGGAATCAAATTATAAAATGATACGGCAAGCAAAGGATTTGACGCCTTGTCAAAATAATGATCAAATTCTGGCCTTGTGATTTTAACGCCGTTACTTTTTATTACAGTATTTGTATAATTTCGATTACAATAAGTACAGGTTCGAACATCTAGTGTTTCTGCAAGTTTATATGCATCATACTTTCTTTTCTTCTTAGAGCTAAAAACATCATAATTAAAAACATGCTCAACACCAGTTAAAATACTCTCGGAAGACTTGATAATCCCGTTTAAACGTTGGTTGATTTGATTTAATACGATCGGATTCCCTATAAGAATATCATCTAAATGGTCATTAATATATAGATCAAAAAAGCATTCAATTTGATTTGTATCAACTTTTTTTAAGGTTTTGATTGTATCAATGCGCTCCAAAATAAAACTAATCATACCTTTATGAAAAGATCCTTTTGCTTTAATAAACTTTGGTGTATTAGGATTGAGGTACAGCATTATTACTCAAATTTTCTTTTAAGTTCTTGTAGCTTTTCAATTTGTTCGTTAATTATGTCTATTTGAAAGTTCTCTTTCGTTTTATAATCATACATTTCAGCCAACTTTCGTTGTATTATTGGCTCATCAAATATTTTTATAAGAGTCTTGTAATAGCTTTTTCTTTCTAAATTGTCATTATTATTCAACCAGTTTATAGTTTCTTTTATCTTATCAGAAGCAAAATTTCCGATTAATGAATCCTCAATAAAAAAAGAATCAGCTATAAGGTCTGAAATATTGGCGCCAAATGTTTTTAATGGCCGATTTTTGTCATTAAAACTTAAAATTCTCGGGGAGCTGTTGTAATCAGGCCGTTCAATATAAACAACATTTGTATTAGGCAAGTCCGAAAGTGTAATTGGGTCATGAGTTGTAAAGACTATCTCAATTGATGGTTTGTTTTCAAGTTCATCAAAAAAATGAGGTAATGTTGATAAAAGAGCTTTGATATATTTTTTTTTCCACGTAATATGAAATGAAAGATCGGCTTCATCTAGTAATAAAATATAATGATCCTTCAGTTTTTTATATTTTAATTCTTTTAAATTGGAATCTAGAAAAGCATAAATGCGTGAGAAAAAATTCAATAAGGCACTCTCGCCTGAACTCATACGCCTAGAAAACGGCATATAACTAATGAATTCTTCAACTTTATCTCTTTCTAGTATATCAAAATCAGAATCCTTTGAATAGTGTTTAGTATAATAAGTGTTTAACTCAATCAAAAATTGTCTTTGTAGTTGTAAAATTTCAATAGCATCTTCGGTAGTTGTTTTTAATGTTTGATTTGAAATTGAATCTTTGTGCTCAGCTTTTTCAATAGCAGAATAAATCTTCTCTAAAAGACTTTTTACTATACTCTCATTTAAAATACTTTTTGGCTTTCTTGGTTTCAATATTATCTTTCCAAATCTTACAAAAAGTAAGAGGCTATCGTAAGCGGAAGCATTTTCTATCTGATTTTTTAATTCTTCAAAAGGAAAAGAACCCTCCTGGAGAAAGGTATTTCGTCTTTCCATTTGACGATTTAAAAGAGATAAGATACATTTAATAACGTTTCTTTTTAAAATGTATTGATGTACTTGAGCCTCAGTTGCACCCTGATCTCTATAAACATGCCACTCTGAACTTTCCTTTTCAACTTTCTTTGCAATAATATTCAAAACGCCTCTAATCTGATAAGGGGTATTCCACTCATTTTCTCTTTCTAAATATCCTCTAAAGTGAAGTATTGGTTGATAGTGTTCTTGAAGCTCAAATAGTTCACTAAATATATTTTTTTCACGAACTAATTTAGAACTCAGAAATGATATTTGCCTTAATGAATTTTTAAACATTAATTCCTGAGACGCTGAATATCCCCAACCCTTTTCATTTGTATCTTTTTCTCGGATTTCCAATAAATCCATTTCTACAATTTTATCGAATGATAAATCGTGATTATCCACGTCATCAAAATTGGGATTGTATTTATAATCGTAGTGAGGAGAGTAATAAATGGTCTGAGGCTTTTTTGGCGCACCTTTTTTCAATTCTATCTCATAAGTATTTTTTTTAGTTGTTTCTTGTAAAAGAACTTTTCCAAAGTCATTTCTTAAGATCAACGGCAATTCTCCATCAACTTCAACTATAAATAATGAACTTGATTGTGGTAATGCATACTCATGCTCAATGAACTCACTTCTTATCAAATCAAGTAATGTGGATTTGCCTGCGCCATTTTGTCCAACAATGGCTGTTAGGTTTGTAACTTTACTTTTTAAATCAGTAAGATTAAAAAAGTCAGGAATGAATTTCTCATTCACAGTTCGTTTAACAATAATGTCATTATCTATGTTTTGAAATTCATAGAAATACTGACCTCCAAAGTTTATTGTTTGGGGCTCCTTAAATAAGTATTCATGATCTTCAATATAGATTGCTGTTAATCTCATGGCCTGTTTATTAGGTTTGCAATGAATATTTACAAATACATTTGCGGTGCTTGAAAGAACATCTCATTTTTTGCTTCAACTATACGCAAAAACTTTATTTACCTAAATGTCTACTTCTTCACAATCATCCCAATCTTTATCAGAAACTTATCTCCTCGTTTGGTAAAACCTTCATACTTCGTAATTATTCTGCGGGCATCAGTATTGTAACCGTTAATAAACTCAATGAGATCGTAAGAACGCTTTTTGCCCCGCTTATCATAAAGCCTGCTGATCCAGAAAGGCGTTACATCTCTGTATTCAATAGGTTTCTTTTTGGCAGCGATTAAATCAAACCACTCACCCTTAATTACAATTTTCAGTGTACTCTTTGTTTCTTTCTTCATGGTTGACTTTTTACTTCACCCGCACCTGCCCATTCATCAACATCGGCAACAACCAATCTCGGAGTTCGGTGAGTTTTTGGTTTTCGATTTGATTATTTTTCTTCTTTTTATGTATTGATTGAACAATTAACTTGAAAGAAATATTTTCTTGTTTCGAAGGCACGAGTATATACAATTTTTTTATCTGCCCTACTCCCAAATTCTTCTGTGCTGTACCACTTGCAATCATATTAAATTGATTTCTCATTGACAAAAGTGTAAGAAATAAATATTCAGTAGATATAACATTTTCATTTGCAACAATTCCACAACATGCTTGATTAAAGGCACTTTCCATTGTTAATATTCCTAAACGTCCAACCGTTGGCGCTGCATAAATTGCAATCAATATCGTACCAATCGGAAATAATTTTGCAGAACTCTCCTCAAGTGCTGCTGATGTAATCGCATTATTGCTTCTAATAAGAAAATCATCTTGTAGTTCATTTGTTGCGTACCAAGGAATATCGCCATTATAGAAATCTTTTCTTTTTGTAGACGGAGTACCTCCAGAGTTCATTATTGAAGTAACACTTTCAATTGGCTTCACTTCCCACCCCTCGGGAATCTCCCTTTTCAACTCATCATTCCAAACCATTATACCGCCACTGGTTTTGTAAGGTCTGCCATTTTTATCCGGAAAATCAAATTGCACAAACCAGTAATCGTAAATGGTTTTGGCCATGGCTTCTAACTCAGCATTGATGCGGTTATTGAGTTCGATTTTGGTATTAAGTGCATTTAATGCATTTGCAATTTTCCGCTGTTCTGTGATGCTTGGCAAATACATATTCATTTCTTTAGCGGCACCAATATTAAAATGTTGTTGAATCGCACCAACAAGCTGGTTATCTACATATTTTTTTGCAATTGAATTAAAATAAAAAGAAAGATAGTGTGGATCTAGTATGTTCTTATTAGGTTTTGCAATAACTAAGTCTGAACAGTTAAGCTCTGCAAAACCTGCTGGTATTACACATGCTGTTCCGGGCACTCCAGTTCGTACAATTACAACATCACCTTCATTAAGGCTAGATTTTTGTATTTTTTTGTGAAATTCAATAGGAATAAATTTTAAATCAGCTAGATCCAATTTATATGGCTTTATATTCAAAGAACGTAACAGAGGGACCCCTTCGTTTATATATTCCTTTGCCATTGGTCCTACATACCCAACAGTAATCTCCGAACACACATCTTTCAAATGCACATTACTTCCCATAAATTAAGCTCGAAATTTGTTTTTTAATTTCTTTCTCCAACTCCTTAGATTCATTAAACAAAGAATCGAGGTTAGATTGAAATGTTTTGATCTTTTCCTCAAACTCCTTAGGAGTAATATCCAAATACTCGATCTTAACCTCAAAATATTGCCCTGCACTAAAACTGTAATTTTTTTCTTTAATCTGCTCATAGCTAACCACCACACTAAAATCTTCCACAGCTTTATGTTCGTTAAAGGTGTTGATGATTTGCTCTTCTTCGTGCTTGCGTAAAACCGTTTTCTGGTTCTTTCCCTCTTTTACTGTTTCACCCAGTTTGGAAGCATCCATCAAAACAATATCACCTTTGGTATTAGCTTTATCCAAAAACAAAATGCTCACGTTAGTACCGGTAGTGGCAAAGATGTTGCTAGGCATACTTATTACGCCCCGCAGCATTTTCTTTTCAACCAATCGCTCCCGAATCCTTTTTTCAATCCCACTTTGAGCAGTAATAAAACCGGTGGGTACCACAATGGCGGCCCGGCCTTTGTTATTGAGCGAGTACATGATGTGCTGGATAAACGAAGGATAAATGGCCATTCCCTCCGGCTTTGCTTTAGGCACATTGGGCATGCCGGCAAAAAAGCGCTCGTGGTTTTCCTTGGTTTTCAGGTCTTCCACAAAATCGCTGAAATCCAGCTTAAACGGTGGATTAGAAACAATAAAGTCGAATTTTTTCAGCTTGCCGTCTTTCTCCCGGTGGTAAGGGTCTGTCAGCGTATTGCCCTTAACTATATTCGGTATAGAATGCACCAGGTTGTTCAGGATCAGGTTTAACCGTAACAGGTTAGAGCTCTTTTGTGATATATCCTGTGAGTAAATCGTACACTTGTCTTCTCCAATGGCATGGGCCAGATTCATGAGCAGGGTGCCCGAACCAGCGGAGGGATCATAACAGGTAACGTTTTTCACCTTCTCTGTAACCAGGCAGGAGGCCATAATCTTAGCAACTGCATGAGGCGTGAAATACTCAGCATACTTACCACCGCTGTTGGTATTGTAATCTTTAATGAGGTATTCAAAAATAGTGGCGTAGAAATCAAATTTTTCGTGAAAGATGTTTTCGAATGAAAAATGCACCAGTTTGTTGACGATGGCCTTGCAAAACTCATCCCGCTTGTCGATCACATAACGGCTTAGGTTTTCAAACAGCATAATTTTTTCACCGCCATCTGTTTTCACGGAGAAGATGTCGCTGTTTTCTTTAGCAATATCTGTAAGTGTGCTGTCAAAAAGTTCAGCAAATTTCGATTGGTTCTGATTTTTGAAGAGGTGTGAAATAAAGTGCTCCGGTCGTAAACGGGCTGTGCTTTCACTCAGCTGCATCAGCAGCAGGTTATAATCGCTCTTCTTGTATTTTGCAATTGCCTCTTCCCATTTTTCAGCCTTTGCCAGTTTAATGTCGAGCTGTTTTACTTCAAAGGCAAACTTATCGTTCAGGAATTTGTACAGGAATACCTGTGTAATGATCTTGAATTCATTGCCATCATTACCCAATCCATAGTTGGCACAAACACTTTTCAGATCGTCAATAAGGTCCTTTGTGTTTCTTTCAAATTCTAATGTTCTGCTCATAGCCGTATTATGCTACACGTCCGTAATATTCGTTCATGTATTCTTTTACAATTAAATGATTGATGGCCTGTGACCGTTCAGCATCCAGCGGCAGGTCAAATTTATTTTTGAGCTGACTGATCACCAAACGCAGCATCATCCTTTCCACAAAGCTCTCGTTTTCCAAAACGTTGGCATTTTGTAATATATGAGCATCCACTTCCTGTTTCAGACTTTGGAGTGCTTCAAACAATTTACTTTCACTGTCGGTTAACGGGTCTTTTTCCATCAGGCGCTTGTGCAGACGGGTATATTTGGCATCATTATCATATTTAGCACGGAGCAACTGATTTTTACGTTCCAGTTCTTTGGCTGCATCATATATTTTTTCCAGCTCCCTGATGTTGGCCTCCATTTCTTCCTGTGTCACCTCACTCAGGTTTTTCTTCTTAAACAGGCGTTCCAGTTCTTCTTTCAGCGAAATAAATACCGGATCACGCTGGTCAAAATTACCCCCCAACATTTCCCTTGTTTTCTGCAATATGTCTTTCAGCTTATCAGCAATAATCAACTCTTCCTCTTTCAATTTCGTAAAAGCAAAAACCACATTTTCCAGTGCTACATTTAAAAGATTGGCCGTGTCCAGATTGTTTTCCAGTGCTTCCTTTGTATTAATCAATGCCAGGTGATTATTAGCCTCCCGTGCAAGTAAAGTGATTTTCTGGAAATCCAGTTTTTCCAGCATTTCATAATGACCTGATAAACGGATGAGGTTATACAAATCCCGGGCATTGTTCAGCGCTTTGGTGAGCTCCTGCATTGTTTTCTTATCACTGATCTGCGAAATCTGCTGTGAGAAAATTTCTGCATTGGATGTGTTATAGTGAAAGAGCACGTCTTTTATGGTACGTATATCCTGCTCAATTTCTTCTTTTGTTTTAAACAGGTTGGAGTAGTGCTCCATTTCATCGCCCAGCTCATTTTGCAGTTCGTTGAAATAATCCCGGTTGGTTTTATCAAACTCCCGCTGGATGTCGGCAAAATCAACCACATAGCCGTACCGGAACTTTTTGTAGGCTCTGTTTACCCTGGTTAATGCCTGCAGCAGATTGTGTGCTTTAATTACCCTTGTTACATACAGTTTTTTCAGCCGGGGCGCATCAAAACCCGTAAGCAGCATGTTGTACACAAACAGTAAATCAATGTTACCAGCTTTGAAATTTTCAATCAATTCTTCCCGGTCATCCTTGGTGCCTGCGTCATGTAAAATCAAGGCAGCCCGCTTTACCCTGCTTTCCTTTTCCTGTTTTGTGCCATAAGAAGCGTTGGGTTCGGCTGCCATGGAAAGTACTGCATCTTCCGTAACAGCATAGTTTGCATCAAACAATTCCTTTAGCTGTTCCGCCTGTTCCGATGAGTCACAAATAACCATTCCTCCAATTGTGTTGTCGTTAAATGTGATCCGTGACTTCTGAAAATCATTGACAATATAGTCCAGCAGTGGCTCTACAAATTTGGGATGGGCATATACCAGCTTACGGTCGCCCTGACCTTTTAATATATCAATTTCCTCCAGCGCCTTTTTCAATTTCAGGTGATAGCTGGTTTCAATTTCTTCACGAATGAGCCGCAGCGTGTAACCATCCGCAATAGAGGCATTGTAATAATATTTGTGAATGTAATCCCCAAACAAAGCTTTTGAATTATAGTCGGTTCCAAGTAAGGGTGTACCTGTTAACCCGATTTTAATAGCATTTGTGTCTGACTCATTCAGGTTGGCCAGAAAACTGCCTTTAGGATTATAGCTGCGATGTACTTCATCCAGGAAATAAACACGCTGGATATTGATGTTATAATCCCTTCTTTTTACAACATCTTTATCCTCTTTGAACTTCTGAATATTCACCACAGTGATTTCGGGTTTACCACTGTTGTTATGGAGGGCTGTGGTTTTTTTGAGGTCCCTCACAAACTCATCCCGTGAATTGATTTTATGTACAATCAATCCACGGCTTTTGAATTCACGACCCGCCTGGATCAGTAAATCCAACCGGTCAACAATGAAATAAAACTTGGGAACAATGTTTCGGTCTCTGAAATAATGCGTCAGGAATTTTACATTGAAATACGTTAAAGCAGTTTTACCACTACCCTGTGTATGCCAGATAATTCCTTTGCGTACACCTTCATTCAGCTTTCGTTCAATTGCTTTAGTGGCAAAAATCTGGGGGTAGCGCATCACATGCTTTTCCAGTCCATTTTCCGATTTTACATATGTGATGGCATATTGTAACAGAAAACTGAGCCTTTCGGGCTGAAACAAAGAGGTACAAATGCGGTTAGTTGGTTTATCCGTGTGTCTGTTCGTTTGATATTCCTGCGAATATTTAATACTTACAAGATTGTTGTCTTTCAGCACTTCCGTTTCTGTTTCTTCAGAAACAGGTTGTAAAATACGGGTAAGGTCAAACCGTTCTGCTTCACGGAAGTAGTTCAACTTAACATCACCATACGCTGTTGTTGCATAAAAAGCTCCCTGCAAAGGTTGGGTACCATCCTCATCATACTCCATATTGTTGGAGAATACCATGACTTGTGTGATGTTGATGAACTTCCGGAACTTTTTGTTTTTAAAACGGGATTGAATGCGTTTGTACTCCGCCTGAATGCCATCCAGGTTATTTGGTTTCTTGACTTCAATAAATACCAATGGCAGTCCATTGATTAAAAGTGTGATATCGGGTCTGAATTCTTCGTCACCATTGATGCAGGGTAATTCCGTCACTACATGAAGGGCGTTTTTGTTGAAGTTTTCAAAATCGATCAGGGTTACACCCGAATTGTCGGTAAGCATTTCATAAAAGCTCTTACCGAGATCTTCATTATCCAGCGCCAGACTGATTTTTTCGAAAAGAACCTTTAGATCAGAAGCCTCCAGGTTCGGGTTCAACCGATTTATACTCTCTTCAAAAATGGAAGTGAAAATATTGGTGCTTGCATCCCACTTTGCCTTGGATAGGGGCAGGTAAGTATATCCCAGGCTACATAAGTGCAGGATAGCCGGTATTTTTACTCTGGTATTTTCGTTGAAAGCCATTCCGAAGGCGGGTGTTTGCTGGTTAATTTTTTAAGATAATTGAGATTTAATGTGAATATACAATTCGTTCATTTAAATTCAGTCGTCACTTGAACGAAATTAATAATCAGTTATAAAAAATCTTGTTGTTCAAAGTATTCTAAACAATTAAAACTTTTAAACTCGTCCTCCCACACTCATCATCCATCAATTACAACTAAGAAACTGCAACTTCCATCTCCCTCCCTATATAGTTTGAAACCAACGGAGCGATCGGAAGTTAACACATACTATTTTCTATGAAATCTGGAATTCCTTTCTCATTTTTACCTCTTCAACCAACCTTCACGTATCAACCACACCTTTATGCCTGATACCCCTCCCTACTTCTCCCCCGAAGAAATCCAACGTGCCAACCCTTACGTGGTATCGTTTCTCAAACTGCGCCGTATGGTGGGGTATATTGCGTTGTCCATTGCACCGGTGCTGTTTCTCATCACCTTAGCAGGTGGTGGCTGCCGGCTGGTGCAGGATTCTATCAGTCACTACTACTATACCCTTGCCGGCGATGTGTTTGTGGGCATGCTCTGCGCCACGGCGTTTTTCCTGGTGGTATATCCCGGCTACAACAAAAACGATAACTGGCTTACCTCAGCTGCTGGGTTCTTTTCGTTCTGCGTGGCGTTTTTCCCAACCTGGCCCATGCGGAACGGTAGCTGCTCGGTGGTAACGCTGTCCATCCCCAACTGGGTGGGCTTGACACACGGCATTGCGGCCACGTTTTTCTTCGGTATCCTGGCGTATATCGCCATCTGCGTGTTTACCAAGAGCAAGGATGCACCGGGCAAGCGCCCGACCGGCAAAGTGCGGCGCAACCGTCTCTTCCGCACCTGCGGCATCGTGATTGCCGCCTGCATCCTCATCATTGCGGGTTCGTTTTTCTTTCCATCACTCATGCCATATTATACCCAATACAACCTGGTGTACTGGTTCGAGTTCCTGGCGCTGGTGGCTTTTGGTGTGTGCTGGCTGGTGAAGGGCGAAGCGCTCAAGAGCGTGGCGATGGTGCGGGAGATGTTGTATTGATTGCTGCAACAGCACATCCCCGACGTGAGACGTCGCTGAGATCATGAATGTATACTAAAACCAGACTTAGTATACATTCAAACCTGAAATGTATACTATCTTTTAAAAACCAAAATACGAACAGGAGAAACGCAGCGTTCACTCGGGGAGTCGTTGCTAAGAACAAACCAGGGATAACGGCCCAACCTGACGGGGATTGTCAGGTAGTGGTTCCCCCGCCACAACCCCGTTACCTGCTTACCTTTGCAGCATGCAAATTTTTTTAAAGGCGCATTGGCAACACCTGGTGATGGCCAACTATGCGGTGGAGCCGGCGCTGCTGCAACCCTACCTGCCGGCCGGTGTGGAGCTGGATCTGCACGAGGATTCCGCATGGGTGAGTCTCGTTGGTTTTCGATTTCTCGGCACCCGTTTGTTTGGTGTGCCCATTCCCTGGCTGGGTAATTTTGAAGAAGTGAACCTGCGCTTTTATGTGGTGCGGCGGGAAGGTGCTGAAACCCGGCGTGGCGTTGTGTTCATCAACGAAACGGTACCTCATCGTACCGTGGCCTGGGTGGCCAATGCGTTATACAGCGAACACTATACAGCCCTGCCCGTTACCCATACGATCCGTTCGAAAGCTGATGCGCTGGAAGTGCGTTATGCCTGGAAGCAATCACGGCGCTGGAACCACCTGGCCGTAACCGCTGCGGCCACTGCGGAACCACAGCAGCCAGGCAGTTTCGAGTCGTTTATTTTTGAACATTACTTCGGCTATACCCGCATTGATGCGCAGCAATCGGAAGAGTACCGGGTCAACCACCCCAGCTGGACGATCCACCCGGTGCGGCACTACGAGGTAGATTGTGATTTTGGTGCCATGTACGGTGCCCCCTTTGCGCACCTGGGCCAACAGCAACCCCATTCCGTGTTCCTGGCCACCGGTTCCGCCGTAAGTGTGGATTGGAAAAGAAGGCGGTTTCGTCAGGAGTAAAGAAAAAGCACCGGAAGGTTTCCGGCCCTAATTACTGAACGCAACGTCCCCTCTGGAATACGTCGCTCAGAACAGAAAAGAAAGTCTCTGCTGCAGGTTGGCTTTTAAGTGCATAACACTTGAACGATTGATCTCCGGCTTACACCCTGTAATGATCTGCTTTCCAGTTGGTGATGGATTGCTTAATCGCATTGGCAGATAAGTTTTCAGCTGCCGCTTTGCCAGCCAGTGCCACAAATTCTTCATCACCTGCAAAGCGCAGGGCAACGATCTGGCTCATGCGCAGGCGGCTGTCGAGTAGTTTGCCAGTCAGTACAAAATGCCGCAGGTTTTCTTCGGCCCTGATGGCACGGTCCTGTGCCTTTAACGCAAACGTACGTGTGTACCAGGCAATGAGAAAGACCAACAGGATGAGTGCCGTTATAAGTGCTGCCGAATAATGATTCTCCGGTGCTGCCGTAAAGAGATTGACCAGGGAGCCGACGAGGATGGCAAGTCCTAACGCAAAGGCGACATAGTGAAAACCGGGGACCATTTGCCGGTGATTGGCGTAATTCTGTTGGGACATGTTGTATTGTTTACGGGTGACTATTGTGTGGGTGAAACTACTGAAAGATTCCCTTCTTTGCTGCAGGAATTTACCTGCTGCCATTCCTGTACTTCAAAAAAACAGTACCTTAAGTTTTTAAATTCCACTGCTTATGGTCCGGTTCCTGTTGCTCGTTAGTATTACCGCAGCGTTGCTGTATTCTTTTATACCCCGTTCGGCGGCACCTGCTGCCGCCGATCTGCTCCTGCTCAACGGCCGTATTTACACCGGCAACGAAGCACAACCCTTTGTGGAAGCCCTGGCGGTACAGCAGAACAAAATCATTGCCACCGGCAGTACCGCTTCCATCCGCAGCCGGAAAGGCGCCGGCACCAAAGTGATTGACCTGCAGGGACGCCTGGTAGTGCCGGGCTTTAATGATGCGCATATTCATTTTCTCAGTGGGTCGCTGGATCTGCAAACGGCCGATCTCAACCACTGCAAAACCCCGGAGGAAGCGGTACAAACCGTACTCGCCTTTGCACAAAAAAATCCCACCGCCGGCTGGGTAACCGGCAGCGGCTGGCAGTACACGGCTTTTGCAGATGGCCGGCCCACCAAAGAACTACTGGATGCGGTCATCAGCGACCGGCCGGTGTACATCAGTGCTTACGACGGGCACAGTGCCTGGGTCAACTCCAAGGCGCTGGCGTTGGCCGGCATTACCCGTGATACGGAGTACAGCGGCTTTGGTTCCATCGTCAAAGATGCCAACGGCGAACCCACCGGTATGCTGAGCGAAAGCGCCATGCAACTGGTACGCAAACTCATACCGCCCCGCACCCGGGAAGAAAAACTGAAAGCCATTGAAACAGGCTTACAGTTTGCCGCATCCATGGGCATCACCAGTGTGCAGAATGCCAGCGGCACCATTGAAGAGTTGGGGCTGTACCAGGAACTGCTCGACAAAGGCAAACTCACCCTGCGGTATGCCGCTGCGTTCAGTACCAGCAGCACGACCAGCGATGCCGACATTCAGCGGTTTACGCTCCTCAAACACAAATACGGCAACAACCCGATGCTGCGTGCCGATGCGGTGAAGTTCATGCTCGACGGGGTGATTGAATCGCATACGGCGGTGATGATGGAAGAGTACAGCGATGCGGGTGAAAACGGCAAAACAGCCAACGGTGAATTCGCTTATCCCTTGCCGGTATACCAACGGCTGACGCAGGCGTTTGACAAAGCCGGTTTCCGGATGTACACACATGCCATCGGCGACCGGTCGGTGCATGAGGCGCTGAATGCCTACGAGCTGGCGCAACAAAAAAACAACACCAGCAACAGCCGTCACCGGATCGAACATATTGAACAATGCAAACCGGCCGATGTGCAGCGTTTTCAGCAGCTGCATGTACTGCCGTCGATGCAACCCATACATGCCGATCCGGGTACCATTGCTGTCTGGGCCAAAGCCGTGGGCGAACAACGGTTGCCGTATTCTTTCGGCTGGAAATCAATGTTGCAGTCCCGTGCCTTCCTGGTATTTGGGAGCGACTGGCCGGCCTGTATTGACCTCAATCCCCTGCACGGACTGCATATTGCCGTGAACCGGCAAACCACCGACGGTCAGCCGGCCGGCGGCTGGATCCCGCAGCAACGCATTTCCCTCAAAGAAGCGCTGGATGCCTATACCTTCGGTGGTGCTTATTCGTCGTTTGAAGAAACCATCAAGGGCCGGTTGCAGCAAGGTTACCTGGCCGATTTTGTGGTGCTGTCGCAGAATCTGTTTGAAATTGATCCTTCCCTGATTGCCCAAACAAAGGTCTTCCTCACCGTCATGGATGGGAAAGTGGTATACCAGTCGAAGGAGTGGAACTGAGAAGCACTTTCTTGTACATCCATCTGTTTGAACAGAAACATAAAAAAGGCGCAGCCCCCGCTGCGCCCAAGGTATCATACATGAACAAGTCAACCAATGTGTCGAATCAGACTTTAATTAAAAAATAAAACAGTAAGTATTGCTATTGCAGCAAAGAATGCAAGCACAATCAATGCCTGCCAGGTTGCCTCATTCATGTGTGGATGAAAATGTCGGTTGTGTTGAATTGCAGACATAGGTAAAAATTTTATGGTGAAAGAACTGAATTGCGTTGATGGAATGAAGGTAGCACTTCGAGCACCCGGAAACCATGACGGGTATCAGCGGGTGTGCCAATCCCAACAGGAAGTGTCAAAAGAAACATTGCTTCAGCAGAACAAGAGATCCCTGTTGGCAACAAGCAGCGAAGAACCGGAGTGAACGTCTTTTTTACCCGTAATACGGACTGATCATGAAGTACACCACCACACCGGTAATGGCTACATATAACCACAACGGCCAGGTGTAGCGCACCAGTTTGCGGTGCTTGTCGTACTCCGCCGTGAGTCCCCGGTAAGCTGAAAAGAGAATAAACGGCAGGATCAATCCCGCCAGCGGAATATGGGTAAACAGGATGAAATAATACACCAGTTTAATCAGGCCCGATCCACCGTACGATGTTTCGCCGGTGAACAAGTGATGGGCAATATAGGACACCAGGAACAGGACCGAAAGGCCGATGGCCCAGAGCATCAGTTTTTTGTGTGTGTTAAACCGTTTGTCTTTGGCCGCCCACAAACCACCGAGCAGCAATAAGGCTACAAAGGAGTTGATCAAGGCATTGAGGCGGGCAAAAATATGTTTGTCGAAGCCCAGGTTTACATCCACCTGCACCCGGCCCAGTATCACCACCGCTGCAAATACGATGATGGACACGGTGAAGATGAGGAAGTAGGCCACTTTATCATTTTTCTTCAAAGAAGCGGGCAATACCACTCCACGTGTGTGATGATGCCGGCGATGTTTGTGTCTGTGTGTTGACATAGAAACTGAGTTTACTTACGGAAGAGGTTCCGCTTTTTGGTTTTATCTTTTTCCAGGATCAGGAGGCTGATATCACGGGCCATGCGGGTGAGTGCTGCGGTATCGGTGCCATCGTACCAGCCCCGGATTACCCGGTTTTTATCGAGCAGGTAAAATTTATTCGTGTGCAGAAAGGCAGTATCCACCTCGCCTCCATCCACAATACCGGCTTTGAATTCAGTAAAGGCCAGGTCGTAAATGTCTTTCTTCTGTCCTGTAAGCATCCACCAGTTGTTGTGGCGCACTTTGTAAGAGTCGGCGTACCGCTTCAAGGCAGCTACACTGTCACGAGCCGGATCAACGGTGAACGAAAGAAAATGAATAAGTGTATCGCTCTTCAGGTAAGCATCCTGCATGCGCTTCATGTTGCGGGTAAGGGTGGGACAGGGATTGGGGCAACGGGTGAAGAAGAAATCAACGATCAGGATTTTCCCTTTCAGTGCATCGGCTTCCACGGTATCGCCGAGCTGGTTGGCAAAGCGGAAGTTGGAAATACGGTGCCAGGCAGTATCCCGCACCCGTTTGCCTTTATCGGTTCTTTCGGTTACTGAATCAAAGAAGTACCGGCGGGGCATGTCCACCGCATCCTCGCTGAGATATTTCACGGTGTAATAAGCGGCCACCGGCACACCCACCACCAGCAATAAGGAAAAGAAAGCTTTTTTACTCAACATACACTTCTGTTACAATCACTTCAATAAAAAGTTCGTCCCGATTTCCTTGAATGAGCAGGAAAACCGGGACGAACAACTGGATTCAATTTACTTTACTTCAGTCCGCCTTGATGCGCCGGTTCTGCCACCTGTTCAAACTTCACGGGATCCTTGGGAGCATAGGTATTGCGCAGGTTCTTCCAGGAAGTGCCATCCCACAGGAAGGCAATAATGAACCAGATGAAGAGAGCCAGCGGCACCACAATGGTCATAATGAGGTTACGTATTTCATCGCCCAGGTGCATGAACACACCTACGATATAAAATGCTTTTGCCAGCGACAGAATAATAATCACACCTTTCAGGAATAACACCCATGTATGGCTATAGTCCGGGGTCTTGTGCAGGGTATAAATATAGTAACCCAGCAACAGTTCCACGATGGTGATGACAGAAAGGATCACCGTAGTACGGATGATCTTTTTAACGGTTCCGGGATTGTGTTCGTGCGGGATGGTTACCTCGCCTCCAAAAGTTTGATGGTCCATAGTTCAGTTATTTCAAGCTTCGTTGTTCAGAAATGGTTATACAAGATAGAAGAAAAGGAATACAAATACCCATACCAGGTCTACAAAGTGCCAGTACAAGCCCACTTTCTCAATCATCAGGTAATGACCCCTGCGTTCAAATACGCCTCTCCAGGTCATCAATGTGACAATGATATTGATTATCACCCCGGAGAACACGTGAAAACCGTGAAAGCCGGTGATGGTAAAGAAGAAGTTGGAGAAGTTGGTGCCGGCAACGGTTCCGTCGGCATTGGGGAACGGGTTACGGCCCCACCAGGCACCTTCGTGGTGCAGGTGTGTCCACTCCCATGCCTGGCAACCCAGGAACGCCAGGCCACCTATGATGGTCCACAGCATCCACTTGATCACTCCTTTTTTGTTGCCGAGATGTCCTTCGTGTACGGCCAGTACCATCGTTACCGAGCTCACAATGAGGATGAAGGTCATGATACTTACAAACACAAGCGGATATCCATCCCCCAGGAACGGAAGCGATTGGAATACGAAGTTGGGATCGGGCCAGGAAATGCTGGAAAAGCGAACCGTTCCATACGCAATGAGGAAGGCGCCGAAGGTGAAGGCATCACTCATGAGGAAATACCACATCATCAGCTTGCCATATTCCACGTTGAAAGGGCTTTTACCACCTCCCCACCATTTTGTGTTTACCGGTACTGTTTGTGCCATTGAGTCGTGTTTAAAATTCAAAATTGTTTATAAGGGTTTCTGTTTCAGGATACCAGTAAGAAAAATACAAACAGGTACAACCATAACAGATCTACAAAATGCCAATAGACAGATACTACATCAATCGGGGTGCTGCTGTAATACCGTGTTTTGCTGCTGAAGGCCCGTGCAAAAATCACGATCAGCGCAACTACGCCACCCACCACGTGCAGACCGTGTACACCTGCAATGATGTAAAAAAAGGCGCCTGCCACACTATCCTGCAGGGTTACTTTCTGTTGCCACAGCTGGGAAAATCCCATGTATTGTGTCACCAGGAAGATGAGTCCCAGTACCGCCGTAACGGTAATGAGCAACCGGTAACGGGCCATTTCCCGGCTTTGAAATGATTTCTTTGCCAGGTAAATCGTACCGCTGCTGAGCAGGATCAACGCCGTTGACAAATAAAAGATCTTGGGCAATTGCACAGGTACCCAGCCTGCCATGTTGCTTTTCACAATGTAAGCGCTGGTAAAACCGGCAAACATCATGGAAATACTTCCGATGGCCACCCACAGCGTAAACTTGTGGGGATGCATTTTCTGATTTCGTTCACTCATAACCCGCTCCATATTCCAAATTGCTACGTTAAACCACTTTATCAATTTTATCGGCCAGTAGTGCCAGGAGCACAACAGGCAGATAAATATAACTGCTGAACATCACCCGCCTGGCACTTTTCACATCCATGTTACGGTAGAGCCGCAGGCATTGCACCACCATGAAAAAGTTGGCCGCTGCCACAATCCACAAACTCACCACACCAGTCATATCGGTTATGTAGGGCAACACCCCCACCGGTATCATCAACAACGAGTAGATGATGGTTTGGATAGCGGTGAACTTCGTGGGTCCTTTCTCTGAAGGCAGCAGCTTAAAGCCGGCTTTGCTGTAATCGCCGTGTGCCACCCAGGCAATCGCCCAGAAATGCGGAAACTGCCACAGAAACTGAACAGCAAACAGGATCCAGCCACCGGTCCACGAAAAGCCTTCCCCGTTATAGGCCGCTGCCCAGCCGATCAAACAGGGCAGTGCGCCGGGAATAGCCCCGATGAGCACGGCTGTTGAGTTGACCTTTTTCATGGGCGTGTAAACAAACCCGTACAGGAACAAACTCAGCAGACTGAGACCCGCAGCATACCAGCTGAAGTACAATCCTAAGATCAAAGAACCTGCGATGGCTGCAATGATGGCGAAAGCTGTTGCTTCCTGCACACTCATGCGGCCTGCTGCCACCGGGCGGCTGGCGGTGCGTTTCATCATAGCATCGGTTTCCACTTCTGCTATCTGATTCACCGCATTGGCACTGCCTGTTACCAGCATGCCACCGGTCAGTAAAAGAACAATACTCCACCAATCATATTCCACCACATTGGGCGCCAGCATATAAGAAATCACGCTGCTGAACACCACGGTAAAACTGAGGGTAAACTTCACCAGTTGTGCGTAGTCCTTCAGTTTTGTATGTTTCGTTACTCCCTGTTCCACGTTTTCGTTTGGGCGCCGTTTGCGTCGGGTTGGACCGGGCCCTCCTTCCACTTACGGCTGTGATCAATGCTTGCTTTCATCGGCAGCCACCGGGGTGGTTTGCGCTATATACTCCTTACCATCTTTTGCATAGTCATACGCCCAGCGGTGTACTTCCGGAATTTCTCCTTCCCAGTTCCCGTGTCCGGGGTTGATGGGGGTTGTCCATTCCAGGGTAGTGGCACCCCATGGGTTTTTCGTTGTTACTTTTCTTCCTTTCCAGATGCTGTAGAAGAAGTTGAAGAGGAACAGAATCTGTACCAGGAATACCAGGATGGCCACAATACTGATCATCTGATTCAGTGTACCAAAATGTTTGAACGACTCCCAGATATCAAATTTATAATACCGGCGGGGCATACCTGCCAACCCTTCGTAGTGCATGGGCCAGAAAATGAGGTATGATCCAATCATGGTTACCCAGAAGTGTACATAACCCAGTGTGTTGTTGAGATAGCGGCCATACATTTTCGGATACCAGTGATAGACACCGGCAAACATGCCGAACATAGATGCCACACCCATTACAATATGAAAGTGGGCAATTACAAAATACGTATCGTGCAGGTGGATATCCAACGCTGAGTTACCGAGAAAGATACCCGTTAAACCACCGGAAATAAACAAGCTCACAAAGCCCAGGGCGAACAGCATACCCGGCGTAAACCTCAAACTTCCCCGCCAGATCGTGGTGAGCCAGTTGAACACCTTGATGGCCGATGGTACCGCAATCAGCAGGGTGAGCAGTACGAAGAAGGCACCGAGGAACGGATTGAGACCGGTTACAAACATGTGGTGCGCCCATACCAGGAAAGCCAGGATGGCAATCGCAAACAGCGAACCCACCATCGCCATATAACCAAAGATGGGCTTGCGGCTGTTCACCGACAGAATTTCACTCACCATACCCATCGCCGGCAGGAGGATGATATACACCTCGGGGTGACCCAGGAACCAGAACAGGTGCTGGTAGAGAATGGCGCTACCACCTTCGTTCGGCAAGGCCTGTCCGTTAATATAGATATCACTCAGGTAGAAGCTCGTACCGAAGTGGCGGTCGAAAATCAAAAGAATAAAACCGGAGAACAGTACGGGGAACGACAATACGCCCAGCACTGCTGTGAAGAAGAACGCCCAGATGGTGAGCGGCAAACGGGTCATACTCATACCCTTGGTACGCATGTTGAGGATGGTGGCAATATAGTTCAAACCACCCAGCAGCGAGGATACCACGAACAGTGCCATGGATACCAGCCACAAGTCCATCCCCACTTTCGATCCCGGGGATGCTTCACCCAACGCACTCAGCGGAGGATAAGCTGTCCAGCCACCGCTGAACGGACCGGTTTGTACAAACAAGGAAGACAGCATGACAATACTGGCAATAAAGAAGAACCAGTAAGAAAGCATATTCATGAAGGGCGAGGCCATATCACGGGCACCCACCTGCAGTGGAATGAGGAAGTTGGAGAACGTACCGCTCAAACCGGCTGTTAATACAAAGAATACCAGCACCGTACCGTGCATGGTCACCAGGGCATAATACGCTTCCGCCTGGAGCTGTCCGCCACGGGCCCATTCGCCCAGCAAGTCTTCCATCCAGGGAAACTTGGCATCGGGGTAACCGAGCTGCAGACGGAAGATCACAGAAAACAAACCACCCACCAGGGCCCAGAACATCCCGGTAATCAGGAACTGCTTGGCAATGGTTTTGTGGTCCTGGCTAAACACATACTTGGTGAGGAATGTCTCATGATGATGATGCCCGTGATGGGTTTCGTCATGCACTTCATGAGGAACACTTACGCCCTGTACTTGTGTTGTTTCAATACTCATAGTCAATTTTTTATCAGAGAATAAAAGATTATTGAACCTTTGTTACAGCCGCAATTTTTGTGCTGGCTGTATCAGCAGCAGGCTGCTGTTGGCTGGCCGGATCCTTTTCGGGATTAGCCACATAATAATTCGGTTTTTGTTTGGCAATCCAGGCATCAAATTCTTCCTGGGTTACCACTTCAATGATTCCTTTCATGGAATAGTGGCCATTACCGCACATCTGGTCGCAGGAAATTTCAAACACGAAATCGGGGTTACCGGTACGCTCTTTCATTTCCTTGGTGGTGTACTTGGGTGTGAACCACAGCGTGGTGGGAATACCGGGCACTGCATCCATTTTCATACGGAAGTGCGTCAAGCCCACATCGTGAATCACATCCCGGCTGCCGATGATGAGTTTGGCGGGACGACCTTTTACGAGATACATCGTTTGTGTGGTTACCACATCATCGTAGTTGGCGGGATCGGCTTTCAGCTTCAGATCGGCATGGTCATCCCAGATCTGTCCGAGTGAATTATTGCCTTCGTCGCTAATCACCTTAAAATGTTTTTTCCCGAACGTTTTATCCTTACCGGGATAGCGCATAATCCAGCCGAACTGCTTACCCACAATTTCAACCGTAAGGGCATCTTTGGGAGCATCGGAGGTGATGCGGAACCAGAATTTCAGACCAAATACCACCAGTACACTGAGGGTGATGGCCGGCACCACCGTCCAGATCAACTCCAGTTTGGTACTGTGTGCAAAGTAGAACGCCTTCACACCTTCTTTCTCCTGGTATTTCCAGGCAAAGTAGAACAGCAGGAACTGGGTTAAGATGAACACAATACCGGTGATGATAATGGTGATCCACATCATCTGGTCAATCTGTTCTCCTTCCACAGAAGCCGAGCCCTGCGGAAACAGGGTGGTGCTGTAGAGTTTGTCGTTACACCACCATACCCCTATAAAGCCCAGGATCATGAAGCCGAGCAACATGGCCCCGTTGATTTTATTGGTCTGTTTTCTGGCTGTATCCTCTCCTTTGAGTACGCTTACATACTCGCTGGCCTTCGCAATCTGGAAGATTACAATAAAAATCAGAACGGCTGCAGCAATTACCAGGTAAGTTGTTGTAGTCATATCAGCACAAGTTATTTTGTTTTCGTCAATTCAATTTTCTTTGTTCAAACTATTACGTATGATGGATCACACTTTCTTTCACCAGCGGGTGATTCTTCGGCAAAAGTGATGCTTTTGTCAGGCTGCGGGCTGTAACATAAATCACCACACCCAGGAAGCCGGCACTGATACCAAGGCTGTACAGGAAGTGGCCCAGCGAGTTCGACTCCTGTCCCAGTTTCTTCAGCGGACCGGGGGTAACCATCTGGTAGAAATCGAGCCAGTGACCAAAAATGATAATCACAGCCATTAATGTTACCACCGTATAGTTCCGCTTGGAACCACGGCGCATCAATATTAACAACGGAGCGAGGAAATTGATGATTAAATTCAGCAAAAAGATAGCCTTAAAAGGTCCGCCCTTGCCGCCGGGTCCAATCCGGTCAATAAAATACTCTGTTTCTTCAGGCTGGTTGCTGTACCAGATGAGCATGTACTGGCTGAACCAGAGGTAGGTCCAGAATACAGAGAAGGCGAACATGAATTTACCCACGTCGTGAATATGCTCTTCGCTTACATACTCGAGGTATCCTTGGTTTTTCAGGTAAATGATAAAGAGCATCATTAAGGAAATACCGGCCACCCAGCTGCTGGCAAAGGTGTACCAGCTGTACATGGTGCTGTACCAGTGTGCATCAATGCTCATGAGCCACATCCAGGGAAGCGTGCTCATTACCGTTAAACCATAAGTAACCAGGAAAGCAGCGGCAATGGCCAGCGACTTCCAGTAGAAAGAATGGTCATTTTTACCAGTCAGATCTTCTGCAATGGAATTTTTGCGGAACCAGTTGCGGAACCACATCCACAGACCTACCGAAACAACAGAAAGAATGGTATAGAACGTAGGATTCAGAAATCCGCTCTTCCAGGTAAGTTTGGCATCGTGCTTCACATGCTCGGTATCTTTCCAATGGTAGATATGGTGATCGGGAGAAATCCATACGTAGGCGAGTAAGATCACCAGGACAACAGGACCCAGCACATTGATGTTATTGGAAATCGCCTCGGGCACCCGGCGGAATGCGAGGGGCCAGCCGCCCTGCGCCAGTGTAGTGGCAGCAATGAAAAAGAAGCTGGCAGCTGTTACCAACAGCCAGAAAATACCATTGTGCATGAGCGCCATCCAGAATTTGGTGGCACCGTAAGAAGCCGGATCGGTTTCACTGCCACCATGATGCGCTGCAAAGGGATGCAGAAAAATGATCCCCAGGACAAGGGTCAACGCACCCACACCCATCAGGGCATAACTCCACTTTTTCAGTCCGCCTGGTATTTCAAATTGATCTTTCAGTGTCATTGAAGTTCGTTTATGGTTGAATGTTTGTATGGGTTCCTTTTATTTTACAGCCACTTTGGTGGAATCAGTAGCGGCCGGGGCTGCTTCTTTTTTGCCACCGGGTTGCTGACTCTGCACATAATGAATAATCATCCAGCGCTGTTTGGTGCTCAGTTGTGATGCATAGCTGCCCATCAGGTTTTTACCGTAGGTGAGCGAATACATCATCTGGCCGGCAGGCATTTTACTCACCACCGGATCGGCGATCAGGTTCTTGGGGGCAATAGGGTAAGGTCCGTTGCCACCATTATAGATCGGTCCGTTGCCGTCCAGCTTTTCGCCGTGGCAGATGCCGCAGTTAATATTGTACAGGCGTTTGGCTTCGGCCATATCCTGTTCGTTGAGCGGCGGCAGGGGATTGGCAATCTGCTTGCTGGCAACGTAGTTGGTGGTATCGCCGGCAGCATCCATTGCGATTGCAAAGGAAGCTACACCGCCCCGCTTTACGGTACCCGCAACAGGTGTGGCATCGTAGTTAATTCCGTTTTCGGTAAGGAAACTATGATCGGCATAGGTTTCCACGGCCCGGCTGTATGCCATATCGGGGGCATAAATTTTACCGGGGAAATTCTTATTCGCCTGCTGACAGGATACGATTCCTGTTATCAGGACTGCTGTTGTAATGACTGTGAATACTTGATTCCGCATGATAATCATTCGTTTATGCTGTAACAGGTTCTTCTTTCTCAAAAATTTTCTTGTCTTTGTCGTAGCGACCCAGCCACCAGCCGGTTTCGGCTTCTTTTTCAAACACTTCCACAGCACCGGCCTGTTGCAGGAAGGCTTTTACTTCTTCCACGTTGGTTTTGGCCGTTACTTCAATGGGCATTACAAACAGATCGTCGGTGGCACGCAGGTGAAAATGATCTTTTTTCACGAAGGGCGCCAGCTGACAGAGGTAGCAGAAGGTGAGCACCATTCCCACCGCCGCACAGAGTACGGTCAATTCGAAAATGATGGGAATAAAGGCCGGCAGCGGAAAGCTGGGCTTACCACCAATGTTCAGGGGCCAGTCACGGGTGAACACCCAGCTCATGAAGCTGAGGGCAAGAGTCGTACCGGTGATACCGTAAATGAAGCCGGCGGTATGCAGGCTGGTATCACGCAATCCCATCGCATGATCGAGGCCGTGAATGGGGAACGGTGTGAACAGATCATGAATTTTATACCCTGCCTTGCGGGTGTTTTTCACCGCAGGAAAGAGTGTTTTTTCATCATCAAAACAACCAACTACGAATTTTTTTACGGGCATATATTCTGTTTTGCTTTGCGCCTCCGGCTTACGCCATCAGCAGAATTTCAATTAATGATGGGCTGCATGTGCAAATTCTTCCACGCTCTTTTCTTCCAGCGGATCCATTTTCTCTTTATAGCTTTCACCACTTCTCTTCAATACGTGCTTGATCTCAGCAATGGCAATTACCGGGAAGTATTTGGAGAAGAGGAAGAAACAGGTAAAGAACAAACCGAAGGAACCGAGATAGAAACCAACTTCCCAGATGGTGGGACGGTAGTATACCGACCAGGATGAGGGAAGGAAGTCACGGTACAGCGATGAAACGATGATCACAAAACGCTCGAACCACATACCAATGTTCACCACAATACTCATGAGGAACGTGAACGCAATGTTGCGGCGTAATTTTTTCACCCAGAACAACTGGGGTGTGATTACGTTACAGGTCATCATCAGCCAGTAGCTCCAGCCGTAAGGACCAGCAATGCGGTATTTAAAGAAGATATCGTATTCGTATTTCACCGCACTGTACCAGGCCATGAACAACTCAGTGAGGTATGCACAACCCACAATAGAACCGGTGAGTACAATTACCTTGTTCATGTTTTCAATGTGGCTGATCGTGATATAGTCTTCCAGTGCATATACTTTGCGGAGTACCAGCATGAGGGTTTGCACCATGGCAAAACCGGAGAAGATGGCACCAGCCACAAAGTAGGGCGGGAAGATGGTGGTATGCCAGCCGGGAATTACCGAAGTGGCAAAGTCGAACGATACGATGGTGTGTACAGAAAGTACCAGGGGCGTACTCAAACCGGCCAGTACCAGCGACAGACTTTCGTGACGCTGCCAGTGTTTGGTGGAACCGGTCCAGCCGAACGAAGCCACACCATAAAAATGCTTGGCCCATTTCTTTTTGGCACGGTCACGCAGGGTGGCCATATCGGGAAGCAGACCACTGTACCAGAACAACAGCGAAACCGTGAAATAGGTAGAAATCGCAAATACGTCCCACAACAGCGGTGAGTTAAAGTTCACCCACAGCGGACCACGTGTGTTGGGATAAGGGAATACAAAGAAGGCCATCCACACACGACCCATGTGCCATACCGGGAACTGACCGGCGCACATTACCGCAAAGATGGTCATGGCTTCTGCCGCACGGTTAACACCGGTACGCCAGCCCTGGCGGAAGAGTAAGAGGATCGCTGAGATGAGCGTACCGGCGTGACCGATACCCACCCACCATACGAAGTTGGTGATATCCCAACCCCATCCGATGGTTTTGTTCAGGTTCCACATACCCGTACCGTACACCACTTCTACATACACACTCACCACACCAAACAACAGGAGGGCAACAGAAATGATGAAGCCAACCCACCACAAACGGCTGGGGGCTGCTTCCACGGGACGACAGATGTCTTCCGTTACCTGGTGGTACGTTTTACTACCATCCACCAGTGGTTCTCTGACCTGTGATTCGTACTTTAGTAATGACATATTCGTTTCTGCTTTGAGCTTTCAACCTCCCGGGCTGTCAGCTTTGGTTTAATTTGTATTGAACCGTTCCGTTTCAACCGGTGTCCTCAGCGGACGCCGTTCTTAGTGAGCTGCTCCTGCAGCTTCTTTCTTTTCTTCGTGCTGATCGCCGTGTCCCTCGTGTCCTTCTTCATGATTTCCCACGGTACGCTCGGTGTTCCGCACTTTCGCCATATAACTTACGTTGGGCAGTACGTGCAGTTGCTCCAGTACATAGAAGGTACGTTGTGCACCTTCTTCGGTACGGGTTTTCCGGATCGCACTTTCTTTATCGTTTACGTTACCGAACACAATCGCTCCGGTGGGACAAGCCTGCTGGCAAGCCGTTTTGATATCGCTGTCCACCATCGGGCGGCTGTCCTTCTTAGCGGTGAGTTTGGCTTCCTGCAGACGCTGTACGCAGAACGAACATTTTTCGATCACACCACGGCTGCGAACCGTAACATCGGGGTTCAGCACCATGCGGGTGAGTTCATCGTTCATCTGCACCGTTACTTCGTTCAGGCGACCGCTTTCAATGATGGCAGCCTGGTTGTCTTTGAAGCTGTCGGCTCCGTTCCAGTCGTGCCAGTTAAAGCGGCGAACTTTATACGGACAGTTGTTGGCACAATACCTTGTACCGATACAACGGTTATACGTCATTTGGTTCAGGCCTTCGCTGCTGTGGTTGGTAGCGGCTACCGGGCAAACGTTTTCGCAAGGCGCATTGTCGCAATGCTGGCAGAGCATGGGCTGGAACACCACATCGGGGTTTTCCATATCGCCGCTGAAATAGCGGTCGATCCGCAGCCAGTGCATATCGTGGTATTTGGCCACCTGGTTTTTACCTACCACCGAAACGTTGTTTTCGGCAGAGCAGGCCACCACGCAGGCGCCGCAACCGTTACAGGTATTGAGGTCAATGCTCATGCCCCACTTGATGCCGGGCTTATCGTACACAGGGTAAATGGTACCCTCTGCTTCATAGTTATCGATACCGCCGTAGTCTTTTATTTCGGCCAGTCGCTCGTTGATGATGACTTTGGGATCTTTCTTGAAGATAGCCAGGCTGGTTTCCTTCACCACTTCGTGGCGGTTGCCATACTGACCATGTGTCTGCATCACGGCAATGGGATATTCGGTACCGGTTTTTTCCACCGTTACATCGGTCACCACGTAATCGTAGTTGGCGCCATTGTAGCCCACAAAGTGATAGATATTTTTACCCGCTCCTTTGGCAGCCAGTCCCACTTTTTCATGACGGCCATAACCTACCGCAACGGAGATAGTGCTGGCGTTGGTACCGGGGATGATGAGCACCGGAAGTTCCACCTCTTTGTTACCGGCTTTGAGTTTGATCACCGGTTTGGGAGGTTCCACTTCGTAGAGATCCATATTCAGATCGGGGAAGAGTTCTTTGGCAGCAGCTACGGAAATCACCGCATAGTTATCCCAGCACGCACGGGTAATGGGATCGGGCATTTCCTGCAGCCAGGGGTTGTTGGCCATTTTACCATCACCGATGCTCACTTTCTGGTAGATCACCAGTTCGTATTTACCGGCTTTGGGAGCAGTGCCGAGTTTGGCAGCAGCGTTCGTCAAGGCACCAGCGTTAAACGAAGCACCGGCCACCACGGGAGCAGCAGGTTCCTGTACACCATCCTGCAGTACTTTATCGAAAGCCGCTTGTCCGCCCAGCTTATTGGTCCAGTAGTTCTTGAAATAGGTTTCATAATCCGCCACCGTGCTGCCGCTCCATTTCAAAAGAGAAGTTGCAAACGCACGTGTTTTAAACAGCGGATGAATGGTAGGTTGAATAAAGGAAAGATAACCGGTCTTCGCTTCTGCATCGCCCCAGCTTTCGAGGAAGTGGTGCGTGGGAAGGATGTACTGGCAGTTCTGCGTGGTTTCATCTTCTGCTTCGTTGAAAGAAACAGTGAGACCTACTTTCTTCCATCCGTCAACAAATTTCTTTGTATCGCCATAGGTGTACACAGGGTTGGCACCGTACACCAGTACAGCCCCCACCGTTCCGGCGTTCATATCAGCTACCAGTTGTTCCATTTCTGCATCCACACCTTTGCGGTTGTTGAGCATGGTACCGAAGTTGATGGTCTTTCCGTTGGCGCCGATTTTATCGTTAATGGCATTCACCAGGATCTGTGCATTCACATCATTGCTGCCACTTACCACCACCGCATTGCCACCGGCCGCCAGCAGTTCTTTGGCAGCGGCTTCAATACCAGCTACCAGGCGCTTATCGGTCAATGCAGGAGCTGTAACAGCGCCGCCCAGTTTGGCATACAGGTTCAGCAGCACGGCACCCAGTTCGCTGGGCTTATGGGTGAAACGCTCATCGGCGTTGGCACCCGTCATGCTGTACATGCTTTCAAACTGGAAGTGACGGCTCATAGCAGGGTTCTTCTCATTGATTTTGCGCTTGGTTGCATATTGCTTGGCAAATTCAACGGGGCTAAGCCAGGTACCGAGGAAATCAGCACCCAGACTCACAATCACCTCTGCATTTTCAAAATGGTAGGAAGGAATTCCTTTTTTACCGTAAGAAGCCTCGTTGGCCTGGATCATACCGCTGTACGAAACCGCATCGTAGGTATAATGCTTGGCTGTGGGATATTTTGCTTTGAACTCCTCAATCACCGCCAGTACAGAAGGTGAGTTGATGGTGGAGGTAAGGATTGCAATTTCTTTGGAACCTACTGCAGCCAGGGCAGCAGCAATCCTGGAATCCACAGCTTCGTACGTGGGAGCTTCTTTAAAGCCATCCCCTGCTTTTTCCATGGGGTGGCGTACACGGGATGTATCATACAGGCTCAGTACAGATGCCTGTACACGCTGACTGGTGGCACCCTTGGTGAAGCCCAGTTCATTTCCTTCGAGTTTGATGGGGCGACCATCACGCACTTTAGCCAGTACCGGCACCACATCACCGTCCTGTACAAACGTAGTGGCATAATAATTGGCCACGCCGGGTACAATATCAGCCGGTTTATTGAGGAAAGGAATCGACTTCTTCACCGGAATTTCGCAACTGGCAGCTAATGTAGCAGCGGCCGTGCTGAAACCCAGGTATTTCAAGAAATCTCTGCGGGGCGTTTTAGCGGCGCTGTCATTCATTTCAAAAGGCAACTCTTCCCGGAATTCATTATCTGCATTTTCCTGGTAGGCCTTTGAGTTATTCAGCTCTCCGAAACTTTGCCAATATTTCTTCATAATGTGCTAATGTGCTGATTTATTAAATGTGCGGTTTGTCAGTGAGATCAGAAACCCCGGAAACAGAACCGTCTTACTTATTACTCGTACGTTGCTGATTCGTTTTAGTAGTGACACTTCTGACATTCAGTACCGCCGATTTTTTCAACGGTCACACTGTCCATTTTACCACTCTTGATGTCGTTGTGGAACTTCTCATACATGCTGTAGAAGCCGTTCTCCGTAAACTTCACATTGGTTTCCCGGTGACAGTTTACGCACCATCCCATACTCAGGTTGGAGAACTGGTACACTTCACCCATGTTCTGAATTTCACCGTGACAGGTCTGGCACTGAACGCCACCCGCCTTGGTATGCTGAGCGTGGTTGAAATACACGTGATCGGGGAGATTGTGAATTTTGATCCACTCGATAGGCTTGCCTTTACCCGTGTACTTGTTCACAGCAGGATCCCAACCGGCATATTCATACAGCTTCTGGATTTCGGCTGTACCATCCACCTTGGTTCCATCGTCTTTCACCAGTTCCGGTCCATTGTATTCGTTGATGGCCATGTGACAGTTCATACACACATTCACGCTGGGAATGTTGGCATGTTTGCCTTCCATGGCACCACCGTGGCAATACAAACAGTTTACCTGGTTGATACCGGCGTGTACTTTATGAGAATAGTAAATGGGCTGCTCGGGCTGATAGTTGGTCTGGCGACCCAGTCCGATCGCTCCCTGGATGGTAAGGTAACCACCCACCAGGAATAATAAGATAATACCTGTGGCGATGTAGGCTTTGTTTTTCCAGAACACTACCGGCTCTGGGCGGTGAATGCCTTCTTTTTCATCGCTCAGTTTGCGGAGGTTGCTGTTCACCTGTAAGAGGATCACAGCCACTACGGCCAGCACCAGCGCCAGGATGCCGAAAAGCAGGGAATTGTCTTCGGGCTCAGCAGCCACTGCACCACCGGGTGTGGGAGCAGGTGTGGGCGGAGGTGTATTGATATAGGTAACGATGGCGTCAATTTCCGCATCGGTGAGGGCATTGAAACCGGTCATGAGTACCCCGTACTCTTTAATCAGAGCAGCGGAATACGCATCCGTCTTGGCAAAACCCGCCGGGTTGCGGATCCAGTCGTATACTTTTTTACGGTCGCTCCACGGACCCCTCTCTTCAAAGCCGGCAAGAGCCGGACCTGTCAGCTTCTTATTCAATGCATGGCAGGAAGCACAGTTTGTCTGGAACAGGGCTTTGCCGTCCTGCGCCATCAGACTCTTTCCAAAAAACAACGAAACAAAGAATAGACTTGCAAACAGTGTTTGCCGGATAATTGATTTTGGTTGATTCATAATGTTCAAGAGACGAAAATGATGAGGAATAAACTCCTTTCTGTGGCTGCAAATTTAGGGAGGATACTGACACAATATCCACAGCATTGAAAAAAAAATTTACCCTTATGCAGCCTGCGTTTCAGCGGGTTGTTTCATAAAACCTGCGGTTGTTAGAAAAGCAGTCTGAACAAAACTGTGACAAAGAAAGTTTTTACCAAAACAAGACAGGTTCCACAAAATTTCCCCCGACTTTTGCGGCATGTTTCAACGACTCAAAGAAAAGTGGAAGGTAAACTGGTGGCAATTTGCCCTCATCTTCACCACCTTTGCCCTCGGCGGTAGCCTTTGCGGGAAAATTACAAGAGAGTTACTCAACTTATTATTGCACAAGGATAATAATTGGGCTTTTTGGCTATTATTTGTTCCCATAGCCACCCTTATTTGGCCCTTCTGTGTGCTGCTCATCAGCATTCCGCTGGGGCAGTACCGGTTTTTCACCAACTACCTCCTGCGCATGTGGACGAAAATCAAAGGATTATGAGTGAGCGTCAGCGGCTGGCTGTGTTTGCTTCCGGCGCCGGGTCCAACGCCCGCCGCCTGGTTGACCATTTTGCGGACAATCCCCTTGCCTCCGTAGCCCTCATCGTGTGTAACAAACCCGGAGCCGGGGTGCTGCAGATCGCCGCCGAACACGGCATCCCCACCCTGCTGCTGGAAAAAGAACGGTTTTTCCGGGGCGATGGGTACGTGGCCGAGCTGCAGATACAACAGATTGATTTTGTGGTACTTGCCGGTTTTTTGTGGAAGGTGCCGGGGGCCCTGATTGACGCCTATCCCCACCGCATTGTCAACATCCACCCCGCCCTGCTGCCCAACTACGGTGGCAAGGGCATGTACGGTGAACATGTGCACAAAGCCGTGCTGGCCGCCGGTGATCCCCAAAGCGGCATCACCATTCATGAAGTGGATGAGCAGTACGACCATGGCACCCATCTGTTCCAGGCCAACTGCCCCGTGCAGCCCGGTGATACCCCCGCCAGCCTGGCCCAGCGCATCCATGAACTGGAGCACCGGCATTACCCGGCGGTGGTGGAAGATTGGGTGCGGAAGACAATTTCCTCATAAAACTTGTATGCACCTGCCGGTTTTTCGTGTGCAGGGTTTATATTGGCCCCCGATTTGAAAAAATTTCTACTCTATACCATTCTGCTCCTCTTGTCTGCCGGCGCCTCGGCCCAGGTACAACTGAGCGGCACCGTGTACGACAGCACCCGGCGCAACCTGGTGGAAGGAGTACAGGTTCTTTGCACCTGCGGTACCATGAGCTTCAGCGACAGTGTGGGACGCTACACCATATTTGTAGGTGAAAAAGACTCCGTGTTTTTCTTCTTCCGCAACAAGCCGACCCAGTTGTTTGCTGTTTCGCAGATCAAAGACTATGCGGCTTTTGATATTGCGCTGCACCTGCATGTGCCCGGCCGCTACAAGCAGCTCAAAGAAATTATTGTGTACGGCAAAACCCGGCGGCAGGATTCAATTGAAAACCGGCTGCAGTACGAAAAGATTTTCAACTTCGACAAAGGTGGTCTGCGCATCAGCGGTGCCCCTGCCGAAAGTGGTATGGGTGCCGGGCTCGACCTGGAGGCGCTCATCAACGTATTCCGCTTCCGGCACAACCGCAGCATGGCCCGTTTTCAGCAGCGGCTCATTAAAGAAGAGCAGGACCGGTATATCAACTACCGGTTTAATAAGACCATCGTCAAACGATTAACACCGCTCACCGACGGACCGCAGCTCGACCGGTTTATGGAACTGTACCGGCCCGAGTACGAACTCCTCAGCCAGGCGCTGGATATTGAATTGTATCAATACATACAGGCAGCAGCAAATGCGTATTTGAAGGGAAGACGGTGAGGGGATGTTAACAAGTTCAGAAAAGCAGTGAAAGCAACGAAGTCATCAATACTATTCCTTCTGCTAACAATCACCATGAATAGTTGCATCATAACTCAACCAGGAAATGAAACGTGCAATGAATTTCGGTCTGGAAGTTTTAAATTAAACTTATACAATAAAGGCAGCTTAGGGCATTGGCAAAGATTAACCTATTTTATCACCCGAAATGATTCCGTTGATTATGTAACATCAATTCATTTCCCGAACGACACATCTATTTATCGGATTACCTGGATGGGAAAATGTGAATACAAATCAGTTCTTCTTAATCCTAAAAATGATTTGGATAGCTTTCTGATCCGAAGTTATCCAACAGGAATAAATCACAAAGTTCTTAAAGTAACAGAGGATTACTTTTTAGTAAAAAATCTTGGAAGGAAAGACACCATATGGAAGATGAAATAAGAAACCCATTATGAACCTTCTTTTTCAAATCAAGGTCACGACTCCTCTAAAGAATGTGCAGACAATAATTTCAAAAAACTTCGTTTCCCGATAACAGTTTATCTCCGGTGAGAGACTTTGTTTGAAACAATAATTCAATTAATTGTTTTCCTTCAAAAGGTGCCTCATATAGAAATACAATATGGAAAACATGTCCTGTGTCACGAACCAGATGGAAGGAGCTTTATGCGATGACCCGTCTCAACAAATCTTCTTCTTTTTCCAAATGCATGGCCTCCAGTTCATCAATGCTTACCAGATGTTTTTTCATACGCAGAATGATTACAAACAACAAAGAACCAAGAGCAAGCACTGCAATAAAAAAGAAAATATACTCCCACGGTAAACGGGCTTTCAGCGGGCCCAGCAATGCAGCGCCTACTGACCTGCCTACATTTGCAAGGGCCATATACAACGTAAACTGGGTAGCAGAAATGCGTGGCCAGCACAATTGCATACCGATGGCAAACGATGCAATCGCAGTAAAAACATAGAGGGTATAGTACACTCCCATAAAACCGCTCATAAAATAGGGTGTGTTCCAAAAAGATTTCGCTATCCCCATTGCAATCATAACCACGGCAAACAGCACCAGGTAAATGCTCATCATTCTGCGTTTGCCAAATAAATCGGCCAGTGCACCGCCGGCAATTATGCCTAAAAGACCAGCTACCAATGAAGTGGTGGAAAACAAGCTGGAGTATGTATCATTTGTCCAGCCCATTTCCTGAATGGTAAAAACAGGCAACATGGTTTCCAAAAGAGAAATACACATGTTGAACAAAAAAAAGGCAACTCCCATAAACAAGCTGGAAGGCAGCAAAAAAACTTTGAACAGGCTTGTAAAGATTTTCGCCCAACTGTCTAATTGTAATCTGGCAGCTTCTGTTGAAGCATTGCCTGCCGACCAGGGCACTAACTTTTCACCGGGTCGTTCCCGCATCAATAAGGGTACCAACATAATGAACGCTACCAACAGGGCCAGCGCAATCGTCGCCTCCCGCAACCCGTAATGATTGATCAACCAGGTTCCCAAAAACAACGATCCCGAAATGCCCATAATTTTTGCACCCCACATCAGTCCGTTCGCCCGTGCCTGTTCGTGAACAGGTACTACATCAATGGCCATTCCATCCGTTGCCACATCCTGAAACGCACCAAAGAAGCTTACCATAAAACCAGCCGCCATCAACAGGTTCAGATTGTTCAAAGGATCAGGAACAACGCCCAGTACCAAAAAACTGACCACCAAACCCAATTGGCCAAATAGCACCCACGACCGCCGCCGCCCCATGGGCAGATACGTATAACGGTCCATGAGCGGGGCAATTATAAACTTAAAGCTCCAGGGAATTCCGAGTACGCCGACAAAAGCGCCTATTTCACCCGGACTTTTACCATTCATAGCCATCCATGCAGGTATGGCAAAATAGGTGACGCCTTCAGGAATACCTTGTGCCACGTACAGAATGGTAAATGTGAAATACCTGAAAAAGGTATGAGTAGAAAGAACCGGTAATTGCGAAATATTCATAAGCATCTTGTTTGTATAAGGTTATCAGTTATAACTTACAACTGAAACAAGGTTTACAATTCATGTCTGAAAACAGGAGATTCCAATTCACGGATGAACTGTCGAAGCACTTTGACTCCTCTCCCTCACGGTTGAGGTTTCCCCTATTTCCTCCACAGCATTGCTACTTCTTTTTCCAACTCAATACTATTTCAGTTATCAATAAGGGTATGGCCCAGCAAAACCAGATAATCGTTACACCTCTTTCTTTAAATTCAGGCATGATTGATTTTACGAACGCTGCATTATTGAGTATGCGGAAAAAGAAAAAGCCCAGCGTTACCACATAACTTCTGATCATCCATTCTTTGTGCTGGACCATCCGTCTTTTCATTACTGCCAGGTAGGCCATCAATGCAGTTGTAATCCAGGCAACGGCTAATGCCTGTAAACCAAAGGCCCATGCAAAACTTATTTTATAGCCGCTTGTCCAGGACAAATACGTGGCAGATACAGTACCAATTAAAATGGCGATGAGATAGATCCGTCCCAGCATTCTGTGTATGCGGATGTATTTATTTCTGAAGGCTTTCGAAAATTGAAACGGACCAATGATCATGGCAGTAAGCCCACAGGCAATATGAAATACCAACGCACTTCTATAATCCCAAAACCGGCCATAACTTTCTTTCTCAAGATTGAAGTAGGGTAAAATTTCCTGAAAGGTGACTTTCGCTACATAGAGCATAACAAGAACTACAAAACCTGTTCTTAGATAAGAAGTTGGCTTTCCTTGTTGTAACAGGGGTGATGTGCTATTATTCATTTTAAAAAATTGTTGCTTAATTAAAAATCAATTACTTCATATACAGATTCAGCCATTCCAAGATATACCTGTTCATTTCTTTGGTTCTGATTGGGTCTGCGGGAACATGACCGGGAATGGGAAATGCAATAAATTTTGATACAACACCATTGTCCTGCAGTATTCTGAAATAAGTATAAGATTGAGAAATGGGTACTCGCTCATCACCTGTATTTGATAAAATGAGTGTGGGTGTTGTTACGTTTTCTGCATAAGTAACAGGAGAATTTTTGATCCAGTTGTCTTTTACTTTTTTATCAGTAAACGGAGAGATGCCTTTACCAAACTCAAACCGGTACATACTACCCATATCATTTTGGGTATACTGAGCCATCCAGTCGGTAACGGCTGCACCGGCAATTGCACATTTCCAGCCTTGATAATTCCCAATGAGCCAGGTAGTCATAAACCCGCCATAGCTCCATCCTGTAACTGCAATTCGGGTGGTGTCAATATAGCTTCGCTTTTTTAATGCTGCCAGGCCTCTCATTACATCTCTGCCAGGCCCTTCGCCTGCGTCGCCATTGATCGCTTCTGAAAAACGGTAACCCATATTATCGCTGCCACGGTAGTTGGGTTGAAAAACAATATAACCCTGTGCGGCTTTTAACTGTGTGGAGGGATTGAAAGATTCTTTTGATGTGGACCTTGGCCCGCCATGTGGTTCCACCACCAACGGATATTTTTTTGAGGGATCAAAATCAGGGGGAAACGTAAGAATGCCGTTGGGTGTGAATGCATCTGATTTCCAACTAACCGTTTCCATCTTGCCAAATTGCACAGCCTTTAGATGCCGGTGAAAATGAGTCAGCTGCCTGGGTGCCGACTCCGGATTGTCTATAAAGTACAGCTCCTGCGGAGATTGGGGAGCACTTGCAATCAAAGCAATCGCATTGTTTTTCCCTAGCGTATAGTTAAACCAATAGGCGCCGGTGATGCAGATGGTGCCGGTGTTGATTTTTTTGGCCGCTCCGTTAATGGGTTGCATCCATAACGAAACGGAATTGTAATCATTGGCTGCAACAAAAATAGCTTTGCTGTCCATACTCCATTCTGCCCGGAAAAAACAACGGTCCAGTTTTGCTGTTACATTATTGCCGTTGCCGCCGGAGCGTTCGGTCACATAAATATCGAAGCCATACCCTACCTGTTGTAAATTCAGCTGATAGGCAATGAACCTGCCATCGGGAGAAAACAGGGGCAGCCGTTCTTTATGCATAGCGTCTGCTGCTATTTGAGTGGTCGTGATTCGGTTTATTTTTCCGGTAGCCACTTCCACTGATTTAATGGTGAAAACAAGTTCACCGGAGTAGGGTGATTCATTGCTTTGCAAGATGATGGTTTTCCCATCGGGCGCCCAGGAAAAGGAATTGGCCGCCCCGGCGGGCATCGTCCAACTGCCGGCCGTAAGCCTGTTTGCTTCACCCCCCTCAGAAGGAATAAGCCAGAGGTGGGAGGGTGATGGCGCAGCATTCATAAACATACTGTTGTAGTGAATTTCAAACCCATCATACCCTTTCTCGATCTGTTTTTTATTGGGCACTTCGTCTTTTTGCACAAAAGCAAATGTGTTCCCATCGGGGCTCCATGCAAACTGCGTTACACCCGTTGATGAGTTGGTGATTTTTTTTGCTTCCCCTCCTGTCATCGGCAAAACAAAGAGCTGGCTTTTACCTGCTGCATCCGCCGCCAGGAAAGCAACCGCATGGCCGGATGGTGACCATCTTGGATAAGCAACCCCTTTCCGCTCAAACGTTAACTGTTGAACAACCCCGCTCACAACATCTACGTTACAGATAAACGATTTGCTGCTGTTGGTTGTGGTATCCGGCTTTGACACGACGATCAAAACCGATTTGCCATCCGGAGAAATCTGAGGATCGGTCAATGTATAGAGCTTATCCATATCGGCCAACTCAAATTTCGTTTGTGCTGAAAGTTGAAAAGAAAACAGATGTAGTACTGCGATGATTAAAAAGGCAGTTGTTATTTTTTTCATTTTAAAAATTTATTTTGAATATTTAACTTCCGTCAATACAATTTTTATAGTTGTACTGCCAATATTTTCAACGTAGTGCTTGCCCACATAACCCATCCAGGAAGCCGTTTCTGTCACTTCATCCACGATAATGGTTTCGCCATTTTCAAGATGTACTTTTATTTTACCTCCGGTTACTACATAAGAAGATTTGGCAGGGTGCGTATGCGGTGTATCTTTTTCGCCTGGCTTCAGCGTATATTCCAGCACTCTTACATGTTCGTTTTCTAACAATAATTTGAAATTGGCAGGCGAAGCTATTAAAACATCTATGTTTAGTTTGCTTGTGTCTTTTAAAACAACAGGATCTTTCGTTACAGATGAAGCGTGAAGATGAGCAATTTTCCAACTTCCTTTTCCCTTTATCATTAGTAAGGTTCTTCTGGATAATGAATTTAATCCGTCGCCCAAATGAAATGTAACAATTGCATTTTTTTGGTAGAGTTGGAGATGGATGTCCTTCGGACTTATTTGTAGTTTTCTACTATTATTGATGTCTACAAATTCCGGGAAAATATTCAACCAGGCTTTTTCAATTTCTTGTCTGCCTTGTATCCGTTTTGCTTGATTCCAATAAGGATAAAAAATAGTTGCATCATCAGTGAATGATCCCCGAAAAGCGGCCCAGCGAAAATTATTAAACGCTGTAACGAAATTGTTGACGGATTTCATAACGGCTATTGAGTCTTTATTCTGGGCTTTTAAACCATAGTTAATCAGCAAGAAAAGAATCATTAAAGAAAGTCGAACGTTGGTCATTATTACTTTACTTTTTAAATTTTCCATAAACAGGTTGACCCGGAAAAACATTGCTTATTGTTTTACCATTCTTCAGGATAAACATTCCATTCACCATTACATATTCAATACCTGCTGAAAACTCTAATCCTTTTTCAAAAGTTGCTTTATCAGCAACAGTGTTGGGGTCAAAGATGGTGATGTCTGCATCGGCGCCCACCTGTATTCTTCCTTTAAAGCGCATCATGGGAGCAATATTTTCCAAACGGTTTGCAGGCTGCAGAGTCATCTTTTCAATAGCTGTCATTAAATCAATTACTTTGTCTTCTCTTACATATTTTCCGAGTACTCTTGAAAAAGTTCCGGCAGTGCGTGGGTGAGCAAGTTTTGAATAAGGCATTCCATCCGATGCAATGATCACACCCGGAGCCGCAATGCCTGTTTTAATCCACTCGGGTTTCATCATGTGTATGATAACAGCACCTCCGGCTTTGCGATTCGTTTCAAATGTTTCTTTGGTCAGTCGTTCACCGGTAGCTACCCACTGCAAATCGCCATAGGAGATTCCTAATCTCTCTTGCCAACCGTCATCAAACATGGCACTTTGCAGCATAGTAGAAGCTGCCGTATAAGAATATAGTTCGGTAGCAATATCAAACCCTTTATTCTTTGCAGCCGTTACCATATCAAGGGCTAGCTGAATATTACCCAGCGACATACTATTAATGTGAACAATATGCAGGGGAGCATTGGTGAGCACCGCATTCGCTATTACTTCTTGAATTGAAATAATGTCGGGGTTTCGTACATGCGAAAATACCAAGGCATTGATTTCTCCAGCCAATTGAAAAACCCTGTACATTTCAACCGGATTTGTTTTAGGCAGGTACCCTATCGGAACACCAATGCCAATCCCTCCTTCGGCCAATGATGCTTTGATGTTTGTCAATGTTTGATTTATTGCATCGGGAGTAATCGTTTCATTGGCAGCCCGTAAAATGGTGTTGGTCATTGTTCCAATGTTTGCTTCACCCTTTAACGTAAGTTGCAATAAACTATCTACAGCGTTCTGGTATTTACCAATTGCTTTAAACCGTTCAAAAGGCCAGTTTACACTCGCTCCGTAGTTAATTAATGCTTTTCCTTTCCTGGACTGATACCAGTTACCAATATGTTCAATACCCCATTCCAGTTCCAACGCCGTTGTAACACCATCATGCAACTGGTATTCCTGTTCCACATTGCTGCGGCCGTGTATATGCAGATCAATAAAGCCCGGTGCTACCACCAAGCCGGTTACATTGATGACTTGCTTTCCCTGTAAAGGCTCATTGCTGATTTGTGCAATGCGGTTGTTGAGTATGCCTATGTTTCTGATGGCATCGAGTTTTGTTTCGGGATCAATCACACGGCCACCGTTGAGCACTACGTCATAAGTTATGTTTGTTTGTGCATCTACAGAAAAAGCATAGGTGATAAGGAAAACAATTAATAGCTGTTTCATAATGATGATTTAATTTTTAAGCAGCCTTGTTGAATGCAATACATCTACTTTCCACTGTTTTTTTTCTTTCACAAGTACAACTGTTTCCATCCATTTTACAAGCTCCTCCTTTCCGTTTCGTGTAAAAGTGGATTCCAGAAAGTAGGTAACCCATGCTGTGTTGTTGCTGATAGATGTATGTACAAAACGAAAGCTGTTGGTACGCTTAAAATCAGGAATGGATTTGTTCTGTATTACTTTTTGAATCAGCGTGTCTATTGTCCAAACTTGTCCGTATTCATAAAAACGAACATTGCCGGTAACAAATGTTTTTAAGGCAGCAGTATCTGAATTGGTTAGTGTGACAAACATGTTTTCAACAGTTTGTTGTATGGTTGATTGTTCTCTGTTTGCTGTTTGTGCTGTTGCGATGGAAGAGAAGAGTAAAGTAAGAACCAGGAGTTTTACTTTTTGCATAGTGAGAAAATAATTTACAATATGCTCAGAGATAAGAAATAAAACCGGAGAATCATCAGCATTCCCCGGTTTAAACAGATTGCTGTTATTACTCTTTAGCATCACTATTACTAATATCCCGGATGCATAAATACTTGCCATCACGTTTTACCCAAATAGCCATGTACTTACCTGTGTAAGCTACTTTTCCGGCAGCATCTTTGCGGATTGCTGTGCCCACTTCTGTAACCGTGTTCTCATCACCAAACACATCTAATACAGTGTAGGTCATTGTCATACTTTTATCTCTTGTTGCTTCTCCTGCTTCCATATCCTTTTGAATGGCTTCTCTGCCCACAATCATAGGTTTGTCTCTTTGCATAGAAACTGCATCTTCTGTATAAAAGGCAGCCAGGGCTTTTGAATCGCCTGCATTTTCAGCAGCAGCCCAGGCAGTTTCCAATGTTTGAATTTCTGTTTTTACTTTGTTCATATCCGGTGCGGCGGGGGCTTCAGCTTCTGTAGTTTTGGTTTCAGAAGTATTACAGCCAATCATTAATACTGCAAAGAGCATACATAAAGATGCAAGCAGATAGTTTTTTCTGTTCATAATTAAAAGTTTTTATTGCCTACTCTAATCGGTTTTCGGCTTCCCCGTTGAAAGAGTTTTTGTATACGTAAAAACGAATTTTTTTTACTCCACCCGTACCAGCACCCTTCTGTTGGTACGATTATCACCAATGATGGCTGTATCTCCTTTTAGCCGGATGATGCGGGGTTGCTCTGTATCGGTGTACCACGGAATGCTGCCGCCTTTTACATGATGGATCACTCTTCCTTTATCGGGTTCAAACGTATACGTTCCAAAGTAGGCAAACGCCTTTGTGCTGAAGAATTCGTAAAAATTGACGTTGTATTTTTGGGCTTCTTCTTCAGTTAGGTTGAGGAAGTTTTCGTTTGACACATTAATGCTTAGTATTCCACCTGCTGTATAAATAAAATACCCTTTGGGGTTTTTCCCGTAACGGTACACCCATGTATTGGATACCGAATCAAGATCAGCAAATTCAACCAACTGCCAGACGCCAACAATACCTTTGGCAGATTTATTTGATTGTGCGTTGGTAACTGTCATCAACAAATAAATGCAGAGGAATGCAAGAAGTAATTTTCTCATGCTGTTGTTTTATAAATATTAAAAACGGGCTTATTTAAAGGCAGCAGTTTACAATAAAAACGCAAAGGAAAGCTTCTGCACTTTTCTCATGTGGAAATGGATTTGGTTGGGCGGGAATACGAATCTTTAAATCTAGTTCTTACTATGCGAAATTCAAAGCATATTTTATGGTTTGACGAATGTTTCTCAACACTAATGACAAAACAAACCTCACCACTATTTCATTATGATGAGGTTGCTTATCAATCGAACACAGAGAATAGTTCTTTTAGTCAGTAACGTCCACCAGCTCCCACAATTCTGTTGCCACGATTACTCTGAGGCTATTGAGCTTGGGACCGAGGGTTGCAAAGTCTTCTTTTGGATAGATCTTTTTATATTCTTCGGCCATGCCTGTTTTACCGCTTGCCCATGCCAATGCCTGCTCCATGGATGAAAACGTAAAGCTCACCGTGTAATCATTGGTGTAACCTGCATTTGTAACATAGGTGCGTTTCCAAACATTGTATCCCTTTAATTTTCCGGCTTTGATACACTCTTCAATAACGGGAATTAATGACTCCCATATTTTCTCCACTGCATCATTACTTCCGGGGTTCGCATTTGCAAGATTCAATTGTACAAAGTCGCCGGGTTTAGCAGCGGCGCCTACACCTATTTTATACGTGTAAAGTTCAGTTTGCACGATCGTACGAACATTGCCCAATGAACTTATATAATCAATGGTTTCTTTAGCACTGAATTCTTTCAAAATAGGATTCAAAGACACCCAGTCCTTACGTGATTCCATTTCTTTAGCGCCTGGAAATACCTGTAATGTTGCATAATCAAATGTCATTTCGCTGCCACGGGGATATACCCTGCGGTACAGTTGCCAGGAGCTGATTGTTTTGCTTGCTTTAAGTCCGTTGTTAATTTTTTTGGTTGTCTTCATGTCAATCAAGAAGCTCTCGGACATGTTCGGCTTTACTTTAATAAAGCTCACTTCCCCAAAAGGGTTTTGTGCAAAGGCAGCCAAACTGAAGAAGAAAACAGTTACGCTGAGTACTAAAAATTTCATTGTTTGTTTCATACAAGTTTTGATTTTAGGTTTTGAAATTGTCATATTGTTTCATGTTTCCCATGATCGTTTGATACAAGGGGAAAACAAACCCCACCACTTTTAAACCATGATGAGGTTGTTTATCAATCAACGATGAGAAAGGCTTATTTGGAACTTAAATCTTTCCGGAAAAACAGCAGTTCGCTCCAGCTTTCCTGGATGTATTCGGCAGCATCTTTTAAATACTGTTCATAGGAACCTTCACCGTTTACTGATTCATACACTTCTTTAAACGGCTTGCGGAAACCGGTTGCTCTTTCTTTTAATCCCTGCTTATACCTTGTTGTTAATGCATATTGAGCAGGCCCGGATGAACTTACACTGTAAACCGCTACTGTAACACCTGATGCCTCCCACGCTTTTTTAATTTTCTTAATCATATTCACCACATCATCATTCTTCCCAACTTTTGGGTACACATGATTAATATTGATTTTATCAGAAAAATCGCCAATAGCAACTGTGCTTAGCGATTCCATATAAACAGAATAGCCGCCGCTCTGCCGGTCGGTTAAATAAATCGCTACGTTTTTATTCCAGTCTGCCTGGTGTTCAGGGTTTATATCGCCCCTTGTATCTTCACTCTCCCAGGATTTCGGTCCTTCGGTAATATGATAGCCCCCGATATCCGGACCCGATTGGATGGCAAACACACGCCAGTGATTATCACCGGTGTGGTATTTCTGTGAATGAATGGCAAGCGCCTTTTCAAATTCCACAATTTTGTCAACCTTGGGAAATACCCTGTGTGTGGAAATTACATTTTTGGTTTGGCTGATGGCGGCAAAGGGGAGCAACAGTGCCAATGCCAGCACTTGAATACCGGCAAGAAAATTCCTGTTCATGGTTGTTTGATTTTGAAATGAAGAATTGTTAGCGGCCCATTGAAACAGGTAAGCAGTGGTTCTGCTGCTGTTACAATCAAAGGCCACTTAAACCTACACACACCTGCAGGGAAAAAGAAGCGGTTACGGACGAACCGGGGGGAAAACTGTACGGAGCGATGCTTTTGTTTACCGGGGTAGTAAACGACGAGTAACCGGTGGACGAATCAGGCTGCCTTTCCGGTTTTAAACTCAAAATAAATACGGGTACCGGCATGTACTTCTTCTTTCATGGTACCATTCAGCTGGCGGGTAAGGAGGCTGATCAACTGGCCACCAAAGCCGGTACCTTTTGTAATACCGCTTTTTCCCACACCATTATCACTCACTTCCAGTTGCAGCACGCCTTCTTTGGGGCGTAGCAGTTTGATGCGCACTTTCCCCGGCTGTCCTTCGGGGAACGCATACTTCAAGGTATTGGTGAGCAGTTCGTTTACAATGAGCCCCAATGGAACTGCTGTATCAATATCCACATCCAGCTGATCCATGGCACATTCAATGGTTACTCTTTGTTCGGCCCCAAAGGAATCGAGGATGCTTTCGCTGAGATTGAGGAAGTAATCTTTCATTTCAATGGACCCCAGGTTGGTGCCCTGGTACAGCTTCTGGTGTACAATGCCAATGCTCTGTACCCGGTTCTGGCTTTCCTGCATGGCATCTTTGGTTGGTGCATCATCAATCTGTGCACTTTGCAACGCCAGCAGACTGCTCACCACTTCCAGGTTATTTTTCACCCGGTGATGAATTTCCCGCAACAGCAATTCTTTATCCTGCAATAACTGATCGCTGCGTTTTTTTTCTTTGGCCAGCTTATTGCGCTGGTGCCATGCAAAAAAAGAAAAAGCCAGCACCCCTGCCAATACCACAAAAGCAATGTTGCGGATATTCCGCTGCTGTTTGATTTCTTTCCGTGCCAGTAAATCTTTTTGTTCCTGTGCCGCCCGGTTCACCGCCTCTTTCTTTTCATTGTCAAATTGTAGTTGTGACCCAATCAGTTTCTGCAAGGACTCTTTGCTGTAATTACTGTCTCTGATGGCTACATACTCTCTGAAATGCAGGTAGGCACTTTGCCAGTTGCCGGTGGCACTGTCGAACTGCTGTTTACCGGCGTAATACTCAGTCATCGACATTTTACTGTTCAGCCCGTCGTACAATTGTCTGGAAGCAGCAAAATAGCGCTCCGCCGTTTTGTACTGTTTCAGAACGGTGTACACCGTTGCCATATCGGCATACAAGGCAGCAAGATCCTGTTTGTTGGAAATGGAGGTATAGGCGCTGTCGGAAGCATGAAAATACGTTAACGCCCGGTCCAACTGGTTCACCGCCCGGTAATAATGACCCATGCGGCGGTACAGATAGCCCATCATCTGCTGATCCTTCAACGCCTGTACAAGGTCCAGGGCCACTGTATAATTCCGGAATGCTTCAGAAAACTGGTTGCCCGACAGGTAGATATCAGCTATGCTGATGTAAAAATGCAGCTGCTCAATCTGGTCGCCGGATTGTTTGGACACTTCCAGTCCCCGTTTGAAATACTTCAGCGCTTCGCCCGTATTTCCCAGCGCCAGGTAATTGGACGCCAGCATATGAGCGGAGTGAGCAATTGTATTTTTATCGCCCATCTTTTCACTCAGCTTCAAAAAATCATAGGCTGTTTGGGTGGCAGCGGCCGAATTTCCCTCCACATCGTAGAGGTAGGTTAAAATATCGTAGGTGGTTGCGATGTTCTGTAACTCATTGGCCGAACGGTTAAACTCCAGGGCGGTGAGCAGGGCTTTTTTTGCTTCTTCGAGTTTGCCTTGGTCGAGGTAATCCTGCCCGATTTCAATGAGTACTTTACCGGCCCCGCTCCGGTTGCCGGTTTGTTTGTACAGCGCCAGCGCTTCCTGGTGCAGGGTAAGCGCCTGTTCAAAATTTCCCAAGCGCCAGTGCAGCCGGGCTGTGCTGTGTTTCACCCGGGCCATCCCCGGTTTCCAGTTCAACTGCTGTGCCAGCGCCCAGGCAGGAGCTGCATAGGTGAGCCCCCGTACCGGCTGGTAATACAAATGAGCCAGCATCAGCTGTGCATACAAGTTCACCTTGCCGGTATCTTCCTTTGCAGCGGGCACCAGCCTTGCCAGGGAATCAGCTATCTGCTGGTCGCTTTGCTGTGCCGCCACCGGTTGCTGCAGCAACAACCCCAAAACCAGGAGAAAACCAATTGTTGGTGTACGCATGAAGGAATAATTTTTACAGCGTTTGCATCCGTTGCAGTAACTGCTCCCGCATGCCCTGCCCCAGCGGAATCAATTTTTGCCCTATCCGCACCTGGTGCTCCCCCACTTCTTCCACATGCAGCAGGTTGATGATGTAGGAACGGTGTACCCGCTGAAACAGTTGCAACGGCAGTTTCTGTTCAATGGTTTTGAGGGTGGTGGACAACAGGTATTCTTTGCCGGCTGTAAAAATGCGGCTGTAGTTGCGGTCGGCTTCAATGAACAGAATATCGGCCAGCATCAGCTTGAGCATCTTTTCTTTATGGCGGATGAAAATACGGTCGTTCAGGATGTACGGCTGCTCCTCGCCTTCACTCAGCTCCATGGAGCCGGTTGCCGCTTCGGCCATGCGGCTGATGGTGAGTTCGATGGCCCGGTGCAGATCCAGCTGCTTGAAGGGCTTGGCGATAAAGGCATGGGGCCGGGTTGCTTTTGCCCGGTTGAAGGTGGCTTCATCGGTATTGGCGGTTACATAGATAACCGGTATATCACCTTTGAGATGGATCCTTCTTGCTGTTTCGATGCCATCCATGGCGCCTTTGAGCTGGATATCGAGTAATACGATGTCGGGTTTGTTCTGCTCCAGGTGCAGCAGCGCTTCTTCGCCACGGGGCAGCACCCCGGTTACTTCGTACCCGAGTGCCGTGAGTTGCATGGAAATTTTGGCGCCGATGATCATCTCATCTTCCACTACTAATATTTTCACCGGTGCTGCCATGAACTGGGATTATGTGTTATGCTGAAAAGGAAAAGCGATATAAGATAGTCAGAAGAATTGAAGTTGACAACTGCTGCCGGAATTCTTTGCGGTTGTTGGCTTTAACCTGACAGGTGAACCTCCGAATAATCAAGGGGAGAAACCACAGAGGTACACGGAGTTGGTGCACAGAGGTACCCGGAGCGCATACTTGTTCGGTTCCCCCTCTGTGCTTGCCTCTGTGAAACCTTTGTGGCCTCTGTGGTAAAAAACAAGCAGTGTCTTTACAGAACGCAGGATTAGAAACTGCTTCCGATTCAAAGGAATGACCCAATCAACCAGAACACATTATTTTTATGCCTCAAATCTCTACCATGGAACAAACAAACCTCGGCATCGGTACCCGTTTGCAACATACACAGTACGGTCCCGGTGTGATTGTGGCCGTGAAATACGCCACCTACCTCATTTCCTTTATCAACAGCGGTGTGAAGGAAGTGGACAAAACCGATCCCCACCTCGATGAAATCATTCCCGAAAACGTGACGGCAGAACTGGAAACCACCAGCGACGTGGAAAAAAGTCTGCTCAAAATCCTTCGGCTATGGAACGGCGTGAGTGAAGTGGTGCCGCTGGGCGACCGCTGGATGGGCGGTACGATGCTGCTGCAGCCGGCCGATGCATCGCTCAAGCCCAAAGAAATTCCCATTGAAGATTTCTTTCACAAGATTGTGATGCTGCGGGATCGCCTGCGGGTGCTGGAACAAAACATCAACAGCAGCAAATCGCTCAGCGATGAAGAAAAGGTCAACATTCAGCAATACATCACCCGTTGTTACGGATCGCTTACGACGTTTAATGTGCTGTTCAAAAACAAAGAGCAGTGGTTTGTGGGGGAGAAGGGGAAGGATTGAAGGATTGAAGGATTGAAGGATTGAGTGGGTGAATGCAGAAGGTTCCGCAAGGGACCTGGTGCAACGCAAAACGAACATACAGACAGCCCTGAACAATAAACCATGATTTATACAAACGACGAGTCAGACAAATCAACCAGGCAAAGAACTTATTATGCAACTGTTTACCTGCTGCCCATTGGACTGACGGCTGTTTTATGTGGCCTTATTTATTGGGCCTCCGCAAACAGTTATTTACCAAAGGCAGACAGGATCTATGGTTACTTCCTCACGCTGCTGCCCGCTTTTCTGCTGAATGCCTACAACCGGCGACACTGGTTACACATGCCCGATGGTACGTTTCATAACATCAAAGGCATAGCACCCAACCCAAAACAAAACTTTACCGAACCGGCAGTGTACGAAGCTGTCTATGTGTACGCTCACAAGGAAAAAGCAATCTCCACTGCAATGGGACTGGCTTTGCTGGGCCTGGGCATTTGGCTGGGTAGTCACTATGCAATATCGGTACTGATGCCCCTCATGTCCGGCGCTATCGGGCTTTTTCTCACTTATAACGGCATAAGCGGGCTGCTTGACAAGAACGCACAACTAAAAGTTGCCACAACCGGATTATGGACGCAGAAACTTGGCTTTGTTGTTTGGGACGATATCAACGCTGCCGAAGTAGTAGAAGAAAAAAAAGGAAGAACAACGCAGCAATTGCTGCACATACGTTTAAAAGGGACAAAGTTTGCAGCAGCCAATGTACCCGATGAACGGCTCCTGCTTTCCGATTTAAAGGATAAAGAACTGATTGAAGCCGTCATTACGAACTCCCTTACGAATTACAACCATCTCAAAAAGCAGCGCAACAACCCTCCACAGCGGGAATTGTAAGGTGCCGCCTGCAGAAAGGTGCGTCCGTTGCCATCACAACTGAAGCCCTGCATCCCCCATCCGCAGCCCGGTAACGTTGCTTCCGGAATTCGTTGTTGTGAACACCCGGCTTGCAACTACGGATTCTTGTGTTTACCTTACCGGTGTACTGTTTGCATCTTTATCACCGCACAACCACCTACTGCTTTGACAACAACCCTCCACCCCGTTCATAACAACGAACGCATTCAGCTGATGGATGCCCTGCGGGGCCTTGCCATCCTCGGTATTTTCATTGCCAATCTCGGGGTTGGCTTTTCGTTTTACGAGTACAAACCAGATAATGCCGGTCCGTATTTTCATCCCTGGGATCATGCCTTCCTCTTCCTGGAACGTTTGTTCATCGAAGGCAAGTTTTACTCCATCTTCAGCTTCCTGTTTGGCTGGGGCATGGCCCTGCAACTGCAGCGGAGCGAAGCCAAGGGCATCAGTCCGGTTGCGTTTATGCGGCGCCGGTTAACGGTGATGCTGCTGCTGGGACTGGCCCACCTGCTGCTGCTGTGGCCCGGCGATATTGTGGCCTTTTATGCCCTGGTGGGCTTTGTGTTTCTGTGGATCCGTAACTGGAGCAGCCGCACCCTGCTGTTCACCGCCATTGGCTGCCTGGTGCTGCCGGTGCTGCTCTACTACCTGAAGATGCAGTTTCCCGTATTGCTGGCCCCGGCCGGACTCCTGTTCAACGCCGCCGGCTGGGTGGATGCCCATGTGTCGGGCATCAGCGGTCCCGATGGCTTTGCACAATTCCTCAGCAAGCTGAAGTCGGGCACCTACCTCGACCAGCTGCAACTGCTCCTCTCCGGTATTTTTTACCGCTACGGCGACCTGTTGTTCCAGGACCGGTTTTTCAAAGTGCTGGGCATGGTGATCCTCGGCTACCTCATGGGCCGCAACAACCGCTACAAACAATTGCTGATTGATAAAAAACGCCTGCAGCTCGTGGCCGTGGGCGGACTGCTCCTCGGACTGCCCTGCAACTACCTGCTGGCCCGGTACATGGAAGGCAACGGGTACGGTCAAATGCAAACCGAGGGCCTGCTGCGTACCGTGGTGTATGCGCTGGGTGTGGCACCGCTGGCGCTGACGTATATGTCTCTGTTTTTCCTGCTGGCGCTCACAAAGGGCGGGCAGCTGCTCATCCGTGTCCTGCAGCCGGCGGGTAAAATGGCGTTTACCAATTACATTTTGCACTCCGTCATAGGCATGTTTGTTTTTTATGGACCCGGACTGGGACTGCTGCAGGAAGTAGGCCCCGTCGTCTATACCGGTTTTGCGTGGCTGGTGTTTGTGGCACAGGTGATGGTCAGCACCCTGTGGCTGCACTACTTTAAGTTTGGGCCGGTGGAATGGTTGTGGCGCAGTGCCACGTATGGGAAGTGGCAGGCGTTGCGGAAGTAAATGACAGCGAACGACTTACAACACCAAGCCGGAAAGCGGTTGCTCCTCTGCTTTTTAAGGATTGATTTAGAAGCTGTTGAATGGAAAGCCGTGTACAAACGACTACAAACGTTTAATGTCGGATAAAAGTGAAATGCTATTGTGTTGATGGAGGATTGTTTTTAAATTTAGGTTTGTGAATTAGTTAAGCAAATAAAAACGTTGGCAGTATTTTAAAAACAGTCAAAGCAAAAACAAAAAATATGAAACTAATAAAACTAACGACACTTGTATTGTTACTTTTTTCGTCAATTGGGTATTCACAAGACAATTTTGAGCTAACAATAGAAAGAAAACTATCATCAAACAATTGTACAATGGGCTATCTAATTGCAAACGGAGTTGTACTCTGCTATACATTAGAATTACCTTGGGCAGACAATTTAAACAACATTAGTTGTATTCCTGTTGGCACATACAGTGGTATTTTGAGGTATGACAAAACCGATGGTTGGAGAATTCAGCTTGAAAATGTTCCTAACAGGACAGGTGTTCAAATACATATGGGAAACTATACTAACCAAATTAAAGGTTGCGTTTTGGTTGGAACAAATGCGAGAGTTGATAATTGTAGTGTTCAAAATAGCTCTTCAGCATATTCTAAATTAAAAAATGCATTTTATGGAACTGAGACACCCAAAAGCACACCTAATAAAAAAATAGTAATAACTTTTAAATAAAAAAGCATGAACAAATTTCTAATTATTTTTTTATCTGTTGCTTTCTACACAAATTCGTTACATGCTCAGGTAACACCTAATTCTATCCGATTTGATGTAGAAAACTATATTGCAATTGACAACTCTGGTCGATACTATCCATATAGTTCACACGGCTTCTATGAAAATTCTGCAGGCAGCGCAAAATCTCGAATATTCATATTGCCAAAATTTAAACTTGAATTAAGCAAAATAAAATATTTAGATAACCGAGGCCGTCAAACATATCTTGATAACGATGATATACGCTCAATGATAATACCAGTATCTCAAGACTTATCACTACCTAATGAAAGTCAAAAAGCTGCAATAATAGCAGCAATAAGTAAAAACACAACGATTCAAGCTTTTTTCCCGCCACTTGTTAAGAATAGTTTCGGGTTTCCTTTAATGAACGGGAATTTACTTCCTGTTATTGCTAATCAAATTAATACAATAGCTAATCAATACGAAGCAAATTTTGTCAATGTACAGCAGCAACTTATCAATGAATATAACAATAGATATAATGCTGAGTTAATCTCTTTAACTGAGCTCGAAATAATATTAGAAGTTGGAAATGAAATAGTTTATTCCAAACGAATTCCAGAAACATGGCTTGCAACAGGTGGTACATTAAAAAATATTGTTATAGAGAATCCTACCGAATATGTAAAAAATGTAATTGCAGGAGGGAATGGTCAAATTATTGTAAGTTATAAATTCAGAGATTCCAAAAAAAGTACAATTAGTGCAAATATAAATGCAACTGCAATAATTGATCAATTTTTGGGTGAAATGTATCAAAGCAGCGTAAGCCAACGATCAAGCGGTTGGTCATTTTTAGGATTTGGTAGTAGTAGTAGATCTATCAGATCAACTTTTGATCAACAAGTGCGACAACAATATACGTCAAGTAGTATTGCTAATACAACGATTGAAATGTATGATGCAGATGATCAGATGATTAAACAATTTGAAAATGCCTTTTTTCCAAGCTTGTCCAAACAGGAAGCAATTCAAAATCATATTAATGCAGCAGAAAAGGCAAAGACTGAGGGAAATCAAGCATTATATGATTTACACATGAAGTATGTTGAGGAACTTAAAAGTAATAATCCAAATCTGACTCCAAATATTGATGCTGCACTGGCAGCTCTAGGTAAAAAAGATTACATCGGTTTTCTTGCACATGGTATTAGGTGGGGTAGTAATTCTGCAACAGCAAATAATTCATTTAGAAGAGTATTAAGTAGTAGCGAAATGGCAAGTATGTCTCAAAATTGGAATCAGTCTAAGGTAATATCTATTCAACATACCATTAATCAACCTGTTCCTATTTCTGAAGAAGTAAAATTTAGACCATCTCTTGGTTTTCTTGGAGAAATACCATTTCAAAATAACTTATACATTACTAATGGATATAATGGCAATTGGCAAAACATAAATGGTGTGCTTATTGGTCCAATAACAGCAGGTGGTGTGTTTCATCAAAACAATATTTATGCTGGCAGTTTATTGACAAAAATTGGTTCATTTAATGTTTATAGTACCCAAACCGTGAATAATGCTATTTCGAGATACAACCCGGGTGATAAGGTTTACCTTACATTTATTGTACAAGTAGGCAATACTAATATTTTCCCTTATGGTGTAATTCCTATATATCAAGAAAAAAGAATACAAATAACATTCGGAGAATATCCTAAATTAAACTGAAATTTAGCTGCTGCCAACAAAAGGTTTGCCGCAAGGCTACCGGACGGAATAACAATCGTCAGTTGTACTACTATCAGCTAATATCGGGCTTGACCGAATTCTATTTAGCTTTTAGTTGTTAACTTCAACATTCAGATTTTTTAATCGGCTTCAGTTGCCGGACAGACAGTTATAAAATAACAGCCCTGCGGCAAGCCTCGAACGTTACAATCATGTCTAAAAGAAGACAACCCATGAATAAACAGTTATCATTAAATATCAATAATTATGTATTTAGGGAAAATCCAAATTGAAAACTTTAGACAATTCAAATCAGTTGACTTGGTATTTCAAAGTGGCTTAAATCTTCTTGTTGGTGGAAATGATTCTGGCAAATCTTCAATAATTGATGCTATAAAATTTGTTACTGGCACTCACAGTAACGATTGGATAAGACTTACAAAAGACGATTTCCACACGGACGGAACAACAAGAGCAACTGAACTAAAAATAGTTTGCACTTTTTATGACCTTAACTCTGATGAAGCAGCTGCCTTTCTAGAATGGTTATCCATAAGTGATGGAAAATATTATTTAAAACTTACTCTTACAGGAAGACGAAAGGAAAAAAGTAATTCTCTTTCAGAAGTATATTATGATGTGAAAGCTGGTGAGGACGAAGAAAGTGGAATGATAAGCGGTGAAGCCAAAAATAAATTAAAGGTAACCTACTTAAAACCTTTAAGAGATGCAGAATATGAATTAGCGCCAAGAAAAGGGTCACGACTTTCTCAGATTCTCGCTGCTTACGAAATTTTTCAAAGGCAAGACAGCACAAGACATCCATTAGAAGAAACAATGGATAAGGCAAATCTAGAAGTAACTGATTATTTTGAAAACAAAGAAGGGAAGCAAGTATCTGATACAATTAACTTAAGCTATCTTAAAGAGTTCTCATTATCAAATAATCCCCTTACATCAAAGTTTGGAATTGCTCAAAATGATTTAGGCAGAATACTAGAAAAACTTGAATTGCAGGGTTTTTCCAAGAAAAACGAAACTAACCTAGGTTTGGGGTCAAACAATTTATTATTCGTTGCCGCTGAAATGCTTCTACTGAAAAAGGATAGCGGTTATGTTGGTCTCAAACTTTCATTGATTGAAGAAATAGAAGCCCATCTACATCCTCAATCTCAATTAAATCTTATTGACTTTCTCGATAAGCAATCAAGAAACCTAGGGTTTCAGAGTATCATTACTTCTCATAGTAATTCCTTAGCATCAAAAGTTGACCTCAATAGTTTGATTCTATGTAAAGACAGTAAAGCTTACTCTTTAAGAAAAGGTGAAACCGAATTATCAATTGGTGATTATGAATTTCTCAGACGTTTTTTGGACAACACAAAAGCAAACTTGTTTTTTGCATCTGGTGTAATAATAGTTGAGGGAGATGCAGAGAATTTAATTATACCTACACTTGCTGAATACATTGGATTGCCATTACACAAGCACGGTATTTCAATTGTAAATGTCGGAAGCACAGCATTGTTGAGATATGCAAAAATATTTCAGAGAAAAGATGGTGATGGAATTGGAATAAAAGTTTCCTGCATTACAGACAGAGATATTCCACCAAAAGAAGCAAAAGAATTTACATACCCAATCAAAAGGCGTATTACAGGCGTAATAGAGCAGGTTAGTTTACTTAGCGATACCCGTAAAACAGAAGACGAATTTTCTACACAAGAAATTGCTGAAATAGTTTCAAAGAAAAAAGTCAAATATGGTGGCGGTGATGTCCAAGTATTCCTTCCGAATACTTGGACACTAGAATATGAGATTGCAAGAAGTTGCCTTCGAAGTGTTATTCATAAATCAATTTTGTTAGCATTGGCAACTAATGACCTTCAAGAAGATGTAACCAAAGAAGTTTTCAAAGGCATTACAGTAAAATATGAGGAAGACATAGAACGATGGAAAACTGAAGGCAAAAACGACATTGAAATTGCAGTAGAAATTTATGCTCCCTTAGAACGCAAACAAGCATCAAAGGCCGTAGTCGCACAAATTTTTTCAAGAATTCTGAATGGCTCCAAAGTTAGTGTGGAAGATATATTGAAAGACCCCCACCTCAAATATTTAGTTGATTCAATCAAGTATGTAACCAATGTTTGATTTTAAACAATTAAATATCACTGATGCAGATATTGCCTTCGTTGAGAATCATTTTGGTTTTAAATTCAATGAAGGGCAAAAAAAAATTATCCATTTTTGGGATAGCACAGACATTCAAGCTTGTCCTGGCAGCGGTAAAACAACAACTCTTGCTGCGAAGCTTATTATTTTAGCTAATAAAATTCCGAATTCTTTTAAGCAAGGCATTTGTATTATCACACACACAAATGTTGCCGTTGAGGAAATTAAAAGTAAACTTGGTTCATACTCAACTTTCTATTTTTCCTATCCAAATCACTTAGGAACAATTCAATCGGTAGTTGATAAATTCTTTACAATTCCCGCCTATAAAAATGAGTTTAAAGAATCTCCGAAAATAATTGATACTGATTCTTATTGTAAAGAAATAAATAAATTTAAATCGCTTTATGGTACCGCTATATTTTTAAGCTCAAAAGGGATTGATGAAATTGGTTATCTATCATATAATAAAATAAATTTTAAGATATCTAAAACTGTTAATGATGCAGAGCCATTTTCTATTAATGGAATAAATCCTGCTAAAATGGCAGTTCATTATAAAATAATTAAAGATGTTAAAGACAAGCTCTTTAAAGATGGTTTTATAAAATATGAAGAGGCGTATTCATTGGCTTTCAAGTATCTTAGAGAAAATCCACACTTACAAGAACTATTCAGCAAAAGATTTCCATTAGTTTTCATTGATGAAATGCAAGACATGGAAACACACCAATCGGAATTAATAAGCTATTTGAGTGATGGCACTTCTGCTATAGTTCAAAAAATTGGAGACATCAACCAATCAATTTACAACTATTCTTCTTTGGAAAAACAGAATGAATGGCGACCACAAATAAATTTGGATTTACAATTAACTGAAACAACAAGAATATCGGAGAACATTGTTCAAGTAGTTAAAGACATCTGCGTTGCCCCTCAAGTGATGACTGGCTGGATAAACCAGACACCTTTAAAACCTACTATCATTCTATTTGACGACCACTCAATTCTGAATGTAAAAGACAAATTCGGAGAACTACTAATTCAGAATAACCTTCATAAAGGTAAACCATGCAAAGCAGTTGGAGCAAGATTGAGTGATTCCCGTTTAAATATTAATTCATATTGGAATGAGTTTAATCGTGGGTATAACAAAAAAGATTTCTCAAACATTACTTCATTTCTTGAAAACGCCAAGCATTTATCAATTCAAAGTATAAACGTAAAAGAAGTAAGGAAGTCATTGCTAGGCATTTTTTGCAAAAGCTTGCGCCTTTGTAAAGTCAAGCACCCTATAACGGGATTCTATTTTACGCCTTTTACATTGTATCAATATCTAAATTCGTTGGATGATTTAAGTATCTCCAAAAGGATGAATGATAGTATTTCAAAATGGATTACATTAATTTCCCAAGCTGAGATTTTGAAGGGAGAAATTGAAGCCCATGTTTCAAATTTGCTTGCAATTTTAGGCGGACAAGTAAATGATGACCTAAAACAATTTTTTACAAACCCCGAAGTTGAAGCAGCAAGTGAAAAGACAGAAAACAGAATTTACCATTTTGCTACAAATGGACAGGAAGTGCAAATTCACTTTGATACTATTCATGGAGTAAAAGGCGAAACACATTCAGCGACTCTTTACCTTGAAACTTTCAACAGAGTTTACGACATAGGTGGCAAAATTTTGGAATTTATTATTAGCACAGAAAGGCAGCGGACAAGGCAACGAACTAATGACGCATTTAGAAAAAGATTACCACTTGCTTATGTTGCAATGACAAGGGCAACACATTTTATATGTTTAGCCGTTCACAAGGATAGATATACAGAAAATCATAGGACATACTTTGAAAACAGCAGTGAATGGAATGTAGTTAATATTTAAGTAGCATGCGGACATAAATTCTATCATCAGAAAATAATTCTAATTGACAGTAGATAGGAGGCCAGCTTGTAACAGGCCATTGGCTCAATGACGGGTGACGTGGTTAATTGAAAATTCTACCTCGCATCAACTTATGTGGCGTATTGACAGTTTTTTTCTCCGAAATCCGCCACTATTCTAAGCGGCAAAACGTTCCCCCTACCCCCTCTCCTCCTGCACCTGCAGCAACGCCTCTTCTTCCTTCTTCAACCGTTTGTCGTACACAAAAGTGCCCAGCGGCAGCCAGGCGGCTACAAAGGCCAGGATGAATTTTTTCCAGGGCCAGTTGAGGGTTTCTTTTACGTAATACGCCAGCCCCACATAGGCCATAAACAACACGCCGTGGGCCCAGCCCACGTATTTCACGGCCAGCGGTTGGTCCCAGATATATTTCAGGGGCATGGCAATGAGCAACAGCACGAGGAAGGAAACACCCTCGGCGATTCCGGTTTTGCGTAAGAGGCGTAATGCATTCATATTCTTGGGAAATGAGGGCAAAAGTACAGCAGCAAGCCCGATTGGTTTGTTAGAAGTTCGTCAAATTCACTTAATGCTTGCAGTCGCTGCTATGGCAGTGGTTGGCCTGGCGGCAAAAGCGGTGGTTGAGCAAATGAGCGCTGAGGATGGCCACCACACCGGGCACAATGAACACCCAGGTGGAGTACGGAAATTCTATGAACTGGTGCAGCACAAACAACAGGATACCCAGCGAAAACACACCCAGCGTCAGGATCTTGTGGTGGTGGCGCTTGTAGCCGTGCCACAGGGTACTCAGCCCAATGACAAAGGCCACGGCAAGCAGCAGCAGTTCCACCCAAATGTTGTGCACGAGGTTCACCCCAAACAGGGGCAAACTGCTCAGCAGCAGCGGGGTAATGGCGCAGTGGATGGCGCAGATGATCGAGGCGCCTATGCCCATGGCCTGCCAGTTGATGCGGAAATTCATTAGCCGACAAATGTACGAATTTGCAACAGAATTGCAAAAAAGGTTCCAAGGGTTCCAGAGGTTCAAGGGTTCCAGAGGTTCAAGGGTTCCAGAGGTTGGGTTTTCGGTTCCGGAGCATGGGCATTATGGTTCTTTTTGACTTGGTGGGTTTTAGCGAAGAGGGATTTTCGCCAGGGCGAAAAGGGGGTTCAACACGGAGGCACGGGGAGCGCAGAGATCAAAGAGGGAGAAGGAAAGCGGTTTTGTTTTTATCAGCATAACTAACAGAAACCTGGTGTTTGTTGTTTGGCGTAGAGAGACGCAGAGGAATTTTCGCCAGGGCGAAAATGGGCTTCGCAGGATGGGGGCGTGAAGGGCATGGGCGGTGGACTCCCCTTTAGGGGATGGGGGGCGTGAAGGGCATTTCGGTTCCGGAGTATTCAAATCTGTGTTTGATGTTGACGTTGAATTACCTCATCGCCGTCTTTTCTTTGTGCCCTTAGTGGCTTTCCCTTGTGTGCCTTGTGGTTTGCCTTGTTTCTTTTGAACCACAAGGGGCACAAAGTGCTTCACAAGGGACACAAGGTTTGCTGCAGGTTCCATTCGTTTTAACACAACTGTTCTTCAAACAAAACACGCCGGTGCTGAAGCCCTTCGTACCTTTGCGGTCAATTTGTACGTATGTCGAAAAAACTCCTCATCTACCTTGGTTTTTTTGTGTTGCTGCTGGGTGGTTTTTACCTGGCCCTGTTCTGGGGAAATGACCAGTGGCGCAAAAAGCTGCCCCTGCTCAACGATGTAAAGGATTTTGAGTTTGTCACCCACAACGGCGATACGCTCACCAACCGCCAGGTGGCCGGCAAGGTGCAGGTCGTGGAGTTCTTCTTCACCACCTGCAAGGGTATTTGTCCGAAGATGAACAACAACATGCTCACCCTTTCGAAAGAATTTGCGCAGGAGGAGGATTTCCTGATCCTGAGTCATACCGTGGATCCCGATACCGACAGTGTACCCCGGCTGAAGCGCTATGCCGATTCGCTGGGCGCTAATCCCAACCACTGGATCTTCCTCACCGGCACCAAAGAAAAGCTCTACGAAGCAGCCCGTAAAAGCTATCTGCTCGATGATCAGAACAACGAAACCGCTGCCATTGAAGATCAGTTCATCCACACCCAGCTGTTTGCACTGGTAGACCGTAACGGCGGGGTGCGGGGCATTTACGACGGACTGAACAAAGAGGAACTCGACAAACTGCGGAGAGACATCCGCCTGGTGCTTACCGAGCGGTACAGCGGTCCCCGTTTTGTGAATGGAATTTTTCAGAACAACCCGAATTAATTAATTTTCAACTATGAACGAGTCCATACGTGAGTTGCTGAAAAAGAACCAGCTGAGTGTTACCGACAGCCGGGTGCAGATCCTCGATCTGTTCTACCAGGCACCGGGGGCGCTGGCGCACGCCGATATTGAAAAGCAGGCGCACAAAATGGACCGGGTTACGATTTACCGCACGCTGCAGACCTTTGAGGAGAAGGGGATGATTCATACGATTCCCACAGCCGATAACTCGGTGAAGTATGCGCTGTGTAAAGAACACTGTGCGGAGGGGCATCACCACGATAACCATGTGCACTTTATTTGTGAACACTGCCAGAAAACCATTTGCCTGGATGATGTACTGGTGCCTGATGTGAAACTGCCGAAGGGCTTCACGCCGCTGCAGTCGAATATGGTGGTGAATGGGATTTGTGATGCATGCCGGTAAAACCGGTTCTTACCAAAAATACTTCGTGATCTTTGTGAGTTTTCCTTGTGCTCTTTGTGGTTACTACATTTGGCTGAACCACAAGGGACACAAAGGGTTTCACTAGGGGCACAAGGAATACACAAAAAAACCGGGGCTGATGGCTCCGGTCTTTTTTTTATTTGTTGTGTTTGTTACAATGCATCCATTTCCCGCTTCACAAAATCCATGAGGGTTTTGATGTGGTCGGGGGAGAAATCGAATTTGAGTCCGGCGGCGGCATAGAGCTCGGGCAGCGGTCTGGTGCCGCCCAACGACAGTGCCTTGATGTAGTTGTTGAGCGCCTGCTGCGGATCCTGCTTGAACTGCATCCACAGCCCGATGGCGCCCAGCTGGGCAATGCCGTATTCAATATAGTAAAACGGCACTTCAAACAAATGTAATTGGCGCTGCCACTCCGTGGGACGGAACTGCTCCAATCCGCTGTAATCAATCATGCCCGTGCTGAACCGGTCGGCCAGCTGCATCCAGTACGCTCCCCGCTCCGCTGCTGTGTGCTGCGGATGCTCATAGAGCCAGTGCTGAAAGGCATCAATGCGGGCAATCCAGGGCAGGATGGTGAGCACCCGCTCCAGCTGTTTGAATTTGGCCCGGCGCAGTTCTTCAGCATCGGGGAAGAAAATCTGCCAGTGTTCCATGCTGAACAGTTCCATGGCCATGCTGGCCACTTCGGCAATTTCAGAACCGTATTCTTTAAAGCCGGTGAGTTCCAGGTTGTGGGTGAGGAAGGAATGCACGGCATGTCCGCCCTCATGCACCATCGTTGTTACATCATCCAGCGTACCGGCAGCGTTCATAAAAATAAACGGGGCGCCGGTTTCGGCTAACGGCATATTGTAACCACCGGGGGCCTTGCCCTTGCGGCTGTCGAGGTCGAAGCGTTTGAGTTCCTGCATCTTTTCCAGGCAGTCGGCAAAGAACGGGTTCAGCTGCCGGAAGCAGGTGATGGTTTTTTCGGTGAGCTCGGCACCGTTGCTGAAAGGCTGCAGCGGTGTGATGCCTTCGGGTTCGGCATCCATATCCCAGGGACGCAGGCGATCCACGCCAATGCTCTTCCGTTGGGCTTCGTACAATTCTTTCACCAGCGGCAGTACATGTTTCTCCACCGATTCGTGAAAGCGGTAGCAGTCCTGCGGTGTATAATCAAACCGTCCGAGTTCTTTGAACTTATAATCCCGGAAATTGGCAAAGCCGGCGTTGAGCGCCACCTGGTGGCGTTTTTCCACCAGCTTGTGGAACAGCTCGTTGAGCGCTTCCCGGTCCTGGTAACGGCGTTGCTGCACCTTGCGGTACACTTCTTCCCGCAGCAGACGGTTGGGATTTTCGAGAAACTTAGCCGCCTGTTGGAGCGTGTATTCGGTACCGTTGACCTCTACGGTCATTTTACCGGCAATTTGCCCGAACTGCTGCTGCATCACATTCAGCTCGGCCTGCAGGGGAATGTTTTCTTCCCGGAACAGCTCGATGCTTTTTTTGATGGAGCGCAGGTAGGTGAAGTATTTGTCGTGGTCGAGTTCGGCCGTAAACGGACAGTCCACCAGTTTGCGGTTCAGCTGATCGGCCAGCGGTTGCATTTTCGGCGCTATTTCGAGGTAGAAATAGTTGAAGGCTTCTTCCAGTTGCTTGTTTTCGGTATCGCAGGTCATGCGTACCTGGCGCCAGCAGGCATCTTCGCTGATGATGGCTTCCAGTTCGCTGCTGTCTTTCAGCCACTGTTCCAAATCGGCTTTGCTGGTAAGCGCACGCTCCAGCAACTGGCGGAAATAAGGTTCCAGTGTTTCCCAGGTGGTCACTGTAAATCCGGCCGGCAAAAACCGGCGGGGCACAGGTTGAATGGCTGCACTCAGCATAAGAAATGATTTAAAAAGTGAGAACTACCGGTAAGGGGCAACTGTTTTAGTCTTCCTTCTTTTTCTTGCGGGCAGGTTTGGCGGGTGCAGCTTCAGCCGGAGTTTCTTCAACAGGTGCTTCGGCAACTTCCGCTGCTTCCTCTTCCTGGCTGCTCAGTTTGATTTCGATGCCTTTGCTGCGGATGATTCCTAACCACTTCACCATCTTCTTCATATCGCTGGCGTATACCCGTTCAAAATCGAGATCGGGAAACACGTTTTTGAAGTAGGCGGTAATGCCTTTGGCATCTTTTTCATCGGGTAAGGGTTCGGCACTTGCCTGCATGGCCTGAAATACATCGGCCAGGTTCACATTGTCACGCACCGTGTACACTTCAATACTTTCCAGGTGAGAAAAGTTATGCTGGCGGGTGGAGGCGAAGCGGGTGCTGCCATCCTGCAAAGAGCGCACAATGGCACCATCTGTTTTGCTGCTTACCAATTCATACAAGCCGGGCATTCCGGTTACTGCTATTAATTTTCCGTATTCCATACAATTTCGTTCAAGGGGTGCAAGTTACAGAAATAAATGGTTGGAGGTGGTGAAACAGCGGTTGCCCCGATTTTAGATTCTTACCGTAATCCTGTAGCTTCGGGACGAAAATCAATGCAGGGTTCCGCATTCAAACATGATTCCTGCAAACAGCCCTCAGGCTGCCACTTACTAATTCGAGATAGATGAAAAAAAGCCTTCTTTTTCTGTTAATCGTCCTGAACGGTTTTTCCCTTTTCGCACAACAAGGACTCGGTTCTTTCCGCCGGGTTGTGGTACGTAAGCAAGCAATATCGGTGGTTACCACTGCCGGCACGCTGGAGTTCCGGCAGTTTCCCGGCAACATTGTGCAAACCACCTTTGAAGGCAACCGCTACAAAGGCGAGCAGGTGAGCAATGCGGTGTTGCTGCAGCCGCTGGCGGCACCCAACGTAGTGAAAAACGATGCCCGTGAACTCGTGTTGCAGGCAGGAACAACCACCATCACCCTCCTCAAAAAAAATATGCGGATCGCTTATGGCAACGGACCAGTATTCACCGGTTATGAGCAGAAAAGCGATCACCAGGTGCTGCAGTTTGGCCTGGCAGCCGGCGAACCGTTGTTTGGTACCGGTTCCCGCTCCATTCCGCTCAACCGGTACGGTTACAAAGTGGAGCTGAACAACAATCCCTGGTATGGCTATAGTACCGATGCCGATAACCTGAATTTTTCGATGCCCTTTGTTCAATCGGCCCGGGGTTACGGGTTGTTCTTCGACAATCCGTCCCGTGGGTATCTGGATATGGGCAAAACCAATCCCACCTTGCTGGAAGCCGGGTTCCGGGCGGGCAAGCTGCAGTTTTACACGTTTACAGGCGGCAATCCCGCTGCCATCATCAAAGGGTTTACGGCACTGGTGGGACGAATGCCAATGCCACCCCGTTGGGCGCTGGGTAATTTCATGAGCCGCTTTGGTTACAAAACCCAGCAGGAAGTGATGGACATTGCCGGTATGATGAAAGCACAGCAGTTTCCGTTTGATGCGGTGATCATTGACCTGTTCTGGTTTGGAGATGGCGTTCATGGTGCCTGGAACATGGGCAACCTCGACTGGGATAAAAAACGCTTCCCCGATCCGGAAAAAATGATTGCAGATCTGCAACAGCAAAACATCAAAACCATTCTCATTACCGAGCCGTTTGTGCTGGCCGAGTCGTTCAACTACCAATACACACAACAACAGAAACTCAATGCCGTTGCACAAAACGGCGACACCATCGGTATCAAAGAATTCTTCTTCGGCCATGCAGGTTTGCTCGACATCTTTCAAACCAAAACCAAGGACTGGTTCTGGAGCAAGTACGATGCACAAATCAAAAAAGGTGTGGCCGGCTGGTGGGGCGATTTGGGTGAGCCCGAAAAACACCCTGAATATCTGTACCACAACCTGAAAGACCAGGGTTTCAACCGCCTGTTCCGTGCCGATGAAGTGCACAACATGTACGGTCATTTATGGAGCCAGATGCTGTTCGACAAGTATGCGAAACATTATCCCAACGAACGGCTCTTTCACCTGAACCGCAGTGGCTATGCCGGCACCTGGCGTTTTGGATCGTTCCCGTGGAGCGGCGATGTGGACCGCAGCTGGAACGGCTTCCGGGCGCAGTTGCCCATTATGCTGAGCATGGGACTCAGCGGTGTGCCTACCATGCACAGCGACGCAGGCGGCTTTGCGATGGGACAGCGTGACCCGGAATTGTACCGCCGGTGGCTGCAGATGTCGGTGTTTTCACCCATCTTCCGTCCGCATGGCAGTGTCAATGCCCCCGATCCCAAGATTCCGCAGATTGAGAGTGAGCCCGTGTTTTACGACGAACCCGACAAAAGCATCCTGCGCAACTTCATTCAACTGCGGTACCGGCTGATGCCCTATGTGTACCAGCTGGCACATGAAGCTGCCACCAACGGATCTCCCTTTGTGCGGCCCATGTTTTACAACGATACCAACGATCCTGAATTGTACAAAGCAACCGATCAGTATTACTTCGGTCCCTCGCTGGTGGTAGCGCCGGTACTGGAAAAAGGAGCGAAAAAAAGGAAGCTCTACCTGCCCCGTGGTTTTTGGTACGATTTCTGGAAACCGGAGCGGAGCATCAGCGGCGGAAAATGGATAGAAGTGGACGTAAACGACACCACCATTCCGGTGTTTGTGAAGGCCGGCAGTGTACTGCCCATGAAACCGCAGTTTGACAATACAGCTGTTTATCCCAAAGAGCAACTGGTGTTTCATTACTACGCCCATGCGGGTGTGATGACGCATTCTTTTTATGAAGACGATGGCAGTTCGGCCCATTCACTGCGTTCCGGTGCGTTTGAAACCATCAAGGTATATTCCGTTCAAAAAACCAATCCTGTTTCCTTCACGTTCAGCTCCACCGGCAGCTACAAAGGCAAACCGGCACAACGGGAAGTGGAATTATTGGTGCATGGCATCGACAAGCCACAGGGCGTTACTATTGACGGAGTAAGGCTTGAAAAATGGATGATGATGGAAGGCCGCACCCTTCATATTCCCCGTTTTGTTTGGAAGGGCGGTGAGAAGAAAGTGCAGGTGAAATAAAGATGATTCCATGCTGCTGAAATACAGAAAGCCGCCCAAACGGGCGGCTTTACTTTTGACAACCAATCGTACTAACTAATCGTGACGTTCCGGAGCCAATGTATATTTTTCCGGGCTGCGCCATAAAGCGGAGAGCAGTAATTCACGCATAAAGAAAAACTCTTTGGGCAGGCGATCGTATGCTTTTTCAAACAGTTCTTCGTGCCCCAGCAGTTCCTGTTTCCACAGTTCCCGGTCTACGTTCATAATTTCATGAAACTGTTCACGGGAATAGGTTTCCAGTCCCTCCCAGCAAAGATCCCGGTACCGGGGTCTCCAGCCGATGGGACATTCCACCGCACTGGCCCTTCCTTTGGTGCGCTGTACAATCCATTTCAGCACCCGCATATTTTGTCCGAAGCCGGGCCAGGCGAACTCTCCTTTTTCATTTTTGCGGAACCAGTTTACGCCGAATATGCGGGGTGCATTGGGCAGGTCACGGCCAAACTGCAGCCAGTGGTTGAAGTAGTCGCCCATGTGGTAACCCAGGAAGGGCAGCATGGCAAAGGGATCACGGCGTACTTTGCCCAGTTCGCCAAAGGCAGCGGCTGTCATTTCGCTTCCCATAGTGGCAGCTAAGTAAACACCAAAGTTCCAGTTGAAGGATTGGTACACCAGCGGTACAGCGCTGCCCCTGCGTCCACCAAAGATGAAGGCAGAAACAGGTACACCTTCGGCACTATCCCAATCAGGGTCAATCACCGGGTTGAGGTGGGCGGGTGCGGTAAAACGGGCATTGGGGTGAGCGGCGGGTTTGCCGCTGGCAGGGTTGTAAGGCATGCCGTGCCAGTCGGTCATTCCTTCGGGCACTTCTTTTGTCATTCCCTCCCACCACACATCGCCGTCGGCTGTGATCGCCACATTGGTGAAAATCGTATCCCGCTCGATGGACTTCATCGCATTGGGATTGGTTTTTTGGTTGGTACCGGGTGCCACGCCAAAGTAGCCCGATTCAGGATTGATGGCATACACTTTACCGTCTTCGCCTTTATGCAGCCAGGCAATATCGTCGCCTACGGTGGTGATTTTCCAACCATCCATACCGGCGGGCGGAATCATCATGGCAAAGTTGGTTTTACCACAGGCGCTGGGGAAAGCAGCTGCCACATAGCTTTTTTCTTTTTCGGGCGATTCCACTCCTAAAATGAGCATGTGCTCGGCCAGCCATCCTTCATCACGGCCTATAACACTGGCAATACGGAGTGCAAAGCATTTTTTGCCCAAAAGAGCATTTCCACCATAGCCGCTACCGTAAGAAATAATCAGGCGTTCGTCGGGGAAATGAGAGATATATTTTACTGTGGGGTTGCAGGGCCATTTTACATCCTGCTGTCCGGGTTGCAACGGGGCACCCAGTGTATGCAGACATTTGACGAAATCATCGCCGAGGTGTTCCATTACCTGGTCGCCCATACGGGTCATGATACGCATATTGATCACCACATATTCACTATCGGTCAACTGTACACCGTAGCGGGAAAACTTTGAGCCAACGGGTCCCATACAAAACGGGATCACATACAACGTACGTCCTTTCATGCATCCGTCTGTGAGTCCTTCTAATGTGGCTTTCATTTCATTGGGGTCCATCCAGTTGTTGGTGGGGCCTGCATCTTCTTTGCGGCGGCTGCAGATGAAGGTGCGGTCTTCCACACGGGCCACATCACTGGGATCGCTGAAACAGGCAAAGCTGTTCGGACGCTTTACAGGATTCAGTTTAATAAACGTTCCTTTCTCCACCAACTGTTGGCAGAGGCGATCATATTCCTCCTGTGAGCCATCGCACCAATGAATACTATCGGGCTGGAAATGAGCAGCCATTTTATCTACCCATTCTCTCAATTCTGTTTTTACTGCAGCAATCATAATTTACATTCATTTAAGGGTTCAAACTTAGTATAACAACTGTTAGTTTACAAATTTATACTAATTCCAAAGGTTCGCTCAGTCATTCTTCCGAAAACATGAGCAACATCACCCAAAAACCGAATCTTCCCTTCACCTTTTCGTACCATTCTACAATTTACACCTGCCCCTGGCGGAAAACAGTTTGCGATATAAAGCAGGCTTCCTTACATTTAAGCAAGAATCTTATTATGATGCGATTGCTTGGTTTACTCTGGTGGCGCCTTAGTGGCTGGAAAGTGAAGGGAATTTTTCCCAAGGATATACCGAAAATGGTGATTGCGGTGGGACCGCATACCAGCTCCTGGGATGTGATTGTGGGCTTATCGGCCCGCAGCTATATTCCGATTACCGATGCTTATTTCCTGGGGAAAAAGGAGTTGTTCGATGGTCCGTTTGGGTGGTTTTTCCGAGCCATAGGAGGTACACCTGTCGACCGGTTTTCTTCGCAGGGCATGGTGCAGCAGGTGGCTGAAAAATTCAGGAAGCATGAACGGTTCCGGTTGGCCATGAGTCCGGAAGGAACCCGTAAGAAAGTTGATAAGCTCCGTACCGGCTTTTACTACATTGCGAAAGAAGCAGGTGTGCCTATTTTACTGGCCGGTATGGATTTCGGAAAGAAAGAACTGGTGCTGGGCGGGTTGCTGTATCCCTCCGACGAAGCGGCCGATTTTAAAACCATTCTGGATTTTTTTGCCGGAGTTGAAGGCAAAAACCCGGAACTGGGATTGCAGCATTTGGCAACTGAATAAATTCAAGGATTTTACCGTTTGATTATGAGCAAACATGTTTGTGTGATTGGCGCAGGTCCAAGTGGCATTACCGCTGCCAAAAACTTACTGGACGAAGGATTACAGGTAACCGTTTTTGATTACGGGAAAGAAGTGGGCGGCAACTGGGTGTTTACCGAAGAGGAAGGCCACAGCAGCGTATTTGAAACCACGCATATCATTTCCTCCCGCACCCTCAGCCAGTATGAGGATTTTCCCATGCCGGACGACTACCCCGATTATCCCAGTCATGTACAACTGAAACACTATTTTCAGAACTATGCCAACCATTTTGGCTTGCTGCCTTTTATTGAATTTGAAACATTAGTGAAGCATTGTGAGCGGATGAATGACGGAAGATGGCTTGTAATAACAGTCAATAACAATATTGAACGTAAAACCATCTTTGATGCCCTGGCTGTGTGTAATGGTCACCACTGGCAACCGAGGATGCCGCAGTTCCCCGGCACATTCAGCGGAGAATTCATACACAGTCATTCGGTCAAACGCTTCGCTGCATTTACAGACAAACGGGTGCTGGTGATCGGCGGCGGCAACAGTGCCTGCGATGTGGCGGTGGAAAGCAGTCGTGTGGCCCGAAGCGTGGACCTCAGCTGGCGGCGTGGCTACTGGGTGGCACCCAAGTTTATCATGGGCAAACCGGCTGATGTATTCAGCCATAAAATTGATTGGTTGCCCCGGTTTTTGTGGCGCACCCTTTCGCATCTGTCGCTGTATTTCCGTAACGGCGATTACAAGGAGTATGGTTTGCAAAAACCCGAGGGACCCATCGGCAGTCACCACCCCACTATTAATGAAGATTTGTTTTACACCATCCGGCACGGTAAAATCAAACCACGGGTGGATATTGAGCGACTGGATGGCAATAAGGTGTATTTCAAAGATGGCAGTGTGGGTGAGTATGACTCCATTGTTGCCTGCACGGGTTATGTGATTGCCCATCCGTTTTTTGATAAAAGTTTTATTGATTACAGCGAAGGCGATGTACCCTTGTGGCTGCGGATGATACATCCAACCATTGAGAATGTGTATTTCATCGGTTTGTTTCAGCCGCTGGGCTGCATCTGGCCCGGCAGCGAACTGCAGAGCAAAATCATGGCCCGGGAAATTGCCGGGAAATGGAAACGGCCGGGAAATGTACAGCAGTTGGTTGATGATGAGTTGAAGCATCCTGATTTCAGGCAGATCAACACCCCACGGCATACCATAACCGTAGATCATCATTTGTTCAGAAAGAGATTACTGAAACAATTGCCAAAGGATTATGTAAGACAAAATGCAGTTGTAAACAAAACTGAAATGAATCCGGAGGGTACAAAGTAAAACCGTTGTGTACTTTGTTTTCGTTGTGCTCCGTTTGAAACCTTCAATATGCAGTTAGAGACCATTTATACAAAATCAATCTCATCTCCTTCGAAAGGAACAGTCTTGTTATTGCACGGAGCCTGCTTTGGGGCTTGGTGCTGGCAAAACAATCTGCAACCCTGGTTGGCACAGCAGGGCTTTGATGTGTGTGCCATGAGTTTACGCAATCACGGGAAGAGTGAACGGAAGGGTTCTTTAAAATTCAGAAGAATCAAAGAATACATACAGGATCTTTCTTCTGTGGTTGATCAGTTAGAAGGCCCGGTTTTTTTGATCGGTCATTCCATGGGTGGGTTTATTATACAACATTACCTGGGGAAGCAACCATCAGCAAAGGTTCAAAAAGCGGTGCTACTTTGTGCTGTGCCACCACATGGTGCCTGGCGGGTTACGTTAAAAACGTTGATCCATCATCCACTGACGTTTATAAAAGCAAATCTTACCTGGAGCCTTGCACCCATTTTTGTCAATGCGCAACGGGCACGGCAATATATGTTCAGCCCGGCTTTTTCTGAAGAACGCTTTCAGGAAATTTTACTCCAGATTCAGGATGAGTCCTATCTCGGGTATCTTGACACCCTCTTCCTTGATCTGCCGGATCCGAAAAAAGTTACAACACCTGTGATGGTGGTTGGCGGTGAGCAGGATTATTTATTCCCTCCTGCTGATGTTCATGCAACAGCAAAAGCCTATCACACAGAACCATACCTTGTAAAAGGGGCAGCCCATAACTTTTTCATGGAAGAAGGATGGGAGGAAGTGGCGGAGAAAATACGGGATTTTTTTGGCGCTGAGAAAGGAGAGCGCCGAGAAGAAACGCAGAGAAATTACCTCTCTTGTTCCTCTATCCGCTGCGGGGAATAAAACACACTCTGAAACCGATCGGTATCCATTACCAGGAAGGGTTTTTGTCCATCCAGCCCCAGCTTGCGTAAATCAGTTGCCATCGGATGTTGGCTGTTGCCCACGGTTAATCGAAGTCGATGCTGTAACCGCAGCTTCATCCATCCCCGTACGTTCACCGCCGTTCGTATCAGTTGGTATTGCAGAAAAGAATAGGTAATGAGTGATAAGGGAATGGAAGGAATCCACCATCCCAGTTTTCCTTTCACTTCTGTGATCAGCTCATTGGTGTGGGGTTCATAAACAGCTGTACGTACCCGGTTACGATGGGCTTCATGCTCCACCGGCGCCACTATTTTTGGATAACCCCACAACTCATAACCCGCCGCTCTGGAAAACTCACTGGTAACAGGAATGTGCAGGATGTATTGTCCCACTTTTCTTTTTTCCAGCGGTCCCACGAGGTTGAGCCAACTGCTCAGTGGAGGCTTCATACCTTCGGGAATCACCGGCACAGCAACAATCATTTCATTATAGCCACCCAAGTCGCTTTCTTCGTAACGTACCAGTCCTACTGCTACAACATATCTGCGGCCGAGGTGCAGCGCCGGCTGCAAGCCAGTACCGTTGAGCAGCTCCAGCACAGCCTCTTTACCCGAGGTGAACAGGCAAACGGTGTAATGGACCTTTCGGAAAAAGCAAGGAAGAAATGTGCTACCTGCTTTTGTAACAACCTTGTGTTGCTGCTGACGAAAAAAATGATCAGGCAAGTTGAGTTATTTTATTTCTTCAAACATTCCTGTTTGCTTGTTCTTACGCACATTGTCCCAGTTGAAGTAACGGCCATTCATGGCCACATAGACACCGGCGGGCAAGGATTGTGCAAAGGCAAGGGCGCCGCCCAGGTTAAAGAGCCCGTCACTACTACCGAATTTAATAGGGATCATAGCACCTGTGAGGACAATGGTTTTATCGGTAGCTTTCAGGCGACCGGCAATATAGCTGGCTGTTTCGCTCATAGTATCTGTACCATGAGTGATGACGATGCGGTCTTCCTCTGCATTATTGCATTGATGTAAGATCAGCTCCCGGTCATCATCGGTCATTTCCAGGCTGTCAATCATCATGAGTGTACGGATTTCCACGTTGGCTTTACAACGGCCCATCTCCAGCAGGTCGTGCATATGTGTGTCATTAAAATACAGCTGCCCGGTGATTTCGTTGTACTCTTTATCAAACGTTCCGCCGGTGATGAAAATGCGTATGGCCATAGCAAGTTGATTTACCGGTGTGAAAGTACGCATTCATAGCATACCGTTTCCGGGTACCCAAAAAAACGGAGCAGCTTACGCTGCTCCTCACCAATCAATCGAATTCAAATAGAAAGCTAGATCACCAGTCCGGCTGAGTTAATATAATTCACCAGCGACGCACTGTTTTTTAAGTTTAGTTTTTTGAGAATGTTATGCCGGTGAACCTCTACTGTTTTCAGCGAAATGCAGAGCTCACTGGATATTTCTTTTGAAGACAATCCGTCTTTGATGTATTTAATAATTTCAAGCTCACGCCCTGAAAGGGAATTGGCACCATTTCCTGCTTCGTCATCAAAGGCCTGTTCGGAAAGAATCGTTTTCACTTCGGAACAAATAAAGCGGTTTCCTTGTGTTACCTCCACAATGGCTTCAAACATTTCCTGCTGTGGTGAGTTTTTGGTTACATAACCATGCGCCCCCAGTTTCAACAGCTTTTTTACATAGGCCGGCTGCGAATGCATGGACACACCAATGATTTTTGTTGCCGGCGTATACTTCCGGATCTGCTGTGTGGCTTCAATACCGCTGACCGGTGACATATTAATATCTAGCAACACCACCTTTGGGCGCAGTCGTTGTGCTTCTTTAATTGCTTCTTCCCCGTTACTGCACTGGGCAATGACTTCAAAGCGGGGGTCGCTGTTTAAAATAAAACTCCAGGTTTCCCGTATGAGCATGTGATCGTCTGCAATGAGAATTGTTATCTTTTCCATTAGGATTTGTTTTTATTAGATGACAGGTATTATGACTTTTAATTTACAACCTTTACCAGGGGCCGTGATCAGTTCTGCACTTCCGTTCAGCAGCTCAGCCCTGCTCTTCATATTTTTTAAGCCCATCCCTTTCCGGACGGTTTCCACATCAAAGCCTTTTCCATCGTCTGTAATGACCAATTCCACGTAATCATTTTCAGGAAACAGCTCAATGATCACCTGCGATGCACCCGCATGGCGAACGATGTTGTTAATTTGTTCCTGTACAATGCGGTACAGGGTGAGCCGTGCGTTGGAAGAAAGCATCTCCTCCGTTTCCATTGCCGGGTAAAACTCCACATCCAGCACTCCGGCAGCACGAATATTATCAAGCATATCATTGATGGAAGCTATCAGACCCAGGTCCTCAATGCTGGAGGGCACCAGGGAGCGTGACAGGTTCCGGATTTCCTGGATAATCGAATTAATATTTTTCAAACTCCGGTCGAGCAGCTCATCAGGTGCCTTGTTGCGCAGAATGTCAAGAAACAGCTTGGTGCTGGTAAGCATCTGGCTGATATTATCATGCAGCTCTTTTCCAATATCGGCCCGCTCTTTTTCCTGGGCGTCCACCGCTGCCTGTGCAATTTGTTTCTGGCGGCTTCTTTCTTTCAGGATCAGTTCTTCTTCCAGGTGTTTACGATCGGTTATATCTTCCATAGCGCCCACAACCCTTACTGGCTTGTTGTCGCTGTCAAGAATCATATAACTACGGTCAATGATATAGGCGTAACTGCCGTCTGATTTCCGGAAGCGGTATTCGCAGTACCAGTTGGGATTTCCATTCTGGTTGAGAAATGCATGAATACTTCCGGTAACCCGTTCCCTGTCGGCCGGATGTATATGATCTTCCCAAAAACCAAGGTCGGCTTTCTCATGCAGGTTATGATAACCAAATAGTTTGGTATACACTTCGCTGCGGGTTACACGGTTGTTGACCAAATCCAGATCCCAAATGGCTTCATTGGTCATAGCCTTTGTTACCAACTCATACCGCTCATTTACCTGTCGCATCATATCGGCGTTCCGTTTCTGCTCGGTAATATCACGGTGAGAGGCAATAACCATCCCTTCTTCAAAAACAGGTGTGGCTGTCCATGAAATCCATTTCACATCTCCTGTTTTTGTTACAATGCGGTTTTCAAAATTCGATACCGGTTTCCCCTGGCCCAGCAGGTTCAGTTGCTGAAGTACCTGATCACGGTCTTCGACATGCACATAGTGCAGCGGGTGAAACTGCCTGGCTTCCGTTTCGGTGTAGCCGGTAAACTGCTCAAAAGCAGGATTCACTTTCAGGTAATGACCGGTAAGTGTGGCGATGGTAATGATATCGGGACTGATGCTGAAGAAACATTCGAGTACTTTTTCACGTTTTACTTTCTCGATTTCTGTTCCGATTAAACTACCGAGGGTTGTCACCAGGTTTTCTGTATCCTGGTGCTTGGGCTTTTTCTCAAAGGAGAAGAAGTAAAAGGCACAAACAAAATGGCCTTCGTTAATGATGGGCACAGCAAGTACAGACTGAAATCCGGCATCGAGTGCCAGTTCCCGGCGCACCAGGTTTCGATCTGCGGCCAGGTCTTCAATCCAGTACGGATTCATGGTTTGAAACGAGGGGGTATTGGCGTAGCTGTCTTTCGAGTACATGTTTTCCCGGCTGGCTTCAATGAAGTGGCGGATGGCCGCTTCGTTTTCATGCCCTTCTTCAAAATCGGAGACTTCGTTTTTAATAAACGAGTGATCATACACCGGCGTCCACAGTTCCAGCAGGTCCCAACTGGTGAACTGACGGATCTGGCTGATGGCAGTTTTCAGGTTTTCTGCAATAGAAGTATTCTGCATCAGAATCCGGGAAATTTCATAACTCAGTTTCCCTTCCTCCTGCTTGTGGTAATTATCGGTAATATCATGAATCAGAATAAGCCGGTACCCATTATCATCGAGCTGAATATTAAACCGCTCCAGCTTCACCATAATGCGTTGTCCGTTTTTATGCAGGTGACGGGCCGGTGATTGCATTTTAAAAAAGAGCTCCATCTGATCAAACGAAGGCTTTTGCTCAAATAAATCATAGAGGCTCATTTGCTGCAATTCATCCAGGGAGTACCCATATTCCAGCAGGGCTTTTGCATTGGCATTAATGATGCGTTTGGTGCCGGGCACTACCAGGAAAATGGGCTGCGGCATGTTATGGAAAAACGATTTGTACCGGTTCTCACTTTTCTGCAGCGCCTGCTCTGCCTTTTTACGATAACTGATATCGTTGAGGTTAATGAGAATTCCTTTTACAAACGGATCGTTCAACAGGTTCCTGCCCTTTGCTTCTGCCCATAACCAGGTTCCGTCTTTTTTTCTAAAGCGCAAATCAACAGAACGGTTTTGGTTGGGTCGTTCCATCTCTTCCCGGAAAATACCAAGGGCACGCTCCTGATCATCGGGGTGCACAAAGGCAAAGCCATTTTGTGCAATCATTTCTTCCGGCTGATAGCCAAGTACAGTATGAATATTGGGGGTGCAGAAAAAGATTTCTCCATCGGGATGCAGTAATAACACAATATCAATACTGCTCGAAAGTATATTTTCAAACCGTTTCTGGCTCGAAACCACTTCTTCTTTTAAATGCCGGGCATCGGCTGCAATTGCAATTTCATTGGAGATATCCACTCCCACACATTGGATGGCCGGCTGCCCGTTTTCCACTTCAGGCAAATACGTCAACTCCCACTTAATAAAGCAATAACCTCCCCTGTGAAACCGCTTCCGCAAGGTAACAGAGCGGGGTTGATCGGGGTGCATCATACACCATTCCGTTACAGACCGGCATAAATGCTGGTCTTCGGGGTGTACTGAATCCAACGCCTTTAACTGAGAAAGAGTTGCTTCCTCATAACCAAAATGCCGTAAATAAAAGTTATTAACTGCCAGATAACACCCATCTTGCCCGATGAGCGAATAAAATAATTGGCGGGAATGCACAAAGCAGTCAGGTATGACAGATGACAGGGTCAACTGAATATTGGATTTATCTGTAAATATAGAAGATACTTTTAATATCTCCTAATAGGTAACCTTTTTTGAGTACAAGATAACCTTTATGCGAATACTTTCCTGTGGTTTGTAAGGGGAAACCCCTAAGCATGCGTTTTTAAAGTTACTAGCCCGGCAACATTCCAATCCAAAATATTCTTTGTAAATCTTGAATATTTGATTGAATTTGCCGCAGTTATTTTGAAGCTTCCTAACTTTTGCACATGATTCAAACAGATGTTCAGTTGCTGCATTCTTTAGTCAACCAACTACCCATTTCGGTTGGTCTGCTAAAGGTTTCCACCTGCGATTGTTTGTTTTTCAATGAAGCAGCAAGGCGTGAATTCGGCTGTTCCACCCCACAAACGCTGGAACAATTACTATCATCCACTTTTAGTATTGCTGATACAGATGGCAGGTGGGTTACTGAACAAGTGCAGCAAGGGTTACCGCTTGAAAAAAGTCTCAAGCTTGAAAAAAACGGCACTACCTACTGGACACAGCTTTCCGTTACACCCCTGGAAGGACATCCCGGATATGCATTACTCCGTCTGTCGGACCTCAGTGCTTCTGTGAAGAGTGAAGAAATTCTGCTGAAGGAAATCCAGAAGTTTGAAGCGCTTCTGAATTATGCCTCCATGGGCATTATACTGGTGAATCATGCAGGTGTGATTGTGCTTTCGAACCCCTTTGCCAACATGCAATTTGGCTATGCTAACGCAGAACTGCTGGGCAAAGAACTGGAGATCCTCATTCCGCAACGCTTTCAAAAAGCGCATGTGGGTCACCGTGACCGCTTCAATAAGCGTCCCGAAGGGCGTATTATGGGTACGGGGCTGGAGCTGTTTGCCGTTCGGAAAAACGGGGAAGAGTTTCCGGTACAGATCAGCCTGGGACATTTTGAAAACGAAGAAGGAAAGTTTACACTTGCCTTTATTGTAGATGATACCGACCGCAAAGCCAACGAAGCGGCCATCATCCGCCAGCGGGAAGAAATGGCCAAGGTGAATGCAAAAATGAAGCAGTTGAATGAGTTGCTCGAATTCAAAGTGGCCGAACGCACCCAACTGCTGCAGGATGCACTGCGGGAACTGGAAGAATCAAGAGATAATCTGTCGCATGCACTGGAAAAAGAAAAACAGCTGAATGATATGAAGAGCCGGTTTGTATCCATGGCTTCTCATGAGTTCCGTACACCGCTGAGTACTATTCTGTCGTCTATTACCCTGCTCTCGAAGTACACCACTTCCGACGATCAGCCCAAACGGGAAAAACATATTGACCGCATCAAAGCATCTGTTACCACGTTAACAGATATCCTGAATGAATTTCTGTCGCTCGGCCGTATTGAAGATGGAAAGGTAGAGCCCAAATGGACCGAGTTTTCCTTAACCGAGCTGGTGCATGCAGTTTCCCGTCAGATGGATCCGTTGCGAAAGCCCGGGCAGAGCATCCGGCATGAACATTCGGGTAAAGAACAGATTGTGCTGGATCCGGGCCTGCTGAAAAATATCTTCATCAACCTCATCAGCAATGCCATTAAGTTTTCGCCGGAAAAAGCAGTTATTACCATCAGCAGCGTCATTGATAAAGACGATATCACCATCCGCATCAAAGACCAGGGCCTGGGCATTTCCAAGGAAGATCAGCAGCACCTGTTTGAACGGTTTTTCCGGGGAGCCAATGTTGTGAATATACAGGGTACCGGGTTAGGACTTCATATTGTAAGTCGCTATGTGCAGCTTATGAATGGCTCTATCGCCTGTAAAAGCGAACTGGAACAGGGCACCGAATTTATTATCCGCTTCAAGCAGCATAAATTCAATTACGAATCATAAGCCAGCCTGTAAAAAAGGCTCTTCTATTGCGAGTTTCATTTATATTGCAGCATCAATCAAAATCAGCAGTATGAAGACAATTCTTCTGGTGGAAGATAATGCCGACATTCGGGAAAACACCTCTGAAATTCTGGAACTGGCCGGTTATAAAGTACTGACAGCCGAAAACGGAAAAGTGGGCCTGGAACTGGCAATGGCGCAGAAACCCGACCTGATCATTTGCGACATTATGATGCCCGTGCTCGATGGGTACGGTGTGCTGCATGTTCTGCAGAAAAACGAAGAACTGCAAAACACTCCTTTTATTTTTCTCAGCGCCAAAAGCGAACGCAGCGATATGCGCAAAGGCATGGAAATGGGAGCCGATGACTATATCACCAAGCCCTTTACCGAAACCGAGCTGCTGAGTGCTATTGAAAGCCGGTTGAAGAAAGCCGAGCTGCTGCTGAAGGATTTCCCCGGCGGACTGGAAGGCTGGAGCAAAGTAGTGGAATCGGTTACCGGAAAAGACCCGCTGGGCTCACTCAAAGAAGACCGGAACGTAAACAAATACAAGAAAAAACAAGTTGTGTACTCCGAAGGCAATCACCCCGGCCGGCTGTACTACATTTTGAAAGGGAAAGTAAAAACGTTCAAAACCAACGACGACGGAAAAGAACTCACCATCGGGCTGTATAACGAAGGCGATTTCCTGGGCTATATTCCCCTGCTGGAAAACGAACCCTACAAAGAAACCGCCGAGGCCATGGAAGACAGTGAACTCGCCATTATACCCCGGACCGATTTTGAAGAGCTGCTGAGCAATAACAAAGATGTGGCCCAGCGTATTATACGCCTGCTGGCCAAAAACATCACTGAAAAAGAAAACCAGTTGCTGGGCCTGGCCTATAACAGCCTGCGCAAGCGTGTAGCCGAAGCGTTACTCACCCTCATGAAAAAGTACAAGCCGGCTGCTGCTGAAAAATTTTCGATTCATATTTCACGGGAAGACCTGGCGAACATTGCTGCCACCGCCACCGAAAGTCTCATCCGTACACTCAGCGATTTCCGGTCGGAGAAACTGATTGATATAAAAGAAGGGAATATTATTATTCTGAATGAAAAGAAGCTGCAGGATATGATTAATTAAGGCAGTGTTTTACTGCATTACATGGTGCGCCACATAGTCGTTAAAAGCTTTGCGCATATTGTAGAAATCATTTTCCATATAGTCCATCTGCAGGCGCAGCTGGGTTTGCGATTTTACAATTTCTGTTTTCAGCTGGTTGCCTTCATATAAATACTCACTGGCCAACCGGCGCTCCTGTGCGTGGATGTCCTGTTTCATCAGGTCAATGGCTTCTTCCTTCATCAAAAAACGGTTCTGGTAATCCTCCGCCCAATCAAGCACTTCATTGGTATACAACAAGTCCACCACCTTACTCAGGCGGTTTTTCATATACGAAGCCTCCTGCTCCATGTAGTCAAGCGTACGCAACCACGTGGAATTTTCCTGGTGAAACTGTTCTAATTTTCGTTTGGGCATCTTCACAACTTTCTGCTTCAAAATCTGATTGTTACTAAAAACCCCCTGTCGTATGTGGCAGGGGGCAATACACTGCGCTTCGGTTATTTAATTTCAATTTTTTTCTGCTGGACTGTTTTTTCTGCAGCCAGCTTTGGAAGCATCAGTGATAATTCCCCGTTATCGTAACGGGCTTCAATTTTGTCGGCCATTACATTGTCCGGCAACGTAAATGTTCTGGAGAAAGAAGTGAAGTTATACTCCTTGCGGGTGAACTTTTCTTCCTTTTCCTCTTTTTCAGTGCTTTTCTCGGCGCTGATGGTAATTAAATTGCCATCAACATTCACTTTAAAGTCTTCTTTTTGTAAACCCGGAGCTGCCACAGTAATCTTATAGTTACCGTTGCTTTCCGTTACGTTTACAGCAGGAACGGTTGAAACCTTGTCCCAACCCATATCGAACCACTCTCTCCATGGTTTGAAGAAGTCGTCGAAGAACGTTGGGAACTGTTCCACTCGTTTTGTTGGCATATTCCCGGTGTTCATAAACCTGTTTTTTATGTGAAAGAATGTTGTGAGCAGCTCAAAGTTCTATTAACCCTGCTCAGCGGGAAATAATTTCCGTCAACCCGGGCACTGATTTTCGTCAGTTATGCCGGTTTGGTGCAGCAGGCATGCGCCTTCTTTCCTTCCAGCTGCGGACTGAGGTAGGGAATACCCAAACTCATTCCTCTCAAAATCAATAACATAGCCATAACACCCAGGAACACGGGCACGGCTTTCCGTAGTTTCAACCGAAGTCCCTGGTGCATAAAATTTCCGAACATAGATACTCCAAACATGGCGGGTAAGGTACCAAGCCCGAAAAAAGCCATGAACAACGCTCCCTGAACTGCCTGTCCGGTTGCCACGGCCGATGCCAGTGCCAGGTACACCATACCACAGGGCAGTAGTCCGTTCAGCAGTCCAATCACATACAGCGTTCCTTGTTTTTCAGAAGAAAACAGTTTCCCCAGCTGGTGCCGCAGGTTCAGAAATGCACCGTTGGTGCGGCGGGCCACCCAGGAGTTGCCGGCATAATCTTTTGGAAAAACGATATAAATCAGGATCAGTACACCCAGCGTTACCGATAACCATTGCTGTGCCCCGGCAAACGAAACGGTTTGTCCCAGTGCCCCCAGCAGTAAGCCCGCCGTTGCGTAAGTGGTAACCCGGCCCAGATTGTAGAGCATTGCCCCGCCTATTTTCGAAGCCAGGTGATCGTGCCGGATGGGCAACGACAACGCCAGCGGACCACACATACCCAGGCAATGCAGGCTGCCGATGAGCCCCATGGTAAATGCTATGGAAATGACTGATACCATTCGTTACAGGAATACCGTTTCTTCGTGATAATATGTTTGATCCTTCACCTTCCAGTTCAGCTTCAGCCGGTGCATTCCTTTATTACCGGCAGGCAGCGTAACGGCGGTGGATTGCTGTGCCGAAAAGCGTTGCTTCAGATCCTTCCTTGCATCTGCCGGGTAGTAGAGGTACACTTCCCCTTCCACGGTTTGCCCGGCAAAATCTTTGGGGAAGGTGATCTGCAGTTGATCGCCCTGCACGGTTACCTTCACCGGCTCCGACAAGCTGCCGGTGCGCTGGTTTTCGTCGATGCGGTCCTGGTACTTCAGCTCGGCCTCGTAGTAATCTTTTTCCACCAGGTCAAAACTTTCCCGGCTGGCTTTAAATACAAGGAACAGAATCCCCGCCACAAAGACGAGATAGACAACTAAAATTTTATAACCCCAGTTCATGGCAAATCAGTTTAATGGTTACATGGATGGTGCAAGGAATGTCGTCTTCCTGGTTTGAATTTTTTTACCGTTATCGTACACTCCAATCACCAGCGGCATTTTGCGTTTGGTAATGGCGGAGCGGTTGAGTTTTACAAAAAAGCTGGTTTGGAAATAGGATTCTTTGGGTACCACAATCTGTTGAATCAGCTGAATTTCCCCTTCTGCATTTTCCAGCTTCAGGGTAAGCGGCAGCTCTTTCCGTGTTTTGTTGGCCAGCTTTACGTTGTAGAGATTCGCCACCCGTCCGTCGGGCAGGTTCTGAAAGGTTTGTCCCTGTGCCCGTAAAATCCGTGCATCCACATCATCTCTGGTAATCAACAGCACCGCCAGGAAGGTCACCAGCAACAGCAGCACACCGGAGTACAGTGCCATGCGCCAAGTGAAACTGGTTTTTTCATTGCGGGCAATATTGTTTTCGCTGGCATAACGGATGAGTCCCCTGGGCTTGTTCACACTGTCCATGATGGCATCACAGGCATCAATACAGGCGGTACAGTTTACGCACTCCAACTGGGTACCGTTGCGGATGTCAATACCGGTGGGGCATACCCGCACACAGGCGTTGCAGTCAATACAATCGCCCAGCGACGGTATTTCGTCTTTTTTGCGTTTGCCACGAGGTTCGCCCCGCACATAATCATAAGCCACCACAATGGAATTTTTATCGAGCAATACGCCCTGCAAACGTCCATAGGGACAAACCACAATACAGGCCTGTTCCCGGAACCAGTAGTACACGAAAAAGAACACCGTAGTAAACCCAATGAGCGATAAGAACGTGCCCATGTTTTTACCGATGCCTTCTGTTACCATCTTCAGCACTTCATCCATGCTGATGAGGTAGGCAAGGAAGAAATTGGCAATGACAAAGGCAATGGCATAAAAGGCCACCATCTTCAGCGCCCGCTTGCGGATTTTTTCGGCATTCCACGGCATGGCTTTCAGCTGCATCTGTTTGTTGGCATCACCTTCGATCCAGTATTCCACTTTGCGGAACACCATTTCCATAAAGTTGGTTTGCGGACAAACCCATCCACAAAACAAACGGCCAAACACAACCGTAAACAGGATGATGAAAACAATGAACGTAATAAGCCCGATGGCGAAGATGAAGAAGTCCTGTGGCCAGAAGATTTTGCCGAAGATGATGAACTTGCGCTCCAGCACATTGAACAGCATCAGCGGTTCCTCTTCTATCTTGATAAACGGCACCGCAAAAAACACCAGCAGGAACACCAGACTGGTAATCGTGCGCCAGTTATAATATCTGCCTACCGGCTTTTTCGGAAAAATGAATTTCCGGTGGCCTTCTTTATCAATGGTGGCCACACTGTCACGGAAGGACTGGTCAATCTGGTAAATCTTCTCCTCGGGTGTCAGGCTCTCGTTCATTACTTGTTTCTCCTCTGCTGAATTAATTCACCGCTACAGCCGAATCGGGTTTGGCAGCGGCGCTGCTGTCTGTGGCAGGACCGGCCGCTTCCTTATACAAATCGCCCTGGGCTGCTTTTCCGTTTGGAGGGTTGGTGCCGTGCAGGGTTTTGATAAAGCTGGAGATCTGCGCCATTTGCTTGGGCGAATATTGCTGCTGCCAGCTCTGCATTCCCTTATCGGGGTAACCGTATTTAATGGTTTTGAAGATATTGCTCATACTGCCTCCATGGATCCAGTAATCATCAGTAAGATTGGGGCCCACGCCACCTTCTCCCTTTTGACCATGACAAGCCACACAGGCTTTCAGGTATAATTCCTTTCCTGTTTCCACACCGGCCTGCTCGAACTGTACATTGTTTTCATCCACCAGGTCTTTGGCCTTGGCCATATAGGCTTTCATCTGTTCATCGGCCCGTTTCATTTCAGCTGCATACTCCTGCTCGGGGTTAGGGCCGGTTTCGGCAATATGGAAACGGAACAGGTAAATCACTGCCAGCACAATAGTGATGTAAAATCCATATTTCCACCAGGGTGGCAGGGCATTGTCTAGTTCTTTGATGCCGTCGTAATCATGATCGAGCAATACATCGGCTTCTTTTTCAGCTGCCTTGGTGAAGAACTTACGATCCAGCTCCCGCCAGGTTTTGCTGAGCCAGCCTTCCTGCTGCACCGGTACAGCGGCAGGTGTAAGTGCTTCTTCGGTTTGGGGAAACAGCTCGGCCGTCAGGCGGCGGATGTTGAACACCAGGAAGAAAATCACCAGGAATTCCAGTCCAATCACCCCTACCAGCAGGTAGAAGGTAGTGGCGGTAACACCACCGTAATTGGTAGCAGCTTTCACCGGTTCGGCTGCAGCGGGGTCCTGTGCCATGGCAGCGGCCGACAACAGCAGCAAGCCAACCACGATAGCCGATGTTTTACCGGCCTGTGATTTCTTTACATTTTCCGTAGCCTTTTTGGCATAGGTAATGAGCACATTACCCAGTCCCCAGATGACAAACAGCAGCACAATGGCTACCCCGGCCAGGAAAAACTCCATGAAGTTGGGACCGGCTTCAGCTGCAGCGGGTGCGGCAGCCTGCTGGGCATGACCCATGGTAACTGCCAGTACACTGGTGAGGAATAACAAACTATATCTTTTCATATTACTTGTTGTTACGGGTTAAGGTTTGGTTTTAATCAAGCGGCAACTGTTTTATTTCATCCACCTCCTGTTTGTTCATGGTTTTCACAAACCACAGCACACCCATGAAAAACCCAAAGAAAATGATGAGGGAGATGACGGGATAGATCTCAATATGATCCATCGTTTCCGCATATTTCTTGATGAACTTGAACATACTCGTTTACTTTTGGGCGGTTTGTGATTTACTGATGTCCACACCCATACGCTGCATGTAGGCAATCATGGCAATGATTTCCTTGGTGGGCGCCACATTGATACTATCGTTTTTCAGCACCTGGGTGATTTCCGTTGCCTGTTTGATCAAATCGCCGTTCGCCAGTTTATCATATCCCTGGGGATATGGTACGCCCAGCTTTTGCATGGCCCGTATTTTGGCGGGGGTGCTGGCTGTATCCAGTTCCTGGTCAATGAGGAATGAATAAGCAGGCATTACCGATCCGGTGGAAATAGCCGTTGGTTCATCGAAGTGGTTATAATGCCAGGTGTGCGATTTTTTGTTGTTGCCCACACCTTCCCGTGCCAGATCGGGTCCGGTACGTTTGGAGCCCCATTGGAACGGATGATCGTACACAAACTCACCTGCCTTGCTGTACTCGCCGTAGCGTTCGGTTTCGCTGCGGAACGGGCGGATCATTTGTGAGTGACACACATAACAACCCTCCCGCAGGTATAAATCACGGCCCTGCAGTTCCAGCGGTGTATAAGGCTTCACGCTGGCAATGGTGGGTACGTTAGATTTAATAAGGAAAGTAGGTACCAATTCCACAACACCACCAATCAAAATCACGATAAGAGCCACCACCAGCATGGGCCAGGGTTTGCGCTCAATCCAGCGGTGCCAGTGTTCGCCGGCATGCTGGTGATACTCAGTGGTGAGGGCAGGTGCTTCCGCATCTTCCTGTGCCAACAGGTTTCCTTTAGCAATGGTTTTGAACAGGTTATAGAGCATCACAATGGCACCGATGAGGAACATCAGTCCGCCCAATGCACGAATGGCGTAGAAGGGTTGCAGATAGGTTACGGTTTCCAGAAACTGGTATTTCAGCTGACCGCTTTCAGTAAACTGTTTCCACATACTGGCTTGTGTCCAGCCGGCCCAGTACATCGGTACAGCCCAGAAAACGATACCCAGGGTACCGATCCAGAAGTGGAAGTTGGCCAGTTTTTTACTGAAGAGTTCGGTTTGGAAGATCCGGGGAATCAGCCAGTACAGGATACCGAAGGTGAGCATACCGTTCCAGCCCAAACCACCCACGTGTACGTGTGCAACAATCCAGTCGGTAAAGTGGCTGATAGCGTTGATGCTCTTCAAGCTGAGCATGGGACCTTCAAACGTAGCCATACCGTAAGCGGTAACGGCCACCACCATGAATTTGAGAATGACATCTTCCCGCACTTTATCCCACGCACCCCGCAGGGTGAGCAGACCGTTGATCATACCACCCCAGCTGGGGAAAATGAGCATGAAGCTGAACACAACACCCAGGCTCTGTGCCCAGTTGGGCAGCGCTGTGTAAAGCAGGTGGTGCGGGCCGGCCCATATATATAAGAAGATGAGCGCCCAGAAGTGGATGATAGATAGTTTATACGAATAAACCGGGCGGTTGGCCGCCTTTGGCATGAAGTAATACATTAAACCGAGGTAGGGCGTGGTGAGGAAGAAGGCCACAGCGTTGTGACCATACCACCACTGCACCAGTGCATCCTGCACACCGGCATACCAGCTGTAGCTTTTGAACAGTGATACCGGCAGTTCAAAGGAGTTGACCAGGTGCAGCACGGCTACCGTAACAAAAGTGGCAATGTAGAACCACACAGCTACATAGAGATGTCGTTCCCGGCGTTTGAGAATGGTACCAAACATGTTAATACCAAATACCACCCAAATGAGCGTAATGGCAATATCAATGGGCCATTCCAGCTCGGCATATTCCTTGGCGGTGCTGATACCCAGCGGCAGGGTGATGGCGGCTGCCACGATAATGAGCTGCCAGCCCCAGAAATGAATTTTGCTCAGCGCATCGCTGAACATACGTGCCTTGAGCAGGCGCTGGAGCGAGTAATACACGCCCATGAAAATACCGTTGCCCACGAAGGCAAAAATCACCGCATTGGTATGCAGGGGACGCAAACGGCCGAAGTTAAACCAGGGACCGATGTTGAGTTCCTTGGGAAACACCAGTTGCAGTGCCACCCACAGGCCCACCAACATACCAACCACACCCCAGATGATGGTAGCGATGGCAAAATCCCGAACAATCCTGTTGTCGTACTGAAAACGTTCTACTTGCATGTTGTTTGGTTATAGTTAAGGGTTAAAGAAATTACGGTTGGGAAGGTTTCTGGTCATCAAACAGCATGCGAACGCTGGGGGTATAATCATCGTCGTACTGTCCGTCTTTGACACTCCACAGGAAGGCAAAGAGGAAGCCGCCGGCCACCAGGATGCTGATAATAATAAGGAGAATGATGACACTCATTTTTGGGGAATAGTTTGCGGCAAAACTATCCGGCACCTCCCAACTTCCAAATGAGCAGCATCAAGGTAGGGACTGACAATTGTCAGGCAATTGTCATTTGTGGAACCAAAATCACCAAACAGGGCCGGAAAATGGTACAGAATTTCGTTGGCAGGGGGCGTTGGCCGTGGGTCGTTGGCCGTGGGTCGGAAAACCGCTCCGCAGAAACAAAACCTTCGTTCTCAACATCAAACTCCGATTTACATGCTCCTGAAACGAACTCCCGAACTCTATTGGGCTTTTAGTTGTTAACTGAAAAATCGATTTTTTAATCGGCTGCAGTTGCCGGATAGACACAGCAACAATTCCAACCCTGCAGCAATGGTGGAACGTTAGTATTAATTTTTAAAAACCACAGACAATAAAATGATAAAGTTAAAATTAGCCCTGGACTGGACTCCAAATGTCAATCATATCGGATTCTTGATTGCCAGCGAACTAGGGTTTTATAACCAACAAGGCATAGACCTTGAAATTTTAAATCCGAAAGATGATAACTATTCAATGACACCGGGGAAAAAATTAGAACTTGATCTTGCAGACTTTGCAATTGCTCCTTTTGAGACGGTTATAAGTTTGAATAATAAAGCAAATCGAGTTCATGCAATGGCGATTTACGCTATTTTACAAAAAGATTTAAGTTGCATTGCTACACTAAGCTCTTCACATATTACATCACCAAAATTACTTGATGGTAAAACATATGCCTCATATAAGGCACGTTATGAAGACCACATAGTGAAAGAAATGATTAAAAATGATGGAGGGAAGGGTGATTTAAATATAATATATCCAGAAAAACTTGGTATTTGGAACACGCTGTTAAGTGGTAAAGCAGATGCTACTTGGATTTTTGACAACTGGGAGGGAATTGAGGCAAGCTGTAAGAATATTGAACTAAATAAGTTTACATTAACAGAGTTCAATATCCCTTATGGCTATTCACCTATCGTATTGACAAAAAAGGAAAATATAGCAAAGCATAAGGCGCTTTATTCAAAGTTTATTAAAGCCACACAAAAAGGGTTTTTATTTACAAATAATAACCTGGCTGAATCGGTAGAGATTTTAAAACGTTACGTAACAGGGTATGATTTAGAAAATATCGATTTAGAAAAATCAATATCATTTTCAATACCTCATTTTGGTGACGAATCCAGTTGTGGTGTAATAAAACAAGAAAGAGTATCAAGTTTTATAAACTGGCTTGTAGACAGAGAATTAGAAGACAAAGTGACTTTAAATCAAAGTTTATTTACAAATGAATTATTTTAGATGTGCCTTTCGCTGAGATGTACGTGAAAGATTCCCTTACATAACACCAGTTTATTCCCCGCTACTCACAGCAAGCGACTTGCTATCCAGAGGCCGTTGAATCTATTGAATAAAGTAATGTAAAATGTACAGGACAGTAAACCTGCGTATCAAAAAGCTATTCCAATCGTTGCACCCATGACCGGAAACTGTTGAGTACAACCACGAGCCGGATGTTCCATTTTTTCGTATCATTGAATATTGGCCGGTAATGCCGGCACATGCATCACCCAAAAACAAAGAACCGCCCGTTACACACCGGGCCGCCTGAACATGAAGCCTGTTTGTATCTCTCTTCTCTTCCTGTTGGCAGCCATCAAACACGCCAGCGCCCAAACCATTGGAATGGGCTCCTGGAATGTGCTGAACCTGAAGTACAACCAAAGTGAGCAGCTCAGCTTTTTTGGCGAAGCCCAGCTGCGTTCGCTGAGCTTTTACAACCAGTTTCATTACTACGAGTACAAAGGCGGGATCAATTACAAACTGCACAAATCGGTAAAGGTAACGCTGGGCGCCGGCAGCTACCAAACCTTTGGTGAGGGCGGCAACTTTGTTCGTCCCAAAAACAACGACGAGTTCCGCTTGTGGCCGCAGATCGTTGTCTTCCACGATATTCAGAAACTGAAAGTGGAACAACGCTACCGTATGGAAATGCGGTGGACCAGCAACGGCTACCGCAACCGCTTCCGCTACCGGGTGGGACTATCGTACCCGTTTGGCGGCACTAAAAAAGGCTACAAACCCTTCCAGGCAAGTGTAAACAATGAACTGTTCTTTACCGATAACGAACCGTATTTTGAACGGAACCGCCTGCAAATGACGCTCAACTTTAAAACCTCAAAATACACCACCCTGCAACTGGGCTACCTGCACCAGTTCGACTACCGCATCAACGATGAAACAGGAAGAGACTTCCTGGTGTTTGGTTTTTACTACGAACTCTTCCGCAAAGCAGGCTCTTCTTCTTCCGATCATGAGCATGAGGTGAAAAACTACTGACAACAGACGGTGCACACTGCGGTATAAGCGTTGACAACAACTGCTGCACCAACCATCTCTTGTGACCGTTCAGAAGCAAAACCGACCTCTGTTACAGAAAGCCACAGGCAGCAGAAATTTTTATTTTCTTTACAGTCCTTACAACCATCTGCATGAAACAATTTGGCGAAACCGTTGCGGGTTACAGCATTCCTGTTTTAAACGAACGGGAAATAAGAGGTGCGGCCGGCATCCTGTTTTTACTGACACTGATCGCTTTCCTGAAAATTATGTTTGACGGCGATTTTGTACTGTTTAAATATTTCATTCTGTACTTCATGATGGATATGGGCATCCGCATTTTTATTAACCCGAAGTATTCTCCCACACTTACCATCGCCCGCTTTTTTGTACGCAAGCAAACACCCCTCTATGTGGGCGCTGCACAAAAACGATTTGCCTGGATGATCGGGTTTACGCTTTCTTCCATTATGATTGTGCACATTGTGGTCTTAAATGCATTTGGGCCCATCAGCGGACTCACCTGCCTGGTGTGTATGATTTTTATGTTTTGGGAACTGGCATTTAACATCTGCATTGGCTGTAAAATCTATGCACTGTTTCATAAGGGGAAAGTACTGCATTGCCCGGGTGAAGTGTGTGAACTGAAAGACCGGCAGGAAATCCAGAAAACAAAACCGGTTCAATGGATTGTGGCGGCAGGAATGGTGGTGCTGATGGTTGCCATCGGATTTCTGTTTCATACAGAGCTGGAGAAAACACCGGAAGAGTTGGGCACCCGCATTCAACAGCTCAGCAAATAAGCCGGCAGCAAGCCACAATCAGTTAAAACCGTTTCCAGGAATCAGTTCTGCCTTCTCAACCAACGGATCAACCCGAAAGTTCTGAACTACTGTCCCGTACAAAAGATTTATACAAAGTTAAATAGCCCTTAACCCATGGTTTCAACCATGGGTATAAAAAAGGGCCCGTTGCCGGGCCCTTTGTCTATAGAGAAACGTTCATCTTATGCCAGGTCAAACCGGTCGAGGTTCATTACTTTGTTCCAGGCGGCTGCAAAGTCGTGCACAAATTTCACTTTCCCATCGGCAGAGGCATATACTTCGGCTATAGCACGCAGTTCGGTATTGGAACCGAAGATGAGGTCGGCACGGGTGCCGGTCCACTTCAATTCTCCCGTTTTGCGGTCACGTCCTTCAAACGCCTGCTGGTATTCATCCGTTGCTTTCCAGGTGGTGCCAAAGTCGAGCAGGTTCACAAAGAAATCGTTGCTGAGCACACCGGGTGTTTTGGTAAACACACCATGCGCCGAACCATCGAAGTTCGCATTGAGCACCCGCATACCTCCCACCAGGGCTGTCATTTCCGGTGCAGTGAGGGTCAGCAGTTGTGCTTTGTCCACCAGCAGCTCTTCAGCAGCTGTGTGCGTACGTGCCTTTACGTAGTTGCGGAAACCATCCGCTATGGGTTCCAGTACGGCAAAGGATTCCACATCAGTTTGCTCCTGCGAAGCATCGGCACGGCCGGGCGTAAACGGAACGCTTAGTTCCACACCGGCATCCTTTGCTGCTTTTTCAACGGCAGCCACACCGCCGAGTACAATCAGGTCGGCCAGTGAAATTTGTTTACCACTGTTGGCGCTGTTGAATTCTTTCTGAATTCCTTCCAGCACATCCAGCACCTTCGACAATACGGCCGGGTTGTTCACCTCCCAGTATTTCTGCGGAGCCAGGCGGAGGCGGGCACCGTTGGCACCACCCCGCTTGTCGGATCCACGGAAGGTGGAAGCAGAAGCCCAGGCAGTGGAAACAAGTTGTGATACGGTGAGGCCCGAAGCCACCAGTTTGGCTTTGAGCGCAGCAATATCGGCTGCATCCACCGGCGCATGTGTTACTGCGGGAATGGGATCCTGCCAGATCAGTTCTTCTGCCGGCACTTCCGGTCCGAGGTAACGGGCACGGGGACCCATATCACGGTGGGTGAGTTTAAACCAGGCACGGGCAAAGGCATCGGCAAACTCATGGGGATTTTCGTAAAAACGACGTGAGATTTTTTCATATGATGGATCAAAACGAAGCGACAAGTCGGTCGTGAGCATCATGGGTGCATGACGCTTAGCCGGGTTGTGTGCATCGGGCACACTGTCGGCCCCGGCGTTGCCCTTGGGCTTCCACTGGTGGGCACCGGCGGGACTCTTCGTAAGTTCCCACTCGTAACCAAACAGGTTTTCGAAATAGTTGTTGCTCCACTGGGTGGGTGTGGTGGTCCAGGCGCCTTCCAGTCCACTGGTGATGGTATCTTCACCGTTACCGGTACCGAAGCTGTTCTTCCAGCCCATACTCATTTCTTCAATGGGAGCACCGGCGGGTTCACGTCCAACGTATTTCGCTGCATCGGCAGCACCGTGTGATTTACCGAAGGTATGTCCGCCTGCAATCAGCGCCACGGTTTCTTCGTCGTTCATGGCCATACGGGCAAAGGTTTCCCGGATGTCACGGGCAGCAGCCAACGGATCAGGGTTGCCGTTTGGTCCTTCGGGGTTTACGTAAATGAGTCCCATCTGCACTGCAGCCAGTGGGTTTTCGAGCTGGCGGTCGCCGGTGTAGCGTTTATCGCCCAGCCATTCAGTTTCACTTCCCCAGTAAATATATTCTTCCGGTTCCCACACATCTGCCCGTCCGCCTGCAAAGCCAAAGGTTTTGAAGCCCATGGATTCGAGGGCGCAGTTACCGGCCAGGATCATCAGATCGGCCCAGGAAAGCTTGTTACCATATTTCTGTTTGATGGGCCACAGCAACAGGCGTGCCTTGTCGAGGTTGGCATTATCGGGCCAGCTGTTGAGCGGGGCAAAGCGCTGCGTACCCGCACCGGCGCCACCACGTCCGTCGTGGATGCGGTAGGTACCGGCACTGTGCCAGGCCATGCGAATGAATAACGGTCCATAGTGACCGTAATCGGCGGGCCACCAGTCCTGCGAGGTGGTCATCAGCTCCACAATTTCTTGTTTAACAGTAGCCAGGTCGAGGCTTTTGAATGCTGCTGCGTAATCAAACTCCGGTTCCATGGGATTGGAGAGAGAAGAGTGCTGCCGCAGAATGTTCAGCTTGAGCATATTGGGCCACCAATCGCTGTTGCGTGGTCCACTGCCAGCCACGGGGCGGCTCATAGCGCCGGTAAAGGGGCACTTGCCTTGTGTTGTAGTACTATCCATAAATAATGATTAATGATTCGGAAATGAATGCTTCAGTAAAGAGGCGTTACAATCAGTTCAAAAGTACACAAGGCCATCTAATCAATCAAATTGATTATTTTTATGCTGATATCAATTTCATCTATGACCCTGACACAGCTGGAATACATCGTGGCACTGGATACCTGGCGGCATTTTTCCATTGCGGCCGAAAAATGTTTTATCACCCAACCCACGCTGAGCATGCAGATTCAGAAGCTGGAAGAAGAGCTGGGGGTGAAATTGTTTGACCGTACCAAGCAACCGGTGATACCCACGGAAATCGGCACGGCCATTCTTGCCCAGGCCCGGCGTACGTTGCGGGAGGCGGGCATGATCCGCCAGCTCATCACTGATCAGCAGGATACGCTCAGCGGTGAACTGCGGATCGGCATCATTCCCACCCTGGCACCATACCTGCTGCCGCCCCTGTACAAAACCATGCGGGAGAAATATCCCAAGCTCAGCCTGGTGATCAAAGAATCCATTACGGAAGAAGTAATTCACGAACTGAAGAACAACCGGCTCGACTGCGGTATTGTGGTCACGCCACTGAAAGATGCCTCCATCAAAGAACAGGTATTGTTTTATGAGGAATTGTTTGTGTATGTCTCCGCCCGCAATGCGTTGTCGCAGAAAAAATATGTACTGGCCACCGAAATAGATCCTAATCAATTGTGGTTGCTGGAAGAAGGGCATTGTTTCCGTTCACAGATTCTCAACCTGTGTGAATTACGCAAGAGCAGCGATTTTCAGTTCCGTTACGAAACCGGGAATATGGAAACACTGAAGCGCATGGTGGACAAAAGCGATGGCATCACCATTTTACCCGAACTGGCCGTGCGGGAATTTACCCCGGCGCAACTAAAACTAGTGAAGCAGTTGAAACAGCCAAGCCCGGCCCGTGAGGTGAGTTTGGTAACCCACCGGGATCATATCAAAACCCGGCTTATTCAAACATTGAAAGAAGAAATTCTGCACATTGTGCCCAGGCCGATGCAGAAACTGCAGAACAAGAAGGTGGTGGAGATTACGTATTGAAGATTGTTGATTTTAGAATGCAGATTGGGTGAGCAGCCAACACAGGCAAAGTTGATATTTTTTGCTTATTTTAAATTATTTATTGTTTTTCAATAAATATTTATCTATATTTGCATCCTAAATCAATTACAATGACGCTCAAAACGGATGCACTCCTTACCGGTTTAAAAATCATTTCCTGGGTTATTTTCATTGGCCTCTGCATTGAAACTGGCGCCTTATTATTTAATTATGTCTACAGCCTCTTCCGGCCGATTGCCACGAACAACTTGTACCAGGGGCTGAATCTATCGGAACTGTACAACCAAAGCACCACCTTGTATTCGTACCTCTTCAGCCTTGTGATCTTTCTTTCGGCCATGAAGGCATATGTCTTTTACCTGGTGATCAAATTATTCATGAAGCTGAACCTGGCGAAGCCATTTGATGAAGTAGTCAGATACTATATCACACAAATCAGCTGGTTTGTTTTCTTTACAGGAATGAGCAGCTATCTAGCACATCAGTTCACCAAACACCTGTTGCACAAAGGGTATGAAGTGGATGCTGTATCACGTTTCTGGAACGGCACCGAAGCATTTCTTTTAATGGCTGCCGTACTCTTTGTGATTGCACAGATCTTTAAAAAAGGAATTGAATTACAACACGAAAACGATTTAACTGTATAAACCATGCCCATAGTCGTGAACCTCGATGTGATGATGGCCAAACGGAAAATGTCGCTGAACGAATTGTCCGAAAAAGTGGGTCTCACCCTTTCGAACCTGTCGATTCTCAAAACGGGTAAAGCAAAAGCCATCCGCTTTTCCACCCTGGAAGCCATTTGCAAAGTACTGGACTGCCAGCCGGGTGATATCCTGGAATGGAGAGAGGAAGAATAACCAGCTGCCGGATTCGATTGCCAGTGGGAACAGTCGCACAATTCAATTTATACAGGTACTGTTAGTTCTAAATCATTTGCTATGCCCTCCGGTTCCCGCAGAACTTTTTAAAAACCTGCCTTCAGCTCCCTGGCCCATAGCCTCAGCAATACCCTGTCGTTGCAGGCAGGTAGCCAACTTGATTTTATTTCAAAACGTCCGCCTGTAAAGGACCGGAAATTCATCAGGCATGCTGTTGCATAACTACTGGTAAAAACAAAAGCCCGCATCAGGAACCCCGAGCCAGCTGGATGTTTGAAAATTGTTTTCCCAACACCCTGGATACAACGGTTAGCCATCATATACCTTGTGTATTTGAACAGAAATGGAAAGTGGATTCGTTGTGCTATACCATTCGATATCGTATCATTTCTGGAAAGAAACCGGCACTACAAAATCCTTTGGCGCCAACTCCAAACCGGCAGTTGGCTGACGATGTGATACGCATCAGGCATCGCCCGGAATGTAACCGCTGCTGATTACAGTGAAAAGCAAAGCAAGCCAGACAGGGCTTCTACTATGGGTCGCCGCATTTCGTCGAATAAATCTTCCTTTTGTCGATTCGATTATAGCACGTATTCTGTCCGTCATTAGATTTGCAACCTCTTCCACATTATCCGTGCAAAGGCCGTTATTAGCTTCGTGTTATATCCAATGTTATAGGTTTTAAGATCCAAATTCTTGAGATACCCGCTACGGCCGTAGCCCTTACCGTATTCATTATCCTCCATGTTTAAAGCCGTACCCATAAGTCCACATCCTGCTTTGTTCATTTATTAAATTTTTAAACATGAAAAGGATTTTTACATTGTTATTGCTGGCAACAGCAGTGAGTTTCGCAAATGGTCAGGTCACCTATCGTTGGATAGGAAATGGTAGTGCAACACAAACTGTAAGCGCACGGGATGGCTTTTTTGATGCTTCAAATTACAGATTGGTGAATGCGAACGGGTCAGTATCTTCTAATGTACCAACCCAGCTCCCGGCTGGATCCATTCTGGAGCTTGTAGGTGTCTCGTTAACACTCACAAATACCAATCACAACACTACCACTAACAATTACACTATTGTTGTACGGGGAGGTAGCAGGCCCGGTCTGGCAACGCCGGATTTCAGGGATGGCATTCTCCTTCTTGGAACCGACTCCAGGTTAAGATTAAGGAGTTGCGGCAACTCTTCCATTGAACTGCGTACAGGAGTGTTTGGAAGCACATATTACTATGGCCGCATTTCCCTGGCAGCCCAGTCACGTATTGAAATTCGCAGGCTGAACGAGTACCCACGATGGAGCGGAAGCCCAACCACTTATGCAAATGAAACAGAAGTGCTGGCTCCCAACAACAGAGTATATAGAAGAACCTCTAACGGCAACACAGCCACTGCGCCAAATCATTCATCAGAAAATACTGTAAACGGATGGGATGATCGTGGCGCCTATGAGTGCTCAAACGGCGACGTAGTTTCTAATATTCGCAAAGCCGAAGGTCCTTCATCAGGTGTTACTACTCCCTTCGTATTCAGCTCCGGATTATCAACGGTTTTGAGGGCGGTAAACTCACCGCAGCAAAGCAATGGCACCAGTAATAGTGCTGGTTTTGCACCGGTGGATGCCGGCGCTATCAGTTTGCCTGTACAACTGATCAATTTCACCGCTAGTAAGGGTAACGGAAAAGTGCGCCTCAACTGGACCACATCACAGGAACTGGACAGCGACTTCTTTGAAGTACAGCGCAGCACAGATGGCAGCAACTGGTCTGTACTCTCCCGTGTAAAAGCAGCAGGAAACAGTGATATCATCCGCAACTACCAGTATGAAGATGCAGGAGCTTTCTCTGGCAACGTGATGTACCGCATCCGTATGGTGGATACAGATGCCACCTATGTATTCTCAAGTATCTTACGTCTGTCCTCGGCTGCAGGTAATGGAAAAATTGTTGCGTATCCTAACCCGGCCAGCGGCTTTACCACCATCAGCAGCGACAACACCCTCGCCGGTGATGTAACTGTTGCCATTTATGATATGGCTTCCGGCAACCTCGTAAAGCAACAGAGACTGCGTAACCCCGGCAATGTTTTCCGGCTGGGACTGGAAGATGTAGCGGCTGGCAACTATGTCATCAAAATTTATCAGGGACAGGAGCTGCTGGAAAGCATCAAACTGGTAAGAAAATAAAAAATACTGCCAGGCTTTTGAATACTGAAAGATCCTTTAATCCGAATATCATATAAAAATCAGCAATTATCTCTCTACGGGATATTGCCGCTCTAAACACAAGGTTTTATAGAGTATGTTTGTTTACAAAAGGGGAGTTCTCTCCCCTTTTGTGTTTAACAGGCTGTTGCCGCCATGCGTACCTCTGTCTCTGTAACAGGAATTTCAGTTTTTCGCCTTTTCTCACATCCAATTTTTTAGCTTTGAAGTAATAACGCATCAATCAGATACCGCTTTGATGAAATACGTTGTTGTGGAAGATGACCGCATTTCCTGAGCCATCGGCAGCATGCTTATAGAGCAAAACGAGGAGCTGGCACTCATAGCCTTTTTCTCCAGCGCAAAGGAGGCTGCCTACTGGTTTGCGTGGGACAATATGCTGTTTGGAGAACTAATCCTCGACTGTGCAACGGAGATCTTGCTGAAATAAATACATCTTTAACTAAACAATCACTACTTTAACTGCGGTAACAATGGGAAAAAAACTCACAGCAAAAGAACGTGACCTTTTACTAAGCACACTGCAACAGCGGTTTGAACAACACTTGCACCGTCATAAAGGCATCGGCTGGAAACAGGTGGAAGACAGGCTGAAGGTAATGGAAGAAAAACTCTGGTCGTTACAGCTGATGGAAGCAACCGGTGGCGAACCCGATGTAGTGCAGTTCGATCAGCAATCCGGAGCCTTTGTTTTTTACGATTGTGCTGCGGAAAGTCCGGCCGGCCGCCGAAGTTTGTGCTTTGATGCAGCGGCTTTGGAGGCACGTAAAGAAAACAAACCCGCCGGAAGTGCCCTGGGCATGGCAAAAGAGATGGGTATTGAGTTGTTGACGGAAGAGCAATACCGGTTGTTGCAGCAAACGGGTGCTTATGATTTAAAAACCTCGAGCTGGATTCAAACGCCGGTGTCCATCCGACAGCTGGGAGGTGCCCTCTTTGGCGACCGGCGGTATGATACGGTGTTCATTTACCACAACGGTGCCCAGTCGTATTACGCAGCAAGGGGATTCCGTGGTGCCCTGACAATATAAATTTGATTCACAGCAATTAACTATGCTTACATCGGTTCATCCAAAACTACCCATGCGGAACAATGCCATAACAAAATCATATTACATCAACCAGTTAGGCTTTACGGAGTTGAGTAATTACGGTAATTACCTGATTGTGGAAAAAGAACAGGTGCAACTGCACTTCTTTGAATTCCGGGAGCTGAATCCTCTGGAGAATTACGGGCAGGTATACTTCCGTACCAATGCCATCGAGAAACTGTACCAATCATTCCTCGAACGGAATGTGCCCATTCACCCGAATGGTGCTTTGGAAATTAAACCATGGGGGCAGAAAGAGTTTTCGTTACTGGATCCGGATCATAATTTATTGACGTTCGGGCAGTCCGTATAAGATTTTGTAAAGGGTTATACTCGTAATGCGGTTGGTATGTCGCCCCTCCGGGGCTTTGGTTTCATTGACTGATACATCTCTATTGTTATATCGCTCCTACGGAGCTTTGACTGCATTGAATCACAAATCGCTATTAGAATGTTGCCTCTACGGGGCTTTGCTATCTTTTGAATCGCAAATTTTCAATTTATAGCACCTCCGGGGCTTTGGTTTCATTGAATGATCCCTTCTATTGCTATACCGCTCCTACGGAGCTTTGCCTCCTTCATTAAAAGGCCCGGTGCTGTTTCGCTTCGCTTAGACTGTTAAACATATGGTTCAACTCCGTAGGAGTGTGATCGTAATAGAAGCTAACAGTTGCAGAGAAAATACAAGCTCCGCAGGAGCGGCATAAGAGAAGAAGTTTCGATGCTTTTTTGAATAGCCGCTCGTTTACGGAAAACATCTGTCAGCCTGTGCATCACTGTTATCTGTATTCACAATTGTATATACCATTAAAAAACAGAAGCCCTGATGCTTCATTGAAGCTTTGATTTCATTGAATGATCCCTCTCTATTATTATACCGCTCCTACGGAGCTTCAATTCTATTGTATGATATATCTCTATTGATATATCCCTCCGACGGAGCTTTCTTAGGTTCTATCTGAAAATATTTTAATTACCCTATCTCTCTTGGGAAACAAATCGTCCAACTCCATAGGAGTGACATAACAATAGAAACATGCAATGAAAAAGATACAAAGCTCCGTAGGAGCGGCATAGCAATTGAAGATCCACAGGAATAATATTAACCTTCCGTCCTTATACACCCTTCTAATAAAAAAGGTAATGGCATGTCGGTAACAATTGCTTCACCAGCTCACCTGCTTTTGCTTGGTGGTGAAAAAATTTGCAAGACCGTAAGCCCCACCGTACTCGTTTCCGTTGAAGAGACGGTAGAACGGTGCATTGCCCCAGGCAGCCGGGTAATCATCAATCGCCATGTCTTCCCCGGTATCATTGGAAACATACGGTCGAATGAAATTCTGCCAGCTGGTAATGCGTTGCTGGCTGACGGTTACATAAAAGAATGGCTTGTTGGCATCCACCAATTCTTTAAGACAGGCCTTGTAATAGTTGCGCCATTTTTCCACTTCCAGCAGCTTGGTGATGAGCGGTCGCTCAGTCATATTGCCCCAGCGGAGTAAATCTTGTGTACCGGCATTGAAGAAATAGGACGTACCGAGTGTGTTGTCATAATCATACGGGATAAAATAACCCTTGCCGGTTGTGTTGAAATAGAAGTAAAAATTGTTGCCATTGGCCCAGTAGTCATCCCACATACCCACCAGCACATTCACGGCATAAGCTTTGAGAAAAAGTTCCACATCCAGCTTTTGTTCTATCCACAGCTCAAAGCTGCTGCCGGTACGGGTGTTGAGCTCCTGGATAAAACTCACCAGTTGCGACTGTGCCGTTGCCAGTTCTTTCTCCCTTGTTTTGAGATCATAGGCATAGTACTTCGACCTTGCCGGATCCAGTTTCACATCTTCCACCCCAATGCTGGCGGTGCTTACAAAATTGGCATTGTTGTAACCAGACCAACCTCCTTTCCATAAAAAACCCACATCGCTGCCCCATTTGTCTTTCCGGGCTGCCAGGTAATCCTCATCAATACTTTCGATCATTGCATACACACCAAAGTACGCCGGTTGTGCATCGCCACTCACGTGAATGCTTACCCGACAGTAAGAGGCCTTGGGAGCCGTCCACACATTATACCGACGAAACAGATCGTAGCAATAAATTTCCCTTGCATACGCTGCATCATCCTTAAACCATTTGAGGTTGATCTTTGCCAACCCGTTAAAGCGTTGTGTTTTCCTGTACTTATCAAACTTCAATGCAAAGTGCGCATGATGCCAGTCGGGAGCTGCAGCATTGTGCAACTGACCGGTATTGCCTTCGGGGCGGCGTCGGCTGGTATTGCCCCGGATGCGGATGGCCATGCTGTCGAGTTTACTTTCTTTTGCTCCCTGCCGGAATGTATAATGGGCAACGATGTATTCTTCATTCTTCGGATTAACGTCAAAATTCTGCAGCAGTTTGTTCCACTGCTCCAGCGGTACTTCCAGTTTGATTTCCGGAAGCTGGTTCAGCTGAAACAACACCAGGCTGTCCTGCACTGGTGGCGCAACGGAACCTTGTTTGCGACAGGATGCCATCACACCTGCTGTTGCTAAGAACAGAAAAGTAACATAACAGCGAAGAAAAACCCGCATGGCATAATAATTTGAGGTAAGGTACTATAATTCAAAAGGACGGGAATTTCTTCCCCATCCATCAAACATACTGCACCCCGTATCAATCGGAGAAAAAGGCCAATCAGCCCGTAAAATGACCTATATCATAATTTATGTACCCACAAAATGCCACCTTGTGTCCCGGTTTGCAACCACACCCTCAGTGGCAGTTGCCCTACTCTAGTCATATGAATGCATTTGCAATTCAGTACGTACAACGTTTCTTACAACAAAAATTTCCTGCCATATGTCAGAAATAAAAAAACCATTCCAGGTAAAGGTTGGTGAATTTTCGTTTTCCTTCAATGAAGCAGAACTCAATGCGGCCGACCTCGTGCAGAAATCCTCCACCGAATTCAACCTCCTTTACAACAACCGTTCCGTCAATGCCCGGCTTGTGGAAGCCGATGGCACCGGTAAGCTCCTGAAAATAGAAGTGGAAGGCGAAACCTTCACCCTTGAAATCAGGGATGAACTGGATCAGATGCTGGACCAGATGGGCTTCAATGCTGTTTCCACAAAACGCATCAAAGAAATCAAAGCGCCTATGCCCGGCATGGTACTAAGCGTAGCCGTTACTGATGGTCAGGAAGTCAAAGAAGGCGACCGCATTGTGATCCTTGAAGCCATGAAAATGGAAAACAGTATTCTCATTCACGCCGATGGAAAAATTAAACGGGTGGCGGTACGTGCCGGTCAGGCTGTGGATAAGGGACAAGTGCTGGTGGAATTGGAGTAGAATGTAGATGATAGTTGGCAGATGATAGACTGTAAGAATCAGAATGATGAAATACACCATGATTATTAGACATACTATCCCGAATGGTTCGGGACAGATAGTGACAAAAACAGATATCAAAAAACAATCACATGAAAAAAATATTAGTAGCCAACCGGGGCGAAATTGCATTACGCATCATGCGCACTATCCGGAAAATGGGATTGAAATCTGTAGCCGTGTATTCAGAAGTTGATCGTCAATCCCCTCACGTGTTATTTGCCGATGAAGCAGTGTGTTTGGGCCCGGCTCCTTCCAGCCAGTCGTACCTCAACGGCGATAAAATCATTGACATCTGTAAAAAACTGGGTGTGGATGGTATTCATCCTGGTTACGGTTTCCTCAGCGAAAATGCTGAGTTTGCCCAGAAGGTGACCGATGCCGGCATTGAATTCATTGGCCCCACACCCGAAGCCATGCGCATCATGGGTTCCAAACTGGCCGCCAAGGATAGTGTAAAGAAATATAATATTCCGATGGTGCCTGGTATTGACCACGCCATTGAAGATGTGAACCTGGCCATTGAAGTAGCCGACCGCATTGGCTATCCTGTACTCATAAAAGCATCGGCAGGTGGTGGCGGTAAAGGCATGCGCATCGTTGAAAAAGCAGATGATATGCAGGAGCAGATGGAACGTGCCATCAGCGAAGCGAAGTCTTCCTTCGGCGATGGTTCTGTATTCATTGAAAAATATGTGAGCTCACCCCGTCATATTGAAGTACAGGTGGTGGCTGATAAATACGGCAACGTGATACACGGACTCGAACGGGAGTGCAGCATTCAGCGCCGGCACCAGAAGGTGATCGAAGAAACCCCTTCGGCCATTGTAACGCCCGAAATGCGGGAACGGATTGGAGAAGCTGCCGTACTGGTGGCCAAATCCTGCAACTATGTTAGCACCGGTACCGTGGAGTTCCTGGTAGACGACAAACTCAATTTCTACTTCCTGGAAATGAATACCCGTCTGCAGGTGGAACACCCCGTATCGGAAATGATCATTGGACTTGACCTCGTGGAACAACAGATCCGCATAGCACGGGGTGAAAAACTGGCCCTCACACAGGCCGATATCAAACCCAACGGTCACGCCATTGAGTTACGGGTGTATGCCGAGGATCCGCTGAATAATTTCCTTCCCTCCATTGGCACCCTTACCCGGTATGAACGTCCGGTGGGTGAAGGCATACGGGTGGATGACGGATACGAAGAAGGCATGACCATCCCGATCTATTATGATCCCATGATTGCCAAACTGGTGGTGCATGGCAAAACAAGAACCGAAGCTATCCAGAAAATGCTGGAAGCCATCAAACAATATAAAATTGAAGGTGTTGCTACCACTTTACCGTTCGGCACCTTTGTATTTGAACACGATGCCTTCTTTACCGGCAACTTCGATACGCATTTTGTCAAAAACTATTACACGCCGGAAAAAATCAAAGAAAAAGAGAAAGCCAATGCAGAGGTGGCGGCTATTGTGGCGCTGAAATACTGGCAGCAAGTACAAAAGCAACTGAACCCGTTTGAAAACAAATCCACCAGCTGGAAACGGCGGCTGGCTCATTAACTTCTATTCTTAACTGATCAGACGAATTCAATATGAAATGCCTATGAGCAGGCACACTAAAAGATGAACATATGAAACCAAAAATTGAAACATTACGGGAAAAGATAGCCGAAGGCAAACTGGGCGGAGGTGTGAAACGAATTGAAGCACAACACAAAAAAGGAAAGCTTACAGCACGGGAACGTGTAAGCCTGCTGCTGGACCCCGGTTCATTTGAAGAAGTGGGCGCACTTGTCACGCACCGTACTACTGATTTTGGTATGGCCGATCAGAAATTCTATGGCGATGGTGTGGTAACCGGTTACGGTACGGTGAACGGCCGGTTGATTTATGTGTATGCACAGGACTTCACGGTATTTGGTGGTGCCCTTTCGGAAACACATGCCGAAAAAATCTGCCGGATTATGGACTGGGCTATGAAAACCGGTGCGCCGGTGATTGGACTCAACGACAGTGGTGGTGCCCGCATCCAGGAGGGTGTGCGGTCGCTCGGAGGCTATGCCGATATTTTTTACCGCAACGTTCAATCTTCTGGTGTCATTCCGCAGATCTCCGCCATCATGGGGCCCTGCGCCGGTGGTGCGGTGTATTCACCGGCTATGACCGACTTCACTGTTATGGTGGAAAACACCAGTTATATGTTTGTCACCGGTCCGAATGTGGTGAAAACAGTTACCAATGAAGAAGTGAGCAGCGAAGAACTCGGCGGTGCCTCCACACACAGCACTAAAAGTGGTGTAACGCATGTAACGGCTCTGAACGATATGGACTGCATTCAAAAAGTGAAACAACTGCTCAGCTATATGCCGCAGAATTGTGAGGATGTGGTACCCAGGTTACCCTATACCCTGGGCGATGAAACAAGGGAAGAGCTGGAAGGCATTGTTCCCGAAAGCCCCAATCAACCTTACGACATCCGCAAGGTGATTGAAGGCATTTGCGACAAAGAAAGTTTTTTTGAAATTCATGAATACTATGCCGATAATATCGTGGTTGGCTTTGCGAGGATTGCCGGCCGCAGCATTGGTATTGTAGCCAATCAACCACAAAGCCTGGCTGGTGTATTGGATATTGAAAGCTCCAAAAAAGGAGCCCGCTTTACCCGCTTCTGCGATTGCTTCAATATTCCCCTGCTGGTACTGGTGGATGTGCCGGGCTTTTTGCCGGGTACCGACCAGGAATGGAACGGCATCATCACCAACGGTGCCAAGCTGTTGTACGCCTTCAGCGAAGCAACGGTGCCACGTGTCACCGTCATCACCCGCAAAGCCTATGGCGGAGCGTATGATGTAATGAACAGCAAACATATTGGCGCCGACCTCAACTACGCCTGGCCCACGGCAGAAATCGCCGTAATGGGTGCCAAAGGCGCCAGCGAAATCATTTTCAAAAATGAAATTGCCGCTGCGGATGATCCGGCGAAAAAACTGCTGGAAAAAGAAGCCGAATATTCCGAGCTATTTGCCAATCCCTACCAGGCTGCCGAACGTGGATTCATTGATGAAGTGATTGAACCGAAAGAAACACGTAAAAAACTCATCAAGGCTTTTGCGATGCTGGAAAACAAAGTGGCGAAACGACCACGTAAAAAACACGGAAATATCCCGTTGTAATAACCAAAACGAAAGGCCGGTCGCAATGACCGGCCTTTTTGCTGGACGTTCAATCCTCCTACCCTCTACCTTCTACCTTCTAACTTCTATCTTCTATCCCCACATTCTATTCTTTATCTTAACTTCCGTCCACCAAAATAAATGCTCATGTTTTCAAAACCAGCTCTCTTTCTGCTGCTGCTGCTCAATGCAATTCAAGTTACGGCACAGGTAAAAACGACTCCGGCTCCTGTACAGGAGGACTGGAACAAAATCTTTCAACCGCTGAAATGGAGGAACATCGGCCCGTTCCGGGGTGGCCGTTCTGTTTGTGCCACCGGTGTTCCCGGCGATATCACCACGTATTACATGGGTACCACCGGCGGTGGCTTGTGGAAAACAGTTGATATGGGACTGAGTTGGAACAATGTGAGTGATGGCTATTTTAAAACCGGAAGTGTGGGTGCCATTGCCGTTCCCGAATCGGATGCCAATGTGGTGTATGTGGGGATGGGCGAACATGCCCCACGGGGTGTAATGACGCATCATGGCGATGGCGTTTACAAGAGTACCGATGCCGGTAAAACCTGGAAACAAATGGGACTGGAAGCCACCCAACACATTTCCCGCATTGTGGTAGATCCCCGCAACCCCGATGTATTGCTGGTGGGTGCACAAGGTGCGCTGTACAGCAAATCCAACCAGCGGGGCATTTACAAATCCTCCGATGGTGGTAAAACCTGGAAGAACGTTTTATACGTCAACGATATGACTGGTTGTGTGGAACTGAGTATGGATATGAACAATCCACGTATCCTCTATGCCGCCATGTGGGAACACGGACGTAAACCCTGGCAGGTGATCAGTGGTGGTGCCGGCAGCGGCTTGTACAAAAGCACGGATGGTGGCGAAAGCTGGCAAAAACTCACCAATGGACTACCGGTTGAAATGGGCAAAATGTCCATTGCTGTGAGCCGTTCCAATCCAGAAAAAGTATATGCGCTGATCGAAAGCGACAGTAACAAAGAAGCCGGAGGGTTGTTTGTAAGCAACGATGGCGGAGACAACTGGAGCCGTGTAACCAACGACCACCGCCTGATTCAACGTGCCTGGTATTATATTGAACTGTTTGTAGACCCCAACCATGAGCAAACCATTTATGTGCTGAGTGCACCGGCCCTTCGTTCCAAAGACGGTGGCCGCACCTGGGAAAACCTCGGCGGTACACATGGCGATTATCATGATCTGTGGATCAATCCCTCCAACAGCAACAATATGGTTATTGCCAACGACGGCGGTGCTGCCATCACCTTCAACCAGGGTCGCAGCTGGAGTACACAAAGCAATATGCCTACCGCTCAACTCTACCGTATTAATGTGGACAATACGTTCCCCTATAAGATTTATGCCGGTCAGCAGGACAATACCTCTCTCGCCATTGTTCACCGGGAGTTAGGAGGTTACGGTATCAGTACCTCCGGCTGGAGCGCTTCTGCCGGCGGCGAAAGTGCCTTCCTCGCCTTTGATCCCAACGATCCCCGCTTTGTGCTGGGAGGCAGTTACCAGGGCACCATTGAGGTGCTCGACACCAAAGCCAAAGCCAGCACCAACGTTATGGCTGCACCCATTCAGTACCTGGGTATGGATGCCAAAGACATGAAATACCGCTATAACTGGAATGCACCCATCATCTGGAGCAAACACGAACCCAACACCTATTACCATGGGGCACAGGTCCTGCTCAAAACAACCGATATGGGCAAAACCTGGACCGAAGTATCGCCCGACCTCACCCGCAACGAAAAAGAAAAACAAGGCAAAGGCGGCGTACCTTATACCAACGAAGCCGTGGGCGCCGAAAACTACGGCACCCTTGCGTATGTGCTGGAATCACCGCATGAAAAAGGCGTACTGTGGACCGGCAGCGATGACGGACTGGTACACCTTACACGGGATGGCGGTAAAACCTGGACCAACGTAACGCCGGCCGGGTTAGCCGAATGCCTGGTGAATGCCATTGAAGTTTCGCCACACGATCCGGCAACCGCTTATATAGCCACCACCCGGTACAAATTCAACGATCATACGCCCGGGTTGTACAAAACAACCGACTATGGTAAAACCTGGACGAAGATTGTTACCGGTATTCCTAACAATGCCTTTACCCGTGTAGTGCGGGAAGATGAGGTGCGGAAAGATTTGTTATTTGCCGGTACAGAATTAGGTGTATTTCTTTCATGGGATGGTGGCAAACAATGGCAGCCGTTTCAACTGAACCTGCCTGTTACACCCATTACCGATCTGCGGGTACACAAAGGCGATTTAATTGCCGCCACCAGCGGCCGCAGTTTCTGGATCCTGGATGATATCGGGTTGTTGCGCCAGTATAAAAAAGAACAAGAGTTAACCCTGTATCAACCGGAAGATGCCATTATCGTTAACAGTGGTAGTGAATTGGATGGCAACGGTTCTGATGGCACCAACCCCTTCCGTGGCGTGAATCCGGCTTCGGGTGTTGTGTTGTACTATAATCTGCCCGAAGCAGCCATCAAAGACACACTCACCCTGGAAATCAGGGATGCAGCCGGCAACCTCGTCCGCAGCTTCAGCTCTGTACGGGACGCCTCCTACAAACGGTATGACGGCGCTCCAGCCCCCAACCCGGTATTGAGCCGCAACAAAGGCCTCAACCGCTTTGTGTGGAACATGCGTACACCCACGATGCCCGGCGTGCCCAATGTGTACATCGAGAGCAGCTACGCCGGACATAAAGTGCCGCCCGGCGTTTATACCATTACGTTAGTGGCCGGGAGCAAAAAAGCAACCACCACCGGTACCATTCTGCCCAACCCGTTGTATCCTACCGATGCAGCCACCTATCAGCAATACCACCAGGTGATGAGCGATATGGAGCAGAAAGTAACGCTCATGCACAACACCGTTAACCAACTGAACGACAAACGGGAGCAACTGGAAGCGCTGCTGGGCAAACTTCCGAAAGGAGAACAAACTGCAGCTCTGCAACAGAAAGGCGCTCAGCTGGTGAAAGACCTCAAAGCATGGGACGAAGAAATGGTGCAGCGGAAATCAAAAGCCTACGATGATGTAGAGAATTTCCCCAACAAGTTTACCGCCAACTATCTGTTTCTGCTGAACCAGACGGAAAGCGATATTCCCCGTGTGAACCAGCCCAACCTGGATCTGAAAGCCAAACTGGACGCACAATGGTCGGCCCTGCAGCAAAAAGCCACAGAACTGGAGCAACAACTCAGCGCCTACAACAAACAGTTATGGGAGGCTGGCGTGGGAGCCGTGTGGAAGTAAATGGGTTGAAACCGATGGTTGCAGTTTGTCGATAAAAAAACAGATTGGTCGATTGCGTTTGTAAGTCAAAACAGACCGGCACAAATTTGTACCGCAATGGTGATTACCTTGAATCAATAGAATCGCAGGAGCCGCTGGCTCCTGTTTTTTTTTGATAATTCAGCCTGATGTTTCATAGATTTATGGCCGAAAACTATGACTCCTTTAGATTGCTTGATCCTTGAAGACGATGTTTTGGCAGCAAAACTGCTGGAGCATTTGATTGCAGCAGATGAACGCCTGAAGCTGTCTTGTACGCTTTCCTCCTTTGAAGCTGCTGTAGCTTATTTCCAACAAAATCAACCGCCTGATATTTTATTTCTGGATGTGGAACTTGGCAGCCGTTCAGGTCTTGAAATTATGCCGCATGTTCCGTCGGGTACCAACGTCATTCTAACCACCGCCCACGAGTTGTATGCGTTTGATGGATTTGAAATCGGGGCAATTGACTTCCTGAAAAAGCCGGTGAGTAAAGAACGTTTTACAAAAGCAGTTGATAAAGCTTTCTTGTTTTATACAACTGCAACAGCGCCGGTTTATGTAACCATTTCCTCAGGAAAACAGGTGTACCGCTTCCGCAAAGAAGAGATTTACTCTGTTGAATCGGTAAAGGACTATGTGAGGGTAACAACAACCAACTCAAACCAGTTATTCCTTTGTACAATGAAGTATCTGGAAGAGCTGCTGGAGCCACAAGGCTTTTTAAGAATCAACAAGTCATTTATCATCAATCTGCAACATATAACCCATGTAAAAGGGGCGCAGGTGTACTGTAACAACGGAACATGTTTCAGTATCGGGCGAGCCTTCCGGCAAAAAGTAACATCTGCACTGGAACGTTCCGGCAACACCGGTACTCATTAATCAGCTTCCACATTGGTAAAGAGGTGCAGGTTTTGCTGCACATACATCATTAAGCGGGTAACTTTCTGAATACCGAGTTTCTGATAAATGTTATGCCTGTGTACATTTACAGTTTTAAAACTGAGTCCCACCTGTTCAGCAATTTCCTTAGCGGTGAGTCCTTTGTAAATGAGATAGGCAATCTGCAATTCTTTTTTCGTAAGCGGTTGTTGTGTCAACGCTTTGCTATCGGCTTCATTTTCAAGAAAGATCCCGGATATAACATTCTGAATCTCCTTGCACTGATATTTTTTACCCGCCATCAGTGTGGCAATCGCTTCACTGATTTCCGGCAAGGAAGATGTTTTGGTCATATAACCGTTGACCCCGCTTGAAAACGCCTTTTTAACAGTAGGAAGATCGCTGTACGCAGAAACGGCCAGGTACCGGGTGAACGGCGATACAGTTCTTAATTCCGGAATCATACCCAGTGACGAACCATCAGACAATGCTATGTCTAAAATAACGATACTTGGTTTGTGTAATGCAACCGCCTGGCTGAGCTCCTGGCAGGATTTCACCTTTTCCTTTACTTCATACGAAGGGTTAGAGGATAGTAGTGCGTTCCACATTTCAGCAATCAGTACGTGATCGTCTGCAATAATAAATGTAATCTTTTCCATATCCTTGCCGGTTTTTTTTATTGAGTGAATGATAAGGTTTCTTTTATACGTGTTTTCACAGCAGCAAAATTGAACACAACAGCCTCAGGTTATAGTTATAACCGTTACTGCTTTACCGGCTATTTGAATTTTTACTTAAATGTAAATCCAGTTCACCGGTCATTATATTAACACCGTCAATCAGTTTTGTGATCGTTCTCATTTGTTGTTGCGGGTTACTCCCTGTTTTCATCAGCGTTTCTATCTCCCTGCATTCCTTCGCCAGTTTCGCAGAACCGACTACTTCCAGCGATGGGCGGAGTTGGTGCAATACAGCTGCCGCCAAACGAGCATCGTTACTTTGTACCGCTTTCTGCAGTTCCTCCAACTGAGGCGGGGCAACCTCCAGAAAAAGCCGGATCATTTGCAACACAAACAGGGGATCGTTGGAAAGGCTGTTCAGGTAGGCGAAATCAAAAGAAGACTTCTCCTGAAAGGACTTACTGCTTCCTGCACCCGTTTTGTGAAGGAGCGTCCGGACAATCACCTGTTCCAGTTCTTTTTGGTTAAATGGCTTGGTGAGATAATCATTCATACCAGCCTGTAAGTACGTTTCTCTGTCGCCTTTCATTGCATTGGCAGTAACCGCAATCACCGGCAATGCTGCAGCCGGTCCCGATAAACCCCTGATAAAGCCCGTTGCCTGAACACCATCCATTTCAGGCATTTCCACATCCATCAACACCAGGTCAAACGGTTCTTCCTGTACAGCTTTGCAGGCCTCGGCGCCATTCACCACAAACCGGCTGATACAACCTTTTGACTCCAGCATCGTTCGCAGCAGAAAGCGGTTGATTTCAGCATCTTCTGCCACAAGGACCCGCAGACCCTTCAGCTCCACTGGTTTATTTTCTATGTAAGAAAAAGAAGGAATAGCATCTGTTGCTGAAACGGGTAATTGCAGGTGGATTGTGAAACGGGACCCTATACCCGGCTTACTATTGACAGTAATGGTTCCGCCCTTTAGTTCAATCAACTGCCTTGTAATAGCGAGCCCAAGTCCCGTACCCCCATATTCACGGGCAATATTATTTCTTGCCTGCATGTACGGCAGAAAAATAGTAGATAATGCTTCTGGCTCTATGCCAATACCGGTATCCGCCACATCGATTGTAATTGCTGCCATGCCAAGTCCATCGAAGTCTATTTGCAGGTGTAACTCAATGGTTCCTTCAGCTGTAAACTTCACAGCATTGCTCAGCAGGTTATTAATCACCTGGTCGAGCCGGTATGGATCGCCCACAACATGGAACGATGGGTGCGAACTGGTGAACAGCAATTGATTGGCGCCCGCTTTCACCCGGCACAGATCGGTTGCAGTCCTGAGTTGTTTAACAATATCAAAAGATAGCTGTTCTAATTCAACCTTACCATTTAAAATCTTTTCAAAATCGAGTACCTGATTCACAATATGCAACAACTGCTGTCCGGATGTCTGGAGCATATTATTGAGTGTGTGCTGCTCATCCGTAAGACTACTTTGCGAAAGGATTTCACTTAATCCCAGGATACCGTTGAGTGGGGTACGTATTTCATGACTCATGGCAGCGAAAAAACGTTCTTTTAAAGCTGCTCCTTCCTCTGTTAGTCTCCGGGCTTCACTTAAGTCTTGTTCAATGCGTTTCCGGTCTGTAATATCAAGGCCGTACCCGATCACCATTTGCAGCCCGCCGGATGGATGCACTACCGGAAAAAAATTACGCAGGTGATAGACCGTTGTTCCGTCTGATTTTTGCAGCGCTTCCTCGAAAGACTGAAGGGTATTCGTTTGCTTCACTGTTTCAAAAAACTGTCTGCGCTCCTCAAACAACGTAACCGGTTTGTTGCGAAGCCGGGCATAATCCTTATCCGTTTTACCAATGAGCCATTGACGCATTGCAGGATCCTTTACGGCAGATGGATTGATAAAGAGATACCGGTGCTGCGGATCAAAAACAGCAAGGTCGGCGGGGATATTATTCAGAATGCCTTCGTAAAAACTACGTTGGTGTTCCAGTGCTTCCTGGTTCTTCGATTCCGTTGTAATGTCAAGGTACACCCACAAATGACCCATATAAGAAGACCCGTTCCATATTGGTATAAAATCTCTGCGAAACACTCTGCCGTCAGTTAGCTCCAGCAGGTCGCCAATAGCAAGTGTACGACTCTCCAGCAGATACTCGATCCGTTCTACAAACTCCTGAGGATTGCTGAACAGGAGTTTGAATTGCTGGGCCGCCTGCGAACAATCTTCACCGGTCAAAGCATCGGGTGGAACCGGAATGGAGAAAAGATCACAGAAACACTGGTTCACCAGCGCAATTCTGCGCCGTTCGTCTTCCATCAGAATTCCTGCCTGCAGGTTGGAAATGAGATGCGAAAAACGGGTAGCCGTTCGGGTTTGATGAAGCTCCAGTTCTTTTAATGCAGTGATATCCCGCCCGTAAACATTAATATATTGTTCCGTTTGAAGTGAAATGCAGGAAAATGAGTAAAAACGGTCTGTTGTATGCGCTTCCACTACCAGCCGCTCCTGCCCGGGAGTAAACTGTTGCGCCAGCCAGCGGCAAAAGCCATCGAGGTTCAACGGGTCTGTTCCTACCTGCAGGTTGTTGCTGAACAAAGCATCGGTAGCAGGATTTTTCATGAGTAACGAGCCTCCAACATCTATCCGGAAAACCGGATCGGGATTCTGCATGGGAAAGAGTGCAAGATGCGCCCGTTCTTCGGCCAGTGCTTTCAGCTCCCTGCTTTGCTGTTTCACACGGTCGTATAGTTCTTTCACTTCGTCGGTTGCAATTTGCTGGGTGCGCACCACGTGCAGGAGATCAATCATGGAATCATGAACAGCGAAATCATCCAGGTTGAGCTGATGGCTTTTTACTTCATCCATAGATCCAAACCAGGGCGAACCCATGAATAGCAGTTGACCATTTTCCAGCTGTTCCAGTTGTCCCCGGAACATGAGCCCTCCTCCATGCCGGTTGAGACGAAACAATACCAATTGGCCGGTAAGCGCTTGCAAGGACTCATAATTGCACACATCAATTCCGGGACGCAAAAACCGGAACAAAGATGTAAAAGAAGAACCTATGATCGTTCCCGTCAGTTTGCTCAGGGAGGGGCCCGTTTCCACCACCTGCAGTTCCTCGTTGAGCAGCAGGTAAAACGGGAACAGTCTGTTCAGCTGATCGTTCTGAAACGAGATTGCCATCACCAGCTTACTTTAAAAATTTCGTGATCGGCGCCGCCTTCCCGGTCTTCCAGCAGCTCAATAGTTACCGGTGTATGGTACATTTTACCAAGACCCAGCAAGAGCCCCCGCACAAAGTCTTTCAAACCGGTACGTTTGGAATAGTAGTGCAGATAAACCGATTGTTCTTCTATATGTGATACCCGGAATTCAGGAGGAGTCAGCCGTGGATACATGAGCATAATCCGGTTGTGAAACTCGGGCAGATTGAGAAGAAACTCTTTCAGATTACTGCCACCTGCTTCCATAAGGGAGCCATATTTTTCCCGACCGGTTTTCAGCACCCAGTATTCACCAAAAACCTCCAGCACAGCCGACAGAGGCAGTTCCATCACTTCCGAAACGGCACCGGCCAGGCGGTACGTAATTTCATCATCATAAGGCTCGTTACTGATGAAATAGTCCACATCCACCTCACTCCGCTGTTTGATCAGATCCCATTTTTCATTTCCAAATTGTTCTTTTACGAGGTCTTCAATAGCCTTGTTTACAATACCGTACATAATGCTAAGAATGTTGAGTAATATGAATCAATAGTTGCCGGATACCACCTTGATGAAACGGTGATATTCAACATAACATAACAAGTTAGAAAGATATTAGTTGAAATACTTATTTAGACATAAAAAAAGTAGCACAAGTTATGTTTTACTATATACTTATACTTATTAAAGTACTTTTTCTGCCATACAATAAGGATAGATATAAAAAGAGAATGGAAGCAGAAGATTCCTCAATAAGACTGGTGATAAAGAAACGAATGCGTTTGCCGAATGTAGTTGAGCCGCAATTTCCGTTTGCATGAAAACAGTGGAGAAAGCAAGGTTCGTGACGTTCAAAAAGTTTTGTTTGCCCGGTACCCTTTTCGATACCTGGTGGGCTGTATCCCCTTTTTTTGGAGGAATACCCTGTTGAAATAGCTCAGGCTTTCAAATCCTGCTGCAAAAGCGGTTTGCTCAACCGTTTCCTCTGTTTCGGCCAACAGGCGGCAGGCATGCGCTATCCGTAACTCATTTACATAAGAAGAAAGGGTTTTGCCTGTATTGCGCTTAAAAAACTTACAAAAAGCACTTTCACTCATATGCAATGAAGCTGCCAGGGTGGCACTGGTGGCTTTAGGAGTCGTAAACGAAGTATGTATCAACTGTAACGCCTGGTTCAGGCGTGATACTGAAAGCAGGTTGTTCTGCGGAAGCTGATAGACTGCAGTAGCCAGTGTTTGATAAGGCAGTTCTGTAAGTACCTGTATCAGTTGAACCAATGTCGACAACCGGCTTATCCCCTTTTTATTTATAAGGGACTTCATCAGATACGGGATCTGATCGGTAATGCCACTGAAAATGAGTCCTTGTTTAGAATCCTGTAACAACTGCTGAAGAGCCCCTGTATCGGGGAAATCCAGGAGTGCATGCAGATAAGCCGGCGAAATATGTAACACGGTTGCTTTCACCTGCTCTGCCGAAACAGGGTCGCTAACCCATGAATGGGGTAAATGCGGGCCGGAAAATACAAGGTCGCCGGCGAAAAACGGCAACAAGCTGTCGCCCACAAGCCGGCGTCCAAACCCCTGCTCAATGTAGGTGAGCTCGTATTCAGGATGGTGGTGCCAGTATAATTCAAAAAAGGGCAGGTCCAGTTCAAAGCAATGAAGCGATTTTGAACCGGGTGTAAAACCTATTTGTTCGAGCCTGGCCTTCACTTATATTTCCATTTTTTGAACAAATTACAATTTTAAAATTCAATATAGTATCAGAATTGTACGGCTTTGTGGAATACAGACCCGAACCAACTTTGCATTTTTGAGCTACAATCTTGCATATGCATTCTATTCCCCCTTCCATTCAGCAGTTCCTGGATACGCCGTATGATCTTTCTCAAGAACAAATCAGCTTTTACCAAACCAACCGGTTTATTAAGTTGAAGCAGGTGCTCAATGAAGAGACCCTGGCATATTACAATGGTGTTATTACCGATTGTGTAAACCGGCTGCATACGCAAACACAAAGAATGGACGAACGTTCCACCTATCAAAAAGCGTTTTTACAGTTGTTTAATTTGTGGAGGGAAGATGAGCAGATCAAACAACTGGTGTTCAGCCGGCGCCTTGCTCAGCTTGCCGCCAGCCTGCTGCAATGCAGTGGCAGCCGGTTATACCACGACCAGGCTTTGTTTAAAGAGCCCGGCGGCGGTATCACCCCCTGGCATGCCGACCAGTACTACTGGCCCCTGGAAACCGATAAAACCATCACCGCTTGGATGCCGTTGCAGGAAACGCCTCTGGAAATGGGTCCGCTGGAATTCAGTGCCGGCAGTCACCAGATTGTGGAAGGCCGGGAGCTCGAAATCGGAGACGAAAGCGAGCAACAGATTCAACAACGGTTACGGGTAACTGATTTTGAGCATGTTGTTGAACCGTTTGAGGCTGGAGAAATCAGTTTTCACAGCGGCTGGATTTTTCACCGGGCCGGTGCGAACCAAACAAACCAGATGCGGAAGGTCATGACCATCATTTATATGGATAAGGAAATGAAGTTGAAAGAACCCGAAAACGATAACCAGTTAAATGACTGGAACACCTGGTGCCCCGGTGCCAGGGTGGGCGAAGTGATTGACACCTATCTCAATCAGGTTCTTACGTAAAATGTGTACCTTCTGTTTGTTGACATCCATTTTCAAACTTTACAATCATACAATTTGAAGCTGCAATTCATAGCAACGTACTGGGGAAGCGAGTCGCTGCCGCCCACAATTTTTCTGCAACGGATTCTAAACAGTGGTTATTCGGGAATTGAAGTATTTCTTCCAACATCCGGTTCTTTTTGCACTGAACTGTTATCGCTGGTGGCAGAAGAAAAAAAGAGAGACCCTTCGTTTCAATTGATCCTCCAGCATATCAGTCATCCGCAGAAAGAAGACATGAAGGCCTTTATGAAACGGGATGCGGACGCATTAAAAAAACTGCTCGCCTTTCAACCCGACTTCATCAATGCGCATACGGGAACAGATTTTTTTTCATTTGAAGACAACTGCCGCATTATTGAAACCTACCAGGATCTGCAACAACAAACCGGTATCCGTATTTTACACGAAACCCACCGGGGCCGCTTTTCGTTTCATGCAGCTACGCTTCTCCGTTACCTTGATTTTTTTCCGGAGCTGGAACTCACAGGCGACTTCTCCCATTTCTGCACGGTATCTGAAAGCATGCTTGCAGATCAGGAAGAGATACTCCGCCGCATCATTCCCCATGTAATGCACATTCATGCACGGGTGGGATTTGAACAGGCACCGCAAGTCAGCAATCCTTTTGCTCCCGAATGGAAATCACATCTCTCACAGTTCGTCAACTGGTGGCAGCAAATTATAAATCAAAATCAACTCCGCAACAAACCCTGCTTCACCATTACGCCCGAATTCGGTCCTGTTCCTTACATGCCGGTTGAACCATTTACACAAAAAGAAATGGCTGATCAATGGCAACTGAATGTGCAGATGAAAGAGTATTTGCAAGCCCATTTAAATCCGCTAGGATCATGAATCATCAACAAATTAACGTATCCTTCTTGCTGCTGTGCGGATTGATGTTCATTCTTGATGGTTGTTCGAACAAGCCGCAACAAAACTATACACAATTTGTAAATACGTTTATTGGTACAGATGGCACCGGCCATGCCTTTCCCGGACCCTCGATGCCGTTTGGTATGGTACAACCCGGACCCGATAACAGGGACCAGGGGTGGGATTATACCAGTGGTTACCAGTATCAGGACAGCGTGATCCTGGGATTTTCACAAACCCGTGCCAACGGAACGGGAATTAATGAGTTTGGCGATATCCTCCTGCAGCCCTTTACGCACACGACCAACAACAACTTTGCCTGTTCCTACAGCAAGCAAACAGAAAAAGCAGCGCCTGGTTTTTATACTGTAACACTTTCCAACCAGGTGCAGGTTGAGTTAACCTGCACCGAACGGGTGGCTTTTCACCGGTACACCTATCCCGATACTGCAAAGAAGCTGCTGGTGGATTTTCAGCATGGGCTGCGCTTCTTAACCGACAGCCTTGTACTAAGCAGTGCTGTTACATTTGAAAGCGATCGTGTGCTTTCCGGTTACTGCCGTACCCGTAACTGGGTGGAGCGGACTTATTTCTTTGTACTTGAATTTGAAGAGCCCTTTTTTTCCGTTGATACATTACCGTTAGCAGCTAAACAGAAAGCTCCCCGCTATACCCTGCAGTTTAAACCGGGCACGCAACAACTGCAAACCAAAATTGCGTTATCAACCGTAAGCGTGGAGGGCGCACGGAAGAACCTGCAACAGGAGCTGCCCCATTGGAACTTCGAGCTGGTGCGCAGCAAAGCAGATGAAACCTGGAACAGGTACCTGAGCCGGGTACAGATCGAAGTCCCGCTGAAAGAGAAACAGATATTTTACTCAGCTTTGTACCGTCTTTTCCTGCAGCCGTCCAATATTGCTGATGTTGACGGGCGTTACCGGGGTGCGGATGATGCCGTGCATACTTCACCGTCAAAAAACCGGGCCTATTACTCCACCTTATCTCTGTGGGATACCTACCGGGCAGCGCATCCGCTGTACACCCTTTTAGTACCGGAAAAAACAGATGATTTTATCATATCTATGATCCAACACAGCAAACAGGCAGGGTTTTTACCCATCTGGAGTGCCTGGGGCAAAGACAACTATTGTATGATTGGCAATCATGCCATCCCGGTAATTGTGGATGCCTATATGAAAGGATTCCGGGGCTTTGATGCAGAAGCAGCCATGCAGGAAATGATCAAGTCCACAAGCCAGAACCATATCAACAGCAACTGGTCGCTACTCAATCAATATGGTTATTATCCTTTCGACAGCCTCCGTGATGAAGCCGTTTCACGTACACTGGAGCACGGGGTAGACGATTACTGTATTGCAATTATGGCAAAAGAAATGGGGAAAGATTCAATTGCAACCTTGTACTTTAAACGGGCTTCCTATTATAAAAATTTATACGATACTGCAACAAAGCAGATGCGGGGTAAAGACAGTAAAGGAAACTGGCGCACACCGTTTGATGCCCTCAACGCTACTTCGCCCATGAATAACCCGGGCGACTATACCGAAGCAAATGCATGGCAATATTTCTGGACACCGGCGCAGTATGATGTTGCGGGTTTACAAACACTGTTGGGTGGTACTGCTGCTTTTGAACAACAGCTTGATCAGTTCTTTACAATAAAATCACCCAACCCTAACAAACATTTAGGCCAGGAAGCCATGATTGGCCAGTATGCACATGGCAATGAACCCAGTCATCATGTAGCTTACTTATATGCATTTACAAACAATCCTGGCAAAGGACAACAGATCATAAAAGACATTTGTAACCGTTTTTATAACAACACACCAACGGGCTTAATTGGAAACGACGATTGCGGACAAATGAGCGCCTGGTATATTTTTTCAATGCTTGGTTTTTACCCGGTCAACCCGGCTGATGCAACCTTTGTAAGCGGCATCCCGCAAATCAATCATGCCACCATACAATCGGGCAACAAACAAATCACAATCCGGAAAGATAACAACGGACAATTGCTGATTAACGGTAAACAACCATCAACCCCTTTTTTCTCATTTGAATTTTTGTACCAATGAAGACATATCTCCTGTTTGTACTCTTTCTGTTTGCCGGATGCAATCAATCCCTTTTTGCCCAGCAACCTGCTCCTTATAAAGTAACTCCCCTGAAAACAAACCTGGAGCCATTACCGGCTGGTGCAATACAACCCAGGGGATGGCTGCAGGAACAGGTACAACGAAATCTTGCAGGGTTTACCGGTATGCTGGACAGCCTGGCACCCGACTTACTGGTACAAGATGATATCTACGTAAAAAACCGCATTAACCGCAACATGAAAAGCAAAAACCTGGGAGCGGTTTCAGAAGAAGGTGAATGGCAGGTGCAGTTTCTTTGGTGGAACAGTGAAACACAGGGCAACTGGCTCGATGGATTGTTGCGCTCTGCCATCAGCATTCAAAACAAACAGGCACTCGCCAAAGCTGAATATCATGTAAACCGCATCCTGGCATCACAGGACGATGATGGATACATTGGTATTTATGACAAAGAACTGCGTTACCGGTTTAACAACGAAAACGGCGAACTCTGGAGCAAAACCACCATTCTTCGTTTTTTATTAGCCTGGTATGAGTACAAGAAAGATCCCGCCGTTTTAAAGTCGGTAGAGAAAGCAGTTGCCAACCTTATGAAGCATTGGCCAGCGTATGAGTCAACCCCGTTTTACTCGGTAAATCCTAATGTAAGCGGTCTCTCACATGGATTGATGATGACAGATGTTTTGCAGCGTTTGTACGAGCTGACAGATAACCGCACCTATTTGAATTATGGTTTGTTTCTGTACCACAACTTCAGCCAACACCAACTGAATGAAGATGCACAACTGCACAAGCTCCTTACGGATTCGCTGCCGCTTACAGGCCATGGCGTTCATACGTATGAACACTTGAGAGCTGTGGCATTTGCTTATTATCATACAGGGAATCCCCAGTTAAAACAGGCGCTGGGCAATTTTGTCCGCAAAGTACAGTATTGCTTAACCCCGTCGGGCGCACCTGCCGGCGATGAGTTTATTGGCGGTAGAAAAGGAGATGCGTATCATACAGGGTATGAGTTTTGTTCGCTGCAGGAACTGCTTCACAGCTGGACCGACCTGTTCCGCTATGCCGGAGAAACACAGTATGCAGATGCGGCCGAGCAGCTGTTGTTTAATGCAGCCATGGGTGCTATCCATCCCGGCCACAGTTCCATATGCTATCTGAAAACCGATAACGCTGCGTTTCTTACAGGAGGCAAACATGGTGATACAACAGATGTACATCAAACCCGTTACCGTTATTCACCTGTACATAAAGAAGCAGCCGTTTGTTGTGTGCCCAATGCAGGCCGCATCTTCCCGTATTACATACAGCATATGTGGATGAAGGATGAAAACGGATTGGTGGCGGGGCTGCTGGGCCCCTCCGTTGTGGAAACACAATTCAAGAACAAACCAGTGAAAATTGAAGCCATTACGGAGTACCCATTTTCAAATACCATTCAATTCATAGTAGAAGTGGAGCGTCCGCATTCGTTTCAACTCCGGATACGAAAGCCCGGCTGGGCCAGTCTGGTACACGTATCTGTTCCCTATACAGAAAAAGATGGCTTTATTTTAGTTTCAAAACAATGGACAGGAAAAGACACCATCTCCATCACCTTCCCGGTGAAACCGGAAATAAAAACAAGCAATAACAAAAAAGAAGCTTTTGTGCAGGCTGGGCCGTTGGTGCTGTGCAAACCCATAGCTGCAAAGGAAATAATTACACGCACCTACGCAAATAGCTTCCTGCACGAACTTGTGTATACACCCCTGCAACAAACGTCCTATGCGCTTTCCACAAATGAAGCTGTTTCTGCAACACCACCTGCATCTTATATGCTTCGCTTATTGAATGAGCGAACAAACCAATGGGAAGATGTACAACTTATACCAATGGCAGGAACCATTTTACGACAAGTGACGTTTCCCGTTTACAAGAAATAACAGGCAAGCCTGGTCTTCAATTTTGTTTGGCGGTCATCGTTCTTGCTGCCTAACATCATAGTTCATTCCTCTTGCCTGATTTAGTTTTACACCATGATTGCCGATACTGATACACGCTGGCACTTGTTGCTGCAACGGCTGTCCCATGCACCAGAGCCTACCATATCCCTGCAGGAACTGTTGCTGAAAATCGGCATGCATGAAGCCGGGCTTCCTCCCAAATTGTTGCGCCCGCATGAAGTCGCTGAGTTGACAGAACTGGGCACCTGTGCCATTCTTGTTCCGGCCCGCTATTATGAATTATTCTGGGTAGATGATACCGGTCGCCCTCATTACCGGCAATTACAACGGCTTCCTGCTATGAAAGAGGAAGAAAGAGAAGAATTTCTGAAACCTCATATAGTATTGTATGCCGAACGAAATGGATGGATCTGAATGATATATCTGAAGAGGTATGCTTTGTGCAGATAATTGAAACAAGGGCTATCAAAAAAAATGAGAGGCCGCCCTGGTATTAAAAAAATTTCACACAAATCCTGTTAACCTTATAAACACAGCAACGAAAGAAGAAGAACATCCATTCTGACCGTCTTGTATCCGTTGTTGTTGTGTGTGAAATCCATCTTGTTTGAGACAGCCTCTCATTCACCCGCAGGCATCAAAATTACTTAGGCAGAACAACGGCATCCAGCACATGCACAATTCCGTTTTCTGCTTTCAGATCAGTAGCCACAACCGTTGCTGTACCACCATTTTCATCAGTAAGAATCACTTTCCCGTTTTTGATGCTTGCAGTAAGTTTACCACCACTTACGGTAGTGAGCACAGCTTTTCCTTTCCCGTCTTTAATTGCTTTTACCACCGCAGCCGCATCAATAGAACCTGCCACCACATGGTACGTAAGAATTTTAGCAAGCGTTGCTTTGTTTTCCGGTTTCAGCAGGTTGGTAACAGTGCCTGCCGGTAACTTATCAAATGCAGCGTTTACCGGTGCAAATACAGTAAAAGGACCTGCCCCCTGTAATACTGTCACCAGGTCTGCTGCAGTTACAGCTGCCACTAATGTGGTATGTTCTTTGGAACCAACAGCCACATCAACAACGGTTTTTTGTGCAGAAACAACATACGCAAAGGCAACTGTAAAAAACGCTGCCAGTACAACTACTTTTTTCATACTAATTTATTTTTTGAACTATTACTACACGCCGTTCCTGAAATAGTTTCTCCTTCCGAATCAAAAACAATTCTTTAACAGTACCGTGGATTCTTCAATGTGATATAAAAAGGAATGTATGAACAGAATAAAAAGCAGGAACCCGATCTCCCCGGTACACTACCTGCAACCACACACAACCAAACAGGAAACATAGTTGTTACTATTTCCTACATTTACTGCTTGCCACTTCATATTCTTGTTACAGGTGCGAATGGTTATATTGGCCAGCGACTGATTCCGGTGTTGCTGCAGCAGGGACATTATCTCTACTGTTGTGTACGCAATAAACAGCGGTTTGAAGATGAGCATACGCATGAACGCATCCACACACTGGAGGTTGATTTTTTAAATCCCGCTGCCGGAACGGCATTTCCCAAACACATAGATGCCGCTTACTTTCTGATCCATTCCATGAGCAGCAGTGGTGATTTTGAAGAAATGGAACTTACAGCAGCCCGTCATTTTTTACAACTGACAGAAGCAACTGCCTGTAAACAGATTATTTATCTCAGTGGCATTGTAAATGAAGAACAGTTATCCAAACACCTGCACTCCCGGCTTGCTGTGGAACATATACTCAGCGCCGGTTCGGTTCCGCTTACTGTATTGCGTGCCGGCATCATTGTGGGTTCCGGAAGCGCTTCGTTTGAAATTATCAGAGACCTCGTGGAAAAACTACCGGTCATGATCACTCCGCAATGGCTCAATACAAAATGCCAGCCCATTGCCATCAGGAATGTGATTCAGTTTTTAGCAGGGGTATTACTAAAGCAACAAACCTACAGACAGCAGTATGATATTGCAGGACCCGAAATACTCACCTACAAACAAATGCTGCTGCAGTTTGCCGAAGTGCGGAAACTGAAACGCTGGATTGTTACCCTGCCGGTCATGACACCCCGGGTTTCGTCCTATTGGTTGTATTTCATTACCTCCACTTCGTATGCGTTGGCCGTGAACCTGGTGAACAGCATGAAAGTGAATATCATTGCCCGGCCCAACAACCTGGCCCGGGAGTTGCAGATTGAATTGCTATCGTATCAATCGGCCGTGCAACTTGCGTTTGAAAAAATTGAGCAGGACCAGGTGCTGAGCAGCTGGAAAGATTCCTTCACTTCTTCCAACGCCAGCCAGCAATGGATGCAGCAGGCCGAGGTGCCCCGCTTTGGTTGTTACCGGGATGTAAAGTGGCAGGCGCTTGGTACAGATGCCGATGCAGTACTGCAGCAGATCTGGAGTATTGGTGGTGAAAAAGGCTGGTACTATGCCAACAGTTTATGGAAAATCAGGGGCTTCCTGGATAAACTGGTGGGCGGTGTTGGTTTGCGCAGAGGCCGCACCAATGTACATGACATTCACCCGGGCGATGCATTGGATTTCTGGCGGGTGCTGATTGCCGATAAAGAGCACAGGCGCCTGCTGTTGTTTGCCGAAATGAAGCTGCCCGGTGAAGCCTGGCTGGAGTTCCGGATTATGAAACGGCAGAACCAGCTGCAACTACGGCAAACCGCCACCTTCCGGCCCAAGGGCTTGTGGGGCCGTATTTACTGGTACAGCGTACTGCCCTTTCACTATTTCATTTTTAATGGAATGATCCGGAATTTGGTGAAGAAGGCAAAACGAAGAACTTGATTCTTTGTTGACGACCTCTTTTACAACATATAACAGGTACAGTAACGGATGGAAATTCGTCAGCATAGAACCTGACGGTTTTATTCAAAACGTCAGGCCGTATCCTTACTACTACCTTTCTACGAAGCCAATGATACGGGTTCAGTTTTCTATACAGTGATATTTGTTTTCTATGCCTTGTGTTAGGTTGCAGCAGTTCATGTGACCACAGGTCACATGCAGGGTCACATAAAGAAGAAAACGTGACGAATAAAATCGTCTCGTTTTAAGGACAGTTCCCCAAATTGGCGAAAGATGCGGCTGTAATGCCTTGATTGAGTATATGCCTGGCAGGAAATTTAAAGACTGAACTTGCTGTAAAATTACAGAAGGTATAGTTGGCGAATTATTCCCCAAACTTTAGCTTCTTTTCTGCCACTATCTGCCAACGTTGTTGTCTGTGCTTATAAAATTTCTTAGCAAAGGAGGTAATCAACCCAGTCATCATTCCTCCATATATGGTGATGGCGTCTTCGTAATAAATACTACCATTGCCCAAATTTCTCAACACAACATCGTGATTCCAAACCCTTGCACCTTTATCCCATTCTTTGGTAGATATTTTATAATTTTTTTCGTCAATTTTCTCTATAAAGAGATAGTGTATCCCTCCAAATGGAATGAATCCAAATACATGCATTTTAGCTCCGTAAGTTTGTCCTGCTTCCCAATACTGTGGGAAATCTCTCTCTATGGATTCAAATCGTATCATTCCTTTTGCAACAAACTGTAATAAAGATGGTGTTTTGACAAGGGCCCACGCTTTATCAATCCCGATTGGAATCTCAGAACTAACAACGAGTTTTTTTGCTTTGACTTTTTTGCCTTGATAGTCAATAATCACTGATTCAACTTTTGCAGTTGGCTTCAATTTTTGTGCACTTGGGTTCAATGACATTCCTAAAAAAGTATTTGCGGTTTCATTTTGAAAATATGCACTTTGAAGATACCTCAAAATCTAAAGACATCGCCATCCTTTATCATTTGTATAAATAGAAAAAGCCATCATTTCTGATGGCTTGTGAAGTGTGGCTCCCTTTATTGACGAAAGATGCCGCTTGGTATTCGATGCCCCCCCTTAATTAGAAGTTTATCAATTGCTTATTCGACAATGAGAGCTGCGTTGAGTTTAAATTTTTACTGAAATACCGCTTGCGTGGCTCTATCAAGTCGGTCAGCAACGGTATTGAAGATTCCTGCGTTACTTGTTTCGCTGACAATAATTATTCCATTGGTTCTAACTGCGTTGTCCAGCTGAGTTCTGGTAATCGTTGAAAACCATACATGCGGGTCAAAAGTGATTTTAGCTGTTGCAGGTGTATTTTGATTTAAAGTAACAGGAGCAACAGAATTAGCTTCAAAAACTTCACCTGAGTTAAATTCAAATCTTATGGGTGTTGTTACTCCTGAAGCACTGGTATAAACTCCTTCAGCAACAACTGAAGGCCTGCTTGTTTCATCCTGAATTTCAATTCCCAGATTGATAGAAGTATAAGTTCCCGCTGGAATATCCATCACAAAAGGAGGATTAGCACTGCCACTAACAAGATCAATTGTGGTGATTTTTTCCTCAGTAATAGATATTGATGTTCCGTCATTCCTGTCACCATCAAACACGACCTCACGAACAACAACATATCCTGCATTAAAAAGAAGAGAGGCCGACATTGTTCTGTTCACTGTTACGGCACTCCTGCTCATTGTTGTTGTTATAGTAAGGCCTCTTTCTGAGGTTTGTTCTTTTTTACAACTACTGATTAACGGAAATGAGAAAATTGCCACTGCAACCAAAAAGTAATTTGAATGTTTCATAAAGTATAATTTTCCGCTCACTGAACAAATATCATACCTCCAAACCATTGCCAGCGTTACGTATAGCTATATGTTTTGAATAAAAAAATCGTTTAACAAAATATTTTACTCTGAAATAAGCATTGAAGTTGGGTATGCATAGCTACAAGCCCCTCGTATAAAAACGCAGTTTCAACTTCTTAAAAAACAGCTATTCATGCCACAACCGGCATCAGATACTTGAACTAAAAAAGGATCATACTGTTAAAGTATAACCCTTTTACCTTTAATTAGTGCTCCCCTTAGAGATAAAAGCTGCAGCTATAATACAATGACCTAGTAAGTAGCAATCAGTAAATTAATAAATAAAAATCACTAAAAATTTACTTAATAACAACTTGGATAGAATTATAGTAAATTGTAGATACTCCTTCAAAACCGGAGTCTGTGCCTATTACCAACCAGATTTCACCCTGTTGATTGGCCTTGACGTTTAAAGGTGTAACCGTAGTTAGTTGTTTAATCTTGTATACATTTTGGTCAGTTCCATTAGCAAAGTCCCCGATTACTTTCATATCGGTGCCGCCAATTGATTGATTGCCCTTATCAATATTCATTCGAAACCAGTTTTCGGATGTATTCAACACTTTTATTGGTTCGATAGATACAGCACCTGCTTTTATTTTTACTCCTTCTCCCGGGGCTCCGCCAACTCCAACCATATTGCTGGCAGCATTGGTTGCAAAATCAACTTTAAGGTCTACGGTGTAGTTTCTATCAGGCGTTAAACCTGTTACCTTCTTTTTAATAAACATAAAAAGGTCATCACTGCGATTTATTCCAGATTGGCGTAATGCCCCGTCGGAAGTATTAAGTGGTACTGGCAAACTGGAATGAGAAAATTGCAGTTGATACTGAGGCGCCATTATCGGATCATTCGGATAATCTGCAAAATCACCTACCCAGTTATCTACACCTGATGTAAAGTTGTCAATAATTATTTTATCCGCCGAAGGCGGATTGTTGGTTCTTTTTTTACAATTGGAAAAGGTAAAACCGAGAATTAGAATGGCTAAGAAAGTTCTGCTAAAGAGTGTGTACATATGTAATTTGAGTATCCTACAAAAATATATAAAGTTGCAGCTTCTTCAACTAGCTGACAGACAAAGAAAAAGCCATCTTTGCTGATGGCTTGTCCTGTGTGGCTCCCCTTACAGAAGAAAGATGTAGACATAATTCGAAGAGTAAGTATGCGACTATAAAGAAATGAAAGGATTAAACTTCTTACAAATTTGCAGGAGGTTTATTTACTCATTTCGTATTTCTCCAAATTGAATAAAAGCATTAAATGTAATATTGGTCACTTTTCTATCCGTAGGGCTTTAAAATTAATTTTTCATTAATATGATTTCCAGAAGTGTAACATTTTAAAATACGCCCTTCAACACATCCACCCCAATTGCATACCCATAGACTTTTCCATTGGCATCTTTATATATTCTGATTTTATTACAGGCCATTCCCAAGTTAACCTTCGCCCAGGTTTTACCGCCGTCTTTGGTTTCGTAGCCGGTATTCATGGTGCCTACAAATCCGTGGTTTTCGTCAATAAACCCAATGCCAAATTCTCTTGCACCGGCATCTTCAACCAGGTTGATTTCATTCCAGGTTTCACCTCCATCAATTGTTTTGGCGATACGTTGTTGTTTTACGCCTGGATCAGTATTGTAAGATTGTATGGTTACATAGCCTATTTTCTTTGTTGGAAAAGAGACCTTCCAGGTGCCTTCAAATGGGCGATTGGATTGATACACCTTTTTCCATGTTTTTCCTCCGTCGCTGGTTTTTAAAATCAAGGCATTCGATTTTTCTATATCCTCATCAGAGGCAGCGCAAACTATACCGTTATTTTTATCAAACATTTTAATGTCGAAGAGCATTTTACAGTCACTGTTCATGCTGTTGGATATCCAAGTTAAACCACCATCGTGCGATACCATCATATTAGCAGGTGAACCAACACGACCTACTGCATAAATATGTACTTTGTAGTCTGTTTTTCCGTGATTAATGTATTGTTCTTTGACAATATCAATGGCACAAAGCCCTTTAACATAAGGACCTTTATAGTCAACAGGCTTCCATGTTTTTCCACCATCTTTGGTGCTATATAATGGAATAGTGTCGGTTACGTTGGGGAAATAGTCGGTTCCAACAGTGCCTGCAAAACCAACTAAACTATCCACAAATGCAATGCAGCGAAAAAATGTTCCTTTCTTTTCCAATTGTTTTTCCCAGGTTTCGCCGCCATTTTGTGTGTGATAAATGCTTCCGTAACCGTTTACATACCAACCTTCTGTTTCATTGATGAAAGTGATGTCGTCTTGTTTACCCGGATAGCGATTGGTTTTTAATTTGTGCCATCCTTTTTCAGGTAGTTTTACTTCCTCTTTTTTAGCAAGCACCTCGTTACTCCCATTTACTTGAGCATATATATTGCTATAGCTAATTGTCATAAGAAATGAAAATAGCCAGACATTCATTGTTTTGTTATTTTTCATTTTATTAATTTAATTTTTTTGTTTTTTACATTAGTAATACAAACATTAAATTAGTTACAGACGGCTTTTAATTTTTATTAGTAAGAAATTTCAATGTCTCTTCTTAAAACTGGGAGGGCTACAGCTCAGGCACAAAAAACCACCTACAATGTTTGTAAGTGGTTGATTTTCCTGGTCCCCTTATTTACGAAAGATGCAGTTTGTTTATTTTTTAATCATAATGAAAACGGCACTTTACGATCTGAATCTCATCGTCAACGACCCAATAGATCAGTTTGTGTTCTTCATCTATCCGTCTTGACCAGAAACCTGCATAAGTAAATTTTAATGGTTCAGGTTTTCCGATCCATTCATAGGGATTACGTGAAATCTCTTTCAGTAACTCATTGATTCGTTTCAATTTTCTCTTATCATTTTTTTGCAAGAAAAGATAATCTTCCCACGATAATTCGGTGAAAACAAATTTCATTTGTTAATGTAGTATGTTTTTTAATGGCCACATGGTATGCCCACATTATCATCTTGGTTGGTATTCGCCAACGCTTATGGGCATTTCATCAATCAACAAGTTTTTTGATTAATTTCTTTCATGAAGTCTGACAACGTTCTTGTAAGCATTTATGTACACTATATAGTAATCCCAAATAAAAAAAGGTTACACTTATCAAAGTATAACCTTTTTACATTTTTATCAGCTCCCCCTTCAGGACTTGAACCTGAGACCCTCTGATTAACAGTCTAAATTTATTACGTTTCAGACCATTTCATAATTTTTCAAAATGCTTCATAATTAATTGTATATCAACATATATTTAACGAATTATCTTTCATCCGAATTGATTCTATTTCTATCTTTGTGGTGCAATTTTGGTGCAATTATGGAAATGAATAAAGCAACTGTGACCCTGTTTCTCGACAAACGAATACCGAAAAAAGATGGTCGGTTCCCATTAAAAATTACTATCTACTGCAAGCCAGATAAAAAGAGGTATGGTACGAAGTTGTACCTGTCTGAGGATGAGTGGAAGAAACTGAATTCTCAACGGTTAAAAGATGACCAGCTTAAAGAAATAAAGCTCAGCATCAACTCAATGCTAAGAAAGGCAAATAAGATCATTGACTCCATGTCCGCCTTTTCCTTCATTGAATTCGAACGGAAGTTTTTTGTTAACAGTATCTCACGTGATCGTTTGAAAATATCTGATTGGTTCAAAGAGTACATTTCTGAATTAAATCATCAAGGTAGAATTGGATCTGAGCGGGCATACAGAACTGCTTTAAATTCCCTTTTGATGTTCAAGGGAGACATTCGGATAAATGAAATTGATAATATCTTTTTGCAGGAGTATGAAACATACCTCCGAAAAGAAGGGAAGTCTCCTTCGACAATTGGTGTCTATTTCCGGCATTTGCGGTCTATCGTAAACAGGGCAATTAAAGCAGGAATGATTAAGCATGAAAACTATCCCTTCAAAGGATTTGATATTCCAGCTGCCCGAAACATTAAAAAGGCACTTACAGACGAAGAGTTGAAAATGCTGCTTGCGTACATCCCTGAACGAAAAGACCTGAGCTTTTCCCATGATTTTTGGGTGCTGAGTTATTTGTGTAACGGAATGAATATGGTGGATATTTTGTATCTCGAAAAGGGGAGTATTGATACCCAGTTCCTGAGTTTTTACCGTCAAAAGACAATCCGTACAAAAAAGAAGGACTTACGCCCGATCAAGGTTGCTTTACATCCCAGGGCTTTGGAAATTATTGAACGTAGGAAATGTAGTGATCCGAATTCAAAATATCTGTTTCCGATTCTTGAAGAGGGATTGGCCCCTGTAACCGTGAAAAACAGAACCCAAAGATTCATTAAGCAAGTAAATAGTGGGATGGAGGAAATTCGAATTGAATTGGGTATCGATAAGAAATGTACTACCTATGCTGCTAGGCATACCTTCAGCACCCGGCTGATGCGAAAGGGTATCAGTACACAATACATCAAGGAGAGCCTAGGGCACAGTTCAGTTGCTACAACCGAAAATTATCTTTCAGATTTCAGTGATCAGGAAAAGTTGGCATATACAAGCATTCTAACAGATTTTTAAGCTATGGGAAGAGTGATATCTAAAATAAAGGGGGTTGAGATAATTAATAGTTTCTTTAATCGAGCACAGGAACTCGCAGAAGAATTCGTGAATGAAATGCATGTCCTCCAATCCGAGGATGAATCATATCGTGATTTTGACTTCGATAACCTTACTTATAAGAAAAGGATCGTTGTTCAAGAAAAGAATATAGTAGATAGGCTGGATGGAGGTTTTGAAGAGCAAAGTCAACATATAGATTCTCATCAACAAGTTTCATTTAAGATGATTCTTAATTCTGAGATTGATGGTATCAAAGCACAAATCGGAAATTATTTAGATGCATCCGAAAGTGTTGGAAATAGAATTGCACGAGCAAATTCGGTTTTACATCGGCTTCAAAGCTTAACTGAGTCAACCGAAGTGTGCAAGCCAGTGATTCAGGCAATAGAAGAAATGGCTACTTGGGTATCTCAAGACTCTGGTGCTTCAACAGATACAATCCAAAAACAAATAAGACAATTACCAAGTAAGATAAAGAAAGTACTGGAAAGTTTAGCAGACCTTTCGTATCAAAAAGACGGTAGTGAAGTTATGTTCATCAATGATAATCCGATAGAAAGGGCTAATTTCATAACCACATTCAGAAGCTTAATCAGGGAAGGGGCAAATGCCGAAATTGAGACCGGTAAAATCCCTGAGACCAAATGGGGAAAAGAGCCCGCTTCATACTTGATCAATAGGCTAAGCCATTACTATCCTCGATTTCAGCAAAAGCTCGTTTTTGAAAAAAAAGCCCTCAAGTTTTACGATACAAATGGCGATGATAATTGTTACTTCAAATCTGCGGGTGCAATACGCAAAGCTGCCGATAAATACAAGTCTAGTGAGAATGAAGACTTAATGCAGCAAATTATTGGTATTCTGTCTTGATCCTATGTAAGGTAACACGTTACTTCTGTGTTACCCCCATGTTACCTTTTACCATATTTATTTATTTCGTTTTCGACCTTTGCATTGCAAGCTCATTCATTTGATTTCAGCCCGTTCTCCTGCTTCCAGGTAAAAGGGCAGGAAGTTACAACCAGTGAAAGAGCTGATGAAAAAGTAAGATTATGGACAAAGAGTTATTAACAACAAAAGAAGCTGCTGTTTTCCTGGGATGCTCTGTCAGCACCCTGCACAAGCTCACTATGAAGCGTGAAATTGAGTTCTACAAGCCCAACGGGGGAAAAATCTACTTCACCCGGGAGCAACTGCAGGCGTACCTGAACAGGGGTTATTACCGGACACAGCAAACACTGGAAAAGGAACTGAATTATGAGACACTGCGTTCCTAAGGGGAAGAAGGACCCATTGGTGTATGACCAACGGTTCATGAACTTGAATGAGTTTGCTGAAGAAACTGAATACACAGTGAGGCAGATTATGAGTTATCTGATTAAAAATCGACTGATAACAAATGGCTATCGTCCGTCCCGGCCCATGCTGCAAGAAGGACTTGCAGTGACGGATGAAAATGTAAAAGGTAACAATTTATTTGACAGGTTTGTGCTTACCTCAGACGGAGTTTTTTGGCTGAAAAAACAAATCAAAAAGAAAACGGAATGCAAGAGAAAATTCCCTTGATAGACTAAATCGAGAACCATTTATGTTCAGATTGTGCATTCTGCTGAAATGTACAAATAGCAACTTTTCGAGTTGAAATTTGGAAGGACTTAAAATACAAAGACCTATTTACAACCAGAAATAAAAAATAAATAATATGTATTGTACAAGATGTAAAAAACATGTAGATCAATTAACACCCTTCGATATTAAGGAGGTATATTCACTTGCAACGATAGGGGATAATAAATTAGTAAAAAACTTTCGAGTAGTTGATTTTATTGAATATAATCAGGAATGTGAAGAAATATTAAAATCGCTTGAAAGTGGTTTAAGTATAAATAGTTTAAACTCATTATATGGGAGCGATAAGGTTAAATTTGCACTTATGTATGAGTCAATGAGAGGAAACTTTGAAAAAAGCTGGGAGTGCAAAGATTGTATTGCTGAGGAAGGCGATTGGTGTCCTTAATAAATAAAATAACTAATGACGACCTTTAAAGCCCATTTTTTGAATTTAGAAAACCAGAATTATAGAATTAAACTTAGGATATGGCTTTATATATCCCATATATAATAAACATAACAACTACGCCTATTATTATAGCTGAAACCGGCTCAGGAGTATCTTTATCTGAGTCATTTCTTTTGGGTGTGATTAAACTTAATATGGCTCCTCCAAATATATAGGCAATCCCTAAGAGCGGAAAGCCAATAAACGTCCACCAAAACTTGCCACTTGGGTCAAAATCGCTACTACAACTAGTTAAATTGCCTAATATAAATGGAACTATTATTGCAGAAATTAAATAAATTCTATTCTTTATCATGATATTATAATCAACTTTAATTGCAATATTTATTTAGTAAGGGAGCAATATCCGTTCTTCCAAGACTAAATGCCCGTTTTAAATCCTTACAAGCACTAACAATATTATTTATTTGGATTTTTTCCAACGCTAAATTCACTAAAGTTGATTCTAAATCATAATTAAGACGAACTGCAGTTTCATAAAATTCAATGGACTGGGCGTGCTTGTTTTGCTCGCTAAAAAGATATCCTAAATTGTAATAAGCAATTCCGAGGCCTGGATTTAACCTTATCGCCTTTTGAAACTCTTTCTCAGCTTCATTAAATAATGATTTATCTAAGTATAAAGTACCCTTAAAATTAAAATAATCAGCATCCTTTGAATTAATACTGATAGCATTATTAATTTTATCCATTGCTTCTGAGTTTTGTCCTAAATCTGATAAGAGCATTGCATAGTTGTATAGTAATAAGTCATTTTTCGGGTTTAGATTTTCACCCTCTTTAAAGTCATTCAATGCATTCTGGGTATCTCCTGAACGATGTTTTAATACACCCATATTCATATAAATAACATCATTATTAGGTGCCTGCGGAGAAAAATATATGGCATTTTCAAAGTAATGTATTGCTGAATCTTTATTGTTTAAATAATTAGCAAATAACTGACCTAAATTAAAATTAGCATCTGGATCTCTTGGACTATAAAATATTGCTTTCTTGTAGTCCTCATATGCCTCATTGATTTTCCCTAAACTCAAATATATGTTTGCTCTCATTGTGTATGCGAAATAACAACTGTCGTCAAAAGATATCGCAGCATCTAGTAATTGTAGTGCTTCGTTGTGGGATTTTGCAAAATTTACCATTCCTACAAGTGATTTTGCTTCAATTGCTTTCACTTTCTTGCCATTTTCTGAAATAGCTAACTCATAAAATCTTTTTGAATTGATTTTATCATTTAGCTTAAGTAAGACTGATGCTTTATTTAAATAGGCTTCAGCAAGATTACCTACCGTATCCCTGTTGTCAATAAAGAAATTGATATCTTTTAATGCTTCATTGTAGAAACCTAAACTATAATTTACCATTGCTCTTTGATGGTATAAGCTTAAAATGTTTGTTTCATTTTTCTTAAGCTCAATAATTTTGTTTATATCTTTTGTATCGACCCCTTAATTCTTGGACAAAACGGGTTTAAAATTTGAGACAATTTCGGTGTTTTTTTCTGTTTTATAGGGTATGGATATAAAGTTGTTTTCCCTCAGGTACTGTTCTGGTGATTTTCGGCCGAGTGATCCATGCTTGCGGTGATTGTTGTACCATTCGTAATAACGGTTAAAAATCATCTGTGCATGATAGATAGATTCAAATTCATAACGCTCTACAACCTCTCGTTGAACATTACTGTGCAGGGCTTCGATGTAAGCGTTTTCTTCAGGAGTAGCAACGTGGGTAAACTCCTGGTTAACGCCTTTTTCTTTCAAAAACTGCCTTACAACACCTGCAATGAACTGTGAGCCGTTGTCGTTTCTGATGGTTATGTTTTCAATCCTGTATTCCATCAGCAAGAGTGACAAAAGAACGATCACATCTCCTTTTTTGATACTGAACCGGAGCATATGCGTAAGCACTTTACGGCTGTAAGCATCGATGACGGTTAGCAGCAGGGCATTGCGCTGCGCTCCGTGGATATGGATGTACTTGATGTCCATGCAAAGATGTTCCAGTGGCCTTTCCGCCCGGATCTTTCTAAACCGGACAAACTGCCTGGGAACCCCAATAGAGCCAATCCTGCGGTTAAAAAGCAGGTTATGGACCTTCATCAGACGGTAGACTTTCTTGTGGTTGATGAGATAGCCCATTTGCTTTAACTCATCCCAAACATTTTTGTACCCGTAACAGCAGAACTCTTGTTGGAGGATTGATTCTACTTCCTTGATCACGGTCGTGTTTTCAACCAGCTCGCCCTCTGAGGTAACGGTCATTTCACTTGGCTTGCGCCCACGTATGCCGTCCCCTCGCTTATAGTAATAACTACTGCGGGGAACACCTGACCATACCAAAAGATCCTGCTTGCTTACCATGGGATGTGATTGGAACTGCTTGATTACCTCGACCGACGATGCTCGAGAGATTGACTTTTTTTTAAAAGCTCACTCTTGAACTCCAGTTCAATTTGCTGTTTGGCAACAATATTCTTCAATACCCGGATCTGCTCTTCCAGAGCCTCTACCTCCGGATTACGCTGCCTGGAATAAGATTGAAGACTGGCTACACCTCCTTCATTAAAGCTATCCTTCCATCGTCTGAATACCGTAGGTGAAAGATTGTGTTTACGTAGCGTTACACTTACGCCATACTGATCCGCTTCATTGATGATTGACAGTTTCTCCGAAGCCGAGAAACTCCTTCTTGTTTTTGACATGTTTCCTAAATTTACTGACTTAATTGTTTTTACAATTCTGTCCAGTCATTTAGGGGGTCAATACA
>CALRLY020000004.1:0-368039 GCA_943368955.1 Chitinophaga pinensis
TCACAAGCACAACCAACAAATACGCCGAATAGGCTTAAGTATAACGGTTACGAACAGCAAAGCAAAGAGTTCAGTGATGGAAGTGGGTTAGAATGGTATGATTATAAACACCGTTTTTACGATAATCAAATAGGAAGATTTTTTGTACAGGATAGACTTGCCACAGAATATGTTTATTATACTCCTTATCAATTTGCAGGTAATGAAGTTCCTAATGCAATTGATTTAGATGGCTTGGAACCTTACTATGCAAATCCTAAGCAAATATTTTATCATGCAGCCGAAAAACTAACATTTACAATGGCCAACCTCATTGATAAGGTTAGCTATAAAGCTGAAGCAGGAGTTACATATTTTAAGAGTTTATTTTCATCTGGCTCAACAACAGTTTCATCAGAGACTACTGCTAAAGGTAGTGTTGAGTTTCAGCCCACTTTTACAGCTGCATTGGGGAAAATTAAAGCTAGCCCCGAACCGACCAGCAACTTCAGTCTTTTTTCGATAAATATAAAAGGGGAAACTTCTCAGGCAACAGTAATCAAAAGTGATTTGGGCGTTGTTTCGGCAAAAGAGGAAGTTTCAGTCAATAATTTAGGTGTAATACAAAATAAAACAAGCGGCGAGGGAAAGGCTGTTGTAGGAGGAATACCATTAACTTTTGGCATTTCAAGTTCAAACTCATCTAATGGGGAGAAAGATAGAGCCGCTGGTGTATCTTTATCACCGAATAGCAATACAAAATTGGGAATTCAATTTAAAGAAACAAAAAAGGTAGATAATACACAAAAAGCGGAGGCTACAATAAGAGGAGAAGTAAGCACTCCTGGAAAAACAGGTGTGAAAGTTTTTGGTGGATTTTCATTGTCAACATACTTTTAGAATTTATGCAACGAGTAATACTTGCATTTTGTTTTTTTGTAGTGTCTTGCTCAGAACTCGAGGAGAAGAAAGAGTTTGCTGGTTATCCGAAGCCTCTTTTATATACAGGGGAAATAAAGGATAATATGGAGCAATCTTTATTTGAGTTCTATGAATACACTGGTAAAAGAGTAAGTACGGGCAATTATCTTGATGGATTTAAAAACAACCAATGGTATTATAATATTCAAGATAGTCTTATTGAAATAAAGTGGGCTCATTTTAAAGATAAAAAACTCGGGTTTGAAACAAACATTTTTGATTTTGCGGATACTGTTTATTACGGAGATTATTATACACAGATTGATTACAAGTTTAATTATGGAAGAATTACGTTGGGAGTATCAATTAATAACCCACAGAAAGATTCTTTGGAAGTAGTAGGGTATAAAAAAATATCATCAGATGAGATGGACAGAATAGGTTATTCGATTAATTACTTTGATTCAACGGCTTTAGGTAAATTGAAAATATTTACTTTGTCTGCTAATAATCTACAAGGGAAGGAAATAAGCATCAATACTGCTTTTGGGTATATTGGAACAGAGCATTTACAAGTAAGCCTTATAACTACAGGCAATATTAAAAAAGAATATCGAGATATATTTTTTGATGGAGTATTGACTAATTTCTTTTATAAATCACAAAGACTTTATTTTCCATTTAGTTTGGTGAAAGATTGAAATCAAAAATCAGCAAACAAACAACTTCTTTACCTTGCATGGCACAAGTGTTCCGCCGATAAGGCGGGTCACTTGATTCCGATTAAAACAGCCGGACTGTGTCCGGGTTTTACGAAAAGGAAATACATTTCGAAAAACTTTTTGATGGCACATGCGACACTATTTCCTCAGAGTACTTTTCCCGTCAGCCCGAGGCATAGCCTAGCCGACCCTGGGAGTTCGGACTATTTCTTCGCTGACGAATCTCTTCGCCAAATGTCACAAGGCGATTTCTGGCAAGGGTTACTGACCGTTAAATGATAATAGCATATTCAACCAATAATTTTCATACTTTCAATATGAAAACAGTTCTTTGAGATCAATGAATGTTCTTATCCGTTCGGGTTAACAATGGCAGGGATAAGTTCACAAGCAGCTGGCTTAGTTGAAAATAAGTTTAAGTTTAACAAAGGTTCTGAGTTGCAGAATAAAGAGTTCTCTGATGGTTCAGGACTGGAATGGTACGGAACATTTTTTAGAATGTATGACCCACAGTTAGGAAGGTGGCATGTGATAGATCCTAAACCCGATTATTCTCAAAGCGTATATTCAGCAATGGGGAATAATCCAATTTTGTATAATGATCCGTTAGGGGACACCACTTTCCTATATAACAAGCGTGGTTTGTATAGAGGTTATATAAATGACGGTTTACAAAATGAAATAGTAATAGCTGGCGGGGCAAAAATAAAGTCGATAAAATCACAGGGGCATAATAAAGATGCCGGTTTAAAAGCAAGGAGTTCTTCTTTTGCTACAGCAAGAATAACAAGTAATACAATTAAGGAATTGACTTCACAATGGAAAAGCGGAGGGAATGAAAGATTAGGTTTTTTATATGCTGATAAAAAAACCAAGGAGGTTCATGTTTCTGTTTGTACTACATGTAAAACAGATTTGGAAAGCGGAAGTGTTACTGATTTAGCAAAAACATATAACGATGTTGCTAAAAAAGGTGAAATAATCGGCATGTGGCACACTCACCCGCCAGCAAATAGTAAAGCTGGCGCCAACCCTTCAGGTTCAGATATGTCAGACCCGCCACTTGCTATTAGTGCTTTTGGACAAGGTGCTTTAGGGATAGTGGCGAATAAAAATACTGTTACCTTGTTTCCCATAAACAATCCTGCTCTGCATTTTAGGTATACAGAGCAAGGCGATGGAATTACAACACCGAAATATGGACCAAACTATACAGGATGGAAAAGTAATTTTCAATATGGAACTTTTAACCGAAATGTTAACTCTAAAACATACTGGGACGAATGATAAAAAACATATCAGTGCTTTATGTCTTGATTTTTGCTATCTCATGTAAAGAGAGACAATCAGAAAGCAATCTTAAGTCCGGAGAGATAAATAACAACAATAGTTATATTACAAAGGTTGTTACACTTAACTCTCCTGGTGATACCAGTAATATTGAATTTGAATATGCAGGATATTCATTTAAGATGTATTACAGTAAGAATAAACCTCAGTTCATTGTTGTAAAAAATAATCTGGGTGCCAACAATAAGCCTATGAATCATTATGCGGCTGAGAATAAGGGTTTATATATTACTTCGTTTGATTCTTCTTCAGTGAGCGCTTTTGGTGTAAAGTATCTTAATGGGCACAATGGTATTGATGTAATTTTAAATCCGGCAGATGGCACACCTAAATTCTTTAATCAATGGGAAGAGTATACTAATGACGGTCTAAAATATGACTTTTCAGAAGTTTATAAGGGGAAGTTGAAGGTTTACCAATATAAAGATGGTGAAGTTGTGGACTCTTTTTATATGACCAGACAGAATAAATAATTTTTGGATGCATAAACAACAAAGCCGCATCACTGCGGCTTTGTTGTTTTAAGAAGCATAGGCTTTTTTAGCTTTTCTGTCTCTGAGGAAGGCGTCAAGCATCTCAAAGACGGTGGCTTTATCGCTGTCATTGTATCGACCCCTTATCTTTTGTACCAATTAAAAGGGTAGCCCCCTACAAAAACCTCCCCGCCAGCTCCAGCAACCCCCAACAATGACATTCCTAGACTAGCGCAAGTGTTCCAGCTGGCTGGCGCAAGTGTTCCGCCCCGAAGGCGGATCACTTGATGCCGGTTAAAACAGCCGGACTGTGTCCGGATTACTAAATAAAATCATATCTTTTGCAACGAACATTGCTTATTTCGAAACACGCTTTTTTAGCTTAGGCGATGCTAACACTTTCGTGGCTGACCGGGCGTTTACGAAACCACTATATGGCTAACGTTGGTAGCCATCAGTTCCAGGGCCATACTGAAACTCAGCTATCTTTCCCTTTTATTTCAATGATGATCAGGTATTTAGTCCACAACTTTCCAACAGGCTCCGGTATTTCATCGGCAAACAGGGTCAATCTGCTTAACTTGCAACCATGCAACAATACCACGCTTTACTGCAACATATTTTGGATAACGGGGCACAAAAACACGACCGTACCGGCACCGGTACCATCAGTGTATTTGGCTACCAGATGCGGTTTGACCTGAACGAAGGATTTCCACTCGTCACCACCAAAAAAGTGCACCTGCGCAGCATCGTTCATGAGCTGCTGTGGTTCCTGAAAGGCGAAACCAACATTCAATACCTGAAGGAAAACGGCGTGAGCATCTGGGATGAGTGGGCCGATGAAAATGGCGAACTGGGTCCCGTTTACGGAAAGCAATGGCGCAGCTGGGAGGGCCCCAACGGGGTGGTGATTGACCAGGTGAAAGAGTTGATAGAGCAGATCAAAAAGAATCCCGACAGCCGCCGCCTCATCATCAGCGCCTGGAATGTGGCCGAGCTGCCTAAAATGGCATTGATGCCATGTCATACCCTGTTTCAGTTTTATGTGGCTGAAGGAAAACTCAGTTGCCAGTTATACCAACGCAGTGCGGATGTGTTCCTCGGCGTTCCGTTCAATATCGCCTCTTATGCGCTACTGACCCTGATGATTGCCCAGGTGTGCAACCTGCAGGTGGGCGACTTTGTACACACTTTCGGCGATGTGCATATTTACAACAACCACCTGGAGCAGGTGAAGCTGCAGCTGAGCCGCACGCCGTATCCCTTGCCGACGATGAAATTAAATCCGGCAGTGAAAGATATTTTTGAATTCAAGTTTGAAGATTTTACGTTGGAAAACTATCAATGTCACCCGGCTATCAAGGCACCGGTAGCGGTGTAGAAATGAAGAATGAGAAATGAAAAATCAGGAATTAAAAAGTGAGGCAGCTACCCTAATAGCTCAAGAAGCATAAAAAATGGAAAAGGAAAAACACAAGTTTGATTTGGAAGATAGGCTCGTGGATTTTGCCTGTATGTGTTTAGATGTATGTGATTTGTTGCCAGCTACAAAATCCGGTCAAAATCTCAAATACCAATTAAGTAAAAGCGGAACGGCCCAGCTTTAATTTATGGTGAAACTCAGGCTGCTGAATCTAGAGCTGACTTTATTCACAAAATGAAAATGTGTTTGAAGGAAATTAAAGAGTCAAGAATAAATCTTAAGGTCATTATGCGCAAACCTGTAGTTGTGAATTCTAAAGTTGATAAGGCGTTTCAGGAGTGTAATGAGTTGATGGCAATATTTATTACCAGTGTTGAAACAGCTCAAAACAACGATGAAAGACGAAAGAAGCAATAAGCCGGGTTACTTTCTCATTTCTTATTTTTAATTTCACATTTTTAATTTCATGACGATTTCTCTCATCGTTGCCGCCTCCTCCAACAATGCCATCGGCAAGGGCAACCAGTTGCTCTGGCATTTACCGGCTGATTTAAAGTTTTTTAAAAACACCACCTGGGCCATGCCGGTGATTATGGGCCGCAAAACATTTGAGGCCGTCAACAGCAAACCGCTGCCCGGACGGCTGAACATTATCATCAGCCGGCAGAACGGGCTCACCAGTTCGTTCAGTAATGCGGTGTTTGTAACCAGTATAGAAGAGGCAATAGCAGAAGCAAAGGCCACCAACGCCAAAGAGATTTTCATTGCAGGCGGGGCGCAGATTTATGAGCAGACGTTTGAAAGGGCGCAACGTATTTATCTCACCCGGGTACATGCCAGTTTTGAAGCCGATGCGTTTTTTCCGGAGTTGGATCCGGCAGAGTGGGAGTTGCGTCAAAGCCAACCCTTTCCTGCCGATGAGAAGCATGCCTATTCATTCGATATCCAGGTTTGGGAACGGAAACAAAAGGCACTTTAATTTTACCCGGCATGTATTCACCGCTTCAGCTGGGTTTCAGATATCTTTCTTACTGCATCACCGCAGCGAATGGAAAAGGGCATGGTATTCATTCGCCCTTTGTGTACCAACTGGTGCGGGATGTGCTGAATGATCAAACATCCTACCCGGCCTACGCAACTGTTGAGGCGTTGCGCAAACAGTTGAAGCAGGATCCACGCATCCTCGAAGTGGAAGATTTCGGAGCCGGTTCGGTGAAAGGATTCACCCGACAACGCAAAGTAAGTGCCATTGCAAAAACATCACTCAAGCCGGCCAAATACGGACAACTGTTATATCGGCTGGTGCGGTATTTTCAACCACAAACCATACTGGAGATGGGGACTTCGCTGGGTATCACCACGGGTTATCTTGCTGCTGGTTGTCCGCAGGCCCGGCTCATTACAATGGAAGGTGCCGAACAGATTGCTGCAGTAGCCCGTGACCAGTTTCAACAACTCAAACTGGCATCCATCGAACAGGTGACCGGCAATTTTGATACAACGCTTCCTGCTTTCCTCGGGCAACTGCAACAGCCGCTTGATTTTGTTTTTATTGACGGCAATCATCAATACGAACCAACGGTACGGTATTTTCATCAACTGCAGCCCCACCTGCAGCCGGGCTCTGTGCTGGTGTTTGATGATATACACTGGAGCGCACCCATGGAACAGGCCTGGAAGGACATCTGTGCACATGAATCCGTCCGGCTTTCTATTGATCTTTTCTTTGTGGGATTGGTTTTTTTCAGGGAAGAGCAAAAAGAGAAACAACATTTCACCATCCGCTTCTGATGCATCGTTTAATTGTGTAAATTCGCTGACACAACTCTTCGTTCATGGGAATTACGATAGGCATTCTGAAAGAGCCGGATTTTGAAACCAGGGTATCGCTGCTGCCCGAACAGGTTGAAACGCTTACCAAAAAAGGGATTACAGTACTGACAGAAACCGGGGCGGGTGAAAAAGCCTTTGCACGGGATGAACTGTATGCAGAAAAAGGTGCAGTGGTTGAATCCCGCAGCAGTGTTGTACAGAAAGCAGATGTGCTTTTGTGCATTCATACCATTTCTGATGCAGGCGAAAAGGCGGTACTGATTGGTGTCTTTCAGCCTCTGTACCAATACCAGCAAATGAAACAGTGGGCGGAGCAGCGGCTTACGTCCTTCAGCCTGGATATGATTCCCCGCACCACCCGTGCACAAAGCATGGATGTGCTCAGTTCCCAGGCCAACATTGCCGGTTATAAAGCAGTATTGATAGCTGCGGCTAACTATAGCCGTTATTTTCCCATGTTCATGACCGCAGCCGGAAGTATTGCTCCTGCCAAAGTACTGATTCTCGGTGCCGGTGTAGCCGGTTTACAGGCAATTGCCACAGCCCGCCGTTTAGGTGCGGTCGTGGAAGTGTTTGACACCCGTCCCGCTGTAAAAGAAGAGGTAATGAGCCTCGGTGCCAAATTCGTGGAAGTGGAAGGAGCAGCCGATGCTTCAACTGCCGGAGGTTATGCCGTGGAACAAACAGAGGAGTACAAACAAAAGCAACAACAACGTATAGCCGAAGCAATTGCCAAGGCCGATATTGTGATTACAACCGCACAAATACCGGGCAAGAAAGCACCGGTGCTGATCACAGAGGACATGATCAAGCAAATGCGGAACGGCAGTATCATTATGGACCTTGCCGCTGCAACCGGTGGTAACACACCGTTTACAAAGAACAACGAAACGGTGGATGTGAACGGGGTGTCCATCATTGGCAACAGTAACCTGGCAGCTACCATGCCCAGCGATGCCAGTAAATTATATGGGAAGAATATTCTTAATTTTTTACAATTGATTCTCACCAAAGAAGGAGCCTTGCACCTCAATTGGGAAGATGATCTTGTAAAAGGTTGCTGCATTACCCACGATGGGAAGGTGGTGCATGAGCGGGTTGCTTCATTCATTAACTAATCGGAATTTATGGAACAGATATTCAATTGGTTTTCGGCACATCAGCAAATGTTTTATATCGTCATTCTCATGGTGTTTGTGGGAATTGAAGTAATTGGACGTGTACCCAGTGTTTTGCATACGCCCCTCATGAGTGGAGCAAATGCCATTCACGGGGTGGTGATTATTGGCGCCATCATTGTCATGGGTAAGGCGGAGGCTGATAATTATCTTGCCCTTGTGCTGGGCTTTATTGCAGTGATTGTGGGTACGCTCAATGTGGTGGGCGGTTTTGTGGTGACTGACCGGATGCTGGAAATGTTTAAGAAAAAGAAATAAGGGGAAGGCCCAAAGAAACAAAAAGCAAGAACCAAGAACCAAAAGGTAGAAAAAAAGTCAAATCTCAAATGGAAAACAATCCTAAGAAATATGACTTGGAAGAGCGGACGGCAGTTTATGCTGAAAGAATCAGGGATTTTGCATTAAAGCTACCCAAAAATGAAGCTAATAAGGAATACATTCCTCAATTAATTCGTTCTGGTAGTTCGCCGGGTGCTAATTATATAGAAGCAAATGAAACATTAGGTGATAAAGACTTTAAAATGAAAATCAAGACTTGTAGGCGAGAAGCAAAAGAATCTGCATATTGGTTGAGATTGGTAATAACAGACGGTACAGTTGAAGTCAATAATGAAAGAGATGCTTTGCGACAGGAAGCAAAGGAATTTGTTTTGATTTTTACGGCTATCTTAAGAAAACGTGGCGGGGAATGATTTTTGTTTTGTTTTCTTTTTGCATTGATTTATTTGGTTCTTGTAATTTGAATTTTGGAGTTTCTCATTGGTTTTTGATTTTTGAAATTTAATATTCATATATGAACATACTCATCATAACTTATCTCTTTACATCTGTAACCTTCATCCTCGGATTGAAAATGTTGTCCAATCCGGCCACTGCCCGCAGGGGAAACCTGGTGGCAGCCGTGGGTATGATCATGGCCATCCTGGCTACCATTTTTCTGTATGAAGAGGAAGGAACGGGCTTACATAACTATGGCTGGATTTTCGGCGGACTGGTCGTTGGAACGGTTGTAGGTACATTGGCTGCTAAAAAGGTGAAGATGACCGCTATGCCGCAAATGGTGAGTTTGTTCAATGGCATGGGAGGCGCCTGCGCTGCTTTGATTTCCATTGTGGAGTTTGATCACCTGATGCATGCACAGGATGCAGCGGATCCGTTGTTCTTTGCCGGTCTCGACGGTACAACCTTGCTGATCATTTTGCTCGGGCTGATCATTGGATCGGTTTCTTTTGCGGGAAGCATGATTGCCTGGGGTAAGCTGGATGGACGGATAAAAGATTTTTCGTTTAAAGGTCAGCATATTTTTAACCTCTTGCTGCTTGCGCTGATCATTGCAGTAACTGGATATTTACTGCTTGCCCGTCCCGAAGGTGCCCTGTTTTATTTTTACATCGTACTCGGCTTGTCGTTTTTGTATGGCGTGTTTTTTGTTATGCCCATTGGTGGTGCCGATATGCCGGTGGTGATTTCGCTGCTCAACTCTTTTACCGGTGTGGCAGCAGCCTGTGGCGGATTTTTATACGATAACAAAGCCATGCTCACCGGTGGTATCCTGGTGGGTGCTGCAGGTACCCTGCTCACCATCCTCATGTGCCGGGCTATGAACCGTTCGCTCACCAATGTTCTCATTGGTTCCTTTGGTGGCGGTGCAACTGCTAACGGTGGGGGCAGTACAGCACAGGGCAGTTACAAAGAAATTTCACTGAGCGATACGGCGGTGGTTATGAGTTATGCGCACAAAGTCATCATTGTGCCCGGGTACGGTCTGGCGGTTGCACAGGCACAACATGCCTGTCATGAACTGGAAAAAATTCTGACCGAAAAAGGTGTGGAAGTGAAATATGCTATTCATCCGGTAGCCGGACGTATGCCCGGTCACATGAATGTACTCCTGGCCGAGGCTGATGTGAGTTACGATAAGCTGCAGGAAATGGAACAGGCCAATGAAGAATTTCCCAGTACGGATGTGGTGCTCATTCTCGGTGCCAATGATGTGGTGAATCCCGCTGCGAAAACCGATCCTTCTTCACCCATTTACGGTATGCCCATCCTCGATGTGGAGCTGGCAAAAACGGTGATCGTCAACAAACGAAGTATGAAGCCCGGTTATGCAGGGATTGAGAACGATCTGTTCTTCCGTCCCAAAACATCCATGCTGTTTGGCGACAGCAAAAAAGTGTTGCAGGATTTGATTGCTGAAGTGAAGAGTTTATAATCAATCCTTATAGCAGCGATCTTTTTTCAGATGCTATGTTCATTTTCCTGTTCCGGATGGAGAGGCAGATAATTTCTCCTTCGATTGCTTAGTTTTACAACGTGCAACTTCCGCTTCCGCTCATTCAATCATTACAAAGAGTTCCCGGTTTTGATGAAACTGCCTTTGAGCAAACCCATCAAAGTGGTGAGCAGGTTACTTCTATCCGGCTGAATTCACGCAAACAAACAGCAACGGAGAATCACCAATCTGCAATCGCCAATCTACAATCTGCAATTCCCTGGACTTCCCACGGCTATTACCTCGCCTCCCGTCCTTCCTTTACGTTGGATCCCTTTTTTCATGCCGGTGCCTATTATGTGCAGGAAGCCAGTTCCATGTTCCTGGAGCAGGCAGTGCGGCAAACAACAGATACTTCTCAACCATTACTGGTGTTGGATTTATGTGCGGCGCCGGGAGGGAAATCTACGTTATTGCAGAGCCTCATCAGCAAAGAAAGTCTGCTGGTGAGTAATGAAGTGATTCAGTCACGGGTGAATATCCTCAAAGAAAACATGATCAAGTGGGGCAGTGAGAATGTGATTGTCACCAATAATGATCCTCGTGATTTTTCGAAGCTCAGTGGTTTGTTTGATGTATTGGTGGTGGATGCGCCTTGCAGTGGCAGCGGCTTGTTTCGTCGTGATCCTGCTGCGATCAATGAATGGAGCGAAGCCAACGTACAGTTGTGTTCTCAGCGCCAGCAACGCATTCTGGCCGATGCATGGAATTGTTTAAAAGAAGATGGCATCTTGATTTACTCCACCTGTTCTTATTCGGTGGAAGAAGACGAAGATATCCTGAATTGGCTGATGCAGGAATTTGAAGTGGAAAGCCTTCGGTTGAACGTGGAGCAAGCATGGAGCATAGATGAAGTGCAATCAACTGCCAACGCATATGGGTACCGTTTCTGGCCTAATAAAGTGAAAGGGGAAGGATTTTTTATTGCTGCTTTCCGGAAAAAAGAAACCACTGAACAGGTGAATGTGAAAATCAGGAAAGAAGCCATCACGTCAAAAGATGAAATACGAATCGCCTCATCGTGGTTACAATCAACGGAAGGTCGTTCGTTTGTATTACAGGGACAAAACATTGCTGTTGTACCTGCTGCCTGGCATACTGCCGTTCAATACCTGATGCAGCAGTTGAAAGTACGGTATGCAGGAGTGGAGTTGGGCACCCTTGCCAAAAACGATCTGTTGCCGGAGCATGCGCTTGCTTTATCGACGATTGTCAATAGAAACATTGTTGCCATAGCGTTGAATGAAGAACAGGCATTGAACTATTTGCGGAAACAGGAACTGCAGGTTGCATCAGCGCACAAAGGATGGGCATTGGCACAGTATCAGGGAATGAACCTGGGTTGGATGAAACTGCTGGGCAACCGCATTAACAATTATTATCCGAAGGAGTACCGGATTCTGAATGTATAATTATTTCCTTCCGAAATCAGCCGGGTTTTCGCCCCAGGCTTGGGTTTCCCATTTCAATATCTTATTCCTGTAAACATTGGTTTGTAACCAGTGTTCGGCTCTGCGCACCAGGTCGAAGATGTGTGCTGTTTTATTGCTTTCTTCGAGGTTGGTTTTGCACTTCTTATTTTTTACCCAGCTGATGGCATTCCGGCTATCGCTGTAAATGGGAATATCAACGAATCCATGCCGCTTGCAATAGCCCAGCGCATGCACAATCGCCAGGAACTCACCAATATTGTTGGTGCCGTTGGCATACGGACCTGCATGAAAGATTTTTTTTCCGGTATGATAAAAAATGCCCTGGTATTCCATGTCTTTCTGCACGCTGTTCCAGGCGGCATCCACGATGATGCTTTCGTGAATCGGTATTCCTGCCGATGCAGAGGTTTTAATTTTAGGTGTTTGTTCCTTTTTAAAAATATGTTGGATGTGCGATTCCTTGAAGGCCAGTTCTGCTTCCATGCGGGTGGGAAAGGATTTATAGGCAGCACCGGCCACACCATCCACCTGCAGACGGCATTCATCCCAACTGTCATAAACACCCGGGCTCTTTCCCTTCCACACAACGTAAAATTTTGGTTTCTTCATGCAACTGTTAGTTCTCAGGCGGTAAACTAACAAAATGTTAGTAATTCGGGCACGGTTTTGGTGTTTTTTCTTTGCCTGTTTTCTGCATCTTTGCTCAATAAACCGACATTCATGAAGAGAACCTTGTTTTTGTTGTTTTTGGCTTTGTTCCAATCGGCAGTGTTTGCGCAAACAACGCCGTTGGAGGTGCAGCTTGATGTACGCAATCAGCCATATCTCAATCACGCTGTTGGTCCCAAAGAAAATTTTTACAGCATTGGCCGTATTTACAATATGAGCCCACGTGTGTTTGCTCCGTTTAATGGCTTAGAACTTACGAGTGGTTTAAGCATTGGCCAGGTACTCCGCATCCCTTTAAACGAAACAAACTTCTGGCAGGGTGGGTCCCGTAAAGAAAACGAAACGGTTGTGCCGGTTTATTACACGGCAACGCAGGGTGATGCTTTGGCTGGTATTGCCCGGTTGTTTAAAGTTGATGAAGCATCGCTCCGTTCCTGGAACAATGGAGCTGTTGTTGCAGCGGGCAAGCGGGTGATCGTTGGATTTCTGAAAGTCGATAAAACACTATCACCACTGGCATCACAAGGTGTTGCTCCCCGTTCTGAGCCGGAGATCAAAAAACAGGAACCGGTTGTGGTGAAAAAAGAAGAGCCGAAGCAGGAACCAAAAAAAGAAACACCACCGGTTGTGAAGGAAGAGCCGAAGAAAGAACAACCAAAGCCTGAAGTAAAAAAAGAAGAGCCGAAGAAAGAAACTTCAACGCCAGTGTCATACACCGGCAGTGGATTTTTTAAAGATGAATTCAACCGTCAAACCAATAATGGCCGTTACACCACAGGTGGTGAAATGAACGGAACAACCTTTAAAAGCACAAGTGGCTGGAGCGATGGTAAGTATTATGTTTTGATGGATGGAGTAGAAAAAGGAGCGATCGTGTTGATAAAAAATCCGGCAAATGGAAAGGCCGTTTATGCAAAAGTATTGGCGGGTGTACAGGAAACCAAGCCGGGGTCAGACTTCCGCTTTTTGCTGAGTAATGCTGCTGCATCGCAACTTGGCATCAGTGCCGAAACATTTTCTGCAGAACTGGTTTGGGCAAAATAAAAACGATTTTGATCTACAAAGACCGGCAGTGATTCATTGCCGGTTTTTTTATTCAAACCGGTATCCCCGTAAAAACTCATCTACCTGCATCCGTTTCTTTCCTTCCAACTGCAGTTCTGTAACACCAACATATCCATTGCTGCACCGGAACTTCAAAAATGATTTTCCGTCTGTAACATACGATCCAGGTGTGGTTGCCTGAACTTCTCCAATAACTGCCGGCTCTTTTTGGGTTCGGAAGATTTTCAATGTTTTACCCTGCAAGGTTGTAAAGGCGCCGGGGAATGGCGACAGGCCTCTAACCAGGTTGTGTACTTCTTCCACTGGCTTTGAAAAATCAATCCGGCAGGTATCGGTAAATAGTTTGGGAGCGTGTTTGAGTTGCGAAATTTCAATCGCTTTGTTTTCCTGGGGAATACTTTTTAAACTGCCATCGGCCATTCCTTTCACTGTTTTCACCAGCAGTTGTGCGCCAATTTCTTTCATACGGTCGTGTACGTCACCGGCTGTTTCGTTTTCGCCAACGGGAAAGGATTGCTGCAGTAGAATATGTCCCGTATCAATTTCATGTTTGAGCTGAAACGTGGTGACACCGGTTTCTGTTTCTCCATTGATCACCGCCCAGTTGATGGGTGCAGCACCCCGGTACTGCGGCAATAAACTGCCGTGCACATTGATCGTGCCCATGGGAGGCATGTTCCAAACCACTTCCGGCAGCATGCGGAAGGCAACCACTACCTGCAGGTCGGCCTTCAGGGCACGGAGTTGTTCCAGGAATTCGGGGTTCTTCAGCTTTTCAGGTTGTAATACCGGCAGTTGGTGTTCCACTGCATATTGCTTCACGGCACTTTGTGTAAGCTTCATGCCACGGCCGGCAGGTTTGTCGGGCGCAGTTATTACACCCACAACATTGCAACCTGCCTGCACCAGTGCATCCAGCGACGCTACGGCAAACTCAGGTGTGCCCATGAATACAATACGCAGTTGTTGAAAATGTGTTGCTGAAGTTGCCTGTTCTGTCATGCGGCAAATGTAAGCACAGCCGTTGAATCAGTTTTCACCATCCACTTCAATAATCTTGTCTTCCTGCCGCATTTTCGTGAGATTGTTGCGCTGCAGAATTTCCTTGGCCAGGTTGAGGTAGTTAATGGCGCCTTTACTGTCGCTGTCGTACAGAATCACCGGCTTCCCGAAGCTGGGCGCTTCGCTGAGCCTGGTATTGCGGTGAATGATGGCATCAAACACCAATCCTTCAAAATGGCGGCGTACTTCGCTCACCACCTGGTTGCAGAGGCGCAGACGGCCATCGTACATGGTCATCAAAATACCTTCAATCACCAGTTCGGTATTCAGGCGGCTTTGTACTATTTTAATTGTGTTCAAAAGCTTACCCAATCCCTCCAATGCAAAAAACTCTGTTTGCACCGGTACCACTACCGAATCGGCTGCAGTCAATGCATTCACAGTAATCAAACCAAGTGAAGGAGAACAGTCAATGACAATGAAGTCATACTCATTACGGAGTGGTTCCAATAACTGCTTCAATACACTTTCCCGGTTCGGGTGATTGATCATTTCAATTTCAGCTCCCACCAGGTCAATATGAGAAGGGATAAGATCGAGATACGGAATTTCCGTTTTCAGAATTACATCTTTGGCGTTTACATTATTCACAAAGCAATCATAGAGGCTTTGCTGTACGTTGTGCAAATCAAAGCCCACACCGGTGGTGCTGTTTGCCTGTGGATCGGCATCTACCAGCAGTGTTTTATATTCTAAAATAGCAAAGCTGGCAGCCAGGTTAATAGCTGTTGTGGTTTTTCCAACCCCGCCTTTTTGATTTGCAATACCTATAATTCTTGCCATAATGTTATGAACTTCCTTCTGTGGTGGTTTGTTTACAGCGCAACAGTTTCCCCAATATGAGGTAACAGTAACGTTAAACCGTTTTTACTGAAATGATCCTTCGCAAGGATCGTATCTATCTGAATATACGGGAATGTGTTGTAGTGCACCCCAAAGACTGTTCCGCACTGGATCATATGGGCTGCCCGTGCTGCATCTTCATACCCCATGGTAAAGTTATCTCCAATAGGAAGAATTGCATAGGCAATGGGCGCACCTTGCGGTACCAGTTGCATTTCCATAGTAAGAGCTGTATCACCACTATAGTAAATGTTTTTATCGGCCATGATCACAAACCCCATCGGATTTCCTCCGTAGCTGCCATCGGGTAAGGAAGAAGAATGTTGAGCTGTTACACATTTAACGGAAAAACCTTCAAATGCCTTTTTTCCTCCGGTGTTCATAGGGTGAATGTGTTCCACACCCTGTTTGCCCAGCCATTCATAAATTTCCCAATTGCAGATAACCAGTGCTCCGGTACGTTTTGCAATGGAAATACAATCTGTAATATGATCGGCATGTCCGTGGCTTACCAGGATGTAATCTGCCTCAATGGTGTTTACATCCACTGAGCTTGCCAGTTCGTTGGGGCTGATAAAAGGATCAAACAGCAGTTTTTTGCCTTTGATGTCAAGCGAAAAGCAGGAATGACCGTAATACGTAAATTTCATAATCCAAAAAATTGTAAGGCAAACAAGGCCTTTTACGGCAGATTGATTGACATATGCCAATGTGACAAAAATACGGGTTCGGCATAAAATTCGGGAACATTATTATTTTCAATTTGTTACATCCAATACAGGTAACTAACAAATCATTTGAACCCCTAAATAGAAATTTATTTTTCATGCAACGTTTTGCCGGATCCTGGATATTTCTGCTTCTGTTCCTGCTGTTGGATTTTTATGTATTCCAGGCAATTAAGTCGGTCTCATACGGATGGAATCCCCGCACCAGGTGGACGGTGTTCGGCTTGTTCTGGAGTATCAGTGCTGTATCGTTTGCACTGATGCTGAGTATTGCCTACACCAGTTTTGAAAGCTGGCACCGGCTGTTACGTACGTATGCATTCGCAGTTATTATTGGTTTGTTTCTTGCCAAGCTGCTGGCCAGTATTTTTTTCCTGGCCGATGATTTGCGGCGGATGGTTCAATGGGCAGGTAGTTTTCTCTTTCCTTCCTGGCATCCAAAGAACAACGGAACTGCAGGAGGCATCACCCGTTCTGTTTTTTTAAGCTGGGTGGGCATCACCACCGGCAGTGGCTTGTTTGGCTCCCTGTTGTACGGATTTAATAATAAATACCGGTACCAGGTGAAGAAGATTCCCCTTCAATATCCGGCGTTGCCTGCCTCTTTCCGGGGCTTTCGCATCGTACATATCAGCGATATTCATAGTGGAAGTTTGATGGACAAAGAGGCGGTACGGAAAGGCGTTGAAAAAATGAATGCACTCCGTGCAGATGTCATATTGTTCACCGGCGACCTGGTGAACTATGCCGCTGCAGAAATGAATGAATTGATGGATGTTTTCGGGGAACTGAAGGCAAAGTATGGCGTTTATGCCACCCTTGGAAATCACGATTATGGATTTCCCCGGGGCGCTTCCAGGGAGGAAGTGCAGCGGATGCAGTTAGAAAATGCCGCAGCGGTGAAGGAAGTACACCGGAAGCTGGGATGGAAAACGCTGAGCAACGCACATGAGCTGATCGAAATCAACGGCGAAAAAATTGCACTGCTGGGCGTGGATAACATCAGTGCCAAGGCCAACTTTCCTTCGTTTGGCCGGCTGCAGGAAGCCTGGCAGGGTACGGAAGGGGTTCCATTCAAAGTGTTGTTGAGTCATGATCCTTCTCACTGGAATGCAGAAGTAACAAAACAGTTCCGGGATATTGATCTTACTTTATCGGGACATACCCATGGTATGCAGTTTGGTGTGGAAGTGCCCGGTTTCCGCTGGAGCCCGGTGAAATATGTATACCGTCAGTGGGCCGGGTTGTACGAAGAAGCCAATCAGCGCCTGTATGTGAACCGGGGCTTTGGCTTCATTGGTTACCCCGGCCGGGTGGGCATACTTCCGGAAATTACATTGATTGAACTGAGTTAATTTTCCGGGGCCATTAAACTATCTTGCAGCAAAGTAGTCTTTACTGTAACCTTAGTGCGCTGTATGAAAATCCTCTTCACTGCTTTGCTGCTTAGCTGCACGTTTGCTGTATCCCTTGCACAAGGTGAGCAGGATTCCATTCCCTTCAACATAGATTCGCTGGAACAGGAACTGGATGAATTTCTTTCCTTGTATAAAAAAGGCGGGGAACAAAGTTATTTCCAGCTTTCACTTGGCTTTAGTAACACACAATACAGCGTCAGTAACCTGGCCCTGAATGCCCAGCAATTGAAGCGGGGTGTGGCACTGTTGCCAGCGCTGACCTATGTGCATAAAAGCGGACTCAGCCTGGGGTATAATCCTTTTTTTCTGTTAAGTGGAAAGGATCCCGGTATTACACAACACGGCCTTACAACCGGTTATGAGTTTTCAAAGGGAAAGGCGTTTGATTTTGGTTTTTATTACACCCGCTTTTTTACCAGCGCACAACGGAAGCAATATGCATCACCCTACAAAAATGATGTGTATGCATTTGCTGAATACAATAAATGGAAAGTGCAACCTTCTTTAGCACTGGGCTATTCAACAGGATCGTTGAGGGAAACGAGCCGTACAGATAGTTCCATTACAATTAACCGTCCGTTGAGGCCGGATACTACGATCAAATTTTCTGTGTACGACACGCTCAACATGAAACTCCGTGACTTCACAGTTACAGCTTCGCTACGCCACCAGTTCTTTTTCAAAGGGAAACAGTCATCCAACTACTTTACGTTCACTCCATCGCTTCTGTTCTTTTTTGTGAAAAATAGCTATGATGTGGAATATACCTCTGCGAGTGTTGTTTCGCCCCGTACCTATTTGTTTCTGCAAGACCGTCCTCAGTTGCGTGATGCTTTAATCCGGGAATTGAGAAGCAGATTCCCCGGATTGAACCAAACACGCAGTTTTTTAAATAATACTAACTTTTCTCTACAGTCAATTGGCGTCAATCTGGAAGGAACTGCCTATTGGGGAAAATTTTACCTGAACCCGCAGGTATACGTTGATTATTATCTGCCTGCTTCGTCAAACCCAATGAGTGTATTTTTTACCCTCTCCACGGGATTCTTTTTTTGATGTGGATTTTATTTTATTCAGAAGTATATTCGTTTAACATTTATTTATCGCAACAAACATAAGTATGGCATTGAATTCGCCGTTTCAATAAAACAAAAACCAAAGTTTATGAACAAGTATCTGTTATCCATTATTACCTTATTTGCAGTAAGTACTGCTTCATTTGCACAAAGTTTCAGTATTGGCCCAAAGCTGGGCGCTAATATTGGAAAGATTGATGGCGCCGGCTTCAGTGATAAGTATACCCTTGGTTACCATGTGGGTGCTTTTACGGAAATTGGCTTCAGTAAAAAAGTCGGGATCCAGGCGGAAGTATTGTGGAACCAGATCAATTCTGATACAGTGACTGGTTTCAATGCAATTTACCAGAACATTGATGACCAGAACTTTCAGAATCCGCAGTTGAATTATCTGAGTATTCCTTTATTGCTCACCTACAAGCCTTCCAAGATTTTATCACTGCAGGCAGGTCCGCAGTTTGGCATTCTGTTAGATAAAAACAAGAATCTGCTGGATAATGGAAAAGAAGCTTTTAAGTCGGGTGATCTTTCCATGCTGGTGGGTGCACAGCTGAACTTACTGAAATTCCGGGTGTATGGCCGTTACGCAATCGGCTTGAACAATATCAACGATATCGGCAGTCAGCAGGAGTGGAAAACAACTGGCTTTCAGCTGGGTGTTGGCTTTGCGTTGTAAAGAATTGTTTCAAAGAAAATGGCCTCCGGAAAGAGGCCATTTTCTTTTTCCAGGAGCACCTTACATCAGCTCTGCTTCTGCACCAACTTCTTCTTTTGAAAGTGGTTTCATGCAGAAGAACCAGTCTTTGCAGTACACACCTTTATCTTTTCCTTCCATTCTGTCTTTTGCAACTCCACAACTATTAGCAGGGGGAACAATCACATCCTCGCCGGGTTTCCAGTCGGCGGGTAATGCCACCGCATGTTCATCAGCTGTTTGTAAGCCAATCAGTACCCGCTTTAATTCTTTAAAGTTTCTGCCCAATGAAAGTGGATAATAAATAATGGTGCGGATGATTCCTTTTGGATCTACAAAAAACACAGCCCGCACTGCCTTGGTACTGCTTTCGCCGGGTTGAATCATGCCATACTTTTTAGCTACTTCCATGGTAATATCTTCAATGAGCGGAAATTTCACTTCCACATCTTTCCAGCCGCGGAATTCAATTTTTTCCTTGATGGTACGCAGCCAGGCAATGTGACTGTAGAGGCCATCCACACTCAGTCCCACCAGTTGGGTGTTGAGTCTGGCAAATTCAGGTTCCATTTTGGCAAAGGTCATAAACTCAGATGTGCACACCGGCGTAAAATCGGCCGGGTGACTGAACAGAATCACCCACTTGCCCTGGTAGTCATTGGGAAAGTGAATGGTGCCCTGCGTGGTTATAGCCGTGAAAGAGGGTGCCGGGTCGCCAATGCGGGGCATGCTGTAGGTTGTTGCGATTTCAGTTCCGTTGATCATATGGTTTGTTTTAAGCGTGATTGTAATGTTGACGTTGCAAAGATCCGATTTAAAATAGCTGTTTTTTGTGAGGAAAGTCATAGAAGTATGTGATGGGAGCAGGGGCAGGTCAGCTTGTTTTGATTTGTGACAAACTTTAAGCTGTTTTCATTTATAAAAAATCAGAATGAGCTGGTAACAACAACTGCTTTGCTCTTTTTAATTCCGCATGAAAAATGAACGGTATAACATTGTTTTTTGTAAATTCCTGCTTCATTAAAAACACCACGCTACTATGCAAATCATCCAAAGTATTCAAAACCGCATTTATGAAATCAGGGGCGAACGGGTGATGCTGGATTTTGATTTGGCCGCCCTTTATGAAGTTCCCACCAAAGTGTTGAACCAGGCTGTAAAGCGTAACATTAATCGATTTCCCAAGGATTTTATGTTCAGACTTACTGCTGCTGAATGGCAGGTGGTGCGGTCACAAATTGTGACCGCATCAGATGGAACTGGAATTTTGAGGTCACAAATTGTGACCGCATCCCAAAGCAAGAGAAATACGGCAATGACACCTTACGCCTTTACAGAACAAGGCGTTGCCATGATCAGTGGCGTTTTAAACAGTGAACGGGCAATCAAAATGAACATAGCCATCATGAGGGCCTTTGTGGAGATACGAAGAATATTGTTACAGGAATCCGATTTAAAAGAGCAACTAAAGCTCATTAAGGAACGCATTGGTGAACATGATGTGCAGCTAAATCAGATTTACGATGCTTTAGAAAACCTGCTGGATGAAAAAGCAGCCGAACGAAAATGGCAGGAACGGCAGCAGATTGGGTTTAAGAGGGGAAAGAAATAAAAGATGCGGCAAAGCGTAGAGCCATTCCCTCACCGGGTACTACTCTTTATGATTTCTGTTGTTTTTTTTCTTTCGGATCAACTGAAGGGGATGCTGCTTTTTTTCGTCCCGCATCCCGCAGTGCTTTGTCAATAATCCATTCCACCTGCCCGTTGACACTGCGAAACTCATCGGCAGCCCACTTTTCGAGCTGGCGGAAGGTTTCTTCGTTGATGCGTAATATAAAATTCTTTTTGTCTGCCAACTGTAGCTTTATTTACGTTGATTCATTCGTTGCAGTGCATTGGAAAAGGCTTGCTGTTCCTGCGTGCCAATGTAAAACGTTCTGCCGTCTTTGAGCACAAACCGGAAGCCATCGGTGCCGTTTACGTTATGGCAGCGGCCCCAACCTTTCCGCACACTGAAGCCCCATTTCATACGGTCCCATTTGCGGTACGGGTAGTCCGAAATCTGTTCTGCCGGTAGAAATGTATAGTTCCGGAAAAAAGGTGCCCAGCGGTAATATACGCCTTCCCTTGTTACAACTGTTTGCAGCTGAACTACAGAAAAGATGCCGATGTTTATGGCCTGGATACCAATCACCAGTAACAGCATCCACCACAGGTCTTTTCGTGTAGCCGGGTCCGATAGCCCCACCACCAGCACAATCAGTACAGGCATGAACCCGGAGACGAGCAGCAGGGTCCAGATCCACGTATTGCGGAACGATTGGTTTTCCTCAAAGAGGATATGTGCCGGTTCTGGTTTCATACTTACTGGTGCAGGGTTCCTGTGTTCACAACGGGAGTGGTGGAGCGTTCGCTGCAAAGCACCACCATGAGGTTGCTCACCATGGCAGCCTTTTTATCTTCATCCAAACGCACCACGTCTTTCTTGCTCAGTTCTTCCAGTGCCATTTCCACCATGCCTACAGCTCCTTCCACAATCTTGCGGCGGGCAGCCAATATAGCAGTAGCCTGCTGGCGTTGCAGCATGGCACCTGCAATTTCTGTGGCATAAGCCAGGTGGCTGATCCGTGCTTCAATGACGTTGATACCGGCCATCTGCAAACGCTCGGTTACTTCTCCTTCCAGCATTTCATTTACCTCACCACCGCTGTTGCGCAGGGTAATGCCGGCATCTTCATCTTCCAGGTTGTCGTACGAATAAGCGCTGGCCAGTTTGCGGATGGCCGCTTCGCTTTGCGTTTGTACAAACGACTGGTAATTGTCTACATCAAACGCAGCTTTGAACGTGTTGTCCACCTTCCACACCACTACGGCACCAATTTCAATAGGGTTGCCATGTTTGTCGTTTACCTTGATGGGCTTTACGTCGAGGTTGTTGGCCCGCAGCGAAATTTTCTTTTTCGTATAAAATGGATTGGCCCAGAAGAAGCCGCTTTCTTTTGCCGTACCTACGTATTTGCCAAACAGCATCATCACCCGGCTGCTGTTGGGTTCAATGGCTATAAAGCCCAGCGCTGCCAGCAGGGAAGCGGAGAGCAGCACTACGCCTAAGATGATGCCAACGGGCATTGTTGTGGTTACCAGGTAGATGCCCCCGCCCAGGCCGGCAAGGGTCAAAAAAAGGACGATCCAACCCGAAGATGCTTTTGTAATTTGTTCCATAATCTGATATTATAATGATATCAAAAGTATGTCAGATTTTTAAACAGGCAAAAATTTTTCTACAGCTGGATGTAGCCCCTCAACTTGTCGTACCTCTGCTTCCAATTATAATGGGTACAAAATTTCCGGGGCATCCGGAAAGAAGCCAGGAGGTTGAAACTGCAGCTAATCCTTTACGGGAGACCAGGCTGAGAAATGGTTACGAACGGTAACCCAAACGTCATTTTTTTTACCAACTCCTACAATACCAACACAGGCAAACGATGCATAACAGCACCGTCCCTGCTTTGTATCAACACCGTATAGCTGCCGGGAGTAAAGACTTTCACGGGAACGTTGACGGACGTACCGCTTCCGGTAAGCAGTTCACGTTGAACAACCGTACCAGCAGCATTCACCCAGGTCAATTGTGCCCCGGCCGGTAGTGCTGATCCAAACCGCATGTTCAGTGCCGTACCGTTTACAACCGGGTTGGGGAAGGCCGTAACCTGTTGTTGGGAGGCAAACACCACCACCCGCACATCTGAGAATGTTTTTCGGTTGCCGGCAACTGCCCGTATGCGGTAGTAATTGTTACCCGTAGCTGGTTGTGCATGCGTCCATTGATAGCTGTTACCCTCGTTACCGGTACCGGGTACGGTTGCAAGTGTTGCAAACGATCTGCCATCGGTACTATGCAACACTTCATATTGTACGCCGGGTGTTTCATTGGCGGTTAGCCACTGCAACACCACAGCATTGTTTTGTTTATTGGCAGTAAATTGTAAAAAGTCAACCGGTAACACGGCAGAACCAATATCTCTTCTTCCCCTCAGCCATCCTTCGGGATAGCGCCACGGTCCAAACACCTGCCCGGTGATGGCGGTAGTTAAATCATAACGAACACGGGCACGGATATAAGTGAATTTAGCTAAGATCACTTTTGCCACCTGGCTTCTCAGCTCAACACCCGTGAGCCCCAGGTTGGTCAATGCGGTTTGCTGTGCAGTTACAAACGTGCTGTTGGTAATTGGGTTGCCGCTGAACGCAATACCGTTACGAACCGTTTCCCATGCCATTCGTCCTCTTTGCCGGCCCAGGAACGATTTGGCAAAAAGTCCGGCCCCGAATAAATTGGGTTCTATCAGGTTGCTTTGTTGTATGGGCGTTACCTGGTCTGCATTGTAGAGGCGCAGGTTGTTTCGCAAATTCCCCCCGTTGTTGCCATAGAATACAAAAGCAGCGCCTTCATTTGTTTCCACATTATCAAACTGGTGAGCTCCTATAATTACATCGCTGTATCCATCTCCGTTTACATCACCGGCGGAGGCGACAGCAATCCCAAATTGAGCATCGGCCTGGTTGCTTTCTGCGGTCCAGTTGGCATTGGTGGAAACACCAGCAGCAGAACCATGGTACACAAAGGCCCGGCCTTCATTCGATTCTACATTATCAAACCCACTGGCTCCCACAATTACATCGCTGTACCCATCGCCGTTTACATCACCGGCGGAGGCGACAGCCGTTCCAAAATTGGCAAAAGCCTGGTTGCTTTCTGCACTCCAATTGGGGGTGGCAGCAATGCCGGTGGCGGAACCGTGGTACACAAAGGCTTGGCCCTGAGTAACCCCACTGATAGAAAATTGATTGGCCCCCACAATCACATCACTGAATCCGTCGCCGTTTACATCGCCGGCAGAGGCAACTGCAGTTCCAAAATTGGCACTGGCCTGGTTACTTTCTGCCGTCCAGTTGGCCGTGGCGGAAAGTCCGGTGGCGGAACCAAGGTACACAAAGGCAGCTCCTTCATTTACTTCTACGTTATCAAACCAGTTTGCTCCCACGATCACATCACTGAATCCATCGCCGTTCACATCGCCGGCAGAGGCAACTGCAGCTCCAAATTGAGCGCCGCCCTGGTTGCTTTCTGCCGTCCAGTTAGTGGTGGTTGAAAGTCCGGTAGCAGAACCAAAGTACACATAGGCCCGGCCTTCATCCGTTTGTCCGTTGTCAAACAGGTTGGCGCCCACAATCACATCGCTGAATCCATCGCCGTTTACATCGCCGGCAGAGGCAACGGCAACGCCAAATTGGGCATTTAACTGGTTGCTTTCTGCGGTCCAGTTGGCAGTGGTGGAAAGTCCGGTAGCCGAACCATGGTACACAAAGGCACGGCCTTCATCTGTTTGACCGTTGTCAAAAAGACGGGCTCCTATGATCAGATCGCTGAATCCATCGCCATTTACATCTCCGGCGGAGGCAACGGATCGCCCAAACGTAGCACCGGTCTGGTTGCTTTCTACCGTCCAATTGGGGCTGGTTGAAAGACCGGTGGCAGAACCGTGGTACACGTAAGCCCGGCCTTCGTTTGTTTGTCCGTTATCAAAAAAATGGGCGCCCACAATCACATCGCTGTATCCATCGCCGTTTACATCACCGGCGGCGGCAACGCTGAATCCGAACCATGCATCAGCCTGGTTGCTCTCTGCCGTCCAGTTGGAGGTGGCCGATAAACCCGCAGGAGCGCCGTGGTACACAAAAGCGGCGCCTTCGTTTGTTTCCACATTATCAAACTGGTGTGCTCCTACGATTACATCGCTGTATCCATCACCATTTACATCACCGGCGGAAGCAACACATCGTCCAAAAGAAGCGTTGGCCTGGTTGCTTTCAGCGGTCCAGTTGGCAATGGTTGAAAGTCCGCTAGCGGAACCATGGTACACAAAGGCTGCGCCTTCGTTCATTTCTACGTTGTCAAACACGTCGGCTCCTACAATTACATCGCTGTACCCATCACCGTTCACATCGCCGGCGGAGGAGACAATATTTCCAAAAGTAGCATTGTCCAGATTACTTTCTACGGTCCAGTTGGCAGTGATTGAAAGTCCTGTGGAGGAACCATGGTAGACAAAGGCACGGCCTTCGTTCGGTTCTCCGAAGTCAAAAAAAGGGGCCGACACAATTACATCGCTGTATCCATCGCCGTTCACATCGCCGGCGGAAGCCAGAGTAATCCCAAAATTGGCGGATGACTGGTTACTTTCTGCGGTCCAGTTGGCGCTGAAAGAAAGGCCTGCAGCGGAACCATGGTACACAAAGGCACGGCCTTCATCGGATTCCACATTGTCAAACGTGCTAGCTCCTACAATAACATCGCTGAACCCATCGCCGTTCACATCACCGGCAGAACCTACAGCAATCCCAAATTCAGCAAAGTTCTGGTTGCTTTCTGCCGTCCAGTTAGCAGTGATAGAGAGTCCAGCAGCAGATCCGTGGTACACAAAGGCACTGCCTTCCGAAGTTTGAACGTTGCTAAACCGATTTGCCCCCACAATTACATCGCTGTAGCCATCGCCGTTCACATCACCGGCGCAGGCGACAGCAACTCCGAAACGAGCAGCGGCCTGGTTGCTTACTGCCGTCCAGTTGGGCGTGCCAGTAAGGCCGGTAGCAGAACCGTGATACACAAAAGCACCACCCTCATTAGCTAAGCTGTTGTCAAACAGAAATGCTCCCACAATTACATCGCTGAACCCATCGCCGTTTACATCGCCGGCAGAGGCAACAGATCGGCCAAATTGAGCACCAACCTGGTTACTTTCTGCGGTCCAGTTGGGCGTGGCAGAAAGACCCGTAGCAGACCCGTGGTACACAAAGGCACGTCCTTCATCTGTTTGTCCATTGTCAAAAAAGTTAGCCCCTACGATAACATCGCTATAGCCATCACCGTTCACATCGCCGGCAGAGGCAACAGATTGTCCAAAAGTAGCATTGGCCTGGTTGCTTTCTGCCGTCCAGTTGGCAGTGGTGCTCAGGGGATCAATGGTAATGGGGTACACGGCATCGGTGGTAGTTACATGGATAGACAGTTCATTGCCATCGGTAGAAAACGATGCATCCAGTGTGCGCTGGTTGGCATCCCATACATGCAGACTGTTGTACGTAATTTTTTTATTGGCGGTGGCGCCTTCCATTTTGGCAAAATGCAGTTCCTGCGGATGCACCTGGTTGATGACCCAACCTTTATTGGTGGCCAGCTTCACGCTGATGCTGCCCGGGTTGTTGGCCGGGGCCTGGTGGATGATGAAATTCTGGCGGATGCCGTTTTTGTCATTGATATAATCTATGGAAAATGCATCCTGGTGCCTGAAGCTGATGGTATTGCCTTTTACAACCGGATCAGCATTTTTATCGGGCGCATATAATTGATTCTTGCCGGCAAAAACCCCCTTCGTGGTCAACTGCAGTTGCCAGTTCCCCATACTGTCCGTACGGGGCTGCATAGTAAACCGGTCTGCCGCAAACAACCCCCGCAGGTGGTGCTGCCGGTTGGGTGCTGCATAGCTTTGCAAGGCTTCCTGGTAACGGATCTCGTATTCACTTTCTTCAATATGACGCATGGCGGCAGCGTACCAATCGCTTTGTTTGAGCGCATGGGTATCCTGGGCAAGCTGTCGGTTGCTTTGAGCAGCTTCATCAACGGGCGTCACTGCTGCAGGGTGGGGATGAACTCCGGTAAACACCAGCGAACTGGTTACAAACAGTACGGTAACAACAATGATGGGTGAAAATATTTGTTTCATAATTCGTAAACAGGTACAAAAACGGGTGAACATTTGGTTTCATCAGGCAGGTAAAGCAGCTTCCAAATCGGCCTTAGCAGTAGGGTGCAACCATGGCATTTGCCGCAGCTGGTTCATGGTACTGATGCTGACGCAGCCCTTTACATTCCGGTCAGGCAACGGTGGACAAACGGGACAAACGGAGCTTAATGCGGAAACGGGTAATCGGTACGATGGGTAACAATTTATTCATTTGATGTAAGTTTTTAAGTTGTAAACATTGGTCTGCCGGGTGGAACATGACAGCATAGATCCGTTCAACTTATTGAAGTGGAAATTTAATTGGAAAGCCGGGTGTTATTGCTTTTGGAAGGCGTACAAAAACCTGACAAGTACCTGACAAAAACCTGACATCCGCAGCAAGCGGGCAGGGGGTAAAAAGCAACAGTATGAAAATCAGCAGGTTACGGATCGGGCTGCAAAACAGGGTGCTTTCCGACCAACTCGTGGTGGCTGTACCTGCGACGTAGTTCGTGTATCCTGCGCCGTGGTTCGTGGCCTTGCGAACCCACCAGCCGGATGGTTGCACCGGTACCTCATTGTTGCAACATGGGGCAGATTTTATGCCCGGGTTGTTTACTTGGATGAATTATTTTGGAAGGGCGGACACTGTACGGCTGATTGAACCGGCAGCAAGTGATCCTGGGGAACAGGTACACCGGTGGGGTAGCATAACGTTCAGACAAAGGGCACGGAAACGTACAATAGAATGTGGGCGTATAAGTTGCAGGTTGTATTGACAGGAAATTAACAATCTTCTGAACAGCACTTTTTTCGCCTGCATTAATTTTGCCGCATTCAATGATAGGTTACTACGTATCTGTTTCGTCACTTTTAATTCTCAGTTATGCCAAATCGGTTGTTTTTAATTACACTTCTTGTGCCTGCTTTCCTCTTTACTTCCTGTGTAAGCAGTAAGAAATTTAAAAAAGCACAAGCAGACTATGCCCTGCTGCAAACCCGGTATCAGACCTTAGAAGGCAACCTGGCCGATTGCAACAATCAAACCGCAGCCCTTCAGAAGGAGAAGGGAGATTTGCAGTCAACAGTGAATGACCTGACACGGGAACTTGAGTTTGTAAAGCAGAATTACACGCAGGCCCTGAGTCAGTTGGAAAACCTGTCGGTTATCACAAAACAACAGGCGGAAAGCATCAAGCAGTCCTTGCAGAATATGGGCGCAAAAGATGCATTCATTCAGAATCTGCAGCAGCAGATCGCCTATAAAGACTCGCTGAATATGGTGCTGGTAATGAACCTGAAGGGGGCCATCGGTAATATCGATGATGAAGACATCAATATAAAGGTTGACAAAGGCGTTGTGTTCATCGACATTTCTGATAAGCTGCTGTTTAAGAGCGGCCGGTACGATATAACCGAACGTGCCAAACTGGTATTGGGGAAAGTGGCCCTGGTATTGAAGAACCAGCCTGATATTGAATTTATGGTGGAAGGCCACACAGATAATGTGCCTTTACGAGGCAACGGTGTATTGGCAGATAACTGGGATTTGAGTGTAAAGCGGGCTACTTCCGTTGTGCGGCTGCTGGAAAAAGAGTATGGGTTGGATCCAAGGAAAATGGCTGCAGCCGGAAGAGGCGAGTACCACCCCGTGGCCGGTAATGATACCAACGAAGGGAAAGCGCTGAACCGCCGCACAAGGATTGTGATTTTACCGCAGCTCGACCAGTTTTTCAAATTGCTGGAACCACAAAAAGCCGATTAAAACATGTTCGGGAACGATGGCCGGAGATACAGGAGTCTCCGGCTTTTTTTTGCTGACAAACGACCTTCCATTTTTCGATTCTTTTTTTCGGCCCGGGCATCTGTCCACAGTCGACCCCTGAGATTCCAGCATTGCTATGTGTTGATGGATGCAGTTGTGCCTGCCAATAACCCAGCTACAAGCAGCCGAAGCGAAACTGCTAGTGTCTCACTCCCTGTTGTACGGGGCAGGCTTTGCACTACGGTCGTTTATATGGCTGGGTCATTAGGGTAATCCGGACACAGTCCGGCTGATTGAACCGGCATCAAGTGATCTTGCGGGACACGTGCGCTATTTGGGGTTAGCGCTTCGGTTTAGTTGAGTCTACATTTTTGATAAAAATTGTGTCCTTTAATAGCACTGCTTTTCTAAGTTCATTTATTGTAGAGTCAAGACCTTCAATTTTTATTGGCTCTTCTATTATAGTACCTTCTTTTCTCGGGTCAAAAAATAGCAGGACAATGCTAAAAAAGACAACAAGAATTCCAGTTAGTGTGTTTCCAATTCTAAATGAATTGTAGGAATGAAGCAAGTTTGTTGCTTTTCTATTATTGATTTTTAAGTTTTCATTTATGCAGTAAAGCAAATCCCTCACTTCTTCTGCATAAAAATCATGTGTATTGCTATCTTGAAATTTCAGGACATTATTAGGAGAAGGTTTGCTGTATTTAAACTTACTAACATTGAAATTCTTCAACGCATTTTTTATTGTGAGCATGTAGAAGCAAAAAGAAAGGACTAAAAGAAAAAGTAGTATAAGTTTCACTGAAAAATGTAAGTCTGATACTTTGTCAATTAATATTGGTACAAATAAACTAAGAAGAGAGAATATTATACCTGTTTGTGAAATTAATTGTGATGTTTTGCTTTCTATTAATGAAAGCCTATTGCTTTCTTCGCTCTCTAGGCTTTTCAAAAAATTACGATGAATCTCGCTTTTATTGTCGTTGGAATTTGGTTTATAGTCGGCTGGGTTATAAGAATAGGGATTCACTTCTTCATCTGTGTAAAAAAAACCAATTTGTTTTAAATGTTCTTTAATCTGACTCATCAGTTAGTTTTTTAATTATTGCATCAGAAATATTTAATCCAGTTTGGGTTTCAATCCATGCCCATTGTCCATTTGGGTTGATTTCAAGAAAAACATAGTTCCCATTTTTTTGTTTTATCAAATCAATAGCTCCAAATGAAAGATTTAGTCGTTTTACGATTGCAATACATAAGGCTTCAATCGATTTTGGCAGTTCAATTTTTTTAAAAATTAGCTTTTTCTTTCTCCAATCTATCTTTGTTTCTGTCTCAGATTGTGAATCAACTGCAGCTGAAAATACTTTATCTCCTACGACCGTAACTCTTATTTCGTAGTCTTTTTGAATTTCTTTTTGAAATATGCAAGGTGTTAGGTCAAATTTTTCAAGATTATTAATTTGATTTTCAGTCACTCTATTTGTGAAAATAAATTTTGGGCTATCTGCATTTTCAATTTTTGTTTGTGATAGTGGTTTGATAATAATTTGCTTGTTATTCTTTAAAAAAAAATCAACTACTTCTGCCTTTGAATTTGTTATCAATGTTTCTGGTATTTCAAATCCAATTTCTCTTGCAATCTTTAGTTGCATTAGTTTGTTTTCAGCCTTATACACAGAGAATGGTTCGCTAATCCAATTCGTTTCGAGTAGTGTGAATAAATTTTTAATTAAACTATCTGTTTCATTTAGGATATATGCTCTTTCGTGGATTGGCAGATTGTTAACATTGGGTAGCTGAGTTCGCCTAAACCAAACAGAATTAAAGGTGCTTTCATTAAGTATGGAATATTTCAAACTATTTGAAACCCTTACAGAACAGTCATACTTTAAAATATCCTCACAGTTAAGTCTTTTATACTTAATTTTTCTTGTGTTCAATTTATTAATTACAAAATCTGCTGTGAAGTCAGTTTTGTGTGTAATAATTAATAGCATTGTTTGACCTGTCTTTATCTGTCGTTTCTGATGATTCAGTTAATGTCGTTGTGTCCATGAGATTTACTATTGCTGTTGTGTCTTTGTCACTGTCTGAAGTTTCAGTATGATTGAAAGTATGGGTTTCTGTATCTATTAGAGAATTTAGACTATTTCTATCGGAGTCAGAGCTCTCACCATTTGTTTTAGTAAATGTTTCGGTCTCCATATTTAAAGCTTCTATTGCAGGTTCACCTGTAAGCCTGTTAACTGATAAATTTAATTTGTCATCATACACAATCAGTGAATAGTCGTGCGAGCCATTTGATGGTGACTCGCTAAACTCAAAAATAAAAGGTCTCATATGTTATTGTTATTGTTTGGGAGTTTTGTCAGCATTACCGCCAACGCTTCCATTTCCAAAACCTTCTCCCTTTTCAGCCCGTGTACAAACGTTTCCTAACGTTTCCAATCGTTTCCAATCGCTTCCACATTTCTGCCGCCAAATAGTTTAAGGAAAAAGGTCAGCGGTGCTAGCTCTAAAATAACTCAAAAACCCAAAAATGCAAACTGCCGGCTGGCCGTTTTTTCAATAGTGGACAGGTTTTTCGGCATAGTGGATTGGGTGGCTTTGCAAAAACTGGTTTATCGGTTTGGTTGTTTGTGCTGCCGCAGGTATTCCTGCAAAGCTGCCTGGTACACGTTGCTGCCCTTGGGCAACCGGGCTTTGTAAGCGGCGTACAATTCCGGTGTGTGGCGGATGTGGCGGGCATGAGCCACGGCTGCTTGAAACAGGCTCCGTTGCTGCTGCTGCCGGGTGCTGGGTTGTACGTTACTCATATCGGGGTACTTGCTCACCACGGTTTTGTTGCCGTATTTCTTAAATACCAATTGTTTGCCGATGCTGCCGGAGAGTCCAGCCAGGAGCGGGTGTCGGGTGCGTGCCATAGTGTTGCTGTTTCGGTCAAGGCAAAGATAGGGCAACGCCCACCATCCTTCGCTCATCCTTCGCTGGTAATGCCACTCAACTACCAGTCAGCCCCCGGGTTGGGCCGGGGTTGGTTCGGCAGTTGGGCCCTTCGGCCTGGTGGGTACTTGCACGCAGCCCCCAGCCCCATTGAAAATCCTCCGCCCACGGGCTGCCGTGCCCGGAAGGTGGCGGCCCCAAGCCGCCAGTGCCGACCGCCGCAGGAGGGTCGGTACCGGAGCGAAGCGGAGCCTGCAGGGGACGGAACACCAGCCGCCATTGGCACCGCAGCCCACAGCTCCAATTCCCCACAACCAATCCCCATTTCTGCAAATTTTCTCCATTTCAAACCTTATTTATACTTTTTTGTATAAATAGCTCGTACCTTTGCGGTTCGGAATTATTGTAGAGTCTTTTACACAAACTGTTTAAACAAAATACGCATGAGTGAGATGCTGACCACCCTGGAGCAAACCGCCCTGAGTGAGTACAAGTATGGTTGGGTAACCAACATTGAGGCCGATGAAGCGCCTCCCGGTCTGAATGAAGACATTGTACGCTTCATCAGTGCCAAAAAGAATGAGCCGGAATGGATGCTGGAGTGGCGCCTCAAGGCGTTTCGCCAATGGCAGAAAATGAGCGTGCCCCGCTGGCCCAACGTTACGTACCCCGATGTGGATTTTCAGGCCATTAAATATTACAGCGCTCCCAAGCAAAAGAAAACATTGAACAACCTGGATGAAGTGGACCCCGAACTGCGGGCTACGTTTGAAAAGCTGGGTATATCGCTGGACGAGCAAAAGCGCCTGAGCGGTGTGGCCGTGGATGCGGTGATTGATTCCGTTTCAGTAGCTACCACCTTTAAAGAGCAGTTGGGCGAAATGGGTATCATCTTCTGCAGCATGAGTGAAGCGGTGCAGGAGCATCCCGAACTCATTAAAAAATGGCTGGGTTCTGTGGTTCCTGTTACAGATAATTTTTACAGCGCATTAAATAGTGCCGTGTTCAGCGATGGAAGTTTCTGCTACATTCCCAAAGGTGTAAAATGCCCCATGGAGTTGAGCACCTACTTCCGCATCAACGCCGCCGGTACCGGTCAGTTTGAGCGTACCTTGATTGTGGCAGAAGAAGGAAGCTATGTAAGTTACCTGGAAGGTTGCACCGCTCCCCAACGTGATGAAAATCAGTTACACGCCGCCGTTGTGGAAATTGTGGCGCTTGATAATGCAGAAGTAAAATATTCAACCGTTCAAAACTGGTACCCCGGCGATAAAGAAGGCAAGGGTGGTATTTACAATTTTGTAACCAAGCGTGGTATTTGTGCCGGTGTGAATTCAAAAATCAGCTGGACGCAAGTAGAAACGGGAAGCGCTGTTACATGGAAATATCCAAGTGTGATTTTAAAAGGTGATAACAGCCAGGGTGAGTTTTACAGCGTGGCTGTTACCAATCATCATCAGCAGGCCGATACGGGTACCAAGATGATGCACATTGGAAAGAACACCAGGAGCCGCATTGTATCCAAAGGAATTTCGGCGGGTTTTAGTCATAACAGTTATCGTGGTTTGGTGCAGGTGGGCAAGAACGCAACCAATGCAAGAAATTTTTCGCAATGCGATAGTTTGTTACTCGGCGATAAATGTGGCGCTCATACCTTCCCTTATATCGAAGTAAAAAACAGCACCGCACAGGTAGAGCATGAAGCCACTACTTCTAAAATTGGCGAAGACCAGATTTTTTATTGCAATCAACGTGGACTGGATACTGAAACGGCAGTTGCATTAATCATCAATGGTTTTGCCAAAGAAGTAATGAATCAATTGCCCATGGAGTTTGCGGTAGAAGCGCAAAAGTTATTGGCGATTAGTTTGGAGGGAAGTGTGGGGTAGAACCACAGAGACACAGAGGCACAGAGGAATTTGTGGTTCGTGTTTTTAAATAATCAGTTCTTTAAAAAAAACTAAATAAAATTATTCCGCAGAATAAACTACAGATGATACACCTCCGTGTCCTCTGCGTCTCTGTGGTGAAAAACAAAACATATGTTACACATTAAAAACTTACAAGCCCGCATTGAAGAAAAAGAAATCTTAAAGGGCATCAACCTGGATATCAAACCCGGCGAAGTACATGCCATCATGGGTCCTAACGGAAGTGGTAAATCAACATTGGCATCTGTATTGGCAGGTCGTGCTGATTATGAAGTAACGGGCGGTGAAGTGGAATTCAACGGAAAAGATTTATTGGAAATGGCTCCTGAAGACCGTTCACGTGAAGGATTGTTTCTGGCCTTTCAATACCCTGTTGAAATACCAGGTGTGAGTACCACCAACTTTATTAAAACAGCTGTGAATGAAATCCGCAAGTATCGTGGCGAAGAGCCGATGGATGCTGTACAGTTTCTCAAAAAGATGAAAGAGAAAATGAAGCTGGTGGAAATTGACCAGAGCTTATTAAGCCGTTCTTTAAACGAAGGCTTCAGCGGTGGTGAAAAGAAGCGCAATGAAATTTTTCAAATGGCGATGCTGGAACCATCAATGGCAATCCTCGATGAAACAGACAGTGGTTTGGATATTGATGCCTTACGTATTGTAGCCGAAGGTGTAAACAAACTGCGTGATGGAAAACGTTCATTTTTAGTGATTACACACTATCAGCGTTTGCTGGATTACATTGTTCCGGATCATGTACATGTATTGTACAAAGGAAAGATTGTAAAAAGCGGCGGTAAAGAACTGGCGCTGGAACTGGAAGAGAGAGGATACGATTTTATTAAAGAAGAATTGGGAGAGAGCGTAGAGGCTTAAATCAACTCACTGATGACACGGATGAGCACAGATTTTATCTGTGACTATCTGCGAAATCTGTGAGAGCAAAAAAATGTACAATGTCAGATTTAACATCATTAATACAAAACAAATTCAACAACGAAACCTTTAGCGGCAATGGTGCCTTGCAGGCATTAAGCCAACAGGGAATTCAGTTGTTCAACGAGCAGGGTATTCCTACTGTAAAACATGAAGAATGGAAATACACACGCATCAGCGGTGTACTCAATAAAGAGTTCAACTATGCTGCAACTGCAACAGCCGTTACCAGCGCAGATGTGGATGCGTTTCGTTTGCCCGGTCATGAAAATGCAAATGAACTGGTGTTCATCAATGGAATTTATCATGCAGAGTTGAGTGTTATCCGTTCATCAGCAGATGAACTGGTGATTCTTCCTTTGAGTGAAGCAGTAAAAGGCGAATACAAGTCCATCATTGACGCTAACCTCGGTCATAGTGCCAACTATCATACAGATGGTATCAACGCCATGAACAATGCCTTTGCGTATCAGGGTTTGTTTTTGGCAGTTAAGAAAAACAAAGCAGTAGAACATCCCTTATACTGCTACTACATCAATGATGCAAGAAGCGGAAGTGTGTTATCGCAGCCACGCACCCTTATGCATGTAGGCGTAAATGCGGAAGTGTATTTGGTAGAAGAAGAAATTACAATGGGTACCAGTGATTCCTTCATTAACCGTGTAAGTGAAATTGTTGTTGAAGAAAATGCCCATGTTCATATTTATAAAATTCAGAATGAAGACAGTCACAGCAGTTGTGTAAAAACAACCCATGTGCGGCAGTTGGGAGTGAGCAAAGTAAACAGTGTTACCATTACTTTGAATGGTGGTGTTATTCGCAATAACCTCAACTTTATTCTGGAAGCACCGGGTTGTGAAAGCAATATGTATGGTTTGTATTGTGTGAAAGGCGAAACGCATGTTGACAATCACACCATTGTTGACAATCAAATGCCCAACAGTTTGAGTAATGAATTGTACAAAGGCATCATTGATGAAAATGCAACAGGTGTATTTAATGGTAAAATCTTTGTGCGGAAAGATGCACAAAAGACAAATGCGTACCAAAGTAATAAGAATGTATTGCTGAGCGATAACGCAACTGTAAACACCAAACCGCAGTTGGAAATTTTTGCGGATGATGTGAAGTGTTCGCATGGTTGCACCGTAGGTCGTTTGGATGAAGAAGCATTGTTCTATCTCAAGGCAAGAGGTGTTGGTGATAAAGAAGCGAAAGCATTGTTATTGCATGCCTTTGCAGGTGAAATTCTGGAAAAGATAGAACTGGAGCCGATCCGGGAGTATGCTGATCAGATTATTTCTGAGCGGTTGGGATTTGAAGTGTAAGGTTGTAACCACAGAGACACAGGGAACACGGAGATGAATCCATTAGATGAATACAGAGTAAATAGTATTACAGGAGCGATTATTGATTGTTCCATTCGTGTTCATAAAGAATTGGGTCCGGGTTTATTGGAAAGCGTGTATGAAGTGTGTTTGATGAAAGAACTGATTAGCGTGGGGTTGTCGGTTAAACGACAGTTGAGTTTGCCCGTGGTGTATAAGGGTGAGAAGATTGACATTGATTTTAAAATTGATTTGCTGGTAGAAGATGAGGTGATCGTTGAGTTAAAGGCTGTTGAATCAATTTTGCCCGTACACGAAGCTCAAATATTAACTTATCTGAAGTTATCAGGAATGAAAATTGGATTGTTATTGAACTTTAATACAAAACTTTTAAAAGATGGCATCAGGCGCTTTGTCTTGTAACTCTGTGTCTCTGTGTCTCTGTGGTGAAATATGCTTGAAACCTTAGAACATACATCATTTGATGTGCAAAGTATCCGCAGGCAATTCCCTATCCTCCAAAGATTGGTAAAGGGGAAGCCGTTGGTGTACTTTGACAATGCCGCTACCGCTCAAAAACCCCAAGTGGTGATTGATGCGCTCACGGAGTATTACGAAAAGTACAACGCCAATATCCACCGGGGTATTCACTCACTGGCAGAAGAAGCAACAGCAGCTTATGAAGCCACAAGAGATACAGTGCAGCAGTTTATCAATGCCAGGCACAGAGAAGAAATTATTTTTACGAGAGGTGTTACAGAAAGTATCAACCTCGTTGCTTATACTTACGGAAGAACAAACTTAAAGGCAGGTGATGAAATCATCATCAGCGGCATGGAGCACCACAGCAATATTGTACCCTGGCAGTTGATTGCTGAGCAAACAGGTGCTGTGTTGAAAGTGATTCCTGTGGATGACAACGGGGAGTTGATGATGGAAGCATTTCATCAATTGCTTTCAGCAAAAACAAAAATTGTTTCTGTAGTTCATGCAAGTAATTCGCTGGGCACCATCAATCCGGTAAAAGAAATCATTGATGCGGCACACAAGTTTGGTGCTGTGGTTATGATAGATGGTGCACAATCAACCGTTCATTTGGATATTGATTTGCAGGAACTTGATTGTGATTTCTTTGCCATCAGTTCGCATAAAGTCTATGGTCCCACCGGCATTGGTGTGTTATTTGGAAAGAAAGAAATACTGGAAGCCATGCCTCCGTTTATGGGTGGAGGAGAAATGATCAAAGAAGTAAGCTTTGAAAAATCAACATGGAACGAATTGCCGTATAAGTTTGAAGCAGGTACGCCCAATATCGCTGACACTGTTGCATTCAAAGCTGCATTAGATTTTGTAAGTACTGTAGGGAAAGCAACTGCAAGAAAACATGAAGATGAATTATTGCACTATGCTACTTCTCAATTGCAAAGTATTGATGGAATAAGGATGATTGGAACAGCCAAACAAAAAGTAAGTGTAGCATCCTTTGTAGTTGAAGGTGTACATCCGCAAGACCTTGGTATTTTATTAGACAACCAGGGAGTGGCAGTTCGTACAGGTCATCATTGTACACAACCATTGATGAATCGTTTTGGAATTCCAGGAACTACCAGGGCAAGTTTTGCCATGTACAATACCAAAGAAGAAATTGACGTGATGATAGCAGCATTGAATAAAGCAATTAAGTTGTTACGATGAGTGAAGTAAAATCAATTGCAGCAATAGAAGAAGAAATTGTGGATGAGTTTTCATTGTTCGACTCATGGGATGAGAAGTATGAATACATCATCGATATGGGAAAGAAGTTGAAGCCATTGGATGATGTGTACAAGAAAGATGAAAACAAAATCAAAGGTTGTCAAAGTACCGTATGGATGGTGAGTGAATTGAAAGATGGGAAAGTAGTTTTTAAGGCAGAAAGTGATGCGGTGATTGTTAAAGGATTGGTGAGTATGCTCATTCGTGTATTAAGCAATCATTCACCCAAAGAAATTTTGGATGCCAAACTGGAATTTATTGATAAGATAGGAATGAAGCAGCATCTGGCACAAACAAGAAGTAATGGATTACTGAGCATGGTAAAACAAATGAAGCTGGATGCAACAGTATATATGGCTCAACAACAAATGAACAATTAATGGCATTGGATAAGGAGATATTAAATCAAAAAATCATTGATAAACTGCAGTCCATCTTTGATCCTGAACTGCCGGTGAATATCTATGATTTGGGTCTGATTTATGAGATTGACATCAGCGAGAGTGGATATGTGCAAATCACCATGACATTAACAGCACCCAGTTGTCCTGCTGCACAATCATTACCTGTGGAAGTAGATAACAAAGTAAGAGAGGTGGAAGGTGTTACGGATGTAAATGTGATGATTACCTGGACGCCTAAGTGGGAAAAGAGTATGATGAGCGAAGTGGCGGCGCTGGAGTTAGGATTTATGTAGGCTCTCACAGATGACACAGAAAAACACAGAATAATTATTCTTAAATTAAAATTAATAACAGATTTCATCCGTGAACATCCGTGAAATCTGTGAGAAAAAAATATAATAGTATGGCAATGATTTCATTACATAGTTTAATGGGCAACCAAGGTCCCAGCTATCCCGAACAAGTAGTAGCGCCTTACCGTAAAGAATTGGTGGATTATGGGTTTGAACAAATGATGACGGTTGAGGATGTTGAAAAAGTTATCAGCGGGAATCCCGGCAAAGTAATTCTTGTGGTGCTCAATAGTGTGTGCGGCTGCAGTGCAAGAGTGAGCAGGCCAGGTGCGATCCTCAGCTTTTTCAATCATGTGGTTCCTGATGTAAAAGCAACACTCTTTGCCGGAATGGAAAAAGAAGCAGTGGCACATTTCCGTGCAACGTATCTGAATGGCGTTACGCCTTCCTCACCCAACATTCTGGTGATGAAAGATGGGCAGGTGTTGCTGCATTTACAACGTCATCAGATTGAAACAACCGATGCGGGCACTATTGCCGATGCATTGATCAATGTATATAATCAGCATTGCAGCAAACAAACAACAGAGGAAGACCGCACACATCTGCGTGCTTATTTTCAGCAGGTGTACCAGGTTGACCCATTAGCAACCCAGGAATAAATAAACAGCAAATGAAAATAACCGCAGCAGAAGAATATGGCGTACGGATGTTGATCCGCATTGCATCAGCCGATGCAATGGTGGGACTAAGCATTCCCCAGCTGAGCGAAGCAGAGGGGCTGAGTGAACCTCATGTGGCCAAAATCTGCCGTACACTACGTATGAGCGGGTTCATTAACAGTACGCCCGGTAACAAAGGCGGTTATGTATTGAGTAAGCCTGCTACTGAAATACTCATGAGTGATGTCATGATGGCATTAGGTGGTAATATCTATGATCAGCAATTTTGTGAAGCCCATACGGGTTTGGGAAGACTGTGTACCAATTCCATTGATTGCAGCACCCGTTCACTCTGGAAAATGATTCAGTTTACGTTGGACAATCTGCTTAGTAAACTCACGTTAAAAGATCTTATGGTGAATGAAAAAGAAGTGGAGTTGAAAATTGAACATGTCTTGCAGCGTAATATGCAGGATCTTATTCGATAATTCAATTATTCACTCCATCAATCCTTTATTCATCACTCTCCACAATCGTTCCGTAATCAATCAGTAATTCTTCTCCCGGTTCAATATCCCTGAGTGTCTCAAAGTATTCTCCGTCATTAATGGAAATGATATTTGGCTTGTCTGAATGGTTCAGGTACAGCGATACATCCATCAGCTTAAACCCATATTCCGGCACCCAGTAAAAATCATCGTCAAACAAACAATAGGTTTCCACCAGGTAACGGCTGTGCGCCGGCAGTGCTTCAACTTCACTCCGTTCAATTTTGATGAACGCACCCATACCTTGTGAAAACATGTTGCGGCAACCTTTCGGAATCGGCCTTATGGCAAATACGCCATTACCATGCAGAGGAGAGGGTTGAATCGTTACATAAGTTTCGTGGCGGAGTTCGTGCAGCAGTTGTTCTCTGGTCATTGCTGAAAGTTACAATTTCCAGTTTACAACCTGGTTTACCCATTCTTCTTTAAAAGGAGCTGAGATTTTAATGTAGTTATCCGTATAGCCTTCCATCATCTTATTCTTATTGTGTCCTTCAAACAGAACCGGCCTGATTTGACCTGCATGCTGGTTGGTAAAGTACTGCATCTTCATATAGGAAAGATTGCGGAGAGTTTTATTTCGGTCGTGACGAACAGAAACAGGAACAACCGGTTCAATTGTCAAAGCATGAGTATTGTCTCTTTCTGAATACGTAAAAACGTGCAGGTACGAAATATCCAGGCTATGCAGAAAGTCGAAGGTCTCTTTAAAGTCGGCATCGGTTTCACCGGGAAAACCCACAATCACATCCACACCAATACAGCAATGTGGCATCAGCGCTTTGATGTGTTCCACCCGTTCGGTATATAGTTCACGTTTATACCGGCGGCGCATCAGGCCCAGAATTTTATTACTACCACTCTGCAGGGGAATATGAAAATGCGGCATGAACTTGTTGCTTTGTGCCACAAATTCAATGATTTCGTTGGTGAGCAGGTTGGGTTCAATGGAAGAAATGCGGTAGCGATCAACACCTGCAACTTCATCCAGTTCCTGAATGAGTCCATAAAAGTTTTCCTCCCGTTGAAAAATGGAAAGAGGACCGTTCCCATCAGTGCCTTTACCAAAGTCGCCGAGGTTTACGCCTGTGAGAACGATTTCTTTGCTACCTCTTCCGGCAATTTCCTGTGCATTGCGTACCACACTGGCAATACTGTCGCTCCGGCTTTTTCCACGTGCCTGGGGAATAGTGCAGAAGGAGCAGGTATAATCACAGCCGTCCTGCACTTTTAAAAAAGTACGGGTGCGGTCGTTAATGGAGTAGGAGGCGTTAAACCCCGTAACAGCATCAATATCGCAACTGCTGATTTTGGTACTGTCGCCCTTGCTCAGCTCTTTCAGGTGGGCAGCAATATTAAATTTCTCTGCAGCACCCAGCACCAGGTCCACTCCGGGTATTTCGGCAATTTCTTTCGGCTTCAGCTGAGCATAGCAGCCGGTGATCACCACGAGGCTTTCAGGAGCTTTGCGTTGGATGCGGCGTACGAGTTGCCGGCATTCTTTATCTGCATTGTCAGTAACCGAACAGGTGTTGATGACATACACATCGGCCAGGTCGTCAAACTCTTTTTTTTCAAAACCTTCGTCTTCCATCAGGCGGCTGATGGTGGAGGTTTCGGAGTAATTGAGTTTACAACCGAGCGTGTGAAAGGCTACTGATTTTGCTTTTGTCATCGGGGGTGCAAAGATAGCAAAATCGCTTCTACTGCTGCAGGGGCGTTTGGTTCAAAAACAGAAACGGTCACCTGAAGGCGACCGTTTCTCAAAAGTGAAAAAGTGATTCTTATAAAGTTTTCAGCACATCATTCATGCTGCGAACGGCATCTGCACTTTTGTTGAACAGAGCCTGCTCATCGGCATTCAGTTCAAAGTCAACAATTTTTTCCCAGCCGTTGCGACCAATGGTTACAGGTACACCCAGGCAAATATCTGTTTGTCCGTATTCGCCATCCAGCGCCACACAGCAGGTGAAGAGTTTTTTCTCATCACGAACAATGCTTTCCACCAGGGCTGCTCCGGCTGCACCGGGTGCATACCAGGCGCTGGTACCTATCAGGGCTGTGAGCGTAGCACCACCAACCATCGTGTCTTTAATGATTTTTTCCTGTTGCTCGGCACTCAGGAAATTGGTAACAGGTACGCTGTTCCAGGTGGCAAAGCGAATGAGCGGAATCATCGTTGTATCACCATGGCCACCCACAACAACTGCATTCAGATCAGAGGGTGAGCAACCGAGGTGCTGACTCAGTTGGTATTTGAAACGGCTGCTGTCAAGTGTGCCACCCATACCAATGATGCGGTTTTTAGGTAAGCCGGTTGATTGCAGGGCCAGGTACGTCATTGTATCCATTGGGTTGCTGATTACAATGATGATGGCATTGGGTGAATACTTCAGAATGTTTTCGCACACACCTTTTACAATACCGGCATTTACGCCAATCAGTTCCTCACGGGTCATGCCGGGTTTGCGGGGCAGGCCGGAAGTAATCACCACCACATCGCTGTTGGCTGTTTTGGTGTAGTCATTGGTACTGCCGGTGATCTTTGTGTCAAAGCCCAGCAGGGTGGCAGTCTGCATCATGTCCTGTGCCTTACCTTCGGCAATTCCTTCTTTAATGTCGAGTAATACCAATTCAGTACACAATTCTTTACGGGCAATATTATCGGCACAGGTTGCACCTACGGCACCGGCACCTACAACAGTAACTTTCATGGAAACAATGTTTATTGAGTGAAGAATAAAATTTCGTGGTGCAAAGGTAATGGAGCATCCTGTTCCGTCAACTGATGGATAAAAGCTTTTTTACTGAACTTGCTCAAACAACTGTGCGGCATTGATGGTTCCATCGTAAACACGGGTCAGTTTCAACTCCTGGTTATAAATGGCAACAAACGGGAGATAATGCAATTGATAGTAGCGGCTGAAAAAGAAGAGGACATCTCTCCCCATCGTGATGTTCCGGAACTGAGCAATGTGGTATTTTTTGTGGAACTCCCTCATTTTGTCGGCCGGAAGTGTCGTGGCCATTACAAAATGGGTTTTCTTAAAACGGCGGACCTGTTCTGTTAACTCTTTTGTGAGCTGATGGCAATGATCGCAATCCGGACTAAACAGGATGATCACAATCTGTTTGTTTTTGGGCAGGTTATCCGTGTAAAATGCGGAACCATCCGGTAGTTCCAGTTTAAAATCCGGTAGTTTCAGCCCTTTCAAATGGGATGGCAACGAGTCGTTCTGGTGAGGCTGCCCGGTGGCTGCCATAACCAGCAACGAAAAAATAATGCTTAAGAAACTACCATTCATAGGGGCAAGGTAGATTTTTTCCTGTTAGCAAATATCTGAGAATGATGACTACGGAACTTTTCAGGTTGCGCTCCAAACCTTACCTTTGCAGCCTTCAAATAAAAAAGATTTATGGCAACTACTTCCGACATCAGCCGTGGTATGATTATTAAAATCGATGGCAGTTTGTATAAAATTGTAGAATTTGGTGAAAACAAAACCGCCCGTGCAGCAGCAAAAGTATGGGCGAAACTGAAAGGGGTTGATAACAATCGTTCTGTAGAGCAAACCTGGAACAGTGGTGAAACCATTTACCCCGTGCGTGTGGAGCGGCATGATTTTCAGTTTCTTTACAAAGATGATACGGGTTATAACTTCATGAACAATGAAACCTTTGAGCAGATTGCAGTACAGGAGAATTTGATTGATGCACCCCAGTTTCTGAAAGAAGGTGATGCTGTTTCTGCCTTGATTAATACTGAAACAGAACTGCCCATGAGTGTTGAATTGCCCGATAAGATCGTTGTGAAAGTTACTTATAGCGAGCCAGGTGTGCGGGGCGATACTGCTACACGTACTTTAAAACCAGCCACCGTAGAAACCGGTGCTACCGTAATGGTTCCTTTGTTTGTGAATGAAGGTGAAATGATCCGTATCAATACCAAAACCGGGGAGTATGTAGAGCGTGTAAAAGAGTAAAAACTTATAGCTGTAATAGCGGAGCCGGTTTTCTTGAAAACCGGCTCTTTTTTGCCTTTTTTGGCTCATTTTTGATGAAAATTGCCCTAAAATCATATAAATCCGCTTAGTTTCATACCTTAGCCGCTCCCTAATTTTTAAACCAATAAATGATCGTATATGGACTTTAAACAAATTCAGGAATTGATCAAAATGGTCAACAAATCAAACCTGAGTGAAGTAAGTATCGAAGAAAAGGATTTTAAAATTACGATAAAGCAGAAAGATGAAATCGTGCACCATGCTGTTGTTGCATCTGCACCGGTAGCTGAAGCACCGGCTGCTGCTCCTGTTTCAGCTGCTCCTGCTGCTGCACCTGTAGCTCCTGCTGCGGCACTAGCAACAGAAGACACTTCGAAGTACCTCACGATTAAAAGTCCCATGATTGGTACATTCTACCGCAAGCCCTCTCCGGATAAGCCTCTGTTTGTGGAAGTAGGCGATGATGTAGTGCCCGGAAAAGTGGTTTGTATTGTAGAGGCCATGAAACTGTTCAACGAAATTGAAAGTGAAGTGAAAGGAAAGATTGTGAAAATACTGGTGGAAGACCAATCGCCTGTTGAATATGATCAGCCTTTATTTCTGGTTGATCCCAGCTGATTTGAAATGATTCAATTTGAACATCTGGAAACGTGAATCATCACATTTCCGGATTCTGTTTTTTCAAATTACTCGATTCTCAAATTTTCAAATTTTCTCCATGTTTAAAAAAATATTAATCGCCAACCGTGGTGAAATTGCCCTGCGTATTATTCGCACCTGCCGGGAAATGGGTATCAGAACGGTTGCAGTTTATTCAACAGCCGATCGAGAAAGTCTGCATGTTAAGTTTGCCGATGAGGCTGTTTGTATTGGCAAACCGGCCAGTACGGATTCTTATCTGAATATTCCGCATTTGATTGCAGCGGCTGAAATTACGAATGCAGATGCCATTCATCCCGGTTACGGATTTCTCGCAGAAAATGCACGGTTTGCAGAAATATGCGGACAAAACGGCCTGAAGTTCATTGGACCCACTCCCGACCAGATCCGCTCCATGGGCGATAAAATCACGGCCAAGGAAACCATGATCAAGGCGGGAGTTCCGGTTGTACCCGGCGGGGAAGGTTTGTTAGATAGTCTGGAAGGAGCGAAAATCCTGGCCAAAGAAATTGGCTATCCGGTGATACTGAAGGCAACAGCCGGGGGTGGTGGAAAAGGAATGCGGGTGGTTTGGGAAGAGGCAGAGCTGGAACGAAACTATAATATGGCTAAAACAGAAGCTTTGGCTGCCTTCAAGAATGATGGGATCTACATGGAGAAATTTGTAGAAGAGCCCCGTCATATTGAAATCCAGATTGCCGGTGACCGTTTTGGCACGGTTTGTCACCTCAGCGAGCGTGATTGTTCCATTCAGCGGCGCCATCAAAAACTGGTGGAAGAATCTCCTTCTCCGTTTATGACACCCGAACTGCGGAAAGCAATGGGCGATGCAGCTAAAAAAGCAGCATCTGCAATAGGCTATGAAAGTGTGGGTACCATCGAATTCCTGGTAGATAAGCACCGCAATTTCTATTTTATGGAGATGAATACACGTATCCAGGTAGAACATTGCGTAACCGAAGAGGTAACTAATTTTGATCTGATTAAGGAACAGATTCTGATTGCAGCCGGTGAAAAAATCAGTGGCCTCGATTATGAACCTACTATGCATGCAATAGAGTGCCGTATTAATGCCGAGGATCCTTACAATGATTTCCGCCCCTCACCGGGAAAAATCACAACGCTCCACCAGCCCGGGGGGCATGGTATCCGGTTAGATAGTCATGTGTATGCAGGCTATGTGATTCCTCCGTATTACGATTCTATGATTGCAAAAATTATTGCAGTGGCCCGTACCCGTGAAGAAGCAATCAATACCATGAGTCGTGCACTGAGCGAATATGTAATTGAAGGTGTAAAAACAACCATTCCCTTCCATCAGCAATTGATGAAAGATGAAAACTTCCGGAAAGGAAATTTCACTACCAAGTTTCTTGATACCTTTCAGATGAAATAGGATGTTCTTTCCAGGAGAAAGAACCCCAATAAAAAAACCATACAGTATTCTGTATGGTTTTTTTATTTATGGTTCTGGAAGATTAGCGCAGAAACAGCATTTCACGATACTTAGGCAAGTACCAGCTGGCATCATCCACCAGCAGTTCCAGCTTATCTACGTGATAACGGATTGGATCAAAGTATTTTCCCTTCACTTCATCGCAATAAGCAATTGCCTTCTCACGTGTATCGGTGATATTGTTCGCTTTTTTACGGGCAGCAATCATTTGCTCCACCAGATCGCTTACTTTATTGATGTGTTCCGATATCTTTTCAAGAATCTGCTTCTGGTTGGCATAAGAAGCTTCAGCTATACCAATTTCTTTCAATCCTTTGATGTTATTGATAAGGATGTTCTGGTATTTGATAGAGCCGGGTAGAATATGACTGGTACACAACTCACCCATAATACGGCCTTCAATCTGAACTTTCTTGATGTATTTTTCCAGTTCAATTTCATGGCGGGCTTCCAGCTCACTATGAGTGAATACATTGGTTTTTTCAAACAGTGTTTTCGCCTTCTTTGTAACCATAGCATCAAGAGCTAACGGTGTTGTTTTTACGTTTGGTAATCCACGACGTTCCGCTTCCTGGGCCCAGGCATCGCTGTATCCATCGCCTTCGAACAGTACTTTTTTACTTTCTGCGATATAACGTTGCAGCGTATGCATGATGGCGATCTCTTTTTTCTCACCTTTTTCAATGAGCGCATCCACTTCTGCTTTAAACGTGTCAAGCGTTTCGGCCATAATTGCATTAAGTACCGTCATAGCGTTGGCACAGTTGGCGCTGGAACCCACCGCACGGAACTCGAACTTGTTACCGGTGAAGGCAAAAGGAGAAGTACGGTTACGATCGGTATTATCGAGCATCAGCTCCGGAATACTTTTGTGCAGATCCAGTTTGAGGATAGCTTCATCCTGCTCATCGAATTTGTCTGTAACACGTTTTTCTACCGCATCCAGTACTTCGCTCAGGTATTTACCAACGAACACAGAAATGATAGCAGGGGGCGCCTCATTTGCACCAAGGCGGTGATCGTTGCCGGCACTGGCTATGGCAGCACGAAGCAGATCGGCATAGGTATCAACCGCACGGATTACATTCACGAAGAAGGTAAGGAACATGAGGTTGGTCTTGGGCGTTTTGCCGGGAGCCAGCAGATTCACGCCCGTATCGGTGGCCATACTCCAGTTATTATGTTTTCCACTACCGTTGATTCCGGCAAATGGTTTTTCGTGCATCAGTACACGCAGGTTGTGGCGGCGGGCCACACGGTCCATGATGTCCATCAGCAAAGAGTTGTGGTCAACAGCCACGCTCACCTCTTCAAAAATCGGGGCACATTCGAACTGGGCGGGAGCCACTTCATTATGACGGGTACGAAGCGGAATTCCCAGTTTGTAAGACTCATGTTCAAAATCACGCATAAATGCATATACACGCTCAGGAATAGAACCGAAATAATGATCTTCTAACTGCTGACCTTTGGCAGGTGCGTGACCAAAAACGGTACGGCCGCTGAGAATCAGATCGGGACGGGCGTTAAACATGGATTCATCCACCAGGAAGTATTCCTGTTCCCAGCCTAAGGTGGCTGTTACACGGGTAACGTTTTTATCAAAGTAGTTACAAACGTCAACAGCAGATTTATTCAGCGCTTCCAATGCTTTCAGCAAGGGACCTTTGTAGTCGAGCAGTTCACCAGTATAGGAAACAAAAACGGTAGGGATACACAAGGTTCTGCCACTGCCTGTTTCAATAATAAAGGCAGGGGAAGATGGATCCCAGGCTGTATAACCACGGGCCTCGAAAGTGGCACGCAGGCCGCCGCTCGGGAAAGAAGAGGCATCGGGCTCCTGTTGAATCAGGGCAGCGCCATCAAATTCTTCAATGGCAGTGCCATCACTTTTCAGAGTAAAAAAGGAATCGTGTTTTTCAGCAGTAGTACCTGTGAGTGGTTGAAACCAGTGTGTATAATGAGTAACTCCTTTCGTTTCAGCCCACTGCCGTAGACCAGCAGCAATCTGGTTGGCCATAGAACGGTCAATACGCTTAAATCCTTTTACAGAACCGAGAAGACTTTTGTAAGCTTCGTCACTCAGAAAGGAGCGGGCTGTTTGCAAGGTGAAAACGTTTTCGCCAAAAATGGCGGTAATCTTGTTGGAACCGGTAACCTTTTGCTCTGGTAGTACACCCAGTTTGTCAATTGCTGTAAAACGTAACGATTGCATGTGCGTTTGATTTTGTAACAAAAAAAATGAAAATTCAGCACATAACGATCATTAGTGTCGCTATTATCCATCAAAATGTGAATAAAAATGTGTTTTTGGAGATGAAAAAGCACATTTTTTCTTACTGAAGCGACGATTCAGCAGGGGCTGTATTTATATGTATAATTATTTAATATGTTTTCTTCCAACGGATTGTTGCCACTATTGGAGCCATCAGCAGCGGGAAGTAAATGCTACGGTATCGTACAATGGCGCCGAGCTGCGGCACGATGTAACCGGTAAGCAACAGCAGCACCATTGCAACGAGGAAGCAAAACATTACTACGGAATGACGGTATGGATTTTCAGTAAACCGGAAGAACCAAATAAACACTAACATCCAGGCAAACAAAATTTCCAGTGCACACAACAGGTAGAATGGAGAGATGATTTCAGTAACATAAGGACGTGCCAGGCTGTGGTTTATGGCCTGCGGTGCATTTTGAACAAAACTAAAAAGCGTGGATTTTAATTCACGTTGCGGTAAAAAAGAATTACCCCCCAGTTTGATAAATTCCTGCTTCCGCATTACAATCGCAATGGGTAAATCAATTTTCGGATTGATATACTTCGTCCCGAAAAAAGCAGTCGTACCTGCGAGTGATACCAATAAAAAGGCAATCCATTTCTGTTTGAAATATCTTTCCGCCAGCCACCAGGCTGCAAAGGCGGGAAGTAAGGCCAGTACTACGTAGTTTCTTACCGGGAAAATGAACAGGATGCATAGTACAATCAACAGAATCGATTTGATGGAAAACGTTTGTTCTTTTATCCGGAAATGAAATATATAAATTGATAAGGCAAGAAACAGAAATACAATTCCATCTTTATGAATACCCGACGACCAGAAAAGAAACGAAGGGAATAAAAAAATGGCGGCAGTCAGCAGGTAACGTCTGCCCGGAAATACATCATTCATTACCCGTAAAAAAGCTACCGGACCAAAAAAAGTGAGAAAGGAATAAAAAATTACATTGACATAATACCTTGTTCCACTGAACAGATTAAACACGGAAACAATCTTCACCATGTACAAATGTTTCAGATCATTCCAATAGCTGTTAAAAACGGAGAAGAGATGCCTGTATTTTTTCCCGTACGGATTTTCAAAAACCTCAAACAGGTAACGTAACGGATCGTGTAAGAGCAGATTTGTTTGTTGTTTGCTTTCGAGAAAAAATTTCCAGGTATCCGCTTCCTGCTCAAAGTTGGGAATTTGTGTGTAAAACCACCCATAGGCCAAACCGGCAGCAACTTTCAGTAAAAACAAAGTACTTATTGCCCAGGCAGGTAATCCTGTTTTGCGGATAAAGCCAATACGGTTAATCAGCCAGCAAAAGAGCACAAGGTATATGGTAAAAAGGAGGTATGCCATTTAATAAGTGGCTCAAAATAAAATATTTCTTTCAACTGCGTTCAATCAAACCCACCTTGCTGTACTTTTGACGCATCATTTTTATATGCAAGTAACTGTAAAAACCGCAAAGCAACTGCGTCTTACCGAAGAGGAATTTGAGTTAATTCAGCAAAAACTGGGTCGTTTGCCCAATTTCAATGAGCTCTGTGCTTTCAGTGGAATGTGGAGCGAACATTGCAGTTATAAAAATTCTATTAAATGGCTCAAAACACTGCCCCGTGAAGGAGGACGCATGCTGGTAAAAGCAGGCGAGGAAAATGCTGGTTTGATGGACATTGGGGATGGATTGGGTGTTGTGTTTAAGATTGAAAGCCACAATCATCCATCTGCTATTGAGCCATTCCAGGGAGCTGCTACAGGTGTAGGCGGTATTCACCGTGATATTTTTACGATGGGAGCCCGGCCGGTTGCAGCACTCAACTCACTACGATTCGGAAATTTAAAAGAGTCGAAAACACAGCATTTGCTGGGAGGAGTGGTACATGGTATCGGCCACTATGGTAACTGTTTTGGAGTGCCCACCGTTGGTGGAGAAATTTATTTCGAAGAATGTTACCATACAAACCCGCTGGTAAATGCAATGAGTGTGGGCATTGTTAAAGCAGGGGAAACGATTTCGGCTACAGCAGCTGGTGTGGGAAACCCTGTATTTTTTGTAGGAAGTGCTACCGGTAAAGATGGAATTGGAGGTGCCAGTTTTGCAAGTGCTGATATTACAGCAGAAAGTGCCGAGGAGTTACCTGCAGTTCAGGTAGGCGATCCGTTCCAGGAAAAGAAGTTGCTGGAAGCATGCCTGGAAGTAATTCAAACAGGTGCAGTTGTAGGTATGCAGGATATGGGTGCAGCTGGTATTATATGTTCTACTGCCGAAATGAGTGCCAAAGGCGAAGTAGGCATGCGGATTGATCTGGATAGAGTGCCCACTCGTCAGGCGAATATGAAAACCTGGGAGTTGTTGCTGAGCGAAAGCCAGGAGCGTATGCTGATGGTTGTGGAAAAAGGGAAAGAACAGTTGGTGACTGCTGTTTTTGAAAAATGGGATTTACCCTGCGCTGAGATAGGTACAGTAACGGACGATGGCTTGCTGAAGTTTTATATGCATGGCGAACTGGAAGCAGAAATCCCGGCTTATGAACTGGTGCTGGGCGGCGGTGCACCTCAGTACACACGAGAGTATGCCGAACCTGCCTATTTCAGCAAGATAAACGCATTTGACCCGGCGCAGATCCCTGTTCCGGCCGATCTGAAAACCATAGCTGAACAGTTGGTACAAATACCCAACATTGCCAGTAAGCGGGCTGTTTATCAGCAATACGACAGCATGGTAGGCACCGGTACTGTTTCCACCAATGCACCAACCGATGCGGCAGTGGTACTTGTAAAAGGAACGGAAAAAGGGCTGGCGGTTACAACTGACTGCAATGGACGCTATGTCTTTGCAGATCCTTACAAAGGAACGATGATAGCTGTTAGTGAAGCCGCACGTAATATTGTTTGCAGTGGAGGATTACCGCTGGGCGTCACCAATTGTCTCAACTTCGGTAACCCGTACGATCCGCAGGTGTATTACCAGTTTGTGCAGGCGATCAGGGGTATGGGTGAAGCCTGCCGCAAATTTGATACGCCTGTAACAGGTGGTAACGTCAGCTTTTATAACCAGAGTCCCGATGGGGCAGTGTACCCCACACCCACGATTGGAATGGTAGGTTTGCTGGAGCAGGTAACTACAAAAATGACCCTCGGTTTTAAAGCGGAAGGCGATATGATTTTCCTGCTGGGTCAGTCAACCAATGATATAGCTTCAAGCGAATACCTGCATAAAATTATGGGAGTGGAGTTTAGCCCGGCTCCGCATTTTGAACTCGAAGAAGAATTCCTGCTGCAGCAAAAAGTAGCGGAGCTCATCCGTAAAAAACGCATCAGCTCGGCCCATGACGTAAGCGAAGGAGGTTTGTTCATCACCTTACTGGAGTCGGCTTTCCCCCAACAGCTGGGTTTTGAGGTAACAGCAGCCGATACTACGATCCGAAGTGATGCCTATTGGTTTGGTGAAGGACAAAGCAGGGTAGTGGTCACCGTTACACAGGAACAACTTTCTGAATTTCTTGAAGTGGTGAAAGATTTTCCGCATGCTCAACTGGGTACAGTTACCGGGCAGGTGGTGTCAGTGAATGGTACCAATTGGGGATCGGTTCAGGAATGGAAAGAAAAATATGATACAGCTATCGAAAACCTCTTGAAAGGGCATGAAAGTGAACATGCTTTAAGTGCCCTCTGAATATAGCTATGCAAAAAGATGCTCTCATTCTCGTAACAGGTGCTGCTGGTTTCATTGGCAGCTGTATGGTGCAATGGCTGAATGCCAAAGGATATACTAACATTATAATTTCAGATGCATTTGACCGGGATGATAAACAGCCCAACCTTGCCGGTAAGCAATTTTCGGCTAAGGTAGAGCGTGAGCAACTTTTTTCATGGCTTTATAAGGAACAGCCACAGGTGGATTATGTCATTCATCTCGGTGCTCGAACCGACACAACCGAATTTGATTACCGCATTCATCAACACCTCAATGTTGAATTTACGCAGCAGTTGTGGCAATATTGTACCATCAAGAATGTGCCGTTGATTTATGCTTCATCTGCCGCAACCTATGGTGATGGTAATAAAGGATACAAAGATGACCATTCGTTGGTATTTGATCTGCAGCCGCTCAATCCGTATGGTATTTCCAAGAACGAAGTGGATAAATGGGTGCTGCACCAGGCAGATCATCCACCTTTCTGGGCCGGGCTAAAATTTTTTAATGTTTACGGCCCCAATGAATACCATAAAGGCCGAATGGCAAGTGTGATCTTTCACTCGTTTAACCAGATCCGTGAAACTGGAAAAGTGAAGCTGTTCCGGTCGCATCGCCCTGATTTTGCAGACGGTCAGCAACTGCGTGATTTCATTTATGTAAAAGATGTGATAGAAGTCATTGGCTGGATGATGCAAACAAGTGCCGCCCACCTGGTTACTGCAGATGGAATTACGGAAGAAAAAGAGGAAACAGTTTCGTTACAGCAGGGTCTTTACAATCTCGGTACCGGAACAGCCCGCAGTTTTTATGATCTTGCTGCTGCCACTTTCACAGCGATGGGCCTTGAACCAAATATTGAGTTTATTGATATGCCGGAAGACATCCGGGATAAGTACCAGTATTTTACAGAGGCCTCTATGGAAAAACTACACAAGGCCGGTTATGTCCCTTCCTTTACCAGCCTGGAAGAGGGTGTTACAAATTATGTACAAGATTATCTCCTGCCGGGTACATATCTCTGATAGACAGTTTCGTGTTTAAAAATTGTCTGATTTACTTTATTTCAATAATTACCGGCAGCATCTTTTTCCTGCTGGCTTAGACAGTGTGCCGATTGTTTAATAACTTGAGGAAGATTTAACCGGCAAACAATCATGAACAAACGAATTGCAATTATCGGCGGTGGCAACCTGGGTATTGCTATTGCAGAAGGACTGATCAAAAGTGGTTTTTCACTTCCCGAGCATATCATTATAACCAAGCGTAACATTAAAACGCTCTCAGAAATTGAGGGCAAAGGGGTATTGGTTTCCGCTGACAACAACGAAGCAGTTCAATATGCCGACCTGGTAATACTGGCGGTAAAACCTTACCAGGTGAAAGATGTGGTTATGGGCATAAAGGACGAACTGAATCCGCAGCGGCATTTGCTGGTAAGCGTTGTAACCGGTGTTCCCATGCAGGATATGCAGGAATGGTTGGAAAAAGAGATGCCGTTAGTACGGGCCATGCCCAATACGGCCATCGCCATCCAGGAAAGCATGACCTGTATTTGTGCAAAGAATACCGTACAGGAGCAGCTCGATTATGTTCATGATTTATTTAGTCAGCTGGGCAGGGTGGCACTCATAGATGAAAAACTGATGGATGCCTCCACAGTACTGGGTGCGTGTGGAATTGCATTTGCTCTTCGTTATATCAGAGCAAGTATCCAGGGTGGTATTGAAATTGGTTTTGATGCAAAAACAGCAACACTCATTGCTGCCCAAACCGTAAATGGTGCAGCAGAATTGCTCATTCAGAAAGGTACGCACCCCGAGCAGGAAATTGATAAAGTAACCACGCCCAAAGGCTGTACCATTGCAGGATTGAATGAAATGGAACACCGGGGTTTCAGTTCATCGCTCATCAGGGGTATCAAAGCAAGTTTTGAAAGTATTTAGAAAGCCAGTTGTCTTTTCACCCTTTTTCTGTTTGATCATGGGATTTGGTTCTTTCATAGTAGAACAGAAATCATTTATTTGCTTGTTCGTCTTTTGTAATTTGTGTCCATGCGATTTACTTACTTCAAGGTAATGCTGCTTTTTTTCTTCCTTCCTGCTATAGCACAAACGCAGGAGCAGGATTCGCTTGCCATTCAGTTATTTGCTGAAGTATATACATCTTTCATACCTGCAAAGCCAAATACGGAAAAGCGCCCTGGTTATTTTTACAATTATGGCAATGCGAACACAGCGTCTATCAACATGGCATTGGCACGTGTTTTTTATCAGCGGAAGAAATTCCGAACCAACCTGGGCCTGATGGCCGGTGATTATGCAAGGAATAACCTGGCTCCTGAACAACCATGGGCCCGCAATATCTACGAGGCAAATGTGGGTTACCGGTTTTCAAACAAAGAACAGATTTGGCTGGATGTAGGTGTTTTCCCTTCTCACATTGGTGCTGAATCGGCGATTGGAAAAGACAACTGGACGGCCACCCGAAGCATTGTGGCCGATAATTCTCCTTATTATGAAACCGGGATTCGTTTCAGCTATAAGCCGGGTTCCCAATGGTATTTTGCATTGCTTACACTTAATGGGTGGCAACGGATTACAGCACCATTGAATCAGCTGGGTGCCAATTGGGGAGCACAGGTAAGTTATTCGCCCAACAGCATGGTCTCATTTAACAGCAGCAGCTATATTGGTAAAGTGAGAAACAATGGAGTTTATAAAACCCGTATCTATTCCAACTTATATGCAACTGCCTGGCTGAGTAAACGATTGGGCTTGCTGGCAGGATGGGATTTTGGTATGCAGGAGGGGAGCCTGACTCCCGGATCTTATGCATGGAATGATGTATCTGTACAATTGAGGTACAAACTAAAACCCGAAAAACTGGCGCTTGCTGTGCGGTACGAACAAATGAACGATCCCAACAGGGTTCTTTATCAACCCGAAACCAACCCGGCGCTGAGTTTTTATGTACACCTCGTTTCAGCCAATCTTGACTGGGTGCCCCTGAACGGTTTTCTGCTGCGGGCCGAAGCTAACTTTCAAAGTTCCCCCAAACCTTTGTTTTTCAAAGAGAACAAGGCAGTGCCCCAGCAATTCTCTGCATTCCTGATTGCTTCGTATAATTTTCAGTTCTCCAAAAAACGACAGTTTTGAAAGAAAACAGCGATGCTTTTTTTCAAACAAAAATTTCGTTGTAGGTTTGCACGACCTCCACTTTTTTTTCCCGATCATTTACCGGACGGTCGCACAACCACAAAATTGACTCTATGGCCAAGTATATTTTTGTTACCGGAGGTGTTACTTCTTCATTAGGAAAAGGAATTGTTTCTGCCTCGCTGGCCAAATTGCTGCAGGCACGTGGATTTAAAGTGACCATTCAGAAATTCGATCCATATATCAATGTTGATCCCGGCACATTGAATCCTTATGAGCATGGTGAATGTTATGTTACGGAAGATGGGGCTGAAACAGATCTTGACCTGGGGCATTATGAACGCTTTCTGAATATACACACCACCCAACTGAATAATGTTACAACAGGCCGTATATACCAAACCGTGATTACTAAAGAGCGGGAAGGTGCCTACCTCGGCAAAACCGTACAGGTGATTCCGCATATTACCGATGAAATCAAACGCAGAATGCTGTTGATCGGCAAGGAAGGGAATTTTGATATTGTGATTACAGAGATTGGAGGAACGGTGGGTGATATTGAATCGCTTCCTTTTGTAGAAGCGGTTCGGCAGATTCAATGGGAGCTGCCGGAGGAAGATTGCCTGGTGGTACATCTGACCTTAATCCCTTATCTGAAGGCTGCCAAAGAATTGAAGACGAAACCCACGCAGCACAGTGTTAAGTTGCTCAGCCAGGAAGGAGTTCATCCTGATATCATCGTGTGCCGTACAGAAAAACCGTTAAGTACAGAATTACGCCGCAAAATAGCCTTGTTCTGTAACGTAAAGCAGGAGGCCGTTATTGAAGCATCTGATGCAAGTACGATTTATGAAGTGCCGCTTCTGATGCTCAAGGAAAAACTCGATGTGATTGTACTGAAAAAACTGAACGTCACCATTTTCCCGGAACCTGATCTGCAGAGTTGGAAACTGTTTCTGGATAAACTGAAATACCCCAAGAGCCAGGTGAACATTGGTTTAATTGGTAAGTATATTGAACTGCAGGATGCTTATAAGTCCATATTGGAAAGTTTTATTCATGCAGGCGCTGTGAATGAATGTAAAGTCAATGTGGTGAATGTCCACAGCGAATTTATTAATGAACAGAATGTTGCTGAAAAGTTACAAGGACTGGATGGATTACTGGTAGCTCCCGGATTTGGAAACAGAGGTATTGAAGGAAAGATCACCGCCATCCGGTATGCCCGGGAAAATGCACTTCCGTTCTTTGGCATATGCCTCGGTATGCAAATGGCCTGCGTGGAATTTGCACGAAATGTGCTGCAGCTGAAAGAAGCTCATTCCTACGAAATGAATCCTGATACGCCCGATCCGGTAATTGACATGATGGAAGAACAGAAAAAAATTACACACAAGGGCGGAACCATGCGTCTCGGTTCCTATCCATGTGATATTAAAGAAGGTTCATTGGCTCATCGTATCTACAATAGTACTCACATACATGAGCGCCACCGTCACCGCTATGAGTTTAATAACAGGTACATGGAGGCATTTGAGCAGGCAGGAATGCTGGCTAGCGGCAAAAACCCCGAAACAGGTCTAGTTGAAATTGTAGAAAACAGTAAGCATCCGTTTTTTGTGGGGGTGCAGTTTCATCCGGAGCTGAAAAGCACGGTGGAAAATCCTGCTCCTCTGTTTGTTCATTTCATTCATGCGGCTAAAGAATACGCCGAGAAGCAACATTCTGTCCGCAACCCGTTGCTGCAGAGTGAAATGATCTGACGAAACAATCAGATGTTGTACCACTCACGTTGGAATTGTTTGAAGCACCGTTGCGTTGTATCAGTTTTCAGGCCTTGTAATCATTTGTTGCTTTACTTTTTCCCAGAATCCCTGCACGTTTTCATCATTATCTTTCCATTGTTTGCCCCAATGTTGAAATTTTGATGCTTGTTCCTGTTTTTGCAACCTGAAAAACTCTTCCATCAGCTGCGTATCCTGTTGCATTGCAAGTTTGTTGTACAAACGTTTCATCTCCTTTTCATAAGCTGCTGTTTCTTCTGCAAGTAAGATTTCCAGTTCTTCCCGTTGATGCACTTTTTCATCATAAGCCCCGGCAGGTAACATAGTTTTAGCAATGACCGGCATCAGTTCGATTAACATTAGAATGAGCAGGATCAGGTAATACCTGAATTGTAAAGCACCGTTGCTGTCCAGCAAATGACCGAGTGCTTCAATGCGTGTAAGAAATCCTGTATTAAGATACTCAAGAAACTGTGTTTCCTGCTCCTGAATTGCTTGTGCCATTTGTTTCAGTTCGTTATCAATTCCGGCAATCCGTTGCTGGTGGGCAGCAGCCAACACCTGGTATTCCTGGTCCAGCTTTTGGTATTCATTTCGTTTGGCAAGGGCAATATCTTTCAATCCAACTTTGCCCGTACCACCGCTTCCGTCTGCTTCTGCGAGGAAACGGTCACGGGCTGTATTTACTGCAGCAATGCGGACAGACAGTTCATTTAGAAGTGCTGCTTTTTCTTGTTGCAACTCTTCTTTTCTGCTTTTATACAGTGCTTCGAGTTCCGTTCGTTTCGTAAGCTTTCTTTTTTCATTATCAAGCGATACCTGCATCTGTATTTCTTTATCAAACATATACAGCAGAGCGGGTTGTGCCATAAAGGTTCCAATGGTAAGTGCAAGAATACCACGGAACAGGAGCGGGGCGATTTTTCTCTTGTTGAAACGGGTAATGCCTTTAATCAGTGCACGGTCTATGCAGAGAATTACAAATCCCATAAACAGGCCACTTGCTGCAGCAACAAGAACCTGGTCAACGACGGTTGAGAAAAAATAAATCCATGCAAAAGTGGCAAACAGCCACGTAGCAAGTACCGTTAATCCAATAATGCGGTACCGATTCCGGTCCACCACACAATCTTTCAGCAATTCTTTTTCGGCTGTGGCCAGCCACCAAAGAAATTCATCGGTTTGGGATGGCACATAGTGTTCCCCTGCATACAGGGGAGAAGTTGATTGGCTCATAGAAAAGTTTTACCTGGTTTTATGTGGTTAAAGCCAGATACCGGTGGTGTGGTTGGAACGAAGGTAGAACGGCACTTAAAACTAATTATTGCAAAGAAAATGATAAAGCCGCTCTTGTAATCATGGTTGCCGTTTGTAAAGTAAAAGCGCCGGTATCAGCAACAGGCAGTTGCGGGTCTTTGCGCCTGTTTACCTACCTTTGCCCCTCAATTTTAGCGCTCATGAATTTCGACAGAAATACGATTATTGGTTTTGTGCTGTTAATGGCTTTGTTATTCGGGTATATATTTTTTACGAACAAACAGCAGGCCGCTTTGATGAAGGAAAAGCAACAGGTGGCCGATTCAATTGCAAGAGTGGAGGCCGCAAAGAAGAAACTATCCCTTCCCCAGAAGCCTGTTTCTGATAGTGCCCGGGCGCAGGACACCATTGCGGCACCGGCCCCCGGAGGGTTTGTAGCAGCACCTGCCAGCGAACAGCTCACAGTTGTGGAAACAGATCTGGCGAAAGTGACGTTTACCAATAAGGGCGGCTATCCCAAGTCGGTAGAGTTGAAAAAGTTCAAACGCTATGATGGCACACCCTTGGTTTTAGGGGGAGAAGGGCACCAGTTTTTATACAACATAAATACTGGAGCAAATCAAACAGTTTCCACCAACCAGTTGCAATTCAGTGGAGGAACTGTTCAAACCACAGCCGATGGCAAAGAAATCCGCTACACCGCCTCTGGTTCCGATGGGCAAACAATCGAACATATTTTTAAGCTGAAGAACAATGACTATCTCATTGACTGGTCTATACAACTGAAAGGCGCAGGCAAGTTGCTCACCCAGGGCGTACTGAATATCAACTGGGATATCATCACCCATCAACAGGAAAAAGATATCAAGTATGAGAAAGGCCAGAGTAATATTGGTTACAATGAAAATGACAGCTATGATTTTGACGCAGCCGGCAGCGGTGACACACGTAAACTGGGCGATAAAACAAAATGGGTAGGTGTAAAACAGCAGTTTTTTAATACAACGGTTATTGCGCCCAACCAGTTTGCTTATGCTGAAGCCAGTTGGACGGTGCCCGATTCTGAGGCCGATTCATTGAAGCAGGTGCTTACGGCCAAAAGTATACTTCGGTTCAACCTGTCCGGCGCTGCCGATGCAACAGTACCCCTGCAGTTATACTTTGGTCCCAATGATTATCAACTGCTCAAGAGCTACAATCTCAACCTCGAAAACCACGTACAGCTGGGTTACGGCATTTTTGCTTTTGTAAAGTACATTAACCGGTATGTGGTAATGCCGGTGTTTGACTTTTTTAATAAGTATGTAGGCAGCCTGGGTATTGTAATTCTGTTGCTCACTTTCTTCATCCGCTTGGTGATTTCACCGCTCACGTATTCCAGTTATCTCAGCGGAGCAAAAATGAAGGTGCTGCGCCCGGAAATTGAAGAGCTGAAAAAGAAATACGGTGATGATCAGCAGGCCATGAGTATGGAGCAGATGAAACTGTTCCGCCAGGCGGGAGTTAATCCGCTGGGTGGTTGTATCCCTGCCTTATTGCAGATTCCTATCTTCTTTGCCTTGTACAGCTTCTTCAACTCCAGTTTAACATTGCGGGGCGTAAGTTTTCTGTGGGCGAATGATCTTTCAGCCTACGACAGTATATATAATCTGCCATTCAGTATTCCTGCTTACGGCGATCATGTGAGCTTGTTTACTCTCACAGCAACCGCTACCAGCTTCCTGATTTCTTTGTACAATACCCAAATGACGCCCCAGCAGGACAATCCTGTGTTTAAGTACATGATCTATTTCTTCCCCATCATGTTACTGTTCATTTTTAACAGCCTTCCTTCAGGTCTTACCTGGTATTATACGGTATCCAACCTCGTAACACTGGGACTGCAACTGGTTATTCAGAAGTTTATTATCAATGAGGATAAAATACATGCCCAAATGCAGGAGAATAAAAAGAAACCAGTTACTAAATCGAAATGGCAGGAACGCTTAGAAAAAATGCAGCAAGGCAACCAGAAGTTGCAGGATCTGCAGAAAAAAACAAACCCAAAGAAGTAAGTGGAATTATTCCCAAACGCTTTTACCGATCCTCAATAGTTAAAACCTCCCGCACCGGGAGGTTTTAGCATTTTAGTTTGCAACCCCGGCGGGGTTTTTTATATCTTTAGCTTATCAGAGGATAAATGAACATTAGTATGAAACAAATCATTGGTTTTCTGCTTATTCCGGCTTTTGTTTTTGTAATGCCGGTATCAGCACAAAAGATTTATAACGAGGGCACTGTAACTTATAATATTGTTGTTTCAACCGGTAATGCGGAAACAAAAGCTGCCGATTTACTGGATGGTGCTGTTATGCGTATGTATGTAAAAGGAATGCAAACCCGCACCGATTTGAAAAGTATACTGGGTACAACCATAACCCTGCAGGATGCAAGGAGTGGGGCAGCAGTTGTGTTAAATGAATATGGTGATCAGAAGATTATGATCCGAATGAGTAAAGATGAGTTTGAAGACCGTAACAGGAAATTTAATGGTCTCCGCTATGAACTTAAGAACGAGACAAAAACAATTCTGGGCTACAGTTGTAAACTGGCCGTCGTAACACTGGCTGACGGAACTACATTCAGGGTTTACTATGCTCCAGACCTTGTATTTCAGAATAAAAACTATGGGCAGCAATTCCAAACGCTCCCGGGTTTTCCACTGGAATATGAGTCAGAACTTGGCAAAATGAAGGTTACTTATATAGCCGATAAAATTTCGTTTGATCCTATTACCGCTTCTTTGTTTGATATTCCGAAAACGGGATACAGGGAAATGACCTATGAGGAGGTCAAAAAAACACAAAGCAGGAACTAAAAAAAATCCCTCCGGAAGGAGGGATTTTTTTATTTTAATTCTTTTTGAGGAGTTTTAAACTTGCTGAAAAACACTTTTTGTTTATGGGGAATGACGTAAATATTATTTCCCTTCTGGTAGTAGATCGTACTGATGTTCAGCGAAACCCCACTCATGCTGTTTCTGTAAAAACTGAAACCGCCTTTGTAATGAAATCCCTTATTAAGGGTGAGCGAACTATTTTTCAGGTTCAGGTTAGAGAAAGAGGTGCCGGAGTTTTCCTTCTTTTTACCTCCCCCTGTTGAGTAGCTTGCAGAAGAAGCTATTTGCACAACGGCCATAAAGCCAAACACTGCCAGCATGTACCGGCTGAGTTTAAGGAAGGGAAGTGAATTGTTTCTCATAATCTATCAAATTTATAAATGATCTGTAAGTCTACGGTGCCGTTTATCACATATTTACCACTATATTAACGTATGTGAATAACTAATTGTTACAAAAGCATTGATATTTTTATTGAAATAAGGGTATCTTAGGAAAACCCATACCGCATGAACAGAAACTCACCCCGGGAAAACAGAGACGAATTGCAGGAACTCCTCCGGCAGTTTGAGAACCTGAAAAATGGAAGATCCCATTCCTTTCTGGAAGAGGAAAGTTTTGAACGGCTCATTAATTACTTTGAGGAAAAGGAAGATTTGGTTCAGGCCCATCTGGCGGCCGATCTGGGGATGGAAATTTATCCTTATTCCGGCCTGTTACTGATAAAAAAAGCTGATCTGCTCCTTTCATCACGTCAGTACCAGCAATCCCTTCAGCTTTTGGAAAAAGCGGAGCTGCTTGATAGTACAGATATTAACCTTTACATTCTTAAGACGGAAGCCTACCTGGCGCTGGATCAACAACCAAAGGCGATCGAATTGCTGGAAGAAGCCCTTCAGCTATTTGATGGTGAAGAACGTATGGAATTGTTGTTTGAACTGGCAGATGTATATGACGATTATGAGGAGTTTGATAAGATTTTTGACTGTTTAAAATTAATACTGGAAGAGGATCCGTTGAATGAAGAAGCGTTGTATAAAATCTGTTTCTGGACCGATTTTACCGGCCGCAATGAAGAATCCATCCGCCTCCACCAAACAATTATTAATGAGCATCCCTACTCCGAACTTGCCTGGTTTAACCTCGGGGCTGCTTACCAGGGTTTGAAATTGTATGAAAAGTCCATTGATGCCTATATGTACTGTGTGACTATTGATGAAAAGTTTGACTACGCCTACCGGAATATGGGCGATGCGTACATCCGCATGCGTAAGTACAAAGAGGCCATTGAAATGCTGGAAAAGGTATTAGAGCTGAGCCGCCCGGAAGAAGTGATTCATGATGCAATTGGCTACTGTTTCGAAAAACTGAAACAACCGGCACAGGCCCGTTTCCATTACCGGAAAGCATCGCATCTGAACCCCGAGGATAGTAAACTATATTACAAAATAGCCTGTACGTACCTGAATGAGGGGCAATACGAATCAGCGATTAAACAACTGAACCAGGCATTAAAAATGCATCGCCTCCAGCCTGAATACAACCTTACCATGGGGCATGCCCTGGCAGAACTCAGGCAATTTAAAGAAGCGGCAGAATACTATGCCAATGTAATTAAAGCACGTCCGAAAAGTGTAAAAGGCTGGTCGGCAATGCTCGACTGCCTGCTTCGTTCAGATTCGCTGGATCATGCCGATGAGTATGCACGTGCGGCATTTGAAGCAACGGGTCAGAAACCCTTGTTTTTGTTTTACAGAACCGCTGTTTTGTTTGCCACCGGTAATACCAAGCAGGCTATTGTTCAACTGGAACTGGCCATGTCAAAATCTCCTAAATTAATACGTAAGCTCATTGAATTGAGTCCCCGCATCCTGCAACACCCACAAGTAGTGGATATCATTGCACGCTACAAACGATCCAGGTCTATCTGATGTGCAGAAAATGACTGCTGAACCGTATGATATAAAATTGTCCGGCGATTGTTCCTTTGTTACTTTTGTAACCTTTAAAACAAGTTGATATGAATTATCATTTAACACAAATGCCCGATCGGTTGCAAAAGCCCCGTGAGAACGGAATTACCATGGTCATGGATAAAGGATTAAGTATTGGAGAAGCTAAGAACTTTTTATCCATTGCTGGTCCGCATGTAGATATTATAAAACTGGGCTTTGGTACTTCGTATGTTACTCCCTGCCTTCGGGAAAAACTGGAGCTGTATAAGTCGGTCAATATTCCTGTTTATTTCGGCGGCACCCTGTTTGAGGCGTTTCTTGTGCGCAATCAGTTTGAAGATTATATCTCTGTTTGTAAAGAATATGAGATTGATTACATGGAAGTGAGTGATGGTTCTATTACCATTCCCCATGCTGAAAAGTGTGGTTATATTGAAAAACTAACCAAATATGGTACGGTCCTCAGTGAAGTGGGAAGCAAAGATGCTGCTCACATTATTCCGCCCTATAAATGGATTGAGTTGATGCGTGCTGAACTGGAGGCCGGGTCCACGTACGTGATCGCCGAGGCACGGGAAGCAGGTAATGTGGGTATTTACCGGGGAAGCGGCGAGGTGAGGGAAGGATTGGTTCAGGAAATACTTACACAAATTCCCTGTGAAAAAATAATTTGGGAGGCTCCTCAGAAGGCACAGCAGCTGTACTTTATAGAATTGTTAGGATGCAATGTGAACCTGGGTAACATTGCACCTTCTGAAGTGCTTGCTTTAGAAGCTATGCGGATTGGGTTACGGGGCGATTCCTTCTTCTTCTTCCTTGATAAAAAAGAGTCTAAATGAAACAGTATGGTTTAATCGGATTCCCTTTGAGCCATTCTTTTTCGAAGAAGTTTTTTACAGATAAATTCAAAAATGAACAGTTGAGCGGGTGCAGTTATGAACTGTACCCGCTCCGTTCCATTGATGAACTGCCGGACCTGCTCCGCAACACCCCCAACCTGTCCGGACTTAATGTTACCATTCCATATAAAGAGTCCGTCATTCCATTTCTTACAACCTCTGCACCGGTGGTGCAGGATATCGGAGCCTGTAACTGCATTCGAGTGGCGGAGGGAGTTTTGCATGGATATAATACCGATGTTATCGGTTTTGAACAGACATTAGTGCCGCATTTACGGCCACATCACCAAAAGGCTTTGATATTAGGTACAGGTGGTGCGGCCAAAGCTGTTGCATGGGTTTTGAAAAAGCACCAGATTCAGTTTCAATACGTTTCCCGGCAAAAAAATCCGCAAACAATTGAATATGAAGAAATTAGTAAGGAAGTTCTGGATCGTTTCACGATTGTTATTAATACAACCCCGTTGGGTATGCAACCAAATGTGAATGCATCTCCATCTGTGAACTGTAACTGGATGAACCACCAGCATTTGTGTATTGACTTGATATATAATCCTGCTAAAACTGTTTTTCTGGAAGCTGCTGAAAAAGCAGGTGCTACTATTGAAAACGGGTTAAAAATGCTGGAAATTCAAGCCGAAGAAAGTTGGAAGATCTGGAACAATGGTGGAACATCAATTTAATGGAAAGGAAATACCGGTTTGATTAAAAAAGCAATCATATCTCTTTTATTCCTGTTTACAGCAGGAAGGTTGTTTTCACAGGATCCGCTGCTGGAACAGTGGTACCAGCAGGCATTGTCCCTGAAGCAGCAACAAAACTGCCGGGAAGCAGTGGTGTTGTTTGAAAAAATTCTAAATCAGAATCCATCGTTCAAAGAAACCATTTACGAGCTTGGCTGGTGCTACAATGAGTTACAGCAGTTTGGTAAAGCACTGGAGGTCTTTCGACGAAAAGCCACTGTCGAGGCTTCTGAGTACCGGTTTGTTTACGAAAGAGCCTTTTCTCTGGCTGCTTTGGGCAACGCTGCAGAAGCGGTGAAGGATTACGACCAGGTGATCCGCTGGCAACCAGCTTTTGCGCCGGCCTATTCTGCCAAGGCTGAACTGATGAAGGATCAGCTCAAAGATGTTGCAGCGGCTTTACAATTGTTTATCAAAGCGGCGGATCTTGATACAGGAAATGCTAAGAATTTTTATTGGGCAGGGTGGTGCTGCAATGAGCTGGGCCAACCTTTAAAAGCAATTCCGTTCCTTACAAAAGCGGCTGAAAATCTGTCTTACAGGGCACTTGCTTTTTCTGAAACAGGGTTTTCGTATTATTCTCTGGGGAATTACATCCTTGCACTTGATTTTTTAACCAAATCAGATAACATACGTCCAAAAATGGAATTGAATCTGTTCTATATGGGCATGTGCTATGTAAAACAGGGAAATAAACCGCTGGCTGTTAAAAAATACAATGAATTGGTATTGTTGGAAAGCGACTATGCTATCAGTTTACTCAATGAAATTAAAAACATGAAATAGATTAACGCTGTTTATAATTGTTCGAAAAGTTTGTTTGGCTTCATACAAACCGACAGGAACATCATTATACTTACAAACAGAAATAAATTCGTGGAAATGAAACAAACCTTTATCAAGCTGCTGCCTGTACCTGTTTTAATGATGCTGTTTACTTCCTGTGCTTCTGTAAGGGAAGCAAAGCAGGAACTGAGGCAGGAAATCGTTACCGTTATGCAGGAAAGCAGGTCTGTCTTAAAGAAACTGGACCGAATCGATTGCATACGCAGTGTAAAATTCGAAAACAAACAACTGGATGAACAATCAAATCAGCTCATTCAGCATTATACCGATTCCATACGTGATCATATTCTTGAACATATGCGGCAGGATTCGCAAGTGGTAATGCGCAGAATCAAGCACCGCTCTATTGATTCTCTGAGTGTAAGAGCAAACACACTGAAAGAACAATTAAAGGCAGATACAGAAAATATCGGTCTTATTGATAGTCTCCTCGCCACCAATACTTATAATCAGTTTAACACCGCCAGTGTATTTGGTCCGGGGGAGTTTAAAATTGACGGCAGTGCCGATTCTTCCAAAGTAATTCCGTTTCAACGGGTAGTGGATGATCTGCTCGATTTTGCGGCTAAATTCCCCAACAAAAAGTTGAATGGTACATTCCTTGTGTTAGGTTATGCCGATGGCCAGCAGGTATCTTCCGGTTCGGGATTAGACAGTACCCTGAGAGTCAGTTTGGGTACAACCGATTCTGTGGGAAGCCCGTTGCTCAATAAGGAATTATCCCGTTTACGGGCTGTTTCGGTATCGCAGTTGATTTCGGGTGTATTTGGTTTGAAAACAAACGAAGGGCAAAGCTATCCTAAGTTACAGGTAGATTATATTCCTCAAGGTAGAGGAGAAGAATTTCCCAACCCCAAAATCAGGAACTATCAAACAGATGATGAGCGGCGCCGGGTGGTTCTTGTATACTGGAGCATATTGCCCGATTTTAATTAAAGTACTGTTTCGAGGAGTTCCCGTACAAGCGCAGGTACTGGTTCCAACTGACGGCTGCTGTAGTTAAAGCAAAGCATTCCTGTTTTTGCTTTTGCAACAACAACCTGTTGTTCATCTGTTTTTTTTGAAAGTTGGTAATAGATTTCAAATCCAAACTTGCTGAATGCTGTTACTGCAAGGCTTGCCTCTACTACATCTCCATAAAACAGCTCTTTTCTGAATTCAATGGCCGCATCACTCATGATGAGAGCCGTACCGCCACAGTTCAGTTCGGTAAATCCATATTTCGACAGAAGTTGCATCCTTGATTCATGAATAATCGAAAGCAGTGAATCATTACCTACATGGTTCCCGTAATTAATGTCGGTAATACGTACTGGTATTTGCGTTGAAAAAGAAAAGGATGCCGGCAGTTCCACTTTAACTCTGGACATAAACTTTTTTATAGACGAAGATACAGGTACCTGCTGTTGAATGATAATATATTACCGTTCTGTTGTTTGAATCACTTCATGAATATCAATCGGAAATCCGCCGCTGGAAAGAGCCGCTGATTGTGCAATCTTTTCCTGCCATTTTTTGATCTGGTTATCGCAGTTTCTGGATTGAAGGGCGGCCGTTAATTCTGTTTCGAGTTCCTGGGGATTGCCTTCCAGGCACTTCATTTGAATCAGTTTTCGGGTGACACGCACCAACTCACCTTTGGAGTCGAGTACCACGAGGTATTTGTTTTCCTGAAACCCGGAATTATTTATTGAAACCGGTTTTTTCCTGATTTGATGCGCATGCATTACGGTAGCAGCCGTAGGAGATAATGTAACAATATGATCCGCTACATTTTCAGTTGCACCTGTGCCGGGTGCTGTTACTTTTTTCCGGGATACAACTGCTTTACTCTTTGCCGGAACCTCTGCTGCGGGTTCAGCCGCTGCAGGGACTGTTGATTCATTGATTTTTTGCGGTTGTTGTTGAACAGGGGGTGCCTGCAGAACCACATTCGTATCGCCTGGTTGTGTTTGACGGAGCATCCTGTAACCACCCAGGAGAACCACGCCTGTTACAATAGCCGCCGCCAATTGGAGCATGAGCCGTTTCCTGTTATGCAGCGGAAGTACGTTTGCAGAAGGCTTGCTTTCTAAATGTTCCTCAATATTTTTCCATGCAGCAGACGGGGCGGGTATTTTCAGATCTTCCAGTTTTTGCTGCAGCAATTGATCGTTCAGCCGGGTTTCAATTGTGTCCCAAACATTCGTTGGTGGAGTGATGTTCAGATGTTGCAAAGGATTTTTCCATTCCTGCAATGCGTCTGTGGTTGCAGAACCGCTGATTTCATTCCAGACTTTTTCGGGGGCAGTTATTTCCAGCGCATTTAATGCACTGGAAAAGGGAAGCAGTGTTTTCTGTGCATCCAACTCTTCTGCAACAGCATTCCAACCCCCTGGCGGCGGCGAAACCTCAGCCCGGAGTAAGAGTTGTTGCAAGAGTTGATCGTTCATCGGTTGGGTGTATGAGTAATTGTGTTTATTTTTTCCTGTAGAATCATTCGTGCCCTGGCCAGTTGCGATTTACTGGTGCCTTCACTTATATTCAGTATTTCCCCGATTTCTTTATGACTGTATCCTTCCACCACATACAGGTTAAAAACGGTACGGTAGCCGGGCGAAAGCTCCTGAACAATCCGCAGCAGGTCTTTTTCATTCAGCTTTTCAGGTGCCCCCACAGCTTTCAGTTCAATGGCTTCTGCCGTTTCTGAAAGATGTACCTCCAGTTTCTTTTTCCTGAGTTGTTCAATGGCGGTATTTACAAAAATCCGGCGCATCCATCCTTCAAAGGATCCTTCATTTCTGAAACGCTCCAGGTTTTTAAAAATCTTAATGAATCCATCCTGTAAAATATCCTGGGCATCGTCTGTATTACCCATGTATCGAAGACATACAGCATACATTTTGCCCGAATAGGTGTCGTACAGTAGTTTCTGATACTTCCTGTCGTTTTGCAGGCATCCCTTCAATAAGTCGTTTTCTGAGATCATATGGTTGCTTATCATTCAATTGATTCCTTTTACCGGGGAAAAGGTTGTTGGTTAAGAAATTGAATCATGGATGATAAGGCTTGCTTGCGATGACTGAAAAGGTTTTTCCCCGAAAGGTTCATTTGTGCAAAGGTAAGGGTTGAGCCCTGAGGAATGAATACAGGATCGTACCCAAAACCATTGGTGCCCAGCGGTTGTTTGCCAATGATGCCGGGGCAAATGCCGGTAAACTGATGTTCCGTTTTCGTCAGGATGAGCGTTATTACGGTTTTAAACCGGGCTTCACGGTTTTCGTATTGTTTCATTTCCTGCAGCAGCCTGGCTATATTCCGTTGATCATCAGGTGGTTCGCCGGCGAAGCGGGCACTTTTTACTCCCGGTGCTCCATTCAACGCTGTTACTTCCAACCCTGTATCTTCCGCAAAACAGTCTTTGCCGGTAAGGTTAAAAATAGTTTGTGCTTTGTGTTTTGAGTTTTCTTCAATGGTGTCAAACGGTTCGGGAATATCTACATCAAGGCCGGCTGCTTTCAACGTAAGAATCCTGTAACCATCAGGTAACAGCGATTGAATTTCTTTTGCTTTATGTTCATTAGAAGTGGCAAAAATGAGTTCCCGGGTCATGATTCAGAGTTGTAGGATTTGTTTGAGTGACGTCCAAAGTTTTGCTTTCAGGTTCTTATCAGCCTGAATCAGCTGCAATGCATCGGTTTGGCAAATGGTTTGGTTATTTCTTTGCACTGCCTGGTATGTTTCTGTTGCCGGCGCCCATGCATCGGTAAGTCCGGATGCAAGTACCACCACTGCCCCCAACTGCTCAGCCAATTGCTCGGGTGAACCTGTTAGATTGTGGCAGTTGCACAAATAGATATCATCCAGGTTCATGCGGCAGGCTACAAGTATCTGGCTGAGAAACTGAAAATCAGGCTCACTTAAAAAAGGATGTTCTTCCTCATAAACCAGCCACAAGATTTTTTTCCGGAATTTTCCTTTCAACGGCGGAAGTACTTGGTTTGAATCCGTAGTTGCCACATTTGCAACAGCTCCCTGCGGAGCTTCTGTTTGCACCAGGAGATCTTTGTAAAGCGATCCCAACTGGTCATGATTCAGTAAAATATCGTTCAATTTCATATGATCGTGCAGAACTGCAAAAGGTTCCTTGCTTTTTTCGTTTCTTTGTAAAAATAATCATGTTATGGAAGCTGTCATGGATATTCGTATCACGAAAGTAGCAAGCAGCAGGCTGAAAACGGTGGATATTGAAAACGTACCCTTCGGAAAGTTTTTTTCAGATCACATGCTGGTGGCCGATTACAGTAACGGTCAATGGACAAATGTGGAAATTAAACCGTATCAGCCTCTTGAAATAGCTCCCTCTAATGCAGCGCTTCATTATGGTCAGAGTATTTTTGAAGGAATCAAGGCATACCGTCATGCTGATGGAAGTGCCTACATCTTCCGCCCTTACGATAATTACAAGCGTTTTAATCAATCTTCCGAGCGCATGCAGATGCCCCAGGTTCCGGAAGAAATCTTCATGGAAGGAATGCGTCGCCTGATCGAACTGGATCAGGACTGGATTCCGGTTCATCACGATCATTCCATGTACATCCGTCCGTTTATGTTTGCGGCAGATGAAATGATTGGTGTAAAACCGAGCGATACATATAAGTTCATGATCATTTTAAGTCCTACCGGACCGTATTATGCAGCACCCATGCGCATTAATGTGGAAGAACAGTATGTACGTGCAGTACCTGGCGGAGTAGGTTATGCCAAAGCTGCCGGTAACTATGCCGCAGCTATGTACGCTACGGCACAGGCAAAGAAACTGGGGTACGACCAGGTATTATGGATGGATGCCTTTGAACACAAATACGTGCAGGAATGTGGTACTATGAATGTATTCTTTATCATAGGAAATGCAGCCATTACCCCCGACCTGAGTGAAGGAACCATTCTCGCCGGTGTTACCAGGGACAGTGCCATTGTGATGCTGCAGGAAATGGGTTATAAAGTGGAAGAGCGTCCGTTGAGCATTGATGAAATTATTGCTGCTTACAAAGACGGATCATTTAAAGAAGTGTTCGGTACCGGAACGGCAGCCACCATTTCACTCATCAAAGAACTCCGTTATAAAGATTTTGTGATGCAGTTTGATGTAGACCAATGGACAGCAGCTCCGGAACTTAAGCGCAAAATCACTGCTGTGAGGGAAGGCGCCGAGCCAGATACGCATAACTGGCTGTTCAAAATCTGAGCAGCATCTGCATAAAAAAAAGCGGCATTATCTATGCCGCTTTTTTTGTTTACCGGATGAGGTTGATGATGCCGCTCAAAGGAATAATGGCACCATCACCGCACAGCGCTTCAGCTGTATACGTATAAGTGCCCGGAGGAAGTTGCTGCCCTTTGTACGTGCCGTCCCAACCCAGGCTGCGGTTGGAGGGATCAAAATAAGTGCGTTCAAATACCAGGTTTCCCCAACGATTATAAACCCGTAATGACTTTATGCTTTGCAGTCCACGCCCGATAATGTAAAAATAATCATTCACATTATCGCCGTTCGGGGTAAAGGCGTTGGGAACATACACATCCTCTTTGGAACAGTTGACAGATACAACCACTTCGTCAAACGAAGCACATCCACCAAGGTTGGTTGCCGTGAGGCGGTACCTTGTTGTTCGCAGAGGTGATGCAAACGGACTGCTGCAACTGGTACATGAAAGATTATAGGCAGGCGTCCATAGTACAGATGTTGCATCTGTTGATACTGCAGACTGCAGCCGGATGGTGCTGCCTGCGCTGATAGTAGTATCGGCACCTGCGTTCAATACCGGGTAATTGTACACTACCACTCGTACAAAAGCGGAATCGTTGAAGCAATTCAGGCTGTCGGTACCAATCAGACGATAAATGGTGGTGGTGGTCGGACTGGCAATTGGATTGGGAATGGTGGGGTCATTCAAACCTGTGGGTGGCGTCCAGTTGTAGAATTCAGCACCGCTCGCCAGCAATTGCACCGATTCGCCTACACACAATGTATCGGAACCAGCAGCTGCAACCCGGAAAGGCGTTTTCACCCGCACAAGTACGCTGTCTGAATTACGGCAACCAAACGCAGAAGTACCGGTTACCACATATTGTGTAGCAGATGAAGGCGTTGCCAATGGATTGGTACAATTCGTGCAGCTCAGGCTGGGTGCTGCATTCCATACAAAAGAAACAGCACCCGAAGGCCGCAAGGTGGCAGCTGTGCCGAGGCAAATGGTGGTGTCAAAACCTGCAAATACAGCCGGCAGCGGACGAACAATCACCATTCGTTGGGTACTGTCTATACAACCGGAAGCAGAAGTGGCATACAGCCGTGCCAGCAGCGTATCTGCGGTAGGCTGCGGTACAACCGGTGTGTTTTGTGTGTTGAAATTCCTTCCGTCAATATCCCAGCGCCAACTGATGGTGGAAGTATCGGCGTTGAGCCATAAACCCTGCAGTTGAATGCCGGCGGGCATGCAGTAACTGGTGTCTCCGCTGATAGCAATTCTGGGCGAAGCAACCACTTTAATCAGGTTGGGCTTGGTAATGGTATTTACACAGCCGCTTTGCGTACGAACGGTGAGCGATACGGTATATAAACCGGCTGCCGCATAAAAATGTGATGGGTTTTGCAAGGTGGATGTGCCGCCATCTCCAAAATTCCAGGAATACCCGGTGATGATATCGGGTGTGCTGGTAGAGTCCGTAAACTGTACGGTTCCGTTATCGCAAAACAGGGAGTCATCAATTTTAAAATCGGGCCTTGAACCGAAGGCTTTGATGGTGTCAATGCCCTCGATGGTGCCAAAGCAATTGCTGCCGTCACGCAGAATTACTTTGGGTACATAAAATCCTGCCTGGTAGGTGTGGGTCAGGTTGGAGTCGGTGGTGGTGATGAGGTTTCCATCCCCAAGGTCCCATGTGTACGTAAGCGGTACAGACGTGCGCACCTGCAGGTTCACGGTGAGCGGTGCACATGCGGTCAGTGGTGCGTAAGTCAGGGTTCCGGTATCTGTTCCGATGCGGATTGTACGGAAGGCTGAGTCGGTGCATCCACCGGGGGAGGTCACCCGTAACCGAACCCGGTACGCCCCCGGCAATGTATAAAAGTTCACGGCATTTACTGCATTGCTGAAGGTGCCATCGCCTAAATTCCATTCATATGAACTTGCAAACGTACTGGTGTTGATGAAGCGGGCTTGAAACGGCTGGCAGATGCTGATACTATCGTTCACAGTAAAAGATGCAACCGGTCGGGCAATTCGTACACTCATCTGGAAGGAATCCCGGCAGCCGATGGATTCTGTGATGACCAGTTTTACAGTGTAGGTTCCCGGATTGGTGTAGATGTGGGATGGGTTCACACTAGTAGATGTGGCGCCATCGCCAAATTCCCAGCGGTAGGAGGGAACCGAGGTGCCGGTGGTTTGGTTCACGAAGATCATCACCGCACCGGGGCAGGAGGGTGTATCCACCCGGAACCTTGCTCTTGGAAAAAGAACGGTAACGGCATTCGCCCGGGTAATAGAGTCCCGGCAGCCGGCTGCATCCTGTACAATTAATTTTACGGAGTAGCTTCCTGCAGCGGGATAAGTGTATACAAACGGGTTATCAGCAGTGGTGGTTCGTACGCTGTTTCCTAAATCCCAGGTAGATAACGTTATGGGGTTGACGCCGTCTGTGGCAGAAGTGTTGCTGAACGAAACATCACTCCCGAGGCAAACACGGGGCGGAGCCTGGGTGAATGCTGCCGTTGGTCCGTTCACCCGTATATAATTCGTTTGCACCAGTGTATCCCGGCAATTGTTAATATCGGTTACCACTAACCGCACTGTATAGGTACCTGCATTGGGATAGGTATAAGTTGGCGTGGGTCCGGTTCCGGTACCTCCATCGCCAAAATTCCAGTTCCATGCTACAATATTGGATGCATTGGGAACGGTACCGGTGAACTGGATGGATTCGTTTTTACAGATCGTAACCCGGTTGGCAGTAAAGGCTGGGCGTTCGTCCACCAGCCGAATGGTTTGTGTAACTGAATGCGAACAACCTCCATTGGTAGCAGTAAGCGTTACTGTATAAGTGCCCAGGCTGGCATAAAGATGCGTTGGGTTTTGTGCGGATGAAGAATTTCCATCGCCAAAATTCCAACTCCAGGCAAGGGGGCTTGTGGATTGATCCGTAAATGAAACCTGCCGTTTATTAATCGTGCAATTAACTGCATACGTAAAACGGGCAATAGGCGGAAGTACACGAATGTAGCCGGTAATGGTGGATGTATCAGGGCATCGGTTATTGAACACTGTTAGTCTGATTGTGAAAGTGCCCGTATCCCGGTAGGTGTGGACCGGGTTTTGCAGATTGGATGTATTTCCGTCGCCAAACGTCCACGACCATTGATCGGGATTGCCGGTGGAGAGGTCGTTAAACTGCAAAGGCGCAAAGGCGCAAACGTTAACAGGGGTGGCTGAAAAGGCAGCAGTGGGCCGGGTTCCTGTGCGGATGCGGTTGTTCAGTACAATGGAATCAACACAACCCTGAACCGTTACCACCCGTAGTTTCACACTGTAGGTTCCCGAATCGTAGGTGGCAGATGGGTTGCGGAGGGTAGAGGTAACTCCGTTGCCAAAGTCCCAAAACCAGGAAGCAATGGAGTCAACCGCCGTGGTGTTGGCCAGAAACTGCACATTCAGGATGCGGCAACCTTCTGAAGGGTTGATGATGGGATTGAATACCGGGCGTTGCAATCTGATGTAATTGACACGGGTGAGTGTGTCTGTACAGCCCAGATTGTTAGTTACCACCAGGCGAACCGTGTAGTTCCCCAACGCTGTATACGTATGAACCGGATTTTGCAGGGTGGATGTATTTCCATCGCCAAAATTCCAGTTCCAGCTCACTGCATTTGCCGATGCATCGGTAAAGCTGACAGTGTGCGGTGCCCGGCAGGAAATGGTATCTGTGCTGCTGAAAGAAGCGGTGGGTCTTGGGTTGATGGTAATCGTTTGAGTAACTGAATCACGGCAAACGGCATATTGATTGACCAACCGAACGGTAAACGTGCCGATTGAACTATAGGCTTTGGTGGGATTGGTTTGGGTAGAAGTTGTACCATCGCCAAAGGTCCACACCGAACTTACGGGCAGCGGAACCGATTGGTTTTGAAACGGAATGATTTCCCTGATGCAGGCAGTGGCCGGCGCACCCATAGCTGTTTGTAAGTTATTCAATAAAACGGCGTTGGTTCGTGTAAGTGTATCCACACAACCAAGGCTGCTGCGGGTAATGAGCCGCACGGTAAAGGGGCCGGGTGTTGTATAATTATTGTTGGGATTGGTAGCTGTGGAAGAATTCCCATCTCCAAAATCCCATTCGTAAGAAAGCGTGCCCGGTCCGATAGTGGTATTGGTGAAACTGATGGATTCAGGCGGGCGGCAATTGCGGGGTGCAGCCACGGTAAAGTTCGGGATAATTCCCTGTGATACATTGATGAATGCCGGCTTAACCATGGTTCTGGAACAGCCGGCGCTGTTGGTAACGGTCAAACTTACAAAGTACGTACCGCTGGTGGTGTAAACGTAAAAGGGGTTTTGTAGTGTTGAAGTAGCTCCGTTACCAAACGACCAGTTCCAGGAGGTGATGGTGCCAAAGCCGGGATCAGTAAGGTCGGTGAACTGAACCCGCAGTGGAAAACAGCCGTTGCGGTTATCGGCGCTGAATTCGGTAGTGGGCAGGGCATTTACGGTTATATAATTGGTTCGGGTAAGCGTTCGGCTTCCGGAGGCATTGGTCACAGTTAGTGTAACCGTATAGCTGCCGGGAGTAAAATAAACCGTGGAAGGGTTTTGTTGGGTGGAAGTGGTGCCGTTGCCCAGATCCCATTGCCAGGCAGTGGCACCGCCGGTACTTTGGTCGGTAAAATTTACTAACAGGGGAGCGCAGCCAGCAGTGGTACTGGCGCTGAACTGTGGAACAGGCGCCTGTGCATGCAGGGTACCAGCCACAAACAGGGTACATATACACAATAACACAGCCTGTTTCAGGCTATGCCGAAATAACAAAAGGGTTCCAGTTGGTTTCATCAAATAAGCTCGTGTTTCCCAGAAAGTTGGTGTAAAACTAAGTTGTTCAGGCAAAAACTTTACCAAATTTTAAACGACTTTCTTTCCTTTCTGTTGTGCCGGGTCGTTTTTTTAGTTAGAAAAGCCTCGAAACTTTTTGTTATTTTCAATGAAGCACTTACCTTTGCCGTCCCAAAAATAAAAGGTTACGAATGCCTACAATTCAACAATTAGTAAGAAAAGGAAGAGAAATCGTAAGGGCGAAGAGCAAATCCCGTGCATTGGACAACTGTCCGTTCCGCCGTGGTGTATGTACCCGTGTGTACACAACCACTCCTAAAAAGCCGAACTCAGCACTCCGCAAAGTGGCCAAGGTTCGTTTGACGAACAAGGTGGAGGTGATTGCCTACATCCCCGGAGAAGGTCATAACCTGCAGGAACACTCGATTGTTCTCGTTCGTGGTGGTCGTGTGAAGGATTTACCAGGTGTTCGTTACCATATTGTACGTGGTTCTCTGGATACAGCTGGTGTAAAAGACCGCAAGCAGAGCCGCTCCAAGTACGGTACCAAGAAAGAAAAAGCTAAAAAATAATTTCCATCCCCCGCAGGGGAGCAATAAATAGTAAGTAATGAGGAAGTCAAAACCTAAAAAGATTGCCCTGGCTCCGGATCCCAAGTTCAACGATGTAATGGTGAGCCGTTTTGTAAACAACCTGATGTGGCAGGGTAAAAAAAGTACCGCTTTCACTATTTTCTACGATGCAGTGGAGAAGGTAGCCAAACAAACCGGTGAAAACGGGTACGAAGTTTGGAAAAAAGCAATTGTGAATGTTACTCCTGCCGTGGAAGTACGCAGCCGCCGTATTGGTGGTGCTACGTTTCAGATTCCACAGGAAGTACGTCCGGAGCGTAAACTTTCCCTGAGCATGAAATGGCTGATCCGTTACAGCCGTGAGCGCAACGGTCGCAGCATGGCTGATAAACTGGCGAATGAAATTGTAGCCGCCAGCAAGGGTGAAGGTGGAGCGTATAAGAAAAAAGAAGATACGCACCGTATGGCCGAAGCCAACAAAGCGTTTGCGCATTTCCGTTAATCAAATGTCATTCTATAAAAAAGCCTGTTCTCACAAAGAACAGGCTTTTTCTTTTCTCCCGGTGTCAGGACGTTGCAAACGTCAGACACCTTTTGCAAAAAACGCCTTTTGCAGAATACTTTATGATAACCGGTGTCTGACGTCTTTGACGTCCTGACACCGTTCGTGAATCATCAGTAGAGAATGGTACCGTTATACAGGGCGTATACCTGCCTTAAAGTGCATTTAAAAGCGAAGGATGAGCGAAAGATGTGCGAAGGATGAGGCAGTTTGCCAGGCAAGGGACATATAGTAGCCTTTTGCATGGACTGACAAACCTTAACCCATCCGGTTCAACGGATGGGTTGGTCGACTGATTTACTCAACTGTATAAATCAACGGCGTGGTGGTTACTTCAATATGCCCGGCAAAATCTCTGGATTGTGCAGTGCCGGTGGCACGGGATTTACCGTTTACATAAATCGTACAGGTAACGGAACCGTGCGCTGAAAGGCGGATGTTTTGCGCATTGAATTTAATCTCGATGGGACGTCTGCGTGTATCCTCTGTTCCAGTGGCCGACCAGCTTTGACCCGAGGTAAAATCATTGTAGATCACCGGGGAGGCCCAGCCGATCTGTGTCAGGATCGGGGCAGAAGTGGTGATGGGGCTGGTGGTTTTGATTTCGTATTTGACAACCAGGTCCCATTTCTTTTTACTACAACCCAGCAGCAGGGTGGAGGTGATTAGGGTGAGCAGGAGTGTTCGCATAGTGTTTGAGTTAAAGACACTGTAAGATACGAAAAATGAAGTTTGAGGGGTGAAGTGGATTGAAGCCAATTCAGGTTCCTTAACGTAAGATTCAGTCGGAATACGGGTTAGGACATTACAGAGATCAGACACATTTTAATCAATCCGGTACAACAAATACCAACGGTTGTCTCCGCCAGGCTTTTACGGTTTTGTTCAGCCAAACAGCTGGTATCCACTTGGGTGATTTTTTGATCACCCGCATCAGTTCTTCTTCTATACCAAAGCCGAGTTTGGTCAACGGCTGGATGTTGGAGACGCTGCCATCTGTTTCCACAATAAACTGTACGATGGCCCTGTAGCGACCGGCCGGCGCTTTCTTTTTCACCGGCACTCTGTTGTTGATGTTTTCCGAAACAAATGCGATCCAGGCATCTTCACCGCCGGGGAAAGCGGCTTCCCTGCTGTAAAGAAAAGGATCCATTTTCGCTCCTGTTGAATCCGTTGCAAGTGTTGTTTCTTTTCCGGTTACGGGGTCGTAGGTATAAACCACCCAGATCTTGCCGTTGGGGTGATAGTAATACGAAAGAACCATCTTGTTTTCTTTGTAATAACTCGAGTCTTCCAGTTGTCCCGTTTCATAATAGGAGCGTGATAAACCGGAACGGAGTTTATACGTGGGATCACTAAATCGGAGGATGTTCTTCACCACACCGCTGCCGGCCTTATAGGTAGTGGATTCATACGCAGCTCCGATTTTTTTGTATTCGACTTTGTAGTAGGCTGCTTCCGCTGTACATTCCATCCACAACGAATCGAAGTATTTTACAGAAGTGCTGTCCTGGGCTTTTCCGAGGTTTGAAATCATCAACAGTGCCAACAGAGCCATATTTTTTCGCATACGTTTCAGCAGATTGAATTGATTGTATTGCTGCAAAAATAATCGGAGTGGTACAGATTTCATTCAAACCGGTGTCAGGACGTTGCAGATGTCAGGCACCTTTCGTGAAAGGAATGTCAGAAAATAATTTCTATAAAAGGAGAATTCCGGGTTCGGCTTGCGCCAGACTCCGGGCATACGAAAAATAATACATCATTTTTGAGCCCCAGCGGGGCGACCTATCAATAGAAAAAATTGTAAAGACGATTTTTAGCCCCAGCGGGGCGTCATATTGAGACAAGATATCGCCCCGCTGGGGCTTAGTTGCTACAAATTGGTTGGTTCTCTATTGATATAGCGCCTCTCTGAGGCTTATAAAAAATAACTTGGGGCAATTCCGGGGTAGGTTTGAGGCAGGCCCGGTGTCAGGACGTTGCAAACGTCAGACACCTTTTGCAAAAAACTATCACCTATTCCCTTTGGAATACAATGTGTAACACATCCGAACATGGAAAACAAATGCCGAAACAATTATACCGAGAGATGTACCGGTCAAATGCGTATAATCCCTTCTTTTCCACATCCCCAGAAAAATAGCCCAAAACGTGCAATTTTCCGGGTAAACTGTTACCTTTGCGGCGCCAAATCCGGTAACTGAGTGAGGCTACAGGAACATGAGGAAACAGGTTACCGGCCGATTGGCACAGTATGAGAGTCTGAATCTTACCATATCAGCCCCTGTTACCGGCTCCTGCAAGCCGGCCTTCCTTCCCTGCTGATATATGATCTGAACGATGCAGTGAGTGACACAACCACAGCTGACCGGAGAACCGGCAGCCGATTCAACAGAAATAAAACTCAAACCAAAAAGTAAATACAAATTCAAGTAGTCATGGCAGACTTAAAATTTCAGAGAAACTTTGGTATTGCGGCACACATTGATGCCGGTAAAACCACCACAACAGAGCGTATTCTGCGCTACACAGGTATGATCCACCGCATTGGTGAGGTGCACGAAGGTGCTGCCACCACCGACTGGATGGAGCAGGAAAAAGAAAGAGGGATCACCATTACTTCTGCAGCGGTGAGCTGTCAGTGGAACTTCCCTACCGTGCTGGGTAAAGCAACTCCCGAAACCAAGAAATACAACTTCAACATTATTGATACGCCGGGCCACGTGGACTTTACCGTAGAGGTAGAGCGTAGTATGCGTGTACTGGATGGTTTGATTGCCCTGTTTTCTGCCGTTGATGGTGTGGAACCTCAATCAGAAACTGTATGGCGCCAGGCCAACCGTTACAATGTTCCCCGTATTGGCTTCGTGAATAAAATGGACCGTGCCGGTGCCGACTTCCTGAACGTGGTGAAGCAGGTGCGTGAAATGCTGGGTTCCAAAGCTGTGCCCCTGCAGTTGCCCATTGGCGCTGAAGATAACTTCACAGGCGTGGTGGACCTCATTAAAATGAAGGGGATTATCTGGCATATGGAAACAGAAGGAATGACGTTTGATGAAATTGAAATTCCGGCTGATATGCTCGAAGAAGCGAAAGAATGGAGAGCTCAGTTGGTGGAAGCTGTTGCAGAATACGATGATCAATTAATGGAAAAGTTCTTTGATAATCCTGATACGATTACCGAAGCAGAAATTCATGAAGCGGTACGTAAGGCTACCATTGATTTATCGATTGTGCCGATGATGTGCGGTTCTTCCTTTAAAAATAAAGGTGTACAAACTGCGCTGGATGCCGTTTGCCGTTACCTGCCTTCGCCGATTGATATCGAAGCGATCAAAGGAACCGATCCTGATACGGGTGCTGAAATCAGCCGTAAGCCCGATGCCAAAGAACCCTTTGCTGCATTGGCCTTTAAAATCATGACCGATCCGTTTGTGGGTCGTTTGGCCTTCTTCCGCTGCTACTCCGGTCACCTCGATGCCGGTTCGTATGTACTCAACGTGCGCAGTGGTAAGAAAGAGCGGATCAGCCGTATCATGAAAATGTTTGCCAACAAGCAAAACCCTATCGACTTCATTGAAGCTGGAGATATTGGTGCAGCGGTTGGTTTCAAGGAAATTAAAACCGGTGATACCCTGTGTGATGAAAATCATCCGATCACCCTGGAGAACATGTTCATTCCTGAGCCTGTAATCTCCCTGGCGGTTGAACCTAAAGCCCAGGCCGATGTAGACAAGATGGGTATGGCCATTTCCAAACTGGTGGAAGAAGATCCCACACTGCGTGTGAAGACCGATGAAGAAACCGGTCAGACCGTACTCAGTGGTATGGGTGAATTGCACCTGGAAATCATTGTAGACCGTATGCGTCGTGAGTTTAAAGTGGAAGTAAACCAGGGTGCGCCGATGGTTGCTTATAAAGAAGCCTTTAAAGCAACTGTTGAACACCGTGAGGTATTGAAGAAGCAGTCGGGTGGTCGTGGTAAGTTTGCCGATATCGTATTTGAAATCGGGCCTGCTGACCAGGAGTGGTTAACAGAAAACCCCGGCAAATCGTTCCAGTTTGTGAATGATCTGTTTGGTGGATCTATCCCCAAAGAATTTGTTCCTGCTATTACCAAAGGTTTTGAAAATGCAATGACCAATGGTGTACTGGCTAATTATCCGATGGTTGATATGAAGGTGCGTGTGTTTGATGGTAGTTACCATGATGTGGATTCTGATGCTATGTCATTTGAATTGTGTGCGAAGGGTGGTTTCCGTGAGGCTGGCCGCAAAGCAAAACCAACCTTGCTGGAGCCCATCATGAAAGTGGAAGTGGTAACGCCTGATCAATACATGGGTGATGTAACAGGTGACCTGAACCGCCGCCGTGGTATGCTGGAAGGAATGGATACAAAAGGTAATGCACAGGTGATCCGTGCGAAAGTGCCTTTGAGCGAAATGTTTGGTTATGTAACCCAGCTTCGTTCTTTGTCTTCGGGCCGTGCAACCTCCACCATGGAGTTCAGTCACTATGCTCCTGCACCAAACAACATCGCTGAAGAGGTGATTGCAAAAGTGAAAGGTAAGGTAGGTGCGTAATGCATAGATGTATGTAAAAATTCAAGGCCCCGGCAAATCTGCCGGGGCTTTTTGTTACTAGTTATACCATACCCCGACCGCCGGTCATCAGCCGGTAAAAACCCGGCATCAACCGTCGCCACAGGTAGCCGGTTGATACAATCAGCCCTGTTACCAATACTGGAAGCAACAAGTAATCGAGCAAACGGTAATATTGCCAATGGACGAAATAGGGTTTGAGGAAATGATGGAGGTAATTGATAAGGGGTACATGCAATGCATAGATGATAAAGGAAAAGCCGGTGAGCGACACAAACCATTGCCGGCTCATGCAACATTGCACGAGTTTATTCAAACCAAACCAGGCTGTAATGATGCCGGAGAATACCACTGCTTTATGCAGCAGCATCAGTGTAATGACTGCTGCAGCACTTTCCTGAACCTCAAAAGCAACCAGTGTTTTGAGTAAGGACGTACTTATGAAAACGGGTGCCATCCATTTCACCTTCAGCCAACGGAATTCCTGTTCAATGTTGACTTCTTTCTTGGCCAGCCATATTCCAACTGAAAAGAACAGCAACCCTTCTCCTTCTATGAAAAAAAGGCCAATGGTGCCCAGCCAGAGCAATGTGGCAAACGAAAACCAGATTGCAGGTATTCGTACCACCGCTTTAAGAATGAGCGGATACAAGAGGTTGTAAAAAAACAGCACACGCAGGAACCAGAGTTGAAAGGACGGAGGTGCAAAAATCCAACGGTCCACCATTCCTTTCCAACCGATTTGCACATAAGGCCTGTTATCACCAAACTGATCAATTGCCGCATCAGCAACTGCTTTGGCTGATACAGGAAACTGCTGCAGTACAAACGTAAAGAGTAAGCCAAACGCACTCCAGAGAAAGTATGGTAATAATACCGTTTTACTTCGCTTGCGGATGCGTTCCTTATAGGACCTGGAATCACCTAATGCAAACAGGTATCCCGAAATACAAAACAACATGGGAATGCGGAAACGGAATAATCCGTTGGCGGTCAGGTATTCAAAAAAAGCAGTGAAGGTGACTGGTTCCTGCACAATTGTAAAAGGTTGCAGGTAGGTTTGATTCAGGTTGTAGCCATGTACATACACCAGCAGGAACATGGAAAGAAACGAGAAGAAGATAAACTTACGGCTGGTGAAAGAGTTCGTACGCATGAACAAGGTATTTCATTTGAAAGATACTTGTTCAAAACATTATTTCCCTGTGCTTTGTATGAACGGTTTTGATTCATCATAAGCTGCTTCAAAAAAAGTATGATTATCAGAACGTAACAATAGAGTGAAAACAAAAAAAATGGATTACATGTTTTTTTGTTGTTTCCTATGCATTCGTTACAGCCTTACAATGAAACGTTTTATGTTTACGACTGTCCATTTTGCAGGGGGAAGAAAAAAATCCCGCCTTTCTGGAAGCGGGATTTTGGTTGTAAGATTTTTCTCTTGTATTTATGCTTCTGCAAAAGAGCTAACGGGCTCGCAGGTACAGATAAGATTCCGGTCGCCGTGTGTATTGTTCACCCGTGCCACGCTGGGCCAGAATTTGTTCTGTGTTACATAGTACAAGGGATAGGCCGCCTGCTGCCGTGAGTAAGCATGATTCCACTCATCGGCTGTAACCACTGCCTGTGTATGTGGTGCATGTTTGAGCGGATTATCGGCTTTATCGGCCCGGCCTTCTTCAATGGCCCGGATTTCTTCCCGTATGCTCAGTAATGCATCGCAGAAACGGTCCAGTTCGCCTTTGTCTTCACTTTCCGTAGGCTCAATCATGATGGTGCCCGGCACCGGGAAACTCATGGTGGGAGCATGAAAGCCATAGTCAATTAACCGCTTGGCTACATCTTCTGCTTCTATACCGGCTGTGTTTTTAAACGGACGCAGATCTACTATAAATTCATGGGCACAAGTGCCGTTGGAACCGGTATAAAGAATATCGTAATCTTTTTCCAGCCTTACTTTCATATAGTTGGCATTCAGAATGGCGTATTCTGTTGCCTGTTTCACTCCTGCAGCCCCCAGCATACGGATGTAGGCATAACTGATGAGCAGAATAGAGGCACTGCCATACGGCGCTGCACTTACGGAGCCCTGTGCGCCTGTTTCACCTGCAAGGGCTACATGTCCGGGCAGGTGCGGGGCGAGGTGTGCTTTCACACAAATAGGACCCATACCAGGACCACCGCCACCATGCGGAATGGCAAAAGTTTTGTGCAGGTTGAGGTGACACACATCGGCGCCAATTAAACCGGGGGACGTGAGTCCCACCTGTGCATTCATATTGGCACCATCCATGTACACCTGTCCGCCGTGCTGGTGAACGATGTCACAAATCTCTTTCACACTTTCTTCGAAAATACCATACGTGCTGGGGTAGGTGATCATGGTGCCCGCCAGGTTAGCGCTGTATTGTTCTGCTTTTGCTTTGAAATCAGCCACATCAATGTAACCATTGTCGAGCGCCTTTACCACCACCACTTTCATGCCGGCCATGACGGCACTGGCCGGGTTGGTGCCGTGTGCTGAGATAGGGATGAGTATGATGTTACGGTGTGCGTCACCGTTAGCCAGGTGATAATGACGGATGGTGAGCAGTCCTGCAAATTCGCCCTGGGCACCGCTGTTGGGCTGCATACTGCAGGCATCGAAACCGGTAATGTTGCAGAGCCAGGCAGCCAGTTCATCAATCACCTGCTGATAGCCTTGCGTTTGATCGGCCGGTGCAAACGGATGCATTCTGCTGAAATTTGTCCAGCTTACCGGAATCATTTCAGATGCCGCATTGAGCTTCATGGTACAACTACCCAGCGAAATCATGGAAGTATTCAGCGATAAATCTTTATTCTCCAGCTGTTTGATATAGCGCATCATCCGGCTTTCGCTGTGATGGGTATTAAAGTTGGGATGTGTTAAATAGTTGCTGGTACGCTGCAAGGAGGTGGGGATGTGCTGCAGGGGTGCTTCTTCATCAATGGAAAATGCAACCGGATCGGTATCATTTTCAAAACAGTTGATGAGGTCGTACAAATCCTCCGGTGTGGTGGTTTCATCGAGCGACAAGCCGATTAAGTTATTTCCGTAGAACCGCAAATTGATCCCTTGCTGTTCCGCTTTGGAACGGATAGCAGCTGCATCCTTTACCTGGATGGTGATAGTATCGAAATAGGCATCGCTCAGTACAAGGAATCCTCTTTCTTTCACGGCATCTGCAACCGTTTGTGTCAACAGCGCAATCCTGGTGGCAATGTGTTTCAATCCCTGCGGACCGTGATACACTGCATACATAGCAGCCATATTGGCCAGCAGTGCCTGGGCCGTACAGATATTGGAAGTCGCTTTTTCACGTTTAATGTGCTGCTCTCTTGTTTGCAGCGCCATACGGAGCGCACGGTTGCCCTGTGCATCAATACTTACGCCAATGATACGACCGGGCATCGATCGTTTGAACTCATCCTTGGCTGCAAAAAATGCAGCATGTGGTCCGCCAAAGCCCATGGGTACTCCCAGCCGCTGGGCCGATCCAAAAGCTACATCTGCATCCAGTTCGCCTGGTGCTTTGAGCAAGGTAAGGGCCAACAGGTCGGTAGCCATAGCTACATAGCCACCCAACGCATGTACGGTATTTATGAAGGTGTGATAATCTTCAATCGAACCAAGGTTGTTGGGGTATTGTACCAACGCACCAAAATAACTGCCATCCAGTGTGGCTGTTTTGTAGTTGCCAAACACCACTTCAATACCCAGGGGCGTGCCACGGGTGAGCAGCAGGTCTTTGGTTTGGGGGAAGACTTCGTTGTCAACGAAAAAGCGGGGACGTTCAATTTTATCGGTTCGGTTCACATGGTGAAACAGCATGTTCATGGCTTCGGCTGCGGCTGTTGCTTCATCCAGCAGCGATGCATTGGCAATGGGCAGGGCGGTTAAGTCGCACACCATCGTTTGAAAGTTGAGCAAACTTTCCAGTCGGCCCTGCGAAATTTCGGCCTGGTAGGGAGTGTATTGCGTATACCATCCCGGATTTTCAAAAATGTTGCGCAGGATCACCGATGGGGTGATGGTATCGTAGTACCCCTGGCCAATATAGTTTTTGAATAACTTGTTTTTCAGGGAAATTTCTTTGAGATGTTGTAACAGGGCCGTTTCACTCATCGCATCCGGAATCGTCAGTTCTTCCTGCATACGGATGGAGGCGGGTATTGTTTTACCAATCAATTCTTCTACTGATGCTCCACCGATGGTGCTGAGCATAGCTGTTTCTGCTCCCAGGGTGCCGATATGGCGCCGGGCAAATTCGTTTTGTTGTTCTTTAAACAGATTCATAAAAGTTTCTTGTTTCCTCAAAGGGAAGGTTGAGTTTGGCAGCAGACGGATCAAAAGCAGTCAGTTGAACAGCCGTAAAACGGGTGCGGGACTGTTGCCCGGTGGGGCGTTCCGCAGGTGGCTGTACTGTTCATTTCCAACCGTCTGAATGGCGGTGCAAAGTTACGGGCAGAGAGGCTATCAATAAACAAATGTTAGCAATTGGGGATAGCCTGTGAACTGATGTTTCAACAGATGTACGGGAGCAACGTGCGTTCTGTGCTGAATTTCCGTTCTTTGCAGCTATGCCGGAGGATTTATTACAAAATTGGGAGAAAAAAAGCGCAGATCATCAGAAGGAATACAAGCGGTTTCTGCAGCGTGCCGATAAGAAGAAGGTACTGAAGCAACTCCCGGAACTGCATGAAGAAGCTTTTGAAAAAGTGGATTGCCTCCAATGCGCCAACTGTTGTAAAAACTATTCGCCCCGGTTCAAAACACCTGATATCAAGCGTATCAGCCGGCATTTGCAGATGAAGGAAGGAGCGTTTATTGATAAATACCTGTACATAGATAGTGACGGCGATTATGTACTGAAAACGAAGCCCTGTCCGTTTTTGGGGGCAGACAATTCCTGTTCGATTTATGAAGTGCGGCCATCTGATTGTGAACGGTTTCCGTATACGGATGAAGATGTGCTTCTCCGCCGTCCGCCTATCACATTGAAAAATGTGTCCTTTTGCCCGGCAACCTACTTTGTATTAGAGCGTTTGTTGCAGCAAACCACCTGTAAATAGTTTCATAAAATTTTAGTACGGCTTCTGAATTAATCTTACATTCATAATGGAAAATACGGCTGTTGCTTTTGCTGCAGTTGTTACACGTCAACCGTAAAATTACATTCCATGAAACTGTTTTCCCGCCTTCTGGTTCCTGTTTTATTCTTCTTAGTTGCCTGTTCACCGAAGGGATTTATGTTTGATGGCAAGAAAATGCCGGAAGTTACGATTTCAGATCTGGGCGAATTGTATTCCACTTACAAATTCACCAGCCAGGATGAGCAACAGATGAAAAGTCAACTGAAGGATCAGAGCCTGTTGCCCGAAATCAAAACCTTTGCCAATGAAGAAAAGTGGCCCGATGGAGTGAACACACTTGATAAGCGTTTGAAAAACCGATCTGCCATTCAGAAGTATCATTTTTACAAAGTGGCGACTATTGGTACAAAAACGATCATAGCTGTGCCGGCAGAAAAAAATAAACACATGCCTGCATCATTCATCCCAGCGGGCCCTATGTATATGATCTTCGCCTCGAAAGTGGTACTGATGAAATAATTTATCGTCAACTGAAACTGACAAAGCGATTTCTGAAACGAAATCGCTTTTTTTATAAAAAGAAAAACCTCTTCCATGAGGAAGAGGTGTCAATCAGGTACCATTAACCATTAAACCTTATCATCAGTAGTAAAGATGTAACAGAAAAAGAGAAAGTTGCAATAAAGATCAAAATATTTTTTGCGAACAGATGTTCGTTTTTTGAAACAGAATTGCTGTTTCCTTTCTATTTCCAGGTAGGCCGGAAACTTCGGCTATACGTTTCAAAGTCAACCTGCCCGAATTTGTTTTCACCAAAATAAGTTGCAACGACTTGCATGTCTTTTGGCTCCAGGAAACCAGGTATTGATTGAGGGGTGGTCGTACTTACCGGTATGATAACGGTGTTGGGAAATGCCATTTCACCTTTAATCAGCTCCAACGCAAGCTCGTGAATTTTATATTGTGGATTATAACGGTAGGTTTTCCCTTTCCATGTAATGGGTTGTTTTCCTTCTGCATTAAACTTGATGGAATAAAACTTCTGATTGAGGTAGGATGCCACCTGGGGTTTGGCATAGGTGCGTTTGTCCATTACTTTACACCAGCCGCACCAGTCGGTATATACATCAATTAAAACCGGCAGTGGTTTTTCTTTCAGTCTTTGTTCTGTTTCTTCAAAACTTAACCAGTTGACTGTTTCTTTGGAGCTCTTTTTTTGAAAGCCTGAAAAAGTAACCGCCAGGAACCACAGAAGCAGGAAAGAACAAACCTTTTGCATTGTATTTTTGTTTAATAACAAAATAACGGAATTGTGAAACATAAAATTGTGGTGGCTATAACAGGGGCAAGTGGTTCGGTATATGCAAAACGGTTGTTGCAAAAACTGGTTCAGGTACAGGAGCAATGGGAACAGCTTGCCATTGTTATGACTGAAAATGCCAAAGATGTATGGCGCACTGAGTTGGGCGATCAATCATATCTGGATTATAAACATTCGTTCTACACCACCACAGATTTCACCGCACCGTTTGCCTCTGGCTCCGGGCAATACAATACCATGATTCTGATTCCCTGTTCCATGGGTACACTGGGCCGCATTGCATCAGGGATTTCGAACGATCTCATTACCAGGGCAGCTGATGTGGTATTAAAGGAAAGAAGAAAATTGATCTGTGTGGTTCGTGAAACTCCGTATAACCTTGTACATATCCGTAACATGGAAACGGTTACGCTTGCCGGCGGTATTATTTGTCCTGCAACTCCATCTTTTTACAGTCAGCCGCAAACAGTGGAGGCGGTTGCCGATACAGTTGTTGACCGGGTGCTGGATCTGGCAGGTATCCACATCAATACATACCGGTGGGGAAAGGATTCTGCTACCGGTAATTAATCTGTAGTTACTTCGTAGGTTAACTCATCATAAGCGGCACTCAGTGTGCGGTCCAGACCTTCTCCTCTCCATTCAGGAGTACCGGGAATGGCGGTGTTCTTTAATATATCTTTTTTGGGTCTGCCTTTTTTGATTTCATTTTCTGTGAAAATGAGTAGTTGCGACAGATAGTTGGAGAACGCTTTCAAATCTTCTTTTGTACCGACCACACTGTGTCCTTCACCGGCATAGCCAAATACAAATTTTGTTTTGCGGCCAAACAGGTGATAGGCTTTACTTAAAACTTCTGTCCAGTTTTTAATATTGCCTCCGGAAGTTCGATCAATGCCCGGATGCCGCCTGTTGAATACCAGGTCGCCCATATGCACCACATCGGCATGTTCAAAATGTACAATGGTGTCGCCGTTTGTATGACCTGGTCCGAAGTTGTAAAGGCAAACATGTTCCTTTCCAAATTTTTCGCACCAGGTGTTTTTATATGTCAGATCGGGATAGATATGTTTGTTTTCCGAACGCATGAGTTTTGCATTCCGGATCTGGTTGGCCTTTGAGTTTTCATGTGCAATGATGTTCTTCGACAAACCTTTGAAGGCCGTGTTGCCGCTTGTGTGCGGCAAATGGTGATGGGTGTTGATGAGCAGTTGAAAAGGTTGCGGATTTTTCTGCTTTAATTCACCAATCAGGTTGGTAACAGTTTCGGGCCATTGCGAATCAACAATAATGTTTCCTTCTTTCCCCATATAAAAGAGGATGGTTCCGCCACGTTCAGAAAAAACTCCGATCTCATCGCTGAGCATAGTAATTTTCCAGGCGGGCTGATTGCTAAAGGCTGCAAAGAGCCTTTGATTCGAAACAGCAAGCGCCCCCAGTGTAAAGGCTGATGTGCGGATAAACGATTTTCGATTCATAGTCTGGAACCTCAACTGATTAATGGCTGTAAAATACGGTGAAATTCTGTTTCGTCCGCATCAAAGTACAGGTTTTGTTTTGTTATGAAACAGTTATGATGCGTAATGGATAAAATCAGCCGGGTGAACGATTGTTTGTTTTCGACGCAAGTTGCAGGTCTAATACTCCAGTTTTCTCAGTCCGGGAGATTTCCACCAGGTAACCACCACCACCGCAAGCGTCATGCAACCTCCGAACACAACCGAGGGCACCACTCCCAGCAGCCTCGCTGCCAGCCCGCTTTCAAATTGCCCCAGTTCGTTACTGGAGTTGATAAACATACTATTCACACTCATGACCCGGCCCCGTAACGCATTGGGTGTTTTGAGCTGGAGAATCGTACCTCTCACCACAATGCTGATGCCATCTAATATACCTCCCACAAACAGTGCTGCAAAGGAAAGCCAGAAGATGCGTGAAAGGCCAAACAGAATCATACAGACCCCAAATCCGGCAACAGCGGCCAGCAGAATGTTTCCTTGCTTTTTTTGCAGCGGCAGGAACGTGAGCAGCAGTACACTGCAAATGGCGCCGAAATCGGCTGCTGCATTAAGCCATCCAAATCCAACGGGCCCCACCTGAAGGATGTCTTTTGCAAAAACCGGCACCAGTGCAACGGCACCACCAAATAATACGGCAAACAGGTCCAGCGTTAAAGCGGCGAGCAGTTCTTTGGTCGTCCATACAAAGCGCAGCCCTTCTTTTACACTTTCCCAGGTTCGTTGTTCGGTTGAGGGTGGGGGTGGCTTTTTGTCAATGCTTCGGAACAGGAGCAGCGAACTGCCAACCAGCAGTAAAATGATGAGTAAGGTTCCGCTGATGCCGGTACCTGCTATGAGAAAACCGGCCAGTGCATGGCCTGTTACAGAAGCCGTTAACCAGGTTCCCTGGCTCCAGGTGGTAGCATTCGCCAGCAGCGAATGCGGAACCAGTTGTGAAAGAATGGCGCCAAACGAGGGACCGCTGAATGCCCGTATAATGCCGGTTGTGAAAATGATAGTGTAGATACCCGTGACCGTTAGTGTTTTGCTGCTGATGTTATGATAAAAACTTACGGCAAATCCCAGCAGCAGCAGTACACAGAAGCTGTAAAGCACGGCGCTCCGCAAAACCATATTTCTGCGGTCGTTCCGGTCAACCACATGACCGGCATACAGGGCCATGGAAACAGCTGGTATTACTTCGGCCAGGCCAATCATGCCCAGTGCCAGCGGATCATTAGTGAGTTCATACATCCACCAGCCAACCAATGTGCCCAGCATGCGCAATCCCATGATGAATAAAAAACGGCCGGTCATAAACCGTCTGAATTCAGGAATCCGTACAACGGCCAGCGGGTCATGTGTTGGGGTGGTGGTCAAATTTTTTTCTTCTTATCGGTTCAGGGCAGGGTAAGATAATGTTGACCCTGTGGGTAGTCTTTTTCAAGCGCCTCAATGATTGTGCGCATATGCGCTTCATTTCCCAGAAAATCAGCATTGCTTGCATCTACAAACAACGTTTTGATATTGTGTTGTTTGATGTAATGCGTATATGTATCCTGTATGTTTTGTAAATATTCATCCGCTATCTGTTGTTCGTAGTTACGGTTGCGTTTCCGGATATTCGACTGCAGCTTTTCAACCGGGGCATGCAGGTAAATAAGAATATCGGGCTGCAGCAGTTGCTGGTGAATGATTTCGAACAGGCGCTGATACAAACGGAATTCATCTGCCGGTAAATTGACTTTGGCAAACAATAAGCACTTGGTAAACAGATAATCGGATACGGTAACAGAGTTGAACAGATCTTTTGTATGCAACAGATCTTTTAACTGCTTGTAGCGCTCGGCCATGAAAAACAATTCCAGTGGAAAAGCGTACTGTTTTGGATTTTCGTAAAACTTGGGCAAAAACGGATTGTCGGCAAATTCTTCCAGAATGAGCCGTGCCTGAAAATGTTTGCTCAGCAGGTGGGCCAGTGTTGTTTTACCCGCACCAATATTTCCTTCAATCGTGATAAAATGATAATTCATTGTAAGAAGCCGTGATATGCAATAAGAACCGGGCGGCAAATTACAGGTTGCACAGGTATGGCAGCGTGGCTTGCAAAGATTGTGGAAAAATCAATCTGCTTTGTTTACTTCAAGGGCATCGGTACACTGCCGCAGCAGTGTGCGGACAGTTTTCCGGTAAACAGGATGAATTTTTGTGGGTGCAATTTCGGCCAGAGGTGTAAGTACAAACCGGCGTTCCTGCAACAGGGGGTGGGGAAGGGTTAGACCGGGCGTATGGCAAACCAGCTGATCATAGAACAGAATGTCGAGATCAATGGTACGGGGTCCCATTTTCTCCCTTCTCTTCCTGCCCAGCTTTTCTTCAATTCGTAACAATGTTTGCATCAGCTCTTCCGGTGCCAGGCGGGTGGCCACCAGGATCACTTGGTTGAGAAAAGAAGCCTGGTCAGTTTTTCCCCAGGCAGCCGTTTCGTAAACAGAGGACGTATTCAAAACAGTTCCACATTGATGGGCAATAGCAGTTCTTGCCTGTTGGAGGTACATTTCTCTTTGTCCCTGGTTGCTGCCCAGTAATATATAAGCACGGTGAGACGGCATTTGTCAAAAGTCGGATAAAAAGATTTTTCCCGGGCCAACCGGAAACAAATAGTTTTGCAGCAATTCTTTTCTATGCAGACTTACAGTCAGTGGAAAGCCCTTGTGGCTTTGTGTAAGGCCAGTTTGCGGGCTATTTTCCGTAGCCCGAGTGCTGTTATTTTCAGTTTTGGATTTCCGCTCATTTTTATTCTGGTGTTTGGATTTATAGGAGGAGGTACCCCTGTGGTACGCATTGGGTTGTCTGCAAACAGTGATACATCGGCATCGAATGACCTTTACCGGCAGCTTGTGCAATTGAAAACCATACGGGTGGTACATAAGCCGCAGGCAGAACTGGAAAGTGATCTTCAGAAAGGAAGAATAACCGCTATCATTGATATTCAACCTACCGGATCGAATGCTTTTCCGCTTTACAACATCAACCTGCTAACCTCCACAGCCAGTGTTGATAAACTCGGCATCTTACAGGCTACGATTAACCAGATTATCCAAACGCTCGACCGGCGGGCAGCTCCGGGCGCACCCTCATACGCAACCATCGCCATGCCACCCCCGTTACCGGGCCGCATTTACCGTACCATTGATTTTATATTACCGGGTCAGTTGGGCTTTTCGTTGTTAAGTGCCGGTGTATTTGGTGTGGCATTTATCTTTTTCAACCTGCGTCAGACACTGGTATTGAAACGTTTTTTTGCAACACCTGTAAAACGTTCCACCATTTTATTTGGAGAAGGTTTGGCCCGTGTGATTTTCCAGATGACAACTGCCGTGGTAATTTTATTGGTTGGTCATTTTGCCTTTCACTTTACACTGGTGCATGGGTTTCTAACCTTTCTTGAATTGCTTGTCCTGAGTTTTATCGGGTTGATTGTGTTTATGGGTTTTGGCTTTGTTGTGAGCGGACTTGCAAAAAATGAAAGCACCATTCCTCCTTTTGCAAACCTGGTAACACTGCCACAGTTTTTACTGGCAGGGACCTTTTTCTCTATCGATGCGTTTCCCAAATGGCTGCAACCGGTTTGCAATGTATTACCTCTTACCCATCTCAATGATGCGATGCGGAGTGTTGCCTTTGAAGGCAATCATATTATTGACTGCGGCAAGCAATTGGGAATACTGGGTATCTGGGGTGTGATTGTTTATGCAATTGCCATCAAGGTTTTCCGGTGGGAATAAAACAGAACCCATAGTTCAAAATTTATGCGTTTAATAAAAATGGCTTTTTTCGGAATCGGAGGGATTGTAATTCTGCTTACAATCATCGGACTTATTATTCCCTCATCCGTTAAAATTTCAAGAGGAATTGTGATTCAGGCCGATAGTGCCCAGGTATATGAATATCTCGTTCAACCTGCTCAATGGAAACAATGGATGCCCTGGTTGCAAAACGGCGAGGGGCTGTTGGTTCAGCAATCGGCCATTACTTCAGGTCCCGGTGCATCGGTACGCTGGAAATCACTGGATGGGAAAAATGCAGGAACCTTAACGCTTACAACCATAAAGGCGGGGGAACTGGGGCTGCTCCATGAATTCAAAAACATGAATCCGGCAAATGGCGGATTCAGAATCCGTCGTGTGGCCAATTCAAACCGCCAAACAGAAGTACAATGGTTCCTCGAATACCGGCTCAAATGGTATCCATGGGAGCGGTTTTCGGGTATTTTCATGGACCATATGATTGGTCCGGTCCTCGAACAGGCCTTACAGCAGTTGGGTAAAATTACAACCGGCATACAAGGGCTGCCTTCCTGATGCTGCCTGCTGCAAGGTTGCAGGTTTTTCACAAATTATCACCAAATCATGCATGGTTTTGCGGGTTTTTAAAATAAATCCTGCGTTTTTTTGCTTGTTCTGGTTTTTTTTCTATTTTTCGTATTCAACGCTGCTTGCCAAAACGAATGCTTAAACAGGAACGTCAGGCTTATATTGTACACCAGGTGAATCTTCACAACCGGATCATGTCCTCGGACCTGAGCCAGCAAATGAATGTATCGGAAGATACAATCCGTCGTGACCTCCAGGAGCTATCCGAAAAAGGAAAGATTATAAAAGTACACGGAGGAGCGCTTTCCAAATCCTTCCATAGTTCCTTCAATTCATCACAGGTTTATTCTATTGACAAGAAAAAGGTGATCGGACGAAAGGCTGCTTCGCTTATACGAAACGGTATGTTTGTGTTGACCAGTGGCGGTACCACCATCATTGAAATGGCCCGTGCACTTCCCGAAAGCCTGCATGCCACGTTTATCACCGGCAGTTTACCAGCGGCACTGGAGTATATACATCATCCCAATATTGAAGTGATTTTTATTGGCGATAAACTTTCTAAAAGCTCACAGATAACAGTGGGGGCTGAGGCGATTTTAAAAATCAGGCAAATAAAAGCCGATCTCTGCTTTATGGGTATTAATGCGATTGATGAAGAGCACGGACTCACCGACAATGATTGGGATGTGGTGCAGGTGAAGCGGGCCATGGTCGAAAGCTCATCCAGGGTAGTGGCGCTGACCATTGCCGAAAAAATCAATACCAATCACCGGATACAGATTTGCGGGCTGCAGGAACTGGATGTGCTGATCAGTGAGCGGGAACCCGACGATCCGTTACTCGCCACTTACAGGAAGCATGGTTTAACTATTTTATAAATGTCAATTGATTATCTAACATTAAATACTGCACAATGAAACATGTCAATTTTACTCAGGCTGGTAACTGGAGGTTGTTACTCCTTCTGCTGCCATTACTGGTGTTTTCTTCCTGGCTTCAGGCACAGGTAACCATCACTGGTAAGGTTACGGCGGATAAAGGTATCTCCACTTCTAACGTATCCGTGCTCGTACGGAATACGAATTTTGGAACATCAACGGATGAATCTGGTTTGTACTCGCTCACAGGAAACTTCAAACCTGGTAAATACACCCTTGATTTTTCAGGTGTAGGACTGAAATCAAAATCTTTTACACTAGAGATTTCAGCAGGAAACAATCGCTACACAGTTAATGCAGATCTGGCAGAGGATGTACTGGGCCTTGATGAGGTGGTTGTTACCGGTACTTCTGTTCGCACATCAAAAAAGGAGTTGGGTAATGCCATTTCAACGATCAGTAACCGCCAGTTGCAAAACTCAGGAACAAACAATCTGAGTGGAATACTGAACGGGCGTGTAATGGGAGCCCAGGTAACACAAAACTCCGGTGAGCCCGGTGGAGGTTTTTCTGTTCGATTAAGAGGTGTAGGATCCATTTTCGGAAGCTCCGAACCATTATATATTGTAGATGGTATAATTGTCGATAACTCTTCTGCGAATGTTGTGAACCTCAATGCAGATGCCCAGGGTTCAAGAATACAGGCTGGTTCGAACCGTCTTGTGGATATAAACCCTAATGACATTGACCGGATTGAGGTAATCAACGGGGCTGCAGCCGCTGCGATTTACGGATCCCGTGCATCTAATGGCGTTGTTCAAATATTCACTAAAAAAGGTAAGTCGGGTAAACCTCAGGTTTCATTTACTACCAGTATAAATCATAATTCATTGAGAAGAAGGCTGGACCTGAATGAACACCCGTTCCGGTTTGGTATTCCCGGTTCTCCGAATTTATTTACGAATGGCGACCGGCTTACGATGATTGCGAATCTGCGTCCAGGTCAAAACGTAACTCCCGGTGCCGGACCTGCCTCATTAGGTGGAAGGCTCGATCTGGTAACGTACCCTGTAACCAGGTATGATTACCAGGACCAGATTTTTCAGGAATCTTTAGGAACAGATAATCACTTAAGTGTAACAGGTGGCAACGAAGGAACTACCTATTATCTCTCTGCCAGCTATATGAAAAACGGAGGTATTGTATCAAATACAAACTTTCAACGGTATGGCTTGAAAGCCCGGGTTGATACAAGGCTGAATAATTGGGCAAAACTTGGCGGCGGTATAATGTTCACAAATTCTCAGAGCAAGGATATGCCAAACGGGAATAACTTCTTTTCACCCATCAGTACCATGAATATTACTGACAATGTTTGGGATATCAATACAAAAGATGCTGCTGGTAATCTGCCAAATGTTGAATTGGTACGGGTAAACCCAAATACAGTTCTGCAGACATATGATATTCGGCAAAATACGAACCGTATGCTCTCAGATATGAAACTTACACTTACACCTCTGAAGGGATTAACATTGGACTTTACAACCGGTTTTGATACATACTCACAGGAAGGGTTTACATTACAGCCCCGTATTCCGTATGCCGGCGTTTCTGCAGCTTTTTTCCCTGATGGTTATGTAAGTACAGCAAAGCTCAATTACTTTCAATGGACGGGAGATGCGGTTGCTTCTTACAAAAAATCATTTTTGAATGAGAAGTTACAAAGTACTTCCACTGCCGGTTATTCTGCACAGTATATCAGGAACATCTACCAGGCCCAGGAAGGAAGAGATTTGTTGCCCTTTATCAGTACAATCAGGGCGGCTCAGAATCTGTTCTCGTTGCCGGTCGACAATCGCTCAGAACAAAGCATCTATGGCTATTTTCTTCAGCAGACTTTTGGTTGGGATAATAAGTTATTCCTTACACTGGCAGGACGGTTTGATGGTTCATCTGCGTTCAGCAAGGATGCAAGGAATATTTTCTATCCTAAAGCCAGTGTTTCCTATAACATAGGCGATGAAGAGTTTTTCCAGAATAGTCTGGGCGGTTTCTGGAATAGTCTGAAGCTCCGGGCATCCTGGGGCCGTGCTGGTAACCTGACAGGAATCGGGGCCTATGACCGTTTCATAACCTATTTACCACAAGTGTATACTGGTGGTGCAGTGGTGCCGCAGAATCGTATTGGAAATGCCGCAATAAGGCCTGAGATCAAAGAGGAAATTGAAGTGGGAGCTGAAATGCAGTTTTTGAATGGCCGTCTTGGTTTGCAATTCAGTGTTTTCAATCAAAACATTACCGACCTGATTTTGCCATTTAATATCGCACCCAGTGCCGGCGCATCTTCACTCCTTGATAATGTGGGTGAAATGAATAACAGAGGATTTGAAATTATGTTAACAGCAAATCCTGTTAAGACAAATAAATTTCGTTGGGATGCATCGCTTCTGGTTAACCGCTATAGAAATGAAATTACAAAGCTGTTTAATAATGCTCCATTCATAGGATTTGATGCCAGTAATACACAGGGTGTACTTGTAGGACAACCTGTAGGTGTCTTTTTTGTAAATTATTTTGCACGAAATCCCAATGGTTCGTGGCTGTTAAGGGATGTAAACGGATTTCAATTGCCGCAGGTTGAGCGGGGCGATCCTCTTTCCGGAAAGCCTCAGCGTGATGCCAATGGTCAACCCATTGGTACTCCTCTCAGGCAAGTGCTTGGAGACCCTAACCCCGATTTTACCCTCACGTTCATGAATGAGTTTACTCTGAAAAACTGGTCGTTACGTATACAGATCGATGGTTTATATGGTGCGGAAGTTTACAACTGGGATAAAATCACAAGAAACAATGTAGGTATCGGTCCCAGGGCTGAACAGGAACTGCGTGGAGAAATTCCCCGTGGAACAGTAGCCGCTATTGGCGGATTTATTGGACCACGTATTCAGGAAGATCATATAGAAGATGGTTCTTTTACCAAGTTACGTGAATTGGCTTTGAGTTATACCATCAATAAATTGAAGTTTTGTAACTCTATGAAGATTTCTCTTGTTGGAAGAAATCTTATCAGTTGGGATAATTACAGATTTGGCTATGATCCTGAAGTTAACTCAGCAGGTCAGAGTTTTGTTCGGGGAACTGATTTTGGAGCATTCCCCATTCCAAGAGTGTTCCAGGTATCTATAACTACCAACTTCTAAATTTCAAAGACATGAAAAAAAATCTTATTATAATTTCTCTTGGTGTTTTAGCACTGACGGGTTGCAAAAAAGAGTATGTGAACCCCAATGCACCAACCGATGCGCAGGTTTTTTCCACAACTGAGGGTCTAACGAAACTGATTGTAGGTTTAAAACAGCGTCATGCCGTTAATGGAGTGGGTGTTTCCAGTTTGTATCAATCCATTTCTGCATCTGGGTTATCTACCGGTGAGGTGACCGTTCTCAATGCCGGGAATGCGGATCTTGCCCAAATTCAAAACGGAGGAAATAATCTTGCACCTAATAATGGGGTAATTACCTCACTTTGGACAACAGCTAATGTTGTAAGCGCAGAGGCTTCAAAGATTATTTCCAGTGTTGGAATTATTTCTGATCAGAATTACAGGAACTCAGTACTTGCCTATGCCCATTTATACAAAGCAATGGCAATTGGAACGCTGGCCCAATTTTGGGAAAGGGTGCCTGTTGAAAATAAAAGCGGAGCTGAATTTGTTACACGGCAGGCAGCTCTGGCAGCAGCAATCAAATTACTGGATGATGCGTTTACTCTTATGAGTTCTACAACTGTTCCCACAGCTTTTTCATCACAGGTAGGTACTGAAATTGACCTAAATAATACATTGTTGGCACTTTCTGCAAGGTATAATTTAATGGCAGGAAATTTTGATCAGGCAATTGCCAAAGCTGGTGCAGTGGATCTTTCAAAAAGAAGTATTTTCTTTTACAATACACTCAATCCAAATCCTGTTTTCAGAAGTTCCCTTATTACTAATAATGTGTATGGTATCGTTAACAATTTTGGCTTATCAGGCTCTTTGTTACCTGCACCGGCCGATAAACGAATCGCATTTCATTTGACAAGAAACGCACAAAATGGTTCAGGCTTTTTCCAGGGCGATGCAACAGCAATACCTATTTATTTGCCTGGTGAAATGCTTTTAATTTTAGCTGAGTCGCATGCAAGAAAAGATCAATTGACACTGGCTACAGGATTTCTCAATCAGGTATTGACAAAAACACCGGCTGCGGATGCTTTTGGACTTGGTGCAGATTTGCCTACATACAGTGGCGCTAATACCAGGGATGCAATTCTTGCAGAAATTTATAAAAACAGGTGTATTGAACTTTATCTTACAGGAATGAAGTTGGAAGACAGTCGCCGTTTTGCTCGTCCCGGACCTGGACAAACGGGTCCAGAGCGTACAAGAAATTTTTATCCTTTTCCCCAGCAGGAGCGTGACGGTAACCCTAACACCCCTCCCGATCCTGCTAATTAAACAATACTCATCATCTTTGCAGATGGTTTAAGTGAAGGCCCCGCTTTTTTAGCGGGGCTTTTTTGCGTTATATGAAACTACAACCCGGCCAATGCAGATCGCTAAAATACCATTCAGAGGGTAGTAAAGAGGGCAGTTTCAACTGATACTTTTGCATAAATTGATTTGTATGCGTTCTCTTTTGATTCTGTTGCTGATGGCTTTGCTTTCCTGCGAACAACTTACAGGAACTTCCGGAAGTCAACCCGTTTCTGTAAAAGATACATTACCTGTTGACTCAGTGGATGCCTATGATTTCGATTGCTACGATTCTTTCATGGCAGCAACAAAAAAGATTACTGACAGTACCGGTTTACTGGTGGAAGTAAATGAGCAGGATGCCATCAGTTTTGATTCGCTGGTAAAGGGCGATTTTTTATATGGTCATACCAGTGCCGGTTTCCGGGATCTGGATGGTGACGGAAAAATGGAACTCCTGATTTTTACGTATACCGGTGGTATGCATTGCTGCGATGAAATTTATATCCTGGAAGAAGTAAAGCCGGGACATTATGTACAAAAAGCGAAGTTTTTTGCAGGCAATACCTGTGTAAACCTGAAAAATGAGTTTTCTTATAATGTGTACGAAATGCTGGGCTACTTCCTTTCCTGTTATGCATGTTTATATGAAGATTCGGCAAAAGGACTCATTGCACCACCGCCTGTTGTGTATCAATATCAAAAAGGGAAACTCCTGCTCACGGGCGACTCCCTGCGGGTGAAACATGCTGTTTTTAAAAATCTTGACTTGTTGAAAGAGGTTCCAATGAATCCCATGAAAGAAGACTGGGATGATAGCGGTGTTCGTAAAATGTATGCCCTCAATTTTGCGACCATGCATTTATTATATGGTTGCGATCTTCTACAGACAAAACTCTTATTCGATCAATACTACACATTTAAAGATAAAACGATTGTGTGGAAAGAGTTGAAACAACATTTGCAGGCGCTGCAGGAACAAACCACCTTTACTCCTTAATAAAATGCAGGTTTCGTTGAATGCCGCTCCATTTGCTTCTTTTCAGCGGCGAATGGCGAAACAGTTTCCGGAATGTATCTTCTGACATTTGTTCCCACTCCCGGGTGGTGAGATTGAGAAGCTCCGGCAACGGGTTGAACTTTGTTTCTGTTGTTGGTTTGCTGAAACGGTTCCAGGGGCAAACATCCTGGCACACATCACAGCCAAACATCCAGTTGTCAAATTTGCCTTTGAATTCTTCCGGAATCAAAGCGCCTTTCAGCTCAATCGTGAAATAGGAAATGCACCGGCTTCCATCCACTACCTTTCCGGGGAGGATGGCATCCGTGGGACATTCGTCTATACAACGGGTACAGGTACCGCAATAGTCATGTGCAAACGGGGAGTCATAGTCCATCTCCAGATCGCAGATGATTGTTGCCAGAAAGAAAAAAGAGCCTTGTTGTTTTGTAAGCAGGTTTCCGTTTTTACCCACCCAGCCGATTCCGCTTTTTACAGCCCAGCTGCGTTCCAGCACCGGGGCACTGTCTACAAAGCCACGACCGTTAACAGCCCCGAAACGTTCCTGCATGTATTCCAGCAACACGTTCAGTTTGGAGCGGATGACGGTATGGTAATCCTCACCCCAGGCATATTTCGAAATGCGGGGTGCTGCGGGGTGCTGCCGTGCTTCCGGAAAATAATTCAGCGCCAGCGTAATAACGGACTTTGCGTCAGGTACGAGTTTTGACGGGTCAATCCGCATTTCAAAATAACGTTCCATCCAGGTCATTGTTCCATGCAAACCCTTGTTCAGCCAGCGTTCCAGCCGACGGGCATCTTCTTCAAGCGGCATCGCTTGTGCAATACCGCAATAGAGAAAGCCCAGTTCGGTTGCCTTCCGTTTTATTTCCAGTGCTTTGTTTTGCTGCAAGGACATGAAGTTAAAAAATGACTAAAGTTAGTTCTGAAAATGATCAACATTCTTTCACTTCAAAAATAATTAAATCTATTTTGCTTTGCATTTTTAACTAACCACATCTACCATGAGAAAAGTAAAGACACTCCTTCTGTTAACCCTGATTTATACCGTTGTACAATCTTCGCAAGCCCAGGAAAAAATTAATTTCAAGTTCGGAAAAATTGCTGTTCAGGATTTTGAACACAAAGTTTACACAGTTGACAGCAGTGCTGCTGCAGTGGTTCTTGCAGATGTGGGGCAAACCGAATTTGTAGGAAATGACAAAGGCTGGTTTTCGCTGGAGTTTAAACATTATAAGCGCATTCATATACTTACTAAAAACGGGTATGATATTGCAAATGTGACCATCCCCATTTATCAAAGTGGGAATATGGAAGAAGAGGTTCGCAGTATTAAAGCGGTAACCTACAACCTCGAGAATGGCAAAATCGTTGAAACGAAACTCGAAAAATCGGGTGTATTCAAAGAAAAGATGACCAAAAATCATTCTTTTCAAAAGTTTACTTTTCCGAATATCAAGGAAGGAAGCATTGTTGAATATGAGTATACCCTGCGTTCCGATTTTCTGTTTAACCTGCAGCCATGGGAATTCCAGGGGGCTTATCCAAGGTTGTGGAGCGAGTATACCGTATCCATGCCCGAGTTTTTTGTGTATATGCCGTTGGTACAGGGCTATATTCCCTTCCATATAAAAGAAAGTAAGGGTCGATCTGATAACTTTCTTGTGCGTGACAGCCGGGGCACCAGTGCCGCTGATAATTACCGGTTTTCAGCGGGGGTAATGGACCATCGTTGGGTCATGAAAGATGTTCCTGCGCTGAAAGAAGAAAGTTTTACATCCACACTCAGCAACCATCTTTCAAAAATTTCGTTTCAATTGGCTGAGTACAGGTATCCGCTCGAACCTAAAAACGTGATGGCCACCTGGGGTACTGCATTCCAGGAAATGTTACAGGATGAAAACTTCGGATTGCCTATCAGCGGCAACAATGGCTGGCTGGGTGAATATGTAAATCCGGTTATTGATGGAGCTACCGGACAATTGGAAAAAGCCAGGAAAATCTACTACCATCTGGCATCAACCTTTACCTGCACAAACCATAATGGGGTGTATCTGCGGCGTCCGCTTAAAACCATTGCAAAAGAAAAAAATGGCACAGTGGCTGAACTGAACCTGTTGTTAACTGCAATGTTACGTTATGCCGGGCTGCATGCTGATCCTGTTTTGCTGAGTACCAGAAGTAACGGTTTTGTATATCCCTATTATCCGCTGGTTGATAAATTCAATTATGTTATTTGTCACACCCACATTGATAATGTTTCTTATTTTCTCGATGGCAGCTGGCCTTTGCTGGGCTTTGGTAAACTGCTGCCAGATTGTTACAACGGTCATGCAAGGCTTGTGACCCCGGCTGCGGAACCCCTGAATTTCGATCCCGATAAAAATATGGAGCGTTCTACATCCTCCATTCGTATTGTGTTGGATTCTGCCGGAAATATGGAAGGGGTTATGAGTGAAATATTGGGTGCGTATGAGTCTTACACAACCCGTAAGAACTGGAAAGAAAAAGGAAAGGATGCGTATGTGCAGACAATTAAAAAAGTATATGGTGATGACGGAGATGTTTCAGACATACAACTCGATTCGCTGGAACATAAAGAAGAGAACCTGGTGTTGAAGTATAAATTCAAAATGAAAGGAAACGGGGAAGATATCATTTATCTGTCGCCCATGTTTGGTGAAGCCTGGAAAGACAACCCGTTTAAAGCAACACAACGGCTGTATCCTGTAGAAATGCCATATACCATTCATGAAACATTTGCAGCCAGTATATTTTTACCCGATAACTATGTGGTCGAAGAATTGCCGAAACAGGTAGTGGTACGGTTTCAGGATGCTGCAGATGGTTTGTTTGAATATATGATCATGCATTCCGGGGGTGTTATTTCTCTGCGCACCAAAATTCAGATCAACCGTGCCGTATTTTCTCCGGAGGAATATGACTTCTTACGGGAGTTCTTCAGCTATGTAATCAAAAAGCAGGCGGAGCAGATTGTTTTGAAAAAGAAATCCTGATTCTATGAAGCACTTACTTTTCTTCTTTCTGCTGCTTGTAACGGGACAGTTTTCTAAAGCCGGTGAATTTCCCTTCTTCACGATTCCTCAGCCATTATTAAAAAATGCCAATGTGGTGAAGCGCCTGGAAGAAATCAGGTTTGAAATCAAAAGCACCCGGCAGGCGAAATATACCCGGCGTGTTGTTTATACAATCCTGAACGAAAAGGGTGATGATTATGCACAGATGACAGAATCGTATGATAAAATTCTGTGGGAGGAACCTTCCATCCAGGGCACTCTTTATGATGCGATGGGTACAAAAATTAAATCCACGAAAAAAACAGATATCAGAGATTACAGCAATGTGGATGAAGGAACCCTTGCTGCCAACGACCGGGTGCGTACGCATAATTTTTATCATAAAGTATATCCCTATACAGTGGAATACCTGGTTGAACAGGATTATAATGCAACTATGTTTTTCCCCGGCTGGATTCCCTGTCCCGCCAGTCTGCTTTCTGTTGAATCCTCATCCATGACGGTGGTATTGCCTGCCGGAGAATCGTTCCGCTACAAGTCTGTAAACGGAGCGGGGGAGCCGGTAGTGAAAGACGAGGGTAGTAAAAAAGTATATGAATGGAAGCTGAATCATTTCCCGGCCATTGTGGGTGAGTATGCAGCTCCGGTAATAACTGAAATCACCCCGGTTGTATTTATGGGACCGTCCCGTTTTTTTATCGAAGGGTATGAAGGCGAAATGAATACATGGAAAGAGTATGGCAGCTTTGTTCATTCATTGAAGAAGGACAAAGTAGAACTGCCTGCTGCTGTCAAACAGAAAGTGCATGAATTAACTGATGGTATTTCTGACCTGCGGCAAAAAACAGAACGGCTGTATCAATATATGCAGCAGACGACCCGCTACATCAGCATTCAGTTGGGAATTGGTGGCTGGCAGCCGTTTCCTGCTTCTTTTGTTGCCGAAAAGAAGTATGGTGATTGTAAAGCACTTACAAATTATATGTATGCCTTGCTGAAAGAAGCGGGCATACCTTCGGGGTATACAGTCATTAAATCAAGGAATAAATTTTTTCACCCCGATTTTCCCAGTTCGCAATTCGATCATGTGATTTTGTGTGTGCCCCAACCCAACGATTCCATCTGGCTGGAGTGTACCAGTCAAACACTGCCTGCCGGTTACCTGAGCAGTTTTACACACGATCGGTATGCTGTTTATGTAAATGAAGAGGGAGGGCACCTGGTGCGTACACCCACCTACGGTAAAGAGCAGAATCTGCAGTTGCGCCGGATCAAAGCAGTGGTCGATGCGGAAACCGGTGAACTGAAGATACAGGCATCCACCTTGTACAAAGCCATGCAACAGGATGCACTTCACTCAATGCTGCAAAGCCTTACAAGAGAAAAAATACTGGAACACCTGAAAGGTGAAATTGATCTGCCACATTATGATGTGGTTGCTTTCGATTATAAAGAATTACCGGGCAAACTACCGGAACTAAAGGAGGAATTAACACTGGTGGCGGGTAATTACCTGCAGATTAGTAACAGGCGAATGTTTCTGCTTCCGAATATTCTCAGCCGTTCCACCCGTAAGCTGACTGCTGATACCAGCCGAAAGTTCCCGGTGCTGCTTGATTATTCGTTCAGGGATATAGATTCGGTTGAAATAGAAATTCCGGCAGGATACACTGCTGAAGCTGTACCCAAAGACCAGCAGTTTGAATCTAAGTTTGGATCTTATTACTCGGTGGTAAAAGTTATGCCCGGTAAGGTTGTTTATTACCGCAGGCATGAACAGACGGCAGGAAAATTTGAGCCATCAGATTACAAAGAGATGGTACAGTTTTTTGATAAAATTTACGCTGCCGACAGGGCCAGGGTGGTGCTGGTTAAGAAAGAAGAATAGTACCGCTTTTACCGCAGTGCTGCATCCACTGTTTGTTTCAGTTCCCTGTATTTTTCATTGCGTCCCTTATGTTTGAGATTGTAAACAAAAAGTAAGGCGCAATAACCCCGTTGCGAATCCACCCAGGGGAAGCTGCCAAACAAGCCGGGGCTGGTAACACTGCTGCTGCGGGGCGAATCGGGCATCGCATCTTTCCGGGGTGCAATCGCAAGCGGGGCATCCATCACCCATTCGCCAAAGCCATAGCCCCAGTTTCCAGCTTCTTCAGGGGTACCTGCTATAATACAATCCCTGCCAATCCGGTTTTTCTGCATCTCCACCACCAGTGCTTTACTGAGTATACGTTTGCCTTTGAATTCGCCTTCATTGAGAATCATAATCAGAAAGTTCAGGTAATCTTCCGGCGTACTGAACGCACCTCCGGCTGCAAGTGGTAAACCGCTCTTCCCAAAATCGGTTTGTTTCATTTCAAGCGGTTCGGCTATGCGTTCCCGGAAAAGTGTTTCGAAATCTTTCCCGCTGATTTTTTCAATGACAGCGGCTGCAATCTGCAATCCCACATTGCTGTAACGGAATACCTTACCCGGCTCGCCTTCCATGGGATACGTGAGTATCTGGTCAATGTATTCGCTCATGGTGCTTATTTTCTGAAAGGAGGCAATGCTTTCACGTAAGCCGCCATCTTTAATGCCCGTAGTATGACTGAGGCAATGCCAGATTTTGATATGACCTTTTCCATACCGGCTCAGGCTGGGGAGGTATTTGCCAACGGTATCGTTTAAGCGAAGTTTGTTTTCCTCCACAAAGGTAAGTACCAGTGCAGCCGTCAGCCATTTGCTGGCACTGGCAATCCGTTCCCGGGTTTGTGTGGTATAATCCTGCAGTACCTGCTCTTCTTCTTTGCCCTGGATCCGGGCCCGCATCTTTCCGGCATTGATTTGTTGTTTGCTCAGGTTGTTGAACGCCTGGCTGTAAACAATCTGTCCGTCTTTATAAATCATCAGAACGGCTCTTCCTCCTAAATCGGGCAGGTTTGTCTGCATCCAATCGCTCACTTTTACAAACCGGTCTTGTGAAAAGCTTAACTGAAAAAATAGCAGAAAAACAATAGTGGCGCTGACTTTCAGGCGGTTGGAATATAATTTCAGTGACATTCTTGCTTGATTTTTTTCTTGGATAGTGATTTGCGGTTCTGCATTTAAAGTTATTTGAATTTTCCGGGTTGCATACGTGTGAGTTTGTTAAAACTACCGCAACCTGCTTTTTGTAAGAAAAAAAATTATCAGCATATGAATCTTGGAAACTTTACCATCAAAGCTACCGAAGCGGTACAACAGGCACAGCAACTGGCCTTTAATGCACAAAATCCGAATATTGAAACAGAGCATTTTCTCAAAGCATTACTGGAGCAGCAGGAATCACCGGTTGAATACCTGCTGAAAAAAAATAATGTTACCATTAACCTCGTGCAGACAAAACTGGAAGAAGCCCTGCAAAAACTTCCTGTCACCAGCGCTGAGCCGGCACAAATGATTGGGCGGGAAGCCAACCAGGTTGTTTTGCGGGCCGGGGCATGCTTAAAAACTTTCGGTGATGAGTTTGTAACCCCGGAGCATTTGTTACTTGCCATTGTGCAGGGCAATGATGTTACAGCCAAATTGTTGAAGGATGCAGGGTTGACTGAAAAAGGATTGATTGCTGCTGTAAAAGATTTACGCAAAGGCGAAACCGTGAAAAGCCAGACACAGGAAACACAGTTCAATGCCTTGAACAAGTATGCAAAAAACCTCATGGAAATGGCCCGGCAGGGGAAGCTGGATCCTGTTATCGGGCGGGATGAAGAAATCCGTCGTACGTTGCATATTCTCACCCGCAGGTCCAAGAATAATCCCATCCTGGTAGGTGAACCTGGTGTAGGCAAAACCGCCATTGCAGAAGGATTAGCCATGCGTATTGTCAATGGCGATGTGCCGGAAAACCTGAAATCAAAAATCATTTATGCGCTGGATATGGGGCAGCTCATTGCCGGTGCCAAGTACAAAGGCGAATTTGAAGAGCGCCTGAAAGGAGTGGTGAAAGAAGTGAGTACCAGCGATGGTGAAATCATTTTGTTCATTGATGAAATTCATACGCTGGTTGGTGCCGGTGGCGGTGAAGGTGCTATGGATGCAGCAAACATTCTGAAGCCGGCCCTGGCCCGTGGCGAATTGCGTGCCATTGGCGCCACAACATTGAATGAATACCAGAAATACTTTGAAAAAGACAAAGCCCTGGAGCGTCGTTTCCAGAAAGTGATGATTGATGAGCCAAGTGTGGAAGATGCTATTTCCATCCTGCGTGGGTTGAAAGACCGTTACGAAACACACCATCATGTTCGCATTAAAGATGAAGCCATTATTGCTGCCGTTGAATTGAGCAGCCGGTATATCACCGATCGCTTTCTGCCCGATAAAGCCATTGATCTGATAGATGAAAGTGCGGCTAAGCTGCGTTTAGAAATGAACAGTATGCCAGAGGAACTGGATAAACTGGAACGGCAGATCCGTCAGCTCGAAATTGAACGGGAGGCCATCAAGCGGGAAAATGATGAGATCAAGTTAAAAGAGCTCAACACAGAAATTGCCAATCTTTCTGTTCAGCGTGATACACTCAAAGCAAAATGGAAAGAAGAGAAAGAATTGGTGGAACAGGTTCAAACGGCAAAAGCAGAAATTGAAAATCTGAAATTACTCGCCGAGCGTGCGGAGCGGGAAGGAGACTACGGCAAAGTAGCCGAAATACGGTATGGAAAGATAAAAGAACAGGAAGCTGTGATTCAAACGCTTTCCGTTCAACTAAATTCCACCAGTGAAAAGCGGCTGTTGAAAGAAGAGGTGGATGCAGAAGATATTGCAGCGAATATTGCGAAAATGACAGGTATCCCGGTTGCAAAAATGATGCAGAGTGAACGTGAAAAATTACTCCACCTGGAAGAAGAGTTGCACAACCGTGTAATAGGGCAGGAGGAAGCAATTACAGCCGTATCAGACGCCATTCGCAGGAGCCGTGCCGGACTGAGCGATCCACGCAAGCCCATCGGATCTTTCATTTTTCTGGGTACAACCGGTGTGGGTAAAACCGAGCTGGCAAAGGCGCTGGCCGAGTACCTGTTTGATGATGAAAGTATGATGACCCGGATTGATATGAGTGAGTACCAGGAAAAACATACCGTTTCCCGCCTGGTGGGGGCTCCTCCGGGCTATGTGGGGTACGATGAAGGGGGGCAACTGACCGAAGCTGTCCGCCGTAAGCCCTACAGCGTTGTATTGCTCGATGAAATTGAAAAAGCACATCCTGATGTATGGAATGTTTTGTTGCAAGTGCTTGACGATGGGCGACTTACAGATAATAAGGGCCGTATGGTGAACTTCAAAAACACCATCATCATCATGACCAGCAATATCGGCAGCCATCTTATCCAGGATGCATTTGACGGAGTAACCGACGAAACCGTGGAGCGGGCTACCGAACAGGCAAAACTGGAGGTCATGAACCTGCTGCGGCAAACCATTCGTCCAGAATTTTTGAATCGTGTGGATGAAATCATTATGTTTGCTCCGCTGCTGAAGAAAGAAATCAAGTCTATTGTACGTATCCAGTTGCAGAATCTTCAGAAGCTGGTTTCAGAAAATGGAATACAACTGGAATTTACTGAGTATGCCCTGGATTATCTAGCAGAAAACGGATTTGATCCGCAATACGGAGCCCGTCCTTTGAAACGGTTGATTCAGAAGGAACTTGTTAATGCACTCAGTAAGAAAATTCTGGCAGGAGCTATTGACAAAACCCGTCCGGTTGTGGTAGATGTATTTGACGGGATGGTGGTATTCCGGAACGACCACCAGGCTGCTTCCGACATTGAGAAGAAACCAGCTGCACACATATAATGTTTTAAGTGTGTGTTTCCAAAATCCAAAACTGTCTGCCGGAGAGAAACCACATTCGTTCACTTTTTTAAACCTCTCAGGAGAGTTCAGTAAATTATGGCACAAAACAAAGCACAAATTGTAGAAATTATTCCAACAAAAGACATTTGGGTAGGTGATAAGCAGGCTCCGGTACGGCTGGTTATGTATGGCGATTATGAAAGTGAAGCCTGCGGTAAAGCAAATGAGGTTGTGAACCAGCTGCTTGAAAAATATGAGGGTGTTCTTCAGTTTAATTTCCGTCATTTTCCTTTAACCCGCATTCATCAAAGGGCTCATAAAGCAGCGGAAGCTTCCGTAGGTGCAGCCCAGGAAGGGAAATTCTGGCCCATGCATAATCTGTTGTTTGAGCACCGCCGCAGGCTGGGTACCATCAGTTTAAAAGAGTATGCAAAAGAAGCCGGAGTAACTGATAAGAATTTTCTGACCAAACTCGTGGATTCTGTCTATGGATGGAGTGTACGGGCCGATTTGCTGGAAGGAGCTGATAAAGGCATCAAAGACGTACCATTCTTTTACATCAACGGAGAAGAGTACAAGGGGGCTGTGAGCTTGAATGGCTTCAGCAAGGTGATTGATGAACTTTCGAAAAAATCAAAAAGCACATCCGTTAAAAAGCGGGCGTAACAGTACTTTTTTATACTTGCAAAAGGCAGCAGCATCTTTCTGCTGCCTTTTGCGTTATTAAATCATGAACCTGATCGTCTCTGTGCTTTTTTGAGCTACCTTACACTAAGATTTATTTCACCATTAAAACTTACACTATGTCAGAACAACCCAACAACTCCGACAGCCAAAAGCAAGCCGACTGGAAAGAACAGGCTGAACAAAAACTTCAGGATCTGAAAGGAAAAGCGGAAGAACTCGCAGGCAAAGCTGAAGACAAATTTGAAGAACTGAAAGACATTGCCGAAGACAAGTTTGAAGTACTGAAAGACAAGGCAGAAGATGTGGCAGATGATTTAAAAGAAAAGGCATCCGGTTTATGGGATAAGGTAAAAGATAAGTTCGATGGAGAAGATGACAAAGCCGAACAGCAGCCAGGTTCATGATGCATCGATATTGCAATTGGCAGGGGCACAAAGTCAAAGACTTTGTGCCCTTTTCTTTTTCTTTGCAGCATGAATGAATGGTACCTGCAATTTGATTTAACGGCTACAGAAGCCGGCATCTGGCAATTGTTACAACAGGCCGTTGGTTCTTACAAAGCACCGTTTCATCATGCGGTCGTAGCTACCATCAATCATTCAATGCCGGAAGCACGTACGGTTATTCTCCGCAAGGTGCTGGTACCTGAACGGAAGCTGTTTTTTCATACTGATATACGATCGCCCAAAATGGAACAATTACAGCGGCAACCACAGGTAACCTGGTTGTTTTATGACCCCGGCCTGCGGATGCAATTGCGTTGTTATGCCAGCGCAGTTGTGCATACAAATGATGCAGTGGCAGATGCCGGCTGGGAGCATTCCCGTTTGGCCAGCAGGCTAACGTATACACCCTCCTCTGCTCCCGGAACATTTTTGGAAGAACCCGAATTGATTGATTTAAACAGAGTGGATGTGGAACAGCAGGTGCTTGATACTGCCAGAAGTCAGTTTGCAGTGGTGGAAACACGGGTGACTTCCATTGATTGGGTGTTTTTACATTACCTTGGCAACCGCCGGGCATTTTTTAATTATGAAACAGGGGCTTTTCAATGGAAACAGGTGTAGCGGAAATCGTTCAACACTACGTTGAGAAACTGGAGATGCAACCACATCCCGAAGGTGGATATTATGCATCAACCTACAGAAGCAAGGAAAGCATTCGGGTAAGTGCATTGCCGGCACGATTTCCGGGTGACCGTTTGTTTTCCACGGCTATCTATTTTTTGTTGAGTGGACACCAGTTTTCAGCTTTTCACCGCATTAAAAGTGATGAGCTCTGGCATTTTTATGATGGCTGTGGATTGGAGATTTTTGTCATTGAACCCAATGGCACCGGTAGCGTTTTACGCCTGGGCAGGGATTTGAAGCACGGCTATGCTTTTCAGCAATTGGTTCCTGCAGGAAGTTGGTTTGCCTCCCGGCCCATTGATCCGGAAAGCTTTTGCCTGGTGGGCTGTACAGTTGCACCCGGGTTCGACTTTCAGGATTTTGAACTGGCCGAAAAAGAAACGCTTTTACAAGAGTTTCCACAACATCAGCATTGGATTGAAACCCTGACCCGTTAAGGCGGCTGCTGCTTTGAATGACAATTTGCAAAACAGCTGTTTGAAGAATACCTGGTACGATTCTTTACAGTTCGAATTCCCACACTGTTCGGTAGGTTCCATGTGTTTCAACATAGCTGAGAAACTGGTTGTAAAACGCATCAGCGCCAATGGTAGCACTGTCGCCAATAATCACCAGTTGTTCTTTGGCCCGTGTAATCGCTACATTCATCCGCCGATAGTCTTTTAAAAAACCAATTTCACCGTCGTCATTGCTTCTTACCAGCGAAATAATGATGGATTCCTGTTCCTGTCCCTGAAAACTGTCAATGGTACTGTATCGCAAAGCCCCTGGAAGTTGGGTGCGTGCAGCAGTTACCTGTCCTGCATAAGGGGAAATAAAAGCTGTGTGGCGCAGATCAAACGGCTCCCGCTCCAACAGCTTCTGAATCGTTTGTAATTCGCCCGGGTTTTGTAAACTGGTGCCATCTGCGCCCCGCTCTTCTTCATACCCGGCCCCGGCCGTATCAATAAATGTGAGATGGGTACCCTGGTTGAGCAAATGTTCCGCTGTCAGCAACAGGTTGTTGTAAAAAAAGGCACTGCTGAAACCGGCAATTGCCTCCCGCATCCGGTACTGGGTATTCAGCAGGAATACATTGGGTGTTTTTGAAACAGCATGTTGCAGTATAGAAGTATTATAACCCTGCAAAACAGCTTCGTTGCTTAAAACGGTAGGTGGTAGTTGCCAGTGGTCGCCTGCCAGTATGCGTTTCGGTGCCAGCGGAAACACACACCAGGCAAGAGGTTCTATGCATTGCCCGGCTTCATCCAGCACCAGGGTGCTGAAGGACAGTTTTTCCAGCCCGGCATCATATAAACCAATGGGCGTGCCTGCAATCACTTGTGCTTCCTGGTATAATTTTTCTTCGTTGTAAGACTGAATCTTTTTGATTTCGGCCCGGATTTCTTTCACTTCACGAAACAGAAGATTGCGTTGTTCCCGTTCTTCTTTTCCAAAACTTCGTTTGTACTTGAGCGCCATCCGTCTGAATTCTTCTGCACGTTGTTTCAGCTGTTTGATTTCTTTCTGCAGTTTGGAATCACTCAGTTTTCCTTCCGGTGTATGTGCCATCAATTCATCGGCCACCTTACTGGTGTTGCCCACCCGCAGCAAACGGATTCCCTGCTGCAGTAATTGTTTGCAAAGATGATCCACCGCTGCATTGCCCGGGGCACAAACAGCTACTTTTTCTCCCCGTGCTGTAAGCTGAGTAATTACTTCTGTTAACGTAGTCGTCTTGCCGGTACCGGGCGGTCCGTGTATGATCAGTAAATCTTCATTGCTGATTGCAGCTGCCACGGCTTGTTGCTGACTTTTATTCAGGGACTGGTTGTTGAAGCTGATTAAAGACGGATCGGTTGCTGCGATTTGTTGCAGCCGGTCGGGTGTATCACTATGTATCTGCTCAAACAAACGAAAGAGCAGTTTCTTTTGTTCCAGTTCCTGCAGTGCTTTTTTCAGTATGGCCGTGGTACGTGTATCGGGTGCCAGTTTAATCCCCATGCTGTCGCTTTCAATCCAGTCGGGGAAATCGGGTGCATACAAACGCAGTTCTCCTGTTTTGCCATCGAGCGACAGCAGGACTCCTTTCACCGGCTCTTCGCCGGTTGCAAAACATTCAATGGCAACACCGTCTCTGAAGAGATGCATTTCCGGCGGAAACTGCAGCCGGAAGCTGAGTTCGGGATATTCAGCATAGCCAAAGCTTTTCCGGGTAATGATGAGTGGATGCAAGGCAAGCCCTTCTGCTTTCAGTTGTTTCAGCGAATGTGCCTGGTCCAGCCGGTAGCGGATGATTTCTTCTTTTTCTTCCAGCTCAATACAGGCAAGCAGCTGCTCAATGTGGGGATGCATAGGGCAAAGGTAGGTAGAAGGGGGTTGTTGAATGCAGATTGCAGATTATAACAGGGAGAGGGTGACAGATATAACTAAAAAGGTGGAAGCCTGGTGTTACAGGTTTAGTTTTTTTGAAGGACAAAAACAGATATTTCCGTTGCGTCAATCGTAAATACCTCCTGATGTATGCTCCAGGCGAGCAATTCTTCAATGAATGGTTTCGCCATGAGGCGATGGGGTGAGGAAAGTATAACTGCAGCACCGTTATTGTAATAATGATCAATCAGTTTGCGAACGGCGGGAAAATGACGGGGATCGTAATTAACATCGCTCAGCAGCAATACATCGGCTGGTGGATATGTGTCGGCAGTATGCCAGTCCAGCAATCCGGTGGTGATCTGCTTCTGTGGAAAGTGCCTTTTTGTAAGCTGTAAAAATTCCAGTGCTTCCGGTACGGCATCCGTTATGCATACGGATGCCGCCCAACGGGCAGCAATAAACGAAGGAAGACCTGTTCCGCTTCCGGTTTCCAGTACGTGTTGATTCTTTACCCAAACGGAGTTTTGTACAAGAAAGGTGGCTAATGCGATGGCAGACGGCCAGACTTTTGCCCAGTAAGGGAAGGGAGTGGATGGGTTTAGCTGCAGTGCCTGTTTGTACCATTGCTCAACGCTGGTTGTATCGGGAACAACGATCGTGATTGTTTCAGTACGAATGGTAAAAGCAGAAGGAACAGGCTTCAGGTCATGCAAAGAGAGCGACATGTTGATTCACGTCAGCGTTTGATTTTTACATTCCGGGCATTTAATCCTTTGGGACCCATTTCCACTTCAAAATTCACTGTGTCCTGTTCCTGAATGGCTTCTGTAAGTGCATTTACGTGTACAAATACACTTTCCTGTGTTTGATGGTCACGAATGAAGCCATAGCCTTTGCTGGTATTGAAGAATGAAACTGTTCCGGTACGAATCAGCTCTGCTGGATCCAGTTCCCGCTGTTTGGGTACTCCAATTTCAATATCTTCCAGTTTTACTTCCTGGCGGCGTGCAGGATCGGGAGGGGTAGAGGTAATATTCCCGTATTCATCAATGTAAGCCATCATTGAGTCGGGCGTGCCGCTTTTTGACTGTTCTTTCCGCTCTTGTTTGCGTTCAGCTTTTTCTTTTTTTTGCTGTTGTTTTTTCTTTTCCCGTTCTTTTTTATTCCAGGAGTCTGCCATGTGTAGAATCACTTTTTTTACTGTGAAGAAATCGCAATCTGTAGAAAAAGACGAGGCGATCTCTGGCAGATTTAGGTAAAGATACAAAATACCTGTAGCATCAGTTCAGCTTTCTTTTCTCCCGCTCAATGAAATGCGAATTTGTTTACAGGTTGTTACTGCTTCAAATAAACCGTCCGTACCGGAAACGGGATTTCAATTCCTTCCTGCTGAAAGCGATCCTTCAGCCGTTTGATAAATTCGTGCTGGGCAGCAAATTGTTGCGCATATTCGTGTACCCGCATAATGACACGAAAGTTGACACCATTATCGGAAAATGTATGAAACCGAACAAGCGGGTCAAAGTCTGTAACACCTCCTTCCACCAACTGCAGGGTTTCAATTGCCACTTCTTTTGCCACCCTTTCTGCCTTTTGCAAATCTGTATTGTAACTCACGCTGGCCTCAACCGAAAAATTATTTTCTTTCTCGGAAAGATAGAAATTTGTAACAATCATGTTCGCCAGTTTGGAATTGGGAACAATAATGTAGTTTCCGGCTACGGTTTGAATCGTGGTGCTTCTCCATGTTATATCATGCACAAAACCATCCTGGTTATTATCCAAACGCACAAAATCGCCCGGGTTAACTTTGCCGGATGCTATAATCTGTAAGCCCGAAAACAGGTTTGAAAGCGTATCCTGGAGGGCCAGTGCAACAGCAAGGCCACCTACACCCAGGGTGGCAAGGATGGGTGTTACTGAAATGCCGAGCGATTGCAGGATGAGGACCAGCCCGAGGCAATAAATTATGACTTTGACAATGTTACTGATTATCGAGGAAGAGGGGATGACTGTATCATTTCCGGCTGATTTGATCCGGATCATACCGGATACGATGCGGGCTGCAATCAGTGTGAGTGAAAAGATGTAAAAAATGGCGAGTCCTTTTTCAAGCCAGTTGTAGTATTTGTCGGCCATGTCAATCCGTCGAAGTCCGATAAATATTCCCAGGGCAACCATCCACGAAATGATCCACTTTTTCAGTACTAAAACAATCAGATCATCGGACTGAATATTGGTTTTAGCTGCGAGTTTTGATAACAAAGGGATGACAAAGCGATATAAGAGGTAGCCGAGAAGGAATCCGCCGCCCACATAAACAGCGAGTAATATCAGATCGTGATTGCTCATGGTATACAGGTATGTACTGCAAATGTATTATTTCCTTCTTTTGCCCGATAATCAAACAGAATAAGCAAACCTTTATGGGCCATGTGTCCGAAAGAAACTTATCAGTATCTTTCCTGAAAGAAGCAGGATGTTCGTAATAGCAGGATTTCTTATCTGTGCAACGATTGTTTTTTTTGCAGGAAAACGTCTGTCGTTGTATGGCGATCTGCTGGCGGAAGCAACGGGTTTCAGCAAAGGCTGGATCGGGCTGATTCTGCTCGCATCTGTTACATCTTTACCGGAGCTGATGGTTGGTATCAGCTCAGCCGCAATTGTTCAGTCGGCAGATCTGGCTGTTGGTGATATTCTCGGTAGTTGTGTCTTTAATCTTGCCATTTTAGCCATGCTGGATGCATTTGTAAAAGACCGTCATCCGCTTACCAGTGTTATTTCTACAAGTCATGTTGTAAATGCAGGATTGGGTATTATACTTCTCGGTCTTGTGGGATTGGCTATTTTTTTACCGAATGATTATCCTGTAATTCCCTGGATTGGTTTCAGCAGTATTCTTTTCATTATTGTATATGTTGTATCCATCCGGATCATTTACAATCATGAACAAAATCACAAATCGGTCCGGGAGCAGACGAATCAAGCGCCTCACGGGCAAAGAGATCTCCGTAAAATTACAGGTCCATTTATTTTGTATGCGTTGATCATCATTATCGCTGCCCTTGCATTGCCTTATTTTGCGGAAGGTATTGCTGATATGACCGGTTTGGGAAAATCATTTGTGGGTACATTTTTCCTCGCCGCTTCCACTTCTTTACCTGAAGTGGCTGTTTCTGTTTCGGCGGTGCGTAGGGGGTCACTGGATTTATCTGTGGGTAACCTGTTGGGCAGTAATATTTTTAACATTCTCATACTGGCTATTGATGATATATTTTATCCGAAAGGATTACTTCTGAAGGATGCTTCTGATTTTCATCTCTTGTCTGTTTTCAGCACCATACTCATGACTGCAGTAGTGGTGATTGGTCTGGGCGTTCGAACGCCCGGCAAAAGATTGTGGTTGGCATGGGATGCACTCATCATTATCATCATTTATTTTATCAACCTGTATTTGTTGTATCGCTTTACATGAGTTGGTTTTCCTGAAACAGAATCACCGGGTTTCGCAGGAAAGCACCACCTTTGTGCCAGAATTAATCAGTATGAATCCGGAAGAAATCGCACGTTTACGAATAGAATACAGCAAACATTCATTAGATGAAGATTCTGTTCTCTCCACCCCGTTTGCCCAATTTGAGGTATGGTGGAATGAAGTTACGGAAGCAAAGATTGAAGAACCCAATGCCATGATTCTTGCAACAGCCGGCAGCGATGGTGTTGCCGAGGCAAGAACCGTTCTTATGAAAGGATTTAACGAAGATGGCTTTGTGTTTTTTACCAACTACAATAGTTCGAAGAGCAGACAGCTCGAAGAAAACCCCAACTGCAGTTTACTCTTTTTCTGGAAAGAAATGGAGCGGCAGGTTCGTATTGTAGGGCGGGCCGAAAAAATCAGTACAGAAGAAACAATCGCTTATTTTAACTCCCGGCCCGAGGGAAGTAAGATCGGTGCCTGGGCCTCACCGCAAAGCCTGGTGGTAGCTGGTAAAGCCTGGCTGAAGGAAACCTTTGATTATTACCGGGAACGATTCAAGCACGGTGAAATACCACCTCCGCCGCATTGGGGAGGGTACCGGGTAAAACCATTCCGGGTGGAATTCTGGCAGGGCAGGCCCAACCGCATGCACGACCGTATTCAATATGCTGTTGACGGAAATGCCGGTTGGAGTATTGTTCGTTTAGCGCCCTGATACTGGTAGTATTTCCTTACACTAAGTTGGTTTCATGCAAACATTTCTTTCGGTACAATCCTTAACAAAGCAAATTGGCCAGCAACCTGCGGTTCAGTCGGTATCATTTGAACTGTCCCGGTTTCAGAAACTGGCCATTGCCGGCGAAACAGGTTCGGGTAAATCCACCTTGCTGAAGATGATTGGTGGTTTGGTGCAACCCGATTATGGTAGTGTGTACTATGAAGGGAAGCGGGTAGCGGGGCCCAACGAACAACTGATTCCCGGCCACCCGAAAATCGGGTATTTGTCACAACACTTTGAACTACGTAATCATTACCGGGTACACGAATTAATGGAAATGGCCAGTCTGCTTCCCGAAGAACAGGCATCAGAAATTTACAGGATTTGCCAGGTAGATCATTTGCTGAGGCGTTGGACACATGAGTTGTCGGGTGGCGAAAAGCAACGTATCGCCTTGGCGAAAGTGCTGGTTACCAGTCCCGGATTACTGTTGCTCGATGAACCGTTTTCCAACCTGGATTTACCGCATAAGTTTATCATGCGGCAGGTACTTGCAGACGTGAGCAATCAACTCGGCATCAGTTGTATCCTGGTGTCTCATGACGCACAGGATCTGCTTAGTTGGGCAGATACGATTATGATTCTGCACGAGGGATCGATTGTACAACAGGGAGCAACCGCTTTGGTGTACCGCAGGCCGGTGAATGCGTATGCCGCTTCGTTGCTGGGAACCATGCAGTTGCTGCCAAACACAGTAGTGGCCGCAATGACCGGCACCAGCAAGGAACAGCTGCCGGGGCATTTGTTTCTTCGTCCGGAGTGGATTGAACTGTCTGCGGATGCGGGTGCTGCCGGCATTGTAAGAAATATTTCTTTCTGCGGTAATTTTTATTTGGTGCAGGTTTCCTGCAATGGACAAGAGGTGTTGGTGCAGGTGCAAAAAAATCCCCCGTTGCCGGGGGAGTCAGTTTATCTTACTGCCAACGCTGCAGATCTCTGGAGTTGGTAGTGTGTTTTATTCTTCTGCTGCAGCCGTGGCTGGAAGCAAATGCTCTTCAATAATCTGTTTGAATACATGTTTCGGATAAGCACCCGGCTGCATGGAAGGGGCGCCTGTGGCAGGAATGAACAGGAAGGTGGGAATACTCTGAATCCCGAAGACAGCTGATAATTCCTGTTCTTTATCAGTATCTACTTTATAAATATCCAGTTTGCCATCATATTCCTCTGATAGTTGTTCCAAAGCAGGTGCCACCATTTTACAGGGACCGCACCAGTCGGCATAGAAATCAATTATAGCGGGATTGGTTCCTTTATAGTTCCATTCTTTTTCGGTTGTATAATCGAAAACAAGCTCTTTGAACTCCTGGGTGGTTAATTTTTTTACTGCCATAGTGTGTGTTTAAAGTACTGCAAAGGTATCCATGTTCAACGGGAGACAATGTGATGATCATCACAAAATAACGCTGGTGAAACAGGGTGGTCCATTTCGTTTTCCAGAACCTTGCTGATGTAACCTTGTCAAAACCGGGGCTATATAGTAAACGATTAGCTTACAACCGTTTGTATAAATAAACTATGCGGAAATAAATTGCACTAACCGGGATGCATCTGTGAGATTCTTCCTAAATTGGCAAACCTTAACTATTGATTAAAACTCTCGATTGCCATGGCTTTACGCTTTTCAGGTGTCCACCCTGTGCTTTTCCGTTTTTTTCTTGTAATCGCCTTGTGTAGTTTTTATGTTTCATCCTCCGGACAAAATCTCTTAACGAACGGTGATTTTGAACTGGGAAACGGGGTTGGGTTTGTCAGCAATTACACATTTATTCCAACGCCCACCGGTACCACCAATGCCGGGCAGTATGGAGTAGGCACAAATCCCCAGCCGTATAACACATCCAGCTTTATCAGCATGGGTGATCATACGACTGGCACGGGGAGAATGATGATTGTTGACGGCACCAATAACAGCGGTAACCCGGAACCTTTTTTCTGGAGGGTTGGTACCAGTGGTGAAATATGTGGTCTGCAGGTTGGTGTATTGTATAGGTTCAGTTATTGGATTAAATCCATTTATAATCCATCTATTGCGGGCGCAAGTGTTGCGGATGTACGGATCAAATGGAATAACATTACAGCTGGCGAATTTATTACCCCCAGCTCAGGCTCAACACTGGCACCAGCCCCCGGGGCCGATTGGCAAAAAGTTACCTATACCATAATTCCCACCAATGCCTGTGTACGGATTGAGATGTACGATCTGAACGGAAGTTTTGCCGGTAATGATTTTGCCATTGATGATATTCAACTGACACCTCCTCCTCAGCCGCTATCCCTGACTTATTCGAAGCGGGATGTTAGTTGCTTTGGCGCCAACAATGGATCGATTGTCATTTATGGAGTGGGAGGTATTGCTCCCTATGTTACGTATTCCATTGGCGGTGCAGCTACACAATCAAATTCCACCGGCATTTTCACAGGGCTTGGGCCTGGTACTTATTCCTTGTTTGTAATAGATGGTAATGGTACTACTGTTACCACTTCCGGTATTGTGATTACACAGCCACCGAACATTACCATTACCCCTTCTTCCGCAACTATTTGTGCCGGAACGCCTGTAACCTTAACTGCAGCCGGCGTCAGTTCCTATAGCTGGACAGCAACTCCCGCCGATCCCACATTAACAACGCCGGGTGCTGCTTCTATCACTGTAACACCTACACAAACCACGACCTATACCGTTAGTTCCGCTTCAACAACAGCGCAGAATCTGATTTTTAACGGCGACTTCTCGTCCGGCAACGTTGGCTTCATCACCGATTATCAGTATTTAATGCCCAACAATCCATCCGGTTTGCAAAGGGCTTACGGGATACTTCCCACACCTGCTACCTGGTTCCCGACATTCGGAGCTTGTGGAGATCATACCAGCGGGGCAGGGAATATGATGGTACTTGATGGCTCTACGTTTAATGGAGGAAATGATCGTGTTTGGTGCCAGACCGTTCCTGTTACGCCCGGTCAGGCATATACGTTTTCGTACTGGGTGCAAAGCCTGGTAGCCTCAAATCCGGCCAATCTTGAAGTGACCATCAATGGTGTGTCGTTGGGCGCACCGCAACTGGCTCTTGCTACTATATGCAACTGGGTACAACGTTCATTTACCTGGAATTCCGGCGCTGCCACCACTGCAGTGATATGTATTTATAACAGAAACGTCTCCACTGCCGGTAATGACTTTGCATTGGACGATCTTTCGTTCACAACGACGATAACTTGTAACCAGTCGGCTTCTGCAACTGTTACGGTGAATACAGGAACGGTTGTAACCAACTTTACTTATCCATCGCCAGTGTGTGCCGGTACGGGTACCCTGAACCCGGTACCTGCCGGTGGTTTCACTACGGGCGGAACCTATTCATCTACTGCCGGACTGGTCATCAACAGCAGTACCGGTGTGATTAACCTGGCTACCAGTACCCCTGGTACTTATTCAGTTACCTATGCGGTAGCCGCCAGTGGTTGTTCCCCGGCAGGAAGTAGTAACTTTTCAGTTACCATAACTCCCGTAGTAACACCCGTGACAGGTTTCAGCTATACATCACCGGTATGTGCCAATGGAACCAACCCGGTACCGGTTCCTTTTGCCGGTTTTACATCCGGTGGTACTTACTCCGCACCCGCAGGATTATCGATCAATGCTTCTACCGGTGTGATCAATCTCGCTGCCAGCACACCCGGAACATATCTTGTTACGTATACCGTAGCTGCCAGTGGTTGCAATCCTTTGGGCAGCAGTACGGCCTCCATCACCATCACACCTTCTGTTGCACCTGTAACGGGCTTTAGCTATACATCGCCGGTATGTGCCAATGGAACTAATCCTGTGCCAACCATCGTTACCGGCTTTACTCCCGGTGGTACCTATTCTTCAACCACGGGATTGTCCATTAATGCCACCACGGGTATCATCAACCTTCTTTCCAGTATACCGGGTACTTATATTGTAACGTACACAGTACCTGCCAGTGGTTGTAACCCGGCAGGCAGTAGTACAGCATCCATTACGATCACGCCCTCTATATTTCCTGTTATTAACTTCAGCTATTCAACACCGGTATGTACCAATGGTACCAACCCGGTCCCTGTCACCGTAACAGGCTTTACCTCAGGGGGAACATTCTCAGCTCCTGTTGGATTATCCATCAATGCAACAACAGGCGTGATCAATCTTGCAGCGAGTACCCCGGGCTTTTATACAGTAACATATTTTGTAGCCGCCAGCGGTTGTAATCCAGCCGCTACAAGTTCAAACTCTATTGTTATTACACCATCTGTTACGCCTGTAACGGGCTTTAGCTATACGTCACCGGTATGTGCAAGCGGAACCAATCCTGTACCATCAACAGTGGCTGGATTTACTGCAGGCGGCACTTACAGTGCACCGGCCGGATTATCCATCAACGCATCAACCGGTGTCATTAATCTTGCAAGCAGTACCCCGGGTACTTATACCGTAACCTATACAATTGCTGCAGTAGGTTGTAATCCTGCCGGCAGCAGTACCGCCTCCATCAATATCACACCTTCTGTAGCACCGGTAACGGGCTTCAGCTATACGTCACCGGTATGTGCAAGCGGAACGAACCCTGTACCAGCAACAGTGGCTGGATTTACCACAGGCGGCACCTACAGTGCACCGGCCGGATTGTCCATTAACGCATCTACGGGTGTCATTAACCTTGCCGGCAGTACCCCCGGTACGTATACAGTAACCTATACAAGAGCTGCGGTAGGTTGTAATCCAGCCGGCAGCAGTACCGCTTCCATCACCATCACACCGTCTGTTGTACCGGTAACAGGCTTCAGCTATACCTCACCGGTATGTGCTAACGGAACCAACCCGGTACCTGTAACTGTTTCCGGTTTTACAACCGGCGGCACATTTTCAGCCCCGGCCGGATTATCCATCAATGTATCAACGGGTGTCATCAATCTTGCCGGCAGTACGGCTGGTACGTATACTGTTACGTATACGGTTGCTGCAACCGGTTGTAGCCCGTCTGCCAGCAGTACTTTTCCGATTACCATTACCCCTTCCATTGCGCCTGTAACCGGGTTCAGTTATCCGTCGCCTGTATGTGCCAATGACGTAAATCCATCTCCGGTAGTTAACTCAGGGTTTACACCAGGAGGTGTTTTCAGTTCAACTTCCGGTTTGTCTGTGAATGCTTCAACGGGTGTCATTAATCTTGCCGCCAGCACCCCGGGCAACTATACAATCACCTATACAGTCGCTGCCAATGGTTGTAATCCTGCCCGCAGCAGTACGGCCACTATAACAATAAATCCTTCTACTACACCAGTCACCGGATTCAGTTATCCTGCTGCTTCCGTTTGTCTGAATAGCACAAACCCGTCTCCCGTTCCAGCAACAGGATTTGTAACCGGCGGAACCTTCAGCGCCCCTGCAGGACTCAGTATCAATCCTGCTACCGGTGTCATTAACCTGGCCGGCAGTACTCCCGGCAGCTATACCGTAACATATTCGGTTACAGCTGCGGGTTGCACCCTGGCGGGCAGCAGTTCCGCAGTTATTCAGGTGATTGCCCTTCCGGCTGCTCCTGTTGTAGTAACGCCGGTACGATACTGCGTAAACGCCACAACGTTGTCTCTAACTGCAACCGGCTCGAATCTTTTATGGTATACATCCGCTACCGGTGGAACCGGCAGTACAACTGCTCCCAGACCATCGAGCAGTACGGCTGGTGTGTTTTCGTTTTATGTATCGCAACGGGTCAATGGTTGTGAAGGGCCAAGGTCCATGATTGAAGTGGTTATCAATCCACTTCCAACTGCCGATGCGGGGCCCGACAAGCAGACACTTGCCGGACAGCCGGTGCAACTGACAGGCGTTGCTACAGGTTCCAATGTTACGATTCAATGGACGCCACCGGTAAACATACAGAATCCGACTTCTGCCACGCCCGTGGTAACTCCTCCCGTTACCACTACGTATGTAATGAATGTAACATCGGGAGATGGATGTGTGGCCCGGGACCAGGTGTTGGTGGTGGTATTGCAGGAGTTAGTGATTCCGAATGTGTTTTCTCCCAACGGGGATAGTGTGAATGACAAATGGATCATCAAAAACATAGAGCAGTATCCGAATAATGTGGTGCAGATTTTCAACAGGTATGGTCAATTGCTGATTGAAACCAAAGGTTATAGCAGCAGCACTGCATGGGATGGAACGAACAAGGGGAATCCATTGCCGGTAGGAGCTTATTATTACATTATCCGGCTGAATGATGGAAAAGGACCTTTGAGCGGAACAATTTCAATTTTACGATAAACGAACTATACAATGTATTTGTCAATGAAAGGTAATGTGCAATCAATCGTATTCGTTGCTTGTATGCTGATTGCAGGAGTACTGCCGGTAGCTGCCCAGCAAAAACCGCATTATACCCAGTACATCCTCAATAACTATATTCTCAATCCGGCCTTATCGGGGATTGAAAACTATACTGATATCAAACTCAGTCACCGGCATCAATGGGTGGGTTTGCAGGATGCTCCGGTTACAACCTATCTGACGCTGCATGCTCCCATCGGTAAAAAGGATTATAAGACCACTGCAACCTCCTTTGACATAGAAGGTACCAATCCAAGAGGAAAACAGTATTGGGATGAGTATGAAGCTTCGGCCCCGCACCATGGTGTAGGCTTGCAGATCATTAACGATAAAGCCGGCCCCTTTAATAACTTTTCAGCGTATGGTACCTATGCCTATCATGTGGGCATTAATGCACGTACCAACCTGTCTGCCGGTTTTGGTGCAGGCATCAACCAGGTGACCTTGAACCGGAATAAATTGTTTTTCGGGCAGGATTTTCCGGTGGATCCTGCGGTGGCAGGAAGCGGTGAGTTGGGCAGAACCCGGTTTGATCTCAATGCTGGACTCTGGCTGTATTCGGCCGATTACTTTGCCGGTGTATCCATGCAGCAGATCATACCGCAGCGGCTGGAGTTTGCTGATAACCTGGTACGGTTTACGCAAGGGAAGAAGGTACCTCACTTTTTTGCAACGGCCGGTTACCGGTTCCTGCTCAATGAAGATGTAAACATGATTCCCAGCGTGATGCTGAAGTTTGTAAACAATGTACCAATGCAGGCCGATCTGAATGTGAAAGTGCAGTACCGTGATCTGTTGTGGGGAGGAGCCAGCTACCGATCCCGCTATGGCTTTGCTGCCATGGCAGGCTTTAATGTGCTGAACCTGTTTCAGTTGTCTTATTCCTACGACTATTCCACTACGTTACTGAACACCGTGAGCAGGGGAACCCATGAAATACTCATTGGTTTCATACTCGGCAACCGCTACTCGCAGGATACATGTCCCCGGAATGTATGGTAAGAAAATAAGAATGCTGATCAGGCCTATTTGCCACCGTTAACAGAAAATCCCGTATCACACAGAGGTGATACGGGGATTGTCCGTTCGTTTACCATAGATTACAGTACGATTACGCTGTTGATGCCGCCGAAAGCATTCGGGGCTTGTGCATCAGCTTCGGGGTCATTTACCCACTCAGTTTCGTTGATACGGTATTTAAATTCGTGCTTTGTTTCCTTAGGAAGATTTACTTCTGTGCTGAAGGTGCCGTCCTTCTTCTTCTTCATAATTACGGAATTTTCCCAGTCGCTGTTCAGTCCCAGAATTTCAACTGTTTCGGCATTTTCAACTGTAAATGAAAATTTCACTTTGCAATAGTCTTTTGTTTTGTAGTAAGTCTTCTGAATCATTGTTGTCTTGTGTTTAAAGTTTACGATTTACAGCATCAACCGATCTAAACAGATTATAAAAACTTATATGTCTGTTTTTCAAAGATTTCAAGGGGTATTCATTGGTTAATACGCTGTGTCAAGAAAAGTAACCCTTGGGCAACCCTGCTTCATCAGTTAGTTTATTCACACTAACAACTGTTTTGTTGATAACCGGAATCCGGTCACTTCGTTTTTTGGTGGAATCGGATCATGTCAGAGAATCCCATTTTTCTACTTAAAGCATTAATAGCCATAGAGATACGCTTTACCCGGGTGTGTTCTGTTTTAGCTGATTCAATCCATTTGCTGAAGTAATTTCTGTGTGAGAGGGAAAGTGTATTAAGAAATTGTAAAGCCGGGGGCTCATCTTGTAAGCATGCAAGAAAATCTAACGCCAGTTCATAACTTTTCTCCTGGAACGATAATGTAACGAGGACTTCGTCGTCTTTCTGCTTTTGGAGCACCTTTCGTATGCTTCCGTTCACGGGCAGTATAAAACTGCCATCACCCATCGGAAGCACATTAAGACCTTCGAAAGTGTAATGATCAATCTGGCCTTTTACCCGAAATGATTTCCGGGTACCAGGATTCAGTTTGCCGGCCTGCTCTTCCGTTATTGCAATATAAGTCCACCCGGATTTTTCACCTTTTTCCTGGAATTGTGACAGTTTCGTTTTGTAGTGCAGCAGGAAAGTTTCTTTGCCACAAACTTACCCGGTTTCCTGAAAAAATGCAACCCTTCATTTCCTTGTGTACGGAACCCGTACTTTTACAACTATGGCTCAGGTGGTGAAACATATTTCCTTATTGGCAGGCGTTCAAAACCCGGCTGTGGCGCTGCGGGGTGAACAACTGGCACAACTACCGGTGTTGCACAACGCATGGTTGTTGCTGGAGGGGGAAGATATTGCAGCTTTCGGAACGATGGATCAATGGAACGAACAGTTGGAACGTGTTCCGCAGCAGTGGGATGCAAGCGGAAGAATGGTCCTGCCCGCCTGGTGCGACAGTCATACCCACCTGGTATTTGCCCGCAGCCGGGAGGATGAATTCCGGGATAAAATTCAGGGGCTGACCTATGCCGAAATAGCAGCAAAGGGTGGAGGTATTTTAAATTCTGCCCGGGTGTTACAGCAAACGGGTGAAGATGAGTTATTCCGGCTGGCCTGGCTCCGCCTGCAGGAAGCAATTCAATTGGGCACCGGTGCCATCGAAATAAAAAGCGGTTACGGGTTAACGTTAGAAGCAGAACTGAAGATGCTGCGGGTGATCCGCAGGTTACAACAACGTTCTTCTGTTACGATCAAATCCACCTTTCTGGGGGCGCATGCAATTCCCGCCGAGTTCAGAGACAAACGGCAGGAATACATCCGGCTGCTGACCGAAGAAATGCTCCCGGCCATTGCTGCTGAACAACTGGCAGATTATATTGATGTTTTTTGCGAAGAAGGATTTTATACACCGAAAGAAACAGAACTGATCTGCCGGGCGGGACAGCAATATGGGTTGCGACCCAAACTGCATGTCAATCAGTTAACAAGTATGGGAGGTGTTGAAGCAGGCATTCGGGCCAATGCAGTTTCATTAGATCACCTGGAGGTACTGACCCATGAAGAAATCGGGAAGTTGGCCCAATGGAGCGGCATGTGTACACTATTGCCAACAGCGGCTTTCTTTTTACGAATGCCGTTTCAGCCCGCAAGGAAGTTAATTGATGCCGGTGCTGCCGTGGCCCTTGCATCTGATTTCAACCCGGGGTCATCTCCCAGCTTCAATATGAACCTGGTGGTGGCAATGTCCTGCATTGGGATGCGGATGTTGCCCGAGGAAGCTATCAATGCGGCCACCATTAACGGGGCGTTTGCCATGGAATGTGCCGGGGAATTGGGAAGTATTGCGGTAGGCAAAAAAGCAAATTTCATTATAACCCGCCCGGTCCCTTCTCTGGCGTATATGCCCTATGCATTTGGTACCAATCTGGTCGAACAGGTTTTTATAAAAGGGGAGTTGATGGCAAACGCAAAGGAGAATTAATTATTTTCAGAAACTAAAACGGTAAACCATATGTCAATCAGGTTTCGTTATTATAACAAAGAAGACGTTTTATCGCTGACAAAAATCCGCCGGTTTGAAACCAAGTTGGGCGAGTGTATAGAGGTTCTATCCAATCCGGACGATCCGGAAAGCTCCATCGCTCAATCAACTGCTCCTTACGTACTCATTGGTATTCCCGAAGATATTGGTGTAAAAGCCAATCTTGGTACTGGTGGGGCCGATACATCCTGGTTTCCGTTTCTGAACTCTTTTCTCAATATTCAGAGTAATGATTTTCTCAAAGGAGAAGAAGTGCTGCTCCTCGGGCATTTCGAATTTCAGCCATTAGAAAATGTAATCGAAGAGCATGCATTACGGCTGGAGGAAAAAATTGATGCTTACCGACATGCAGTACTCTCTATTGATGCAGAAGTGGAATACATTGTCAATCTTGTAGTAACACATAATAAAATTCCGATTGTCATAGGTGGAGGACATAACAATGCCTATCCGCTCATAAAAGGCGCAGCCAAAGGATTGGTTAAGTCGGGGAAAGCAGAACTTGCGCAGATCAACTGTGTGAATCTGGATGCACATACTGATTACCGTCCCCTGGAAGGTCGCCACAGCGGTAATGCGTTCCGCTATGCGGAGGAAGATGGGTATCTGCAGAAGTATTGTGTAATAGGCGTACATGAAAATTATCTACCGCAGAACGTGTGGATGGATCTTGTGAATAATCCGTTTTTTGACATGATTACCTATGAAGATATTTTTTTGAGAGAGAAACGGAATTTCATCCAGGCAGTAGCTCACGCAACCGGCTTTACGGAGGACGCCTATTGTGGTGTGGAACTGGATCTCGATAGCATTGAGTATATGCTATCCAGTGCTGCCACTCCCAGTGGAATTCAGCCCTTACATGCAAGGCAGTATGTTACATTTACGGCAACTGATGTGAAAGTGGCGTACCTGCACATCTGCGAAGGTGCCAGTTTTCTGAGCGATGGCAGAAAAGGTGAATTAACAGGTAAACTGATCAGCTACCTGGTCAGCGATTTCTTAAAAGCGCACCAGGACGTTCATTTTTCCTGATACAACTATTTCAACACACTTTTCTCTTTCATCGCTTTCAGAAGTTTAATACTAAACCGGTGCCCCAGGTTATCCAGTGTTGCCGGATCCATACTTTCGGTTTGGGCAGAGAACACCAGCCTGTCACGTGCAATATCAAACAGGTTTCCTTCCACCATATAAGTTGTGCTGGTTACATAATAACCCGGTTGATAGACACGATTGTACCAGTAATAGTAATAACGTCCAAAGCGACTGTAATAAATACCGCCCGGCCAGTATTCTACGGTTCCTCTTACATAATTGTCTTCTTTCACCACATCTAAGACCGTAATTGTAATGACGGCATCATAGCCATCTGTTCGTAACAATTGTATCACTTCCTCTTCGCTTTTACCCTGAAAACTACGGGGACCATAAACGGTTGTTGCTGCTTTCGCATTGTAACCCATCTGCAACAAATCTCCGGCCATATGATTTTCAAAATACTCCCTCAGTTCCCGTTTGTTAACACCTTCCAGTAAGGCGATGACCATGATGTTTTTATATACTGGCGACTCAAAAGAAGGATCTTTCCAAACAGACGTAAGGCGTGTGATGGTGCATGAACCTGCAAGTATCAGTAGACTCATCAGCAAGAGAAGGAGCTTTTTCATAACCGCTGTTTTAATACTGAAAGTTACAGTTGGGTATGGCCGCTTTAGAATGATATCCATCATTCAATCAACTGCAGAAAGAGAGATCTTTTTTCAGCTGCTCCACTACTGTAAAAATGATGGGACAGCGATCGTAATGCATAAAGGTGGTAAACAAGCGTTTTGTAAAGTGGGGCAGATGCAGACCTGGAAATTCACGGCAACCGGCAAAGCGGTACGGATAAACCGTACAGGAGGTTTCTTTGAGAAAAGAGCAGGGAATGGTATTCATAATCATCAGCTCACTTTCTCCTTTTTCGAGGAAGGTTTGATCGAACGTTGTGCGGGTTACAGACAGGTGTTCCGATAAACGGTTCGCTTCTTCTTCTGTAACATTGATCATGAGTGTGCGGCAACAATTACCACACTGCGTACAATCAATCGCCGCTTCTGCTTTTGTATGCAGCCTGTTCACCAGTTCGTCCACAACAGAAGTATCCTGTTGCTTTAAAAAGGAACAAAACGCATCATTTTCATCTTCCCGTTGCGGGGCAAGTTGCTGAATATCTGAAAGAGAAGAATAAATGTGCAACGGGCTTGTTTTTCATGAAGATAGAAAGAAAAAATCAGCAACGCCGTGTCATCTCCTCAACAGCGAAACGACCCTCGTGGTAACAAATTAGCCCGAATCAGGTTAAATACCTATCTTTACTATTCTTTAAGTTATTTCTCTCTCTGTTGGTGCCGTTTTCTCACTTACTGCGATTGTGTAACCTAAGGCAGATAAAGTACCGGAGTAGCCGGTAGCCTTATCATTTTTTTTAAACAAAATTTTTTTTAGTGTCATTTAACAATTTACAGCTCATTGAGCCTGTATTACAGGCGTTGAGCAAAGAAGGGTACACCACACCTACACCCATTCAACAGAAATCTATTCCCGTTATCCTCGAACGTAAGGATCTTCTTGGTTGTGCCCAAACGGGTACCGGTAAAACAGCTGCCTTTACGTTACCTGTATTACAACTGCTGCACCAGGATCAACAGGAGCACAAAGGCATCAGGGCCCTGGTTCTTACACCCACCCGTGAATTAGCTATTCAGATCGGTGAAAGTATTACAGCCTATGGACGTTTTCTCAACATCCGTCACCATGTGATTTTTGGAGGTGTTCCGCAAAACAGCCAGGTGCAGGCCATAAAACGAGGAGTGGATATACTTGTAGCTACACCCGGCCGCCTGCTGGATTTAATGCAGCAACGCATTGTGCACCTTGACGATATCCGGTACTTCATCCTTGATGAAGCCGACCGTATGCTTGATATGGGTTTTATCCAGGATGTGCGCCGTGTCATTGCCAAGCTTCCGGAAAAAAGACAAACTCTGTTTTTCTCTGCCACCATGCCCATGGAAATTCAGCAGCTGGCCAATATGCTGTTGCGCAACCCGGTGAAGGTGGAAGTAACGCCTGTTTCTTCTACAGTGGAAATCATTCAGCAGTCAGTGTATTTCACCGAAAAGCAGCACAAAAAATCGCTGCTTATACATTTGCTCGAAGATCAGTCTATTGAAACAGTATTGGTGTTTACCCAAATGAAACATGCGGCCGATAAACTGGCTCTACAGTTGAATAAGGCAGGCATCCGTACCGAAGCCATTCATGGTAACAAAACACAGGGCGCACGTCAACGGGCTCTCGAAAACTTTAAAAACAGAAAAACAAGAGTGTTGGTGGCTACAGATATTGCTGCACGTGGGATTGATATTGAAGACCTCACACATGTCGTGAACTACGAACTTCCCAATATACCAGAAACGTATGTGCATCGTATTGGCCGTACCGGAAGGGCAGGTGCCAGCGGAACAGCTATCTCGTTTTGCGATTGGGGAGAAAAAACCTTTTTAACAGATATTCAGAAGCTGATTAAAAAAGCAATTCCCATTGTAAAAGGGCATCCGTTCGATGTTGAGTCATTGCATCCATTAACTACAACCACACCTGCAACTGCCTTTCCAAGTTTTGGTGGTGCAGGCAGAGGAAAGCGTTACGGAAAAGTATTCCAGCAGCGAAGGTTTTGAGTTGATCATCGTTGCACATAAAAAAAGGCTGGTTTTTAAACCAGCCTTTTTATTGATACCTGTTTGTAATCAGTAACCCAGTTTCAATTCCACTCTCCGGTTCTGTTCTCTTCCTTGTTCTGTTTTATTGTCTGCCACCGGTTGGGTATCTCCAAATCCTTTCCATGTAATGCGATCAGGTTGAATTCCTTTACCGATCAGGTAATCGGCCACTGCTTTCGCTCTCCGTTCACTCCACATCAGATTCCGTTCCGGAGTTCCACGGTTATCGGCGTGTGCTTCTATGCTTAGTTTCAGAGAAGGATTTTCAATCAGTATGCTTGCCACTTCATACAACGACTTCAAGGATGATTCGAGCAATTCGGCACTGGCAAAATGAAAGAGAATCTTTCTGGCTGCAAAACTGACTTTTTCTTTTATCTCTGGTTTGATTTCCGGACATCCGTTGTTAGCAGTGATACCAGCAACTTTCGGACATTTATCTTCTTCATCGTTGATACCATCTCCATCGCTGTCAGGAATGGGGCAGCCGTTGTAACGGGCCAGGCCTGAAACGCCCGGGCATTTATCATCTTTATCGGCGATGCCATCGTTATCGGCATCCGGGCAACCCTTCAGCTTTCCTGCATCGGTGGGGCATAAATCGTCTTTATCAGCAACACCATCGCCATCTGTATCCGGGCATCCTTTTACAGTGCCTTTAGCGCCCGGGCATTCATCCCGGCTATCTTCCCAGCCGTCCCCATCGGCATCCGGCGGCATTATTTGCACCAGTTGTGGCTCTGTTTCCGGGGTTGTTTTTTTCTGCCGGGTCAGCGATTGTGCAAAGCCAATGCTGTAGTGCAGGTAATCGTTCTGAATGCCTTCTGTCAACCGCTTGCGCCATTGTGCCTGTAACAGCAGGAACGCACCTTCTTTAAAGCGAAACTGCAAACCGGCACCCAACGGGGCGTACACAGCAAACTGATCGGGAAAAGAACCCGCACCCAGTCCGGCGGTAAGAAACGGATTTACAGCTGCACTGGCCTTAAATGCCTTTGCATGGAGCAACAGATCGAGTTGGGTTGAAAACTTAGCCTGACCAATACTGTCGGTTTGTACAAAGTTGGCCGGGAAGTTGGAAAAGGTGCCGGTAACACCAGCTGAAAAATCTATATGCGATGTGAGTTGCTTCCACCAGGCAACACTCAAGCCAAAGGATTTGGTACCAGGCTTATACCAGTCTTTCTGCTGCAGGGCATCAGATAAAGATGTTTGGCTGATGGCTGCAGGCAACCGGTAATCAGAAAAGGTAACGTTGTACGAAAGAAGAGCCGGTTTTTTACTGTTGGATTGTGCTTGTGCCGCTGTGTTGCAGAACAAAGCTGCGAGGAAAATCAATGCAGGAACTTTCATAGAAATGTTGTGATAAGCGCTAAGATACTGAGCCAGATCATGAATTCCTATAACCCGGCGCATTTTCATCCATGAATTTACTCATGTGTATAAAAAACGGTAGGAATTCTGAAACTTGCTTAGTAAATTTAATCAGCTCTTTGAGTCATTCAATTTTAAACCTTTAAACTGTTTGCCATGGTAACTACCGACACCGCACAGTTAAGCAGGGAATGCAATTCCTGGAGAGAGGTATTGCGTTCCTGCAGAAATGAAATGGGCCGTTTGCAGGATGAACTGCAGAAAATGGCCCGTAGTCAGGAAGACAAAGAAGTATTAACAGAAGTAGAACATTTCCACAACCAGTTCTACATTCAGCAGATCAACATCCACGATCTGAAGCAGGCCATCAAAGTGCACGAACGAAAGCTCCTGCTTGAATTAGCCACAGGCGATCATCATCTCAGCGACGAACTTATTGCGATTCACGAAGACCTTCATGATCAGTTTCAGTTCCTGCAACAAACCATACAGGAGTTGAAAGACGATTTCGCAACATTTAACCGCCGATCGTAACTCTTTTCATTCTCTAACCCATTATCCGGTCCGCCCCCTTTTATTTTGCCTTTACTTACCGGCTCACACCAGGTGTGAGTTCCGAACAGTATTTTATTACTTTTTAAAACATAATGTTATGGCAGAATATGATACCTCACATGTAAAAAATATCGTCTTGCTGGGCCATGCAGGCTCTGGTAAGACCTCGTTAGCGGAATGCATGCTGTATGAAGCGGGAATTATTAACCGGCGTGGTACGATAGCCGAAAAGAATACCGTAGGCGATTATCATGAACTGGAGCAGGAGCGTGGCAACTCTATTTTTTCGAAGCTGATGCATACCCGCTGGCAGGGATATAAAATCAATATTATCGATACACCCGGCTATGATGATTTTGTTGGAGAAGTTGTTTCTGGACTTCGGGTAGCCGATACCGGTGTAATGCTGCTGAACGGTGTGTCGGGAGTGGAAGTAACTACAGATATTATTTGGGAGTACACAGAAAAATTTAAGACTCCCATGATTTTTGCGGTTAATAAAATGGATGATGAAAATGCCGATTTCGACCGTACGGTTGCCGAAGCCAAAGCGCACTTTGGAAGCAAGGTGGCAGTAGTGCAATATCCATTCAATTCAGGGCCCGGTTTCAATGCAATTATTGATGTGTTGAAGATGACCATGTACCAGTTTCCGGCACAAGGTGGTAAACCGGAAAAACTTCCGATCCCTGATTCAGAAAAAGAAAAAGCCGATAACCTGCACCGGGAACTGGTGGAGGCTGTGGCTGTGAATGATGAAACATTGATGGAACATTATCTCGACAAAGGGGAACTGGATGAAGATGAAATGCGGGAAGGATTAAAAAAATCGCTGATCAATCATGACATCTTCCCCGTTTTTTGTATTTCTGCAGCGAAGGATATGGGTAGTGGTCGTTTGATGGGATTTATTGATAATGTATGTCCCAGTGCCAACGAAATGCCTCCGCAAAAAACGAAAAGTGGAGAATCCGTTACCTGCGATTCTAATGGCCAGGTCTGCATCTTTGTTTACAAAACCGTAAGTGAATCGCATGTAGGTGAGCTTTCGTTCTTCAAAGTGTATTCTGGTACGGTGAAGGCAGGTATGGAACTGGAGAATGAAACGACTGGTGTGTCTGAAAAAATCAACCAGTTATTCCTGGTGGAAGGCAGCAAGCGCATTCCGGTAAGTGAACTCGAGGCGGGTGATATTGGTGCTACGCTGAAGTTGAAAAATACACACACCAATAATACCTTACACAGTAAGGGAAAAAATTATGAACTGCCGCCAATCGAATTCCCATTATCGAATATGACCGTTGCCATTGAGCCGGCTAAGAAAGGGGAGGAGGAAAAACTATCGATGGCCCTGCATCAACTGGTAGAAGAAGATCCCACCTTACTTGTAGAAGTATCGGGAGAACTGAAACAAACCTTGCTTCATTGCCAGGGCGACATGCATCTGGCTGTTGCGAAATGGAAAATTGAACATTACCATAAACTGGATGTAAAGTTTACAAAACCCCGTATTGCCTATCGTGAAACCATCCGTAAAATGGCCGATGCCAGTTACCGCCATAAAAAGCAAAGCGGTGGTGCCGGGCAGTTTGGGGAAGTATTCCTCCGAATTGAGCCCTGGTATGAGGGAATGCCGGAGCCGAAAGAACTCTCTGTCAGGGGAAGGGATATCCATAACCTTGAATGGGGCGGAAAGCTCGTGTTCTATAATTGTATTGTGGGTGGTGCCATTGATCAACGGTTTCTTCCCTCCATCCTCAAGGGTGTTATGGAAAAAATGCACGAAGGTCCGCTAACCGGTTCCTATGTGCGAGATGTACGGGTTTCTGTTTATGATGGAAAGATGCACCCGGTTGACAGTAATGATATCTCGTTTAAAATTGCCGGTTTACAGGCATTTCGTTCGGCGTTCCAGCAGGCAGATCCGCAGATCCTGGAACCAATTCACCATGTGGAAGTGCTTAGCCCGGACGATTTAACCGGCGCCGTCATGGGCGATTTGCAAAGCCGCCGGGCGATTGTAGAAGGAATTGACAGCGAAGGACATTTTCAGAAAATTACAAGCCGGGTACCACTGGCTGAAATGGATGGATATTCTTCGTCTTTACGTTCCATAACTCAGGGGCGGGCAAAATTCAGAAGTAGCTTTCTGGAGTATGCTCCGGTGCCATTTGAACTACAGCGCAAACTGGTGGATGAGTATGCAAAAACAACAAAAGAAGAGGTATTTGCATAAAAAAAGAACTGAGCCGGTGCATGCCGGCTCAGTTTATGAAAGAAGCAACCACATTGAACAGGCAGATGAAATAAAAGACCACAGGGATCAGGGCTTCCAACTCACTTTGTGACTTTTTCAGAACCCTGTTCTCTGTGGTTTTTTTTATAAAAAAGATAAAACGTGCGTCTTTTGCTGCGTTTACTCAATCCGGAAGGAAATTTTACATACACATCCAAAAGTGGTAACCTCACCGTCTTTTACATGGGCTTTTATATCCTCAACATAAACGGAATCAATATTCCTAACCGTTTTTGATGCTTCTTTTACTGCATTACGGATAGCATCGTCGATTCCTTTCTCAGAGGAAGAAATGACTTCAATAACTTTAACGATTGGCATAGTTTTTCTTTTAAGTTAAAAATGAATGGTAAAATACAGAGATAGCACCCACGTCAAATGGGAGAAAACAAGTTGATATCTGTAGCAAGGGAACGATTACCAGCGCTTCTGAAAACCACCTCCGCCACCACGTTGGCCGCCACCGCCACGATCGCCGCCTCCACCACCACGGTAACCACCACCGCCTCCTCCGAAACCTCCACGGGAACCTCCGCCTCCACTTCCGCCACCCGGGCGGTCTTCTGCAGCTTTAACGACTAAGGGTTTTCTGCTTCGCCCCAACTGAATATCATTCAGCAACTCAATTGCCTGTTTTCCGTCTTCTTCGTTTTGCATATTCACGAATCCGAAACCACGACTTTTGCCGGTTTCACGATCCATGGCAACTTTTGCACTTACAACAGGGCCGAATTTTTCAAAAATTTCTTCCAGTTCCGCATCATCGAGATCATAGGGTAAACCGGCAACAAAGAGATTCATATAAAAGATTTGTTGTAAAAATAAAGATTCTGCACGGATTGAGGTAAAATTCATTAGAAAGTGGATGTCCCTTCTGGTTTTAGACGAACAGGGTTTTAAAACTTCAGGAATCAAGACCAGATGTTTCATTGGGCAAATTTATTGTACTATGATTTCGTGAAGGGATTCAAAGGGCTTGCTGGTTATGAGGATCCATTAGTACATCCACCAACTTCAAAATCCAGCTATCATATGCTTTGAATTTATAAAAATTGAGTTTATCTTTTATGGCCTTTATTGTTTAACCAAACCTTACAATTATGAACATGAAAAAATTGATTACAGGAGGTATCGCAGGTGGCGTTGCCTTTTTCTTTCTGGGGTGGGTGGTTTATGGGATGCTGTTAATGGATTTTATGAAAGCCCATTCCCGTCAATCCACTGCTTTCCGGGCTGATGAGGATATGATCTTCTGGGCCATGATCCTCGGCAACCTCGCCTATGGTTTTCTTCTTTCTTTTATCATCAACCGAACAGAAAACGCAACTGTAACGCAGGGTGCCGTCACGGGCCTCATTACCGGTGTGTTGTACTCAGCTGCGGTAAACCTGACGACCTATGCGCAGATTGATTTGTATGGGAAAAAAGTAATGGCAGCGGATATACTGGCAATGACCGTGCTTACAGCCATTATGGGTGCTATTGTTGCCTGGGTGAGCTCAAAAGTTAAGTAAACTGCTACTGTACAGTTTTTCAGAAAAAGGCTGGGCGATAGTGCTGCCAGCCTTTTTTCATGGAAGTCACTACCGTTATTTCAAATGTGTTTGGAAGAATTGCAAGGTCCGTTCCCATGCCAGCTTTGCTGCCGCTTCGTTATAACGGGAGGGAGCTGTGTCATTATGAAATGCATGGTTTACGTTTTCATACATATACAATTCATAGCGAATCCCGTTTTCTTTAAGTGCTGTTTCAAATGCAGGTATGCCGGCGTTGATCCGTTCATCTAAGGCAGCATAGTGTAACTGCAGCGCAGCTTTGATTTTTGGTACATCTTTCACATCGGCCTGCCTTCCGTAAAAAGCCACGGCTGCTTTCAACTGTGGAATATGAACTGCAAGGCTGTTGGCCATGGCTCCCCCCCAGCAAAAACCCACACACCCAATCTGGTTACCGGCGTCTTTTCGTGTTTTGATATAGTCAAATACACGTATGAAATTCTGCAGATTATCTTCTGCTTTCAGTTGTTGAAATTTCTGCCTTGCTTCATCTTCAGTAGGTGGCATTTCACCAAGAGGAGCTAACGCATTGGGCGCAATGGCCAGATACCCGGCTTTGGCAACCCTGCGTGCCACATCTTCTATATGGGCATTGAGGCCCCTGTTTTCATGAATAACAATCACAACCGGGTATTTTTTCAGTGCCAGCGGCCGGGCTACATACGCTTTCATGGTACCCTGCACTCCTTCATAGGTACCATATTCTGTAAACAAATCATCAGCGGTGGTAACAGCGGCCTTCGCCTGGTTCACTTCAAGTAAGGGAAGAATTGCCATGGCTGCAGCGGTGCTGCCGGTGAGCAGTACCAGCCGCCGTATAAATTCATTCCTATGTAACGGTTTATGTGTGTATTCATCGTACAGGTTAATAATTTGCTGATCCATATACATGTGTTTAAACAGAAAGGTACTTTGTTTACCCGGCAATCTGCAGTTCAAATACAGGAGCGGTTCTTATAGCCATTTTCCGGTCTTGATTTGTATCATTCTTCCTGCTGTTTTCTTTCATTTGTAACGTGCCTGTGTGTACTGTAGTTTCAGTCAAACGGAAAAGCAATATATGAAACGAACACCGCTGTTTCTTACGGCACTGATCCTGTTGCTTGTGAGGGCCGGGACCGCCTGCAGGGAGGGGAATGGAGGGCAACGGGTGCAATTTGATACGGTTCCTCAACAGGCGCTTCAATTGCCCGACACCTTGAACTACGAACAACGGTTGCTGGCGCTGGCCAATGGTGATCGTTCCGGCCGCTGGCCCGTACAAACAGCACTTCCTTTGGAAGGAGCGTTGTTGCCTTTCAAACGGGTTGTTGCATTTTATGGAAATTTTTACTCTAGTCAGATGGGGATTCTGGGCGAAGCACCCGCATTGGCAATGTTGCAAAAGCTGAAACAACAATGCTATGAGTGGGAATTGGCGGATACTACCACACCGGTTATACCAGCCATTCATTATATCGCCGTTACAGCGCAGCAAAGTCCATTTGACGGCCGCTATCGGTTGCGGATGCCCGCAAAGGAAATTGAGAAGGCAATAGCGCTGGCCGACAGTGTAAAAGGAATTGTGTTTCTGGATGTACAGGTGGGATTGAGTACACTGGAAAAAGAACTTCCGTTGCTCGGTACGTATCTGAAGAGGCCGAACGTGCATTTGGGGATTGATCCGGAGTTTTCGATGAAGACAGGTAAGCGACCAGGCACCTCTATCGGCAGCTTTGATGCAGCGGATGTGAATTTTGCAGCCGGCTTCCTTGCTTCCATCGTACGAACCTATGAACTGCCTCCCAAAATCCTGGTGATCCATCGTTTTACACAAAACATGCTCACCAATTATCAGCAGATTCAGACAAGGCCCGAAGTGCAGTTTGTCATCAATATGGATGGGTTTGGATCACCGCAGCTCAAAAAAAATACCTACCGGCAGTTTGTTGCCCGCCAGCCGGTGCAGTTTACCGGGTGGAAAGTTTTCTATAAAAATGATGTAGTCACCGGGGGCAGAATAACCACTCCTGCTGAACTATTGCAGTTGCAACCCGTTCCTGTATACATCCAGTATCAATAATTTTTTTGGAGAAACTAAAATAATTAGTATATTAGCGCCAATAAAATTAGTAAGTATGGCTTTGGCAAATCAGAATTTCAAATACCTGCGCAAGTTGCGTGGTTGGACACAAGAGGAGTTTGCACAAAAACTGGGCATTAAGCGTTCGCTGGTTGGAGCCTATGAAGAAGAACGTGCAGAACCCAATTATGAAGTTTTGGAAACAGTAAGCGATCTGTTTAAAGTAAGCATTGATGATTTGCTGCGGAAAGAGCTCGGAGAAACAAAAGGAAGTTACCTGGCCAGGCGCCGGCAGTTGAAAATGATCGCTGAAACAAATGTGATTCATTTTGTTCCGGTTAAGGCAGCCGCCGGGTATCTCAATGGTTATGCCGATCCTGAATTCCTGGATGAGTTAAACACATTCACACTCCCAATGCTTGCTGGAGGTACTTACAGAGCCTTTGAAATTGTAGGAGATAGTATGTTGCCTACACCCAGCGGTAGTATCATCATTGGAGAAAAAGTAGCCAGCCTGGAGGATGTGAAAAACAATGCAGCTTATATCGTTCTTAGCAGGACAGAAGGTGTTGTTTATAAAAGAATTGTAAAGAATAATCGTAATAAAAATAAAATCATGTTGGTGAGCGATAATCCTGTCTTTCAGCCCTACCAGGTAAACGCCGAAGATATCCTGGAGTTGTGGAGCGCTCAATTAGTGATTTCAAAAGTGAATCAGCTGCAGCGGTGGGATGTAACAAACCTGGCAAGCCTCGTAAACAACCTGCAGGATCAGGTAAATAACCTGAAAAAGAAGATGAATTAATATATTAATATTAATTTATAAATCATTCATTAATAATAAAATATCAATGTTAATAAAATTTAAATAAGAGGTATTTTAGTCCGTTTTTTTTGCTATAATCTTATTTTATTTGTTTAAATAATTGATTTTCATAATACTTGATGATCTTATTTAAAATAAAAAATCAAAATTATTGATATCGCCGCCTAAATTTCTTACAGGCGGCAGGAACACAAACAGTAGATCCATTTCGGAAATGACATTTCTTGATGTAATGCTTTTTTCAAGGTTTAACCCGTGAAGTTGTTTGTTTCATTTTGATACATGTTCCGTTTCCTGATTCCTTTAAGTGGGCTATCAGAAGTCTGTTTCCTGATCTTTTGCATTTCTTACTTCGGGTTCCATTCGTATGCCGTTCATACAAATCCGCCTTTTTGCCCTGTTTTTTTCGATTAGCTTGCACTGTCTATGAGGATGTTTTTGTTTGTATTGTGTTTCTTGAGTCAGGGTTTAATTGTGAAAGCGGGAACAGATCCCGAGCGGGTACTTTCGGCAGCAAAGGTGCAGGTGCCCCCCAAAATTGATGGGCTTTTGCAGGAAGATATCTGGAAAACGGCTCCGGTAGCGGAGAATTTTATCGTCAACAGTCCCAACTACGGTGCTCCATCGGCTCATAAAACCAAGGTGTTTGTGGTTTATGATAACAACGCCCTTTACATTGGAGCTTATTTATACGATGATCCTGCATTGGTTCGTAAACAACTGACCGCCCGTGATGGAGAAAGCCGGCAGGATGTTGATTTTTTTTCTGTCTTTTTTGATACCTATAACGACGATCAGAACGGCTTCCAGTTCCTGGTTACCAGCCGCAATGTGCAGAGCGATGGCAGGCTGATACCCAACCGAAATTCTCAATTTGGTCCTCCCAGCGATTACAGTTGGGATGCTGTATGGGAGAGCAAGGTTACCATGCAACCCGACGGATGGGTTGTGGAAATGCGGATTCCCTACTTTTCACTTCGTTTTGCCAAAAAGGACAATCAGAATTGGGGAGTTAACTTTCAGCGCTATGTGCGCAGGAGTAATGAAAGCTCTTACTGGAATAAGATCAATCCAAACGAAAACGGGTTTGTCAACCAGTTCGGTATGCTCCGTGACCTCGAAAACCTTACACCACCACTCCGCCTTTCGTTTCTTCCTTACGTAACATCCGGCTACCGTACAACGCCCACTGCCAATGGCAGGTTCAATGAGTTTTTAAGAAATGGGGGCATGGATGTAAAATACGGTGTGAATGAAAGCTTTACATTGGATATGACATTGATTCCCGATTTCGGGCAGGTTATATCCGATAATGTGATTAATAACTTATCACCTTTTGAAGTTCAATTCCAGGAGAACCGGCCCTTTTTCACCGAAGGAACCGAGATCTTCAATAAAGCCGGTCTTTTCTATTCCCGGCGGGTTGGAGCCACACCTTCCGGTTACAACCAGGTACAACGAATGGGCACTACGGATAGTACACGTATTGTTTCCAACCCGGGTGTGGTGCAGTTACTCAATGCCACTAAATTTTCGGGGCGCACCAGGAAAAAACTCGGCATTGGCATTTTCAATGCAGTAGGAGCCGCTATGTATGGGGAGGTGGAAAATCTGAATACAAAGACGATTGAACGAATTCAAACGGAACCCTTTACCAATTACAACCTGGTTGTTTTTGACCAGGCTCTGAAAGGAAGGTCTTCAATTACACTAACCAATGCAAGTGTGATCCGCTTTGGAGGAACCCGTAATTCCAATGTAACGGGCCTTGATCTCGCTTTGTTCGATAAACGGAATCGGTTTGGATTACAGAGCAAATTTGACTACAGTACAATTTCAGGCGCCAGATCTTATGATGGGTTTAAAAGTTTTCTCAGCTTTGGTAAAGTAAGCGGGAAAATTCAATTCAATATCTCCAATAATATCGAAAGTGATCAGTATGATCCCAATGATCTGGGTATCTTAATGGCACCAAATGAGTTCAATACCTCTGCCCGAATCAGTTACAATCAACTTACACCAACGGCCCGTTTCAACTCTTATACTTACAGTTTAGGGGTGCGTCATGAAATGCTCTATAAACCGTTTGTGTTTACGAACATCCGCTACAGCGCCTCTGCGTTCTGGTTCTTTAAGAATTTCTGGGATCTTTCGATTGGCGCAGAGTTACAACCGCTTTGGCAGAAGGATTATTTTGAACTACGTACCCCGGGTCGTTTTATGCGAAAAGTTCCGTGGGGCTTTTTACGGGTAAATGGCAGTACCGACAGCCGTAAAAAATTGTTTGCCCGCCTGAACCTGGGCTTTGCAGAATCGGTAGATATTCAAAATGATCCTTTCATTGTCATTAACCCGGGTTTGCGCTACCGGTTCAATGACCGTTTAAGTATGGATATTGACTGGCGTACCACCGATGACCGGGGCCAGTTTGGATGGGCCTTCCTCCGGGAGCAGAACAGGGAACCGATTATTGGCCGCCGAAGAAACCTGGATGTAACAACTCTCATCACCGGCATTTACAATTTCACACCCAGAATGAACATCACACTGCGTGCCCGTCATTACTGGAGCCGGGTTACCTATTCGCAGTTTTTCAATGTTACTGCAGATGGATGGTGGACCGACCGGCCGTTTATTCCGGGCAGAGATCAGAATTTCAATGTTTGGAATATGGATGTGTTTTATACCTGGGATTTCAATTACGGAAGCCGGTTTATTGTTGGTTGGAAAAACTGGCTGGCAAATGATTTCCCGATTGACGGTGGAAAATACACCACTTACATGGGTAATGCCCGCCGCATGCTGCTGTCGCCCCACGGAAATGAATTCACCGCCCGGCTGATTTTCTTTATAGATTATCAGAAACTGAAACGGAAAGAAGTCAAAAGCTGATTCTTTCTTTTTAGTGCAGCTGATACACATCTTTTGCTATCCGAAATGTATTGCAATGCGCTTCCACAATGGTTCGCACATCGGGTGAATAACCACCACCCATTGCCACAACGCAGGGAACATCAGCTTTCTTCAGCCGACTGAACACGAACTCATCCCTTGTTCGGCAACCCTTGAGCGTTAGTTTAAGTTTTCCGAACTTATCTGTTTCCAGTACATCCACGCCCGACAGGTAAAAGGCAAAATCGGGTTGTAAACGTTCGAGCAGTTCATCAAGGCTTTGCTGTAACAGTCCAAGGTATTCTTCATCGCCAATACCATCTTTCAACCCGATATCCCAATCACTTTTTTCTTTGTGAAACGGATAATTATGGGCTCCGTGCATACTAAAAGTGAATACCTCGGCTTTGTGCTCAAATAACCGGGCAGTGCCGTTGCCCTGGTGCACATCCAGATCAATAATCAGGATTTGTTTGGCCAGTTGTTGCTGCAGCAGGTAATTGGCGGCAACTGCAAAATCGTTCAGTAAGCAAAAACCTTCACCTCTGTCGGCAAAGGCATGGTGCGTACCACCTGCCACATTTAAAGCAACTCCGGTTTGAAAGGCGGCTGTACAGCAATCAATTGTTCCCTGTGTGATCCTCAGTTCACGCTCTGTTAAAACAGCCGACTGAGGAAAACCAATATGCCGTTGCTCTCTTTCGGTTAGCCGTAGTTCTTTTAGTTTTGAAAGATATTCCTCTTTGTGTGTGAGCAATACGATTTCGTCGGGACAAGGAGCCGGAGAAAACAGGTTGGCTTCCGTAATCGTTCCTTCATGCAACAACTGTCCGGGTATCAATTCATATTTCAACATGGGAAACCGGTGACCCTCCGGAAGCGGGTGCGCATAAACAGGATCGTAAGCGATATAGGGAACAGGAACCACTTCTTTAATGTTTGATTTCGATGATACTCTGATTTACAATTGCAAACACGGTTTCTTTTTCCTTTGGTTGAATGGTATGCAACCCGGTGAAACGGCTGAATGCTGGCAGCACTGCATAGTTGCGGCCAAAATAAAAACAGGGAAAGCGCAGCGATTGTTTAGCAGTTCCTTCAATACGGATTCCCGGATGCAGATGTCCGGAAATGAAGTAGGCATCTGTTTCGCTTTGCTCAGTTGTAGCGATTGCTGCTATATCATGAACAAACAAGAACGGTCCTTTCTGCAACACCGATTCATACAGTTCAATTCCGTTTGACTCATACCACGTTGCAGGCAGTAAATCATGGTTGCCCTGTACCAGTTGCACTGTAACATGGGGTATATCCTTTCTCCATTTTTCGAACAGTAGCAATTCCTTATTGAAACGGCTGTGAAAAAAATCACCTACCACCATCAGTTTTTTAGGTGTGAACTGCCGGATAAGAGCGAATAAACGTTGCACATCTTCTTTAAAAACAGTTTGAGGGATGCCGATACCTTCTTTGCGGAAATGTCCCGATTTGCCGAAATGAATATCGGCAACAATGAGCAACTCCTCTTCCTGCCAGAAAATACAACGCTCCGGCGATAGCCAGAGTGTTTGATTCAGAAATTCAAACTTCAGGGGAAGCAGCATAGAGCTGCAAATGTACACCGCTCTATGAAAAAAGCCCCTTGCGGGGCTGTTCCATTAATTACTTTCTGTTTTATTGTTGTCTGACTGCTTTTCCGGTTCAGCAGGAGGGAATTGCTCCAGGCTTTGATCCACCCATTTCTTCACCGCTGCCTTTTGTTCTGGCGTTAACACAGCTTCTTTATGAATCCATTTATAACTGTCAAGCGGCATCCATCCATCTGTAACAGCTTCGCCGATTTCTTCCAGTTTGTGTTTTTGTTTTTTGGCAGAATAAGTTGCAAATTCATCGAAATTCAATTCGCCCTTACCTTCTTTTACATGATTCTGCAACCACCATCCAACAGGCTGTATCATTGAATACCAGGGGTAGCTGGTATTGTTGCTGTGGCAATCATAACAAGCTGTTTTAAGAACGATGGCTACGTCATCATTCATTGCAAATTTTGTGTTGATATGGTTGGGAGAAGTTCCTTCCGATTTATTTTTTGAGGGCTGTATGAACTGTATGATCACAACTGCAGCCAGAAGTACGTAACCGATTTTTTTCAGCATAACAATTTTTTATAAAAATAAAACGTTTTTGTCAGAGGCCTGCATCTTTATTCAGTTGTTCCTGCATACGCCGTATGCGGTCTTCCAGCCGTTCTGAAGAGAGATTGTTGCGGTTCAGTCCGTCTGCAATAATCGGGAAGCTAAGCGGTGTAAAACGTTTGGGAAACGTAACTACAATACGGCTTTGTGAAATACGGGTAAATGCCTGCCGCAGCCGTACTTCTTCCATTTGCTGGTCAAATACTTCCTGGTACGATTGCCGTAGTAACAGATTGCCCGGATCGTATTCATTGAATACATTAAATAACAGGCTGGCTGATGCCTGCAGGTGCCGGGCTTTTTTTTGCTGCCCGGGTGCCGATTGTATGATCAATCCGCCGATGACTGCAATATCCCTGAATTTACGACGGGCCATTTCGGTGGCATTGACACTTCGTTGCATATCGGTTGTAAGATGCTCCAGCGAAAACAAGGCTTCCACATTGCTGTCATCGGCAGGAATGGGTTGATCGCAAAGCAGTTCAAAGCCATAGTCATTCATAGCGATTGAAAAGGTGAGGGGTGCAATTTTGCCAATGCGGTAGGCCAGGATGGCACTCATTGCTTCGTGTATCTGCCGGCCTTCAAACGGATAAACAAGCAGGTGATATCCATCTTTGCTTTCATGATGTTCGATGAGTAACTCGCCTTCAGTTGGTATGTGCGACAGTTCCTGCTGCAGTTCAAACAGCGATTTCAAATGCATTAACTCCGGTGAGGTTTCTTTTTCTAAGCCTGTATGTACGATGCTATCGTTCACCCGGTTAAATGTTTGCCGCAGTTTTTGTCCCAGGTTGGCTGTCAAACTCATTCGGCCACCTTGCCAGCTGGGAACAATGGTTTTTTTAGATTTCGATTTACGTACAAACACGGTCATTTCTTTAATCTCGACCAGTTCCAGGTTGCTGCCGGCCAGTGTAAATACATCGCCCGGTTCCAACCGGCTGATGAACCATTCTTCAATCATGCCTATATAACCTCCATGCATCAATTTCACTTTCATCATAGCATCACTTACAATGGTGCCGATGTTCAGGCGGTGACGCATAGCCAGGCGGCGGCTGTTAATTTTGTAAACACCTGCTTCCACTTCAAACTTCCGGTAGTCATCGTACTGTTGCAGGGCTTTACCACCTTCTGTGATAAAATGCAACAGTTGGCTCCATTCTTCCTCCTGCAGTTCTCTGTAACAGTATGTTGAACGGACTTCCTGCAAGAGTTCTGCCGGACGAAATCCTTCTGAAATAGCCAGTGTTGACAGGTATTGAATCAATACATCAAAACATAACAACATTGGTTCTTTGCTTTCTACTTTGTTTTCCAGGATGGCTTCTTTCAAAGCGGCTGCTTCCACCAGTTCCAGTGAATGAGTGGGCAGGAAGTAAATTTTACTGATGGCATCCGGACTGTGTCCACTGCGCCCGGCACGTTGCAGAAACCGGGAAACACCTTTGGGTGAGCCCACCTGGATGACTGTTTCCACCGGCCGGAAATCAACCCCCAGGTCCAATGAGGCGGTACATACCACTGCTTTCAGTTTTCCTGTATGCAACGAGTCTTCCACCCAAAGACGCAGCTCTTGCTCAATGCTCCCATGGTGCAGGGCAATGGCACCGGCTAACTCAGGTGCGTGGTTCAGCAGTTCCTGGTACCACCGCTCACTCATGCCTCTTGTGTTGATGAAGATGAGTGTGGTGCGGCTATGTTCGAGGATGGGGATTACTTTTTGTATCAACCGGAGGCCGAGGTGCCCGGCCCATGGATATTTTTCGATTTCATCGGGGAGAATGGATTCCACTTCTGTTTGCTTCCTCATGCGGGCCTTAACAATCACACCCTGCCGGTTGATGGAGGACAACAATACTTCTTTTGATTGTTCCAGGTTACCGATGGTGGCCGAAATCCCCCAGATGCATAAACGTGCTGCATCCTGCTGCTGTTCACGTAACGGTGCCGAACAAGCGATGATGCGGCTGATGGCCAGTTCCACCTGCACCCCCCGTTTGCTGCCCATTAGTTCGTGCCACTCATCCACGGCTATCAGTTGAACCGTGCGGAGCAGATCAGGGTATCCTTTCAGAGCCAGTAAGAGGTGCAGGCTTTCGGGTGTTATGATCAACACTTCGGGCATTTGTTTTTTCTGCCTGCTCCGTTCGGCTGTGGAAGTATCGCCATTGCGGATGCCCACCTGCCACTGCAATCCCAAACCGTTTATCACTTCTTCCATGGCTCTGCCAATATCTTTTGCTAGTGCACGTAAAGGGGTAATCCATAGCAGTTGAAGGCCGTTGTTTTTTTGTTGCTGCCAGGTTTCGGGGAATTGATTGATGAACTGAATTACTGCGCCCAAAAAAACGGAATAGGTTTTGCCACAGCCGGTAGGAGCATTTACCAAACCACTTTCACGTTGATGAATAAAAGTCCATGCTTCTTCCTGGAATGGAAAAGGGTGGAGGTCCTTTTGTTCCAGCCAGTGAATGATGGTTTTATATCCTGTTGTTTGCTGCAGATTCATGATCCGAATTGTTGAAGCAGGGCCTGCAGGTCGGCCAGTGTATTAATTTCCGACAGGTTCTTATCTTTTCTCCACCGGTTCATTCGTGGAAAGCGGAGGGCCACGCCGCTTTTGTGGCGCTTGCTGGCTGCAATTCCTTCAAAGGCAATTTCAAATACAAGTTCGGGTTTTACTGTGCGAACAGGTCCGAATTTTTCAAGTGAATTCTTTTTTACAAACGCATCCACTTCTGCAAATTCCTTGTCGGTCAGTCCGCTGTAAGCTTTGGTGAATGTTACCAGTTCCGTTCCATTCGCTACCGCAAACGTATAGTCGGTATAAAGATTGCTGCGCCGTCCATGACCTTTCTGTGCATAGACCAGTACACAATCAATCACCATGGGATCAATTTTCCATTTCCACCAGTCACCTTTTTTGCGTCCCGCCTGGTAAACCGAATCTCTTCGTTTGAGCATGATTCCTTCGGCTAACCGTTGACGTGATTGCTGCTGCAGTTGCTGCAGTTCGTTCCAGCTTTGAAAAGCAATTAAAGGCGAAAGGCGTAAGACCGGGTGTGCAACAGCTGCTACCAGTTGCTCCAGCAGAGCCCTTCGGTACTGAAGTGAAGAGGAGCGTAGATCGGTTCCCTGCCATTCAAGGAGGTCATATGCAATAAAGCCCGCAGGTGCTTCCTGCAACTGTTTACGGGTTACCTGTTTTCTGCTGATGCGTGTTTGCAAAGCAGAAAAGGGCAGAGGAGTCAGTTGCGGGTTTTGCAAATCCATACTGATGATCTCTCCATCCAGAACCGTACCTCCCGGAAGCAATTGTTGCAGCGGAAGGTATTCGGGGAATTTGGATGTGAGCAATTCTTCTCCCCGGCTCCATACAAACAATTCATCAGCACGTTGTATCATCTGACCCCGAATGCCATCCCACTTCCATTCAGCCTGCCAATGCGCTTCCTCAGACAGGTTGCTGAGATCTGTTTCCAGCGGATAAGCCAGGTAAAAGGGATAGGGTTTGGATGCATCGAGCAGCGAGCTGTTTTCAAACAGCAGTTGATGAAGGGTTGTTTGATCGGGTTGCCAGTTGCCGCTGATTCTGTGTGCAACAACGCTGGCATCCTGGTTGGTAAACTTTCCTAACGCCTGAATCAGGATTCCTTGTGATACCCCGATGCGGAATCCGCCGGTAATGAGTTTGTTAAAAACAAAACGTTCATCTTTATCATAGTGTGACCAGCATTCCAGTACAAATTCTTTTTTCAGTTCTTCCGGCTGGTGTTGTAACAGAAGGAACCGTTTCATCAATAGATGCAAGGGCTCTTCCGGTGAACTGCCTGCGGTTGAGGATTCGGGAAGAAGGAGGGCGATGGTTTCTGCAAGATCGCCCGTGGTATGATAACATTCGTAGAACAGCCAGCGGGGGAGTTGCGTTTGCTCCGTACACCATTCCTGCAGCTTCGTTGATGGAACCAGCCGTTTGGGTTTACGGCCGGTAAACAGGGCAATGCACCAGAGCAGATCCTGTTCTGGTGCTTTCGTGCAGTAGTCAACTAACGCTTGCAGCTTGTCGTTGTTTCCTGTAGCAATACCGAGTTGCTGAATGAGGTTTGAAAATTGTTTCATAGGCCTGTATCATTCATTGGTTCTGCCAGTTCAGCTGCTCCCTCTTCTCCTCCAAATTCAGTGGTAACTTCAGCTGCTTCTATTCCTTGTTCCGTCAGAAACCTGCTGAATGCCGATTGAAATCCATGTGTGGCATACACCCGTTCTGCCCCGGTTGCTTTTACAGCAGAAAGTAAACCGTTCCAGTCGGCATGATCGCTCAGCGCAAAGCCTGCATCTGTATGTTGCCTGCGGGCAGCTCCTCTAAGCTGCATCCATCCACTGCATACTGCTGTTTTGATAGGTGAAAAGCGGCGCAACCAGGGAGTGTCTGCCGCAGAAGCGGGCGTAATGACGATTGCTTGTTGCAGTGCCTGCCTGCTGGTTTCAGGTGTTACCCGGTTTACTTCGGGTAAGCTCACCCCGGCGGCTTGCAGTTGCTGGTGTGTATTCCATACCGACCCATGTACAAATACAGGAATTCCGTTTCCGGCTACGGCCTGCGTTACCCGCTGTGCTTTTCCCAGGCTGTAGGCAAATAACACTGATCCATAACCCTGTGCATGATTATGGGAAACCCATTGCCGGAGAGATTGATACAGCTGTTCTTGTGGTTTCCACTGGTAAACCGGTAAACCAAAAGTGCATTCTGTAATAAAGGTATGGCAGCGCACGGGCTCAAATAAACCACTTAGAGAGTCGTTTTCTGTTTTGTAATCACCGCTCACAACCCATACTTCTCCCTGGTACTCGATGCGCACCTGGGAAGATCCAATCACATGACCGGCAGGGTGCAGGGAAATAGTTACCCCGTTCCTGGTAAAGGGTTCATTCCAGCCAATGGCCTGATAGCTTTGAGGCCCTAACCGTAATTCAAGTAATGGTTTGGTAAGGTGGTGACACAAATAATGCTTATGCCCCCATCGGGCATGATCACTGTGGGCATGTGTTATGATTGCATATTCTACCGGGCGCCAGGGATCAATGTAAAACCCGCCTGCGGCACAATAAAATCCCCTTTCCGTAAATTCAATCAATGCCATAACTCAGCTGTTGTTCGAATTTCGGGTTTTTATTCTTGCGTTACGGCAGCGGTCGCTGCAATATTTTACTTCTTCCCATACTTTTTCCCATTTTTTGCGCCAGGAAAACGGACGATTACAGACCGCACAGATTTTTTGGGGTAAGTGAGATTTTTTCATTGCCATATCTCACTAACAAATGAACAGCCGAGTGGTTGAATGAGTAGAAATCAACTAACTTCAAATTTTTAAAATACAGCTAATCTTACCGGTCACTTACTTTTAAGGTTGATCCGTGCAGCTTTTTTACGATATAGATCCGCTTGTTTTCAAAATAGTCGGGCTTTCCGGTGGTGGCACTGATTACCGGCTTGATATCAAAATTGGTAAAGAGATGATAGGCAGGATCGTTTATCTGATTCATAAACTGATCCTTGTATCTGAGAAGCAGGTTTACAAAGTTAAACGTTGTTTCATAGCCTTTAAAGGCAAGGTCAGAAGGACGACCGGATGTTAAATCAGTAAATCGTTTTGTGAAATAATCAAACAAAGGTGTGCCTGTATTATAAAAGGCAGTTGAATAAAAAACAGTCAGTTCTTTAAAAGGAGATTGGTTCAGCTCTTTGATGGTTTCCCATGTGGGCATTCCAATAATCTCCAGCGGGTATCCTTTGAATTGAGTTAAAGAAGTAAGTGTTTGAACTGCAAATCGTTCATCCAGCGAACCAACCACAATCACATTGGTCTTTGTACTATCAAGGAGGGGCAGCAATTGCGTGTTCGATACTGAGTCTTTTACAGCAATTGTTTTCCATTTAAGCAATGGCTTACCGGCAGCATTCCTGTTGTATTTGGAGAAGTAATCTGCCAGGCGGGCTTCCTGTGCCCCGTTTTTTTGCAGGTAAATGATATTGGCTGTTGGTTCTGTTGTGAGAATGTAGTTATAAATTGCTTTACAATGTACCGGTAGTGTAGGATTAAGGATAATTGTGAATGGATTATTTACCACTCCGCCGTCGTTGGGAAACGTAGCGGATAAAAAAGGCAATTGATACTGCAGGGCCACATCAGCCAATTGCCGGTATTCGGTACCCGATACAGCCCCGATCATCAGATCCAGCGAATCAAAAACACCATTTCTCCGTAATTCAGCCAGTGTTTGACCTGCAGAACGAATATCATAAATGTTTACCAGCACAGGAGCATCAGCAGTGATGGAATCCAATGCCAGCAAGGCACCTTCAGAAAAATCAAGTCCGGGTAACAGGTGCCGGGGCATCTGGTTATTAAACTTGTAGGTTTGCTTGTTAAAAGAGGAGTCCATATACAGGTTGGCAAATACGCCAATGCGTATGGTCTTTTGCTGGGTTGTTACTTGTGCTGCGGCAAACAGTACCAGCCAGTTGAGTAAGAAAAGTAGTAATGTCTTTTTCATAATCTTTACAGCTAGCAGATGCTTATTCCCATTCAATCGTTGCAGGCGGTTTACTGCTGATATCGTAAACAACCCGGTTGATGCCACGTACTTTGTTAATGATTTCATTCGAAATATGAGCCAGGAATTCGTATGGCAAGTGAGCCCAATCGGCGGTCATTCCATCTACGGACGTTACGGCACGCAGCGCCAGTGTGAATTCATACGTACGCTCATCGCCCATAACTCCCACACTTTGAACGGGTAATAAGATAGCTCCTGCCTGCCACACCTTATCGTAAAGTCCGTGTTCTTTCAGTCCGTTCATAAAAAGCGCATCTGCCTGCTGCAGCAGTCGTACTTTTTCTTCTGTGATTTCGCCGAGGATGCGGATTGCCAGTCCGGGGCCGGGAAACGGATGCCGATTTAACAATTCTGCAGGAATTTCCAACTCAGCTCCCACACGGCGCACCTCATCTTTAAACAGGTAGCGGAGTGGTTCAACCAGTTCCAGTTTCATGGTTTCAGGCAAACCTCCCACATTGTGGTGCGATTTAATGGTAACAGAAGGTCCATGAACAGATACACTTTCTATTACATCTGGGTAAATCGTTCCCTGACCCAGCAGTTCTACGCCTTCAATTGCATGGGCTTCTCTGTCGAACACTTCTATGAAGGTGTTACCAATAATTTTTCGCTTTTCTTCCGGATTACTTTTTCCTGCCAGTTTGGTATAAAAGTGCTCCCGAGCATCTACTCCTTTTACATTCAGTCCGATTGTATTATAAGTATCCAGCACCTGCTCAAACTCATCTTTGCGCAACACACCATTATCTACAAATATTCCGGACAGGTTGCTGCCAATTGCCCGGTGAATTAGCGTTGCAGCAACCGTAGAATCCACGCCTCCGCTTAACGCCATAATAACTTTACGGTTGCCGATCTGTTTTTTCAATGCCGCCACTGTTTCCTGTACAAAAGAGGCGGGGGTCCATTCTGCTTTGCAACCACAAATTTCAAGGAGAAAGTTGCGGATGATTTTTTTGCCTTCAACAGAATGATAGACTTCTGGGTGAAACTGCAGTCCGTACAGTGGATGCTTATACTTGCTGCCGGCACTAAAAGCAGCAACCGGAATAGAGTCGGTAACGGCCAGTATTTCGAATCCTTCAGGGAGTTCAAGAATACTGTCGCCATGACTCATCCATACCTGCGAAGTGCTGCTGAGGTCCTGCAGTAAAACATCTGTTTGCTGTATATGCAATTGCGCCCGGCCGTATTCCCGTTTTTCACTTTTTTCAACCCGTCCGCCCAGTTGTTTGGCCGTAAGTTGGGCACCATAACAAATGCCCAGCACGGGTAAGTTCCTGGTGAGCAATTCCACATCCACAAACGGAGCCTGTGCCTCATTAACCGAAAACGGGCTTCCCGAAAGGATTACCCCCTTCAGGGAGTTGTCTTTTACCACGGGTTTATGATAGGGAACTATTTCGCAATACACATTACACTCACGCACGGCCCGTGCAATTAATTGGGTGTATTGCGATCCAAAGTCGAGGATGAGAATTTTTTCAGTCATAAATTGTTTGAGCTTGCGTGTCTTTCGTCTGGTAGATTCAGCGTTCCTGTACCCAGGAAGTGATACCTGTTGTGGGGCGAAGGTAGCAAAAACGGGTCAATGCCGCCCGCCTCTGCTACTGTGAAAAACAGGTTTTGTTTTGAGCCGGGCTGTATTATCTTTGACTTGTTTTCTGCTTTAACCCACACAAATCACTGCAAGGCATAACTTTTCAGTGAATCCTTCATTTTTAAAACAAAAAACATGAATCGCACAGCAAACCTGTTCTTCGTTTGTATTAGTTTATTATTTCTCAGTTCCTGTGGCTGGCGCACAGTAAGAGGTGATGGTGATCTTACAACCATCAAACGTTCTCATCAGGATTTTAAGGGTGTGAAAACAGCCGGCGCTTTTGATTTGTATGTTACACAGGGTACTACTTATGAAGTGAAAATTGAAGCAGAAGAGAACCTGCTGAAGTACATTGTTACTGAAGTAAACGATAATGTTCTGGTAGTAAAGGTGAAAAAGGGGATCAATCTGCGTCCCCGCAAAGACATCAAACTCTTTGTTACGGCACCAGTTTTTCGTGAGCTTTCTATAGCAGGAAGTGGAAATATTGTTGCTGATGATGACCTGCGTTCCAATGAAACCGTATCCTTCAGTATTGCTGGTAGCGGCGATATTTCTGTTTCTTCCATTCATGCGCCTCGTGTGAAGGTGAAAATTTCAGGCAGCGGAAATGTTACCATCAATGGCGAAACCCGTACGGCTGAGTATCGCATTGCAGGCAGCGGTGATATTAAGTGTGCCGACCTGAAGGCTGAAAATGCAGAAGTACATATAGCAGGCAGTGGCGGCGTATGGCTCTATGCCAGCCAATCACTGGATGTACATATTTCAGGCGGGGGCGATGTGTATTACAAGGGAAACCCGGTGAATATAAAAAAACACATAGCAGGCTCCGGTAACCTGGTGGCACAGTAAAAAAGCGAAGAAACATTTTGTATCAACGATTAAGGGTTCTTAAGAGTATAATAAACGATCAAGTGTTCTTAAGAGATTGTACTTAGTTCTTGATTTTCTCCGCTTTTTTGTGGCTGATTCAGGCGGGAGAATGTCTGATTCTATAGCAATTGAAAACAACCTGCCGTAACTTACATCAGCTTCGTTTTTGAAATCCAATCATTCCGAATGAACCCGAAAAGAGATTTTGTAAAGACACGTAAAGAGGACCTCAGGTCCTCTTTTATTTTTAGTATGAATCCGATCTTCTGTACGTGTGTCGCCCAATACTGGAAACTCTTACCTTTGCAGCATCCCGTTTTTAAAATCCATGAGCCCTCCGGGCATGCCCTTGTGGTTTTTATCGGTACTACATGAAACGAATTAAAGAGGAGACCTGCTCCTCTTTTTTTATGCTCCGGAATCAAAATCCGGTAAGAGAGTAGTGGAGCTGCTTGAAAACGTTTCAAGCGGTTTGCACAGGTTGGTTGATTGTTTCCAAAACAGTAGGTTTGGCATTAACCTGTATTCTGCAAACCGTTTGCAATAGCAGTTGTAAGCTCCAGCAGTTTCACCAATAAGCCTTCTGCTTCCGCTGCTTGGTGGGAGGTTGCACTTCTCCATTCTTTTAAATCTTCGAGTTCCATTTGATGTAAAAGCTGGAGTGCATTTTCACGTGTGTTGCGGGTGAATAAAAGACTTTCTCTACGGATTTCTCTTGGCTCATCGAACAAGTTCGCAATTGCCTGGAGTGAATGATGATACTCTTCTTTGATAATTGCCAGAATTTCATCCCTTACAGATGTGTCTGTCACCTGTTGGCTGTAGAGATCCATGATTGATTCATCTGCGGTAAGCAGTGCGTTTTCCACGTTAATGAGCAGATAGCGTAAAAAGGGCCAGGTGTTGACCGCCTGTTTCAGTTGCTGGTATTGTTCGGGTGATTGTTCCTCAATTTGTTTCAATCCATGTCCCAGGCCAAACCAACCTGTTAAGCCAAACCTTGATTGGCTCCAGCTGAAGACCCATGGTATGGCTCTCAGATCTGCCAGACTTCTTTTACCAGTTCTGCGGGCAGGTCTTGAGCCGATTTTACTTTGTTCCAAAACATCAATGGGAGTTGCCTCACTGTAAAACGCAATAAAAGAAGGATGTTGAACCAGGGACCGATACTTTTCGTAACTATAGGCAGCAAGCTGTTGTAAAATGCCTGCCGGATGCTGCTGCTCGGAACTGCCGTAAAGGGAATAAGAAGTTTGCAAGGCAACACCCGAAACCAACATTTCCATATTGTAGGCGCCATTAAGCAGGTTGGCAAATTGCTGGGCAATTGTTTCGCCCTGGATGGTAAGCTTTATTTCTCCACTTACACTACCATGAGGCATGCTCTCCAGGAACCGGTGATATTTACCACCTCCCCGGCTTATCGTACCGCCCACGCCATGGAAAAAGCGAAGGCCTATTCCCATTTTGCCGGCCGTTTCAGTTAAAATTCTTTCTGCTTCGTATATATTCCATCTGCTTTCAACAATACCGCCATCCTTATTGCTGTCGCTGTATCCCAACATAACTTCCTGCACCATATTTTTTGCATGGGCGTAATGGCCTGTTTTAAATTGAAGATAGGCTTCAAGTATACCCGGCGCATTTTTTAAATCCTCCACCGTTTCAAATAAAGGAACAACGGGCAACTCATGCGTATGTAAACCTACTTCTCTCATAAATACGTATACGACCAGCAAGTCACTCAATCCTCTTGTCATGCTTACTATAAACGACCCTACACCGTCTTTTCCGTATTTGTCGATATGTTGTTTTACGGTGTGGTAACATTCGAGTACATGGTCGGCTTCCGGTCCGAATTTTTTACCGGCAACAGCAAAAGGTCGTTCGCTGAGCAATTCTTTTGTGAGAAAGTTGATTTTTTGATGCTCATTCCAGGTACTGTAAGCCGAAAGTTCGGGCATGGCAACGGCCAGTATCTGATCCAGTGCTTTGTCATGAAACGCACTGTTCTGGCGAATGTCCAGCTTTGCCAGGTGAAACCCAAAGCATTGTACCTGCCGCTCCAGGGGGAACAAAAGTTGATCAACAATCCGGTCACCTTTTATTTCAAGAAGACTGCGGCGTAAAAGCAACAGATCATTATTTAGTGGATCAATGGAAGAATAGGTTTTTTCCAGTGCTTCAGCCTGCAATGTGTTCTGTAACTGCAGTTTGATCAGGTTCAGAAACTGGCGCCATGGTTCGAGTTTATTTCTTTCGGCCAGTACAAATGCTTCCTGTCCTAACAGTTCTTTTTTGGTCTCTAATGCATGGATCAGTATTTCCGGAATGGAATTCCTGTTTTGTGAAAAACTCAGTTTTGCTGACAGCTCATTCACCTGATCAATCAAAAGTTCAATGGCAGTTTTTCTGTTCAGCAATAACGTTTCTTCTGTGATTGCTGCAGTAACATAGGGGTGACCATCACGGTCGCCACCCACCCAACTTCCGAATTGCCATTTGGGGTATGTAGTGGCCTCGCTGAGCAGGTTTGCATCAAAGCCCATTGCTACCCAGCTTTGTTTTAATTGCACATCAGACAGCTGCAGAGTTTTAGGAAAGACTCTAGAAAAATAGTGGAGCACATTATTCCTTTCAGAAGCAACCGTTGGTTTTTCCAGGTACACTTCACCGGTGCGCCACCAGCGTTCAAAGAGACTTTTCATTTGATTCCGGCTGATTGCTTTTTCAGCCGCACTCCAGTTGGAGGTTTCTGATTTTACTAACAGCAGATAAAAGTCACGATGCAGATCAATAACAGATAATCGTTTTGATTCTGTGGGATGTGCCGTCAGCACCGGCATAACCGTAACCCTGCGGAGTACCTCTACCATTTGTTCCTGGCTCAACCCCTTTTGCTTCCAATGGGCAAAGGTTTCGCTCCATGAGCCCCGGATAGCAGCTAAACCTTCCTGGTTGATTTTATTTCTTCTGAATTGAACTGCTGCATTTTGTTCCACCAGGTTCAGCAGCTGAAAACTGATACTCAATGCCTGGATCTGTTTTTCTTTATCTGATGGAGCGATCGGGTCAATTGCTTCTTTATTGATCAGTTGTTGGAGTGTGGAGGCAATTTTCAGTTCGCCAAGATCCTGCAGTACTTCAATAAATAATTCCATTATTTTCCGGTAGTCTCTGCTGATCTTTTCAAAGTTCTGGCTCATGGCGGTAAGGTGATTTTACTGCAAGATTATTATAAACAAGCTAAAGAACCTAGTTTATAGCTAAATTGAATACTAATGAGAGTTAGGATAAGTGCAGGAAATCTTAATCAAAAATTAATCGCTCTTTTATTGCAGTTATTGATACAGTTTTATTTCTGTTTTTAGCGGTTGCATACATATGCAACTTTTCCTGAGGCAGGATTTATTACAAGATGATTCTTCAGGTTTGTAAATACCAGTAATCCTGAAGTGGGGCATTAATACATTCTGCAAACTTTTTTTTACAATCAGGAGATACAAGCAGCAGTCACCGTTTAACGAATCCGGTATACCGGATATCGCAGCAAGCCTGGCTCGTGATAGGGTGAAAGCTGGTAAACAAAATTGAGTTGCGCTCCGGCACTTTTGGCGAAACTGCTGTCGGTAGCCCTGCGCTGTTCCAGTTTTTCTTTCACAGCAGGATTCTTTTTCAGATACTCCTCTGCAATGTCTTCAAATACGTATCCACTGTAACCTTCTTTTTGTCCCAGGATGGGATCAAAAAAATTCCAGGTAAAGTAGCTGTCTTCGCCTGTAGGTTCCAATACATTCATTAAAAATTTATTGGCCGGCTGGTTCATGTCGATGAGCCAATCGCCTTTGCGGAACGCCAGTTGCTGCACCGTTTTGCTTGTCTTAACTTCTGTGTTTATATGGTGGCCTTCCCAGGGTCTCGGACTGCTTTTGTATTCCTCAATTCGATACACTTCCACTTCAATAACTGTATCTTTTTTTAACGGAATCATCCGTACCCTATTGGTTTGCAGTAATTCAGCAACTTTCCACCAGCCCTGGGGCAGAATATAGGCCGACGGTTTTTCGACTATGTTTTTGGGGATGAAAAAATTATAGAACGGAACTTCTTTTACAAAGGGCTTGCTTCGGTCGTAGTACAAGCGTGGCAGCCCCGACACACCACTTGGCTTTCTGATACCTTCATAGCCATGAAATGTAAAGGTGCTGCTAACAGATTTGTCAAGTGTAAATGTTAAGGGGAATTTGCTTTGCGTTTTTTCAGCACGTATTTGCGCTTCTCTCTTTTTTTTGATTGTGGCAGCGTTGGCAGCAGCAAATTCAAGAAAGCTCTGCATCAGTTTATAAGTTGCATCAACCCGTTGTACATAGGGTTTGAGCATATGTGTTTCCGGCACAAAGGCAAAGCAGTTGAATAAAGAAGCATAGCCGCTGCTGTAGCGGGGACTGTCCCAATAAGCACTCCAGCCATTTTCAGGTTTTTCGCTGAAGTTGTTTACGTACGGAATAAGGTCATAGCCTTTCTTCTTCATCAGCTTGTAAATGGCAGGTTCAAAGGTTTCGTTGAGGTATGTTCCCATTACGCCACCCAGTTTATTGTGCTGGGTGGTGAGCAGGGTCATTACATGCTGGTAATCGGCCCCGTTGCTTACATGGTTGTCAATGAATATGTCTGGCTGTACCCATTGAAAGATAGAAGCAAAGCTGCGAGATTCTTTTGCATCGCTTTTAATAAAGTCACGGTTCAGGTCCAGGTATTGTGAATTGCCACGGGAACCTTTTTCGGCTGGCCCGTTCTGATCAATCCGGAAATAAGGTGAACGGTTGAGACAGCCTCCGATATTGTAAACCGGTATGATAGCCACTACCACCTGGGGCGGGAGCTGAATTTTTCCACTGATGATATCCTTTGCAAGCAAGATACTTGCGTCAATGCCATCAGGTTCGCCGGGATGGATGCCGTTATTCACCAGGATGACAACTTTTTTTTGTTGCTGCCATTGGGCGGGCGAAAAGCTTGCATCGCTGCTGATGAGTGCCAGGTGCAGCGGGTAACCTGCATCGGAAGGCCCCATTTGTTTCAACAATACTTTCGGTGATATACGGTCAAGCTGCTTCCAGGCTGCTATGATTTCTGTGTAGGTGGATGTTTCTTTCCCCTTCGTTTTTTCAAAACGTGTTTCGGGTAACTGGGCAAAAGAAGCTTGTAGCGCAACGACAGCAAAACTGCAAAGTAGAAACTGTTTCATGCCGGAAATTAAGCAGAAACGAAAAAAGAGATTGCAAACGCAATCTCTTTTCTATGAACGGTGGCGAAAAATAGTTATTGAACAACAAAGGTTCGTGTAACAAATCCGCTTTTAGCAGAGAGTTTCAGGTAATACACACCAGGCTTTAACTCATGTACATTTATTTGAGCCTGTTGCTGCCCTGCAGGAAGTACTTGTTGTTTTACCATACGGCCATTTACATCCATAACCTGCATGGTGGAGGTTTGCGTAAACGCTTTTTCAAGTTGAATCGTAATGGTGGATGTATAAACGGGGTTCGGGTAAAGTACAACGGCACGACCCGGTAAATTCAAATAATCGTTCACCCCTGTTGCGGTAAGTAAACCGGTACAACTCCAGATAGATAACACAAAATCGGGACGGTCAATAAACGGGTTCCTGTTGCCCTGCAGCAAAAACACAGAATCGTTCCTGTTGATTTCCTTCTGACTTACAGGATCCTGCTGGTGCCATTTGTACATCAGTTTTATAAACCAGTCGTCAAAGGATGGGTATTGCGTTCCATTTAAAACTGCATTGGCGCTGCCATTGTTTTGCCAGCCGGCAATCTGGCTGTTATACCGGGTAGCCATGTAAAACATGGTACGGGCAAAATCGCCTTTATACTCATTAATGGGCTCAAATACGGTGCCGCTGTAACCAAAGTTGGCGGTTGTGCCGGTACCTACTTTACTGCCGTTTAAGCTGGTTTGCGGATTGCTGCTGGTTACTTCACCAAAGGGAAAACTTCCCCGCATCCCATTTACTTTTCCGTCAGTGGGGTACACATGAAATATATCTGAAACCATGGGCGTTTGTTCGTTGAACCAGCTTTGCGGGAAGGAATGCTCCCGGTTGTAACAATCTCCTTCGTTGGAATAATTACCGCACTGTTTTACGCCGTGTGTATACGTATACGGTTCCGGTCCGTTAGGATTATCGCTGTACATATCCCATACAATAACTGCGGTATTGTTATCATTCCATCTGGCATCTGTTTTCCGGTAGGCTGTATACAAGCCATCATAGCTGATGACGGTTGTGCCTGTTGAAATAATACCAGCCAGTGCTGTTTTCAAATTACCACAGGTAAGTCCGGTTGCTGCATTGTAATAGTTGGCCGGCAGGTTCGTGGTGATGTTCGTGGTTTGCCTGGTACCGGTTAAGGGGTTGGAATTATAGACGGGTGAACCTGTGCAATTGCTGCCCGAAAAAGAAGCGAAAACATAGAAATAGTAGGTCGTATTTTGACTAAGACCAGTGGATGTAAAGTTGGTAGCTGCAGAAAAGGAAACGACCGTTCCTCCACCCAGCGATTGACCGGTTGTATACGAAATGCCATTTACAGGCAAGTCTGAGAGGGTGGGGGCGTTGCTGCGGATGACCAGGTAGCCATTGGCGCTGGCTGATGCAGTAAAATTGCCTGAAATGCTATTGTTCGTGGCTGTAAAACTAAGATTCGTTGGTGCAGCACCTGGCGTGGCACATACCGGCAAGGAAGGAGTGGTAATGGAACCGGTTAGGGGAGAAATTGTAAGATAATCAGGCCCCCCCGTGCAACTGGTTTGATTGAAGGCAAAAATGAAATAGTAATACAAAACATTCTGGCTCAATCCCGATGCTGAAAAACTGGTGCCAGAACCGCTGGTGATTATTGTACCACCGCCCAGCGACTGGCCCTGGGAGTAGGAAATACCATCTGCCGGTAAAGCTGACAAACTGTTGCTGGTACTTTGTACGACGAGGTATTGATCCGCTGCCGGAGCTGAGGCCGTGAAGCTACCATTTACAGAGGTGGACGTGGGGGTCGTTAAATTGAGCCCGGTAGGTTGGCTGGACGGTTGAATACAGTTATTGGCTGAAGTGTATGCGGTCCAGCTGATATCATCTATACCAATACGCAGGGTAGCTGTAGTTTGCCTGATTTCGAGCGTAAAATTACCTCCGATATTAATATTGGGAAATGTAGCTGTGGCTAGAGTTGTGGTTGGATTAACTGAACCAATCAGGTTACCGTTTACACGAACTTCCAGAACGCCACCCGTTCCGGCAAAGAATTGCTGGTGTTTAAATGTGAGACTGCCAATTCCATTCGGAATCGCAGCACAGCTAATGGCCCCCACCCGAATACAAATAGATGCACCCGTTATTGTTAGATCGGTTCGGGCATCGGTGGCGGTCCAGGTTAATCCATTATCGCCCGTCCAGTTTCGTTCCAGGTAGGAGCTGCCACTGGTTGATGGAATATTGGTAAAACTTTCAGTTCCTTGTGCAAAAAGCGAAAGAGACAAAATCACAGAAACTGTGAATGACAAAAGAATTTTTCTCATAAAAAAAGCCATTGGTAAAAATAAGAAAACCCATCTGATTTACAGACGGGTTGAAAAAATTATTGACAAAAGCCGGAGACAAGAAATTACTTGGCTAAAGCGTTCACCTTTTTGGTGAGCTTACTTTTCAGATTGGCTGCTTTGTTCTTATGAATTACACCACGTTTCGCAAGTTTATCAATCATAGAAGCAACGGAAGTAAGTTTATCGCCGGCTTCTTTACCATCTGTAATCTCTTTCAGATCACGGATCGCATTACGGGTGGTTTTTCCATAATAACGGTTACGGTCTCTGCGCTTAGCACTCTGACGAACATCTTTTCTGGTAGCCTTATGATTTGCCATGATTTAAAATTTCGGACGGCAAAGGTAAGGGAAAAATTGAAAAATTATGATCTGCAAGCCTGTTTTTTTGGCTTCTTTTGAGCGAAATCGGCCTGTTTTCTTTATTTAAGGTCATTCTTCCGCAGCGATTACTCCCAACTTCCGCTTAAACCTCATTACCCGGTTGAAGGAGGCATCAATCTGCCGGGCAGGGATACGGCCTTCCAGAACCAGCTTTTTGATAATAGCGTGAATGTTTTCCGGTGAATAGTCTTTCACTCCGGGTATATTATTGCTGAACATGAGTACATCCACGCCCGCTGTCATTGCCAGGTAAATAGACTCTTCCAGTTTGTATTGCTCGCTGATTGCTTTCATTTGCATATCATCACTGAAAATAACCCCGTCAAAATGCAGGCTGTCCCGTAACAATTTTTTCAGAATGAGGGGCGAAAGGGTAGCCGGTAACCGGTCAGGGTCCAGTTGGGTGTTAACAATATGGGCCGTCATGATGGCATCGGCCTGGTTGTTGAGAATCAGTTGCCGGTAGGGTACTAACTCGTACGGCTGCCAGTAACGGCTTACATCGGTGAGTCCCAAATGACTATCGGATACAGAGTTGCCGTGGCCGGGGAAATGCTTGAGCACAGTGCCCACCCCGTTAGCATGATGCTGTTGAACCATGATTCCTGCGTGAAACGAAATCGTTTCCGGGTTTTCAGAGAAACACCGTTCCCTGGCTCCTAAAACCGGGCAATTTGCATTTTTTACATCCAGGACCGGAGCGTAATTAAGATTAATACCCAAATCAGCCAGAGTGCCTGCAATAATGCTGCTGTATTTCTGAGTAGTATCGGGCTGGTTGATGGTACCCAACCATTCGGCCGAAGGCATGAACGGGAATCCAAATTCGGGGCGAAGGCGGTTGACCTTTCCTCCTTCCTGGTCAATGCTCACAAACAACGGAACAGGAGCGGCCTGTTGAAAGGAGGTGATCATGTTTTTCAACGTAGCAGCACTGTTGGTTTTCGACACATTACGGGCATATAACAGAATGCTGCCGATTTTCCCTTTCTGCACGGCTTTGTATACAGGATCATTCGGATCAATGGATGTGCCATAGAATCCAAAAATGAGAAGTTGACCGATTTTCAAATCAAGGCTGTCCTGTACAGGGGCAGCTGAAACGGGATAAGAAGCCGGTTGATCTTGAATAGCAGGTGCCGGCAGCAACCAACCTATCATCCATAAAAGAAATTGCATGAAATTCTGATTTCGGGGTGAAAAGTACGAATCTGGGTTCGATCGATTTCTAAAAGAATACAAAAAACTTGCGAATGATGGGTAAGCTTCTTGCTGCCATTGATGAAAACGCCCGATATTTGCCGGACTTTTCAAATTGCCAGTAACGATCAATTTTCATGAAGGATTTTCAATACATCACCGCCTCTCATCCGCAGTATATAGAAAGCTTGTACAACGATTTTTTACAGGACCCCGGTCTTGTGGATCCTGAACTGAAGAAGTTTTTTGAGGGGTTCGATTTTGCTGTGCAGAATGCTTCTGCAGCTGCTGCACCAATTTCAGCAAACGGTACTGCGTCCGGGGCTGCAGTCAACTGGCAAAGAGAAATCGGTGCCTATCGCCTCATTTTAGGATACCGCAATAAAGGCCATCTGATTTCCAACACCAACCCCATCCGTCAACGCAAAGACCGTGGCGCTAATCTGCACCTGTCTTTTTTCGGGCTTGCAGAAAGTGACCTTGACCAGGTGGTTTATGCCGGTAATTTTGTAGGCCTGGGAGCTGTAACCCTCCGGCAACTGCTGGCGCATCTGCAAAAGAGTTACACAGGTAAAGTAGGGGTTGAGTTTAAATACATCAGCGATCAGCGGAAAGTTGATTTTCTAACGCAGGCAATGGAACAGGAGTTTCATCAACCACTTCCGTTGAACAAACGCCGGCGTATTTTAGAAAAGCTGAACCAGGGCGTTATGTTTGAACGGTTTCTGCATACCAAGTATATTGGTCAGAAACGTTTTTCCCTCGAAGGTGGCGAAACTACTATTGCAGCACTGGATGCTATTATCAATACTGCTGCCGGTAATGGTGTGCAGGAAGTTGCGATTGGAATGGCCCACCGTGGACGACTCAATGTGCTGGCAAACATCATGGGTAAAACCTATGAACAGATTTTCAGTGAATTTGAGGGTACGGCCAAACTTGACCAAACCATGGGCAGTGGCGATGTAAAGTATCATATGGGCTATGGCAGTGAAGTGCAGACGTTGGATGGGCAAACCATTCATCTGAAATTATTGCCCAATCCATCACACCTGGAAGCTGTAAATCCCGTAGTGGTTGGCTTTTCCCGTGCCAAGGCAGATATCATGTACAACAGCAACTTTGACCAGATTCTTCCCATACTCATTCATGGCGATGCCTCTATTGCCGGGCAGGGGATCGTATATGAAGTGCTGCAGATGAGTGGTTTGGATGGATATTATACAGGTGGAACCCTCCATTTTGTCATAAATAACCAGATAGGATTTACGACCGATTTTGAAGATGCCCGTACGGCTGACTATTGTACTTCGCTTGCTTCTATGGTACAGGCACCTGTGCTGCATGTGAACGGCGATGATGCCGAGGCTGTGGTGAAGTGTGTGGAAATTGCCACCCGTTACCGCCAGCAGTTTAACAGCGATGTGTTTATTGATATGGTATGCTACCGTAAGCACGGGCATAATGAAGGCGATGATCCTAAGTTTACACAGCCTCAGTTGTATGCGTTGATTGACAAACATCCCAACCCAAGGGAAGTATATACCCATTACCTGCTGGAGAATGGTGAGCCCGATGCCAAAGCACTGGCCAAAGAAATGGAGCAGAAGTTCTGGGCCGATCTGCAGGAACGGCTTGATGATGTAAAACAAAATCCACTGCCGTATCACTATCAGGCTCCGGAACTTGCCTGGAAAAGTCTGCGCCGGGCAACCGATCAGGACTTTCATGCATCACCGGTTACTGCCATTGAGCAAGCTCAGTTTGAAAGGATATTTCAGGCGCTGATGCAATGGCCTGCAGATTTTAAGCCCTTGAAAAAAGTGGAGAAAATTTTGCAGGAAAAAATCCGTCTTTACAAAGAAGAACAGAAGATTGACTGGGCAACAGCCGAACTGATGGCTTACGGAAGTTTGGTGGTTGATGGAAAAGATGTGCGCATGAGTGGCCAGGATGTAAAACGGGGTACTTTTTCACACCGGCATGCTGTGTTACGGGATGAAGTGACTTCCCAACAGTACAACCGTCTCAGTTCATTGGAAGGTTCTGGTGGAAGTTTCCGCATTTACAATTCACTCCTGAGTGAATATGGTGTGCTGGGCTTTGAATACGGCTATGCATTAGCCAATCCTAATGCGTTGGTTTTGTGGGAGGCCCAGTTTGGCGATTTTTCCAACGGAGCACAAACCATGATTGACCAGTTTATTGCTGCAGGTGAACAGAAGTGGAACCGTATGAACGGGATTGTCATGTTGCTGCCACACGGCTACGAAGGGCAAGGGCCGGAGCACAGCAGTGCCCGTATGGAACGGTTCCTGCAGTTAAGTGCAGAGTTGAACCTGGTTGTTACGAATATTACAACGGCTGCCAATTTGTTTCATGCACTGCGTCGGCAATTGGCCTGGCCGTTCCGTAAACCGTTGATCAATTTTTCTCCCAAGGCCAACCTGCGGTTGCCCGGTTCTTATTCTTCAAAAGAAGAGTTTCTGAACGGGGGTTTTAAAGAAGTGATCGACGATATTGCAAACCCCGATCCGGCACAGGTTAAAAAAGTATTTTTCTGCAGTGGTAAAATGTATTTTGATTTACTGGAGCGCAAGCAACAGGAAAACCGAACCGATGTGGCTGTTATTCGTTTAGAACAACTCTATCCGTTGCCGGAACAGCAACTGCAGGCTTTATATTCCAAATACAATAAGGCAGCCTGGTTTTGGGTGCAGGAAGAACCTATGAACATGGGTGCTGCTTCCTTTTTGAAAATGAATCTTACGTCCATCAGTTTTGGAGTGATAGCACGGCAGGCATCTGCATCCACAGCAACCGGTTATAACAAAGTGCATGTACAGGAGCAAAAAGAGCTAATTGATACAGCTTTCAGTATTTAAATTCAAATTTGAAATAAGAACGAATTATTATGATAGAGATTAAAGTTCCCACCGTAGGTGAATCAATCAATGAAGTCACATTATTGAAATGGACCAAAGCCAATGGTGCCTGGGTGGAGCGTGATGAAGTAATTGCCGAACTGGAGAGCGAAAAAGCAACCTTTGAAATTAATGCCGAACAGGCGGGCCTGTTACAACACGGTGCTGCCGAAGGCGATACAATCAGGATTGGTGATGTAGTGGCACATATTGATGAAACGGCAACCAAGCCGGAAGGAGCTCCTGTTGCTCAGGAACCGGCTGCTGCTGCTGCAACTGTTCCGTCGCAGGCTCCTGTCACTGCCGTTGCCAACGATGTAAAGGCAACACCTGTCGCAGCTGCTATTATTGCTGATAAGAAAGTGGATGTAGGCCAGATCAAGCCATCAGGAACCGGTGGAAAGATTTTGAAAGAAGATGTATTACAGGCACTCTCTCAGCCCGGCAAGCATTCGTTTGCAGGAACTGAACTGAATACCCGTACTATTCGCCGGGAGCGCATGAGCAACCTGCGTAAAACCATCAGCCGGCGCTTGGTGGAAAGCAAAAATACCACTGCTATGCTCACCACTTTTAATGAAGTGGATATGAGCCGCATTATGGAAATCCGTTCAAAGTATAAAGACAAATTCAAAGAGCAGCATGGTGTGAACCTAGGGTTCATGAGTTTCTTTGCCAAAGCCTGTGCTGTAGCGCTTAGTGAATGGCCGGCAGTGAATGCTTATATTGACAGTGATGAAATTGTATACCACGACTATGCCGATATTTCCATAGCCGTGTCCACTCCCCGTGGACTTACAGTGCCGGTTATGCGCAATGTGGAAAGTATGAGTATGGCCGATGTAGAGAAAAAGGTGGTGGAACTGGCCGGCAAGGCAAGAGATAACAAGTTGAGCCTGGAAGAACTGCAGGGCGGAACCTTCACCATCACCAATGGTGGTGTTTTTGGATCGCTCATGAGTACACCTATTATCAATTTGCCGCAAAGTGCTATCTTAGGTATGCACAAAATACAGGAACGTCCCATGGCCGTAAACGGGCAGGTGGTGATTCGTCCCATGATGTACCTGGCATTGAGTTATGACCACCGCATTATAGATGGAAGAGAGAGTGTAAGTTTCCTGGTTCGTGTGAAAGAATTACTGGAAAATCCGGAACAACTTCTTATTGGCAGAGATCCTGTCAAAACTTTGTTAGAAGTATAAAACACCTCGTAGCTTCTAACGGTTACTTGCAACGAGAGCGTCCCGCAATTACAATGGGGCGCTCTTTTTTGTATCTTCCGTACATTCAGTTTTTGTTTCTATGAGTCGTTTTCATTCCTATCTCCGGACTGCTGCTGAACTGGTACAGGCGTATTCAGGTGCGGAGCCTTTTGCCTCGTTTCTGAAAAAGAAATTTGCGGCTCATAAAAAGTATGGTAGCCGTGACCGGAGGGAAATTACACAGCTTTGTTATTCATTCTTCCGGTTAGGGAAAAGTGCTGCGGCCCTTTCTCTTGAAGAGCAGTTCCTCGTTGGATTATTTCTCTGCAGTCATCAACCACAGGCTGTTTTGCAGGAAATGCAACCCGAATGGAATACGCAAATCGGGTTACCCATCAACGATAAACTCCAGCTACTACAGGGCCGGATTCATCCTGCCAGATTTTTCCCCTTTGCCGAAGAGTTGAGCAATGATATTGATTCAGTTTTGTTTGCACAAAGTCACCTGGTGCAGCCCGACCTGTTTATCCGTATCAGGCCTGGTTATGAAGCAAAGGTGTTGCAGCAACTGAGCAGGGAAGGGATCCCCGGTACTGAAATTTTTCCTGGTTGCCTGGCGCTTGCCAATGGTACAAAGCTGGAGCAAGTACTGGCGGTAAACCGGGAAGTTGTGATTCAGGACGCCGCTTCTCAGCAACTGGGTCAGTTGCTGCAAAGCATTCCTTCAACAGATCCTGTTATAACTGTGTGGGATTGCTGTGCTGCCAGCGGTGGTAAATCTATACTGGTAAACGATCTGTTGCCCGACATCCGTTTAACGGTGAGCGATGTACGGGAGTCGATTTTACGTAATCTGGAATTGCGTTTTAAAGAGGCAGGTATTAGCCGCTATCAGGCATTCATAGCCGATTTATCACGTCCCTGGATTGCAAAGGATCTGCAAAATGAATCATTTGATCTTATCATCGCCGATGTGCCCTGTTCCGGCTCGGGTACCTGGGGCCGTACACCTGAATATCTGACCCATTTTGATCCTTCTTCTTTGAGCCACTATACACATCTGCAGCAATCCATTCTCCGGCAAGTACTACCTTATATAAGAAGTAAAGGTTATTTACTGTACAGTACCTGCTCAGTTTTCAAACACGAAAATGAAGAACAGGTGAAATGGATGGAAGGGGAGTTGGGCCTGCGCATCGTTCAATCTTCTTCTATAAAGGGATACCAGTACAGGGCAGATACTATGTATGGTGCCTTGCTCCAAAAGGCATAAAAAAAAGGCGGTGTATCAATCACCGCCTTTTTTTATTGGAACCGGGTATCAGTTTTTCTTGTTTTGTGCCCGTTGCATAGAATTTCCACCACCACTTTGTCCACGTGCTCCACGGCCACCGCCACCTTGTTGAAAAAGGGTAAAGCGGGAAGGCATTTCACGTAAAGGCCATAAGTTGTTCGATTCATCAATATCGGCTGTTTCACGCATAGGATCGAGCCGTATAGAAACCACTTCTTTCTCTTTTACAAAGACTTTGGTTACCGTTTTTTCATTCAGCCTCCAGATATTCACGGGTACACGGTCTGTTTCTGTAGTACCGTCTTTGAACGTCCACTCCACAATCAGGGGCATTACAAGTCCGCCTTTATTGGTGAACGTGAGTTCATAAAAGTTTTTATCCACCCACTGGTTTTTATTCTCCTGGTCTTTCTGCACCATGTTTTCCCGCTGCTGTTGCGCAAATTTTGCATCTGCGCCCGGATTGTAATAATAATAATCACGAAGACTGGTATCGGTATCGGTAGCGAAAGTGATGGTTTTATCGCTCTTATTCCTGGTTTTATTAAGTGGCACAAATTCTTTTTGGGCTAAAGCCGCTGCATTTTTCTCATCATTCATCTTAAACCATTTTACACTGTCCAGTGCAATATCCACGGGTTCTGTTCCAAAGTACCATCCCCTCCAGAACCAGTCGAGATCCACTCCGCTGGCATCTTCCATGGTGCGGAATAAATCGGCAGGTGTGGGGTGTTTAAATGCCCAACGGCGTGCATATTCCCGGAAAGAGAAATCAAAGAGCTCCCTGCCCATAATAGTTTCCCTCAGTATATTTAAGCCGGTTGCTGCTTTTGAGTAAGCATTACTGCCCACACTCAATACATTATCGCCCATGGTCATAATCGGTTCCAGTTGATCTTTGGGCAGGCGCATATAATCGGTGATCATATGAGCAGGACCACGGCGGCTGGGATAGTTGTTATCGAACTCTTCTTCTGTAAGGAACTGAACAAACGTGTTCAGTCCTTCATCCATCCACCAGTACTGGCGTTCATCGCTGTTGATGATCATGGGGAAGAAGTTATGGCCCACTTCATGAACAATTACACCAATCATACCGTACTTGGTGGATTCACTGTAGGTGCCATCTTTTTCCGTACGGCCATAATTGAATGAGATCATGGGATACTCCATGCCTTGTGACGCTTCAACCGAAATGGCAACCGGGTAGGGGTAGGGAATCGTGTGTTTGGAATATACTTTCAAAGTATGAGCTGTTACCTTGGTGGAGTACTTACGGTACAGCGCATACGCTTCTTTGGGATAATAACTCATAGCCATGATTTTCTTTCCTTCCACATATGTGGGCATGGCATCCCACACAAACTTACGACTGGCGCCCCAGGCAAAGTCACGTACATTTTCGGCTTCGTACACCCAGGTTTTTTTATCCGTTGCTTTTTCTTTTTCGTTTGATACAGCCTCATCCAGTGTTACTACTTCCACAACATCTTTACTGCTTTGGGCCTGCATCCACCGTTGGTATTGGGGAGGTGTTAATAACTGTTTGTAGTTCTGGCATTCACCAGTGGCCGCAATCACAAAATCACCCGGAACTGTCATTCGTACATTGTAATTGCCAAATGTGAGTGCAAATTCAGCACCACCACTGAACTGGGTATTTTGCCATCCCTGGAAATCGCTGTACACAGCCAAACGGGGGTAAAACTGGCTCATGGTAAAGACATGGTTCCCGTCTTCGGGGAAATACTCAAAACCTCCCCGGCTGCCCCAAAAACCACGATCAGGAATTTTATAGTTCCAGTCCAGCTTGAAAACAAACTTTTGCCCGGGTTTTAATCCGGCCGGCAAATCAATCCGCATCATTGTTTTATTGATGGTATATTTCAACGCATTTCCGGTGGCATCCGTCAGTTTTGTGATCTTTACACCCAGGCCCTGGGCTTCTGCATTCCGCCACATTTCCAGGCGTTGCAGTTGACCGTGTCCCATTTGCCCTTCCATCCGGCTGCGGCTGTTCCGCAGGTTATCGCTGGCAGGGTCATGAATGTTGCCGTCAAGCTGAAGCCACATGTAAGTTAATACATCGGGCGAGTTGTTGTAATAGGTTACCGTTTCAGAACCGGTAAGACGAAGATTCGCTTCATCCAGTTCTACATTCATGTCGTAGTCGGCTCGTTGCTGCCAGTACTTCGGACCAGGAGCACCGCTGGCGGTACGGTATTCATTCGGACTTTGCAGCAGGTAGCCCAATTGCTCAAACCGGTTTCCGTGATTACTGCCCGGGTTGCTTTGTGGCGGTTGTGCCATAGTGGCAACCGAACAAAAAAGAATTACAATAAGAAGACGCACATTCATAATGATGGATTTATTAAAAAGGTAATCGTTCTAATGCCATAATTAGTGACAAACTGAAAATGCCGCCGCTGATAAACAGGAGCCAGTCTCTTCGTTGTGTCTGTAACATTTGTACAAACAGAAAGGTTGCAAGCAAAACAAGAGAAACAATGATGATTTGTCCGGCTTCAAGACCCAGGTTGAAAGCCAGTAACTCAGATACAATATTGGTGGAAGAACCCAGCATACTCTTGAGGTAGTTGCTGAAACCCATACCATGTATGAGTCCAAATAAAAGAGCTGTACCATAACGCCAGCGTGAATGCGGTTTATTACTGGTGTTGCGCCACAGGTTTTCGAGAGCTGTCACAAGTATGGTTACGGGAATCAGAAATTCGATCCAGCTGCTTGAAACCAGAATTTTCTCAAAAACGCTGAGTGCGAGGGTCACCGAATGCCCGAGGGTAAATGCTGTTACAAGAATCAGCACCCGTTTCCATTCCGAAAAAAGGTAGGGGAGACAAAGAGCTGTTATGAAAAGAATATGGTCGTATCCTTTCCAATCGGCGATGTGCAGCATCCCTTCCCGGAAATAAAAGAAAAAATCACTCATTTTAGGCAAACGGTAACAGTAGCACGGAAAATAAACCAGAAATTTGGCTCACAGAAATTTAATATGAAAATGGCTGCAAATTTATTTAAGTGGTTAAAACAGATCGGGAATTCCCGGGTTTGGGCCGTGTGCAGAAGCCCGATTCCGCAGTTGCTGCTGCTAAGTGTTTTTCTTTGGTCTTTTGCGGCACATCCTTATTATGTAAGTGTAACAGAAGTGGAGTACAAGCCTGCTACCGGTGAAATTGAAATTGCCTGTAAAGTTTTTACCGATGATCTGGAACTTGCCCTGAAAGAAAGTTTCCAGCAACAACCAGATCTTTACAGCAAAACACAGAAAGAGAAAAATGAACGTTTTTTATTAGCTTATTTTGAAAAGCATCTGTCGTTCAGCGCAAATAAGAAACAGTTGAAATATGCATTTGTGGGTTCAGAAATCCAGGAAGAGGCCTGTTGGAGTTATTTGCTCATACAGAACGTTCCAAAACTGAAATCACTCACTGTATTCAATGATCTGTTGTATCATTCCCGCAAGGACCAGATCAATATCATCCATTTCCGGGTAAAAGATGACCGGAAAAGCTATCGCCTCACGTTTCCAGATCATACTTGCACATTCACGTGGTAATGTTAAAATGCCTGCAGATACACCTTTGCCGATAGAAACAGGATTACAAATAAAAGAACCCAGAGTGCTATATAATATTTGGTAAATCTTTTTTGAAAACGGGTGTAAAGTTTATAGTCATATCCTTTGGGTTCCAACTGCCGCTGCAGCAGAGGCTTCAACCGGAGTGCTTTCTTAAAATAGTCATTCACCATCATGCCGGCTTTTTCTCTTGAGTCTTTATATTTTATGTGGTCATATCCAACCATCAGGAGAGTGCTCAGCAGGTAGACGAGCAGGAACAAAGCAAGGCAGCCGTATAAAAGGAGTTCAATCATCTTCTAATAATGTAGAGGGTGTAAGATAAATTTTCTTTTTGAATTGTACTCTATTGCAGGCGATGGTACTTTCAGAAACTGAAGCATGTAGAGAGGAGCCTGCACAGCATCTCCTGTTTTCATACGAAAGAGATCGGCGTCTGCAGCAATGTAAAACTGCCGGTAACGATCAAACGAAGGAAGGACTTTTTCATGAAGAGCAGAAGGGTTTTTTGTGGCACCTGTCATGCCTTCTGCACCATAGCCAACAGCTAGATTCGTCCATGTAGGGAACTTGCTGTGATCGGGTAAAAAAGAACGTATGTTGAATGATAGCCAGTACGTTTGACCATTATAATCCTTCATTAGCCGGGAAGCCGTATTGGTACCCAGTAAAGCAGGATTGTGCCGGGCATAGGAGGTGAGGCGGGTGGAAAACTTCATCCCGATCCGCTGCTCTCCCCAGAAATGCTGCTGGGCAGCAAAAAGGGCAGCACCGGAAATATTCGCCAGCATATCGCCTTTGGAAAATCCCCAGTCTTTGGAAAAACCATCCATGATTTCTATGATGCTCATGTAGGCTAAAGCCGATAAAGCGCTGGTGGTAATGGCCGGCCCCGGCTTTACACCACTCCAGCGCATGAGATCATGGTGAATAGCCGCAAGGTTATAGGCGGTGGTGGCATGCCCGATTTTATCCACCTGCAGCCATTCACGGTTGTCGTTGATAAAGTGGAACCGGCTTTTCGGAAATTTTTTGTACCAGAGAAAGTATAAGCCAACGGATGTTACAACGAACAATACAGTTTCACCCAGCACTACCTTACGCAACCGGTCGGGACGGTATTGTTCCGACGGCGGCAGAAACGAAGGTTGTGCTGCTACTCCCTGAAGCAGTAAACAAAGGGCAGTAGCCAGCAGTAGTTTAACAGATAAACCGGTTTTGTTAGGCATGAACGGATGCAAAGTAAACAATGCACCTGTAAAATCACAAAAAAGCAGGTATACATCCAATGCAATAGATTATTACATTTGAGCACCTAAAATCACTCATATATGCAAGAAACGATTCAGGCAAATGTTGAAAAATGGCTTTCCGGTAACTATGATGAGGCTGTAAAAACGGAAATCAGGAACCTGCAACAGGAGCATCCCGATGAATTGGCTGATGCTTTTTACCGCAACCTGGAGTTTGGCACCGGTGGCCTGAGAGGTATCATGGGTATTGGTACCAATCGTATGAATAAGTACACAATTGGGATGGCTACACAGGGATTTGCCAATTATCTCAAGCAATGTTTTGGTGACGTGAAGGTTGCTATTGCCCATGATTGCCGTAACAACAGTCGTTTTTTTGCAGAAACAACCGCAAATGTATTTGCGGCTAACGGGATTAAGGTATACTTGTTTGAGGCGCTTCGTCCCACCCCGGAATTGAGTTTCGCCATCCGCCACCTGGGTTGCCAGGGAGGGGTTGTTTGCACGGCATCCCATAACCCCAAAGAATATAATGGCTATAAAGCTTATTGGAATGATGGTTCGCAATTAGTTCCGCCCCATGATAAGAATGTGATTTTGGAAGTGGAGAAAATTGCTTCTGTGGAAGATGTGAAATGGAGCGGTGGCGAAGCCAATATTACCATTATTGGAAAAGAGATTGATGAAGCGTATTTGGAGATGGTGAAGGGGCTTTCTGTATATCCTGAAGTGTGCACGGCACAAAAAGACCTGCGCATTGTTTATACCCCCATACATGGCAGCGGTATTGTACTGGTGCCGGAAGTATTGAAGCGCTTTGGTTTTACCAATGTACATGTGGTGGAGGAGCAAAGTACGCCGGATGGTAATTTCCCGACCGTCGTATATCCGAATCCGGAAGAAACAGAAGCTATGAGTATTGGCTTGAAAAAAGCAATGGAACTGGACGCTGATATTCTTCTGGGAACAGATCCTGATGCCGACCGTGTAGCCATTGGTGTAAAGAATCATAAAGGCGAGTGGGTGTTACTTAATGGAAACCAAACGGCCATGATTGCTTTTAATTACATGATTGAAGCACGTAAAGCAAAAGGAATTGCTCAGCCCAATGATATGGTGGTGAAAACCATTGTAACCACTAATATGATTGATGATATAGCAGCTGCAAACGGAGTTGCCTGTTACAACGTGCTCACTGGTTTTAAATGGATTGCGGCTTTGATTCGTGAAAAAGAAGGGAAGGAACAATACATCATTGGCGGGGAGGAGAGTTTTGGTTTGATGATTGGCGATCAGATACGTGATAAAGACGGTATCAGTGCAGTGGCGCTGGCTTGTGAAATGGCTGCTTATGAAAAAGATAAGGGCAGAAGTTTGTATGAAAAGCTGATTGATTTGTATGTGCAATATGGATTTTACCTGGAGCGCCTGATTTCAATCACCCGGAAAGGAATGAACGGGCAAAAGGAAATTGCTGATATGATGGAAGGATACCGTACCAATACACCCACATCAATCAACGGATCGGCTGTGGTTGAGTTGCTCGACTATCAGTTGCAAAAGGGGAAAAATCTGCAATCAGGAAACGAATGGACCATTGATCTGCCAAAATCGAATGTGCTGCAGTTCATCCTGGCCGATGGTAGTAAAATATCAGCAAGACCCAGTGGTACTGAGCCAAAGATTAAGTTTTATTTCAGCGTACAACAAAAGCTGAGCAGTGCTGCTGAGTTTGACCAGGTGCAGGCACAACTGAACAAACAGATTGATGCCATCATTGCAGATATGGGACTCAATTAAAAAAAAGAAACAGAAGGAAGAGCCGTTGCAGATTTTTCGCAACGGCTTTCTTATTTTGCACCCGGTTTATGAGAAAATTTGAAGATACATACCGTCACAAAGGGCTGCGTAAAAAGCTGGTAGACTTATTACGGAGCCGGGGCATTACAGATGAACGGGTTCTGGCAGCAATTAACGCTGTACCCCGGCATTATTTTCTGGATACGGCCTTTGATGAAATTGCGTACGAAGACCGGGCTTTCCCAATTGATGAAGGACAAACGATTTCTCAACCGTATACGGTGGCGTATCAATCTCAGCTATTACAGGTAAAGCCGTTTGAAAAAGTACTTGAAATTGGCACCGGCAGCGCTTACCAGGCTTGTGTACTGGCCGAAATGGGCGCACAGGTGTTTACCATTGAACGGCAAAAAAAGCTGTTCGAGTTTAATAAAAAGTCATTTCCCTTTCTTACAAAATATCCTTCTATTAAATTCTTTTACGGCGACGGATTTGAGGGCTTGCCCACTTTTGCGCCATTTGATAAAGTGATTATCACCGCTGCTGCGCCGTTTATTCCCCCCCGTTTAATAGAACAAATGAAACCGGGAGCCAAAATGGTGATTCCTGTTGATGAAGATGATTACCAGCGCATGAAGCGAATTACAAAAAATGCAGATGGAAGTATAGCCGAAGAAGTGTTTGAAGCATTTTCCTTTGTACCTATGCTGGGTGGGAAAGAAAGCTGAGCTACGTTTTGCTGCTGATCAGATTTCAGCCGATGCTTTCATTCAGCTGTTCGGCATTACACATCAATTGATTGAGGGATCGGGTTTCAACAAAGATTGAATCAAAAAAAAGACCGGAGAATTCTCCGGTCTTTTTTTTGATTTTATTGCATCTGCATATCATCACCTGCTTCCATCCGGTTATTTTTCCGTTTGAACAGGGATGCATCAAACTTTCCAAAACGATAATTAAAATTGATGCGTACAAATTGAGGATCACGACGGCGCCAGCTGTCCTGGTTAAAACCTTCACCTACTGAATACACGATATTCTGGCGGGTTCTTAAGAAATCGCTCCAGTTAACAGACACAGTTGCCGTATTTTTTTTGATCTTGAATTCTTTGCGGATTCCCAGGTCGAGGAAGTAGTTGGCATCAATATAACCCTGTGTGGTTGAAACGGCACCGCCACCCCATCCGCCGCCACCACCTCCAAACATACCGCCTCCGCGTCCGCCTCCACCACCACCGGTTGAAACGGGTAAAATAGAACGGGAGTTATAATCGCCGCTGAGCTGAGCAGTCCAACCTTTTCCAAGGCGGAAAGTGTTATTAATTTTCAAAGTATAACTGGTACGTTCATTTTCAAGGTTCGGCAGTTCGGCTGTTCCATTGATCTTTGAATAGTAAAAGTTGGCATTGTAATTTATTTCCCACCATTTGGTTAAAGTGTTACGGAACACCAACTCCATACCGGCCGCATAGCTGGTAGTTGCATTAACCCATGTGGTAACAAATCCTACTGAATCCGAATTACCCAATTTCCGTGGTTCCTGGTAGCGGGCTATCAGGTTATTGGTTTGCTTTCCGAATAATGTAAGGAGGAATACGTTATTCTTTTTGCCATACGTGGTTTGATAACTTACCTCCAATGAATTTGTGAATTCAGGCTTCAGATCCGGATTGCCTGTTTGATAATTCAGGACATCCGTAAAATCTGTATTGGGTAACAACTGGAAGAAGCTGGGTCGTTTTACACGACGGGTATAATTCAGCTGAATATCTTGTTTTGTTTTAAGGGATTTGGAAAGAAACACACTCGGGAAGAGAGCCAGCGGAAACTGATTTGTAAAAGGTTCCACTTTACCTACCTGCTTTCCTTCATAGGATGAACTTTCAACACGCAGGCCCACTTGGTAATTGAAATTGCTTTTTTTGATTCTTTGTGAATAAGATACATACCCGGCATGTACATAATCAACATAGGAAAACTCATTGCTGATGGTTGGCAGAAAGATTCCATTGATTGAATTCTTCTGAAAACTTTCAAACCAGCGTGTTTGAGATCGTAAACCTGCTTCTATTTTGATGTCTTCACTAATTGGATTTACAAAATCTGTTTGTACTACCAGAAAGGAATTTTCACCACCCGCATCCACACCTTGTAAAAATTGCCTTGTAACAGGCGATCCTGAACCAGAAAACTTGGCCGTATTGATGTTAATGTCCTGGTCGTTTTCGCTGCGTCCTCTGCTGTAATTGATATCAGCTGTTAATTCTTTTCCGGGCTTTGTAAACAAGCGTTTATAGCTCACTTGTCCGCCAAGGCTTCTGAATTTATTCTCACCATCAGAAATTCTCTTTTCAGTTGAGTCAAGGAACGAAGTGTTGAAGTTATTAAACCGGATATCATTGATATCTTCCAACTTGAAGTTACCTCCGGCTCCGTTACCTGCAATGGTAATGGTATTGCGGTTGTCAATAAAGAAATCAAAACCTGCCCTGCTGAACAAAAAGCCGCCTAATGAAGTATTGTCGTTGATCAGTTCCAGTGTTGATTGATCATTACTCGGAATAAGATTGTTTCTGAACGTTTCGCCCCAACCAATCGATTTTCGCTGATTGATTCCAACATTTGCAAAAAAGTTGATCTTTCCCTGGCGCACATTAATATCAGCTCCTCCGTTCACCCGTGCTCGCATGTCTATACCGGCACGTACTCCACCACTGTAACCTACTCTTTTTGTTTTTTTGAGAACGATATTAATGATCGATGACTGTCCGCCACTGGCATCAAATTTGGCTGATGGATTTGTTATCAGTTCAATACTCTGAATGGCATCAGCCGGAATTTGTTCAAGTGTAAGAGTGGTGGGACGTCCGTCCACAAAGATTTCAGGAGCGTTGTTACGCATCGTTACATTCCCATCAACATCAACCGAAAGTGTGGGTACGTTCCGCATAATATCTACAGCGGTTCCGCCTGCGGATACAATGTTTTTTTCAACATTGAAAATTTTACGGTCTATTCCCAATTGTAAAGTGGGCTTATCTCCTGTAACAACCACTTCACCCAATTGCTTCACCTCGCTTTCAAGTTTAATATTGCCAAGGTCTTTATCAATTTTATTGAGCATCTGGCTCATATCAGCCCCTGGTGTTGGACGTCCCATTTCAAAGGCAATTTTCTGTTCAATGGTTTTGAAACCAATAGCAGTAATTTTTAATTTGTAGGAAGTCATAATATTCAAACCTTCCAGACTGAAATCACCATTTGCCTCCGTTAATTGTCCGTTTACTAAAACATCTTTACGGGTGCGGGTGGTGCTGTCAAATTTATTTTGATAGAGTTGAACGGAGGCGGCTTCCAAGGGTTTTCCTGTTGCTGCGTCTACAATTTTTCCATAAAACCGGCCCATGTTCATCTGCTGACCGTTTCGGCCACCTCCTCCCGGTATTTGCGAGTAAGCATTCAGGGCAAGAAAGGAAAGAGCCAAAAAAAAGAAGTGTCTCATGTGTTGAGTTGAGTTAATTGAGCTGCAAAATTGTTCTTTAAATGTCATGACCATGTCATAAATGGTATGAACGGTATGATAAACCCTTTTCGGAACAAAAGGTTTAACAAATTGTAAAGCGTTTGGATGAACGGGATTTATTGAGTAAGAAGGGTGATGGCTACCTGTAATAAACCGATCAGGAAACCAAGAACACCGCCAAGGATTTCCACAAAACGGAACTCGCTGGCCATCACCTGATAAAGGATGTCCTCGAGTTTGTCGCTTGAAAAATTGCGGACTTTATCAGTAACAATCCGTTCCAGATCCAGATCGTGTTGCAATTGCCCCATGTAATTTTTGATCATGCCAGGGAACAGATTTTGCAATTCTTCTAAAAAAACACCCTTAATTTTTTCGATTGTTTTATCTCCAACAAACATGCTGATAACGGGCATAGAATCGGCAAGTTTTACTCTTAAAAACTGGTCAATATGGCCCTCCAGTTGGGGTAAAATTTTCTGAAGGTTGGCCGGATCTGTGATTTTTTCTTCTATTTCTTTGAAGGAAAGTAATTCATCGCTTACAAGTTTACCCAGTTTGGCTGCAAATTGATCCTGTCGCTTGGGAAAGATTCCCTGCAATTTATACCCCAGAATCAGTATGGGTTCTTTGGGATGGAACAACATTTTTATTGCAACCCAGTTGGTGATCCATCCAATAAATCCGGATATAACAGGAATCAGTAACAGCCAGTAATTCATAGTATCGTTTGAAATACGAAGGTCGTTGATTTTTACTATCTGAAAGGAAGGATTTGTTCCGGATGGTGAATTGTATTATTTTTGCTCCCCGTTTATGGAGGCTGTAGCTCAGCCGGTTAGAGCGTCAGTTTGTGGCACTGAAGGCCGTGGGTTCGAGACCCATCAGCCTCCCTTCTTTCCCACCTTTTCAATTGAATCGGTGGGATTCTTTTTATGGTGTTCTTCGTATATATTCTTTATTCAGTAGGTTATGATCGTTATTACATTGGTCAAACTTCCGATATTTCTTCCCGTCTAGTACGGCACAATGCTGGGCATGAATCAGCCACAAGTCCCTATGCACCCTGGACTTTGGTTTGCTGTATAGTCAAACCAAATCGTGGTGAAGCCATGATACTGGAACGAAAAATAAAAAATCTGAATCGAATCAAATTAGAGCAATTCATCAATAAATACGGAGGAAAACTTAGTTAGTTTATGGTACTGAAGGCCGTGGGCCGTGACGCAGCATTGCTGGTCACGGTGCCGACCGCTAGCGTCGGCATTCGAGACCCATCAGCCTCCCACGGGAACCCGCCGATTGGCGGGTTTTCCTTTTTGTATCAGGGAAACTTAAGAGTGTTGGTTGCTGCAATTTTATTTCAGCTTCGACTTTACTTCCTGTAACTTCAACAACGCCTCTACCGGTGTAAGCCGGTTTATATCTATTCCTTCCAGTAGTTGCCTTATTTCATCAAACGTCTGGCTGTGTAGATCAAAAATGGACAGTTGCATTTTTTGTACAGGTAGTTGCTTTAGTTGCAGCGCAGGGTCATTTCCGTTGCTTCGTAATTCCTCCAGTTGCTGCAGCACTTCATTTGCCCGTTGTATTAAAGCCGGTGGCATACCTGCCATCCGGGCCACATGAATTCCAAAACTATGAACACTGCCGCCCGGAGCCAGTTTACGGAGGAACACTACTTTATTGCCGATTTCCTGATTGGTTATATGGTAGTTGCGGATGCGTTGGAATTTTTCTTCCAGTTCATTTAATTCATGGTAGTGTGTGGCAAACAAGGTTTTAGGTTTGTGGGGAGATTCATGCAGGAATTCCGCAATACTCCAGGCAATGGATATACCATCGTAGGTGGAGGTACCCCTTCCGATTTCATCTAATAAAATCAAACTTCTGGTACTGAGATTATTAATGATACTGGCCGTTTCATTCATTTCCACCATGAATGTACTTTCCCCTCCACTTAAATTATCACTGGCACCCACCCGTGTAAAAATCTTATCCGTTATGGGAATCGTTGCCTGTGATGCCGGTACAAAGCTTCCCATATGCGCCATCAGTACAATCAGTCCTGTTTGACGGAGTAAGGCACTTTTACCGCTCATATTCGGCCCTGTAAGGATGATGATCTGTTGCTCCTCCTGGTCGAGCTGAATGTCATTGGCAATATAAGATTCTCCGGCAGGGAGCTGCTGTTCAATAACCGGGTGACGGGCATCTTTTACCGTCAGCTCATTTCCTTCGTGCAACGATGGTTTCACATATCGTTGCTGTATGGCTGTATCGGCAAAACAGGTGAGGCAGTCAAGAATGGCCATGGCCTGCGCATTGGTTTGAATGGGGCCGATATATTCTTGTAATTCCGTAAGCAGTTTTTGAAATAGTTCGGCTTCAATCAACAGCATTTTTTCTTCTGCACCGGTGATTTTTTCTTCGTATTCCTTGAGCTCGGGTGTGATGTATCGTTCCGCATTTGCCAGCGTTTGTTTACGTGTCCAGCTGGGCGGCACTTTTGATTTGTGTGTATTGGTTACTTCGAGGTAATAACCAAACACATTATTGAAGGCGATTTTGAGAGACGGAATACCCGTTGCTTCGCTTTCCCGGTGCTGAATTTCCAGTAAGTATTCTTTCCCATGAAGGGCAATACGACGTAATGCATCCAGTTCCTCATGCACTCCGCTTTGAATCACTTGTCCTTTGGCAACTGCCACAGGTGGATTTTCTTCCAGTGTTTCACGGATTTTGTTTTCAATATAAGTACAGGGGTTAATGGTATCACTCAGCCGCTGCAGGTAGGGGTGACCGGTAGCTGCGCATAATTGTTTGATAGAGGAAGCAAGCTGCAGCCCTTTTGCCAGGTGAACCACTTCCCGGGGATTGATTTTTTTAAGCGGCAGTTTGGCTACAAGCCGTTCCACATCGCCGCATTGTTTGATGTATTGCCGCAATTGAAGCCGCAGGTCGGGCTGCAGCACCAGTGTTTCAACGGTATCAAGCCGTTCCTGTATACGTTCCTTTTCTTTCAGTGGTAATACCATCCAGCGGCGCAACATACGGGCACCCATAGCCGAAACGGTCTGGTCCATGACTTTCAGCAGGCTATGTCCTCCGTCAGCCTGGCTGCCCAGCAGTTCCAGGTTGCGGATCGTGAACCGGTCCATCCACAAATAATCAGTTTCCACCAGCCTGTGAATGCCGGTAATGTGGCCGAGGTTCGGGTGTTCGGTATCTTTTAAATAATGTAAAACAGCACCCGCCGCAATGATGCCTGCCTGTTGTTGTTCAATACCAAAACCTTTCAGCGAATGTGTCTGGAAATGTTTCAGTAGAATTTCCTGTGCGTATACTTCCTGAAAGATCCATTCTTCGAGGTGGTATGTATAGAACTTTGGGCCAAACAGTTCACGGAATTGTTTTTGCCGGTTACGGGGGAAGATCACTTCTGCCGGTTTCAGGCTTTGCAGTAATTTATCGGCATAGTCTTTATTTCCCTGGGCAATAAAAAACTCACCGGTACTGATGTCGAGGAAGGCAAGTCCATACACCTCAGCGTCGTCAAAATGAACAGCTGCCAGGAAGTTGTTGTTTTCCTGGTCGAGTAGTTTGTCATTAGTGGCAATGCCGGGTGTAAGAAGTTCCGTAACGCCCCGTTTTACAATTCCTTTTGCTTGTTTGGGATCTTCCAACTGGTCGCAGATGGCAACACGAAAGCCTGCTTTCACCAGTTTATGCAGGTAGGTATCCAGCGCATGGTGGGGGAAACCTGCCAGTTCACTACTGGACGCTGCACCATTGTTCCGCTTGGTTAAGGTAATGCCCAGCACCTGCGAGGCATGGATGGCATCCTCTCCAAATGTTTCATAAAAATCACCCACACGAAACAGCAGAATTGCGTCCGGGTATTTTGCTTTAATAGCCCGGTGTTGTTGCATGAGGGGAGTTTCACTTCCGGATTTTGCCATAGCCCAAGTTACTGCTTTGAAGTTTGAGGGGCAGCAAAAATAAGAAAGCACGAAGGGATGGGAAGGAATAATTATCCAGAACCCGGGATAACAACCCGGAACAGCCGAATGGTGTTCCGGGTTGTATCAGGCCGCTGTCTTCGAGCGTATAATTTCCGACAGCTGTTTTGCAGTCATGGCACCGCTTTGACGCCATAGTATTTCGCCTTTCCGGAACAGGATGAGTGTGGGAACCCCACTTACCCTGTATGCCATGGCTGCCTGCTTGTTTTTATCTACATCAATTTTAATGATGCGTACAGTGTCGCCCACCAGCTGTTTCAGTTTTTCAAGTTCGGGTGCCATCATTCGGCAGGGTCCGCACCAGGTTGCGAAAAAATCTACCAGCAACGGTTTTTCATCTTCTATCAGTTCTTGAAACGTACTCATAGATACTATGCTTTTTTAGCAGGACAGGTATTGAGGCCCACAAGGCTATAAAGCGGACAAAAACTGATGAGGCTCGTAAGTACAAATACACCGGCCAGTGCCAGTAATACAATACCCAGAGTACCTGTTACCACGTTTGTAAAATACAATGCTGCCACCACGGCTGCAATTACGATACGGATCAGTCTGTCGGCTGTGCCCATGTTCTTTTTCATGTAAATTTTGTTTAAGGTTTAAAAATGTTGCATCATCCACACCACCAGGCTTATTACTGAAAGGCAAACCAGGCATACCAGCAATAACTTAAAAGCTTTCGATTTCATGGTGATGCGTTCTTTACAAAAGTAGAGAGACGGTTTGCCTGATCAGGTGACGCAAGTCACCACGGGTGTAAAATCTCGATACCATGGCTGGTTTGCTGAATCTGGCCATCCCGTTCCAGTTTGCGGAGGGTACGTGTTATGACTTCTCTGGAACTGCCGAGATCGGCCGCTATTTGCCGGTGCAGGACCTGAAGTCGGGAAGTACCCAGAATGGTTGCTTTTTCCTGCAGGTAGTTGAGCAGGCGGTGGTCTAATTGTTCAAACACCAATTGGTGGATCGTCTCCAGTAACTCGTTGTACCTGAGGTAGTATTCTTTGTGGTACAGGCGGCTGAGGACGGGAAACTCCAGCAGCCAGCGGAGCAATTGTTCGGCTGGCAGCAGCAGTAAGTCAGAATCTTCTTCCGTAACTGCATAAATATGACTGGAGTCATTGTTTAAAACGGCTGTAAACGACATAACACAACTTTGATTGGGTTTTATGTAATACAGCAGCAATTCCTTGTCATTGTATTGTGTAAACACACGCAATAAACCTTTCAGTACAATTGGGACTACTTTTACATATTGTCCCTGCCGCATCAGGCCTGTTTGTGCCGGTACACTTACGAGATCTGCGTGGCTGGCAATTTTTTCGAGCAGTTCGGGTGGGTAACCCGTCAAATATTCTTGCAGTAAGGGGAGGGCTACAGGCATTGTCAGATTTTTTTGAAGAAAGACGAAATAAATTTCAGTTTTTTAGACCGATATTCCTACCTTTGCCGTCCAAAAATTTTGTATCATGGCAAGAGTATGTCAGCTTACAGGAAAAGTGCCGGTTACGGGAAACAAGGTTTCTCACTCAAATATAAAGACCAAACGCCGGTTTTTACCGAACCTGCAAACGAAGCGTTTTTTCCTGGCTGAAGAAGGTAAGTGGGTTACCCTGAAACTTTCAACTGAAGCAATCCGCACGATTAATAAGCGTGGCTTGTATAATGTGGTAAAAGAATTGCGTGCCCGGGGCGAAAAAATCTGATCATTTTCTTAAACTGAATAACAATGGCAAAAAAAGGTAATCGTGTTCAGGTGATTCTGGAGTGTACGGAGCATAAAACATCAGGTAAGCCTGGTACCAGCCGCTACATCACTACCAAAAATAAAAAGAACACACCAGAACGTTTGGAGTTGAAGAAGTTCAATCCCATTCTTAAAAAAGTGACTGTTCACAAAGAAATCAAGTAATGTGTTTCTTACACATTCTCATTATCACATTATCAAATTAAGTAGCAATGGCAAAGCAAGCAAAAACGGCGATTAAGACGAAAGATCAGAAAGCTGCCGCCGAAGCAAAAAACTGGAGCAAAGTAATTAAAGCAGTTCGCAGTCCTAAATCAGGTGCCTACACGTTTAAGGAAGCGATCATTCACAAAGACAAAGTGAAAGATTACCTGTCACAAAAATAATTCGCTCCCATGCGGGATTCTGAAGATATCAGCTGTCATACCTGTGTGTGACGGCTTTTTTCTTTTTTAGTATTCGTTCATTTCTAAATCATTTCTATGGGATTTTTCGGAAAGCTGTTTGGGAAAAAAGAAAAAGAAAGTCTCGACCAGGGATTAGAAAAAACAAAAGAAGGGTTTCTTGGAAAAATTGCCAGGGCAGTTGCCGGCAAAAGCACAGTTGACGAGGAAGTGCTTGATAACCTCGAAGAAGCACTTGTAAGTGCCGACGTGGGCATTGAAACCACTGTTGCGCTGATTGAGCGTATCCAGGAACGGGTAGCAAGAGATAAGTACATCAACACCTCTGAGTTAAATTCAATACTGCAGGGAGAGTTGGAGGATATGCTGGTCGATGCGCCTGCTGATACAAATTATTCGGGTTTTGATTTGCCGGCCGGTAAGAAACCTTTCGTTATTATGGTAGTGGGTGTAAATGGTGTTGGAAAAACAACCACTATCGGAAAACTCGCTCATCATTTCAAAGCTGCCGGTAAATCTGTGATGTTGGGTGCAGCTGATACATTTCGTGCAGCAGCAGTGGATCAGCTCACAATCTGGAGTGAGCGCACAGGTGTTCCAATCGTAAAGAAAGAAATGGGCAGCGATCCTGCATCAGTTGCTTTTGATGCAGTGAACAGTGCTGTTGCAAAAGGAGTGGATGTATTGATAATAGATACAGCCGGTCGTTTGCATACAAAAACTCACCTGATGGAAGAACTGAGCAAAATTAAACGGGTAGTACAGAAAGTGATTCCGGAAGCGCCCCATGATGTACTGCTGGTACTCGATGGAAGTACTGGACAAAATGCTTTGGAGCAGGCACGCCATTTTACAGCTGCTACTGATGTAACAGGGTTGGTGATTACAAAACTTGATGGTACAGCCAAAGGTGGGGTTGTGTTAGCAATTGCACACCAGTTCCGGATTCCGGTAAAATTTATTGGAGTAGGAGAAAAAGTAGAGGATTTACTCGTATTTCAGAAACATGAGTTTGTAGATAGTTTGTTTCAACTGAAACGCTGATCATGCTTTCCGGCATATCGATGCCGGATGGATGATATAACGCTATAAAAAAACCTCCTGTAAACAGGAGGCCTTTTTTTGATTTCAGATTCGTTAGAATCTTATTTCTTTTTAGCAGCTTTCTTAGCGGCTTTTTTAGGAGCAGCTTTTTTAGCAGCCTTTTTAGGAGCAGCTTTCTTAGCGGCTTTTTTAGGAGCAGCTTTCTTAGCGGCTTTTTTAGGGGCGGCTTTCTTAGCAGCTTTTTTAGGAGCAGCTTTCTTAGCGGCTTTTTTTGCAGTTGCCATTTTTTTTAGAATTTAATGATTAGTAAAAAAAAATTACGTAGTAAAAATAAAAAATTTTTTTAATCAACAAAATTTTTTATCCTGCTACTTCAACCGGAGCAACTGAAACAAACGTTTTATTACTTTTTCCTTTCTTAAATTCTACAATACCATCTGATAATGCAAAGAGGGTAAAATCTTTACCAACACCAACATTTTTTCCCGGATGATAGGAAGTGCCACGCTGACGCAGAATGATGTTACCGGCAGCAGCAGGTTGTCCGCCAAAGATTTTAACGCCCAGGCGTTTACTTTGTGAGTCACGGCCATTCTTTACGCTACCTTCACCTTTTTTGTGTGCCATTGTTTCGGAATTTGATTATTTATAATTTTTTGTAACAACTGATGTAACGAATACATCAGGCAATTGCAGTTACTTTAATTTGAGTATAAAGAGTGCGGTGTCCTTTCTTTTTACGGAAACCTTTCCGGCGTTTCATTTTAAATGCAATTACTGTCTTGCCTTTTTTTTCTGCAAGAATTTCTGCTTTTACTTTTGCTTTTACATCAGCACCTGTGCTGATGTTGCCCCCGGCATCAACCATCAGTACATCTGAAAACTCAACCTGGTCACCTGCATTACCAGTGATATGGGGAACATACAGGCTCTGACCTTCAGAAACTTTGAACTGCTGACCGGCTATTTTTACAATTGCAAACATAATTTTCCAATATTAGGGCTGCAAAGGTAGGGAGAAATTCGGTATCTGCTGCATTTTTCGTTAAAAAAATTGCCCTTCTTTTTAACGGAATGGTTTGGCTGGCGAGGGCTAATTTTGTCTCCCTACAAACAGGTTTTCATGAAGTTTAAATCCACGCTGGCCAGACCCATTGCCGGTTACATTTATAAAAGTATTCAAAAAAGCAGGCTTACAGCCGTTGCAGACCAGGAACTGGTACTGAAACAGTTGCTTAAAACAGGACACAATACTGAGTTTGGGAAAGAACATGGGTTGAAGGACGTAGGTACGTATGATCAATTCCGGAATGCAATTCCCATACGGGACTATGAGCAGCTGAAGCCCTGGGTTGATCGCATTATTTCCGGTAAGCATAATGTTTTGTGGAAAGGACTTCCCTTGTATTTTGCAAAAACATCCGGTACAACCAGCGGTGTAAAGTATATCCCCATCACAAAAGATTCTGTGGGCAATCATTTCGGTTCAGCCAGGAATGCAGCATTTTGCTATGCTGCCGAAACCGGAAATACCCGGTTCCTGGATGGGAAGCTGATTTTTCTCTCCGGGTCACCTGAGCTGGAGCGGGTGGGGGGTATCCCTACGGGCAGGCTGAGTGGCATTTCTAACCACCTTATCCCCAGGTATTTACGAAGCAATCAATTGCCTTCATATGAAACCAACTGCATCGAAGATTGGGAAACCAAGCTGCAGAAAATTGTAGATGAAACCATCAGTCAGAACATGACTATGATCAGCGGTATACCGCCCTGGATGCAAATGTATTTTGATGAACTCATCCACCGATCCGGTAAAAAAGTGGGCGACCTGTTTCCCAATTTTAATCTTATGATACAGGGAGGTGTGAACTTTGAGCCCTATAAAGCCCGTTTGTTCGATAGCATCGGGCGTAAGGTGGACATGGTGGAAGTGTACCCGGCCAGCGAAGGTTTTTTCGCCTTTCAGGACTCACAGTCTGCTGAAGGGTTGCTCCTGAATACAAACGATGGAATCTTTTTTGAGTTTATTCCGGCAACTGAAATCTTTAATGAAAATCCCACCCGCCTCAGCCTGCGGGATGTGAAAGTGGGCGAAAACTATGCGATCATCATTAACAGCAATGCCGGACTTTGGGGCTATAACATTGGTGATACGGTACGGTTTGTTTCTCTCAACCCTTACCGCCTGGTGGTAACAGGGCGCATCAAACATTTTATATCAGCCTTTGGCGAACATGTGATAGGTGAAGAAGTGGATGCCAGTATGCAAAAAGCCGCTGCTGAATTAAACCTGCGCATTACTGAGTTTACGGTTGCACCCTTTGTACAGGATGGTGATGGGAAAAGCTATCATGAATGGCTGGTTGAATTTGAAGAGCTGCCTCATGATTTGGAACCGCTCCGGAACAGAATCGATGAGAATCTACGAGAAAAGAATATTTACTATGATGATCTAATAAAGGGGAATATTCTTCAGCCGCTGGTGATTACCCCCATCCGTAAAAACGGATTTATTGATTATATGAAGAGCATTGGTAAACTGGGTGGGCAAAACAAAGTGCCCCGCCTGAGTAACGATCGGAATCTTGCCAATGCATTGCAGCCTTATAAAATAAATAACTAGCTTTATCGCCTTATCAGAATTTCTGCATGAAGAAACGTATTGCCATATTTGGTTCAACCGGTTCCATTGGTACCCAGGCGCTGGAGGTGATCCAGGCCAACCCCGATTTATTTGAAGTTGAAATCCTAACTGCTCATACCAATGATGAATTATTGATTCAGCAGGCACTTCAATTTCAACCCAATGCAGTGGTGATAGTGGATGAAAAAAAGTATGAAAAAGTAAAAGCTGCGCTTGCCTCCACTTCTGTTAAAGTGTTTGCCGGTGAGCAGTCATTGGAAGAGGTGGCAGCTTTTGATACCTATGATATGATGCTGGCGGCCATCGTTGGTTTTGCCGGATTGCAGCCTACACTCAAGGCAGTGGAAAACAGGAAGGCAGTAGCCCTTGCCAATAAAGAAACGCTGGTGGTTGCAGGCGATATTGTTATGCGCAAAGCGGTGGAAAATAAGGTGCCCATTTTTCCGGTCGACAGTGAGCATTCGGCCATTTTTCAATGCCTGGTGGGCGAACATCGCAATCCCATCGAAAAAATTATTCTTACTGCAAGTGGCGGACCTTTTCGGGGGAAGAAGCCTAATTTTCTGCTGAATGTGAAGCGGGACCATGCACTGCAGCATCCGAACTGGAGCATGGGTGCAAAAATCACCATTGACTCTGCCACACTCATGAATAAAGGCCTCGAAATGATCGAGGCAAAATGGTTATTTAACCTGCGGCCCGAGCAGGTGCAGGTTGTCATTCATCCGCAGAGCATCATTCACAGCATGGTGCAGTTTGAAGACGGCAGCATCAAAGCACAGATGGGTTTGCCCGATATGAAACTGCCTATCCAGTATGCGATGGCGTTTCCCAACCGGATTGCCAATGATTTTCCCCGGTATGATTTTAAAAAAGTCAATACACTTACGTTTGAGGAGCCCGATTTAAAAACCTTTCGTAACCTGGCGCTTGCCATTGATGCATTAAACAAAGGAGGAAATCTGCCCTGTGTACTGAATGCAGCAAACGAAATTGCAGTTTGGGCGTTTCTTAGAAACCGGATCGGGTTTCTGGATATGACCGATGTGATTGAAAAAACAATGAACTACGTGCCATTCATTCAGCAGCCTACTCTTGCCGAGTATTTGGAAACGGACGGAGAGGCCCGCAACTACGCCGCATCTCTGATTCAACTCTGACCGGTTTTAAAAATCACCTGTATATCCTTGATATTTTCACAGATATTTGCACATCATTAAAGTTTAGTCATTTCAATATGTTACTGGCAATTAATTGGGCGGAGTTTGGAATCAAAGCAGGACAGTTGCTTCTTTCCCTTTCTATATTAATCATCTTTCATGAATTTGGCCATTATATCACGGCCCGGTGGTTCAAGTGCCGCGTTGAAAAATTCTTTCTGTTTTTTGACCCCTGGTTTGCATTGTTTAAGCGCAAAGTAGGGGATACAGAATACGGCGTGGGCTGGCTGCCGCTGGGCGGTTATGTGAAGATTGCCGGTATGATTGATGAAAGCATGGATAAAGAAGCCATGAAGCAACCGGCACAGCCCTGGGAGTTTCGCAGTAAGCCGGCCTGGCAACGACTGATTATCATGATTGGTGGCGTTACCGTAAACGTGTTACTGGCGTTTCTTATTTATGCTATGATTTTGTTCGTTTGGGGCGAAAAGAAAACGCCGATGGATAGCGTTAAAAATGGAGTTTGGATTACAGATAGCCTGATGTATGAAATTGGGTTGCGTAACGGTGATAAAGTGATCAGCATTAACGATAAGCCGGTTGATTATTTTGAAAATCTGAATGCGGCTGTACTTACAGGCACTTCTATTACAGTAGAACGAAATGGAGCCAGGCAGTCTATCAGTTTACCTGTAAACCTCATCGAAAAATTGGTGGAAAGCAAGCGCAAGCGGGGTCTTATGCTTATGCCAAGGGTACCGGCTGTTGTGGGTGAATTTCCAGAGAAGGATACAGGATTTGCAAGACAGGCTGGTTTAATGGCAGGTGATCAGATTATTGCAGTTGATTCGGTAACCGTGCAATATTTTGATGAACTGGCTCCGTTGATTGCCAAGAAAGCTTCTCAGCAGGTATTACTGACCGTTAAGAGAAATAATGAATTTCTTGAGCTCACTTCAAAAGTGAACGGGGAAGGGAAAATTGGGATTGGAATTTTAAGCAATGAGGAGTATGAAAAACTGGGCGTAATGAAAGTGGAACGTAAAAAATATACGTTACTGGCAGCGCTTCCGGCAGGAGTAAATAAATCATTTGAAAAACTCAGGTTTTATATTGATCAGTTCCGTTTGATTCTCAATCCGGATACAGGTGCCTACAAAGGAATTGGTGGATTTAAATCTATGGGATCTATTTTCCCATCGGTTTGGGATTGGGAAAGTTTCTGGAACATAACTGCGTTTTTCAGTATCATTCTCGCATTTATGAACTTATTGCCTATTCCTGCATTGGATGGTGGACACGTTTTGTTCACACTTATAGAAATGATTACCGGCCGCAAACCCAGTGAAAAGTTTCTTGAGTATGCACAAATTGTAGGTATGGTGATTCTGTTTGGTTTGTTGATTTATGCAAACGGAAACGATTTGTTTGGCTGGAACAGATAGGAGGGGATGCTGTATGCAAAATTCAAAATGCTGATTTCATAAGTATTCACTTGATTCAAAATGTTAAATGAGAAAGTGCCGAAAGGGCTTTCTCATTTTTTATGTCTAATTTTGTTTTTCTTTTTCCGGGGCTGCCTGGTTTTGACAGCATAGATCTTTGAAAGTGTAAGCATGCCGTGCGTTGTGTAATTAGCACGTAAATCTGAATGCTCAAAACTCAAATGGCAATACACAGTATGCCATGGCTGCCTAATCAGTGATTAGTTAGTCATTCGGGCCGCCGAACAGGTTGATCTGTTACCAAGTTCCGCCGCCGACTCAAAAACAAAACAGGTTGCTGCAGCAGAAGGCTGTGACTGCTGCAAAAGATCCATTCAGCTACGTTTTGCATTGGTAGGTTCAGGTCCTGTGCAAGGCCGACAAGCAATCATGAAATAAGCATGTAGAAAGCTTTTGTAGAATATGTTTGGACAGGGGTTCGATTCCCCTCAGCTCCACTAATTCCCTTTCACAAAGTGCAAAACCCCTGCAAATCGTATGATTTACAGGGGTTTTTTGTTGAAACAGCCATCAAATCATTCAGGAAATCACATGCTGTTGGTGAGTGATTTGGTGCGTTCAAAAATTCTGAAAACGTACTCATTCACTTTTGAAAAATGAAATGAAGTCCCGACTATTTGTGCTGCATCAGAACATTTTTCTTTTTGGTTTTATCCAAAATTATTCCTTGACTATAGGGCCGCTGAAATGGCAGTTCGTGAATGTGCTGTTACCTCTGAACAGCATGGGATCTTTCCGGCCATAGTAACGGAATATGCAATTGGTGAATGCCACTTTTTCACTGTTGCAGGAAAAGAGCGTTTGTTTACCTATCACACTACTGTAAACGAAATGAAACGTACTGTTGCTGATGCTCACAGGAATTTGTGTACTCACATGGCCCACTGAAGCAATACTTTCAGCATACATATTGCTGATGTTCGTATTATACCAACCTGCCTGGGTAAGATCAAATAAGCGAATGCATCTGCCTGCAATATTTCCTCCGTCAATTGTGTAACTGCCTGCCTGCTTTTTTCCATACCTGCCGGAAGAAAACAGGGTATGTATACTTCCCCAACTGTAAATACCACGGATTACATTTCCTTTTTCCTGTGCCTGTCCGTTGGCAAATCCCACTTTGGCATCGCCGCAGCGGATATTTTCGAAAAGCAGAATGTCGGCATTAAATGTTTTCCCATTCGGGCTGATGAGATAATTAATCGTAAAATTTCCAACAGAAAGATCGTGCAGTTTCAATCCTGTGGAGCCGCCGGTATTCTTAGTTCCATCGTAATCAATTACAATCCCGGCATATAAATCATCACAAACACCATTCGCATCTTTGTATTTATCGAAGGGTATGTTGTAGTATGTTGAGTCGTTTCCTCCCGGCGCTTTGAACTGACCTTTGAGTATAAGATTGTTGATCTCTGAGCCCTTGTTTAACTGGAGCCCCAGTGCAAATCCACTGGTGCCTGTATACTCCAGTGTGGTGCCGGTTCCGCTGTCCCAGAAAGATGACTCGCCGAAAATATGAATGGTACAGGCTGTGTACTTGTCTTTATAAATACGAAATACCTGAAGTGGTTTGCTGTATTTATACAATCCGGCAGGGATAAAAAAATGTTTTAGTGGACCATAATTTTCCAGTACGGTTTGAATGCCTTTTTGCAAAACTCCGGCATTATCCTTTACATAACCGGCGCCCAGCCACCGGGCACTAAAGAAAGTGGAGTAGGTGCCCTCCGGTTGAAGGGTAAGGCTTGAATCAAAGATCCATTGGTTGGGGGCTGCGTCAATAATGCCGCCTTTAATAGTACCCGATCCCCGGATGTAACCATTGCTGCCAAACCGAAGCAACGAACCTTTTGGAAGAGTCCATACTCCATTGATGGTGGTGTCCTTGTTGATGAAAAAATCCTGCGCTGCTGCTTTTGAAAATGATTGTAGCAAAAAAACCAGGCAACAAAAAGAACGGATCATAATGGATGAATTTAGATACAAGTTGCATCTATTGTGCCAAAAAAGAAACACAATTTTTGAGCGGGAAAAGGAGTAATAAAAAAGCTTCCCGTAAAGAGAAGCTTATTAAGTGCCCAGGACTGGATTCGAACCAGCACGTCCTTTCGAACACCACCACCTCAAAGTGGCTTGTCTACCAATTTCAACACCTGGGCTCAGGGGCTGCAAATGTAAAATGAAAATCGAAGACGAAAAAATGAAAAATCAGGCGCAGTAAAGATTTCAGTCTTTCTTCGGCAATTCTATACGAAAGGTGGTGCCTTTACCGGGCTCTGAGTGTTTGACATACAGCTGACCACCGTGGTACTGCTCAATAATACGTTTGCTCAGCGATAGCCCCAGGCCCCAGCCTCTTTTTTTGGTGGTGAATCCGGGTTTGAATATCCGTTCCCAGTTGGACCGGGGGATGCCTTTGCCGGTATCGCTGATTTCAACGATTGCGTGCTGGGGTTCTTTCCTTATTTCAATAGTGATTTTTCCGGAACCTTCCATGGCATCAAGGGCGTTTTTAAGCAGGTTTTCAATAACCCAGTCAAACAGTTGGGGCGAGATAGATACCATCAGTTCATTGACTTGATTGCTGTTGAGTTCAAAACGCACTTTTCCGGCAGCCCTTCGTTTCATGTAATCGGTCATGTGCTGCACCTGCTCCACAATATTGGCAGGGCTTAGCTGCGGCTTGCTGCCGATTTTTCCAAAACGGTCGCTTACCAGCTTCAACCTGTCTACATCTTTTTCCATTTCAGAAACAATGGAAGGATCGGCCTCAGTTTCTTTCAGCATTTCTACCCAACCCTGCAAAGAAGAAACAGGAGTACCCAGTTGGTGAGCGGTTTCTTTTGCCATCCCAGCCCATACCTGGTTTTGGGTGGCCCTGTTCCGGAGTTGAAGTGAAAGCAGCGTTATGACAATAAACAGGGCCACGATCAATAACTGAACAAGCGGATAATAACGTACTTCCCGTAATAAATCGGAATGACCGAAATAGTATTTGTTGATATAACCCGGATTTTCACCTATCTGCAGCAATACAGGCGGGTTGTTGCTTTTCAGTTCTTTTAGTTTTTGTGCAAGGTAGCCCTGGTGCTCTGCAATTTTAACGGTATCAATATTTACATAGCTTATGATGCTGTCTTTTTCATCCGTTTCAATAATGGGAATAGATTTCTGCTCATTGCGTATCAAAGAGGGTAAACGTGTATCTGCATCCGGAGGGGCCGTTATCAAAAACCGACCGGCCTCCACCCATTGCTCCACTTTCAGTCGTTCTTCCAAAGCAATCTTATCAGCCAGGTAGTTGGAATAAAAAATTGTTCCCGTTACTATCAGGATAGCTACGAGTGCCAGCAGCGTGCGCCAGTTGACGTATTGTCGCAACATAAGGCCGAATTTAGATAAGGTTTGCAACTGTTCAGCTATTTTTGACAAAAAATATAAATCAGTGGGGCCGTTTCCAAAAGTAGCTGTGGTGATTCTGAACTGGAATGGGAAGTCATTCCTGGAACAGTTCCTGCCTTCTGTAGTGGCAACCACCTATCCGCATACGGAAATAATTGTGGCAGATAATGCCTCAACCGATCAGTCGGTACATTGGGTGAAGCAGCATTTCCCCGAGGTAAGAATTCTCCAGAGTAATGAAAATTATGGCTTTGCAAAAGGGTATAATTACTTTTTACAACAGGTTACAGCCGACTATTTTGTATTGTTGAATTCTGATGTGGAGGTTACCCCCGGTTGGATACAGCCGGTGATAGAACTAATGGAAGCATCGCCCAAAATTGCTGCCTGTCAACCGAAGCTGCTTTCCTTTCACCAGAAAGGGGAATTTGAATATGCCGGTGCCAGCGGGGGATGGATAGATGCGCTCGGCTATCCCTTTTCAAGAGGAAGAATTTTTGATTCACTTGAAAAAGATACAGGCCAGTACAACGATTCGCAGCCGGTTTTCTGGGCTAGCGGTGCGGCTTTTTTCATCCGGTCGGAAGTTTTTTGCGAGTCGGGTGGTTTCGACGAATTCTTTTTTGCGCACCAAGAAGAAATTGACTTGTGCTGGCGCCTGCAACGTAAAGGATACGAAATATACGTATGCCCTCAATCGGTGGTGTATCATGTCGGGGCCGGCACCTTGCCCGCGGGCAGTGCCAGGAAAGTATTTCTGAATTTTCGGAATAACCTGATCATGATGAGTAAAAACATGCCGCTCACGCAACTCATCTGGAAAATTCCAATGCGCTTCGCACTTGATGCCGTATCGGCATGGAAACAGTTATTACAGGGACAACCGGCTTATTGGGGTGCTGTTCTAAAGGCTCATGTGGCTTATATAGGCTGGATGTTTTCTGCAAGGCGTAAATTTGCAGCTGGGCCACCCCCTCTGAAGGGTTACTACCGTGGGAGTGTAGTATGGCGCTATTTTGTGGAAGGTAAAAAGCATTTTTCACAAATTATGGGTGTAAAGTAATTCCAGTATGCAATCATCCCCTTACATTTGCAACGTAAAAACAGTAATTATGTCTCAGGAAGTACAAGACAATAAACACAAAGATTTCACACACAATTGGGTAACTTCTTCGAAGTTCCTCTTTTATGTTCAGTTATTTTGTATTACTGCATTTGTTCTGGGTGGATGTTATAAATTGTATAACTACCGTTATAAGGGAAAGCCCAATGTAGAAGTGCCCTCCAGCACTTTGTATGATCCTAAGTATACCAAGTAAGTTTACCCAAAAAACACATCACCTTTCCTCTCGGGCAAAGGGTTTTTTTGAAAATTTTCGGGTTGTTTTTTGTCAAGTTGAAATGCTTCTTTACATTTGCACCCCAACGTTCTTTTACAAGCGGAAGTAGCTCATTTGGTAGAGCACGACCTTGCCAAGGTCGGGGTGGCCGGTTCGAGCCCGGTCTTCCGCTCTGAATCCCGCTTTGGCGGGATTTTTTTTCATTTGGACACATCGGCTAGTACCGGTAGTGGACCTGCCTGCGGGATTGGTAGACACGTCCCGATTAAAAATCGGGATTGCCAGCAATGGGAAGTGATTCGATGATATCGAAGGAGGAATAGAAGTTCTTATAAAATATTGCCCCGGTGGTGGAATTGGTAGACACGCAGGACTTAAAATCCTGTTCGCAGCAATGCGAGTAACGGTTCAACTCCGTTCCGGGGCACACTCAAGCAACGAAAGTTGCTTTTTTTGTTTATGCCCTTTTTTGTTTACATCCTCTATTCATCTAAATGCAATCGTTACTACATTGATTATTCTTCCGATGTGGAAGCAAGACTGCAACGCCATAACGCTGGTATGGTAACAGCTACCAGAAACTGCATCCCCTATGTGTTGAAACAAGCAAAAGAATTTGGAACAGAATCGGAAGCAAGGCGTGAAGAGTTGCGGTTAAAGCGTATGAAAAGCCGGATATATCTGGAAAAACTCATTTCGGGGAATTGGTAGACACGCCCCGATTTGAAATCGGGGTTCGCTGCAATGCGGTTACTCCGATCCAAATCGGAGTCCGGGGCACCTTCAAGCAACGCAAGTTGCTTTTTTTGTTTATTTCCTTCATTCTTCAAAGTGTGGCTGGTGAAATATGGATTTTGCTTCAGCTGTTTTAGCTGGGCAATTACTAAGTTACAGGCAGGTGTCTGGGGTAGAAGGAATCAATGTTCGTTGCTGAAGGGAAATCAACGATCTTTCTTTACAAACTGAGGCACGAACTCATTCATAGGAATAAGTAATATAGCCCAGTAATTGCTTTTGCTTGCTATAGCAGCTTTCTTTTGTTTTCAGGCCTTTTTCATTGTATTCGTACTTCCAGATGAGGTAATTGCTGCTGCCGGATTGAACTGCTATCATTTGTTGTAAAAGACCGGCAGGAGTGTATTCAAATAAGAAGTCAGGAAGCAGGCGGCGGGCTTTCTCATTAAATCGTACAATGTCTGTCAGTTGGTTGGTTTCATTATAATAGTAATAAAATTTTTCCTGCAACTTTCCTTTCGCAAACCATTCTTCTTCGGCAATGTTGCCTTTTTCATCCTGAACAAATTTCACCTCCGTAGTATCTGAATTATTTTTGATAATCAGCATTCTTACAGGTTTTCCCTCTTTGTAAAACCATTGATGTTTTTCAGTTGCCCGGGTTTGATAAGCGTATGCCTGCGAACTGGTTTCAATCGTTTGCAGCAGGCCGCCTGCATCATAAGTATATATTGAATAATTCAGGGCTGTATTGGAACTGTCGCTGCTGCGGACCAATTGTCCTTTAAAATTAAACTGGCTCACCAATACAGATTGACCTGTTTGAATCGTTTGAGTTTTTGTTTTGATGGAGTTGTAGGAAGGTGTGATTTCCTGGATACAAATAAAATCAGGGACTGCCTCGCCTGAACTTTCGAAAGAGCGCAAAATCGCTTTATGAACTTTTGCGGCTTTAAACCGTTGCATCTGTTCGCCCACACTACCTGTGCTAAGAATATCTTTATAATAGAATTGCGAACGGGCAGAAACCGGAAGTAATAATGTCAGTAACAGGAATTGAAATAGTGAGCGCATTAGTAGAATTCTGTGTCAAAGATATTCTTGTAGTTGAAACGAATGGCGGTTTCTCACTATTTTTAAGGAAACTTCTGCATTTATGTCGCATGGCCGTATACGAAAGGAGCAAATTTGCCTGAACTGTAATGCCCGTACTTTCGGTCCATATTGCCATATATGCGGACAGCAGAATACCGAGCCAAAGGAAACAGTGGCCGACCTGTTAATTCACTTTTTTAACGACATCACTCATTTTGAAGGAAAATTCATCAGTTCTCTTCGTTTTCTGCTTTTTCGTCCCGGATTTTTAACCAATGAATATATAAGGGGCCGCAGGGCCAGTTATATGAATCCTGTGCGGATGTATGTATTCACCTCTGCCTTCTTTTTTATTCTTTTTTTTACGGTGTTCGACTCAAAGAATATGTTTAACATCAACGAAGGTAAAAAGGAGGATTCGGTTCATTATGGCCAGGAAGAAATGTATAAAGAGGCACTGAAAAAGGCCCGTACAAATACCGATACAGTGGTTGTAGAAAAACTCTTTGGTACAGCAAAGGCTGATACACTGGTCAGGGAAAAAGCACCGGACAATCTGAATTTTTCATTTGCGGAGGGGGCGTCTGCCTATAATACCGTTCAGGAGTATGACTCGGTTCAACGCTCACTGCCGTCTGCAAAGAAGGATAATTGGTTTACGAAGATGGCTGTGCGGCGATCTATTTATGTACGTGATCGTTACGAGGGAAACTATACAACATTCCTGAAAGAAGCATTTGATCAGTTTTTTCACTCCTTCCCTAAAATTCTGTTCGTTTCTCTTCCGTTATTTGCGTTTATCTTATTCTTGCTGTATGTACGTCATAAAGATTGGTTGTATGTTCATCATGTGATTTTCACCATTCATTATTTTGTATTTGTATTTCTGTGGTTTCTGGTGCTGCTGGCAATAAAAAGTCTCGAACAATGGATTCCTGTGTTGGGCTCTTCCATTGTATCACTGTTGTGGAGTTTTTATTTTTTTGGTTATCTCTATAAAGCAATGCGGAATGTACACGGTCAGACAAGAGGTATTACATTGTTTAAATTCTTTTTGTTGATGTTCAGCATGTTATTTGTTAGTTTGATTTTATTTATTTTATTTTTCTCATATACTGTTTTTACGATTTAAGTTATGACAAACCATCAACCAGCCTCCGATGCATTTATTCGCCTTGTATCTATTATGGATGAGCTGAGGGAACAATGCCCCTGGGATAAAAAGCAAACCATTGAGTCGCTTCGTCCGCTTACAATTGAAGAAACGTATGAACTTGCCGATGCTATTCTGGCAGCAGATTACCAACATATTAAAGAGGAGTTGGGTGATTTGATGCTGCACCTTGTTTTTTATGCACGTATTGGAACAGAGCTAAATCAGTTTTCGCTAGCGGAAGTTATTAACGGTATTTGTGATAAACTGGTGGCACGTCATCCGCATGTTTATGGTGATGTGAAAGTTAAAAATGAAGAAGATGTAAAGCGAAATTGGGAGAAACTCAAATTGAAGGAAGGTAAATCTTCTGTTTTAAGTGGTGTGCCAAGCAGTTTGCCTTCGCTGGTGAAGGCAATACGCATCCAGGAAAAAGTCGGCCAGGTAGGCTTTGAATGGGATTACAAAGAACAGGTGTTTGAGAAAATTCAGGAAGAATTGAATGAACTGCAGGAAGCAGTTGAACAGAACGATCCATTGCACATTGAGGAAGAAATGGGCGATGTATTTTTTTCGCTGATAAATTATGCACGGTTTTTGAATGTAGATGCAGACCTGGCATTAGAGCGTACCAACCGCAAGTTTATTGCAAGGTTTCAGTTAATGGAAGAAATGGCCAATCAGGAAGGTAAAAAGTTGCAGGAGCTGAACTTGCAGGAAATGGATGCTATCTGGAATAAAATCAAGCTGCTTCAAAAAAGCCAGTAATATCTTTTGAGCAATTTAAAATCAATACGATTTTTTTTATACAGGTATGGTTACTTGTTGCTAACAGCTGCGTGGTTGTTTACATTCTCTTATTTATTTCAGTTCTACTGGTCCTATACATCGGCTCCCGAACAGGTGAGTGAGCGAATTGCGGAGGAAATTCATTCCAGGGAAAAGGACTTTGAGTCTTTGTTCACGAATACGGCTCTGCTGAGCCGTTTAGCCGAACACCGGAACAGCGAGTCGGATTTCGAACAGATGCGGCAAAAAGACTATTTTATTTTTCTTGCTACTGAATCAGATGGGCAACCGCAGATACAGTTCTGGAACACACAAACCATTCTGCCCGATCCCGAACTATGGAATCAAACTAACCCGGTTTCACTGCAAAAGCTCATCAATGGGTACTATGTTGTACGCATGCAGTCGTTTCAGCTGAATTCGGGTAAACCAGCGAGACTTATAGCTTTGATTCCTGTGAAATGGGATTATTTCATTACAACTCATTTTCTCAATAACAGTTTTGCGTACCTGTCTTCTCTCGGACAATACTTCAACATAAGTACAACAGAACAGGGTGCATTTACTGTTCGCTCCGCAAGCGGTCGTTTTCTTTTCTGGATGACAGTGCGACCGAATTATCCAAAACCCCTCAGCATCATTTCAATACTGCTCCGGTTCCTGGCAGTCATCAGCCTATTGGTGTTTCTGCATAAAGCCACCTCATTAATGGCAACCCGCCATTCATTCCGGCTTGGTTTTAGTTTTCTTGTATTCGTTTTGCTTTCTGTGAGGATACTATCTTACTTTCTGCCCTTGCCTTTGAATTTCCGCCAGTTTGAGTTATTTGACCCGGCCATCTATGGCTCCAACTTTATTCTGAAATCGCTGGGAGATTTACTCCTGAACCTCTTGCTATTATTATGGGTCTTGTTTTTTATTCACAGATATCAGCCTGTACAAACTGTTCGTGTAAAGCAAAACATTGTAATTGCATTTTTGCTTGCCGTGTTTATTTATAGTGTTACGGTATTGCTGGGTAGCGTTGTAAAAAGTTTAATCAATGATTCCCAGATATCTTTTCATGTAACCAATTTTTTTAGCCTGAATGTTTACAGTTTTATTGGGTTTATTGTTTTGGCCTGTATTACATTAAGCTTTTACCTTATTGTTCAACGTGCTGCAGTGTATTATGCACTTGCATCAGGTCAGAAAGCCTGGTTGCAGGTGTTACTGATTGTGGTAACAGGCTTTTTATATTTAACAGGAATCCTCGACCAGCCACAGGTTTTTTTCAATATGGGGCTGCTGGGCTGGCTGCTGCTGGTGCTCCTGCTGCTGCATCGTGACCGAAATATGTTTGCATTTCTTCCATCCGGTGGACAAACGGTGTTTTGGGTGTTTTTCTATTCCGTTTCGCTCATGCTGTTGCTGATTGTTGAAAATGCAAACCGGGAACAGGAGGATCGGAAACGAATTGCCGAAAAACTGAGTGTTCAAACAGATCCTGCGGCTGAAAACCTGCTAAGTATTGCACTTGCAAACTTCCGTGGCGATTTTTTGCGGGATGAGTTTTACCGGTTTCGTACTTCCGGCAGCAGTCGTGTATTGAAAGATAGTTTACTAGGGGAACACTTTACAGGCTATCTGAATAAATATGATACACGTTTTTTTACATACAGTGCAGAAGAACAACCCTTGTTTAATGATGACTCTACATCCTTCAATGCATTAAACGCCATTTACGATTTGCAAAGCAAACCAACCAGTGTGCGAGACTGGCGTTACTATGAAGAATCTTTTGACCGGTATTACTATATCGCCAGAAGAGTGGTGACAGATACAAGTGGCGTCTTACCACAGGGTTTTGTATTCATAATTTCGAAACCTGGCCGTTATGCCGATGATAAGTTTCACCCGGAACTTTTTTCCAAACAGTACCGTTCACAAAGTAACAGGCTGAGCGATTATTCCTATGCTGTTTATAAAAAGGGCCGCCTCATAACTGCGAATACTGATTATGCATTTCCGGTTCTTTTGAATAATCAATCCACAAAATCTTCGGGATTTGAAAGCAAAAAGAAAAACGGGTTTAGTGAACTGTGGTATACTGCCTCTGCCGACCGGACTGTAGTGGTGGTGCGCAGCAATGCAATTCTCATTGAAGCTATTACTCTGTTTGCGTGGATTTTCTTCGTATTTCTTTTGCTGTGGGCCATTTACCGTATGGTTCGTCTCTTTCTCAAATGTGGACTCAATTGGTCATTGTGGCGGCAACAGCTGCAGTTGAATTTCCGAACACAGGTACTCACAACAATTATTGTCATCAGCATCTTTTCTTTTGTGGTGATAGGTGTCTCGACTATCATATTCTTTATCAACAGGCATGACCGTACGAATAAAGAGCGGTTATCACGTACGATGCAGATCATGCTGGAAGAGGTGAACCTTGCATTACAGCAACACGCTGTATTTGATGATATCCTGAAGGTGTATGATCAGGTTGCTTCCGAAGAATTACAGGCCCGGCTCAACCGTATTTCCGATATACACGGGGTGGATGTGAACGTATATGATCCGAACGGAGATTTGAAGGTTTCCTCACAACCCTATTATTATAACAAGGGTTTGCTCAGCCGGAAAATGAATCCTTCAGCCTATTACCGCCTTTCAAGAAAAATGCAGGTGCAGGCATTTGAAAATGAGCGGGTAGGTACACAGGCATACATGAGTATTTATGCGCCGGTTCGTGACAGCCAGGGCCATCCCTATGCCTATGTAAATATTCCTTATTTCACATCTCAAAACGAATTGAAACAGGAAATTTCAAGTTTCCTTGTAACGCTGATAAATCTGAATGCTTTTATTTTCCTGATTGCCGGCTTGATTGCGTTCCTGGTTACGAACAGGATTACAGCTTCCTTTCTGTTCATAAGTGAAAAAATGAAGGAAATGAAGTTGGGACGAAGCAACCAGGCGATTGTCTGGAACAGAAAGGATGAAATTGGGGAGTTGGTTCAGGAATACAACCGCATGGTGAATCAGCTGGATGAAAGCGTGGCACTTCTTGCGAAAAGTGAGCGGGAAGGAGCGTGGAGAGAAATGGCACGCCAGGTGGCACACGAAATCAAAAATCCGCTTACACCTATGAAACTGAGTATTCAGTATCTCCAGAAAGCAGTTGATTCAAATGCAACGGAAGTAAAACTGATTTCTCAGAATGTGGCCCGAACCCTGGTAGAACAAATTGATTATTTATCCAATATCGCCTCTGATTTTTCAAACTTTGCCAATATCACCAATCAGCGGATTGAAGAAGTCAATTTATCGGATTCACTTAAGTCGGTTGTTGATCTGTTTACCATGGATGAGCGAGTGGATTTATATTTTGATCTGGCCATGGCCGAAAAAATTGTAGTGCTGGGCGATAAAACCCAGCTCAACCGGTTGTTCACCAACCTCATCCGTAATGCCATTGATGCTGTACCCACCAGCCGGCGCCCACGTATTCAACTGGGATACACAATTGATGATGGCTATGCAGTGGTGGAGGTCAGAGATAATGGGACCGGCATACCCGATGAATTAACAGAAAAGATTTTCTATCCCAACTTCACTACAAAAACATCAGGCACCGGTTTAGGGTTAGCTATGTGTAAAGGTATTGTGGAGCAAATGAAAGGTGAAATATGGTTTACTACAAAGCTCAACGAGGGGTCAAGCTTTTTTGTGAAAATACCACGTGTTCAAAAGGAAATGAATTAAATTAAATCCCTTTTTCTTTTCTTATATCTGTTATGTAATGCTCCAGTTGAATACGGGAGAAGCTACTCAGGTTATTCTTTACCGTTAGTCCTCCTTTGCGGGCTGCAAGTACTCCAAAACGGGTATCGTCAAAACCTGTGAGCTCATGTGCATCGGGATCAATAGAAAGGAGGGCGCCTTTCTGTTGCGCATAGCCAATCCAGCGCCAATCAAGATCCAAGCGACGGGGATGTGCATTCAGCTCCAGTACTACCTGGTTGGCGACACATGCATCTATGATCTGTTTATGATCCACTGGATACCCCGGCCGGCTCAGCAACAGGCGCCCGGTCATGTGACCCAGAATGGTTGTGTATGGATTTTCAATGGCATTCAGCAAACGCATCATCGCCTTTTCTTCGGTCATTTTCAGGTTACTGTGCACCGAGGCAATCACCAGGTCAAATCCAGCCAGTATTTCATCGTCATAATCAAGGCTGCCATCACTTAAAATATCGGCTTCAATACTTTTAAAAATGCGGAACGGTGCCAGTTTTGCATTCAGTTCATCAACCAACTGGTGTTGGGCAGCAATCCGCTCTTCTGTTAATCCATTGGCATAACCGGCACTTTTACTGTGATCACTGATCACCATATACTCCCAGTTGCGCCGGATACATTCCCGTGCCATTTCTTCAATAGTATTACCTCCATCACTCCAGTTACTGTGGCAGTGAATCAAACCACGGATGGAATCTGTAGTAACCAGGTTGTCCGGAACCTGCTTACCCGGTTCTTCCCGTAAAAATGGAGGCAGGTAAGCAATTCCCTTCGCTTCAAACAGTTGAAGTTCTTCCGGTGCAAGGGGCACTTCCCCCCAGTCTTTCAGAAATTCTTCGGATGCCGAAGTTGTAAACAAAACAGTGCCAAATTTTTCCTTTGTTGCGTTATAAAACTTGAGCGTTATGTTTTCCGGTCCTTTAACGGAGAGAGTATGTTCAGTATGTTCCACGAGTGAAAACTGAAGGGTGAGCAAGAGTTGCTCCAGCACCGGAATACCGGCAGTGGTAACCCATTCCAACTGGTGAATGATTTCCAACTGCCTGCGGAATTCACCCGTAAGTTCAAAACGTTCAGCGGGGAATTCCTGTTTCAGCTTCTGATCTGCGGCAAGCGCATAGGCTTCCACATCGGCATACAAGTGAATATCTTTATGTTGAAAATAGAATTCAATATTTTCCTTTACGGTTTGTTGTGTTTTCTCTCCAAATCCTTTGTAGCGTAACAAGCGGTTTTCTTCGCAGGCATACAGTAATTCGCCAATACTTTCAATTTCCATTTCTTTCCAGATAGTGGCAATTTTTTTTGGGCCCAATCCTTTGATGGAAAGCATTTCCAGCACACCGGCTGGGGTTTTTTGAACAAGTTCAGTCAGGGCACTGAGTTGACCACTGTTGAGCATTTCAACAATTTTTCGTGCAGCACTTTCTCCAACACCTTTGAAGGATGCAATGCGGGCCGGATCGCTATCAGCCAGCTGAACGGGCAACTTTTCTATGTTAAACGCCGCCGCTGCATACGATTTCGCTTTAAAGCTGTTTTCGCCATGTATATCCATGAGTTTACTCAGGAGCGAAAAGGCATCGGCAATCTGGTAATTTGAAAGCATGCATCAAATTTATCAGATCAATCAATAAGATCAAACAATGAAATGAAAAGGAAGGGGAGGGGTATAAAAAAGGAAAAACTTCCTTGCGGAAGTTTCTCACGGACATTGGGTACGACACGTAGTCGGATTGGTTTTCACCGATATTGGAATATTCAAAAAGTTTTCAAGATTACAGATTGATTGGTTTCTAGGATGATTGAATTCTAAACGGGGCTTCCTGTTGAATTCTTATAAAACTGACGTAAAATAAAGTGAAAGTTTTGAATTATGTGCAAAAAAAATATTTTTTTTTTGATATTTTTTTTCTAAAGCTCACAAATTATTGTTCCAGGGCCGCTTAAGTCATACATCTGTCTTACAATGACTTTTAAGGTTGGATCTTTGTCTTTTGTATACAGGACAGCTGCCGCAAAGCAATAGCGCCTTCATTTCAGCCACTGTTTCATCCGAAAGTTTACCTTTGCGGCCTATGAAGAGTAAGTCGTTTCAGAAAGATAAAGTCAATATCATAACACTGGGTTGCAGCAAAAACATGGTGGATAGTGAAGTGCTGAGTGGTCAGCTCCTGGCCAATGAAATTGATGTGGTGCACGAAAGCAGCCAGCGGGATCATAACATTGTAGTAGTGAATACTTGCGGATTTATTGACAAGGCAAAGGAGGAAAGTATTAACACCATACTCGAGCAGGTATCTTTAAAACAAAAAGGAAAGCTTGATAAAGTATATGTCACAGGGTGCCTCAGTGAACGCTACCGTAGTGATCTGGAAAAGGAAATACCGGAAGTAGATGCCTGGTTTGGCACATTGGAGTTGCCTTTGATGCTCAAACAATTTGATGCAGATTATAAGAAAGAACTGGTAGGAGAGCGTTTACTTGCCACTCCACAACATTATGCCTATCTCAAGATATCGGAAGGGTGTAACCGCACTTGTGCCTTTTGTGCTATTCCGTTGATGCGGGGCGGCCATGTGAGTAAATCCATGGAGGACCTGGTGACTGAAGCTGAATTGCTGGTAAAAAAAGGTGTGAAAGAGGTTATGCTCATTGCACAGGAACTTACTTATTATGGGTTGGATTTGTACAAGAAACGAATGCTCCCCGATCTGCTGCACCGGCTGGCCGATGTAAAAGGATTGGAGTGGATTCGTCTGCACTATGCCTACCCCCATAAATTTCCATTGGAAATACTGGATGTAATGCGGGAGCGGGAAAATATCTGCAACTATCTTGATATGCCGTTACAACATGCCAGCGATCGGATGCTGAAGGCAATGAAGCGCCAGATTACACGGGCCGAAACAGAAGAACTGATTGCAGCAGTACGTGAAAAAGTACCCGGCCTCTGCCTGCGTACAACACTTATATCGGGTTTTCCCGGTGAAACAATTGACGATGTGGAAGAAACCAAATCCTTTCTCGAACAACACCGCTTTGATCGGGTGGGCATCTTCACTTACAGCCACGAAGAGGGAACCAGTGGGTATGAACTGAAAGATGATGTGCCGGCTGCAGAAAAAGAACGTCGAGCACAGGAAATCATGAGTGTGCAGCAGGAAATTTCATACGAACTGAACCAGGAAAAGGTGGGGAAAGTCTTTAAAACAATCATTGATAAAAAAGAAGCCGGCCGCTACCTGGGCCGAACCGAATTCGATTCGGTTGAAGTAGATAACGAAGTCATTATTCACGCTGACGGTAAACTTCCTCTTGGTGAATTTGTCAATGTAAAAATCACCAAAGCCTTCGATTATGATTTGGAAGGCGAAGTTGTGTAAGAACCATTCTTTTTCTATTTGAACTGAATTTCGGAACTTTCATACAGGTAACACAGCAACCGGAAGTTGTGTACTTTAAAATTCATTTTTATGCAGTTTGAATGGAAGGGTGTATTTCCTGCTCTCACAACTAAATTTACCAGTAACGATCAACTCGATCTGTCGCTATTCGAAAAAAATGCAACCGCACAACTGGCAGCCGGTGTACATGGTTTTGTACTGGGAGGAACATTGGGCGAAGCCAGTGTGTTGCAGGAGCGGGAAAAAGAGCAATTGGTGCGTTATGCTGTGCAACTGGTGAAGAACCGCATTCCGGTTATTCTCAATATCGCCGAAGGCTCAACCACTGAAGCATTGCGCCAGGTAAAACTGGCCGAAGAATGGGGCGCTGATGGATTGATGGTATTGCCGCCCATGCGCTACAAACCCGATGAACGGGAAACGGTACAATGGTTCCGGACGATTGCACAGGCTACCCGGTTGCCCATCATGATTTATAACAATCCCGTTGATTATAAAACGGAAGTCACATTAAACATGTTTGACGAGCTGGCTAAGTATCCCAATATACAGGCAGTCAAAGAAAGTACTAGAGATGTAACGAATGTAACCCGAATGATCAACCGCTTTGGTAATCGCTTTCACCTGCTCTGCGGCGTTGATACATTGGCGATGGAAGAACTGCTGCTCGGTGCTTCTGGCTGGGTAGCCGGACTTGTATGCGCTTTCCCGGCAGAAACGGTTTGCTTGTACAACTTCATTAAAGCGGGTAAAATTGAAGAAGCAGCAACCCTTTACCGTTGGTTTATGCCATTGCTGGAGCTGGATATTCATCCCAAACTGGTGCAATATATTAAACTGGCCGAAGCGCAGGTGGGTCTTGGCAGCGAACAGGTACGTGCACCAAGGTTACCGGTTGTGGGCGAAGAACGGGACAGGGTTTTGCAGATCATACACCAGGCACTGGCACAGCGTCCGGAGCTTAGTTGAGTTCATTTAAATGTTTACTTATGAGTTTTTCAGATTTTACAATAGCAGAAGTTCATGAATCCTTGCAGCAATCCTGGAATGCCTTTACCGAATATCGGAAACTGCCATTAGCAAAAAGGGCTGCTTTTCTCCGTGCCATTGCGGTGGAACTTGAAAAATGCGGTGATGTGCTGATTCATACAGCCATGAAGGAAACACATTTGCCAGAAGCCCGGCTCCGCAATGAACGTGCCCGTACGATCCATCAGCTCAACAGTTATGCGGATGCCTGTGAACAGGGTGCGTGGATGGATATCAGCATCGATACAGCCATCCCCGATAAAAATCCTCCCAAGCCCGATCTGCGGAAGATGATGATTCCATTGGGTCCGGTGGTAGTTTTTGGCGCCAGCAATTTCCCCCTCGCTTATTCAACAGCAGGAGGTGATACAGCCTGTGCATTGGCCGCTGGTTGCAGCGTTGTGGTAAAGGCCCACCCGGCTCATCCGCAAACGTCTCATATTGTTGCGGATGCAATCCTCAATGCGGCAGCATATCTCAATCTTCCCCAAGGTGTGTTTCAACATGTGTATGGTGCCGGCTTTGAAGTGGGCAAGGCACTGGTGATGCATCCTTTTACAAAAGCAGTTGGATTTACCGGCTCTTATGCAGGTGGCAAGCAATTGTTTGACTGGGCGAACCAACGTAAAGAACCCATACCAGTGTTTGCCGAAATGGGTAGTGTGAATCCTGTGTACCTGTTGCCGCAAATGCTGCAAACATCGGCACCGTCTGTTGCAGCTATGTATGCTGCTTCGGTTACCCTGGGTGTGGGACAGTTTTGCACGAATCCCGGCCTGCTTATTGGTATTGAAGGTGATGAATTGCAACAGTTCATTCACGACCTGGGCAAAGCCATTCAAAAAACAGCACCGGCGCCTATGTTACATGCCGGTATTGTGAAAGCTTATAAAGAAAAGAAAGGTGCTGCTTTATTGCAGGAAGGTGTTCACCTTGTTGCCGAGTCCGAAACCGAGGTGCAGGCAGCAGAAGGATTGCCGACAGTGGCTACAGTGGATGGAGCTACCTTTCTCCGCAATCCATTGTTGCACCAGGAGGTATTCGGACCTTATTGTTTGGTGGTTCGTTGCAGCAATGCAAATGAGTTGGTGCAGGTGGCCGCCCATATGGAAGGGCAGCTTACTTCCACCATCATGGCCACAACCGATGATCTGAAGCGGTTTCAACCGCTGGCAGATGTGGTGCAATACCGGTGTGGCCGTCTTATTCTGAATAGTGTTCCCACCGGAGTGGAAGTATGCCTGAGTATGCATCATGGCGGTCCGTTCCCGGCAACAACGGATGCCCGGTTTACCAGCGTCGGCGCTGATGGAATCAAACGCTTTGCACGACCGGTTTGCTTTCAGAACTGGAGTAACGAATGGTTGCCTGCCGAGCTGAAGAATGAAAACCCGCTCCGTATCGAACGGCGCATAAATGGAAATTGGAATAAGGATTTGGTTTAGTTTGGCATAATTTTTTCTATTCCCCGGGAAAGAATTTTATTATGAGAAACATTTTCATTGTTACCTTTTTCCTTTTCTTATCAACAAATCTTTTTGCACAATCCAATGGCACCAGTTACAAAACTGCGTTAGGTGTAAAGTTTTATCCCGGTGCCGGTGTAACCGTGAAGCACTTTGTGAAAGACAATGCTGCATTAGAGGGAATCGGGTACTTCTGGCGTGATGGTATGCGTTTGACGGGCTTGTATGAATTTCACGGTCCCATTAAGGGTGCGCCCGGCTTGCAATGGTACGTTGGCCCTGGTTTTCATATCAGTGCCTGGAATGACCGGTGGCGCAGCAGTTTCCCGGAGCGGAGAGGTGGCAGTTCGGTTGGCATCGATGCCGTGCTTGGCCTCGATTATAAATTTAAAGGTGCTCCCATCAATATGAGTGTCGACTGGCAACCTTCCTATGATTTCCGCTATGATGGTTTTGGGGGCAACTGGGGTGGCTTTTCGATCCGTTATACATTTTGAGGAACGGCCTGTTTCATCAAATCCCGTATCGCAACCGATGCAGCAACGGCTCCAAACACAGCCGGCAGATAGGAGATGGTGCCGTAAGCCGATTTCTTGAAATTCTTTCCATCGGTCAGCATCAGGCTTTCCTTAATGGGCTCTTCCGGTGAAAAAACCACTTTCACACCTTTGCGGATATTGTGCTGTTTGAGTTGTTTGCGTATTTGCTGAGCAAAGGGACAGTTAAAGGTTTTTGAAATATCCACTACTTTCAATTGTGTGGGATCCAACTTGGCACCAGCACCCATACTGCTCACCAATGGAATGCCACTTTCAACAGCAAGGCGGATAAACGTGATTTTGGGCGTAATACTGTCAATGGCATCAATGATGTAGTTGGGTTTTTGATTCAGTTGCTGTTTCACCATTTCCGGATTCACAAATTCACGTACCACGTGCAGTTTTAGCTCGGGATTGATGGCTTTCAGCCGTTCAGCCATGATCAACGCTTTCGGTTGTCCGTGATTGGTAGCAAGTGCCGGCAATTGCCGGTTACGGTTGGTGGGGTCCACCACATCGCCATCAATGATGGTCATGTTGCCTACTCCACTCCGTGCAATGAATTCAGCAGCATAAGAACCCACACCGCCCAGTCCTACCACCAGTACATGCTGCCGGGTGAGGTATTCCAGTTTTTCTTTACCAATTAACAGCTGGGTGCGTGATAGCCACGACAAATCATTCATATATTTCTTCGTTTAAATGCCAAAAACCCGTTTTGCAGTTTCAGCGAGTTGCAAACTAAGTGTATTTTCTTCAATCTGTAAACTGCGGGCAGCCTGTTTGTATAGTTCCTGAATAGGGATGTCTGCATCATCTGTTTCCAGGAACAAATGGGTAGGCGGCAATTGGGGTAAGAGTTGTTGGAGGCGGGGAGAAGTGAGCAGGTGCTTGCCAAACGACAAATAGTAACCTTGATTTACCAGTTGCAGTGCCAGGATGTTTCCTTTGTTGAATCCATGAAACACAACGGGAATTTTATTGTTATGTTGGTTCAGTACTTGTACTACCTCCTGAAATGCTTTTACACAGTGAATGAGCAAGGGTTTGTTTATTGTATTAGCGAGTTCGATTTGTTTGGAAAACACAAGTTGCTGCAAGCCGAAAGGAGTTGAACAAAGCTTATCCAGTCCACATTCTCCAATGGCAACAACATGAGGGTGCTTACTGTTTCTTTGAAGCTCTTCAAATTCCTTTTCCCAATCACTTTCTGAAAGATACCAGGGATGCAGGCCTGCAGAAAAAAAGCCATCCTCATATACTGCTTCAAAATTCCTGTACAGGTTCCGGATACCCCGGACTCCTTCCGGTATCGGGTTGTGTGTATGGATATTGATCAACAATTGCTCTCTGAAATCAAGAAGTTAAGGCCGGTACAGCATCTTCCTTTTCATGTTTGACCACGAAATAGGCGGTGATGAAACTTGAAAAAATAAAGTATGCGATCAGCAGGTAGTTGAGCACCGGTGTCAGTTTTGATGCCCCAAACCAATCGCCGGTTTGATACAAAATAGCGATACCAAAACTGTTTTTGATCAGTTCCCAGATCAGGGCAGATCTGTTGCGGTCCATCAGATCGGTATAGGCATACACACTTAAGAACACGAATACCCCGTAGATATAAATATAACTTGCATTCATGGCATTGATAGCTGCAATATTGCCAAACAGGTAGCTGATGAACAGGAGCGTAATTCCGATTTGTATCCAGCTCCAGGTATGCAATCCTTTTGAAGCTTTTGTATCATATTTCCGGAAGTGATACACATCTTCAATTTTAAATACGGGATATTTTTCAATCATATCTGCCGGCCGCCAACCGGTAGGCATCAGCCAAATGCGGAATTTGTCTTTCCACCTTTGGGTACGCCAGGCATCTTTGATTAAAAGCCATAGATGCTGGAAGTTGATTTTAATAGGATTCCAGGTTTGAGCAGGACGGGTGATGCCATATACAGGTGGTTGATCGGGCCGTTCTTCCTGGAAGGTGCCAAACCACTTATCCCACCAGATGAAAATCTGCGAATAATTTTTATCCAGGTATTCCGGGTTGATGGCATGATGAACACGGTGGTGTGATGGAGTGACGATAATTTTTTCGAGAAAACCCATCCGGTTGATGTGTTGTGTATGATACCAGAATTGGGCAAACAAATGCAGGGGCGCCACCACTGCAATCACCATAGCGGGAACGCCCAACAAAGCAGCAGGTAAGAGGAAGATGACAAATACCCGAACGAAGCTGGAAATACTTTGGCGCAATGCACAGGCCAGGTTAAATTCTTCGCTGCTGTGATGAATAATATGTGCGTTCCAGAAAAAATTATATTCATGATCAATGCGGTGTACCCAGTAACCGGCAAAATCTAAAGCTAAAAACGCAATGATGTAGGTGAGTACCTGGTTTTCGACATGTACAAGGGCTACCCGTTCCACCAGCCAGCTGTAAGAAATAATGGCAATGCTGAGCCCCAGTACATCCTTGGTAACATTGGTGATACCACTGCTGAGACTGGAGATCATATCCATATTCCGGACAGTATCTTTCCCTTTCCACACACCATAAAGTTTTTCGCCCAATACCAGCAACAGAAAAGCGGGCATGGCAATCAATAAAATTTTACCGTAGGTTTCCATGAAGCAATCGTAAGTTTGAGGTTAGCAAATTTAACCGGATTGTTTCGATAATGAAATCTTTTCCAATCACAAACAATACATATTTTACGCCCCTTACAGGTGGTTCGGTATTCCATTGCATAGATGCACATACTTGTGGTAATCCTGTTCGGTTGGTTGTACAGGGCGGACCTGAACTTGAAGGCGCAACCATGAGCGAAAAACGCCAGCACTTTCTGAAAGAGTACGACTGGATTCGCCGGGGATTGATGTTTGAACCAAGGGGACACGATCTCATGAGCGGCAGTGTTCTTTATCCGCCCCATGACGCTGCAAATGATGTGGCTGTGCTGTTTATTGAAACCAGCGGCTGTTTGCCCATGTGCGGCCATGGCACCATTGGTACGATAACCATAGCTGTGGAGCACGGGTTAATACAGCCCAAAACTCCGGGTAAGATCCGGATGGAGGCACCCGCCGGGCTTGTAGAAATTTCGTACGAACTGGAAGGTGCAAAATGTAAATGGGTACGCCTCACGAATGTGCCATCGTTCCTGCACAGTGCTGAACTTACAGTGGATTGTCCGGGTTTGGGCGAACTAGTGGTGGATGTTTCTTATGGCGGTAACTTTTATGCTATTGTGGATCAGCAGAAAAATTTTCCGGGCCTCGAACATTACCCGGCTGATCAGTTAATTACCTGGGCCAGGCACATACGTTCCCGCCTGAATGAGTTGTATGAATTTGTACATCCACTGGATCCAACCATTCATGGATGCTCTCATGTACTGTGGACAGGCAATGTGCTACAGCCCGGCTCTACTGCCCGCAATGCAGTGGTGTATGGCGAAAAAGCAATTGATCGCAGCCCCTGCGGCACAGGTACTTCAGCACGCATGGCGCAGTGGTATGCGAAAGGGAAGCTGCAGAAAGGTGACTTGTTTATTCATGAAAGTATCATCGGTAGTACATTCACCGGCAGAATTGAAGAGGAGATCGAAATGGAAGGTGGAATACTTGCTATTCGCCCCTCTATAGAAGGCTGGGCAAAAGTATATGGATATAATACAATTTTCATTGATCCGCAGGACGATCCCTATGCCTGTGGGTTCCAGGTCATTTAACTGAATCAGTATGAAAGCAATTGTTATCGGCGGCGGCATCATCGGATTAAGTTCAGCTTTTTACCTGCAGGAAAGTGGGTGGAAAGTAGTGGTGCTTGATAAACATGATTTCTCCGACAACTGTTCGTATGGGAATGCCGGGTATGTATGCCCGAGCCACTTTATTCCATTAGCCACTCCGGGAATCGTACAGCAGGGCTTGAAATGGATGTGGAATTCAAAAAGTCCGTTTTATGTGGAGCCCCGCCTTAGTAGTGATTTAATCCGGTGGGGATTACGATTCATCAAAAGTGCCACTCCCGAAAAGGTGGCAGCAGCAGCAATACCACTTCGTGATATTTCGCTCTACAGTCAGCATTGTTATGAGGAGTGGTTAAAAATTCCGGGTTTTGAGTTTGCTTACGAGAAAAAAGGACTGCTGGAATATTTCCAAACAGAAGCAAAAGAAGCGCATTCGCACCACACAGCAGAAGCGGCGCACAAACTCGGGCTCACGGCTGCTATGCTCACAGCAGCCGAAGTGCAGGCAATGGAACCCCAAACAAAACTCAATATACGGGGCGCTTTGTATTTTCAATGTGATACACATTTGTATCCGCAGAAGTTAATGCAGGGCTTGCGGCAGGTGCTTGAAAATCGGGGTGTGGAGTTTCGCCCCTCCGCACAGGTGACGGGATTTGTAAAAAAGGGCACTGCTGTTCAAAAAGTTATTACGTCTCAATCGGTTTATGATGCAGATTTGGTTGTAATGGCAACCGGTTCCTGGACGCCGGAACTGGTGCGGCACCTGGGCATTCGGATTCCGCTGGTGCCGGGCCGTGGTTATTCTGTTACTTTAGAAGATTCTCCCTTTCAACTCAATTACCCGGCAGTATTACAGGAAGGACGGGTGGCCATTACGCCCATGGATGGCAATAAAATCCGTTTTGGCGGAACGATGGAAATCACATCCATCAAAACGCCGCCACGTATGAACCGGGTACGGGGAATTCTGGAGTCAGTACAACGCTATTTACCTGAATTCAACATTCCTATTCCGGCAGAAAAAGATGTATGGTACGGTTACCGTCCTTGTTCTGCAGATGGATTGCCTTATATCGGAAGAATTAAGGACAACGTTTTGTTGGCATCGGGTCATGCTATGATTGGTTTAAGTCTGGGTGCAGGCACCGGTAAATTAATTGCCGCCTTGGCGAACCATGAAACACCAGATGTTGATCTTGCTCCGTTTGATCCGCTTCGTTTCTCCTGAAAAAGAACAGATGTCTGGAACTGATTTTCTTCAGGGGAGAACTGTTTTTAAGATCCTGCCGGGAAAAGCCATTCGTTGCGGTAGAACTGCTAAAATTGAAATACGGTAGTATTCCGATGCTGAATGTTGTTACTTTTGCTCAAGATATGAATGGCTTGTCACAACGATTAAAGTACCAGGAAACCGGATTGTTTTCGCAACTGATTCTGGATTATTTATCTGACGATCCTGCTGCTCGCCCCTACTACCAATTCCGGCCCGATAAAGCTGGCTTCGATCAGGCCATTCAACAACGCAAACAGTTCCCCATTAACCGGGAAGTACTGGTTACTCATCTGCATCAGCAATACGAAACAGTTTCTGCTGAAGCATCAGTAACAACAAATATCAACTTCCTGTTACAGGAACATACATTTACCGTAACAACTGCTCATCAGCCCAATCTCTTCACAGGACCTTTGTATTTTATTTATAAAATTCTGCATACCATCCGCCTGGCTGAATGGCTGAAAAAAGAGTTTCCTGAGTATCAGTTTGTACCGGTTTATTATATGGGAAATGAGGATGCCGATTTTGAAGAGTTGAGTCATTGTACAATTGATGGGGTACGTTATCAATGGAAAACCGAACAGGCAGGTGCATTCGGGCGGATGGTGATTGATAAAGACATTACCCGTTTGTTGCAGGCGATGAGTGGCCAGTTGCTCGTACATCCTTATGGAAAAGAAATCATTGATGCATTGAAGCATGCATTCCGTGAAAAGAGTACGATTCAGCAGGCAACGTTTGAGCTGGTGCATTTTCTGTTTGCACGCTATGGGTTGGTTGTATTAATACCCGATTCAAAAGAGTTGAAAAGTTTAATGATTCCTGCATTTGAAAAGGAACTTTTAAACCATAGCTCATCAGCCGCAGTACAGCAAACAATCAGCGAACTGAAACAAAACTACAAGGTACAGGCCGGTGGAAGAGACATTAACCTGTTTTACTTCGATGAGGATCTGCGGGAACGGATTGAAGCGGTGGGAGATGAGTTCATAGTAGCCAATACAACCATCCGGTTTACGAAAGAAACCTTACTTGCAGAATTGAAGGCGCACCCCGAACGGTTTAGTCCGAATGTTATTTTACGTGGATTGTACCAGGAAACGATTCTTCCCAACCTGGCCTTTACCGGGGGTGGGGGAGAACTGGCTTACTGGTTGGAACTGAAACAGGTGTTTTCAACCTTCGGTGTTCCGTTTCCCTTGTTGTTATTGCGCAACTCGTTTTTGCTGTTAACGCAACAGCAGGAGCAACGGATGAAGAATCTTGGTTTTACTGCAGCTGATTTTTTTGCGGGCAGTGAAGTATTGCTTGATACATATGTAAAACGAATCAGTGGCGAAGCGCTCAGTCTTCAGGAGCAGCGGCACTTGCTTTCCAAATTGTATGCCTCTATTACAGAGCAATCGGGCAAAGTTGACAAAACGTTACAGGTACATACTCAGGCATTGTATGCAAGGGCAGATAAACGTTTGCAGGAATTAGAAAAAAAATTAGTGCGGGCCGAAAAAAGAAAATTTTCAACACAGTCCGCACAACTCGTCCGGTTAATGGAAGAACTGTTTCCGGGTGGTTCATTGCAGGAGCGGAAAGAAAGCAGTATTGGTTTTTATGCCCGTTGGGGAAGTGGCTTACTGGATTTGCTACTCCGTGAGTCTCACACAGTGGAACAGGAGTTTACAGTTCTGACTCTTCGTTAATCAAACTGATTCATCCAGCCTTCTTTTTTGAGATGCTCTACTTTCTGCAATACATCGGCATTCATTTTTTCTTTAAAGGCTTCCAGTTTCAAGGCTACGCTTTCATCAAACGTTCCAATTATTTCTGCTGCCAGTATGCCTGCATTTTTAGATGCATTCAGGGCAACCGTTGCAACCGGTATGCCATTGGGCATTTGCAGAATGGATAAGATACTGTCCCATCCATCAAGTGAATTGCTTGATTTTACCGGTACGCCAATGACGGGTACAGTAGTTAAACTGGCCACCATACCGGGCAGATGTGCAGCACCCCCGGCACCTGCAATGATCACTTTCAATCCACGCTTTCTTGCAGCTTGTGCGTAAGCTACCATGCGCAGCGGTGTTCGGTGTGCAGAAACCACGGTTAACTCAAAAGGAATTTCAAACTCTCTGAGTATATCAGCAGCGGCCTGCATAACGTTGAGATCGCTGTCGCTGCCCATGATGATTGCTGCCAGTGGTTGACTCATACAATAAATTTGGCCAAAGCTACAACCGAAATACTGAACTTACAATTTGCTCAAATCGCCGGCAAGGAGTTTCATTTCAGTTTCGGCAATTTTTGCAAGGAACAGGGCATTGATGTAGCGTGTCTGGCTGTTGATATAGTCGAGCTGTACCTGGCGGAGCTCCAGAGAGGTAATCGAAAGCTTTTTAAAACGTTCCGTCGCTATCAGGTTATTTTCACGGATCAATTCCAGGTTTTCTTTTTCAAGTTGCACCAGGTTGAGTGCATTTTTGAAATTATAAAAAGCATTCAGAATACTTGTTTGTACCTGGTTTTTGATCTGTTCAATAGAGGTACGCTGGTTCTGGATCGTGATGTCGGCCACCTTCATCTGCCGGATATTGTTACCTCCGTTGAACAGGGGCACTGCCAGTGTGATATTTCCGTTTGGTCCACTGTTACGGCTGAACAGCGTAAAGCCAGCATCGTTCTTATTCTGACTGTAGTTGATATTCCCGTTCAGGGTAACGGTGGGAAGCCGCTGGGCAAGGATCTCACGTTTTTGCTGCAGGAGTACTCCCAGGTTACTTTGTGCCAGCAACAGATCATAGTTACCGGCAGAAGCTTTTTCGGTAATGGAGGTAAGTGAAACGGATGCATCGGGTTCAATTTCCTCCTGCGTATCGAATTCAACAGCCGGGGTGCGTCCCAACAGGTTATTGAAATTGGATTTCGCAATCTGCAGATTGTTTTCCACGGTCATGAGGTTCGCACGCTGGAGATTGAGGTCCACCTGTGCCTGCAGGAAATCTGTTTTGGGAGCGGTGCCAATGCGGAAACGGTCTTCTGCAATTTTTTTCCGTTCTTCAAAAAAGCGGATGGTTTCCAGCAGCGCTGCTTTTTGTTGTTTCAATTGCACAATCTGGTAGTAGCTGCTGATCACTTCAAACACCGTAACATTAATTTGTCTGCGGAAAGTGAGTTCGCCTATCTGCTCCAGTTCTTCCAGTCTTTTTTTGGTGGCAAACATGCGCATGCCGTCAAAAATGCGCCAACTTACGGCAACACCGGTATTGACATTGCGTAAAATCGCTCCATCCCGTTGAATTACCGTTCCGTTTGCCAGCTTTTGCTCCAGCGAGTTAGAAGCTATACCTGTTATAGCTGTAGCATTAATGGTGGGCCACAAACCTGCCGTGCCCCAGTTGTTATTAATGACACTGGTTTGACGGGCATTTTTTTCAATCACTACCTGGAAGTTTTTTTCAATTGCGATTTCAATTGCTTCATCAATCCGAAGTAGTGTGGAACTGCTTTGTGCAATAGCCCACATATTAATCAGCAAGCCGGGTAATAGCAGTATCAGTTTCTTCTTCATGCACTTTAATTTTTTTGGATGACAGCAGCGAATACATGGCAGGTATCACAAATAATGTAAGGATAAGAGAGAACATAATTCCTCCCACAATTACAATACCCAGCGGTATACGGCTGGTGGAAGCAGCTCCCAGCGACAGGGCCAGTGGCAAGGCTCCCAATCCCATGGCAAGGCTGGTCATAAGAATCGGGCGTAAACGCATGGTCGAAGCCTCAATCACGGCGGGAAGGCGTTCCACTCCCTTATGTTTGATCTGGTTGGCAAATTCAACAATCAGAATACCGTTCTTGGTTACAAGTCCAATGAGCATAATCATCCCAATCTGCGAAAAAATATTAATTGTTTGATCAAACATCCATAATGAAAGCAAGGCACCTGCAATGGCGAGAGGAACCGTAAGCATGATGATCAGCGGATCAATGAAACTTTCAAATTGTGCCGCCAGTACGAGGAAGATGAGTACCAGCGCCAGGCCAAATGCAAACAAGGTATTACCTGAGCTTTCAGAAAAATCCCTGGAACTTCCTGCCAAAGCAGTACTGAAGGTTTCGTCCAGTAATTTTTCAGCAATTGCTTCCATTTCTTTAATGCCGTCACCAATCGTTTTTCCGGGTGCTAAACCGGCACTCACGGTTGCCGACTTGTACCGGTTAAAATGATACAGGGTGGGGGGCGTTGTTTCTTCTGTAAAAGTTACAAAATCATTGATGGAAAACATTTGTCCGGCAGCATTCCGCACATACAGATTCTTGAGATCGGTAGGATCATCTCTGTTGCCCCTGAGCACCTGGCCCATTACCTGGTATTGTTTCCCGTCCTTTATGAAATAACCCATACGCCTGTTTGTAAGTGCCAGTTGCAGGGTTTCAGAAATATCTGCTACACTCACACCAGCCTCACTGGCTTTTAAGCGGTCAATATTGATCCGCAGTTCGGGCTTATTAAATTTGAGATCGGCATCAACACCTGCAAATACAGGGCTTTTGTTTGCCTCCTCCATAAATTTGGGAAGGATCGCTTTTAGTTTTTCAAAATCATTATTCTGTAATACAAATTGTACAGGTAACCCACCCCGACGGTTAACCGAAATCGTTTGTTCCTGTATGGCAAAGGCTCTTACTTCATTGTATTTTGGAAGATTGCGGTTGATGACATCTACAATTTCCTGTTGCGAACGGTTACGGTCAGCGGGCTCCGTTAGTATAGTCCGCACAAACCCCGAATTCACCGAGCCCGATCCGGTAAAGCCCGGCGCTGTAAAGGAAATCACAACTTTCGATTCCGGAACACTATCCATCACCAGGTAGGTAAGCCTGTCAACGTACTGATCCATGGCATCATAGCTGGTACCTTCAGCTGCTGTTACCTGCAGGCGAAACTGGCTGCGGTCTTCCAACGGAGCCAGTTCACTTTGTAAATTGTTGAACAGGTAATAAATAGCACCAAAGCAAAGCAGAATGATGAGTGAAGCTACCCACCGAACCCGCATGAAGCTGGTGAGAAATCGGTTGTAGCCGTTTTCCATTCCTTTAAAAAAGGGTTCGGTAACCCGGTAAAACCAGCCATGTGAACTTGAATTCTTGCGGGAAAGAAAAACGTTGAGCACCGGTGTGAGCGTCAGCGAAACAAAGGCAGAAATCAAAACAGCGCCCGCCACTACCACACCAAATTCACGGAACAACCTTCCTACAAATCCCTCCAGAAAAATAATGGGAAGAAATACCACGGCAAGCGTAATTGAGGTAGAGATGACCGCAAAATAAATTTCTTTGGAACCTTCTCTTGCCGCACGGTATTTATCCATACCGCGTTCCATTTTCTTAAATATATTTTCCGTGACTACAATACCATCGTCAACCACCAATCCTGTGGCGAGTACAATGGCAAGCAGCGAAAGTACATTAATCGTAAATCCTGCTAAGTACATAATGAAGAAGGCGCCGATTAAACAAACAGGAATATCAATGAGGGGGCGGATGGCGATAATCCAGTCACGGAAAAAGAGGAATATGATTAATACAACCAGCGAAAAAGCAATCACAAGTGTTTCTTCCACTTCTTCGATAGACTTACGTACAAACTTTGTTTGATCCAATGCTACATTCAGCTTAATATCTTCCGGAACATCTTTTTTGATGTGTTCCAGCCGTTTGTAAAACTCATCGGCAATTGCTACATAATTACTGCCGGGTTGCGGTACAATGGCAAGCGCAATCATGGGGATACTGCTTTCTTTCAGAATGGATTCTTCATTCTCCGGTCCCAGAATGGCTTGGCCTACATCACTGAGTTTTACATCACGTCCGCCTATGTTTTTTACAATAAGGTTGTTGAAGTCGTCTTCTGTTGTCAATCTTCCAAATGTCCGGACTGTCAGTTCGGTATTGTTACCCGAAATTTTTCCGGTAGGCAGTTCCACATTTTCTCTTTGCAAAGCAACTTGCACATCCCTTGTGGTTAAGCCATAGGCGAGTAGTTTTTCAGGAGCAAACCAGATCCGCATTGCATAGCGTTTTTCTCCCCAGATATTGACGGTGCTTACACCGGGAATGGTTTGAATGCGTTCCAGCAGGTTATTGGTGGCATACTCTGTGATCTGTAAGGGATTCCGGTTTTCGCTCTGGACCGTCATGGATAATATGGGATCACTGCTGGCATCGGCCTTGGTTACTACCGGAGGTGCATCCAGATCGGCAGGCAGCGATCGTACGGTTTGTGACACTTTATCCCGTACATCATTAGCCGCTTCTTCCAGGTTATAACCCAGCTCAAACTCCACGTTGATATTACTGCTGCCCTGGCTGCTGCTGGATGTAATGTTTTTTACACCGGCAATACCATTGATGGCTTTTTCAAGTGGTTCGGTAATTTGTGATTCGATGATGTCTGCATTGGCGCCGGGGTAAGAAGTACGGACGCTGATATTGGGAGGATCAATGGCCGGGTAATCACGAACGCCCAAATACCGGAAACCAATAATCCCAAACAATACAATCATAATGTTCATGACAATGGCCAGTACGGGCCGCTTCAAACTCAGCTCACTGATGGTCATGGTTATTGAACTTTTGAAAGTTTAACAGGTGCTTCCGGTCGAATACCCAGTAACCCGGTTATGATAATGGTATCACCGGGCTTTACACCGCTGATGATTTCAACATTCACCGAATCCCGGATGCCGGTAATCACATCGGTGAACGTGGCAATTCCGTTCCGGTAAACGATCAGTTTTTTACCTCTTGCCTGTGGTAAAATTGACTGCGTGGGTACTAAAACAGCCTGATCATTTTTTGCGAAGTCCACATCTACTTTGGCAAAGGAACCGGCAACCAGTGCCGCATCTGTTTGCTGAATCAGGCACCGCACATTCATGCCTTTGTTGGTTTCATTGACAAAGGATTCTGTCGCATAAATTTTTGCAAGATATTTTTTACCTGATCCCTGAACAGAAAAAGATACAACATCGCCTGCCTTTATTTTAGCTGCATATTGTTCGGGAACACTGAACTGTAGTTTCAATTGGTTCAGCTGACGGATATTGGTAACAATGGTTGCCGGTGTTACATAGGCTCCAATGGAAATATTTTTAAAGCCGATTTTACCGGAAAAAGGCGCCCGAATTTCTGTTTTGGCAATATTGGTTTTTATCAGGTCCATATCTGCCTTGATATTGCTCACCTGTAAAAAACTGAGATCATAGTCCTGCTGACTGATGCCGTTCAGTTTCAGTAGTTCATTATTCCGTTCTTCGGTTTTTTCGGCAATCTGTAATTGTACCTGCAGCTTTTTTAATTGTGCCTGCAAGTCACCGTCGAATAATTTCACGAGGAGAGTGCCGGCTGAAACCATGGCACCTTCTTGTACGTTGAGGTAGGTTACACGTCCAGAAACTTCAGGGTGAATTTCTGTTTCTTCCAGTGGCAGTAGCGAACCTGCTAACTGAATGGGCTCACTAACGGAACCGGTTTTAACGATGTAACCAACGGCTGTAACAGGTCCTTTGCGGCCTGCCGATCCACCAGCTGACACCTGTTCTTTTTTCTCTTCTTTGCAACTGGCAAGAAGGGAAAGGCAAAGCAATACGCTCAGATAATTTCTCATGTTTCTACGAAACTTTAAAGGTACGGAATGACAGCTTGCCCCGTTAAGACAGAAATGATGAGCGGTAGCAGGTAAAAACGGAGCGGAGAAGTACGAATTATTCGCTGATGACTCGTAGTTGCTGTTTGATGCGGTGGGCCTTGAAGATCAGTTCTTCGGTATCTTTTCCACACAATGTAATATGTCCCATTTTACGTCCGGGCTTCGTGTGTGTTTTACCGTAGAGATGCAAAAAAGCCTGTTCCTGTTTTAACACCTGCTCCAGTCCCAGGTAAACCACCGGTCCGCTATGGTCCTCCGCTCCGAGAATATTTACCAGAACCGTTGGTAAAATAGCATCGGTGCAACCTAATGGAAACTGGAGGAGTATTCTCCAAAGCATATCAAACTGTGATGAATAGTTTCCCTCAATGGTATGATGCCCGCTGTTATGCACCCGGGGTGCTGTTTCGTTTACTAAAACATCTCCTTCTTTGTTTACGAAGAGCTCCACAGCAAATAAACCCGGCGAATTGAAGTGTTTTACAACGGTCATGGCAATTGCTTCTGCTTTGAATAAAAGTTGTTGCTCCAACCGGGCTGGCGATACCTGGTAATCCAGCAGGTTCAATTGAGGATCAAATACCATTTCTGCAGGCGGATAGATAGCCACTTCTCCCGTAGTGCTAACTGCTACGAGCATGGAAATTTCTTTTGCTACATCCACCAGCTTTTCCAAAACACTCGGAGCATCAAAACCTCTGGGTAAATCGGCTTCCGAACGTAACAGTTCCACACCTCTTCCATCGTAGCCGCCCATGCCAATTTTGTGCGCAGCGGGTAAAAAGTTGCGCTGGGCTGTCAGCTCCGTTTTGTTTTGGGTAATTACAAAATCGGCAGTAGGTATCTGATGCCGGCGGTAGAATTGTTTTTGTTCAATTTTATTTTTGATGATGCGCAGGGCAGCAGGTTTCGGAAAAACCTGAACTCCTTCAGCTTCCAGTGCTTCTAATGCTTCCACATTTACGGCCTCTATTTCAATAGTGACGGCATCGAGGTTTTTACCAAAGTCATACACTGTTTGAAAATCTTTGATATCTCCCTTTGTAAAATGATGGCAAAGATGTGCAGCGGGGCATTGTTCATCGTTTTCCAGTACAAATGTTTCAACAGGGTAATTGGCCGCTGCCTGTAACAACATCCGGCCAAGCTGACCGCCACCCAGAATTCCTATCCGTTTCATAGGCCAAAGATAAGCGGAAAGAAAAGCACTTAAACCGCACGGAAGAATCGTTCATTCCAGAGTAGTGGACGTTGCTGCAGCACTTTCAGGCGGCTCATGTGCGGATGTGATGGATTGAGCACATAATTAAACTCTTCGGGTACCAGCACACTGGGCACCTGCAGCAGCAGTTTTTTGTTGTGCTGCAAAAACCGATCGCCCAACTGCTGTGTATGTTGTTTCAAATCCCAAACATCCCAGCCGGAAGGTAGTTTTCGTAAATCAATTTTCTCAACCGTCGTTTCATCGGGCAACTGTAGTGTGACCAGTAAAAACTTCTTTTGTTTCAATACATGCAAGGGTGTATGTACCAGTGTTTCCAATAAAGCGAGTGCCCTTGTAGAGGCCGTATAAAGGGCGGCTGTGCCTTCACTGTTCCATCGTCCGCCATAAAGGCGGGCTCCGGTGCCGCTCAGGTCGGTTGCGTAGTGTTCATGCGCAATGCGGTACAGTTCCATAACTCAGGAATAAACACCCTGTTCTAAGCGGCCCAATACCTGTTTCACCATATGAATGCCCATCGAAGTATCAAGGAAGGTAACGGGTTTGGAATGACCCAGGGCAAGCAGGGGCGTGTGCAGCCATTCACGGAAGCTTTCCTGTGTACCCAGGATAGCAATGCCCTTTTGAGCAAGCAGCGCTAACTCCACCACCTTTTCTGATTTCAGCGGATCAAGCAGCGCATCATCCTGTTTTCGCTGGATATTTCTGTGAGATGTATGAATGATACTGCTCATTTCATCCATTGTAATACCCAAACAGGCAGCTAATGCTTTCAGCGAACCTTTTTTAATACCGCTCCGTACAAGGGCAATGAGGTCATTTTCAGAAGTAATATTTTCTTTAATGATACGGGCACCTCCGAGTAATACCTTCATGGGTTCATATTGAACGGCCGCTTCTTCAAATACCGTTGGTAACGCTGACTTTGAGGAGTAGGTTTTTGATTTTTTCATATTGAGTAGCTGCGGTTTGAATGATTCTAATGCGGGGATGGAGTTTTTAGAAGCCCTCTCTTTTTTAATTCCTGTTTCCCGAGTTGACCAAATTTACGACATTTTGTATTTACTAAAGCCATTTTGTCGTATAAATTTTATTCCTGCTTATCAATCCCTTTTTTATTTTTGTTGTATGCATCCGGATTATCCGCATAAACTTTTTGCCGACAAGCGCAGCAATTATTCCTTGCTTATGGAAGTATTGGCAACTGATGCCATCTGATCAGGCTGTGCCCTCCGGAGTCTCTCTTTCTTGTCCATAATTAAAAATCATTTTATGTCAACGATTTCTGCTGCCACCCGGCAACCTGTTACTACTGATTTTCTGCCCCTGCAGGGTACCGATTATGTTGAGTTTTACGTGGGAAACGCCAAGCAGGCGGCCCAATATTATATGAATGCTTTTGGTTTTCAGGCACTGGCCTATGCCGGTCCGGAAACGGGCATGAAAGACAGAGCCAGTTATGTAGTAAGGCAAAACAAACTTACGTTCATGCTTACCACTGCCATCCGCAGCCATAACGAGGTGGCAGATCATGTGTATAAGCATGGCGATGGGGTGAAGGTTCTTGCTTTACGGGTAGATGATGCAACCAGTGCCTGGGAAGAAACCACCCGCAGGGGCGCACGGTCATGGAAAGAGCCCGTTACACTTACAGACGAACAGGGTGAGGTCGTACTCAGCGGTATTCATACGTATGGCGATACCGTACACTTGTTTATTGAACGCAAAAACTACAGTGGTGTGTTTATGCCCGGCTTCCGTGCCTGGAGCAACCCTTTCTTTCAAACAGTGTCTACCGGTTTGCAGTATGTTGACCACTGTGTGGGCAATGTGGGTTGGAACCAGATGAATCCCTGGGTTAAATTTTATGAAGAAGTCATGGGCTTCCGCAATATTCTTTCCTTTGATGATAATGACATTTCAACGGAATACTCGGCGCTGATGAGTAAAGTAATGAGTAACGGTAATGGATACGTGAAGTTTCCCATTAATGAACCGGCCGAAGGAAAGAAGAAAAGCCAGGTGGAAGAGTATCTTGATTTTTATAATGGAGAAGGGGTACAGCATGTTGCCCTTGCCACCAATAATATTGTAGAAACAGTTACCTCTTTACGCAACCGTGGGGTTGAATTTCTGCAGGTGCCTACAACGTATTATGATGATCTGCTGGACAGGGTGGGTACCATTGACGAAGATCTGGCACCACTGAAAGAGTTGGGTATATTGGTTGACAGAGATGATGAAGGATATTTGTTACAGCTGTTTACCAAGCCCATCCAGGACCGCCCTACACTTTTCTTTGAAATTATTCAGCGAAAAGGCGCCAAAAGTTTCGGGAAGGGTAATTTTAAAGCTCTGTTTGAGGCCATTGAACGGGAGCAGGAATCAAGGGGTAACCTCTGAGGCTGATTTCTTAACAATCTCTCCTGCATGCAATTGCTGTAAATGAAATATTTTTGAAACCTAAAGCGTTTTATTTTTGCAAGGTATGTTCCATAGAAATCCACTATTCCTGTTTCTACTTGTGCTGATGAGTGCATCTATGGCTCACGGGCAGATGGCGTTTGAAGAACTGCCGGTAAGATTTAGTAAAACTAATTCAGTTTTCTCCAGAATTTCCGATACTATAGCAAATGAATTCAGGGCAAAAGGATTGGAATGGCCAGCCCGGTTTATGTTTATCCGTGCATTCAAGCATGAAAAGCAGCTGGAAGTGTGGGTGAAAAATGATTTTACGGATGCGTTTCAGCTGTTTAAAATCTATAAAGTATGCGCTACTTCCGGTACGTTTGGTCCCAAGCGGAAAGAAGGCGATAAACAGATACCCGAAGGCTTTTACTATATCAACGAGTTTAAACCCAACAGCAATTATCACCTCGCACTTGGGCTGAATTATCCCAATGCTTCTGATGTAATTCTCAGCGACCAGGCGAAACCCGGGGGCGATATTTATATTCACGGCAATTGTGTTACCATCGGCTGTTTGCCGCTGACCGATTCACTTATTGAGCAGGTGTACTATCTTTCAACAGTAGTAAAAGAGCAGGGGCAGGATTTTATACCTGTACATATTTATCCCTACCGCTTTGATTATCCAAAAGCTGTAGAGCAGTTTCAGCAACGTACTAAAAACAAGCAGGAACTTCTGCGTTTCATCAGCCCTTTGAAAGATGCGTATGATTTTTTTGAAGATACGCATCAACTCCCGGCTGTATTAATTACAACAAAGGGCGAATATCTCATCGCCACCAATCCGGATGCACCCAAAGTAAAACGTGTGAAAGTTATTGAAACCACAGCGCCTGCCGATCCGTTTCAGGCATGGCAGTTGGAAGAAAAGGTAGACAAAGTACCTTCCTTTCACAATGGTGCCGCTGCCCTGCAACGCTGGTTGTTTCAACTGAGCCAGGAGCTTTCAGCGAAATTAGAACCCAACACCACCATGTCGCTCCAGGTGGAATTTATCGTTGACAAAGAAGGTAACACAAGAGTGGCCCGTGTCATCAAAGGCGGCAACCGTTCGCTGAATGCAATGATTGAACAACGTTTTGAAAAGGAGTTACGCTGGAATCCTGCCTTGAAAAACGGGGAGCCTGTCAATACCCGCCTTTTTCAGAACCTCAACCTGGCTGCACCGGAAGATCTCGACTAAAGCAGGAAGAAACGCCCGGGAACTTTTATTTCCTGATTCTTACGATTACTTTTAGTGTATGAAAAGCCCGTTTACAAGGCTGTTATATTTGTTGCTGCTCTTGCTCAGTAATACCCATGCCAATAGTCAAACGGTATCAGGCTTCATCAATTCTTACTACAAGGTTACGCAGTTTGTTCCCACTTATAATGGAGTACGGTTGCAAAGTATTGCCGGATTGTCGGTGGGTGATAAAGTGCTGCTGATTCAAATGAAAGGGGCTGTTATTACCGAAACCAACAGCGCTGCTTTTGGTTCGGTTTCATCAATCGGTTCTGCAGGTACCTATGAGTTTCTTAGCATTTGTGGTTTTCTGAACGATACAGTCGTTTTTTCTGATGCGGTTCAAAATACATATGACGTAAACGCACAGGTACAGCTGGTGTCCATTCCTGTTTTTACATATGTAACGGTAACGGGCACACTCCGGGCGGGCGAATGGGATCCGGTGGCAGGAACAGGCGGTGTGCTGGCCCTTGAGGCATCCGGAACGGTAACGCTGCAGGCTGATGTAAGTGCCGACAGTGCCGGCTTTAAAGGGGGCGCTTTGTTTTACAATACTACCAACCGCTGCCTGGCACAATCGAACTGGTTCTATTCTCAAACACAATCCAGCTCACCCAACCTGGGAGGCTCTCCCAAAGGAGAAGGGATTGCTTCTTTCATTGCATCAAAAGAATATGGCAGGGGCAAGCAAGCCAACGGAGGCGGTGGTGCGAATGTAGATAACACAGGAGGAGGGGGTGGTGCCAATTATGGTGCCGGTGGGCAGGGAGGAAACAAAACCAATGCAGGTATTTGTGTTTCTTCCACACCGGGACAAGGTGGCGCATCACTGGCTGCCTTTGGTTACAGCAGTTCTGATAACCGGGTGTTTATGGGCGGTGGCGGTGGCTGCGGCGAAATGAATAATGTATATAGTGCTCCTTATCCGGCCGGTACACCCGGTGGCGATGGGGGTGGAATCATTTATCTGAAATGTAATACCCTTATTGCCAATGGTTACCGCATTTCTGCTAATGGTGCACAGGGCGTGAATCCCGGCCTTCCGGTTCCTGTTGAGGCTGCCGGTGATGGAGGAGGAGGTGGAGGGGCCGGTGGAACACTTTTGCTCGATATTACATCCATCAGCGGAACACTCACGGCAGAAGCCAGGGGTGCCGATGGCAGTAAAGCCGGTTTTCAAACGCAGTGCCCTGGTCCGGGCGGTGGAGGTGGCGGCGGTGTCATTTGGTCGGCAGCGGCTCTACCTGGCACAGTTACAACAAATGTGAGCGGCGGTGCTGCCGGCACCATCAAAGAAGCTCCTGCGCATAACCCACCCTGTGAGTTTACCGCCAATGGAGCAGTTGCAGGGGAAAATGGTATCATCCTGTCGGGTTTCAGCATTCCGGCTCCCTCAATCTTCAACTGCGGGGTAATTTTATCAACGGGCTTGTGGCAACGCTGGCAGGGAGTGCAAAAAAGTAGGGGTGTTACCTTGTACTGGCAACTGCAACCGCAACGTTCAATAGCCCGGCTGGTAGTGGAGCGGAGTGTAAACGGGGCTTCGTTTGTGCCGGTTTTCCAACAACTGCATTCATTTGAAGCAGCCCGGGAATGGACCGATCCTTCACCGCAGCTACCGGCTTCTTACCGGCTGGTGGTAACCACAACGGCTCAAACAACGTACACCAGTCATCCGCTGATGTTCCAACCGGTTCGGCAGCACGCAATAACTGTTTTTCCCAATCCGGTTTCCCATACATTACATCTTCGCTTGCCCCTTACAGTGAGTAGCCTGGTGGATGTTGAAATACGATCTGTAACGGGACAATTATTCCTGTCGGCCCTGCAAAGGCCCGCAGCTTTTGCTGTCATGCAGCTGCCGGTACCGTTTTTACCATCCGGGGTCTATTTTGTTACCTGCCGCTGGCAGAAGGAACGTGTCAGTATAAAATTTGTAAAGCAGTAACAGGTTATTTCAGCAATACCTGAACAGTATCCGGACTCTGTTGCTGCAGCTCAATTGTTTTGCCACCGGTTAACTGTTGTAACAGTTCCTTTGTATAATGACGTATGCTCAACAGGGTGAGCCCTTTTTCCACCTGCACATCAAATGCATGCGATGCCTGGAGTGCCAGTTTTTCAATTTTATCAGCCCGGTCATCCAGGCACAATTGCAGGCTTACGGCATGTGTCTGAATCAGGTTGGGTTTTATCTTCAATCCCGCCATAATCTCATACAAATCACTCATCGGTTGTTCTCCTATGAATGAAAAGTCTTTTGTCTGCAGCTGCATCAGCACCTGGTCTTTTTTGACAACAATAATCGGGGGCAGATTTTTAACGGGGTTGTTATGAATCACCGTGCCGGGTAAGCTGGCATCGGCGAAGCATTTGACATAGAGGGGAATGTTTTTGTTTTGAAGCGGCTTGATGGTTTTGGGGTGAATAACCTGTGCACCATAATAAGCCATTTCAATCACTTCATTATAATTCAGCTCGCTGATGTATTGTGCATCGGGGAACTGGCGGGGATCGGCATTCATCACACCTTTTACATCCTTCCAGATGCTGATACTTTCTGCATCCAGCATATGAGCAAAGAGCGCAGCTGTATAGTCGCTTCCTTCTCTTCCCAGCGTTGTGCTTTCATTTTCATCGGTACAGCCAATGAAGCCTTGTGTTACTAAAATCCGGTTACCGGCAAAGAGCGGTTTTACCTGTGCATTCACCTGTTGCTGTGTAAAGTGGAAGTCGACCGCAGCATCACGGAAATTATCATCAGTACGAATAATATCTCTCACATCCAGCCATTGATTCGAAATACCTGCTTCATTCAGATAAGCGCTTACCAAAGCGGTGCTCAGCAATTCACCCACACAAACAATCTGGTCGTAGTAATAATCGTATTCCCGCACCGGTTTGTCGTGCAGCAACCATTCCACTTCCGTAAAAAAGTTATTGAACTGCTCCATCAACGGATTAAAATGCGTCACCAGCAGGTACTTGGCCTCATCCAGGTGCTGCAGTTTTATAGCCCTGAATAATTGAAGGGCTTCTTCTTTCTTTCCGGCAAAAAATGCTTCTGCCACTTTTTCCAATGCATTGGTGGTTTTGCCCATGGCAGAAATGATCACCATCAACTGTTGATCGGGGTACTGGCTGATGATGCGACCGACATTTTGAATCTTTTCGTAATTGCTGACACTGGCACCGCCGAATTTGAAAACCTGCATGAATCGAAGAATAAAATGAAAGAAATCGGGTGCCGGTATCAATGTGTCGGCAACCGTATGGGCGCAAAGATAGGCGGCATCCAGCACAAAGCTATCTGTGTGCCAAAACAGCCTTGTGGGGCCTTTTGCCGGTTGCTCAAAACCTGAAACTTAGGCGCACCGGGGCAGGAACGCCTGTAAAAATGAGCAAGTAAGGGGTAGATTTCTGCCAATTTTTCACCTTTCTGACAGATGGCACCATCATTGAACGGTGTGGTTGAACCCGTCTGTTACACGACAGACATAAAATATTCGAATCATGGGAAAAATTATAGGAATTGACTTGGGAACCACCAACAGTTGCGTGGCCGTTATGGAAGGCAACGAGCCCGTAGTAATTGCCAACGACGAAGGCCGCCGTACCACGCCCTCTATTGTGGCTTTTTTGAAAAACGGTGAGCGTAAAGTGGGCGATCCTGCGAAACGACAGGCTATCACCAATCCGCAGAACACCATCATGAGTGTGAAGCGTTTTATGGGCCGCCGGTTCGATGAAGTAAACGAAGAAAAATCGCACTGGAGCTATAAAGTGGCACAAGGTGACAATAATACGGTTCGTATTGATATTGATGGCAGGCTCTATACGCCGCAGGAAATCAGCGCTATGGTACTGCAGAAAATGAAAAAAACGGCAGAAGATTACCTGGGCCAGGAAGTAACCGAAGCGGTGATTACCGTACCGGCCTACTTTAACGATGCCCAGCGCCAGGCTACCAAAGAGGCGGGAGAAATTGCCGGATTGAATGTTCGCCGTATTGTAAACGAACCAACAGCCGCTGCTCTTGCTTACGGGCTGGATAAAAAACACAAAGACCAGAAGATTGCCGTGTTTGACCTCGGTGGTGGTACGTTTGATATCTCCATCCTCGAACTGGGCGATGGTGTGTTTGAAGTAAAAAGCACCAACGGTGATACACACCTGGGTGGCGACGATTTTGATAAAGTGATTATTGACTGGCTGGCTGCAGAATTCAAAGCCCAGGAAAATATTGACCTGCGTAAAGACCCGATGGCCCTGCAGCGTTTGAAAGAAGCCGCTGAAAAAGCCAAAGTGGAACTGAGTTCTTCCAGCGAAACAGAAATCAACCTGCCGTACATTACTGCTGTTGATGGTGTGCCCAAACACCTTGTTTTAAAACTCACCCGTGCCAAGTTTGAAGCACTGGCCGATAACCTGTTTGAGCGTTGTTTGAAGCCTTGCGAAGCCGCATTGAAAGATGCTGGTATGAATATCAGCGAAATTGATGAAGTGATTCTCGTGGGTGGTAGTACACGTATCCCCAAAGTGCAGGAAATAGTAGAAAAATTCTTCGGCAAAAAGCCCAACCGTGGTGTGAATCCTGATGAAGTAGTGGCCGTAGGCGCTGCCATCCAGGGTGCGGTGTTAACCGGTGAAGTGAAAGATGTGTTGCTGCTCGACGTAACGCCGCTGAGCCTGGGTATTGAAACCCTTGGTGGTGTAATGACTACTTTGATTGGAAGCAATACCACTATTCCTTCTAAGAAATCGGAGGTGTTCAGTACGGCTGCAGATAACCAGCCAGGCGTACAAATTCATGTACTGCAGGGCGAACGTCCCATGGCGAAAGACAATAAAAGCCTGGGTATGTTTAACCTCGATGGCATTCCTCCGGCACCCCGTGGTGTACCGCAGATTGAAGTGATTTTTGATATTGATGCCAACGGTATCTTACACGTAAGTGCCAAAGACAAAGGCACCGGTAAGGAGCAAAAAATCCGCATTGAAGCAGGTAGTGGTTTGAGCAAGGATGAAATTGAAAAAATGAAGGCCGAAGCAAAAGCCAACGAAGCAACCGATAAAGCAGAGAAGGAGCGGGTGGAAAAAATCAATACGGCCGACAGTTTAATTTTCCAGACCGAAAAGCAACTGAAAGAATACGGCGATAAAATTGGTGCCGATAAAAAAGCACCGATTGAAGCAGCACTCACCAAGTTGAAGGATGCTCACAAATCACAAGACCTTGCCGCCATTGATGCAGCCACTGCAGAAATGAATACCGCATGGACAGCTGCCAGCGAAGAAATGTACAAAGCAACACAAGGCGCCGAAGCCAATGCAGGTGAGCCCGGTGCTGACGCAGGCCCTGGTGCGCAGGCAGGAGGACCGAAAAATGATAATGTGGAAGATGCGCAGTTTGAAGAAGTGAAATAAGTGATCCATGTCATAAAACAGAAGCCGCTCTTTACGTAGAGCGGCTTTTTTGTTATTACAATAGGGGCAACAAAAAAACCACTTCAGGCGAAGTGGTTTTTTTTATAAAGAAGGTACTGTTAAATCAAGTCCATGGCCTTCACCAGGTAGTAGCAAATGAACGGGAGTGTAGCGGTAATGTAATTCGCAAACGGAGAGTAATACATTACAAAAAAAGCGGCTACCGATACAAGAAACAAAATCCAGTAAAGCGTGGTTGATTTTTTTTGTGTTTGCTCCATGTTCTCAAATTTTTTGCGAAGATAAGGGGAAGAACTGATATGTGGCAAACTCCTCAAGCAGGGGTATTATTTTTTTATAAACTGTGGAAATGATTTGGCGAAAATGGTTTTTTATTTCTGCAACTCGTTTTATATTGCTGTATTATTAACCAAAACCCCTTTAGTATGAAAAAGATTGCCTTATTCCTTTTCGCCGGTATGTTTGCCCTTACCTCTCTCCACGCCGGACTTGTTTACGTACCAGAGTCTGCCACTGATAACGTAAAAGCAGGCAAAGAAGCAACTGCCGGCGTGTACAACATGCTGGATGCAAAAACATTCATTGCCCTTACTCCCGCCAAAGTGAAAGAAATGACGGGTAAAAAAATGAGCTTTGGTCAGAAAGTTTCGCTGAAAATGGCGCAACTGGAAGTCAAAAAGCAATTGAAGAAGGGCAAGGAAGTGGATATGACTGCCGTGGCCCAGAAAGCTGCCAGCGGTATCAGTGCTTTATGGTTGATTCTGGGTATTCTCCTTGGTTTAATTGGTGTGTTGATTGCTTTGTTAACGAAGAAAGGAGCTGATGACAACCGTGTGAAATCTTCTCTGATCGGTTGGGGTATCTGGATTGCAATTGTATTAATTGCGTATGTACTTTGATAAACTGCGATGAAGGTTCAATAAATTAGTAAATAAAAATGGCGTTGCCCTGCAACGCCATTTTTATTGAAAGGAAAAGCAAAACCGAATATTTATCTTTGACAAAAGCATACCGATGAAAGAAGAAATGTACACGCATGTACTGGAGTTTATCGAGAAAGAAGGATTGAAAGTGGTAACCTCCGATTTTACCCGTCCCTGGGGCGGTTTTTTTGTGCTGGATGAAAGCCAGGCAGATTTGTTTATAGAAACATTTTTCCCAACTTACAAAAAAGAAGAACTGATGCTGGGAAATAAGCTCAGCCCCAAAATACTGGTGGTGGCGCCGGGTCAGCGCCTGTCCTGGCAGTACCATCACCGCCGTGCCGAAATATGGCGTGTGGTGGAAGGCGAAGTAGGTGTGGTGATGAGTGATACAGATGACGAAACGGAACTGAATACCTTCGAGCCCGGCGATATCATTGTACTCACCAAGGGCCAGCGGCACCGGCTGGTTGGACTTGACGGATGGGGGGTGCTAGCTGAAATTTGGCAGCATACCAATCCCGATGAGCCTTCCGATGAAGACGATATTGTTCGCCTTCAGGATGATTACGGGCGCTGAAGACCTGCATTTATCTGATAGTTATCCGGAAAGCTTCCTTGTTTTCCGGATTTTTTATTTACTTTAAAGAACAAAATCGGTTCATTATGAGAAAAGTATCACAAGTCCTGAAACGTAAAGGTGCTTCCGTTATAAGTGTCCTGCCGGATATGGCGGTACTTCATGCACTGGAATTGATGGCTGAAAAAAATATCGGTTCAGTCATGGTAATGGAAGAGGGTGAGTACCTCGGTATCATGACCGAACGTGACTATGCACGAAAAGTGGTACTGAAGGGGCAATCTTCCACCGAAACCAAAGTGAAGGATATCATGTCAACCGGTCTGCCCCGCATTACGCCGGATAACTCTATTGATACCTGTATGCATATCATGAGCGAAAACAATATCCGTTATCTGCCGGTATTTGAAAACGACCAGGTATGCGGCATTCTGTCTATCAATGATGTGGTTACAGAAACGATTCTGGCGCAGAAAGAAACCATTGACCAGCTCAGAAACTATATTCAGTCCTGATTTCGGCTGCAGGTTGTTTGATGAACGGCAGTACTCCCGCCGCTTTGTGTTTTGTAACTTCGCCTGTTCATGAAAGAACTTGTTTCTCTGCGTATTTATTTCTGGAACTACCGGTGGAGGCTTTTCTCCGGTATTGTGTTTATTTTCATTTCCAACTATTTTGCTGTCCTGGCGCCGCAGGTAACCGGTTATGTTATTGACCAGGTGCAGCAGCATTTACCCGGCTATCAAACAAAAATTGCGGCTACATATAACGACCCGCTGGTAGTCTGGATCACCACCTGGCTGCAGTCGCTCGGCTTATCTTTTTCCGGCCTTGTGGCACTATGCGGCGTGGGCTTACTTATCCTTGCTTTGTTGCGTGGTACGTTCATGTTTTTTATGCGGCAAACGATTATTGTCATGAGCCGCCATATTGAATTCGATCAGAAGAACGATGTGTTTGCCCATTATCAACGGCTCGATATGCAGTTTTACAAAACACATGAAACAGGTGATTTGATGAACCGCATTGCTGAAGATGTAAGCAGGGTACGGGCGTTTACCGGTCCGGCCATTATGTATCTCATCAACCTGCTGGCGTTAATTTCATTAAGTGTGTTTTACATGGTAAAAAAGAATGCAGATCTTTCTTTATACGTGTTAACCCCTTTGCCTTTCCTGGCGGTAGCTATTTATTATGTAAACAACCTGATTCATAAGAAGAGTGAAGAGGTGCAGGAGCAATTGTCGGCACTCACAACGGTTGCACAGCAATCTTATAGTGGTATCCGTGTCATAAAATCATTTGTACAGGAGCAAAACATGCTCTCCTTTTTTGTTAAAAACAGTGAGCGCTACCGACAGTCTGCAACCGGACTTTATAAAACAGAGGCCATTTATTTTCCGGCTATGGCATTAGTGATTGGCATCAGTACCATTCTTGTGATTTATGCCGGTGGTATGGCTTACATAAGAGGCGGGATGCAGTTTGGTGATATGGCAGCATTTATTATGTACCTCACCATGCTTACGTTTCCTGTGAGTGCAATTGGTTGGGTGGCAAGTACTATACAGCGGGCTGCCGCTTCTCAGAAACGGATCAATGAATTTCTGCAAACAAAGCCTGCCGTTCCGGCTCAGGGTACCGTGCGGCACAAAGTGGGCGGCGAAATTGAGTTTAAAGATGTAACCTTTACCTATCCGCATACCGGCATTACTGCTTTAAAGAATTTTAACCTGCACATCCGGCCGGGTGAAAAAATTGCACTGCTGGGTCGTACCGGTTCGGGCAAAACCTCGGTTGCACAATTGCTGCTCCGGTTCTATGATCCGGAAACCGGCAGTATTCTGGTTGACGGAGTGCCCCTCGAAACCTTACAACTGCACCACTACCGGCAGCAGCTCAGTTACGTGCCGCAGGATGTATTTCTGTTCAGCGACAGTATCAGGAACAATATTGAGTTTGGTGCCAATAGCAATGGCGATGGGGTGGAGCAGGCTGCCAAACGTGCTTCTATACACGAAGAAATTCTTCAGTTCTCTTCGGGTTACAATACCTTGGTGGGAGAAAGAGGGGTAACGTTGAGCGGGGGACAAAAACAACGTCTTTCTATAGCCCGGGCAATCGTAAAGGAGCCGGCGCTTCTCATCTTAGATGATAGTCTCAATGCTGTTGACTATAAAACAGAAGCAGCTGTATTACGGGAACTGGAACAATACTTACAAAATAAAACGGCAATCGTAATTACGCACCGGATTTTCTCACTTCTCAGCTTCGACCGGATTGTCGTACTGGATAACGGCTGTATTGCAGAAACAGGTACTCACGAAGACCTTTTGGCGAAGGACGGAATGTACGCTGGTTTATACCGGCGGCAGCAGGCAGAGTTATTGCAAAAACAAAATATAACCGGGTAGTTTGCAGAAGGTTATGAAAATTTTGCTATATCGAAAAGAAATCTATCTTTGTCGCTGTTTTTTACGATTCTATAACAAAAAAACTTTAGCAGTGGCGTACGAAAACAACGAAAAGCGGATGGAAAGTATTTACAGTAAAAGAATCCGTGCTGGTAAAAGAAGAACGTATTTTTTTGATGTGCGTTCAACCCGTGGTAATGATTATTATCTTACGATCACTGAAAGCCGTAAGCGTTTTACAGGAGAAGGCTACGACCGCCATAAGATTTTCCTCTATAAAGAAGATTTTAATAAGTTTATTAAAGGGTTAAATGAGGCGGTTGATTATGTAAAAACAGAACTGATGCCTGATTTTGATTTTGATGCATTCAATCATGAAGATGCACCTTCTTCCGGTGATTACGAAGCCGGAAATGGCCAGGAAGTAGCTGCACCTGCACCTGTGGTGGCAACTGCTGCACCTGCACCAGTTGCTGTGCAAGAACCAACTCCTACCGATGATGCAGCGCCTGCATCCGATGCGCCGCAGGAAGAAGTTGATAAGTGGTAAACTAAAAGCAGATAGCTGATAATAAAAATCCCTCTTTACGAGGGATTTTTATTAGTTCTATGTGTAGAAAGAGTGAGCGATAAATTAATAAACCTTCACCATGTAAATGTAGTCCTGCAGTTTTTTTACCTGTTGTGTTTTATCGAGGCCCTTTACAGAAGAGCCAGATGCCACTTTCAGGCTTTGATGTGAACTGTCTGATTTCTTCAGTTCAGTAACAGCCCGCAGGATGTATTTTGATTGAATGGCAAATACAACGCCATCGGCCTTAACTTCTCTGGTGCTTAATATGCCAATCACTTCACCATTCCGGTTAAAAACAGGTCCGCCGCTGTTACCGGGATTGGCTGCAACAGCAATCTGGCAACTGAGTGTATCGCCATTAAAGCCGGTAAGGGAACTCAGGTAGCCTTCGCCGTATACAAATTTGTTATCGGGATAGCCCAGTGTGAAAATGGGTTCAGCAATATCGGTGGTAGATTTACGGATGCCATAGGGGAGCGACGAAAAGGGTTTAAAATCTCCATCTTCAATTTTAAGGATGGCAATATCACGGGTGGCATCAACCGAAACAATAGAAGCCCGGAACTCCGAACCTTTATTGTTGGTCACAACCGCTCCTTTTGCATTACGAACCACGTGTGCATTGGTAACCAGGTAACCCTTACCGTCAATCAGGAAAGCAGAACCGGTACCAGTTACTTCCTTACCGGAAGGAAGTTTGGTGGCGTTAACAATCGTATTGATCTTATTATCCTGCTGGTTTTGTTTTCTTTTGATATCATTGACTGTATTCACCAGTTCCTGAACCTGCCTGCTGTTGCTTTTGGGAGCCAGCATCAGCGTCATGCCGCTGATGCTCAATGCCGTTACACCCGCAATGGAGGCAGCAATGGTGATGGTGCGTTTGTAACGCTTCCATAAATTGATGACTTTGGAAGTGCTGCTCAACGCTTCTTCTTCAATGTGTCCATCCTGCAGCAACTGGTTATGCACTTCATGCAGGTTGTGCTTCAATTCACGCACATTGCTGTAATGGTGCAGGTCCTGTATAAAAAGCGAATGACCTACCACAAACTGGTCAACCTCAGGATTGGTTGACCGCAGTTGTTCAAAATACTTTTTTTCATCGGCATTCATTTCTCCCCTCAGGTAGCGCTCTGTTGCCTCTAAAATCTTGATTTCATCCATCTCACGAACCGTTTTTATAATGACTAAAAAATAGTTTCTTCAATCGCATCAGGCATTTGTACTTCTGGTTCTTTGCATTATCTGCATTTGTGTAACCAAAGGTTTCCGCAATTTCCTGCATTTGCTTTTTATGTACATAATAAGCTTCCAGCAGGCTTTTACAGGGTTCTCCCAAATGGTTGAGTGCTTTATCCATTTGGTTGAAGGCTTCATTCTTCCGCTCCTGTTCTTCCAGGTCTTCCTCTACCGGAACCATTTCTTCCAGCATTTCCACCGGACTTCCAAACCGGTGTACCTGTTGCAGGCGTTTAAGCCATAAACGACGGCAAACAGAGTAAACATAGGTCTTAATCTTACAGTTCAGCTCAAAGTGACCCGATGTAGCCTTCTCGTAAAGCAGAATCATGGCTTCCTGGAAAACATCCCTTGCGTCATCGGCACTTCCGTTATTATTAATAATAAAGGATTGAATGGTGCCGTAATTCTGCTGGTAAATCTTCTCAATTGCCGCTCCGTCGTTCCGGGCCAACCCTTCCAATAATTCCAGTTCAGCGCTTTCTGGTTTCACAATACAGCTTGTTTTTAATACAGAAAGGGCAAAATTGTAACCCAAAACGGGGGAAAAAAAATTTTTTTTGAAATGTGGGTTACTTTTCTGGTGAACCGGGTATTAAGACTCGATAATTATCTTAAAAATTAAAAAAAACAAAAACGAATGAAAAAGCTTTTATTAGCGTTCGCAATCCTCGGATTCGTAGCATGTAACAACGAAGGTGAAAAAACTGAAGCTGCTGATACAACTACTGCTCCTGCTGTAGATACTGCTGCTGCTCCTGCTGTAGATACAACTGCTGTTGTAGATACTACTGCTGCTGCTCCTGCTGCTGACACTACAAAGAAGTAATTCTTCCGGTGCAAAGTGAAGAGTGAAACCCAGCTTGCCGGGGGTGCGAAAATGAGCTAAAAATTTTCATATGGCAAGCAATCGTTAACGGCCGTTCCATTCCTGGAATGGCTTTTTTCTTTCCCGGCCGTTCAAAATCTTTTTCGGCTAACACTTGTTGTGTAAATTTTGGTTCCTATATTTGATTCATCATGTCACAGTTTAAAGGCTACCGTTGGTTTTATTTTTACTTCTTTTATTTTAAAATGAAGCCGGGAATGCTTTTGTTGAATGTGAGCTAAACACGAAACAGTAACAACAACATAAGAATCCCGGCCAAAAGGCCGGGATTTTGTTTTTCAGCACTATGGCGAAAGTAACAATACAAGGCTATGAGGGCAGTTTTCACCAGGAGGCAGCCCGCCAGTTTTTTGGAAAGCAGGTGGAGGTGATTCCCTGTGCCACATTCCGGGAAGTGGTAAAAACAGGTGCCAACCGTAAAGAAAGTGATGGGGCAGTAATGGCGATCGAAAACTCAATTGCAGGTAGTATTTTGCCCAATTACAATCTGTTGAAAAAGAGCAATCTGCAGATTGTAGGGGAAGTGTACCTGCAGATCAGGCAGAATCTGCTGGTGAATCCCGGGGTAAAGCTGGAGGATATACGGGAGGTGCATTCGCACACCATGGCGTTGCAGCAATGCTATGATTTTCTGGATAAATACAAGTGGAAACTGGTTGAATCGGAAGACACTGCGTTAAGTGCCAAACATGTACAGCAGAGAAAAAGCAAGCACATTGCAGCCATTGCCAGTAAACTCGCCGCTGAATTATACAAACTTGACATCCTGGCACCTTCCATTCAAACGATGAAAAACAATTACACCCGGTTTCTGATTCTCCAACGGGAAGATATGGCAACAACAGTGCCCGATGCCAACAAAGCATCGGTCAACTTTGTAACCGACCATTCCAAAGGAAGCCTGGCAAGGGTGCTTACCAAAATTGCAGAGGGCGGCATCAACCTCAGCAAACTGCAAAGCTTCCCGATTCCGGGTAGTGATTTTCAATACAGCTTTCATGCCGATATGGAATTTAACCACCTTCATCAATTGGAAGAGGTGATTGAAACAATCAGAAAAGCAACGGTGGAATTAAAAATTTACGGAGTTTATAAAAACGGCAAAAGAAAGCAATAAACAGAAGATTATGCAAACGGCCAAACGACTGGAAGGAATCGGGGAGTATTATTTTTCCATGAAACTCAGGGAAATTGAGGAGCTCAACCGCCAGGGAAATCAGATTATTAACCTGGGCATTGGCAGCCCCGATTTACCGCCGCATCCGGATGTGATCCGGGTATTACAGGAAGAAAGCGCCAAACACACTACACACGCCTATCAATCCTACAAAGGCTCACCTGTATTACGAAAAGCAATGAGCGATTGGTATGAGCGTTGGTATGACGTAACGTTGAATCCTGAAACAGAAGTTCTCCCTTTGATCGGAAGTAAAGAAGGCATCATGCACATTTGCATGACCTACCTGAACGAAGGCGATGAAGCCCTTATTCCCAACCCCGGCTATCCTACTTACAGCAGTGCTGTAAGGCTGGCCGGTGGAACCGCACGTGCCTATGAATTGAAAGAAGCCAACGATTGGCATCCTGATTTTACAGAACTGGAAGCAGGGGATCTTTCCCGGGTAAAACTCATGTTCGTCAATTACCCGCACATGCCCACCGGTAAACTGCCCGATGCTCTTTTCTTTCAGCAGCTGATTGCATTTGCCAAACGCCACCAACTGTTGATCATTCACGATAACCCTTACAGTTTTATCCTCAACGACCATCCCACCAGTTTGCTGAGTGTTGATGGGGCAAAAGACGTGGTATTGGAACTGAATTCTTTAAGCAAGAGTCAGAACATGGCCGGCTGGCGCATAGGAATGCTTTGCGGCCAACAGGAGCGTATAAACGAAGTATTGCGATTTAAAAGTAATATGGACAGTGGCATGTTTTTGCCGGTTCAACTGGCGGCAGCAAAAGCCCTCAGCCTCGGAAAAGACTGGTATGATGCTGTCAACACGGTGTACCGTAACCGAAGAGTGAAAGCATTTGAATTACTGGACCTGCTCGGTTGTGTATATTCAAAAGACCAGGCAGGAATGTTTGTATGGGCCAAAGTACCCGGCACGTTTACAAGTGGATTTGCTTTAAGTGATGCTGTTTTGTATAAAAGCCATGTATTTATCACCCCTGGCGGAATTTTTGGAAATGCAGGTGACAACTATGTACGGGTGAGTCTTTGTGCAACAGAAGAAAAGTTTCATGAAAGTATACAACGGATCCGTGAATCCTTAATGAAGTAAAATATGTTTGGAACTGTTACGATAGTAGGTGTGGGGCTAATCAGCGGCTCGTTTGCACTGGCGCTGAAGCAAAGAAACCTGGCTGCAAAAGTTATCGGGGTCAGCCGTACAGAAGCCAGTGCCCGTAAAGCGCTGGAGCTTGGATTGGTGGATGAAGTGCTGCCGTTGGAAGAAGCGGTGAAGCAATCAGATCTGATTTATATTGCGATTCCTGTGGATGCCACCATTCCTGTATTAAATCAGGTACTGGATCTGTTACAGCCCGGGCAGATTGTGACAGACGCCGGATCCACGAAAGAAGCCTTGTGCAACGCTGTGGCAGAACACCCAAGGCGGGGCCGTTTTGTTGCGGCGCACCCCATGTGGGGAACAGAGTACAGCGGACCGGAAGCAGCTGTGAAAGATGCCTTTCAGGGTCGTGCCTGCGTGATTTGTGAAAAGGAATGCACCGATGCAGATGCTCTTGCCAAAGTAGAACAGGTATACCGGCAAATCGGCATGCACATAACGTATATGGGCGCCGCCAGTCATGATATGCATGCGGCTTATGTGAGCCATATTTCTCATATTACTTCGTTTGCACTTGCCAATACAGTACTGGAAAAGGAAAAAGAAGAAGATGCCATCTTTGAGTTGGCAGCAGGTGGTTTTGAAAGTACCGTTCGTCTTGCAAAAAGTAACGCTGCCATGTGGGTGCCCATCTTTCTTCAAAACAAAGAAAACATTCTGGATGTCTTAAACGAGCACATTACTCAATTGCGGAAATTCAAGGCCTGTCTTGAAAAAGAAAACAGCGACTATTTACAGGAACTGATCGAAAATGCCAATAAAATTCGCCGTATTCTGAGGTAACTGCATCAGTAAACAGTTCCTTTCAGAAAGCGTAACTTTACAATCAATCAAAATGCAAACAATCGAATCAACAATGAAAGAAAACGTTCTCCAGGCTTGGGGTAAAAAGCCGATGATCATTTCAGGCCCCTGTAGTGCCGAAACAGAAGAACAACTGGTAGCAACAGCTCAACGTCTTGCTGCTACTGGTAAAGTAGATGTAATTCGTGCAGGCATCTGGAAACCCCGAACCAAACCCGGAATGTTTGAGGGGATTGGTGCCAAAGGATTACCCTGGCTGCAAAAAGCAAAACAACTTACCGGGTTACCAACGACGGTTGAAGTGGCCACCGGTAAGCAGGTGGAAGATGCACTCACGTTTGATGTGGATGTACTGTGGATCGGTGCCCGTACAACGGTGAACCCTTTCAGTGTGCAGGAGGTGGCTGATGCGTTGCGTGGAAGTAATGTACCGGTGTTGATCAAAAATCCAATTAATCCGGATCTGGAATTGTGGAGCGGAGCGGTTGAACGTGTAGCCCGTGCCGGTGTGAAACAGATTGGTCTGATTCACCGGGGTTTTTCATCCTATGGCAATACTGAATACCGCAATGCACCGATGTGGCACCTGGCAATTGAAATGAAACGTCGGAACCCTGATCAGATCCTGATCAATGATCCTTCCCATATTTGTGGCCGGCGAGATATTCTGCTCGAAACAGCACAAAAAGCAATTGATCTGGATTTTGACGGACTCATGGTGGAAAGTCATATTGATCCGGATAATGCGTGGAGTGATGCCAAGCAGCAGGTAACACCTGAGCGATTGGCAGAAATGCTCAACAGCATCATCTGGCGGAAAGAAGATGTGGCTTCGGAAGAGTATCATGCGGCCCTGGAAAAGTTACGTCAGCAAATCAATCACCTGGATGATGAGTTGATGCAGATTCTGAGTCAGCGTATGAAAATTGCGGAAGGTATTGGTCAATATAAAAAGGACAACAATATCACCATTCTGCAAACAAACCGCTGGAATGAAATTTTAGATCGTGCTTTTAAAGAAGGTGAACGTAAAGGATTAAGTAAAGAGTTTATAACCCGTTACTTTGATGCAGTGCATATGGAAAGTATCAATCACCAGAAGAAAGTACTGGATTCCTGAACTACGTTCTTTCAAACTTCAACTGTTTTCAGGTGTCAATGAAAAAACAAACATACCGCTTTACCAATGCTCCTGTTGATTACTATTTTGACGGAAGCATGGGGCAGCTGCGTACAGTTGCCGATCCGGTTACCACCGTTGTAATCACCGATGAACATGTATACAAGGCGCATGCAAAGAAATTCAGCAATTGGAATACCATTGTACTCAAGTCCGGTGAAGCATTCAAAAACCAAACCACCGTTGATGCTGTTATTGAGCAGCTGATTGAAATGGGAGCCGACCGGTCATTCACACTGGTAGGTGTGGGTGGCGGTGTTATAACCGATCTAACCGGTTATGTGGCTTCGGTGTATATGCGGGGCATACGCTTTGGATTTATTCCCACTACTGTTCTTGCAATGGTGGATGCCAGCATCGGCGGAAAAAATGGAGTGGACGTAGGTGTTTATAAAAATATGGTGGGAATTATACGGCAGCCTTCTTTTCTGCTGTTTGACATTTCGCTGTTGAAATCATTGCCCGAAGGAGAATGGGTCAACGGGTTTGCAGAAATCATCAAGCATGCCTGTATTAAAGATGCAGTTATGTTCCAGGCACTGGAAGCAAACTCCATCAATAAGTACCGCAAAAACAAAGAAGCTTTATTACAACTCATCCGGCGTAATACATTGTTGAAAACAAAAGTGGTACAACAGGATGAGTTTGAAACAGGCGACCGGAAACTGCTCAACTTTGGTCATACATTGGGCCATGCGATCGAAAACATCTATGAGTTGTCGCACGGCCAGGCCATTTCCATTGGTATGACGTACGCCTGTCATATTTCGGAACAGTTGACTGGCTTTCGTGCAACTTCCCGTGTAACGCAACTACTCAACCGTTACGGATTACCAACGTACGCTGCATTTGATAAAAAAAAGGCATTTGAAATTCTGCAAAAGGATAAAAAGAAAGTGAAAACAGTGTTGAGCTTTGTACTGCTGCAGAAGCTTGGAAAAGGTGTCATTCAAAACATACCATTGCATCAATTAGAAACGATTATTGAGCAGCTATGAACAGCAAGGTGTTATACACCGGCTGCATACAAATCTGATATGAAAGTTATTGTACAACCATCCGCTGTAAAAGGAACTATTCAATCAAACGCTTCCAAAAGCTCTATGCAACGTGCCTGTGCAGCGGCATTGGTGGCCGGCGGTACAACAAGCATTAAAAATCCGGGCAACAGTAATGATGACCGGGCGGCAATGGATATCATTCAAAAGCTGGGTGCTGTAGTTACCATGCAGGATGGAATGCTCACGATTCAAAGTGCAGGGGTATGTCCGGTTTCAAATGAAATTCATTGTGGAGAAAGCGGGCTCAGCATACGCATGTTTACCCCGCTGGTGGCATTGAGTGAAAAAGAAATGACCGTTACAGGTTCCGGAAGCCTGGTTACAAGGCCCATGAATTTTTTTGATGAAATCTTACCACAGCTGAAGGTACGTGTCACAAGCGAGGAAGGGAAATTGCCGTTGCATATTCAGGGACCTGTTGTGCCTGCTTCTATTGAAATAGATGGATCGCTCAGCTCACAATTTTTAACCGGCTTATTGTTGGCTTATGCCGCCAGTAACGCTGCTGATGTTTCTATTAAAGTCAATAACCTTAAAAGCAAACCCTATATTGATCTTACGCTGGATGTAATGAAGCAGTTTGGTTTAAAAGTTCCCATCAATAAAAATTACGAAGTATTTTATTTTGATACAGCTCCGCATCAGTCTTCTGAAACAAGGGAGTACACTGTTGAGGGCGACTGGAGCGGTGCAGCGTTTCTGTTGGTGGCCGGTGCGGTAGCTGGTGATTTGGTGGTAAAAGGCCTGGATGTGTTTTCAACCCAGGCCGATAAAGCTGTGTTGCAGGCTTTGATGGATTGCGGATGCAGGATGTCCGTTCAACCGGATCAGATTGAAATTGCCAAAGCTCCGTTACAGCCATTTCATTTTAATGCGACTGAGTGTCCCGATTTGTTTCCGCCACTGGTGGCGCTGGCGGCCTGCTGCAATGGAAAAACAGTGATCGAAGGAACTTCACGATTAACACATAAAGAAAGCAACCGTGCTGTTACGTTGCAGGAAGAATTCGGTAAGCTGGGTATACAAATTGAACTGCAGGATGATCTTATGATCATTGAAGGAGGAACGGGTATTCAACCGGCAACCGTACATTCCCGGCACGATCACCGGATTGCTATGGCTTGTGCCATTGCAGCCTTAACTGCTGCAGGACCGGTTACTATTGAGGAAGCCGAAGCAGTGAACAAATCCTATCCCGATTTTTATGCACATCTTCGTCAACTCGGAGCCGTTATAATTGAATGAAGCCGTCAGATGATATATTGAACTCCTGGCACCACAACGCCGCCAACTGGATTGCCACCATTGAGCATCATGAAATTGAAAGCCGCCGGTTGGTGACCAATGCAGCCATTGTGAAGGCAGTTATCGGTACGGGAACAAGCAAGATACTTGATGTGGGCTGTGGTGAGGGATGGCTCACCCGTGCCCTGCGGCAACAGGGTCTGAATGCTTATGGACTTGATGCCATTCATCAATTGGTAACGGCAGCAATTGAAAAGGACGGACCATTTTATGCAGTTGCATCTTACCAAGACCTGGCAGCAGGTAACTGGTCATGCCCGGAGATGTTCGAGGCAGCTGTAATCAATTTTGCCCTTATTGATGAGCAGGATACAGAAGCAGTGTTACAGGCCTTGCCCGCCTATCTTATACCCGGCGGGTATGTGGTGATTCAAACCTTGCACCCGCACCTGAGAATAGCCGCTGGCGATTATGTGACCGGGTGGAAAGAAGGAAGCTGGGACGGAATGAAGCGTACGTTTACCCATGCCTACCCGTGGTATTTTCGTACCTTGGAAGACTGGATGCATCTGCTTCAAAAACGCTATTCATTGGTAGCCTTACAAGAGCCGTTGCACCCGGAAACAAAACAACCGCTGTCTTTGATTATTATCTTACAAACTAAAGAATCTATACTTCGATGAACTCATTTGGCACCCTGTTCCGGATACAAATTTTTGGTGAATCGCACGGCGAAAGTGTGGGCGTTGTGATAGATGGCTGTCCTGCCGGACTTTCCCTTTCAGAAACTGATTTACTTCCTGAGCTGGAACGTAGAAAAGGGGGTAAACAAAAGGGAACCACCCCCCGTCAGGAAGCTGATTATCCGTTTTTTAAAAGTGGACTGTTTAATGGAAAAACAACCGGGTTTCCTATTGCCATTCTGTTTGAAAACAACAATACCCGCAGCGAAGATTACCAGAAACAACGAAGTATTCCCCGTCCCGGTCATGCAGACTGGGTGGCCCATCAGAAATTTGGCGGACATGAAGATTATCGGGGAGGCGGACATTTCAGTGCCCGCTTAACAACAGGCCTGGTGGCAGCTGGCGCCATTGCCAAAAAATTAATGCCGGAGGTTACCATACGGGCTGCTATAACCGAAGTAGGTGGCGAAACAGATGTGGAAAAAGGACTGCAAAAAGCGATAGATGCCAAGGATTCTGTAGGCGGAATTGTCGAATGCCGGGTTACCGGTTTGCCTGTTGGACTGGGCGAACCCTACTTTGATTCAGTCGAATCATTGTTAGCACATATGCTTTTTGCGGTTCCCGCAGTAAGAGGTATAGAATTTGGAACCGGTTTTGCGGCTGCAAAAATGTTTGGAAGCGAGCACAACGATGCCATCGAAAATTCGTCCGGTAAAACCACAACCAATCATGCCGGTGGAGTGGTGGGTGGAATCAGTAATGGAAATGAGCTGGTATTCCGTTTGGCAATTAAACCTACTTCCTCCACACCCAAAGAACAGGTGAGCCTTAATTGGCAAACAGAAGAAATGGAACCGTTTTCTGTAAAAGGACGTCACGATCTTTGCGTAGCTTTACGGGCTCCGGTAATTATAGAGGCTGTTACAGCATTGGTGCTGGTTGATTTAATGTTACAGGAGCAAAGAATTAAACGAATTGTCTGATGCCATTGATTTATCATGTTACAACCGCAGCTGCATGGAAAGCAGCGCAGCAAGAGGGCGCTTATGAAGCACCTTCATTGAAAGAAGAAGGATTTATTCACTGTTCCCAGGAAAACCAGGTGGAAGGAGTGCTGCAACGTTACTATGCAGGACAAACAGATTTGGTAAAGCTGGTAATTGATACTGAAAAACTGACCTCCCGTTTTGTTTTTGAATGGAGTCCTTCTACAGCCGATACCTTTCCTCATATTTACGGACCGCTCAATCTTGAAGCGGTGGTTCAGGTGGATGTGCTGTATTAATCAGTGAAGCAATTTAGGGAAAGGAATGTTCAGCACTTCGTAGTTGCGGTCATTCGGCCACGAATAGTGCCACCATTCTGTTTCAAGAGAACGGAAACCATATTTTTCCATCACCGTTTTTAACTTCAACCTGTTTTCAGTTACTGCAAGCGGCAACTGCCGGAAGCTATGATGAGCTGTATCGCTGAAATGATCAAACCCGGTCCCCATATTCAGTTCCTGGTTTGTTCGCAGGTCTATAAGTGTGAGGTCAATTGCCAGCCCACGGTTGTGATTGCTGGCTTTTGAAGGATGAGCTACATACCGTTCATCACCGATCAATTTCCAGAATGCAATGGAAACTGAATAAGGACGGTAGGCATCAAAAATTTTCAATCCCAGTTGTTCTTTCCTCAACTCGTCTGTGATTTTTTGTAAAGCAAGTGCAGGTAACAGGCGAAGAAAGGTAATGTCGGTCCCAACCGGGTAGAGTCGTTTGCCTGTAAAATTGAACGGGGTGGCATACCTGAAATCATAGACAAGCTCGGGCACCAGCCTCTTCAGTTCCACCATGCGTTTCAGCGAATCTGTTGCAACTGTTTTTCTGAAAGCGGCCATCTCACTTATGTAAGAAACGCCATAAGTAGAGGTATTTGCCTGCTGGCCCGAGAGCAGAAGGGTGTTCGGAAAAAGTAAAATTAAAAAGAGGATGTATTTTTTTCCCATCCATTCAGTAATTTGAGTAAGACTCCGGTTACCGGAAGTTGATCAATAACAGCAACTAAAAATATGGATTCTCTTTAGTTTATGCAAAAGCACTTTATCATTCACATTCTTCTCTTTACAATTCTGCTGTTTGTGTTTGCCTGCAACAGCGGGCAGGAACCATCCACAGATGTTGTGGATAAGCCTGTACAGATGGATGATGCGGTGGCAGAACGGATTCCTGGCTTAGTGCAACGGGCTGTTTCGGGTAATAAGTTGGTTCGTGATTCTGTGTCGCTTAACTCTCCCCAGTTGGTGGCAGCATTCTATGCGAAACGTCAATTCAAAGCCTGCTGGAGTTCAAATGAGCAACTCACTGCTGTAGCAGATTCAATGTTGCTTTTTATCACTTCTGCCCAGGCCTACGGTTTTAATCCTGAGACGTATCATGCAACAGCATTGCAGCAGCTGTTTCATCGGTTTGCGGCAGATTCGAGCGGCATTTCTGATAAGAGAAATGCATTGTTGTGGGCACGTACCGATGTTCTGCTTACCGATGCCTATCTCACAGCAGCTCTTCATTTGCACCGTGGAAGGTTGCTGCCGGATAGCATCTATAAACGCACTGATTCCATTGGTGTTACAGACCAGTATATTCATCTGTTGAATACAAGTCTGAAAAACGGAACTGTTACCCCACACCTGCTTTCCCTGGAGCCGGCGCAGAAGGGTTACTATGCATTGAAAGAGGCGTTGGGTAGTTTTTTAGATACTGCACGTTTGAATGTTGTGTTTACCTACCTGCAGTATCCTTACCAGGATTCACTCTTGTTTGTTCAATCGTTGGTCAAACGGTTGAAAGAAGAAGGATTGGTAAGCTGGCAGCAACCAATGCCCGACTCTGTACAGTTGAAGCAGGCCCTGATTCATCTTCAGCAAAAAGCTGGTCTCACTGTGGACGGACGTTTCGGCCAGCAGGTGGTTACCTGGCTTAATAACACAGATCCTGAAAAATTCAGGCGCATTGCGATCAATCTTGACCGTTATAAACTTATGACTCAGGAAATGCCCGATCGTTTTATATGGGTGAATTTGCCCGGTTATTATCTGCGTGTATGGGATCATGATTCACTGGTGCTGGAATCAAAAGTAATTGTTGGTAAAACGAAAACCCGTACACCATTACTCAGCAGTGCGCTTACGGATATTGTTACCTATCCTCAATGGACCATTCCGAACAGTATTATTGTCAAAGAAATCCTTCCTGCATTAAAACGAAATCCCGGTTACCTTGCTAAAAAGGGATATATGCTGCTCACCTGGGAGGGAGAATGGGTGGATCCTTACCTGGTAGACTGGTCAAAATACAGTAAAGGCATTCCTTATAAAATTGTACAGGGAAGTGGTGATGACAATGCATTGGGAATCCTGAAGTTTAATTTTCATAACAAGTACTCTGTTTACATGCATGATACCAACCAGCGTTACTTGTTTAAAAACCAGTCCCGGGCTTTAAGTCATGGCTGTGTTCGGGTGCAGGACTGGGAGAAACTGGCATGGTATGTGTTACAGGTGGACAGCCTTGTAGCTGCGGAGAAAGCCTTGGCCGGTAGCGGATATGTACAGCCCGATAGTGTACGGGCCTGGCTGCAGCGAAAAGAACGAAGGGTAGTGCCGGTAAAATCCCGGATTCCCGTTTATTTCCGTTATTTTACAGCTGAGGGCAATAAAGGAAAACTGTTTTTGTATCCGGATATTTACGGTGAAGATGCATCTGTCCGGCATTTCTTTCAATAAATAAAGGTGAAATGAAGTTTCTAAGCATATTGTCTTGCCTGTTGATTTTCGCTGTTTCCTTTTTCTATGCACCTGCCGTATCTGCGCAGGACACGGCAAAGACCTCCAGGCAAACTCCTTCAAAAAGCAAAGTGCAATATGGGATTGCCAGCTTTTATGCTAATAAATTCCAGGGAAAAAAAACTTCTAACGGAGAAATTTTCAGTCAAAAGAAGCTAACGGCCGCTCACAATACATTACCTCTTGGCACCTATGTGAGAGTTACTAATTTAAGGAACAAGCGCACTGTAGTCGTTAAAATTAACGACCGCCTGCACCATCGGAATAAACGCTTAATCGATCTCAGCCGGGCTGCAGCTGAGCGGCTGGGTTTTATAAAATCCGGTACAACAAGGGTGAAAGTGGAGGTTTTAGGTAAAAAACCTGTTAAGAACTAGTCTATTCCGGGGGAAAAGATAGTTGCTAAATTATTTCCTCAATCAGTCTGTTGGGTTTATTTTTGCGCCAACAAAAACTGCATTATATGAAAAGATTGTTACTGTTATTACTTGCATTTACAGCATTTGTAACTGTAAATGGCCAGAATAGCAACTACAAGAAACTCCCGTCTTTCGGATTCCAGTTTTCACTGATTGATTTCCCGACGGCCAACGATTTACGTACTTCTTCTCTTGCAAGAGTAATTGACCGGGGTGATTGGAAAAAAGTGGGCCGTATGAGTCCTGCTCTCACACTCAATTACATGCAGGGTCTGAGTAACTATGTTGACTTTATGGGCCGTTTTACAACCGGATTTGTAAACTACCCGTTCCGTAATCCGTCTGCCCCCATCATTCCAGAAGGAATTTATCTCGAGGCTGATGCAAATGCAAATATCAAGTTACTCACGGATAATTACATCGTGGTTCCTTATGTACAGGTGGGTGTTGGAGGTGCTTACGCCAAACGTAAGTTCATGGCACAGATTCCTTTGGGTGTAGGCTTACAGTTTAAATTAGGCGAGGAAACCTTTCTTCAAGTAAATACAAATTACCGGCTTCCTGTAACGGACAGAGCCAATTACAGCCTGTTTCACTCCTTTGGTATCACAGCTCCTTTGAAACAACGTAAGGTTGTTGAACCGAAAGTGGAGGTTGTGGTTCCCGAACCACCCAAAGACCGTGACGGTGATGGTGTTCTTGATTCATTGGATGCATGTCCTGATGTACCCGGATTGGCTGCCATGAAAGGATGTCCCGATACAGATAAAGACGGAATTACTGATAGCGAAGATAAATGTCCGAAGGAAGCCGGATTGGCCAAGTACCAGGGCTGTCCTATACCTGATACGGATAAAGACGGTATCAATGATGAAAACGACAAATGTCCAACGGTGGCCGGTGTTGCCCGTTATGATGGTTGCCCAGTTCCCGATGGCGATGGCGATGGTGTAAATGATGAAGAAGACAAATGCCCTGCAGTTGCGGGAACAGTTGAAAACTTTGGATGCCCTCAAATTGCTTTCGAACCTTCCAAAGTATTATTCAAATCCGGAAGTGCCGTATTGTTACCTGTTGGTAAGGCTGAACTTGATAAAGTTGCCACATTCCTGAAAGATAATACCGGCTTCTCTGTAAATGTAAACGGACATACAGATAACACTGGCTCAGACAAAGTAAATGATCCGCTTTCTGTAAAGCGTGCCGAAGTTGCAAAAGCTTACCTCATCAGCAAGGGAGTAGATGGTGCCCGTCTGTTTGCAGAAGGCTTCGGATCTTCTCAACCTGTTGACAGCAACGATACGCCTCAGGGACGTGCTCAAAACAGGAGAGTGGATGTTAAAATCAAACAGTAAGCTCAACTGATTCTTACTTTATAGCAGGAAGGCTGTCTACCCCCCGGTAGACAGCCTTCTTTCTTTTTAGCTTTGAAACTCTCTGATTGTTCTTTTGTTTTACTGATCGTTTCTGTTCCTTTCCAAACCGGGCTGCATCTATTCAAGTAACGTTGCCAATGGCCACTGAGCATAAATCCGGAAGATCTGTTTCAGGAGGAAAATTGATTGAATTACATTTGTTGGCCTCCATTGAAAATCGGTTTATGGAAGCCTTTGGATAAAAAAAGAGAAGGCTGTACTAAAAAGTTAGAAAGTTTCACACACACATTCTACAAAAAGTAAGAAGTGAGTAACGAAATAATCAGCTATCAATCTTTCAATCAGTAAAACGTAGTTTAGTTTTTAGGCTTATCTTTTTTCAGGAAGTTGAGCAATGGTTTCTTTTCCTTTTTAGCAGGTGTTTTACTTTCTTCAGTTTTTGGGTCTTCTGTTTTCCTGGTATCTGTTTTGGAAACAGGCTCTTTTTTTGCTTCCTGAATTATTTTCTGTTCTGTTTCTGAAATTTGAGATTCCGGTCCAACATTTTTATCTGGCTCTAACTGCAAATCCTGGTAATCATCAGAGGTACCACTTCCTGCATCTGTATTTTCTGCATCGGGCTCATTTTTATATTTCTCTGCAAAGTTTTCATAGTCCATGAAGGTTTCCACTTTCATACTTTCCGGTTGCACAAAAACAAGATCACGTTGTATCCCCAGTGTTTTATCATTCAGTACACTCTGAAAAAAGTAGCCCCAGATGGGAAGGGCTGTCCGGTTACCTTCTCCCACCATTTTTAGGAATGGATCATCACAACCAACCCAGCCGCCGGCCAGTAATTGGGGTGTAAAACCAATAAACCATGTATCGGTATTGTTATTGGTAGTTCCGGTTTTGCCGGCAATATCATTATTCAGTCCCATTCCCCGCAGCCGCTTACCAGTACCAAAATCCACCACGCCTTTCATCATTTTGGTCATGGTATAAGCACCGGCTTCACTCATCACAACCTTTTGTTGGGGCATATACGTTTGAAGAATATTACCGTTCCTGTCCTCAATACGTGTAATATAAACCGGTTCGGAACTAATGCCGTTCGTTGGGAACATGGTATAACTTTGCAACATTTCAAATACACTGATTTCGGCACTGCCCAGCGCAATGGAAGGATAGGGGGGCAGTTTGCTCTTAATGCCGGCATTTTGGGCAAATGTGATCACACTTTTTACTCCAAACTGGTTCATAAGGTAGGCAGCACCCGGGTTTTTGGAATAGGCAAGACAATAAGCCATTGGCCCACCACTTCCGGTAATGATTTTACCACCCAGGTTAATTGGTCCGCTGGGCAGGGGCGTTTCAGGTGTAAATCCGTTTTCAACCGCATAGGCATACAAAATGGGTTTAAAGGTGGAGCCTACCTGCCGTTTGGTATTAATGTTAACGTGATCGTATTTAAATGTTTTGAAGTTTACACCACCAACCCATGCCCGTACTTCGCCTGTAAATGGATCCATCACCATGAACCCCGTTTGGATAATCATTTTATGGTATTTGATGGAATCCAGGGGGGTCAGGAGTGTATCTTTTTCCCGTTTGGCATTCCATGCAAAAACTTTCATGCGGGTTTTGGTTTTAAAAGCTTTTCTTATTTCTGACTCTTCTAAACCCTCTGCCTCCATATTCCGCCAGCGGTCACTATCTTTCATAGCCCGTTCGAGGATACTTTCACGTCCTTTCCAGATAGAACCGCTTTTGATCCACGGCAGTGTCCAGTAATTTTGCTGCAGGGCACTTAAATGTTTGGCCACGGCGTCTTCTGCATACAATTGCATGCGGGGATTAATCGTGGTATAAATTTTTAAACCGTCCTGGTAAAGGTTGTAGTTATCGCCATTCGGTTTTTTATGCTCTTTGCACCACTTCTTCATCTGATCCCGGAGGATCTCACGGAAATAGGGAGCTATACCGGTGCTTTCATCCACTTTTTTATAATTCAGTGGTATGGGCTGTGCTTTAATTTTTTCTGCTTCAGCAGAGGGTAGAAAGTTGTTTTTCACCATTTGATCAATCACCACATTCCGGCGCATTTGCGAACGTTTGGCATCCCTCCTGGGATTATAGAGCGTATTCGCTTTGAGCATACCTACTAAAACAGCGGCTTCATTCACATTCAATAGTGCAGGTTCTTTCTGGAAAAAGGTTCGGGAAGCGTTACGGATGCCATACACATTATCGCCAAAGGGAACAGTATTGAGGTACAGAGCGATAATTTCATCTTTGGTAAAGTTGCGTTCCAGTTTTACAGCAATAATCCATTCTTTTATTTTCTGCAACACCCGCAACGGTGCAAAGCTGGAATAATTGGTAAACAGATTTTTTGCCAATTGCTGGGTGATGGTGCTTCCGCCGCCTTCTCTTCCGAGATTAATAAGCGCTCTCCCAAGGGCAATTCCGTCAATACCGGAGTGTTCATAAAAACGCTCATCTTCTGTAGCTACCAATGCATTGACAATATTTTTGGAGATGTCTTTATACTCAATATTACTGCGGTCCTGCAGGTAAAATTTACCCATTAGGGTGCCGTCAGAGGCAATGACTTCACTTGCCAGAGAAGCAGATGGATTTTCAAGATCCTGCAGAGAAGGCATTTTCCCGAACACACCCCAGTTGGCCAAAAGTATAATTAAGAGGAACAGGCCTGCCCCTATAAAAAACAAACGCCAGAGAATGCGAACAGAATTTTTCATATACGTGCTTGATAAGATGCAAAAGTGTGCAAATTCAATACAAGACAAATCTAAAACAATTCGGGCTGAGCAGTTAACAAGAACTCTTAAAATTTATCCTTAATGTACTGGCGGATAAACAGCTTGTATTCCTCCATGTTTTTACGGGTCTTCAGAATTTCCAGGTTGTGTTCGGAGATAATAATGAAGGTATATTTTTCTGCTGGTAGCCAGGGAACAATTTGCCGGGCTGCATTTTTTACTTCGTCGTGGTAGCTGAGAGCCGAAGCCATAACGGGCCAGGGACCGATTTCCATCCAGTTCAACTCTTCATTGGTTTCATAAATCTGTATGGGAATGGTTTCACCACTATGCGTTGTATTATTATATCGTTGCAGGGCTGTTTTTGACTCGGTAATATAAATCGGGTCTACTTTGTCAAAATACATGAGTACAACATACGGCTCGTTTGCATTGTACACATAGGCCATTTCCACTTTCTCATTTTTCAGCGGCTTGATGCCACTAGTGTCAGCTGCAGGTTTGTTTCCGAGCTTTACCTGTCCTGCAGCAGCTTTCTTTTCTTTTTCGAGGCCAACTTTTTGAACAGGCGCTTTCGGCTTTTCGAGTGGTGTTGTGGCAACCGGTTTGTTGCCCATGGTTACTTTAGTGACGGAGTCGGTTTTAGCTACCGGCAACTGTGTTTTGCTTACAGTAGGTCCTGCATCAAACGGAATCACCAGTGCATCTTCTGTTTGGCGCACAATCGGGGTACGGGTAAGGTAGTCTTCAATTTCTGAACGCCTGCTCAGTACATCTTTCATAATAGCCGCTTTTTCGGCCATAGGCGTACCCGGAAAATTTGTCTCAATGTTTGTAAGTGTTACCATTGCCACACTGTCGTTCTTCGTCCGGATATGGTAAATAGATTCAATATAGAGTAACTGTGGCGTCCAGTAAGAAGAACCATACGTTGAATCTGCTGCCGCTTTTTGCTGAAGTGCTTCTGTAAATTTTCCTTCTATGAATTTATTATAAATTTCCCCGTAGACTTTTGTTTTGGGGTCCAGTTGTTTTTCTTTCGGCAACTGTGCTGCTGTGATTTTGGATTGACCTTCACCTTGCGGATATTTCTGTTTAAGGAGCGACTGGAAATAAGCAGATTTTTCAGTATTGCCTGCTTTCAGGTTGCAGTAATACAACTCAAATAATGTTTGTTCTTCTTTTTCATAATTAGAAAAACGTTTCCATATTTCTTCGAACACACGGCAGGCTTCTTTATAATCTTCCAGCTGGTTTTTATAGATCTGCCCCTGTTCAAAAAGTGCTTCCAGTATTTTCTGGTTCGATTGCAGCAATTGCTCTTCTGTAAGCGGCAGTTTTTGAAGTAATCCATCAACACTCAGTTCTGTCTCATCATCTTCCGTATTTCCCGTTTCTGTAGTGCCACCCGGACGGTCAACATCGGAGCCGCCGGGATTTCCCGGTACATTACCCGGCCCCGAGGCTACAGCGTCCAGCGCCGCTTGCCGTCGCCAGTTATCGGCATTAGGGCGGGTTCCCCAGCGGGCTTTAAACTCACTGAATCCTTTTGAACGCTGACCGGCATTGTTAAAATAAAAAGTAGTGCCACCAGCACCGGAGGTAAACACGGCCAGGTCCTGGTTACCGCTTGTTGAGATAACAGCAGGATTTATAAACCCGGCATCTTCTTCCTTTAAACCTTTTTGCTTTCTCAGTTTTTTTACAAGCGCCTTTACGTAGGCCTCCCGTTCCGTTTCAGGCATACGGGCTACTGTTTGAAGGCTGTCTTCCCGTTGAACAATCCGGATATTTTTCACCAGCTCTTTGAGGATGGTTTTCCTCTTTTCAATGAATTCGGCCTGTGGCTCCAGGAAGGGGTCCTGCATATTGAGACTGTCGTAACTGCCGGCGGCAAACGCATAATCACGTTGCAGGTAAGCAAGCGTTGCCAGTTTGAGAAAGGCTTTGTTTTTTATATCAGAGTTTTCAATGGGAAAGGAGGTACTTTTCTGCAACAGGTTACGTGCCAGGGTAGTATCGCTCTGCTGTAGTGCAATGCCCGATGCGGCATAAAAAAGTACATCTTCAAACCCATCGAACCGTTCTTTGCGGGATAGTTTCAGCAGGTCGGTCAATGTTTGCTGTAGTGAATTGGGCTGACCGTTTTTTACCAGTTGCGCTTCATAAATGCGTGCATGGATGTATAAAACCGGATCGGTCGTATGGGTTTTTGCTTTGTTGTAGAAAGCAGAAGCTTCTTCGGGCCGGTTCAGCTGTGTGTAAAGCTGGGCCAGCAGGTATTCCCATCGGGCCAGTTCTGTTTTATCGGCTGCATTTACCAGGGCCCGGCGCAGGTAAAAAGCAGTACTATCCCATTGCTGCTGGCGGTAAAATGTGTAAGCCAGTACTTCGTCTAATTGTGTGTGCAAACGTTTGGGAAAAAGTTTGTCTTTCCGTAACAAGCCCACCAAAGAATAGGCTTCTGCGTACAAGCTGTCTTCTGCATAGGTTTTTGCCAGCCACAGCAGTGCTTCGTTGCGGCTGGGTGGTTTGGAAAAGGCTTTGTGTACAATGCCTTTCTTTTCCTGGGTGCCTAAGTTTAGTTCTCCGTTACTAGCCCGGCTGTTGGAACCTACCACAATAAAATACTCGTCTTTGTCTTTCGGGAAAAAATTATAGTTGATAAACTGGAAAATCCGGTACGCCGAATCAAACTTGCGCCAATAAAAGTAAGACTGCCCAATAAGCAGGTACAGGTTATCAATGTAGCTGTTGCGTAAATCGTGCAGCACAATACCGGCCGATGATTTGTAAAGAACTGAATCCAGTTCCAGCGAATCAGCAGCTGTTATTTCTGTTGAAAAATTATAAAAGGGTAACAGTTCTGTATAATCATCTTTGTGGGCCAGTTTGGCCTTTTGCAGAACCGCCTGTATTTTGGTTTGGGCGTTGTAGTAGTAGTTGTAGTGGGTAATCATGCCCTGGAAGAGGCGACGGGGAACAGTAAACTTTTTATCCTCGGTTTTTTCAGCTCCGAGTACTTTGTCTTTGTACTTTTCGGGCTTGGCAAGCGGCAGAATAAAATCGGGCTGTGCCAGGGATGAAATACTGCAAACCAGTAAAATCAACAACAGCCTTATATGTTTTGAAATCAGCAGAGGTTGCAGCATGCGGATACCGGTGGGTTTCTTTAATAACTCAATCCGGCCAAAAATATTTTAATTCGCCCTAAATTCATGAAAGAAATTGATTTTTAGGCATTTTTAAGCGCTAAATACAGAACTTTACGACTTATGGCCCGGCTTTTTGATGCAACTGACACGATTAAGCGACTGCGGAACCGCTATCGCCTAGTGATCATGAACGACGATACATTTGAGGAGGTAATTACCTTTAAACTTACCCGTTTGAGCGTGTATGTAACATTCAGCACCATTTTTGTATTGTTGGTGGGGTTAACAGTTGCGCTGATTACGTTTACCAACCTCAAGTACTACCTCCCGGGGTATGGTACACAGTCGCAGCGAAGGGAATTGATTCAATACAAAGCACGGATTGATTCGCTGGAGAAGTCTATGCAGTTTAAAGATCAGTATCTTGAAAATTTGAAAAAAGTTTTATCCGGAAATATGAAGTCTACGGCATTAGATACCGCCACACTGGAAATTCCGGAGTTTGAACGGGTCACACAATAAATCCTTACGCATGTTTAAGAAAACCAACACAACAGAAACAGAACTTCCAACCGGTATGGCTACTATTATTGCTGCAGGAACAGAAATCAAAGGTAATATCCAGAGCAAAGGGGATATACGGGTAGATGGAATTTTAACCGGTAACCTGCAAACTGCCTCGAAAGTGGTGGTGGGACCGGCCGGAGCCGTTACCGGTGACGTGGAAGCCCAGCAGGCAGAAGTGCTGGGAAAGATCAACGGAACCATCCGCATCAGCGATATGCTGAGCCTGAAAGGTAATTGCGAGGTAAACGGCAACATATACACCGGGCAATTGCAGGTAGATGCATCTGCCTCCTTTAACGGCGAATGCCATATGGGCAACAGTGCCCACGTGGTGGCGCTTAACCAGGAACTATCGAATGCAGCCACGGGAAAATCGTGATAAGAAAAAGTACCGCAGCAATGCTTCCTATCTCATGCAATATGTATCGCTGGCATTTCAGTTAGTGGTAACATTGGGTGTGGCGGTTTACCTTGGATTAAAAGCCGATGAATGGACAGGTATTTCCTTTCCGTTACTGGTATGGCTATTGCCGCTGTTGGTGATTGCAGCTATGATTGTGCGGGTAGTAAAAGACACATCCGGAAAGAATGAAAAAAAATAGAACGTTATTCCTCCCACTGGTATTGGTTTTTCTCCTGCTGAATTCGCTCATTTTTACCACCAAACGGTGGCAGGAAGAGTGGGGGTTTAGCCAGGAAGTGTTGCTCGTGGGCAATTTGATTTTGTTTGTGGTAAGTGTGGCCACACTCTTTTTTCATACACGTGGTGCGTTGCATCAAAATCCAAATGCGTTTCTGCGGAGTGTATATTCCTCGCTGCTCGTAAAAATGTTTGGAATTGTTGTAGCTGTGCTCGTTTATGCAGTGACGGCCGATAACAATCTCAACAAACCATCGTTGTTTTTTTGCATGGCCCTGTACTTCGTGTATACGTTTGTGGAAGTACGGCTGGTGATGCGCCTGCTGAAGCAGAAGAACCATGAGTAAGAAAGAAGTTCCTTTACATGCCCTGGCTGAGTATCTTCCGGAAGGAGCGCTGGACCCCGTGCTTGAGTACCTGCACCGGTATAAAATTCATTTGACGATTACCAGGGAGCGCAATTCCATTTTAGGCGATTACCGGCATGCCATTCAGCAAAAGAATCACCGCATCAGTGTCAATGGCAATCTCAATCAGTATGCTTTTCTCGTAACGCTGCTGCATGAAATGGCCCACCTGCTGGCCTTTGAGCAGTTCGGCAACCGTATTGCCCCTCATGGAAAAGAATGGAAGAATGAATACAGCAAAGTGCTGGCGCAGTTCCTGCTGAAGAAAGTATTTCCGGCTGATGTGGAGAAGGCCTTGCTGAAATCGATCCAGAATCCATCGGCCACCAGTTGCGGCGAGGAACACCTGATGCGGGTACTGAAGAAGTACGACCGCCGGGCCGAACATGAAGTGCTGGTTGAAGAGGTGCCTGAAGGCCAGTTGTTTCAAACCCGTGATGGACGTACATTCCGCAAGGGAGAAAAATTGCGGAAGCGACACAAGGCCACCGACGTTAAAACAGGGTTGGTTTATTTATTCAGCGGCGTATATGAAGTAATGAAAGTGAAAGAGTAAATTACAGGGAGCGAAGCATCCACCGGTCGCAACCAAAATGGCCGCTGTTGCCCAGGGGCCCGTCTAAATACGTAAAACCAAAAAGTTCATATACTTTCAGCGCCTGTCTCAGTTCGGGCATGGTTTCCAGGTAAACTTGTCCGTAACCGTTATCCTTGGCCCACTGCAGGCAGGTTTCGATCAGCCTTCTGCCCAGTCCGGTTCCCCGTGCACTTTTTTTGAGATACATTTTCACCAGTTCGCAGGTGCCCGGTGGCAGTCCTTCTGTAGGGAAGATGCCACCACCTCCTAACAACTCACCGTTTTTTTCTGCTATAAAGTACACGCTGCCGGGTGTTTGAAACAGTTCATATAAGGCATCGGTAGTGGGATCGTAATAGACCGTACCGGGTTTGTTGGCGCCAAATTCTGTTAATGATGTGCGGATGATGTTGGCAAGCGTGGCGTTATCGCCGGGTTGCAGGAGACGAATGTGAACGGTATCAGACATGCCCGAAATTACCAAACGAAATCGTTAATCCAGTACAACTGTTTTGTCTTTTGGGTATTTTACTTCATATTTAAAGTTCAGTTTTGTTTCCTTTTTAGAATCCAACTGAAGAGTCCAGGTAATTTTTTTTGTGTCTTCATCTATACGGGCACCTTCGTGTCGTGTGTTTTGTACTTCAATTTCTTTTTGTGTGGAGATGGGCAACTGATCTTCGATTATTATTGAGATAGCTTCTGCTTTATTATTTCGAATGGTAATTTCATATTGCCGGCTTTCGGTTTTGTTGCTTCCCATAAATTTCCGGGAACTGTATTCCTTCATAAGTTTCCTTTTTACAATTACTCCTTTATCCTTACCAAGAGATAGATTGAGGGTATCACCTGCATTAGCAATATCCAGTGTTGATTTACCCAGGAAAGTGTTTTCAAAAAACAGGTTCGCTTCACCAGGTAACAGGTTCAGTTCTTGCCAGTTGATCACTTTTGCCGTTAAGTAAGCATTTTCATCCAACTTGGGTGCCGTGTAATATTCGAATAATGCATCAATTTCAAAGGTATTGATATCAACAGTGGTTATCTTACCATTGTTCATGATAGTGTAGGGTTCTTCTATTTCATATACTGTGGTAGTGGGTTGATATACTGTTTGGGTAGTTACAGTATTTTCTGTTTTCTTTTGCCGGATGGGGGCGGGTGGCGGGCTCGAACTACCATCTTCGGTTGTTCTTGCGTATCCAACGACAACCACCTCACTAAGTGCCTGGTCAACCGGACTCATAGCGACTGTAGCAAATGTACCCGGTATTGCTGTGTATTCTGCCGAAGTATATCCCACAAAACTAATCACCAGGGTTTGTAATCCTGTTTTCCCTGTTTTTAATGTGAACTGCCCGTTTGCATCAGTTACTGTTCCTGTAGAACTTCCCTTGATCATTACGGTAGCCCCAGCAACCGGACTTCCATTTTCGTTTGTGATTTTACCAGAGTAACTACCTGTTTCAGTTGAAAGGGTAGAAACGCCCCGTATTTGAATGCGAGTACTGCCTGGTGAATAATACCGGAGATACCAGGGATTCAAGTCTGGCTTGGTGCCGTTTTCATTTGGATTACCGGTTGATAAAAACAGTTTTACATCTTTCCAGTCTTCACCGCTGCTTTGGCTCACATTCGCTTTTACAAGTAAATCAATGGGTGAGACGATGTTTTTCACTCTTACATCATATGTTGGAAACCAACTGGCATTTTTTACGAGGTATGAAATGGAAAGATTGGTTTGAACGGGTTGTTTACACGAAACGGTCAGGATGATTTCGCTGGTAGAAATATCTTTTTTCTGATTCAGTTCTGCCAACTGTCGGTTGAGTTTTGCCAGATCCTGTTCCAGTTTTTTTAGTTGCTTTCGGACTTCTGTCTGCTTCTGGTAGATTTCAGTCAGCCGTTGCCGTTGAAAATCGGCTGCTTCTTTCAGGTCAGTTGCTTTCAGACCAGTATTGGCGCCTTTGATTTCCTGATTCTTTTTTAACATCTCCTCTTCCTGTACATAAACCAGTAGTATGTTTTTTTGCTCATCAATTTTTGCCTGCAGATCCTCTTTCTGTGATTCCAGAACTTTTATTTCTTCCTGTTTTTGTTGCTCTTTCAGAAAATTGAGCTGGTGTGTCACTCCAAGTATGATAAGGTTTCCATCGGCTTTTACCTGGATGCTTTGCTTTTCAATATTGGGAGAAATATTGGGTATAGTTATTTCGTATTTACCTGCGGTAACTGCAATTTTGCCACTTCGGTCTACTTGTGCACCGTCTAGAAAAACGGTCACTTTTTCAATTTTTGTTTCAATTGTTTTTTTTGCTTGTGCAAAGATGTAACCGGATGCAAGCAGTAAGCAGACAATCAGAATAGTATGTTTCATAAAAATAGCGTTTCGTGAAAAGAGCCAATGCAATTAAGGCAAGATAAACAAGAAATCTGCTGCTTTAGTGAAACTGAATTGCGTTATATAGTTGAGATTAAGATTATTCCTCATTTATTCGGTTCGGCCCGCCTCCAATCACAATTCCGATTTTCAGTCCCAGGTAATTGTTGTTCACTTCCCCGGTTTTACCCACCAGGTTGTATTCGATTGCAGCCCGCAAATGCCATAGATCCACACCGGTTCGAAGCATGAGTCCGGGTTTGGTAACCGACGGTAAGTTCACCACCTGGTTACCGGAGGTATTCACCTCTGCCTGAAACAGGTTGTAGATCCCCGCACCAGCACCAGCGAAAGGCCGTACCAGCGTATTGGTGAAAAAGTAATCGCCGGTAACGAGGAAGGAGAGTCCGGCGCCGGCTTTACCGCTGAATGAATTTCCATTTACATCAATATAGCCTCTGGCCATGGCCGTTAGTTCGTTGCGCAGACCCACTGATAGCTGGTCGGTGACATTGTATTTGGGTTCAAACGAAAGCAGTACACCGGCTTTGTTTCCGGGGCCCGACGGACGGGCATAACCCATCATGCCTTCAAACCGCCATTTTTTATAGATGCGTTCGTTTTCTTCATATTGTGCCAAAACAGTATGCTGCAGCAGCAGGGAGCAAAAAAGCAACAGAAGTGTTGATTGCAAAGTGGGGCGCATAAAATATAAAGGTTGATTGGTTCTGATTCTTATAAACGGAAAATAGTTTGTTTTCGCATGTACAACAGCAAAAAGCCTTCCGGAAACGGAAGGCTTTCAACATATTTTGTTTTACTTAACTTATGCCACGGCTTTTTTTACCAGTTCAGCCGCTTCACTCAGTTGAATGGCGCTTTGAACTTCCAGGCCACTTTCATCAATCAGCTTTTTGGCTTCTTCGGCATTGGTGCCCTGCAGACGAACAATGATGGGCACCGGAATGGTACCTATGGATTTATAGGCTTCAATTACCCCGGCTGCTACACGGTCGCAACGCACAATACCACCAAAAATATTGATGAGGATTGCTTTTACATTCGGGTCTTTGAGAATGATCTTGAACCCGGCTTCCACCGTTTGGGCATTAGCGGTACCGCCCACATCGAGAAAGTTGGCCGGTTGTCCGCCGCTCAGCTGAATCATATCCATGGTGGCCATCGCCAAGCCGGCGCCGTTCACCATACATCCTACGTTACCATCAAGCTTGATGAAATTGAGATTGTGGTTGCCCGCTTCCACTTCGGTAGGATCTTCTTCAGTGGTATCACGCATACTCGCAATTTCGGGATGACGCATCAGTGCGTTATCATCAATATTCATCTTACAGTCAACGGCTATGATTTTATCATCAGCCGCTTTGAACAGCGGGTTGATTTCGAGCATACCACAATCCAATCCTACATACGCATTATACAGGTTGGTCACAAATTTCACACAGTTTTTAAACGCTTCGCCGCTCAGTCCCAGGTTGAAGGCAATTTTCCGGGCCTGGAATCCCTGTAATGGACCGCCGGGGTGTACCCATTCTTTAAAAATTTTCTCAGGAGTGTCGTGCGCCACATCTTCAATGTTCATACCGCCTTCGGTACTGTACATAATAACGTTTTGCTTAGTGGTACGGTCGAGCAGGATAGATAAATAAAACTCTTTGCGCTCACTGGCACCATCATAGTACATATCCTGTGCAACGAGAATTTTGTTAACCACTTTACCGGCAGCACCCGTTTGAAGGGTAACAAGCGTACCTCCCAGAATTCCCTTTGCAAACTCGGTCACCTGCTCCAGGTTTTTAGCAACCTTTACACCGTTTATGCCTGTTTCTTTGATCGTTCCTTTACCACGGCCGCCGGCATGAATCTGTGCTTTGATTACAGCAAAACTGCTGCCGCTATCGTTCTTAATCTGGCGGTAGGCATCTTCCGCTTCATGAACGGTACTGCAGGCAAATCCTTCCTGTACCGGTACTTTAAACTTCTTCAGTAATTCCTTTGCTTGGTATTCGTGGAGGTTCATTTGAAAAAAAATTTCGGCGAAGATACGGAAAGACAATGTTTGATGAGAGCGAAAATGAGGAAGATCAATGATCTGCCGGTCTGTTGAAAAATGATATCTTTGCCCACTTAATTCCATCGCATGGCTGCATTATTGAACAAGATCAGGGAAACGGTTGCTTATATCCAGTCTGTTTACGGCGAAACTCCAACAGCCGGGGTGGTGCTCGGCAGCGGGTTGGGTAATTTTACCTCCGAGTTGGTGGTGGAAAAAGAAATCAGCTACCAGGAGATCCCTCATTTTCCTGTTTCAACAGTTGAAGGTCATACCGGTCGCCTGGTGTTTGGAAAGCTGGGCGACAAGCGGGTGGTGGTCATGGCCGGGCGTTTTCATTTTTATGAAGGTTACTCCATGCAGGAAGTGGTGTATCCGATCCGTGTAATGAAGTACCTGGGCATTGAAACGCTGGTGCTGAGTAATGCTGCCGGTGGCGTGAACGAAGCGTTCAAAGTAGGTGATGTAATGATCATCAGTGATCACATCAGCCAGTTCATGGAAAACCCGTTAATTGGTAAAAACATTAGTGAACTGGGGCCCCGTTTTCCCGACATGAGTGAGCCTTACAGTATAGAACTGAGGAGCCGTGCAAGGTCCATAGCACAGCAGCACGGCATTGTTGTGCAGGAAGGGGTTTACGTAGGGGTAACCGGTCCCACTTTTGAAACGAAAGCAGAATACAAAATGATCCATGCGGTTGGGGGCGATGCGGTGGGTATGAGTACGGTGCCGGAAGTAATTGCTGCCGTTCATATGGGCTTGCCGGTGTTTGCCATGAGTGTGATTACCGATTTGGGGCATCCCGGAAATGAGCATGTTATATCGCATGAAGAGGTATTGCAGGCGGCCCGGGCTGCAGAACCCAAGATGACCGCTATTGTAAAACAATTGATCCTGGAACTTTAAGATGATTTTACAGCCGGGCTATTTGAATTCATTTACTTTTATGCGGGCTCAAAAGGCCCGTTTTTTCTGTGGTATGCGCCTGTTGTTTTTTTTGATACTATTGCTGAGTGGCAATCAACTGCTGGCTCAATTTCCCGGCGGCGGGCAAAACCTGATGCAACGAATGCCGGGCGGAGGAATGCTGGGTGGGCGATCCATGGGTTCGTCCGGCGGACCTTTTAAAGATTCATTGCTGCACCGCACAGGCCTTGAAGATTCGGCAACAATCATGTTTCGATATCTTGATACAGCACGTTTTTATTTTCTGGACTCGAGTGTATCTGATTACACCCGCCGCTGGCCGGTGCCCTGGACCAGTAATTTTATGGGGAATCACGGAAATGCCGTGCGGAGTATGTTGTTTTCTCCCAACAGAACGGCCGGCTGGGATCATGGGATGCATGCCTATGATCCGTACATCGTTCAACTATCCGACGTAAAGTTCTACAATACCTCAAGGCCGTTTACACAACTTTCTTATATCCTGGGTTCAAAGCAGGAGCAGAATATTGGCGTCTTCCATACGCAGAATATCCGTTATAACTGGAATTTTTCTTTTGAGTACAAATTGCTTAATTCCCCGGGGATTTTTAAAAATCAGAAGACGAATCACAACAGCTACCTGTTTAACACGTGGTATACTTCTCCCAACAGAAAATATTCCGTTTTCTTTATCGCCTCTTCCTCAAGAACAGGTTCCACCGAAAACGGGGGAATTCGTGATGTGTCCTTTCTGGACAGTGTAGCCAGTTTCAGTGACCGCTTCAATATTCCCACCAATTTCGGCGGCACTGCATTTGAATCACAAAGCTTTCTCAGCAATGTGATTAATACCGGTAACCGGTACACGTTCTCCAATGTGTTATTCCGGCATTCCTATGATTTCGGTAAGAAAGATTCGGTTGAAACAGATTCTTCAGTGGTGTATCTGTTTTATCCCCGGTTACGGTTGCAGCATACAGTGCGGTATGAAGGGTACCAATTTCAATTTATAGATACACGTATTGATACAGCTTCTTACCGCCGGTTTTACGGATTAACCGGGCTTCCTTCTGTGTTTGAGATAAAAGATGCATGGAATATTCTTACAAATGAATTTGCTGTTTACCAGTACCCCGATGTAAAAAACCAGCAACAATTTATAAAAGCAGCTGCTGGATACCAGCAACTCCGGGGCGATTTTGGCGCACAGGAACCTTCTTTCAACAATGTGTATGTGAATGGCGAGTACCGGAATAAAACCCGCAATCGAAAATGGGATATGGAACTGGCCGGTACCTTTTTTGCTGCGGGTACCTACATCGGTGATTACCAGGTGCAGGCCTATTTGAAACGCCTCATTGGAAAAAAACTCGGGTATCTTTCACTTGGATTCGAAAATGTGAACCGTACACCTTCTTTCATTCATAATGATCTCAGCAACTTCAAGCGGTTCAATATTGGGAATACCAATTTTAATAAAGAGAATACGACTATTCTTTCGGGCACTTATGAGTTGCCGCAGTTTCAATTCACGGCTGGTGCTCGCTACTACTTGTTGAGCAACTTTACTTATTTTAAAAGTTATACGCAGGCCACACAAGAAGCGGCTTTGTTTAATTTATTGCAGGTGCAGTTACAGAAGCAATTCCGGATCAGCAAGCGGTGGAATTGGTATACAGAAGTATGGTTGCAGCAAACTACCGGTAATGCACCGGTGAATGTACCGTTCCTGCTTACCCGTAACCGCCTTGCCTATGAAGGTCGCTTTTTTAAGAACCTTAATCTGAGTACAGGGTTAGAACTGAGGTATCACACTGCTTACAAAGCAGATGGTTTTTCGCCGCTGCTCGGTCAGTTTTTCCTGCAGAACCAAACAACCATCCGCAACCGCCCCGATATCACAGGCTATGCACATATACGCATCAGAAGCCTGTACTTGTTTATACGTGCAGAGAACCTGAATGCGCTGAGTATCAACCCTTCTTTTGGTTTTTTAAGAAACAACCTGGTGGCTCCTCAAATTCCTTTGCCGGGACTTTATACCCGCTTCGGTATCTTTTGGGGATTTGTTAACTAACAGCAATTACCTGGTTCTTTCAGTTTTTGATTAGATTTGTGAAATGGTAAGGCGTTTACTCATTGCTTTTATTGCCTGTTTCTACCTCGCTGCTGCAAGTGGCGTGGCTGTGAATCTGCATTATTGTATGGGTAAGATTGCTTCTGTTTCACTGATGCAGGAAAAAGATCATGACGATGGTGATTGCAGCAAATGCGGAATGAATAAAACCTTACATCATTGCTGCAAGGACGATGTTTTTGTACTGAAGCTCAATGAAACACATCAGCCCTCACTTATTAAATGGGTTCTGAACAGTATCAGCCAGGAACATCCACAGCAGTTTGTGGATTTAACTGCATCCTTACAAGGCTTCTCATTTGATGTGCCGGTTTCGTCCGACATTCCTCCACCTGTCGCTTCCAATAAACGTTACCGGGCGATGCGGGTGTTTCGTATTTAATACAGGTTGAATTTGCTGATTTGCTTACCTGTATCTCAGGAAGTATTCTCTTTATTCATCTTAAAAAATTAAATATGAAACAGTTTTCAATTCTTACAATTCTTCTTTTCATTTTCGCAGGTGTATCACCTGTGGTTGCTCAAACAACTTCTGCCACGTTTAAAGTATGGGGTAACTGCGGCATGTGCAAAACCACCATTGAAGGTGCATCTAAAACAAATGGTGCCACTTTTGCCAGTTGGGATTCAAAATCAAAAATCCTGTCAGTTAAATACGATGCTTCCAAAACAACGGAAGATAAAATTCAAAAAGGCATTGCTGACGCAGGATACGATAATGAAAAATACACAGCTCCTGATAATGTGTATAATAACCTGCACGAGTGTTGCAAGTATGACCGCAAGAGCAAAACGGAACTAACAGAAAAGAAAGCATGCTGTACAAAAGATGGCAAGTGCGAAGGCGGTAAGGAATGCTGTAAGAAAGCAGCTGGAAAATCTGATTGCTGCAGCAAAGGTACCTGCGAAAAAGAAGGTGGCTGTTGTGCAAAATGTGATATGAAAGAAGGTGCCTGTTGCAGTAAAGAAGGTGCCTGCTCTCATGATGGAAAGCACGGAAAATGTGATAAAGCCAGCTGTAAAGATGCGAAAGCCTGCAAAAAAGGCGATCATGCAGCTTGCACCGAAAAAGGTTGTTGTAAATAATATTTATTGAGTCAAACTATGATAACAGCCTCCGGTAAGGGGGCTGTTTGCTTTTTGTAGACTTACACAAGTAACTGGGCAATCGTCTGCTCTGGTTAGCAGACATACTCGTTTTTCTTCAGAAAGGTCCTGAAAAGCCTTTGAGGGAGCCTTCTCTTTCCCGAACACTTTTTTAGCTACTGATTTAATTGCGAATTCGAAAAAGTTATATATTTGACTAAATATAAATTTAGGTTAATCTAAAAATTATATTCGGGAAATGAAAATATATACAAGATTCAGGTTGGCCGGGCTTTTTATTTATGGGTTGATATTAGCAGCAGGAGCAAGTGCAAGTGCAGCAACAACTATGGAGATCCGGACACTTGAAATGGGGGTGGCTGAATGTTCCGCTCATAAGCTGATTGCTGCAGTTCAACCTGTTGCCGATACTTCTGGAAGTAAGCCCGAATCAGCAATAACGGAGGACACTATTTCAGATACGAAACGGAAGGCAAGTGAACTGCTATCCGAGGTGGTGGTAAGCGGAACCATGCGGAATATGACAAGGCTTTCAAGTCCTATTCCGGTTGAAAGTTATTCATCCCGTTTTTTTCAACGTGCCATTCAGCCCGACTTGTTTTCATCGCTGGGTATGATTAATGGCGTGTTGCCCCAGGTAACCTGTAATGTTTGTAATACCGGTTCTATTCAGATTAACGGACTGGAAGGTCCCTACACAATGGTTCTCATTGATGGAATGCCTATTGTGAGTTCTCTCTCTTCAGTATATGGATTTTCCGGTATTCCCAACAGCATCATCAAGCGGGTGGAAGTGGTAAAAGGTCCAGCCTCAACCTTGTATGGCAGCGAAGCTCTTGCCGGAGTGATTAACATTATTACGAAAGATCCGGGATCCAAGAATTCACTCGGCTTTGAGCAAACGGCAAGCAGCTATGGTGAACTTACAACCGATGTTGCCGCCATGTTTAAAGTGGGTAAGGCACGCTCACTGCTGGGAGTAAATCTCTTTTCCATGAACCAGCGGATTGACCGGAATAATGATCTGTTTACCGATGTAAGCCTCCAAAACCGTTTATCCATCTTTAATAAATGGACTTTTTCCCGGAAAAATCAATTGCCTGCTTCCCTCGCATGGCGTTATTTGTATGAAGATCGTTGGGGAGGACAAATGAACTGGCAACAGAAATACCGGGGGAGCGACCAGGTTTATGGAGAAAGTATTTACACCAACAGGTTTGAGTTGCTGGGAAATTACGGGTTTAAAATTCAGTCGCAGGAATTTCATATCGATCTTTCCTATAACGCACATCAGCAGAATTCTTATTACGGTACAACGTTTTATGATGCAATGCAGCATACAGCATTTATGCAGTTGCGTTGGGAAAAGAAGTGGAAGAATCACCGGATTTTAACAGGGTTGCCTTTTCGTTATCAGTGGTATGATGATAATTCGCCAGCCACCAAACATCTTACCGGCGAAAACAAACCGGCCGTTTCCAATTATGCTGGGGTGTTTGTGCAGGACGAGTGGCAGGTGCATCCTGCTTTGGTGCTGCTTACAGGCATGCGTCTTGAGGTGAGTGGTGTTCAGCGGCCCGTACTTTCGCCCCGGCTGAGCCTGAAATATGCAGCAGCGGAAAACCATGTACTGAGGCTTACAGCCGGGAATGGATTCCGGTTGGTCAATCTGTTTACTGAAGATCATGCAGCATTAACCGGTGCCCGTACAGTCGTGATCAGAAATGAACTGAAACCAGAACGTAGCTGGAATCTTAATCTGAATCATACATCTCATTATCACCTGGGGAAAGGTTTGGCAACTGTGGATGCCAACCTGTTTTATACCCGTTTCAGTAACCGCATTTTGCCCGACTATGATACAGACCCAGAACTGATTATTTATGATAACTTACAAGGCCTTAGTATTTCCAGGGGTATATCGGTAACAACGGACTGGAACCTGCCTTCAGGATTTCGTGCCAACGCAGGAATTACCTGGCAGCAGGTGTTCACGCAAAATGATGCGAAAGAAAGGAGCAGGCAGGTATATGCACCCGGTTTTACTGCTAACTACGGTGCAGGCTTTGAGTTAAAGAAGTGGAGGCTGAGTGCCGATTTCACCGGCCGAACGATAGGACCAATGCGGTTACCGGTATTTCCCAACGATTACCGTCCTGAGTACTCACCGTGGTACAGTTTACTGGATCTGCAGTTTGTGAAACAAACAGGAAAGCGCTTTGAATGGATTGTCAGTATCAAAAACCTGTTCAACTTTTTGCCGCAGGATCCGATTATGCGTCCGTTTGATCCGTTTGATCTTCAGGTTAATGATCCTGTAAACAACCCGAATGGTTATACGTTTGACCCTTCTTATAATTATGCGCCTATGATGGCCCGGCGCTTCGTTATTGGATTCCGGTGTCGTTTGAGCGAATGAAGATTACATCTGCTCCGGCACCTTGATGCCCAGTAATTGCATACCGCTGCTAATCACCAATGCTGTGAATTCGCAGAGCAGGAGTCGCAGTTGTTTCTTTTCTGTGGTTTCTGCATTCAATACGGAATGTTCGCTGTAAAATGTATTGTATGTTTTTGCGATGTTATAAATGTAATTGGCAAGGTGTGATGGGTCATGTTCCGCACAGGCCTGCTCCAATACCACGGGATAGTTTTCTAATTCAACCAATAATTCTTTTTCAAGCGGCAGCAGGGGCGATTTGCAGGGTACTACTGTTCCTTTTTCTTTACGCAAAATGGATTTAATACGTGCATGGGTATATTGAATGAACGGGCCTGTATGACCATGAAAGTCGATAGATTCTTCGGGATTGAAAATCATTCTTTTCTTTGGATCCACACGTAATAAGTAAAACTTCAAGGCACCAAGACCCAGGGTTGTATACAGTTCCTGCAGGTCATACTCAGAGAAGTCCTTTACTTTACCCAGTTCTTCTGTTTTCTGGCGGGCGACACGCTCCATTTCATCCAGCAAATCATCTGCATCCACAACAGTACCTTCCCTGCTTTTCATTTTTCCGGTTGGTAGTTCCACCATACCGTAGCTGAGATGAAAGATACTATCAGCATAAGGCAGTCCCAGTTTTTTACAGATCAGTTGCAGCACTTTCATATGATAGTTCTGTTCGTCACCGATCACGTAAATGCTTTTATCAATTTTGTATTCTTCATACTTCTGCTGTGCCAGGCCAATATCCTGCGTGATGTAAACAGAAGTCCCGTCTTTCCGTTGTACAATTTTTTCATCAAGGCCCTCTGCCGTCAGATCAATCCATACACTGTCGTCTTCTTTTTTGAAAAAAACTTCTTTTGTCAGGCCTTCTTCCACCGTCTTCTTTCCAAGCAGGTAAGTATTGCTTTCGTAGTACGTTTTATGAAAATCGCTGCCAATGCGGTGATAGGTGGCATCGAACCCGGCATACACCCAACTGTTCATCTTCTTCCAGAGCTCTATTACTTCCGGCTTGCCGGCTTCCCAGTCTAGCAGCATTTGTTGCGTGGCTTTCATAATGGGAGCTTCTTTTTCTGCCTCCTCTTTTTTCATTCCAGAAGCTATCAGTACTTCCACTTCTTCTTTGTAAACTTCGTTGAATTTAACATAGTAGTCGCCTACAAAATGATCGCCCTTTTTACCGGTAGATTCCGGTGTGGCACCTTGGGCATAGCGTTGCCAGGCAATCATACTTTTACAAATATGAATGCCCCGGTCATTCACAATACAGGTTTTAATTGTATCGTAGCCATTTGCTTTATAAATTTCAGCGATGCTCCATCCAAGGAAATTGTTCCGCAGGTGACCCAGGTGCAGCGGTTTATTGGTGTTGGGTGAGGAGTATTCCACCATCACTTTTTGTCCTTTTGAAGCGCCATTACCAAAGCAGGGATCGTTGTATTTTTTTGTTAACAGATCAAGCCAATAGTTATCTGCAATGGTAAGATTCAGGAAACCCTTGATCAGTTGAAAACCGCTGAAGAGGCTGGGATTTGTTGTGCAAAGATGAGCACCCAGTTCATTGCCCAGCGCATCGGGTGATTTACCCAATTGCTTTAACAGGCTGAACAGTACAATGGTATAGTCACCTTCGAATTCGGGTTTTGTTTTGTTGAGTTGGAAATCTTTGCGGGTGACCTCTTTTCCATAAAGCGTATGGATGCTTTCAATTGTAAGCTGCTGTATTTGTTCCTGTATACTCATGCTCATGAATTAGGCAGCAAAAATACGTGATCGGGAAGCATCACAGCAAGTGTTTTTAAAGCAACAACACCCGCCGGAAAGGGCGGGTGTTGAGTTGTAGGATTAATTACTTTTCGGATCAATCAGCAACGGTGTTTTTCCATCAGTAATTATGATTTTGGTATTTGGCGATTTTGATAATTCTTTAAACACTTCCAGGCTTTTCCATTTGATGAAAAACTCGTTCAATCCTTCTGAGATGATTTTCTGGGCATTCCGTAAGCCTTCTGCTTCAATTACTTTACGTTCAGCTTCTTTACGTTCCCGTTCCAATATAAACTCCATTTGCTGGGCCTGTTGTTCTGCTTCCATACGTTCCTGGATGGCTGTACTCAGACCTGATGGTAATGTCACACTTTTCAGCAATACGGCTTCTACCTCAAATCCACGGCGTTCCAGTTGCTTACGCATCAGTTCTTTGATTTCTGATTCAATAATGGCCCGTTGGCTGGTATGCATTTCTTTCGCCATAAACCGGGCTGTTACGTCAGACGCAGCAGAACGGAAAACGGTGAGAATAACCGTACGCTCATAATCCAATCCGATATTCTGTAGAATAGAAGGTGCCATTTCCGGTTTAACATGGTACAGAATGGATATCTGTGTTTTAATGGTGAGTCCTTCTTTAGAAGGTAAGTCGAGGTTTACTTCAACGTTATCTGTTTGCGTTGAAACTTTAATTACACGTGTAGTAAACGGATTATAGGAAACGGCACCGGGTTGGTAAATGGTAGGACTTAGTTTTCCTACTTTTCGTTTGATACCGACTTCTCCCTGTCTGATAACAGAGCAGGAGGTGAATGAAAAGAATGACAAGAACAGGATTGCAATGAATAATTGTTGTTTCATGGTGAACTGGTTTTGTTCTAAAATAACAACTATCTATGTGCGGGGTTGGCGCTGTAATTTGAATTAGGTTCTTTTTAACAACATCAAAAAAACAGCACCTCTGGAAAAGGCGGTTTCGTTGGAAGGAGATAGGGGTATTGTAAACCCGGGTCAGTTACCAATCCTGAACATCATTTGTCCTCTTCCTCCTCCCTGCGACATTTCACTCATTGGCTTTACATCATAGTCTTTGGGAATGAGAAATACTTTATCGTCAATTTTTGGATTGAGGTCAACCTTGGTAACCTGGTAATGAACAGAAGATCCATTCGGTCGCTTTGATTCAAACTCCACTGGAAATCCTTTCAGCTTTTGCAGACCAGGAATCATAGCCATGCGCATCAGATCGTTAAAACGGAATCCATCACCCATAATAAAATCGGGTGTGTACCATACCAGTTGCTGTTGTTCTTCACCCAGGCGGTTTTTGTAACGGATGTTGGCTTTGTAACACGTCATGCCGGCCACCTGCTTACTGTCGCTGAGGTATTCAATCATTACTTCCGGATTAAAGGGCTGCATGCGCTGACGGCCTGTATCAGCACTGCTCATCATTTTCTGCATGGCCGAATCAGTCATGTAAAAGCCCATCTTTCTGCCCATTGCTTCAAAGAGGGTAGTGGTGGTTTTGGTTTTGGAATCATATATCACCTGGCTGGTGCCCATTCCCATATCGCTTTCAATCTTCGACATTCCGTTTTTGAACCAGAGTTTTGATTTCATTTCGCCCTCTCCAAAACGCATTATCATTGCTCCTTCGGGGGCATTGGCAGGCGGTGCATCATTGCCCGGTGTCGTTTCAATTTTCATTTGAATCACTGCTTCATTGACTACTTGTTGTGCTGATACTACTGCTGCGAAAAAAAAGACTACAACAAGCATTGGAATACGCTTCATAAAAAAAAGATTAAGAATGAAATTAGGCTGAAATATAATTACTGCAGTGCCACCGAACCATTTTAACAACTTCCTATAAAAAAAGAGAGACTGCAGATGCAGTCTCTCAAAACCAACTGTGTAAGTGAAACGAGGTTATTTATTTCCGAATTTGTTCGTCCATTTTCTGATCAGCCGTTTTCAGGTCGGCTGGAATAAAATTCATTGAACCTGATTTGTTCATCTGCGCATCAAGCAGTAAATCAGCATCCATTGCAACTGCAGCTGTGAAATTTTTCAAAACGGAAGCATTTACAGCCATATCCAACATTTCATCTTCATCTGGTTGAATAACGCTTTTTCTGAAACGGGCTGCCTCTTGTTTATTGATTTCATCTGAAACAAGTTGTGCGTCAATTGAAGCATCAGCAGCGTTCAGTTCATTACGGAGCTGTTGGCCAAAGGCAGGAGCCGCCACACGAAGCAGAAACGCATCTGTTAACTGCAGATCAGCTTCGGCTGCAGTAGCCTCAATGGTGCGGGTGAACTGAACAGCCAACCGACGGTTTTGAAGTTCAGCAGCAGAAAACTCAACGTCCATATTTGTATCTGCACCTGTAACTGTTTCTGTATTCAATTTCTTAAATGTATAGGCTTCCAGTCCGTTTACCCAGGTTTGTACATCCAGATCATTAATGAGGATCAGACTTTTTACAGCCGATATCCTGGTGATGGTGATGCGCTGGTTGCCATTTACAATTGTAATTGTGCAACAACTGTCGGTTGGTTTTAGCGCCGAAGCAATGTTTGTGCGTTCTCCAGACTTGGTTGTGTCGTCATTTTGAAAAGACAAAGCAGCGAACGATGCTGTCAATAAGAGAAACAATGACACGAACTTACGGAGGGTGTTTCTTTTCTGGTTCAGTTTAAGTGTTCCGTTGGTTTGGCCGGAGTTCACTTTAGTTTGGGCTTTCATTTTCTGTCGTTTAATCTTTTATATAAACCCTTTCGGGATTGCTGCGTTCAATTGTAAAACAAAGATACTATTAAAAACTGGTACTTTGCAATACATAATACCTTGTTTGGTTCTTTAATCTGATGAACGGCTATTTTTTAATATAACCGGTTTCAGAAGTTGGTTTTGGTTGGTTATTGATCATTTTCTTGTCCCAGGTACCGGGCATCGGGCAGTTTAACAGGGTGTAATTCGAAGTAAACTGGCGGTGTTTCTGTGACTATTTTAGGTTCCAGAGGTACCTGATTAGGTTTGCGCTGCAAAGTTAACACATGTTCGCATCACTTCAAATAGAATTTTCAAAAAATTTTGAAAATTGTGTATTTATTGACATTTCAGCGAGCTGATTAACTTTTTCTTTGAAAGAACTGATATGCATACGACGTTACATCGTCGCTTTTGTTACAGCACAGTACAAAAATGCGATGAAAAGTGAGAGATGCGGCGTTAAAGAAGGACAGGTGGTGTCAACTAAATGTTAACACCCAAAGCGGGTGTACCAACTGTTGTCTGTGTATGTAAGCGGTCTTAATTAAAGATGGGCAGTTGCAGCCTGATGAGCCGGATGGACGAATGGTTATGCGGGATTTGAAGCCGGGAATTGCACTTTCTTTTGCAGCCAGCTATCTTTTATCGGTTTGATCCATTGTTGTTCCATTTCTTCTTTTGTGCATACCAGGTTATCAAAATAAAGTGTACCGGGTGTAAGAAAACCACGGTCAATTGCATACTGCACCTGGTTGAGGGGCAGCAATTCCACCTTATCCTTTACCACAAAGGCCAGGGATTGCCGGTCGAACAGGCTGATATGAAACAATTTTTCCAATTCTTTTACAAGACGTACACTACTGTCGGTACTGCAGCCACTTACGCCGGTTGCCTTTTCATCGGCCATCAGAGTCAGAAATTGTCCGAAAAACAAAGTGGCAAAACCTTTTACCGGCGCTCCATGACTTTTCCAGTTGCTCACAAAATGTTCCAGCAGTTCTTCTGTTTGCATTGCTTCCCGCAGCGCCAGTAAACGGCTGCTTTGATAGATCCATACACGGCTGTCTTTATCAAAATCCGACGGTAGTAAGTGCTTGTATTCTAAATTCATAACCTTTAATATTGTACTGGCAGTTGTTGGCTGTCAATTTCAATGATCCTGCAAAGTTAATTAACTATTATGGATGAAAACGTAAGGGCAACAGGCACTATTGTAACGCATGTTGTGTTGTTGTCGCTGGGCATCTTACTGTTACCTCTCTCCATTGGAATGCTCCTTTCTTTCCCGCATTGGATTTTTTGGCTGGGCATCCTGTTGAGTTTTGCCTGCTTTTTATTTTTTTATTCAGGTATTACAGGCTTGAGGCGTGGCCGCCGGCAGGTTCAGCAATTGAGTAAAGTACATCAGCAGTTACAGTCTGTACATACTGCCGTATCACACCCAGGCAAACTGCAAGCCCAACCATTGACATTACCGGATGAGCCGTTGCAGCACGAACAATTTGAACCCGGGCAGATATTGGCAACCTGGGTGGTGCCTGAGCCGGAGTGGACGGCTTTTTATGCAGTTGAAAGAAGGAAACGGTTGGAAAGTTTATGGATTGAGTCTTTTCTTATTGTTGTTCTGGGTACCGGTTTCTTATTACTGTTTCGTACTGCATCGTGGACAAGTGCATTGACTATTTCAGCAGCACTAGCCGTAACGTGGTGGTTGGTGAAGTATCATCTTCATTTGAAAGTACTTCAATCAAACAGGACAGAGAACCTCATCATTCTCACTACTTCATCAGTATTCATCAATGGAAAACTGCATGTATACTACGATGCGCATGTAACACCTGGCTCTATACAACTTTACAAAAACACCCGTCCGATGGTGCTTGAAATCCGTTATCACTGGAAAACAAGGAGAGGAACTACGTTTGAAGAGCTTCGGATTCCTGTTCCTTCCGGAAAAGAAACAGAGGCACAGGAACTGGTGCACCATTTATCTTCTTTTCTTGAGCAGTCTGTAGTTACGGATGGCGTCGAATCCGGCAAATGAAATGCCAATTATCAGAATTACCAGCAGGTAAACAGGCCAGTTGGGGAAAAGATCTGCATTGGGCTTGCCGGTGAAATAGTTGATGAGCCATTGAATGAAAAAAAAGATAGAAAAAATAAGTCCGCACAACAAAGAAATGATCAATGCAACACCCGTATAGTGAAAAAAGGCGGCTGCAAAACTTGCAAAAACTGCTGGCTGTTCTTGGTGGCTTTTTTTGTTTCGGGAAGAATACCATGTCTCACTGTCGATTAAACCTAACGCCATTGCAAAAGAGAGATAGCGTACCAGGCTTAGACGCAGAATCCTTAATAAAGAAACATCACCTTCCACCCAGTCAACCAGTAAACGGATCAGGATAAACACAAACAGGAACAACGCAGTACGTTGAAGAAAATTCCGCCAGTTGAAGTGATTTAAAAACCGTTTCATGAATGTGTAGCTGTCGTAAATTACAGGAAGGAGATTACATACTGGCGGCCACCAGTTCGGCCACATCCAGCACGGTTACAGTTTCTTCCTTACCGGCCACTTTTACCCCATCGGTCATCATGGTATTACAAAACGGACAGGCTGCTGCCACCACCGAAGCACCGGTTTCAATTGCTTCATTGGTGCGTTCCCAGTTAACCCGGGTGTCTCCCTTTTCTTCTTCTTTAAACATTTGAGCTCCTCCGGCTCCGCAGCACAAACCATTGCTTCTGCAGCGTTTCATTTCCACGAGTTCGGCATCGAGTGCTTCCAGTACTTTGCGGGGAGCTTCATAAATGTTATTCGCCCTGCCCAGGTAACAACTGTCGTGATAGGTAATTTTCTTTCCTTTAAACGAACCACCTTCTTTCAACTTAATTTTTCCCTCATCAATCAATTGCTGCAACAGCGTGGTATGATGAATCACCTCATACGATCCCCCGAGTGCGGGATATTCATTTTTCAGGGTGTTATAGCAATGCGGACAGGTTGTAACAATTTTTTGAATGCCGTAACCATTCAGTACCTGGATGTTGTTATAAGCCATCATCTGAAACAGGAATTCGTTGCCGGCACGGCGGGCAGGATCGCCGGTACACATCTCTTCCTTTCCCAAAATTGCAAACCGGATTCCTACTTTCTGCAAAATACTGGCAAAGGCTTTGGTAACTTTTTGCGCTCTCTGATCAAAACTACCGGCACAGCCCACCCAAAATAAAATTTCGGGTGTTTCATTATTGGCCATCAATTCAGCCATAGATGGTACATGCATTGCACAAAATTTGATTCAAAACTAAGTGAAATGAGCTAATTCGCAATCCCATATTCGCTTCATAAACATCTGTCATTTATCTTTGAGCCGGATGCTCAGGAAAACCGTTGAACGAATCACGAATTGGGAACTCTGGCCTTTTGCCCTTATTTATTTCCCCATCAGCTTTGCCTGGATCTGGTATATGATCAAAAGCAGGGCTGTTTGGTTTTTCACGCCCTCTAATCCCACTATTACATTTGGTGGTTTTGAAGGCGAGGGCAAAAAGGAAATGTACGACCAACTGCCGCCGCATACGGTGCCCAAAACTTTGTTTGTGAAGCATGATCTCCCTTTTGAAGCTGTAGCAGATTTGGTGAAGGAGGCAGGATATCAATATCCTTTTATTGTGAAACCCGATGTTGGGATGAAAGGAATACTATTCAGGAAACTTGATTCAGAAGAACAGTTCCGTAAGTATCATGTACACATACCGGTGGAGTACATTGTGCAGGAGCTGGTGGATTTACCCGTTGAAGTAAGTGTGTTTTACTATCGCCATCCCACACAGCAAAAAGGAACGGTGAGTGGGTTTATTTATAAAGAATTACTGCATGTGGTGGGGGATGGGCAATCAACGCTTGAAGCATTGGTATTAAATCATCACCGGGCCAAACACCGGTACGAAGAAATGAAACACCGGCATGGTCACAGGTTTGACAGGGTTATAGAGAAAGATGCTGTTTTTTATCTTTCCTACGCCGGTAACCACAACCGGGGAGCCCGGTTTACAAATCTGAAGGATGAAATTGATGAAGCCCTGCATACTGTGTTTGATGAACTCAGTCATTATTCCAAACATTTTTATTACGGCCGGTACGATATAAAAACTACCAGTATCGCAGATCTGAAAGCAGGGAAAAATTTTATGATCCTGGAGTACAATGGATGTGGTGCCGAGCCGAATCATATCTATGATTGTAATATGAAACTGTGGGATGCTTATAAAGAAATCCTGCGACACTGGAAAGCATTGTATGAAATCAGCGAGTACAATAATCGGAACGGGTACCCTTACTGGAGTTTTAAAAAGGGCTATAATTTCTTAAAAAAATCTCAACAACATTTCAAACTGATCGGAAAATTTGATTAATTTATGTCTACATATTATAATATGAGTATCGATCAGAAGTTTTTTCTAATACGTAATTATAATTTGTGGGCGCATATTTCCGACGAGGAGTATGAAGAGCTGAACCTTGTCCATCATTTTATTGAAGCCCCCAAAGGTGCGTATGTGTACTTCGATAGTCACAATCACAATAAACTTTATTTTCTGAAGGGAGGAACCATTAAAATCGGCCACATAGATAATGAAGGTAAGGAAGTCGTAAAAGAAGTTATCAGAGAAGGAGAGGTGTTTGGGCAATTTACACTGGAGCGGAATAATTTAAATGGAGAGTTTGCACAGGCGTACAAATCAGATGTTTCGCTCTGTGCTTTTAATATTGATGATTTTGAACAGCTTTTGAAGAAAAAACCTGAACTGGCATTTCATTACAGTAAACAGGTAGGACAAAAGCTGCATCGGCTGCAAAATCGCCTGGTTAACCTGCTCAACAAAGACGTGAAAACCAGGTTGGTTCATTTTTTATTAATGTTGGCACAGGAACAAGGTGTAACTGACAACAATGATACCTATACCATAGAGAATTTTCTGACTCATGAAGATATTGCTCAATTGATAGCCAGCAGCCGCCAAACTGTAACTACCATGCTTAATGAACTCGAAGCGAATGGATTAATAAACGCATCACGACAACTTATATGTATATCATCTGTTAAAAATCTCAAAAAGGCCGCCGGTGTCATATAGCTGACATACAGCAGATCAATGCTCATGTAGCTTTGTTTCATTAGGTTAAAGAATGAAACAATTATTCGTTATTTTTTTCCTGCTCGTTACCGGTATTGCATTTTCTCAGGATCAACAGCGTTTACAACAATTCAACCTTGAAAAAGGAGTCGCTGTAAAGGGGTACGACCCCGTTGCTTATTTTAAGCAAAGTAAAGCCGCAAAAGGGAAAGCTGAATTTGCTGTAATTCACCAGGGGGTCAAATACTACTTTTCCTCCAACTCCAATAAAGAAGAGTTTAAAACGAATCCCGCAAAGTATGAACCGCAATATGGTGGATGGTGTGCTTATGCAATGGGATCAACAGGTGAAAAGGTGGATTTTGATCCTGAAACTTTCAAGATTGTTAATGGAAAACTCTATTTGTTTTACAACAAATATTTCAACAATACATTGCCAAAGTGGAATAAGGATGAAGCCGGTTTAAAAGCAAAGGCAGATGTTAACTGGAGAAAATTTTATCCACTCTGAGTTTAAAAGCGAAATCAACTGATATGAAATTTCTTCATCTGTTACTTTGGTTACTACGTATTCTTGCAGCTCTCATTATGGTGCAATCTCTGTTTTTCAAGTTTTCTGCCAGTGAAGAATCTGTATACATTTTTACAACAGTTGGTATGGAGCCGTGGGGGCGTATTGCTACCGGAACAGCGGAGTTAATTGCAGCAGTGCTATTACTTTGGCCCATGACAACAGTTTGGGGTGCTGTTCTGGCTGCAGGTGTAATGAGTGGTGCTGTTTTCTTTCATCTTACATCGCTTGGCATTGTTGTTAAAGAAGATAGCGGGCAATTGTTTATGTATGCGCTGCTTGTATTGCTGGCATCTCTTATTTTGATTTGGTACAATAAAGAACAACTTCTATTAATATTCAAAAAAACGATTTCAACCACCTAAAACTTTCATTATGCAAAAATTCTTTCTGCTGTTTTTTCTATTGAATGTATCGTTCTTTGCTACAGCCCAGCAAAAATCAGTTGATCAACGGGTTGAGCTTACCGGGTCTGTAGGTTCATCACAGGGTTCAGGAGCGCTTAATTATTCATACAACTGGAAGCTTGGTAAGAAGAAAAAGTTTGAAATAGGAACAGGGGTTCGCTTCACTTCCTACTTTGGAAGTAATCAGTATTTTATTACAGCGCCAGCCAAAATAACTTCTGGTGAAACGGGCCCGCAAGTGCTTTTTGCTGAAAACATTGAAGCCAACCTGGATTCGTTACTGGTAAGCAATCCACAAGTAAATATGCTCAATTTCACTATCAATCTCGGGTATAACATCACGCCCAAATGGTATGCAGGTTTTACGATTGATGCTATAGGTTTTTCATTTGGCGGTGAAAAAAGCAGTCGTTTTATTTCCAATAATTCCGGTCAGTCTGTTTCAGCAAAGCCCACCGGCTTTAATGCTCTTTTAATCAGCGATAATGACAGGGGTTCACTTAATTCAGAGCTGTTTGTGCGGTATCAATGGAATAAAAAATGGGCTGCCAGGCTCGGTTATCAATTACTCTTTACTGAGTACACCACTGCAACTGAAGTTCAGCGTTTACCTGAGCCTAATGACCGTTTCCGTAATAAGGTTTCTGCGGTTTTGTTTGGTGTTTCCTATAATCTTTCAAAATAAACAAAAACTATAAACATGAAAACCTTACTTTTTTCAGCTGTTCTAGCTTTACTGCTTACAGCTTGCTCCAAAAAAGGCGCATCTGATATGGCGTTGGATGAAATGGTCGACCCAAATGCTTCCGTTTTGGTAAAGGGTACTTTTTCAGGGGCTAACAATTACACTGTAAATGGAATGGTAGAAGTGGTAAACGATAACAATCAGAAAAAGCTGGTGTTTAAGAACTTCAGCAGCAGCAATGGGCCCGATTTACGTGTGTACCTTGCAACCAACACCGGGGCTTCTACTTTCATCAGCCTCGGTAACCTGAAGTCAACAAATGGCCAACAGGTATATGATATAAGCGGAATGCCGGATTTTTCTCAATACAAATTTGCGCTTATCTGGTGCCAGCAGTTTAGTGTGTTGTTTGGAGCTGCTGAATTAAAATAAAAATCAGCCTGTATGCGATTATTGGTTATTCCTTTTTTATTGTTAGTTCATTCAGTATCTGCACAAACCTATTTCCCGGCAGATGAAGCTGGGGCGGTGCAATTTGTAATTGGTAATCTTGGTTTTAATGTGGACGGTAGTTTTAAAGGCCTCAAGGGAAAAATTGTTTTTGATGAGGCAAATATTGGAGGATCATTTTTTGACGTTACTGTTGAGTCGGCTACCGTAAATACAAGCAACAATACAAGAGATAAGCATTTACGGGGTAAAGATTATTTTGATACCGATGCCCATAAACAAATCAGAATTACCTCAACCCGAATAGCTAAATCTGTAACAGCAGGTTATTATGTGCTCTTTGCCCGGCTTACAATAAAAGGTGTTACAAAAGATATTTCTTTTCCATTCAAAGCAGTTGCAGAAAGCAGTAGGCTACGGTTCACCGGTTCTTTTAAAATTAAACGCAGAGATTTTGGAGTTGGTGGCAGAAGTACAATTTCCAATGATGTGGATATTAAGTTGAATGTGATAGCCAAAAAACTATAATTTTAAATATAACAGATTTCCTATGTCGCTTTTCAATTCTATCAAAGAAGCATTAACACAATTAAATGTTGCGTTGGAGGGTATTGATGAGCAGGGGTATACATCTCCTTCTGTTTTTTTAAGCAATGCCACCATTGGTCAACATGCCCGGCATATCATTGAATTGTATCAATGTCTGCTTAATGGTTATGAGTCAGGAGTGGTGTGTTACGACCGAAGGAAACGGGATGTTGCTATTGAAACAAGCAAAGTACTGGCACAACGATTAATGGTTGAAATTCCACAGCAGGCGGAGCTCCCCAACAAAGAAATGCAACTCAAAGCTATATATGGTGATGCAACAGCGGAAGAATTGAATGTAAATACCAATTACTACCGTGAACTGGCTTATAACCTGGAGCATACAATCCACCACATGGCTTTAATTAAAGTAGGATTAAAAGAGCTCAACAGGTCGCCAGTAACTGAAACCTTTGGTGTGGCTTCATCTACGACAAGACATCGTCAAAACTAATCATGTGTACTGTTACTTACATACCCTCTGCAAGCGGTTTTTACCTGACCAGTAACAGGGATGAAAAAAAAATACGTCTCAAAGCTGAAACGCCCCGATGGTATTCTTTTGCAAGCGGTAATATTATGTTTCCCAAAGACGGTACTGCTGGCGGAACGTGGATGGCACTACATGAAAACGGGAACGCCATGGTGTTGCTGAATGGAGGGTTTACCAATCATCAACCGGCGCCGTTGTATCGTAAGAGCCGGGGACTTATATTCCTGGATATTTTTGATCACCCGCAACCTATTGCTGCATTTGATCAGATCAACCTTCTGAAGATTGAACCGTTTACGCTCGTTATACGGCAGCAACAATACTTGTTTGAAGCAGTGTGGGATGGTGAAGAAAAAGTACTTACAGAATGTGATGTACTTCAACCCAGAATCTGGTCTTCAGCAACCCTCTATGCCCCGGATGTACTGGCCAGGCGAAAAGAATGGTTTCAGGCATTCATTGGTAGTAATGCCACTCCCGATGACAATCAGATCCTTTATTTTCATCATTTTGCTGGCGATGGCGATACAACCAACGATGTGCGTATGAACCGGAACGATGAATTATTCACTGTGAGTATTTCCATACTGAATCGAAATGATCTGGATTCTTCTTTTCAGTATTTTGATCTCAGGAGCAGCGAAACCACAAAGCATTTTTTTACGCATCAAACACAGGTTGTTGTACCAAATGAAGTGGAATAGACTTTTTACCCATCATCCTTTCTTTATTCGTTTGTTCAACTGGGAGTATTGGAGTAGTCATGCTGTATTTGGTCCTGCTTATTGCCTGGTTGTTTTATTAATCATACGAAGCAGATTCAGGTACTTTTTTTCAGCAGCTAATCCCACTATCAAAAACGGTGGATTTTTGATGGAAGAAAAGCAGCATATTTATCCATTGATTCCGGAACAATTTTATCCTGCTTATTTTTTTGTAAAACAGGGAACCGCTATTGATAGGGTGGAACAGCAATTTATGCAAAGCGGTTTCGGATTTCCTCTAATCGTTAAACCTACGGTAGGTTTACAAGGCAAGGCAGTTAAAAAGGTGAACAATCTGCATGAGTTACTGTACTATGCTTCTTTATGCACTGTCGATTTTATGGTGCAGCAATTTTCGACGTATTCGCAAGAGGTAGGTATTTTTTATCACCGTATTCCGGGCGAGGCAAAAGGAACAGTTACGGGAATAGTGGCAAAAGAGCCCATGAAGGTTACAGGTGATGGTGTTTCTACTTTATACGAGTTGATTTGCGAAGTACCCCGCTATATTTTGCAGATGAATCAGCTCAAACGTATTTATAGTAAGGTGTTCCTGCATGTATTACCAAAAGGCGAAGAAGTAATTTTAGTTCCTTATGGCAATCATGCCCGTGGGTCAAAGTTTTTGGATTGGACAGAAAAAGCGGATAATGCCTTTATTGAAAGCATGGATCAAGTGTGCCGGCAAATCAACGGGTTTTATTACGGAAGGCTGGATATTATGTACAGTGATTGGGAAGATTTGCGCAACGGAAAAAATTTTCACATCATTGAACTGAACGGTGCCGGCAGCGATCCCACACATATGTACGATCCCAAACATTCTGTCTTTTTTGCCTGGAAAGAAATTATTAAGCATTGGTTGATTTTATACCGCATCAGCAAACTGAATCATAAAATGGGAGTGCCTTATTTAAGTTGGAAAGAAGGGGTGGCTATGTTTAAAGCCAACAATGAATTAGTAAAAATGCTGGATGCTTTCGGGGAAAAGATTTAGTATTTTTTTACTAATTCATAAAGTCTCATCATGTTGCGATTAGACTTTATATTTGTCCCATGCCGCCTGTTGTTAAAATACTTCTCTGGGGTTTTCTGATCAGTTTCCTGGGCACACTTCCGTTGGGAACACTCAATATTGCGGCTATGCAAATTGGTATAACCGATGGTATTTCGCCTGCTTTATGGTTTGCAGGAGGGGCGCTCACTGCTGAAATTATCTATGTACGTATTTCACTTGTTGCAATGGACTGGGTTCGCAAACAGGAAAAACTGTTGAAAGCATTGGAGTGGGTTACTGTTGTAATTGTAATGGCACTGGCTGTTTCAAGTTTTTGGGCGGCCATTCATCCGGAAGGAGAGAAGAATGTCATTTTATCCAATACCATGCACCGTGGCTTACTTGGTTTTATGATGAGTGCTGTGAATCCGGTACAGATTCCTTTCTGGTTTGGCTGGAGTACCGTTTTATTTACGAAAAAAATTTTACGGCCCGGTTTCTGGAACTACAATTTGTACATTGCTGGAATTGGAGTGGGAACTCTTGCCGGTAACTGTGTTTTTATTTTTGGTGGTAAACTAATGGCTAGCAAACTCAATGCCAGTAACACCATCATGAATTACATCATTGGATCTGTATTTTTTATTACCGCACTCATACAGGTGATCCGAATCTACCGAAAGAAAGATGCGATTCATCAGTTGGAACACCCGGAGGAACTCACTTCTGCTCTCGAAGATAAAATCCATTAATTGTTTTGCAGTTCAAGGGTCCATTGATCTCTTTCATCGGGACTAAACTTCCAGGGAGCAAAATTATTTTCCACGTTACTGAACATAGCATTCCACTCTCCGGGAGCATTGCTGTCTTCCATAATTAAGGAACGACGCAATTCAAGAATAATGCTCAATGGGTTGATGCTTACGGGGCAGGCTTCCACGCAGGCATTGCAGGTGGTGCAGGCACGCAGTTCTTCTACTGTGATGTAATCATTCAACAATGTTTTTCCATCATCCTGGTACGTGCCGTTTTTATTGATGTTTCGGCCTACTTCCTCCAACCGGTCACGGGTGCTCATCATGATTTTGCGGGGGCTCAGCAGTTTACCGGTGGTATTGGCAGGGCAGGAGGCCGAGCAACGGCCACATTCAGTACAACTGTATGCATCGAGCAAGCTTTTCCAACTGAGGTCCATTACATCACGGGCGCCGAAACGGGAAGGGGGCGTGGCATCTTTTGGTGCCAATTCGGGCTGCATCATATACTTCACCTCATTTTGCACCGATGGCATATTACTCATTTCTCCTGTATTGGTAAGCCGGGCATACCAGGCATTGGGAAAGGCGAGAATAATGTGCAGGTGTTTGCTCCAGGGCAAATAATTCAGGAAAGCAAGAATGCCCAGAATGTGCAGCCACCAGGCTGATCGTTCAATGATCAGCAATGTTTCATTGGATAAAGTGGCGAGGGAAGGGGCAAGCAGACCAGAGAACAGAAAGTTGCCGGTATCGTGGTAATGAGCAGCACCATTCAGTTGCAGGGCCCGGTCGGCTGTATTCATCAGCAGAAACAGGCTCATCAGCACCACTTCTGTAATCAGAATGTTATTGGCATCGCTGCGGGGCCAGCCGGTAAGGTCATTACTAAGAAATCTGCGGATGGCCAGGAAGTTTCTACGGGCAAAAAAGATAACACAGGCAACGATCACCAATACGGCCAGTAGTTCAAATGAATTGATGAGGAAGTTGTAAAATCCGGCCAGGGGCGACAGAAACAGCCTGTGTGTTCCCAGGATACCATCAAGTACGATTTCCAGTACTTCCAGATTGATGATGATGAAACCGGCATAAATTACAAAGTGCATGATGGCCACCAGCGGGTTGGTAAACATTTTTTTCTGACCAAAGGCCAGCAGCAGCAGGTTTTTCCAGCGTTGGGGTTTGTTGTCGGTCAGATCTTCATCCACGCCCAACAATATATTCCGGCGTATTTCACGCACTTTTTTACTGAAGAACCAAACGGCTGCACCGAGGCAGAGTACAAATACAATTTGCTGTACCAACTGCATAAAAACGAATTTAAATGCTAAGATACGGGTTGCCAACAGATGGCGTTGGATGGTTCAGCATAAATTTGCATCTTTAGGTATCAATCAGATGGAAAAGAAATATATATTAAACCAGGAAACGGCAGCCCGTAAAATCAAACGGCTGGCTTACGAAATTGCGGAAGGCAATTATGGCGAAAGTGAATTGTATTTTGCCGGAATCCGCCATAGTGGATTTGCGCTTGCTGCACTACTCAAACAAGAACTTTCAGCTATCAGCGATGTAACGGTTCACCTGGTTTCGGTTTTAATGGATAAGCGCCATCCGGTTGAAATCAAACTGGAACCTTCTTTTGATTTTAATGGTAAGACCATTGTATTGATTGATGATGTTGCCAACAGCGGTAAAACGATGTTGTATGCTCTGAAACCATTTCTGAACGATTACCCGGCAAAAATACAGACGCTGGTGCTGGTTGAACGAACGCACAAAACTTTTCCAATTCAACCCGATTATGTCGGTCTTTCTGTTGCCACTACACTCGAAGAGCATATCTATGTAGAAATGAACGAAGGGGTCATCACCGGAGCCTATATGGACTAATTAAGTTTTATTTCAAACAGTTTGGACCAACGTTTTCCGGTTATAAAAAACCGGTTTTGAGTACTGTCCCATGCAATTCCGTTCAGTACATCAGCAGGAGGCAAGGTAAGTTCGGGGTAACTCCTGATGAGGTCTGAAAAATCCATTACTCCCACTACATTACCGCTGGATGTATCAATTTTCAGGATTTGTTGTGTTTGCCACACATTGGCAAAAATGTAACCATTCACAAATTCCAGTTCATTTATATTATTCTTTAGCCCGTTCTGGTCCTGGATGTTGATTCTTTTTTCTTCTTTCAGCGTTTCGGGGTTCCAGTAATAAATATTGCTGGAGCCATCACTCACAATGAGGTTGGTACCATCATTGGTGATACCCCAACCTTCGCCCTGGTAACTGAACTCCCTGATTTTCTGAAAGGTGTTCAGATCATAAATAAACCCTTTTTGGTTTCTCCAGGTAATTTGATAAATTTTTCCGTTGAGGATCGTTATTCCTTCGCCGAAAATATCAGCGGGCAGGGTCACCTTTTTTGATTGCTTTCCGGTCGTTATATCGGCCGTACCAATCCACCCGGCTCCGGGCACTGTATCGGGGTTGCCGGTACTTTCATATAAAACGCCGTTATAATAAATAAGCCCCTGTGTAAATGCTGCAGTATCGTGCGGGTGTACTTGTACGAGCTGGTAACTGATAGAAGCAGGAGGGGGGATGGCATTACCTACCGGAATTTTATCAGATGTGGTATTATTATTACACGAACAAGTAATGGTCAGTAGCAGGCCCAGATACAGAATCGGATATTTCATAACGGTAAAAATAAATAATGGCCCGGTTTATAGAATAAATTAAAAAGATAAATTTCAGGTCACCAGACTCGAAAAAACGGTACCAGTCAACGGTGAGGTAACTGACAGGGTTGTGCCGGAGCAGGAGTTATGTATAATTTTGCAGGGAAATCTTGAAAAACTGTCAGTTTTTGATAAAAAAAGTGGCAAATATTTTTGTCGGCAATTGAACATCTCCTACCTTTGCGCTCCCAAATCAAACTTGGGACAGATCTTATGGCTCAACGTATTCGAATCAAATTACAGTCTTACGACCACAACCTGGTGGATAAATCTGCAGAAAAAATTGTGAAAACAGTTCGTTCTACAGGTGCAGTAGTAACAGGACCTATTCCCTTGCCTACACGCAAGCGCATTTTTACTGTACTGCGTTCTCCCCACGTAAATAAGAAGAGCCGTGAGCAGTTTCAGCTGTGCACCCACAAGCGTCTGTTGGATATTTATACCAGCAGCAGCCGTACAGTTGATGCGCTGAGCAAGTTAGATCTGCCCAGCGGTGTGGATGTTGAAATTAAAGCATGACGTATGGCCGCTTAGCGGTCAATGTCGTAAGTTCTTATAAATAAGCTATTATCACCTCTCAATCCTGATTGATTCAGGAGAAAAGAGCTCTGATTTAAAAATTTTCCTCATTCCTGAAGGAGTGAGGGCACATATAAACTAGCCCTTCGTGGTTAGTTTACCAACGGTACTTCCGATCCGCAGTGGAAAAAAGGAAAAGGTCGCTGGTAAACGGGGATTGAATGATGCAGCCAGGCGTCATGTCTCAACAACCTTACAGGGCATAAACTGTAAACAAATGAAAGGTATTATTGGAAAAAAGATTGGCATGACCAGCATCTTCAGTCCCGATGGTAAACAGCAAAGCTGTACCATCATTGAAGCTGGTCCCTGTGTTGTTACACAGATCAAAACCCAGGAAACAGACGGGTACAGCGCTCTTCAGCTGGCTTTCGGCGATAAGAAAGAAAAGAATACTCCCGCTGCCGAAAAAAATCACTTCGCAAAAGCGAATACTTCCCCTAAGCGGTTTGTAAAAGAATTCCGCAATTATTCCATCGAAAAAAATATTGGTGAAACCGTTACTACTGACATTTTCGCTGAAGGCGATAAAGTGGATGTAGTGGGTACTACAAAAGGTAAGGGTTTTCAGGGCGTTGTTAAGCGTCACGGGTTCCATGGTGTGGGTGGCCAGTCACATGGTCAGCACGATCGTCAGCGTGCTCCGGGTTCTCTGGGTAACTCTTCCGATGCAAGCCGTGTAATGAAAGGTATGCGTATGGCTGGCCGTATGGGAGCCGATCGGGTTAAAATCAAGGGATTGAAAGTGCTGAAAATATTCCCCGAGAAAAATTACATTCTCGTGGCTGGCTCTGTTCCCGGTCACAACGGTTCCATAGTATACATCCAGAAGTAAATCATCTAATTAAAGAAGACATGCAAGTAGAAGTTTTAAATAAATCAGGAAAAGCAACAGGTCGTACGATCGAATTGCCCGAAGAAATTTTTGGCATCGAACCTAATGATCATGTGATTTACCTCGCTGTAAAGCAATACCAGGCTGCACAACGCCAGGGAACGCACAAGGTTAAAACCCGTGCGGAGGTGAAAGGTGCCAGCCGCAAACTGCACCGCCAGAAAGGTACCGGTGGTTCCCGTAAGGGTAATATCCGTAACCCTTTGTACAAGGGTGGTGGTACTGTATTTGGTCCCAAACCTCATGGTTATGATTTTAAATTGAACCGCAAGGTGAAAGATCTGGCGAAGATGAGCGCCCTTTCTTATAAAGCAAAGGAAAATGCCATCATCGTTGTGGAAGATTTCAACCTCGATGCTCCCAAAACAAAAGAGTTTCAGTCTGTACTGTCCAGCCTGAATCTTGCTGGTAAAAAATCGCTCTTTGTTCTTCCTGAGTACAACGACAATCTGTACCTGAGTTTCCGTAACCTGCCGAAGGTGACCGGAACACTCCTCGCTGATATCAATACATATGATGTAATCAACAGCGATGTACTTGTATTAACTGAAAGTGCTGCGAAAGTTTTCACAGAAGAGGAAACAGCAGCCTGATTTACGAACTGAATAAACAACGTCCAGATGAGACAGAGTGAAATATTAATAAAGCCGATTGTTTCTGAAAAAAGCAATCGTTTGTCCGAGAAGAAAAATACATACGCTTTCCGTGTTGGCCGCAAAGCCAACAAACTGGAGATCAAGAAAGCAGTGGAAGAATTCTATAATGTAAAAGTAGAAGATGTTCACACGCTGGTTGCTCCCCGTAAGGCTAAAAACCGTATGACAAAAGCTGGTTACATCCAGGGCAGCAAACCTGCGTTCAAAAAGGCGTATGTAACTGTTGCAGATGGAGAAACAATTGACTTCTACGGAACTGTATAATAACAAAACGAATGGCGGGTCAAACGCCGCAAAGAATTGACTAATTATTAAACGATTTTAAAATGGCATTAAAAAAATACAAACCGGTTACAGCAGGTACCAGATGGAGAATCGGGAATTCGTATGCTGAAATTACTACCGACACACCTGAAAAGTCGTTGCTTGAAAAGGCAAAGGCAACCGGCGGTCGTAATGCACAGGGACGTCGTTCCATGCGCTATATCGGTGGTGGTAACAAAAAGCAATACCGTAAAATTGATTTCAAGCGTAATAAAAAAGAAGTACCTGCAAAGGTCGCTTCCATTGAATACGATCCCAACCGTACTGCTTTCATTGCACTGTTGAATTATGTGGATGGTGAAAAGCGTTACATCCTGGCACCTCAGGGTCTTCAGGTTGGTGCAACAGTTGTTGCTGGTGATGCGGTAGCTCCTGAATTGGGCAACTCTCTTCAAATGAAACATATGCCCTTGGGTACCATGGTGCATAACATTGAAATGCAGCCTGGTCAGGGTGGAAAGCTGGTACGCAGTGCCGGTACCAGTGCCCAGCTCACCAATAAGGAAGAGAAGTATGCTGTTTTGAAAATGCCCAGTGGTGAATTGCGCAAAGTATTGATTAACTGTTATGCAACTGTTGGTGTTGTTTCCAACAGTGATCATAGCCTGGAGCAGGCAGGTAAAGCTGGTGTAAATCGTTGGAAAGGAATCCGTCCCCGCAACCGTGGTGTGGCTATGAACCCTGTAGATCACCCAATGGGTGGTGGTGAAGGCCGTGCAAGTGGTGGTCATCCCCGCAGCAGAACCGGTAAATATGCAAAAGGTGAAAAAACACGTTCAAAGCATAAGGGTTCAAACAAATTGATCATCCAGCGTCGTGATGGCAGCAAACTGGCGAAGTAATTTAAAATCTAAATCGTAAATCGAAATTTTTCATATGGCTCGTTCGATTAAAAAAGGTCCTTACGTAGCAACACATCTTGAGAAAAAGGTGCTGGCTGTTAACGAGGGTAAAGCAAAAAAAGGTGTGATCAAGACATGGAGCCGCCGCTCTACTATCACCCCCGATTTCGTTGGTCACACATTTGCAGTGCATAACGGAAACAAGTTTATTCCTGTGTATGTAACTGAATTTATGGTGGGTCACAAACTGGGTGAGTTTGCTCCCACAAGAAATTTTAAAGGACACTCAAGTAAGAAAGTAGGATAATGGTAAAAGGAAAAGGTAAAGAGTAACAGGCTGAAGCCTTATGCCTCATACCTTTCGCCTTCAACCTTAAAATAAAACAAATGGAAGCAGTAGCAAAACTTAGAAATTATCCCACATCGCCCCGCAGAATGCGTTTGCTGGCAGATGAAATCCGTGGTATGGATGTTGAAAAAGCCCTGGCTTTATTGGAGTTTCATCCTCAGCACTCCGCATCTCCTTTGGGAAAGTTGCTGAAAAGTGCAATCAATAACTGGGAGCAAAAGAACAGCGGTCAGAGTGCTGCTGATGCCAGTTTGGTGGTGAAAACCATTTTTGTTGATGGTGCCCGTTCTGTAAAACGCTTGCGTCCTGCACCCCAGGGCCGTGCGTACCGGGTTCGGAAACGCAGCAACCACGTAACAATCATTGTGGATAGTAATAAATAATTTGATTAATCTATTTAAACCTTTCTATGGGTCAAAAAGCAAATCCAATTGGTAACAGGTTAGGCATCATCCGGGGATGGGAGAGTAACTGGTATGGTAATAAGAAAGATTTTGCCGGCAAGCTGATTGAAGATAACAAGATCAGAACCTATCTCAATGCCCGTATCAACAAAGGGGGCATTTCTAAAATCGTTATTGAGCGTACTCTCAATAAATTGATCGTAACCATTCATACATCCAAGCCGGGTATTATCATCGGTAAAGGTGGTGGAGAAGTTGATCGTATCAAGGAAGAACTGAAAAAGCTTACCAGCAACGAAGATGTTCAGATCAACATCCTGGAAATCCGTCGTCCTGAAGTTGATGCAAACATTGTTGCAGATACAATTGCCCGTCAGATTGAAAATCGTATTAACTACAAGCGTGCTGTGAAAATGGCGATTGCTTCTGCTCTCCGCATGGGTGCTGAAGGTATCAAAGTGAAGGTGAGCGGCCGTTTGGGTGGAGCTGAAATTGCCCGTACGGAAGAACTTAAGCAGGGACGTACACCTTTGCATACATTCCGTATGGATATTGATTATGCGAACGTATTTGCTCTTACTGTATATGGTAAAATCGGGATCAAAGTATGGATTTGTAAGGGAGAAGTTCTCAGCAAACGTGATCTGAATCCAAACTTCACCGGTGGAAAGAGTGAAGTAAGCGACCGTAAAGACCGTCGGGATGAAAGAGGTGGTGGTGACCGCCGTCCTCCCCGTCGTGAAGGTGGCGGTGGTGGCCGTCGTTAATCCACCGTACAGTAACAGATCAGAAACAGGAATTAAATAAAACAGTAACACGAAACATAAAAGACAATGTTACAGCCGAAAAGAACAAAACACAGAAAATCGCAGAAGGGCAGGGTTCGTGCCGTTGCAAAGCGTGGTACCAGCATATCTTTTGGTTCATATGCTCTGAAAGCACTCGAACCAGTATGGCTTACCAATCGCCAGATTGAAAGTGCCCGCCAGGCGATGACCCGTGCCATGAAACGTGAAGGAAATGTGTGGATCCGGGTATTCCCCGATAAAGTAGTTACCCGTAAACCTGCAGAGGTGAGGATGGGTAAAGGTAAAGGTAACCCCGAAGGATGGGCCGCTATTGTAGAACCAGGACGTATCCTGTTTGAAGCAGATGGCGTGGCTGTTGAAACTGCCAAGCATGCAATGGAACTGGCAGCTCAGAAATTGCCCATTAAAACTAAATTTATCGTGCGTCGTGATCTGACTGCATAAAAGCGATTGAACACATAAACTGATTAAAATGGCTACGAAAACCGATTTTTTAAAGAGTATAAAGGATTTGCCCGAAGCAGATCTGGCAGCACGGATTAAGGAAGACGAACTCCGTTTGAAGAAGCTGGAATTTGCACATGCAATTTCTCCCCTTGAGAATCCCATGAGCATCCGTGGATTGCGTAAGGATATTGCCCGCTTGAAAACAGAATTAAGAAAAAAACAGCTGGGTATCTGACAAATACCCCCACCCGCCAGGTGGCATAAAGAAAAAAAGCAAAAAAATGGTAGAAAGAAATTTGCGTAAAACCAAGACAGGTGTTGTTACCAGCAGCAAAATGGATAAAACCATTACCGTAGCTGTTGAACGTAAAGTAAAGCACCCTATCTATGGAAAGTTTGTAAAGAAAACAACCAGGTTCCATGCTCATGATGAAAAGAACGAGTGTGGTGTGGGCGATACTGTAAAAATCATGGAAAGCCGTCCTCTCAGCAAAACAAAGCGCTGGAGACTGGTAGAGGTTGTAGAGAAAGCGAAGTAAATAATTGCAGATTGGCGATTGCAGATTGCAGATTGGATGCACTGCTCCCAAATCTGAAATCAAAAATCTGAAATCAAAAATAGTTTAAGATGATTCAGCAAGAAAGCAGATTAAATGTAGCCGACAACAGCGGAGCCAAAGAGGTTCTTTGTATCAAAGTGCTGGGCAACAGCGGCCAGGATTACGCTAAAATTGGTGACAAAATTGTAGTTACCGTTAAGGATGCATTACCTGGTGGTGGTATTAAAAAAGGAACCGTTGCAAAGGCTGTTATTGTACGCACTAAAAATAAGTTGCGCCGGAAAGATGGTTCATACATCCGCTTCGATGACAATGCAGTGGTAATCCTGAACGCATCGGACGAGCCCCGGGGTACCCGCATCTTCGGCCCGGTTGCCCGTGAATTACGTGACAAAGGATATATGAAAATTATATCTCTTGCACCGGAAGTACTGTAAGAAATACTGATTGTATGGGTGCTGGTGCCCCAGGCAATTTGATGATATCGACATATTTAAGTTAACCAGATAGCTGTTTAACAGTAAGCTTTAAGCAAAATAAAATGAGTAACAGATTCAAACCCAAGTTTAACATCAAGAAAGGCGACTCCGTTGTGGTAATTGCCGGTGATGATAAAGATCTTAAGAAGCCCCGTACTGTTCTGGAAGTTTTTCCCGACGATAGCCGTGTACTGGTGGAAGGGGTAAACATTGTCTCCAGGCATTCAAAACCAACCGCACAAAATACAAAAGGCGGTATTGTGAAAAAGGAATCCCCGATTCACATTTCAAATGTTATGTTGTGGGATGGCAAACAAGCCGCAAAAGTGAAGCGTACACGTGAAAACGGAAAGTTGGTTCGTGTTTCCAAAAAATCAGGTCAACCTGTAAAATAAATAAACGAAGGTTAAAAAAAGAAGATCATGAGTGCTACAAAATATACACCCCGTTTAGCAAGTAAGTATAAAAGTGAAGTGATTCCTGCTTTAATGAAGCGTTTTGGCTACAAGAGCATTATGCAGGTTCCTAAACTCGAGAAAATATGCATCAACCGTGGGGTAAATGGTGCGGTAAATGATAAGAAGCTGGTGGACATTGCTATTGATGAGCTGACGCTTATTACTGGTCAGAAAGCTATTGCCACGAATTCAAAAAAGGATATTTCCAACTTCAAGCTGCGTAAAGGTATGCCCATTGGTGCACGTGTTACGCTCCGTGGTGTGAATATGTATGAATTCATGGACCGTTTAATTGCAGCTTCGCTCCCCCGTGTACGTGACTTCAAAGGAGTGAATGATAAGTCTTTTGATGGCCGTGGTAACTACACAATGGGTGTTACAGAACAAATCATTTTCCCTGAAATTGATATTGATAAAGTAAACAAGATTACAGGTCTCGATATCACGTTTGTTACCAGTGCATCTACCAATGAAGAAGCATATGAACTGCTGAAAGAAATGGGGATGCCTTTTAAGAACGCAAAAAAAGATTAATCATCAAAAACAGTATTGCAGGCAACTGTGCTTGTGATTTGAAATTCGGAACGTAAATAAATTAAAATGGCTAAAAAATCAGTTACAGCCCGTCAACACAAAAGAGAAAGAATGGTGGCACAGTATGCCGAAAAGCGTGCTGCTTTAAAAGCTGCCGGTGATTTTGCTGCACTGGATCAGCTTCCTAAAAATGCATCACCGGTTCGTTTGAAAAACCGTTGCCAGTTAACGGGTCGTCCAAAGGGCTACATGCGTTATTTCGGAATATCCCGTGTTATCTTCCGTGACATGGCGCTGAATGGAAAAATTCCGGGCGTTAAAAAAGCAAGCTGGTAAGCCAGTCTCAAACTTGTGCAGGTATTGAATATGATGCACAACAGAAACAACATTTAACATCATTCAATAAAGGAATAAAATGGTAACAGATCCTATTGCAGATTTCCTCACACGTGTACGTAATGCTCAAATGGCGGGCCACCGGATTGTGGAGATTCCTGCCTCAAACCTGAAAAAGCGTATCACTGAAATTCTTTATGACCAGGGATACATTCTGAAGTATAAATTTGAAGATGACTCCAAGCAGGGAGTTATTAAGATCGCTCTTAAGTATGATCCTCAGACACGTCAACCGGCCATCCAGTCGCTTGAGCGTGTAAGCCGCCCCGGTCTTCGTCAGTATTCCAAGCCGGCTGATTTCCGACGGGTGAAAAACGGACTTGGTATTGCAATTGTTAGTACCTCTAAAGGGGTTATGACGGATAAGCAGGCTAAAGCAGGCAATGTAGGTGGTGAAGTTCTTTGCTACGTATATTAAGATTTTTAACTCCGGTTTGGAGTAGGCAAATCAAAAGACAAATTGAATAATGAAAATGGTTCAAGGAGTCTGTAAAACAAATGCATCACGAAAATATTAAGTTCTCTATACGGTAACTGAAAACGTGAGGCAACATTTTCAAATTTTCAAATTTTCAAATTCAGAAGTACTATGTCTCGTATAGGAAAAAAACCGATTTCGATTCCACAGGGAGTAACTATCACTGTTGGGAAGGATAATGTTGTAATTGTAAAAGGGCCCAAGGGTGAGTTAAAACAGCCTGTAGATCGTGATATCACTGTTGAGGTTAAGGATGGTGAAGTGACTTTCAGCCGCCCGACCGATCAAGGCCGCCATCGGGCCATGCATGGTTTGTACCGTGCTCTCATCAGTAACCTTGTAAAAGGTGTTACTGATGGTTTTGTGCGCAAACTGGAACTGGTGGGTGTGGGTTATAAAGCTGCCAATCAGGGAAATGTTCTGGATCTTGCTCTTGGCTACTCACACAATATCATTTTTGAAGTGCCCCAGGAACTGAAAGTAACAACTGCCCAGGAAAAGGGTCAAAACCCCACAATCACATTAGAAGGAATTGACAAACAGTTATTGGGTCAGGTAGCTGCCAAATTACGTGGCCTGCGTAAGCCTGAGCCATACAAAGGAAAGGGTGTTAAGTATGTGGGTGAGTTTATCCGCAGAAAGGCTGGTAAGGCAGCAGGTAAGTAATCAATTTTCCTGTGAAGGAATTAAACGAATCATGCAATACATTTTCTTCTGGCAGCATCAGGAGAATCAAATAAAACAGAAAGATGAAAACAGATAACAAAGTAATCAGAAGGCAAAAAATCCGCTATTCCATACGCAGGAAAGTTGCCGGAACATCACAAAATCCCCGTTTGAGTGTATTCCGCAGTAATGCTGATATCTATGTACAACTGGTGGATGATGTTAACGGGAGTACCATTGCATCTGCATCCAGCAGAGATAAGGACATCAAAGCACAAACCGGAACAAAGATTGAACTGAGTAAAAAGGTGGGTGAGGCAATTGCCAGAAAGGCTGTTGAACTCGGTATTACAACCGTTGTGTTTGACAGGGGCGGTTACCTTTATCATGGTCGTGTAAAAGCGATTGCTGATGGTGCAAGAGAAGCCGGATTACAATTCTAATTTTTCAAACATTTAAACAAACATAAATGTCTAAAGTAATTTCAAACAGAGTAAAAGCCGGCGACCTGGAACTGAAAGAAAAAGTTGTTGCCATTAACCGTGTTGTTAAAACAACCAAAGGTGGTCGTGCCTTCAGTTTCTCTGCACTGGTTGTAGTGGGTAATGAAAATGGGGTGGTTGGTCATGGACTTGGAAAGGCGAAAGAAGTACAGGAAGCAATTTCTAAGGGTATTGAGGATGCCAAGAAGAATCTTATTAAAGTTCCTGTAATGCATGGAACAATTCCTCATGATCAACTGGCTAAGGAAGGAGCTGCAAAAGTACTCATTAAGCCAGCTGCTCATGGTACGGGTGTAATTGCCGGTGGAAGCATGCGTGCTGTACTTGAAAGTGCCGGTGTGACAGACGTATTAGCGAAATCACTGGGCTCAGCGAATCCACACAATGTGGTGAAAGCAACGTTCAAAGCTTTGGCTATGTTACGGGAACCGATTGGCGTAGCTAAGCAGCGCAGCCTCGGACTGAAAAAAGTGTTTAACGGATAATTTAACTCTGCAAGCCAGGTAGTATGATTCCTGGCTGCACAAACAGACTGAGATATGAAAAAGATAAAAATTACTTTGGTAAAGAGTCCAATAGACCGGCCTGAGCGTCAAAAACAAACCTTAAAGGCGCTTGGTCTTAATAAAACCAATTCTTCAAAAGAAGTGGAAGCCACTCCCCAGATTCTGGGTATGGTTGAAAAGGTTAACCATCTTGTTAAGGTGGAGGAACTTGCCTGATCGAATATCAATCTGCCAGGAAGCGATCTTCCGGCTGATAGCAGTTTTTTCTGATTTTTGTATTTACATGCGAGCCCCGATGCTTTCGGGGCGTAAGTTTAAAATAAAAGCAAATGAAACTACACAATTTAAAACCTGCAGAAGGTTCTACACACAAAGAGAAACGTTTAGGTCGTGGTGAAGCATCCGGAAAGGGTGGTACCTCTACAAAAGGAAATAAGGGCGGTCAAAGCCGTGCCGGTTATAAGAGCAAAATGGCTCATGAAGGAGGACAGATGCCTATTCAGCGTCGTGTTCCCAAGCGTGGGTTTAAAAATCCGGATCGTGTTGAGTACCGTGTGTTCAACCTCGGACAAATTGAGCAACTGGCCGAAAAGTATGGATTAACTGAGTTTTCACTCGAAAACCTGTACAGCAATGCCCTTATCAGCCGCACCGATAAAGTGAAGATTCTTGCAAACGGTGAACTGAAAGCCAAACTCAGCTTTAAAGTGAATGCCCTGAGTGAAAAGGCGAAGGCAGCTATTGAAGCAGCAGGTGGATCGGTTGAGATTGTGAAATAATTTTCCCGATATTTGCCCGACGCATTCCAATGCGTCTTTTTTCGTTTGAGAACATTATAAACAGATTTTTTTCAGTGAAAAAATTAATTCAGACTATAAAGAATATCTGGTCCATTTCTGAGTTACGGGAGAAGATCGTGTACACGCTTCTCCTGTTACTGGTGTACCGGGTGGGAGCTCACATTGTTTTGCCCGGTGTGGATCCCCAGCAATTGAGCCAGCTCAGCACAAAAGCCAAAGAAGGAATCCTGGGTATTTTCGACTCATTTGCAGGAGGTGCTTTTTCCAGCGCATCTATTTTTGCATTGGGTATCATGCCTTACATTTCAGCGTCCATCTTCATGCAATTGATGAGCATTCTTGTGCCTCAATTGCAGAAAATGCAAAAAGAAGGTGATAGCGGACGTAAGAAAATTAATCAATGGACACGTTACCTTACTGTTATTGTAACTGTGTTCCAGGCCAGTGCATATGTAGCCTATCTCCGTGATCCCCAGGTGGCCGGTGGTGCTATCCTTGAGTCTTACAGTGCTTATTTCTGGCTGTCTACAACAATTGTACTTACTGCAGGTACCTTGTTTGTGATGTGGTTGGGTGAGCGTATTACCGACAAAGGTTTAGGAAACGGTACATCACTGATTATCATGATCGGAATTCTGGCCCGCTTCCCGGCATCTATTGCAGCGGAATTTGATTCCAAAATGAATCGTGGCGGTGGTGGTTTGCTCATCTTTATGATTGAGATTGCCATTCTCATTGCCGTGATTATGGGGCTTATCATTCTGGTACAGGGTGTTAGAAAAATAGCGATCAATTATGCAAAGCAAATTGTAGGAAACCGCCAGTTTGGAGGTGCCCGCCAGTTTCTTCCGATTAAAGTAAACAGTGCCGGTGTAATGCCCATCATTTTCGCCCAGGCTATCATGTTTCTTCCCACACTGCTCACAGGATTTCAATCTACAAGAGGGTTGGCTGCTGTACTGAGCGACCATGGAAATATCTGGTACATGTTATTGTATTCAGTTTTAGTGATTGGCTTTACTTTCTTGTATACTGCTCTTATTTTTAATCCCAAACAAATTGCCGATAACCTGAAGCAGAACAACGGATTTATTCCTGGCGTTAAACCGGGGCAACCTACTGCCGATTATATTGGTTCAGTAATGGACAAAATCACACTTCCCGGTGCGGTATTTCTTGCAGCTGTTGGTATTTTACCCGGCATTGCAAAAAATGTGGGCATTACCAGCGGATTTTCTACCTTCTTCGGTGGTACATCTCTGCTCATTATGGTGGGTGTAGTGCTGGATACGCTGCAGCAAATTGAGACACACTTGCTCATGCGGCAATACGATGGATTAATGAAAAGCGGAAGAATCCAGGGCAGACAAACAGCATCCTCCGGCGTTATTTAAAAATCTTTATCAGAAAGCCCTGGCCTCCGCCGGGGTTTTTTCATAGTTTGTTTTATGATTCATTACAGGACTCCAGCAGAAATTGAACTAATTCGCAAAAGTGCTTTGTTGGTAGGTGAAGCCTTAGCAGAAGCAGCACGTATTCTCAAACCAGGTATAACCTCTATGCAGGTAGATGCCAGGGTGGAACAATTTATCAGGGATCATGGCGGAGTGCCCTCATTCAAAAATTACAAAAACACCTATCCTTACGCTACCTGCATATCGGTGAATGATGCAGTGGTACACGGCTTCCCCACCAATGCAGAACTCAAAGAAGGCGACATTGTATCGGTAGATGCCGGTGTTTTTATGAATGGTTATCATGGCGACAGTGCTTACACATTCATTCTTGGAGGTACAACCGACAATGTGAAGCAATTACTAAGAATAACAAAAGAATCGCTTTATAAGGGCATTGAAAAGGCAGTACATGGAAACCGGGTGGGCGATATTGCGTTTGCTGTTCAACAGCACACTGAAAAGGACCATGGTTATGGCGTGGTGCGTGAACTGGTGGGGCATGGGATTGGCCGCAATCTGCATGAAGACCCGCAGGTACCCAATTTTGGCAAACGGGGTACCGGTGCCAAGCTGAAGGAAGGAACCGTGATTGCTATAGAACCTATGATCAACCTCGGCACCAAGGATGTATTTACAGATGAAGATGGGTGGACAATCCGAACAGCCGATCATCAACCATCTGCCCATTATGAGCATACGGTATGTGTAAAAAAGGGAAAGGCTGATATCCTTTCTTCATTTACATCCATTGAGCGGGAAGAGCAGGCCAATAGCAATCTGGATCACAGCTATTATTGCTGACAATGGTTTCCCCGCAACCGGCGGGGTTTTTAGTTTTACAGCAGTATCTTATGTCGGGAAGCAATAAAAAACTGATCGTGATCGGAGGCGGAGCCGCCGGTTTTTTTTGTGCAGTGAATGCAGCACGAATGAATCCGGATCTGCAGGTGCACCTGCTTGAAAAATCAGATAAACTTTTATCGAAGGTGAAAGTAAGCGGCGGTGGACGATGTAATGTAACGCATGCCTGTTTTGACCGAAAAGAGTTCAGCCTCCATTATCCACGGGGAGAACATTTTGTGCGAAAAGCCTTTTATCATTTTTTCAGTACCGATACCATTCAGTGGTTTGAAGAAAGAGGCGTTCAATTGAAACAAGAAGGCGATGGAAGAATGTTTCCCGTTACTGATTCCTCACAAACCATTATTGACTGCCTGTTACGTGAAGCTGACCGCTATCGTGTACAGATTCATTTACGGACAGAAGTTGAACGCATCCGTACTGTTGACCAGCAATGGCAACTGGAGCTGAAAAACGGTTCGGCCATTTCGGCCGATTATGTTTGTGCAGCCTGCGGGGGATTTCCCAAACTGCATCAATTCGATTGGCTCAAAGAAACCACACATACCATTATAACACCTGTTCCTTCGCTTTTTACGTTTAATATTCCCAAACATCCCATTTCTGCATTGATGGGTGTGGCAGTACCGGCAGCAACCATCAAAATTCATCAGTCGAAGCTTGTTTCGTCTGGCCCATTGCTCATCACACACTGGGGCCTCAGCGGACCGTGTGTATTGAAGTTATCGGCTTGGGGTGCCCGTGAATTACAGGAAAGGGCGTATGTATTTCCGATTGTTGTAAACTGGACCGGGGATAAAAAAGAAGATGAAATAAGAAGTTGTCTGCAGGAATCCCGGCAGCATCATACGGCTAAAAAAATAGCCAATACAAATCCACTGGAACTACCAGTAAGACTCTGGTTGTTTTTACTGAGCCAATCAGAAATTAACCCCGATTGGCGCTGGAGCGATTTGCCAACCCGACAGTTGAACAAATTAGTGCAAACCGTTGGTGCCTCTGTAATGCAGGTGCAGGGAAAAACAACTTTTAAAGAAGAGTTTGTTACGGCCGGGGGTATTGATACAAGAGAAGTGGATGTGCAAACCATGCAAAGTAAAATCAGAAGCAATTTATTTTTTGCCGGAGAAATACTGGATGTGGATGGCATTACAGGTGGATTTAATTTTCAACATGCCTGGACCAGTGGTTTTATTGCAGCTAAATCCATTGCTGCTGCGTCCCTGCAAGTAAATGACTGATTACTGGAAGAACATCTCAACTGCCTACTCGTTAGTTTCTCCGTTACTTTTTGATTGAATTTTCAGATCTCAGATTATTCTGTTATTTTAGAAAATTAAAATCATGCAGCAGGTTTGATTTATTCATTACTAAAAAAATGGGTTCAGTTTACATTGTTTCTTTCTTGCAAGCGTATTACGCTGCATAACAAAGAATTATTTCTGGAGGACGGTCCGTTCCTGATCGGAGCCCATCACCCCAATTCTTTTTTCGATGCAATCCTGGTAGGTACCTACATGAAAAAGCCGGTACATTTTCTTACAAGGAGCGATGTATTCCGGAACGGATTTGTACGTTTTGTTTTACGGCAGTTGCAAATGATTCCGGTTTACCGCATTCGTGATGGAAAAGATAAGTTGAGTCTGAATGAGTCAAGTTTCCGGCAAAGCCGGGATGCCTTACGCAAAGGCAACCACGTTTTAATTTTTGTTGAGGGTTTTTGTGATCATCAAACCACATTACAACCTCTAAAAAAAGGAGCTGCACGTATTTTATCGCAAAGCTGGGCAGAAGGGACAGATGTACAAATGATGCCTTTTTGGATCCGATACGATTCCTTTACCCGTTTCGGTAAGGAAATAGATTTAATGGCAGGGAAACCTTTTGGCTCTTCTTTGTTAACAGGACCATCAGATAACGGGACAGATCTGCAGCTCATTAATAAAAAAACAGCAGAGCAACTGCTTCAATTATCAAATATTCAAGTTTCATCTGCACCTAAACTGGCACGCAGTGTGATGCTGCTTCCGTTTGCTGTATGCGGTTTTTTATTGCATGTACCTTTTTACTACCTGTTTCACGTGGCAGCCCGGAAAATCAATGCCGGTTCAATTCATTACGACAGTTTATTGTATGTGTTTTTATCGTTGTTTTACCCTGCCTGGTTATTGTTGTTGGCGTATGCCGGGTATTGCGCAGGAGGGTGGATTGCTGCCCTGCTGTTACTTGCTGCATCACCTGTAACAGCAAGAGCTTATGTATTGTGGAAGTAGAGTAGAAAATGGTTATCTTCAATAGTGAAACGGTTGCAGATTGTCAGCAAACGTCTTTAATACGAAATTCAGATGAAGCGTCATCCAAAATTTACGGCGTTACTCCAACTGTTTGCTTTTGCAGGAATGATACTCATGAATGCCCTTGCAAACAGTTTGCCCTTAAACGGCTATAACACCGGGCAAGTCAGCGCATTTTATCCGAACCAGTTTGTTCCGGCTGGCTTTACGTTCAGCATCTGGGGTGTTATTTACTTACTGCTGCTCGGCTGGGTTATCAGCAGCGGTGTAAAGCTTTGGAAGAAGGAGCCGGAGAACAGTTTTTTCCGGCATGTACAATTGCTGAGTCCTTACTTCCTTGTTTCCTGTTTGCTGAATGGATTATGGATTGCGGCATGGCATTATTTGTACGTTGCAGCCTCTCTGCTGCTGATGCTGGCGTTACTGTTAACACTTCTGCTTGCGTACCGTACCATGCAGCAATACGAGGTGTTTGTAACCGGCATCAGCCGTTTATTTTTATATATTCCATTTGTTGTGTACCTCGCATGGATTTCAGTAGCCACCATAGCAAATACAACTGCTTTGCTGGTGCATCTGGAATGGACAGGGTGGGGCATTTCGCCTTCTGCTTGGAGTGTGTTTCTTATTGCAGTGGCAGCCTCTCTGTCGGTTTGGTTTGGGTTGATTCGCGGAGAGTTTTCGTTTGTACTGGTAACTGCCTGGGCTTTCTGGGGAATATACAATGAACAAGTACAGGCAAGTGAACTGGTGGGAACTGCGGCACTGGCTGCCTGTTTTCTTTCATTGGCTGCCGGTGCTTACGGCTGGTGGCGTAACAAAAGTAAAGCTTCAATTGACGGGGTCTTGTAGCAAACCAGTTCCGGTACTTTCTGAAAGGTTCTGGTAATAAGTAATTTCTACCTCTTCTGCTGTAACTTTGCATTTCTAAAACGATTGCCACAATATGAAACAGGAAGTTTATATCATTTCTGCTGTACGCACTCCCATGGGTAGCTTTGGGGGCAGCCTCAAAAGCATTACGGCTACACAACTGGGAGCAATTGCCATTAAAGGTGCTCTTCAAAAAGCCGGTGTGAGTTCCACAGAAGTTCAGGATGTATTGATGGGTTGTGTGATACAGGCAAACCTGGGACAGGCTCCTGCCAGGCAAGCTGCGAAATTTGCCGGATTACCGGATTCTGTTAATTGCACAACGGTAAATAAAGTTTGTGCCAGTGGCATGAAAGCGATTGCTCAGGCGGCACAAAGCATTTTACTGGGTGATGCAGATATTGTAATAGCTGGTGGGATGGAAAGTATGAGCAATGTGCCCTTTTATTCTGATAGTGTGCGTTGGGGAAACAAGTACGGAAATGTTACACTCATCGACGGTCTCGTAAAAGATGGGTTAACAGATGTATATGATGGAAAGGCAATGGGTAACGCTGCTGAACTTTGTGCACGTGAGTGTGGCATTACCCGGGAAGAGCAGGATGCATTTGCCATTGAAAGTTATCAACGTTCGCAGGCAGCATGGGCAGCCGGAAAGTTTGATGCGGAAGTGGTACCGGTGGAACTCCCTCAACGTAAAGGCGATCCTGTTATTTTTGCAAAAGATGAGGAACCCTACAATGTAAAGTTTGAAAAAATTCCTTCGTTAAATCCGGCTTTTCAAAAAGAGGGCACGGTTACTGCTGCAAATGCCAGTACTATGAATGACGGTGCGGCTGCGTTACTGCTGATGAGTAAATCAAAAGCAGAAGAATTGGGAGTAAAGCCTATTGCCCGCATTCTCTCATATGCTGACGCTGAGCAATCGCCTGAATGGTTTACAACCACGCCTTCCCTTGCTGTTCCAAAGGCGGTTGAAAAAGCCGGTCTGCAGATGACTGATATTGATTACTGGGAATTAAATGAAGCGTTTGCAGTTGTAGGTATCGAAAACTCCCGCAGAATGAAACTTGATCCGGCACGGGTGAATGTACATGGCGGGGCTGTGTCTCTGGGCCATCCATTGGGGGCAAGCGGCGCCCGTATCATTGTTACGCTCATCAATGTATTAAAGGCCAATCAGGCACGTTACGGTGCAGCAGGTATTTGTAATGGAGGTGGGGGAGCCAGCGCCCTGGTTATTGAAAACATGTAATTCAGAATTGATTAAGCGGTTGCCAGTGCAGCAACCAACTTCTTATTATGCTGACTGTACAAGTAGCAACAGCTGGAGATGCCGGCTTAATAGCCGATTTAAGCAGACGTACATTTTACGAAACCTTTGCTTCCCACAATAAAAAGGAAGACATGGAGTTGTTCATGAATGAACAGTTTACCAAAGAACAACTCGAACAGGAGGTGTTAAATAGCCCGGATTTATTTGCTTTACTGTATCATGCTGAAATTCCGATAGGGTACCTTCGTTTAAGACTTACTCATACACCACCTGAACTTGAACGTACCAATGCACTGGAAATTGCCCGAATCTATGTTTTAGAAGAATGGAAGGGTAAAGGAAGTGGTACCAGGATGATGGAGTATGTTCACACATTTGCAGTGCAACATGGATGTGAAGTTATTTGGTTGGGTGTATGGGAAAAAAACGAGCCGGCCATCCGGTTTTATACGAAATGGGGATTTCAACAATTCAGTAAGCATGATTTTTTGTTAGGAACAGATGTACAGTGCGATTGGCTGTTAAAAAAGGAATTAATCAAGAAGTAAAAAGAGCAAGGTGCCTGCACTCACAGTCATCAGCGCCAGACAGGCCACGCCCCATGCGTTTTGTTTGCGGCTGTTCACAAATTCACCCATGATTTTGCGGCTGTTGCAGATGTGAAGAATCATAAGAATGAGAACGGGCGCAATCATGCCATATATCACAGCTGTATAAAGGAGTGCTTTTATGGGTGACATACCAACAAAATTCACAAAAAATCCGATGAGCAAAGAAGCAATCATAGTGATATAAAATCCTTTCGCTTGATGAAATTTTTTATCTAGTCCTTCTTTCCAGCGGAAAGTTTCAGCCATCATATAGCTTACGGAACCAGCCAGTACCGGAATTGCCAATAAGCCTGTTCCAATTATGCCCAATGAAAACAAAAGGAACGCACCGTTACCTGCAAGTGGGTACAATGCCATAGCCGCATCCCATACCGTTTCTATGTTTCGGATTCCATTTGGGTAGAATACAGTGGCTGCAGTGAGAATGATGAAATACATGATGAGGTTCGAAAAAATCATACCTGTTTTTACATCTGTATTCATATCGGAAAGTAGTTGCTTGTCTACCACAACCTTTTTATGTCTGATTTCTTCCTGTTCCATACTTGCCTGCCAAAAGAATAAATAGGGCGAAATGGTGGTTCCTAACAATCCTACAATGGTGGCAATAAATTTCTGTGTTAATTCAAAATGAGGAACGAGTGTGTTTTTAATGATAAAGCGAAGATCCTGTTGAAACAAAAAAGGAACAAACAAATACACCAGCAATACCAGCCCCATCCATTTCAAAACGGCCGCAATTTTTTTATAGGAGAAGTGAATCATCATCCACATCAGCAGTATTATAAAAACTAGCGAAATTAAATTAGGGTCCAGTCTTGGTTGCAACATATTGCCAACAGCACCTATGGCGGCAATGTTAGCACCAATGTTCAAGGTAATGGCCGGGAAGGAGAGTGCCAACAGCATGTATAGCATCCACTTGGGATAGTATTTCCGGATTACACTTACCAGTCCTTTCTTTTGTACTAATCCAATTCGGGCACACATTTCCTGGATGCCGATCATAAGTGGCAGAGTAAACCATGCAACCCATAATGTAGAAACACCAAAGGCTGCCCCGGCCTGGGTATAGGTTGCAATACCTGATGGATCATCATCGCTGGCGCCTGTTATAAAACCAGGACCAATTTTTTTCCAGAGTCTGGCTAGACCGTTTTTCACAGTAGTAAGTTACAAGAACGGAGATTCCGTTTTTGTGATTCTTTTCAAGAAGCAGGCTTATTCCCGTCAGTTTTCCTGGTTACTAAAAAAGCTGCTCCATGAGTGAAGCAGCTTGGTCTCTTGTTAGAATCGTACTTATTTCTTATTGTGTTAGTGTGGTTGTACCTGTATTAGTGACAACACCATTCACAACCAGAATATCTGAAATAGTTTTATCAGTGTACCCGTTTGATCCGTCAATTACTAACTGGTACGTTGCTGCCGGAAGTCCTTTGATCAGAAAATAACCGGTTGCTGCTTCGGGTTTAGCGGAAGCAACGGTATCACTTCCCCTGATCGCATATACCCATGGGTTTGATGTTGCAGGTATAACAAATCCTTTAATGGCTCCACTCAAGGCTTCTGTATAGGTCCGGATTACCGGCTTTAGTAAATATTTGCCGCTGTTGCCTGCTTTTACAATGGAGCGGGCTGCATCAAAATCAATCCAGAGTTTATAGATAATACCTTCTGTTAGCTCCGTTTGTACATTCAGTTTCAAACCCGATTGCTGAGCAGATGGTGTTTCAAGCTTGTGTATGACTGCTCCTTCTTTCAGGGTGTTGTTGTTGCCTAAAACGAGGCGGATTTGTGAAATTTTGCCGGCCGGTAATTCAATACTGCCGAGCAGCGTATCGAATCCGTTACGGAATTCAAGCAAATTAAAAACTCCCGGTGTAATCGGAATTTCTTTCCAGCTATCAGAACCGTTTTCCCCCTTATTGATAAATACCTGTTGTATATCAATATTCACCTCGTCGTATTCAGCAGGATCATCTGTGAGATAAATATTCAACCGGGCAGCCTGTTTGTTCTTGGAACAACTGTTCATGAAAAACGGAACAATACCCAGCAGCAGGATACCCAGCAACAGCTTTTTCATACGAAAGGTTTTTGATTCAGGAAGAAATCAGTTCATCATAAACTTTACAAGAACTATGCCAGTAAGAAATAAAAAATCCCCCGTTTTGCGGGGGATTTGAAAAGAAATCAGCTCCATCAGAATTGTTCCAATCCGCTAAAGAAAAAGCTTCCTTCAAGCTGTGCATTTTCGTCACTGTCGCTTCCGTGAACAGCATTTTCGCCAACAGAAGTTGCATACAACTTACGGATAGTTCCTTCTTCAGCCTGTGCGGGATTGGTAGCACCAATCAGTTTGCGGAAATCAGCCACCGCATTCTCTTTTTCAAGAATGGCAGCCATAATAGGGCCGCTGCTCATAAACTCTACTAATTCACCAAAGAACGGGCGCTCTTTGTGAACGGCATAAAATTCACCAGCTTTTTCGGCGTTGAGTTTTACTTGTTTCAATGCTACAATCCGGAACCCTCCACGGATGATATGATCGATAATTTTACCCGCATGTCCATTCTTCATAGCGTCGGGTTTGATCATGGTAAACGTACGATTGCTCATAATATAGATATTATATGTTTTTGCGCCGCAAAGGTAAGGATTCCCGGCTAAGAAATGGCTTGTAAAGTAGGTGAATGAAGAACCAAACAGGGGAGCCTCCTGCAACGCTTCGCTCGACTCCGGGTAATTTCCCCTACTTTTGCAACCGTTTTATGCAGCCAATTCACGAATTATATCCTCTTCTGAATCAACCCCGAAAGATTGTGATCACCACCCATCAGAAACCTGATCCTGATGCGATGGGTTCCTCCCTGGGGCTGTATCATTTATTGATTCAACTGGGGCATACGGTGCAGGTGATTTCCCCTACTAACTGGGCTGCCTTTCTTGACTGGATGCCAGGTTGTGAAAAAGTTATAGACTTTGAGCGTAACGTACAAAAATGCGAAGCGTTTCTTTCGGAAGCTGATTGGATTTTCTGCCTCGATTTCAACACACTTATCCGCACCAAGCGTATGGCTGCGTTCCTGGAACAGGTATCAGCAAAGCGAATCCTCATTGATCATCACCAGGAACCGCAAACAAGCGTGTTTACCTGGGGCATCAGCAACACGGCCAAAAGTTCCACTTGTGAAATGATCTATGATTTTATCTGCGAAAGTGGAAACAAAGACAAAATCAATCAACCCGTCATGCAGTGCCTTTATGCAGGCGTAATGGGCGATACCGGTTCGTTTCGCTTTCCATCGGCATCCGCAACAGTTCATGAAATGATTGCTCATTTCAAGCACCAGGGATTGCTGCACACACCTGTTCATGAGCGGATCTATGACAATTACCTCGAAAACAGATTCCGTTTTATTGGGCATGTATTGTTACACCGCATGGAAATTGATTATGAACTCAACCTGGCGCTGATGTGGGTAACACGGAACGATCTGTTGAAGTTCGATATCAAAACCGGCGATACAGAAGGGCTGGTCAATTACCCGCTGGGTATCCAGGGCATTAAACTGGCAGCACTGCTCATTGACAGGGATGAAAAAAGAAAATGGAGTTTCCGTAGTAAAGGTGACTTCGATTGTAATACATTTGCCCGTAAACATTTTAATGGCGGAGGTCATTATAATGCAGCCGGAGGTGAGCGTGATGAAAGCCTGGAAGAAAATCTCCGGATGTTCCGGGAAGCGATCCGGGAACATAAATCTCAATTAGCATCTTTTTAATTAAATACAAACATGAAGACAATTCAGTCATTAATCATACTGGCACTGGCCGGTATTCTTTTCGCCGGTTGCAGCGGCGGTTCGTTTCAGAAAACGAAAAGCGGACTCTTGTATAAAATTATTGCTGACGGCAAGGGAGATAAACTTAAGCCTAACACGTACATTAAGTTCCATGTAACCGTGTATCAAAAAGATTCGCTTACCTACAATTCGTTTGGTAAAATTCCTGCGTTTGCAATGGTTGACAGCACCGGCAGAAATTATGATGTTACAGAAGTGTTTCCGCTGCTTCGTGTAGGCGACAGCGCTGTGGTGATACAAAGCGTGGATTCAATTGCAAAAATGCAGGGCGGACAAATGCCTCCGGGTATGAAGAAAGGAGACAAGATCAAAATCATGATCCGCATCCTCGAAAATTATAAAGACCTGACGGTTGCCCAAACCCAGTTCAATAAAGAAATGGAATTGCAGAAAGAGCGTGAATTCGCTGCTATTGAACAATACCTGAAAACAAAGAATGTGAAAGCTACTAAAACAGCACTGGGAACCTATGTAGAAGTGATTCAGGCCGGTGAAGGTCCCTTACCCGATAGTGGTAAGCAGGTTTCCATCAAGTATACAGGTATGAATTTTGAAGGCAAGAAATTTGATTCGAATGTTGACAGTTCATTCGGACATGTAGATCCATTGAAAATTGTAATTGGCCAGATGGGAAGTATTCCTGGTTTTGAAGATGGTGTAAAACAGGTCGGAAAAGGCGGGAAAGCAAAAATTTACATCCCTTCTATGCTGGGATATGGTATGCAGGGTTCACCTCCTGCTATCAAAGCATATGAAAACCTGATTTTTGAAATTGAAGTATTGGATATTGCGGTTGCTCCCAAATCAAATCTTCCGATGCTTCCTTCGGCACCACCCACAACAGAAGGCAATCAGTAATTTTCAGAAATGAAAAGATAGAAAGCGGAGTTGTTTCAACTCCGCTTTTTTTATGCCTTGCGGAGTGCTGTTAGTAACTGAATGGCTTCCCTGGCTTCTTTTACATCATGCACCCGTAAGATTTTAGCTCCTTTTTCGAGGGCAATGGTGTTCAAAACGGTTGTGCCATTCAGTGCTTCTGCAGCCGTAGTTCCCAGTGTTTTGTAAATGGTGGATTTGCGGCTTAAGCCTGCCAGCAGTGGCCGGCCCAGCACCTGAAACAACTCCAGCTCTTTCAGCATTCTTAAATTGTGAGTTGCTGTTTTGGCAAACCCGAACCCCGGGTCAATAACAACGTCATACAAACCAGCCTCTGCATAATGACTCAGCTTATGAGTAAAGTAATGAATGACTTCCTCAGTTACATTCCCGTATACAGCAAACTCCTGCATTGTTTGGGGCATACCTTTCATGTGCATGGCAATGTAGGGCATCTGAAGTTGCACTACTGTGCTGATCATTTGCTCATCGGCAGCACCGGCGCTGATATCGTTAATCAGATCAGTGCCTGCATCGGCAGCTTTGCGGGCTACCTCGCTGTAAAATGTATCGGCTGAAAGAAACACGTCGGGAAAATGATTCCGCAGTAACTGCAATGCCGGTATCACCCGGCTGGCCTCTTCTGCTGCAGTAAGCAAGCCGGCGCCGGGCCGGGTACTTTGTCCACCTACATCCAGAATCGTGGCCCCTTCTGCAATCATTTCAGCGGCTGTTTGTAAAAGCGCCTCTTCTGCTTCCACCCGGCTTCCTTCATAAAAAGAGTCGGGGGTTACATTTAAAATGCCCATAACCACCGGTTCATCCAGTATCAGTAATCTTCCCCTGCAATTGAGCGTAAACATTGCCACCTTTCAGCTATTTTTGAAGCGGTAAATGAATTCCCGAAGTAACAAAACAATTTCTGAAATTACCGGATGAATACTGTGGAACAATACAACGAAGCAATCAACTCCTGTAAATCTGTTTTTATCAGCAAAGCACGTGATTATGGTACGTCCTGGAGGGTGTACCGCACTATTTCCGTAGTGGATCAGATTTATATCAAGGCAAAACGAATTCGTACCATCCAGGAGAAAAAAGAACAGCGCATTGGCGACAGTATTTCTTCTGAGTTCAAAGGCATTCTCAACTATGCAATTATTGGATTAATCCAGCTGCAACTGGAACAGGATGAACGGCAGGATTTACCGGTAGAAGAGTTAAGCAACTACTACGACCGGGAAACGGAGGCAGCTCAAAAACTGATGCTCGATAAAAATCATGATTATGGAGAAGCATGGCGGGAAATGCATCAGGAAACTTTTGCCGATATGGTGCTGGCCCGTTTGCAACGGATCCGCCAGATTCTAAGTAACAATGGCAAAACTATTATGAGTGAAGGCATTGATGCAAATTTTTATGATATCATCAATTACAGTGTGTTTGCTTTAATACTGATCAAAGAAGGAAAGCATACAGGATAAAGCAAGTGCTGTTTTTCAACATTCACATTTAAACTGTTTCGTTGTGAAAATCATTCTTGGAATCATCCGCTGGGTTGTTGGACTCCTCTTCATTTTTTCAGGTTTGGTTAAAGCAAACGACCCTAATGGGTTGAGTTATAAAATGCAGGAGTTTTTTGAAGCATGGAACCTGCACGCTTTTCATGATTATACTTTGGGATTTGCGGTGTTGATGAATGCGTTTGAAATCATTGCCGGTGTGGCGGTTATTGTGGGCTGGCGCATGAAACTGGTAAGCTGGTTGTTGTTACTGCTGATTGTATTTTTTACGTTTTTAACAGGGTATGCCTCGCTGGCAACGAATGCCGATGGTAGCCCCAAATTCCGTTCCTGCGGATGCTTTGGAGATTGTTTGCCGCTTGACCCCAGCCAGTCATTTCTTAAAGATGTTTTGCTTTTACTGCTGATTGGTGTGATTCTGCTGTTCAGAAAGCGGATGCAGCCTTTTGTACAAGGAGTTTTTTTTCCGGTGGTCATTATAACGGCGGCAACCGTTTTTTCTTTTGCATTTCAATGGTATGTGCTTACGTATCTGCCGGTGGTTGATTGCCTGCCCTATAAGAAAGGAAACAACCTGGCTGTTTTGAGTCAAATGCCGCCCAATGCAGTTCCTGATCAATATGATATACGGTTTGTGTATTCAAAAAATGGTACGGATCAGGAATTTGCTGTGAGTAATTTACCCGACAGTACATGGACGTTTAAAGAAAGGAAGCAGGTGCTGGTGCGTAAGGGAATGAATAATGAACCACCGGTAAAGGATTTTATTCTTACAAATGAGGCCGGTATGAATGTGACACAGCAACTCTTTTCCGGCACTGAAACCTATTACCTGTTTTTTCTTCTTTCGGTTGAAGGGAAGTCGCTGGATGAGCAATGGGTTCAACAACTGAAATCATTTTCAAAAGGGAAAACCATATATGTTGTTACTGCTGTACCTGGTGCCGTCCGCAGCTGGTGGTCGGGCGATGCAGTACTACGGCAACTTCCGTTATTGAGTTGTGATGGAACTGCCATTAAAACGGCTGCCCGTTCCGTTCCCACTTTGTACAAGATGAAAGGACCGGTGGTGCAGAATAAATGGAGTGGTGCCTCCAGTAGCAAATGGGAATAATCTTCTAAACTTTTTTATTCAATTTTGATTTGACGGGTTACCTGCTTAAGAAGCTTTTTTATGGTCTCCTTGTAATGGCAGGAGTAGTGACTCTTGTGTTCTGGATGTTTCAGGGTTTTGGTGATCCGGCCCGGATGGTGCTTGGTCAAACGGGCGATAGTGCCACCGTGGCAAATATCAAAAAAGAACTCTACCTCGATCAACCCCGGTGGAAACAATTTGTCTTGTATGTGAATGATGTATCGCCTATCGCTGTTCATTCTGCTGCCGAAATAGAACAGAAAAAGCTCAGAGGCATTTTTTTAGGAGGAGAACAAAAACTTGCGTTCAAACTGCCATATCTCCGTAAAAGCTATCAGTCTAAAAAAGAAGTAGGAGCGGTGTTGCTCGAAGCAATTCCAGGAACACTGTTACTGGCCACTGCTGCAATGTTACTGGCGACGCTTGTAGGTATTTCGCTGGGTGTACTTGCTGCCGTTAAAAAAGATACCTGGATGGATTTTTCTGCTGTTGTCACAAGTATCGTTGGTATTTCAGCTCCTTCTTTTTTTATGGGTATAGTGATTGCCTGGTTCTTTGGTTTTGTATTGAGTGACATTACAGGATTACACATGACCGGTAGTTGGTTTGATGTGGATGTTATAACCGGTGAAAAACAGCTGACCTTTCGAAACCTGCTGCTACCTGCTGTAACGCTTGGGATCAGACCCATGGCGATCATTACACAACTCACCCGCAGTGCCATGCTGGATGTGCTGCAGCAGGATTATATTCGTACGGCTTATGCGAAGGGACTTTCACCGGCAGCAGTCATTGGCAGGCATGCATTACGCAACGCTTTGAATCCTGTTATAACTGCTATTACCGGCTGGTTTGCTGAATTGCTGGCTGGTGCTTTTTTTGTAGAATATATTTTTGGATGGAGAGGCATCGGAAAAGTAACAGTGGATGCATTGGAAAAACTGGATTACCCGGTTGTTATGGGAAGTGTGTTGCTGGCTGCTTTGTTGTTTGTAGTTACCAATATCCTGGCCGACTTGTTATATGGACTCATAGATCCCCGCATCAGGATTCAGTAGTGAATTTCGGTTATGGCACCACGGTAGCCGAATTGATTTCGTTAATCATTTCCTTTCGATTTCTTTTCTAAACAACAAAGCCACCCGCAGGTGGCATTATTGCTGTTGTTGTTCAGGGTTTGCCTTGAGGCAATTTCATTCTTTCTTAGTTGATAATTATCTTAAAAAAACAGTTGCAATTCCGGTTACATCCATTTCGACAAAAAATCATTGAATTCATGCCGCAAATCGGCCATGATTTTTTCCAGGCTGTGAAATTCATCTTTGCGCTGCAAGTGCTCATCAATTGTTTGCGACTCCAGGTTGTCTCCATGTACCTGCGCATCTTTTACAAAATGCTGAATATGCTCGTTGATATAGTGGCGCAGCTCATCCAGATTGTTTCTTTGAATCAGGAACTGATTCTGGAAATGTTCCACACCTGCCATTGCTTCTTTACTGGTGTTTTTGAATGAAACTTCTGTCAAACGTTTTTGCAGGATGATGATATCTTCTTTATAGAAATCGATTGCTTTCAGCCAGTCGGAATGTTCGTAATTCAGAACTGCAGCGTTTGTGTGGCTCATGGCGTTTGTATTTAGAAGGTTATAAACTTGATTACTATCCAAATTTGCGTAAATAAACGGAGGAGGAAAATGACAGAAGTCAGTCTCTTATCTGATGAAGATTGTTGGTGGAAAAAAGGTGTAAAGAAACCGGTACTACTTAGCGGATGATTACTTCATGAACAGTGTTTTCATTGAACAGTTCATTAATGCGGTTGCGGATTTTTTCTTTCTGGTACACCAGTTCCTGTTTCAGGGGTGCTACATGTGTGGTGACAATGAGTTGATGATTGATCAGTTGAATATCATCGGTATAAGTGGCGATGGTTTTGCCCATTAGTTCTTCCCAAACATCCTTGATCTGCAACGATTGCACACGTCCCTTGAACTTGCTTTTATTCAAAAATTCCTGTAATGCTTCCTGTAAAGATACCTGTGCCATACTGTGAAGATACTGGTTTACCAAACCAATTGCTGCATCAGGCCGGTTCCAGCAATTGTACGGGAATGCCCAGCTGTTCAAACGATGCCTGAATGCGGTCTTTGTGCGGATCGGTTAAAAATACCTGGGCATCCAGTTGGCGGCATACATAATCGAGCAGGTTGTGCATACGCCCGGCATCCAGTTTTTCAAACACATCATCCAGCAGCAGAATAGGGGCAAACCCTTTGTTTACTTTCAATGTTTCGGCTTCTGCCAGTTTCATCGCAAATAGAAGGCTTTTGCGCTGGCCCTGTGAAGCAATGGTTTTAAAAGGTTCGTTCTTCAAACGAACGGTAAGCTCATCCCGGTGAATACCGCCGGTGCTCCGTTGCAGAAGATAGTCTTTTTCTTCCCGTTCTTTCAGCAGGTCTTCAAAGGAACTGGTATGCAACTGGCTTTCATAAACAAGATCCAGTGGCTCTGGTTTGCCGGCAATCTGTTCATAAAAACGAAGGATCTGTTTTGTAAGTGCAGGAATATAGTCCCGGCGGCTGGAATACAGGTACACACCTGCTGCTGTTAATTGAGCATTTAACACTTCCAGCAGCGAAGGGTTGCGGGAGCCCGATCGGGCACATTGCTTCAGGTAACTGTTGCGTTGCTGCAATACTTTGTTGTATACAATTAGTTGTTGCAGGTAGGTGGCATCCAACTGGCAGAAAAGGGTGTCCAGAAACCGGCGCCTGATTTCGCTGCCACCGGTGATTAGTTCCACATCATCGGGTGCCACCATTACACAAGGGTAGGAGCCGATATGTTGAGAAAATTTTTCGTATGCAATCCCGTTTTTGGAGAGTTCTTTCTTCCCGTTTTCCCGCAAAACAAGGGTAATGTTATCCGTTGCTGCGTTTAGTTGAAACCGGCCTTCCAGCCGAAAACCGGCATAGCCGTGCATTACATTTGCTGCATCACTTCCGGTAAAATAACTTTTCGTGAAACACAGGTAATAAATCGCATCCAGCAGGTTGGTTTTACCGGCTCCGTTGGGCCCGGTAATGGCTGTAATCTTCTGATCAAACTGCAGCTCCCGGAATGAATAATTCCTGAACTGGGTGAGTGAGAGCGATTGCAGGTACAACATGAGCTTGCAAGTTAAGAAAGAGGCAGGCATTTGGTTGGTGAAAATCATTGAATTTTACACCCAATAAAAGTGAGTCGCTGCTAACCGGTATGCCGGTTTCTTTGAATCGGTTGCATTGCTTCTAATTTCAGATACCGAAACGTCTGAATTTCCTTTCCCCCCCTTATCTTTGCCACTCTAAAAAATTTACCCACGTGGCTACAAAATTTACAAAAGAGACCTATTTGTACTGGTATGAGCTGATGTTGTTGCTCCGCCGCTTTGAAGAAAAAGCCGGGCAATTGTATGGGATGCAGAAAATCAGGGGTTTTTGTCACTTGTATATCGGGCAGGAGGCAATTGCTGCCGGTGCAATGACAGCCACCCGTCCGGAAGATAAATTTATTACTGCGTACCGTGATCACGGACTCGCCATTGCAAAGGGTGTAAGTGCGAAAAGTTGTATGGCTGAGTTATATGGTAAGGCGACAGGATGCTCCAAAGGGAAAGGCGGCAGTATGCACTTTTTTGGTGTGGATGTAGGCTTTTTTGGCGGACATGGAATTGTGGGGGCACAGATTGGTACGGGAGCCGGACTGGCCTTTGCAGATCAATACAAGGGCAATGACAATGTGAGCCTGACTTTTTTTGGTGATGGAGCTGCCCGCCAGGGTATGTTGCACGAAACGTTTAACCTGGCCATGTTGTGGAAATTGCCGGTGATTTTCATTTGCGAAAACAACAACTACGCCATGGGTACCTCTGTGGAGCGTACTTCCAATGTAATTGATATTTATAAACTGGCGGATGCTTATGAAATGCCGGCCGACAGCATCGATGGTATGAGTCCGGAAGCTGTGCACGAAGGCATTATTCGTGCCGTGAACCGTGCCCGCCAGGGAGAAGGTCCTACACTACTTGAAATTAAAACATATCGTTACAAAGGGCACTCAATGAGCGATCCGCAGAAATACCGCTCCAAAGAAGAGGTGGAAGAATACAAAGAGCGGGACCCGATCGAGCACTGCAAACGTGTATTGCTGGAGCAGTTCCAGGTAGCAGAGCAGGAAATTGAAACGATCAATGAGCGAGTGAGGCTGCAGGTGGAAGAAAGTGTTACTTTCTCCGAAGAAAGCCCCTGGCCCGCCGATGATGAGTTGTTGAAGGATGTGTATGTACAACAAGACTATCCTTTTATTGTTGATTAATTAGTTGACTTCTAGCTAGTTAAAGATCTTAATTGCATTTTAAATAAATATAGAATACCCCTAAAATGGCAGATACAAAAAAAACAAACGTGCAGGAAGTAGATGAAGTGCAGGTACTGGAAAAGGCAAAAGATTTCTGGTCAAAGTTCTCAAAACCCATTATTTATGCCGGCAGTGCCATCATCTTAGTTGCAGGTGGCTGGCTGGGTTATAAGAATTTCATTGCGGCTCCCAAAGAGAAAAAGGCGAATGATGCCATCAGCAGGGCACAGGCTTATTTTGCAAAAGATTCGCTGGACCTGGCATTGAATGGCGATGGTGCCAATGCAGGTTTTCTTAAAGTAATTAAAAATTACAGCGGAACCAATGCGGCCAATCTGGCTCATTACTATACTGGTGCTATTTACCTGCGCAAGGAAGATTTCAGCAACGCTATTAAGCATCTGAAAGATTTCAGTACCGATGCAACCCAGGTACAGAGCGCCGCCTGGCGTATGCTTGGTGACGCCTATATGAGCACCGGCAAAAAAGAAGAGGGTGTAAGCTTTTACCTCAAAGCAGGTAAGCTCAATGATAAAGACGAATTTACTTCTTCTGAAAATCTGTTTCTGGCAGCTATGGCCTACGAATCAATGGGTAAATTGAAAGAAGCAGGAGAAGTGTTGAAGGTCATCAAACAGAAATACCCTAAAACGGAGAAAGGGGTAGCGGTTGATAAATACCTTGCCCGTGTGGGAGTAATTCTTAATGATTGATCATTTCGAATACAACTCCTTCTTATCAAAAGCGTAATAACTGTATGAAAAATTTAGCACTTACATTCAAATGCATTTTTTTGTGTGTGACTTGTTTTGCACAGTTTGAATCTGCGAAGCAAGTGTTTGAATCTCCGAAAATGAAAGAGGTGATTGCAACACACAAAACTGTTGCTATATTACCTTACAAAGCAACTCTTTCATATAAACGGGTGCCAAAGACATTTGACGCAGAGGCAAATAAAAAAGAAGAACAAAACTTAGCCACATCCATGCAATCTGGTATGTATACCTATTTGTTGCGTAAGTCAAATGATTTTTCTGTGAGCTTTCAGGATGTAGAAAGGACGAATGCGTTGCTGAAGCAAAAAGGTGTTTATGATAATTTTGACCTTTTAACACAGGATTCAATAGCAAAAATTCTGGGTGTAGACGCTGTGATTAAATGCATATATAATTACGAAAAAACAGGTAGTGAAGAAGGGGCTATTGTTAAAACGGTTTTACTGGGAGTAGGTACTGGTAAAGTTGCATCAGGACAATTAACTATGCAGATTTATAATGGTGGTGACGGAGATCTCTTGTGGCGTTTTTATAAAGAAATGAACGAGGATGTTTTAAGTTCTGCTAACCGGGTAATGGAGCGCATGATGCGTAAAGTTGGTCGAAATTTTCCTTACGAAAAATAATTATGGCTAATGGCTACTGTAGCAAACAGTAATTTATTCCAGTTTCAATCAGGCACTCCTCACTTTATGGGTGCCTGTGTTGTTTTGGTGAAAACCGAGTGGAACGCCGGAATTGTGGATGAACTCGAAGCGGGTTGCCGGAGGAAACTGGAAGAGGCAGGTGTTTCCAGTGTGATCACCCTCGTGGTTCCAGGAGCGGTTGAAATACCTTTTGCCATTCAGCAGTATCAACAGAAAGCCAGCGCAAAGGCCGATGCATTTGTAGCCCTTGGTTGTGTGATTAAAGGCGACACGCCTCATTTTGAATATGTTTGTCAGTCTGTAACGGACGGCGTAACTCAGCTGAATCTGCAGCTACCAGTGCCTGTTATCTTTGGTGTTCTGACGGTTCTAACGAACCAGCAAGCCCGGGAACGCATCGGCGGAGTACATGGACATAAAGGAGAAGAATCTGCTATTACAGCATTGAAAATGATTGAATTAAACAGGTCTTTTCAATAAAAACTGAAAGGGAAAATGAATGTACAACTGTTTATACCTTGTTTTGTAGATCAGCTATATCCTGCATCTGCTTTTAACATGGTGAAGGTGCTGGAGAAGCTGGGTTGTACGGTTCATTACAATCCAAATCAAACCTGTTGTGGACAGCCTGCCTTCAATGCCGGTTACCAGGACGAATGCAAAAGTGTTGCTTCAAAATTTATCCGTGATTTCCAGGGCAGTGATTACATTGTTGCACCCAGTGCCAGTTGCACCGGATTTGTGCGCAACTATTACAGCAAGCTGTTTGATAATTCGTCGGTTCATAATGAAGTAAAAGACCTTCAGAAGCGGTTGTTTGAGTTTAGCGAATTTCTGACCGATGTACTGAAAGTGGAGCAGGTAGGCGCCCGGTTAGATGGAAAGGCAACTTATCATGATAGTTGTGCCGCACTTCGTGAGTGCCGGATCAAAGAAGGTCCCCGCCGTTTGTTACAAAATGTTCAAGGACTGGAGCTGGTGGAAATGCAGGATGTGGAAACATGCTGTGGTTTTGGCGGAACCTTTGCGGTGAAGTTTGAGCCCATTTCCATAGCCATGGCCGACCAGAAGGTGAACCATGCAGCAGACACCGGTGCCCGGTACCTGATTTCTACCGATCTGAGTTGTTTAATGCACCTCGATGGCTATATCCGGCAAAAGGGACTGAACCTCAAAACCCTGCACCTGGCTGATGTGCTGGCAAGCGGCTGGTAAGTGACGTCAACTTTTCAATCTTCTTTCTTCAATCAACAATCTTCCTTTCCATGGCTTATTGGTTAATCAAATCGGAACCGTTTAAATACAGTTGGGATCAATTTGTAAAGGATAAAAAAACCTTTTGGGATGGGGTTCGCAATTATGCGGCACGTAACAACCTGCGGGATATGAAGAAAGGCGATGAACTATTCTTCTATCACAGCAATGAAGGACTGGAAATTGTCGGCATAGCCATGGTGGTGAAGGAATCGTACCAGGACCCGACTACCGATGAAACCGCCTGGCTGGTGGTGGATGTAGCACCGGTACGCAAGCTGAAGAAGCCCGTATCGCTGGCGCAGATCAAAGCGGATAAACGCCTGGCGCAAATGGAAATGATCCGGTTGAACCGTTTGAGTGTTTCAAAAGTGACTCCTGAAGAATGGAATGTAGTGCTGGAACTGGCGGGTGAAAAGTAAAAACTGTAAGAGCGGAATACAATGTTGAACTATCCCATCAAAAAAGGTCGCAGTAAGATAGCCGGAACAGGCGCTTATGCACTATCGGCCATCCCTGCCCGAAAAAAACTCGGTAACATGGCCGGGGAACTCATCAGTTACCGGGAGGCCCAGCGGCGGGTGAAACAACAACCAGGAGGTGTGTTGCTCATGGTGGAGTTTAACAACGAACCGCTGGCCCTGGATGCCAGTGTGAACCGCAACGAACTTTCGTATATCAATCATTCCTGTAACCCTAATACCTACATGCGCCGGGCCTACCGGAAAGTAGAGTTTTACAGTCTGCGCCGCATCAGAAAAGGGGAGGAACTCACCTGCGACTATGGCGAAACGCATCATGATGGAAAATTGCCTTGCCGGTGCGGGGCAAAGAACTGCCGGGGATTTATTTAGTGTGGTTTGCGTTGAGATTTTTCGGGCCCATGATGAAATATAGCAGGATGCCGATCAATGGTGCAATAAACAAAATGAACGTCCACAGCATTTTTGTTTGAACGTCGGCACCTTTTCTGATCCAGATGAACAACCAGCCGATCACTGTGGTAAGAACAACAGTCCCTATCAACATCCGCAGCAGGAAACCAAGGTCGGGTAATAAAACCTCCATATTGTTGAATTGTGTGTTCCGTTTGACGTGTTGTTTACAGATGTGTGTAACTTTATGTTATGACGAAACTCTCTGTAAACATAAATAAATTTGCCACTATACGTAACAGCCGGGGAGGTAATAATCCGGATGTGGTAAAGGCTGCCATTGATGCCCAGCGTTTTGGTGCCGACGGGGTTACGGTGCATCCAAGGCCCGATGAACGGCATATCCGTTACCAGGATGTACGTGACATCCGACCGATCATTACCACCGAATTTAATATCGAAGGCAATTGCCGGGAACAGTCCTTTGTAGACCTGGTGCTGGAAGTAAAACCCCACCAGGTGACGCTTGTTCCAGATACGCTGGGACAAATTACCAGCGATCATGGTTGGGATACACACCTGCACCAGGAATACCTGCAGCAGATGATTGCTGTATTTAAAGCAGCGGGCATCCGCACCTCCATTTTTGTAGATCCGGTGATTGAAATGGTGGAAGGAGCGGCAGCCACCGGCACCGACCGCATTGAATTGTACACCGAAGGATATGCAAAATTGTTTGCAGCCGGGAAAAAGAAAGAAGCAGTGGAGCCTTATCTTGATGCGGCTGTTCGTGCCCGTGAGCTGGGGCTGGGCATCAATGCCGGCCACGACCTGGACCTGCAAAACCTCAACTATCTCATCAAAACCATTCCCTGGATTGATGAAGTGAGTATTGGTCACGCACTGATCTGTGATGCTTTGTATCTGGGATTTGAAAACGTAGTGCAGATGTATAAGAGAGCACTGGTGGAAAACTGATTAATGATTTTAGATTGCAGATTTTAGATTGCTTAAACCTTGTGTGATTGTCGGAGTTTTTTTACAACAAGTTTATAATTCTGGGAAAACACATTCCTTGAGGTTCAACTTTTTCCGATCATGCGTTTCTTCAACCTCTTTGTACTAACGTAATCTACAATCGCCATTCTGAAATCTGCAATCAAAAGCATTATCCTCCCGTTTGTCCGGTACGTACTTTGATCTTTTTCTTACCGCTGTTTTTCTTTTCGTAGTCCATCACTTCTTTGGGCTTGGGTTTTTCTTTGGTTTCCTCTTTTTTCTCCGTTGTACCCGTGGTGTTGCCTTCCTGGTTTTTCAAGATGCCGTTGGCCGTACCCGAACCATCATCCAGCTTTCCGAAAATGAAGTTCTGCTTCTGCAACAGTTTGCCGGTACCGGGTTCATAAACCTTCCAGATGCCATGGGGCACGGTGGCGGCTTCCAGTTTTACTTCCACCAGGTACACTTTCTTGGGATCATTGATGTCATATACCTCAACTGTTTCGGTGGGTTGTTCGGGGTTACTGGCCAGCCAGCTTTCTTCCTTCACAAGGTCCCCCATGGTATTAAAATATTGCTGTTGTCCGTTCTTATGGCCGTAGCGGTAGTTCTCAACACCCATCAAATCGCCCTGCAGGGTGTACACACGCCACACACCGGTTTTTTGATCGTCTTTGTATTCGCCTTCTTCTTCATAGCCGGGCTCACCCCTTATTTCATCCACACGGTTCAACCATTTGCCCTGCCGCCAACCCTTATTATCTTTACAGTTCAGTGTATCGCCTTTCACCCCAATGATAAATTCTTTACATTGCGCATTACCGTTTATCCCAAAAAAGAAAAGGGCAACTGCGGTTATCACGATGCTTCGTAAGTTTGGATGCATGAGAAATTGCTTCATGATTAAATTTTAAAAAATCAACACAACACAGTATGAAAACGATTGCCCAAAAGTTGATATCAGGGTACAAAGTTACAGTACTCTTCCTCTTGACGGTTCTAGTTACAGGTGTACAAGCACAAATTAAGCCAACTACCGGTGAAGAACGGTTAAAAGCTGGTGAAAAAAGAAAAGAGCTGGAACGAAGGTCCCTTATCAAGGATACCAAATTCCGGAATATTGGTCCGTCTGTTATGAGTGGCCGGGTAACTGATGTGGATGTAAACCCCGAAGATCCCACTGAGTTTTACGTGGCCTATGCAAGTGGTGGCTTATGGCATACCCGCAATAATGGCCAGTCATTTACTCCTTTGTTTGATAATGAGGATGTTATGACGATTGGTGATATTGCAGTGAACTGGTATGGTAAACGCACCATTTGGGTGGGAAGCGGGGAGGTGAACAGCAGCCGTTCTTCCTATGCAGGCAATGGTATTTACAAATCGCTCGACAGCGGAAAAACCTGGCTGTATGTAGGATTGCCTGAAACACATCATATTGGAAAAATTCAATTGCACCCAACCGATCCCAATACGGCATGGGTTGCGGCTTTGGGGCATTTGTATTCACCCAATAAAGAGCGGGGGATCTTTAAAACAACGGATGGAGGACAAACCTGGAAGCAAACCTTGTTTGTGGATGAAAATACAGGCGCCGTGGAAATGGATATCAATCCTAATAATCCAATGGAGTTGTATGCGGCTGTATGGTACCGTACCCGCCGTGCCTGGAAGTTTGAAGAAAGCGGCGCTTCAAGTGGTATCTACAAAAGCGTGGATGGTGGAAACAACTGGGTACTGGTTACCGGTAACGGAAGTGGCTTTGCTACAGGAAATAAACTGGGCAGGATTGGTGTAACGGTTTATCCGCAGAATCCGAACATCATTTATGCGGTGATTGATAATAATGAAACCCGTCCGGATACGACAAAGAAAAAAACGGAGGATACTGCCTGGCAGTTGAAGAATTTCAAAACAATGACGAAAGAGCAGTTCCTTGCATTAGATGAAAAAAAGCTGGATACTTTTCTGCGCAAGCAACGCTTCCCGGCTTCCTACTCTGCTGCAGCGGTCCGTAAGATGGTTACCGACGGAAAAATTCAACCTGTTGCCTTGTGGGATTATTTTGATGCCGGTGATGATGGATTTACCAATACGGCCATTAAAGGTTGCGAAGTGTACCGGAGCGATGATGCCGGAAAAACCTGGAAGAAAACACACGAAAAACCCATTTCCACCTTCCAGACCTATGGATACTACTTTGCAAAAATTTATACCTCTGCAACCAACCCCGACAAAGTATTTGTGCTGGGCTTCAATGCGTTGATGAGTACAGACGGAGGAAAGAATTTTAAAGTGATTGACAAGGGAAATGTGCATGCCGATCATCATGCGTTGTGGGTAAACCCGAAACGAGATTCACATCTCATCAATGGCAACGATGGGGGCATCAATATTTCATACGATAATGGTGATAACTGGTTTAAAGCAAATACTCCTTCTGTAGGTCAGTTTTATGCCATTACAGTGGACGAAGCCAAGCCTTATAATGTATATGGAGGTTTACAGGATAACGGAACCTGGTTTGGCCCTTCCAATAACAAAGAAACAACCGACTGGCACGATAACGGCCGGTATGCCTTTCAGTTTCTCAATGGGGGAGATGGTATGCAGGTGCAGGTTGATACCCGGGATAATACTACCGTGTATACCGGTTACCAGTTTGGAGCATATGTACGCAGCGACCGTAGCAAACCGGGCAGCGGCAGGGTGAACGTACGGCCCTCACATGAACTGGGTGAAAAGCCCCTGCGTTTTAACTGGCAAACACCCATTCTGCTGTCACGTCACAACCAGGATGTATTTTATTACGGAAGCAACCGCTTTCACAGAAGCATGAATAAAGGGGAGCAGAGCAAAAATCTGAGCAATGATCTTACCGCTGGAAGAAAAGAGGGAAATGTTCCGTTTGGAACTCTTGTTACAATCACGGAATCGCCTTTCCGTTTCGGACTTATTTATGCGGGTAGCGATGATGGTATGATTCATCTTACACGTGACGGAGGGTATACCTGGACACCCCTGCACACCAAACTGCCCAAGCAGGTGCAGGGTTTGTACGTAAGCCGTCTTGTAGCAAGTAAATACAAAGAAAGCAGGGTTTATCTTACATTGAATGGCTACCGGAACGATCATTTCAATGCCTATGTTTTTGTGAGTGAAGATTTTGGAAATACCTGGAAGCAGATCTGCACCGACTTGCCGGCCGAACCTGTGAATGTGATCAAAGAAGATCCGAAAGCTGAATCCGTTCTGTACATAGGTACCGATCATGGACTGTATGTAAGTGTGGATGGTGGTCTAAGTTCCATGGCCTGGATGAACGGATTACCCCGGGTTGCCGTTCATGACATTGCTATACAGGAAAGGGAAAATGAAATTGTATTGGGCACGCACGGCCGCAGCATTTATATTGCCAAGCTGGACGAGGTTCAAAAACTAGCCACGGGTAAGTAATAGTTATTGCTAGTATGCATTAAAAAAACTCCGCTCTTTCGGGCGGAGTTTTTTTATGCATTAGGTTTTGTTTTATTCCTTCGTTGTGATAATCACCACTCCATCTCTTCCTGCCTCGCCATACAGTTTTATGGCAGCTTCTCCTTTGAGTACTTCAATTTTCAAAATATGCTGCGGATTGATATTCTTGATTTCTTCATTAGAGAGAATTTTTCCGTTTACAACGGTAAGGGGAGTTGAAGTATTAGTTGTGGTTTTGAGCGTGGTTTTAACAGAAGATGGTTCTTTCGTGCGGATTTCGATCACTCCGTTCTTTCCTTTTTCTCCAAAACGAACTACAGCACTTTCATTTTTCAGTACATTGATCGTTGCAATTTGTTCGGGTTTGATACTGTTTACATCAAAACCGGCCGGCATTTCTTTTTCATCAACAATGATCAATATTCCGGGTTTCAGCAACATGGTACCTGCGCCGGATTGGTACGGATTGGCCGGCCCGTCTTTGCTTGCATCAGTGGTAATGAATACGGTTGTTTTTTTAGCCGGAGGAACCGGACCATACTTTTTTTCAAATTGTTCCTTATTTGCATCCCATTCCGTAAAAGGAACTGCTTTGAGTATGCTTCTTGATTTATCTCTCACAATTACAACACATTCACCTTCATCATCCGCAACGCTCAGTAAATAGCCTTTTGAATTCAGTACCGGTTCTGCAGGTGGTGCGGGTGGTGCTGCCGGGTTTTCGGGCGAAATTGCAGCAGGTGGGGGAGGTACAGTAATGGTGATGGTTTCCGTTTTTGCCAGTTTGCCGTATTTTCTTTCAAATTCTTTTTTCTGTTGTTCATTTCTGAGATTATACATTTCCTGTTTCCCGTTTTTGAGAACAATGGTAACCATCTCGGTATCATTTTTCTTTTCGATCTTGATGGTTGCAATGCCGGATGTGTCAGTTCTTGCAAGAGTGACACGCACATCTTTTACCACTTCTGTCTGAACAGGAATGGTATCGGTTAGCACTACCCGCTGCATGGCTTCTTTCAATTGTTTCCGCTCACTGAATGCCATGAGTAACACGGCAACAACCGGAATGAGCAGCAAGTATTTTACCAGCCGGTACGACGGGCTTTCTTGTTTATTCATCATAAGAATTCTGTTTTTAAGTTTTAAAAAGTAAAAATGATTGGCGGTGGTAATATTGGTTTGCAGGGTTGAAACTTTGAGCAGATTGTACTGATAGTGTTTTGCATCTACTCCGGTTTTTAGAACGAGCCTGTCTGTTAAGAATTCAAGGTTTTGTTTTAGTGCATTTTTGAGGTACCAGGCAAAGGGATTGAACCAGAAGACGATGGTCAGCAGTTCGCTCAAAAGAATGTCCAGTGTGTGTTTCTGGCGGATATGAAATTGTTCGTGTTGAATGATTTCGTGCAGTTCCTGTTCGGAATGCAAGGAGGGGTTTACATAGATTTCATGAAAGAAGGAAAACGGATTTACCTGTTCCTTCAGTTCAACGATGCGGAACTGCTCCTGGTGCAGGATCCGTTTGTTTTGGCGAAGTCTGATCAGGGCACTCATCTGCAGCAGCAGGCGCAGCAACATGACAAGCATTCCGGCCAACAGCAACCGGGACAGAAAGGGCCAGAGCAGATCTTGTGCCGGCGGAGCAGCTGAAAAGCTCAGATCAGGCACATAGCTGATGTAAAGGGGCTGTTGTTCCTGTTGTTGCAGTAAAGCCGACAGATCAACCAGCGGCAGCAGAAAACTGGCAACAAGCGCCGACAGGAAATACCACCGGCTCCAGTAAAAAAATGTTTCCTGGCTCAGTAACAATTTATAGAATAGCAGGAAGATGGCTGTGACCAAAGATCCCTGCAGGAGGTAGGAGAAGAGCGGGGTCATTGTTACGGTTTTTTCTGTTCGATCAGGTGAATAATTTCTTTTAATTCAGCTGCAGTGATCTTTTTTTCTTTTGCGAAAAAAGTGACCAGTTCCTTATAGGAGTCCTCGAAATAATCTTTCACCACGGTGTTGATGAATTTCTTTTTGTAATCACTTTCCCGGATGAGGGCTTTATAAAGAAACATATTGCCCAGTTGACGGCTTACCACATACCCTTTCTTTTCCAGGTTTTTGATGGTGGATGCAAGTGTGGTATAGGGAGGTTTTGGCTCCGGCATTTGTTCTAAAAAGCTTTTTACATTCGCTTCACCTGTTTTCCATACAACCAGCATGGCTTCTTCTTCCTGTTGCGTTAACTTTTGCATCTACGAAATTTTCGTAAACCTACGAACAATTCGTAATACAGCAAACTTTTCTCCCAAAAAATATGTTAAAGCTCTTAGATCTCTTTCCCTGGCCGCAACCCCGAAGCCGATAAATTCATTTACATTTATACTATTAAAATCAGCTCAAAATGAAAAAGTCAATCAGTTTTTTGTCTTTGTTTTTATTCATGGCAGTAATAACGGCTTGTGGACAGGAGGAAAAAAAACGTCCCAGCCCCGCTATGAAATTGGAAACAAAAGCCGGGTCTGCTGCTGTTACAATCAGCTATGGGGCGCCTTCAGTAAAAGGACGTGAAATCTGGGGGAAACTGGTTCCCTATGACCAGGTATGGCGTACCGGTGCCAATGAGGCAACTACGTTTGAGACCAGTGCAGATATAAAGGTGGAAGGTCAGCTTTTGCCCAAGGGGAAATATGGTTTGTTTACTATACCCGGTAAAGACGAATGGGTGATTATTTTCAATAAAAATGCTGCACAGTGGGGTTCTTACAGTTACAAAGAAGCAGATGATGTGCTGCGGGTGAAAGTGCGTCCGGGTATGGCTGCTTCGTTTCAGGAGCAGCTGAAATTTGAATCACATGTAGATGGAAGTATTTCTATAATGTGGGAGAAGCTCGAGGTGATTTTCACGATTTCACAATAAGAACAAGAAGTACTGTAAAGGGCCACACGCAACCGTGTGGCTTTTTTTATTTACCGGGTTGTTCAATTTTTTTTATAATTTTCCAACTCTTTCTTTAACCTGATAATGAGAGATTCCAGAACCTTATTACTCATACTCGTCACCATATGCCTGGTTGGAACCTGGGTATTTTATATATATGATAAGGTCAGAAACTCAACCGTAGTGCCGGTTCTTCCTGCTGCTGATACTACCACCAGGAAAAAAGAGTTAAATGATTCACTCTCCCGATTGTACCAGGCATCAGTTCGCCAAATTGAAACAGCAAAATCGGGTCAGGATTCGCTCAACCGGGAACTTCAGCAAAAGATGCGGGAAATGGATACGCTGCGTAATGAAATCAACCAGATGTTGAGTATCAATACTCTTACCCGTGAAGACCTGGAAAAAGCTTCTAAGAAAATTCAGCAGTTGCAGCGGCAGATTACATCGCTCACATCTCCAACATCGTCCGCAATAACCGATCTTCCTATACCTATTGAGCCAAAGCCGAAAGGAACATCCGCTGGCGGAGGTACCACGGCACCGGTTTCCAAACCTGCAGTTGTGCCGGTTAAGGCAGCTTCCAGCGGAGCACTGCAGGCAGCTGATATACGTTTCCAGGCAGTTGAAAGAGATGCACAGGCGAGGGAGCAGACTACTTCCAGCGTGGTACTGGCTGAACTGTTGCATGTGGCTGTAACTGTGAAAAACAACCAGTTATCGTTCCCCGGTACACAACTGTACCTGGTGATTAAAAGCCCTTCTGGTCAGTTGGTACTCGACGACGAATGGATGTCGGGTGTGTTTACCAGCGCACAGGAAGGAAACCTGCGTTTCTCCCGGCGCCTCAGTTTTGATTACAGCAAGGGTGAAGCAAAGCGTTTAACCGCCTCGGTGGCGCTCAACCGGAGTGAGCCAGGTACCTACCAGCTCTATATTTATCATAATGGGCAGCGCATCGGAAAGGCATCTATTCCTCTTCAGTAAACCGTTGCATGCCGGTTTTCGCTTTTCGTCACTTTTTTTACACAAAATTCGGGTTCAGGATGTGGAAATTACGGTCTTTCGTTTCTAATCCCTATTTTTACACACTTCGTTAATTTGAAACAGTCTGGCTTATGATTAAGAATTTATTTTTATTCGTGCTGCTCAGTTTCCCGGTACTGATACAGGCACAAACTTCATTGAAAACACAACTCAGCAAAGCGAATCTGTATGTTGGCATAGAGGTGGGTTCCAAAGGTGTAAAAATGAGCGTGGTTGAAATCAGTAAAAATGCACAAAACAACAATGAGTTTAAGGCAGTGAAGGATACAACTGTGAATACAGATTTTATCTCTTTTACAGAAGCCACATTTACCGCCACTCTTAATGGACTTACTGCTTTATATAAAGTTGCCACGGAAGAATATAAAATTCCTTCTAAGAGAGTTTTTACAGTAATCAGCAGTGGTGTGAAAATGCAGGCTGAAAAGGAAAAGAAGAATGAGTGGATCGCCAATTTCATTACTGCGTTTCAACAAAATATCAATGATCCCGGCAGGAAGGTTGAGGTGGTGGATGTGATGCAGGAAGCTCGCCTTTCGCACCTGGGTATTGTACCGAATGCCCGTCGTTACAATACTTTTTTAATTGATATTGGAAGCGGTAATACCAAAGGTGGTTATTTCCCCTATGGAAATACAACCGACTTTAAACTGTTTCAGTTGAATTGGGGTACTAAAAGCACAACGAATGCAGCAGAGAAGGGGCTGATGGAGGATAAAACAATTGCAAATTACAGAAGACAATTGCGGATGGTGCTTGAAGGAGCCGAAAACACGGATGTTATTTATGCAGTGAATGCAAGTGGCGCTTATCCTTTGAGCGATAACATTGCATTCAGCGGTGGAATTGTTTGGTCGGTGGCAACATTGGTTCATCCGGAAATGATTGGTAATTCAGTAGTGGCAGTTACTTATGAAGACGTGCTGAAGTTCAGTGAAGCATTGGTGAACAATTATGCATCTTTATCGGCGGAAGAACTGGTACAACAGGTTACCGATCCTGCTGTGGATAAAGAAGCAGTTCTAAAAGAAGTGAAACGGGTTCATTCTGTTTTTGACCAACGTTCGCTGATGGGAGGAACAGGGTTGCTGTTGAAGATCATGCGCCAGTTTAAATCTGTTTTTGAATCAAAGCAGTTTTATCTTGTGAAAAACGGCCAGGTAGGCTGGATATCTGCTTACGTACAGGATGCTATCGAATAATAACTTTATACTGACTGATTTATGGGCGGAGCTGCAGAAAGCTCCGCTTTTTTTTACTCTTTCCACAAGAGCTGATCCCATTGTATAGTGTTCCTTTTTTCCTGGAGTATCAAGGCCGCTTTTTGTAAGGCGTTTGTTGTGTCTGGTTCTGTTTGAAGCAGTTTCATTTGTTCCAGCAACAGTTGCTGCCGGTACCAGGCTGTATCTTTCTGCAACAGAAACCGATCCCAGAAAAAACGTTTCACCGGTTTAAATACCGGGGGTACTTTCCGTAATTCATCTCCCATTACATAATAAAAATCAAAGGCATCGGGTGTTGCTGCTTCCGTTGTTTTTGCAATCGTTTGAATTTGATTGTTTAACTGGTGACGGTTGTAAAACGTAATGGAAGGATGAAACTGCCAGGTAACAGCCACCCGTGCTTTACCAGGAAGCTGTTGCTGTATTGTGTAAGCAACTTCTTTACTGTTGGCATCATACCACCACTCCCTGCATTGGTAAAAATTGACACTGGCTGCCAGTAAAGCACATGTGATGAAAACCGTAAGGGTCGCCACAATCTGCCCCGTTTGTTTTTGCTTTGTTTCCAGCCAGGCGATGGCAGCAACGGCAATGGAAAGCAGGATGGGGAAGTAGAGCGTTGCTTTTCTTCCATCAATATAGAATGTATTGAGCAGGTGCTTTTGAGCCACGGTACCCAAAATAATGAGGACTAACAGGCCGGTGGTTAGAAAAACAACTTTTGAAGGCAGTAACTGAAAAGCTGCCGATTTTTTTATAAGCCGGTGACGGAAAAGCAGTGCAACCAGGATCAACACCAGAACCGGAAGTGCGAACATCAGTATCTGTTTGCTTTGTTCTCCATTCCAGAACAGCAGCGTTTGACCATATAAGAAATCATTACAGAACGTGTGAAAAGAATCAGTCCATTGCACCGCTCCCCATTTGAATTCTTCCTTGGTACGAAGGAAGGAAATGGGCTTATAACTCACAAGTGCCAGCAAGAAGGCCATGAGCAGGGGAGGTATATTTACCCGGAGCAGCGGGCGCCAGATGGGTTTTTCAGCTGAGGGAAATACAAGCATCGAAAGGTTCAGCAATGCCCATAATCCGAGGTACAGGTTCATCCATGTGAAATTGGCATAACAGGCAAGTGCAGCCGAAATAAAGGAAGCGTAGAGCCATTTGTTTTTTTTGTCATCGAAAAAAAGCAGTAACAAAACAAGTGCTGCCATACCAAAGGCATTGGCAAGACCATAACCACGGGCCAGCGAAAAAAAATCAAGCAGGTAATGGGCCGAACAGAGGATCAACACACCACCCAGTCGCAGAAGCAAGTTGCCGGTGAGCCGGTGCATAAGTACGGCAGCTGAACTGAAGTATAAAACGAACGAAAGTACATTCGGCAGCCGCACAGCCCACTCTTTGTAGCCAAAGAGGGAGACGCTGGCTTTCATCAGCAGTGAGTTGAGAATATGATTGTTGGCTGTCTGGAATTGTTTCGGGGAAAACATAATATCCCACACAGGAACTGTAACCAGATCGGTGGTGCCACTTTCATCATGCGTAATGGATAACAGCGCTGCCCGGCGGAACAGGTACCATAGAAACAGGAGTCCCATTCCAGTCAGCAGTATGTAGTAGGTTTTCTTCTGCATAACGACAAAATGAAATCAGCCATGAAATTTAGCGAGGCAACTTTAACGTACCTCACATGCAAATTTCAGTGCGAATAACAGGTGGCCAAACTCAATTAAAAATGTTACACATGAAAATAATCTGTTTCGGGGAAACAGTGAATTTTGTTTTGTGGCCGTTGGTTACTTGCCAAACTTTTTCTTCAAAGCTGCCAGGGCATCTGTTACGTTGAGGTTACTGAGATCTTCTTCATTTTTCCTGAAAGCTGGTTTGCTGCGATTGCCCCGTGCCGGTGCTTCCATTGTTTGTTTAATGGAGAGAGCAATGCGTTTCCGTTGCAGGTCCACTTCCAATACTTTCACCTGTACTTTGTCGTTCAGCTTCAGTTTTTCAGCAGGGTCAGTGATGTATTCGTGTGAAATTTCTGACACGTGCACGAGCCCGTCCTGCTTTACACCTATATCCACAAAGGCACCAAAGCGGGTGAGGTTGGTAACTATACCCGGCACCACCATGCCCGGTGTAACTTCTTCCAGTTTGTAAATATTTGCATATTCAAAACTCTGAATTTCACTGCGTGGATCGAGGCCGGGTTTCAGTAATTCTTTGAGTATATCCTGGATGGTTAATTCACCTGCCTTTTCTGTTACGTATTGTTTGGGTTGTATCTGTTTAATGAGCGGTTCATTACCAATGAGGTCCTGCACCTGCACCTTAAGATCGGAGGCCATTTGTTCCACTACACCATAGACTTCGGGATGCACGGCACTTTTATCCAACGCATTTTCTCCTTCCTGTATCCGCAGGAAGCCGGCACATTGTTCAAAGGCTTTATCGCCCAGTCGTGGTACTTTGAGCAACTGTTTCCGGTTGCTGAAGCGACCGATTTCGCTCCGGTACTTCACAATATTATCTGCAATGCCACTGTTGATACCGCTTACATAGCTGAGCAGATGTTTGCTGGCGGTATTGAGGTTAACACCCACCTGGTTTACGCAACTCACCACGGTTTGATCGAGACGTTCCTTTAAACGGAATTGATTTACATCATGCTGGTATTGTCCAACTCCAATACTTTTCGGATCAATCTTAACCAGCTCGGCCAGCGGATCCATCAGTCGCCTGCCAATACTAACGGCACCCCGTACTGTCACATCTTTATCGGGGAATTCTTCACGGGCAACTTCGCTGGCGCTGTATACAGAAGCGCCATCTTCATTCACGAGGAATATGGGCAGACCGAGGTTGAGTTTTTTAATGAACTGTTCGGTTTCCCGGCCGGCAGTACCATCGCCGATAGCAATGGTTTGTATTTGAAAGGCAGTAACCAAATGACGAATGGTTTGCTCACTGCTGTACAATTTGCCGGGCTCATGGATGTAGATAAGATCGGTGGTTTGCAGTTCGCCTTTTTCATCGAGGCAAACTACTTTGCAACCGGTACGGTAACCGGGGTCAAGGGCGAGGATGCGTTTGCTGCCCAGCGGACTACTAAGCAGCAGCTGCCGCAGGTTTTCGGCAAACACGTTGATGGCTTCTTCATCTGCTTTCTGTTTCAGTTGCGAACGGAATTCGGTTTCAAGACTGGGTTGCAGCAGTCGCTTGTAAGCATCTTTAACAGCTTTCTTTATCTGTGTTACAGAATCATTCATGCCTTTCACCAGGTCCCGTTCCATCAATTCAATGGCGAGTTCTTCTTCTGGTTCAATGCTCATCTTTAAAATTCCTTCAGTAAAGCCACGCAGGATGGCAAGCATGCGGTGTGAAGGAATTTTATGTACCGGCTCACTGAAATCAAAATAGTCTTTATACTTGGTACCTTCCGTTTCTTTGTCTTTGAGTACGCTGCTTTTCACCAGTGCACGTTCTTCAAAGTAGCTCCGCAGACGGGCACGGATGGCTGCATCTTCATTCACCTGCTCGGCAATGATATCACGGGCTCCCTGCAGGGCTTCTTCCGCTGATTTTACTTTGTCGTTGATGAACCTGCTTGCTTCGCCGACAATGTCTGTTTCTTTTTGCTCCAGCAGTAATTGTGCCAACGGTTCCAGCCCGTTTTCTTTGGCTGTTTGTGCTTTTGTTTTCCGCTTGGGTTTGTAGGGCAGGTACATATCTTCCAGTTCGTTGAGGGTGGCAGCGGCATCTAATTTTGCCTGCAGCGCCTCCGTCATTTTCCCCTGTTCGGTAATTGTTTTTTCAATGAAGGTTTTCCGTTCTGTGAATTCTTTTAGAAACTTATGCTGATCCTGAATCTGCTGGATCTGTACTTCATCGAGGTTGCCGGTTTTATCTTTCCGGTAACGGGCAATGAAGGGGATGGTGGCGCCTTCTTCGACCAAACTTAATACAGCTTCCACCTGTGTGGCACGGAGACTAAGGGTTCCTGCGATCTTCGATACAAATTCAACACTCATGACGTTCTTTCATTTTTGGGGCAGCGAAAATAGGGGAGCAGTACAGAAGAAAAAAATTAGAATGAATGCCGGAAAGTTTGTAAAAAAACAGGCCTTAGCGGAGGAGTTTGACCTCCCTGATCATATCAAGTCCCGGAAATTTCTTCTGCATCCAGGCATTGCCTTTGAAGTAAATGGTATCGGCACTTTTCAGGGTTTCGTTGCCATAATCGCTGAAGAAATTTTTTGCCACGTCCATGCCGCTGGTGATGCGGGCAAAGGGAACAAAGCCGGTAACGCCGGCTACGGTCATGGTATCGTAGGTGAGATTATCACGCAGGTTGATGAAGATAGATGTTTTACGTGTAGTGGGAGCGCCCCTGGAAAAGCAGAGTGTACCTTCCGTATTGCTGCCCACAACAGGCTCATCTTTGATGTTTTTTCCCTGCCAGAAAATATTTTTCTGTTTGTCTTCATTTACGCCAAACTGCACGAGGTAATCTTTCACCACCCGGAAGATGAGGGTGTTGTTGTAATAGCCACTTCGTACTAACTGGTAAAAACGATCGGCGCCCAGGGGCGACCACTTACGGTATACCTCAACCGTAAATTTTCCTTTGGTGGTAATAAATTCCACACGGGCGGTATCAGGACATTTGAGTTTGAGCAGGTTGGCATCTGTTTTCAATTGCTGAGAAAAAAGGGAAGTCGTCAACAGGCAGGAGAACAGAATGGTAACTGTAAAGCATTTCATTTCGTACTATTTCTCTGGTGTGATAGAAATTGGTTGCATTTGAGAGTAGCAGTATCTGCACTTCAGGCTTTTACTGCTGAACAAACTGCCACTACAAAGATGTGTATTTTCAACAAAAGAAAACCCGCTCCTTACGGTAGCGGGTCTTCATTCAGCTTTCGGCATTGAGCCTTAAGCGTTCAGCATTAATATCTGTAGTGCTCTGCTTTAAACGGACCATTTTTGCTGATGCCGAGATATTCAGCCTGCGTTTCAGTCAGTTCTTCCAGTTGAGCGCCAACTTTCGAAAGGTGTAAGCGTGCTACTTTTTCATCAAGGTGTTTAGGAAGCACATACACCTGGTTTTCGTAATTGGCATGGTTGGTCCACAGTTCAATCTGTGCCAGCGTTTGGTTGGTAAATGAGTTACTCATTACAAACGAAGGGTGACCAGTGGCGCAACCCAGGTTTACAAGACGACCTTCGGCCAGCAGGATGATGTCTTTGCCATCCACGTTGTACAAATCAACCTGTGGTTTGATGGTGTCTTTGGTATGACCGTAATGCTGGTTCAGCCAGGCAACATCAATTTCAATATCAAAGTGGCCGATATTACAAACGATGGCTTTGTCTTTCATAGACTTGAAATGTTCACCGGTAATCAGATCACGACAACCTGACGCCGTTACCACGATATCGGCTTCTTTTACTGCATCTTTCATCCGCTTCACTTCAAAACCGTCCATAGCAGCCTGTAAGGCACAGATGGGGTCAATTTCAGTTACAATTACACGGCAACCGGCTCCACGTAAGCTCATGGCGCTTCCTTTACCCACATCACCATATCCACCTACTACGGCCACTTTACCGGCCATCATTACGTCGGTAGCACGGCGAATGGCATCTACCAGGCTTTCCTGGCAACCGTATTTGTTATCGAATTTTGATTTGGTTACACTATCGTTCACGTTAATAGCAGGCATGGGAAGTGTACCCTTTGCCATACGCTCATACAAACGATGAACACCGGTAGTGGTTTCTTCGCTGATACCTTTGATGCCGGCAATCAGTTCGGTGTAGTTATCCAAAACCATATTGGTTAAATCGCCACCATCATCAAGGATCATATTCAACGGACGATCAGGTGAACCAAAGAACAGCGTTTGTTCAATACACCAGTCTGCTTCCTCCTGTGTTTGTCCTTTCCATGCATACACACCAATACCTGCAGCAGCAATGGCGGCGGCAGCATGGTCTTGTGTAGAGAAGATATTACAGGAGCTCCACTTTACTTCGGCGCCGAGGGCTACCAGTGTTTCGATGAGAACAGCAGTCTGGATGGTCATATGCAGACAGCCGGCAATGCGGGCATCTTTTAATGGTTGTTGGGAGCCGTACTCTTCACGAATGGCCATGAGACCGGGCATTTCAGCTTCTGCCAGGCGGATTTCCTTGCGGCCCCACTCGGCCAGGCTGATGTCTTTTACTTTATACTTCAGATCGAAGTCGATTTTGTTGCGTGTAATGGTTGACATAATCTTGATTTTGAGTTGCAAAGGTAGTTTCTCAGGATAAAATAATAAGTATAAAATAAAAATTAGCCGAAGCATCTGTAAATATGTAAATTTACAGATGAAACTACTTTTTAAAAGCCGGAAACATGCCGAAAACAGAAAAAACCACTAAAGAAACGGTCCTGCTTGATAAAACCGATCTGGCCATCCTTCGTTTGTTGCAGCAAAACGCACGGATGACCGTCAAGGAAATTGCCGACCAGGTACACCTGAGTACTACACCCGTACACGACCGAATCAGGAGGCTGGAGCAAGGAGGCGTCATTAAACGTTATACCGCCCTGGTAGATCCTGTTCTGGTAAAGAAAGGCTTGATGGTTATTGTATATGTGTCGCTGCGCACCCATAGCAAAACAGCCGGTTCAAAATTTATTAAACACATTCATGAATTGCCGGAGGTGATTGAGTGTTACAACATTTCCGGCGAGTTTGATTTTATGCTGAAGGTGGTGGCGGAAAACATGGATGCATACTACGATTTTCATGTGAACAAACTCAGCCAGAGTGAAAACATTGGAAATGTGCAGAGTGTGTTTGTGATGGGGGTGTTGAAAGAAAGTTCTGTCCCTGTTTAAATGCAGGGTTATCTCTTTTCTTTTCAATTGATTGTTAACAAATAATTCTGCCGGACATTTTTGGGATACGTAGTACAGTGAGTATCTTACCTGAAAATTGAACTAAATGAAAAACTCGATTTCTGCGATTGTTATTGCCTTGGCGGTTGTAGTTGGTTTATGGATCGTCTCCAATGCATATAAGTACAAATTTAAATCCACTGAAACAATTTCTGTAACCGGACTTGGAGAAAAGGATTTCACCAGTGATCTCATTGTGTGGAGTGGTTCGTTCAGCCGGTACGGCTATGAACTGAAGTCGGCGTATGCATCGTTGAAGCAGGATGAGTCAGCTATTAAATCGTATCTGAATTCAAAAGGAATCGCAGACAGTAATATTGTTTTTTCGGCTGTTACCACTTCTAAAAATTATCAGCGTAAGTATGATAAGGACGGAGTTGAAATCAGCAATGAGTTTACCGGCTACACGCTTACAGGAAGTGTGCGTGTGGAATCGAAAGACATCAACCGGGTTGAAAAGTTGTCACGTGAAATCACGGAGCTGCTGGAAAAAGGAATTGAACTTAACTCCAATCCCCCCGAATATTATTATACCCGCCTGAATGAATTGAAAATTGACCTGCTCGCCAAGGCAAGTGAAGATGCAAAGACCCGTGCCGAGACCATCGCCAAAAACAGCGGTGGATCATTGGGCGGTATCAAGAAAGCAACGATGGGCGTGTTTCAGATCACCGGAAAAAACAGCAATGAAGATTACAGTTATGGCGGGGCCTTCAATACCAGCAATCGGGAAAAAACAGCATCCATTACGTTGAAAGTGGACTACCTGGCGGAGTGATCGTTACAAGCGAATGCCCATTATGTAGTCGTTCATGTAAAAGCCATTACCGATATGGAAGTCATATTGGTGTTCAATCCGGAATCCCATTTTCAGGTAAAATCCGATGGCTTTTTCATTGCTCCGGTTTACCTGCAACACCAGGTGATGTGCGTTCTGTTGTTTCACTTCTTCCATCACAAACCAAAGCAGGGCTTTGCCCGCCCCGGTTTTCTGAACATCGGTGCGTACATATAGTTTGTGCAATTTGTATTCATCTTCCATTTCTGAAGGACTATAGGAAGCAAAACCAAGCGGCACTTCTTCCTGCCAGGCAATGAAAAACCGATGACCTTCCTTCATTTGTTCTTGCAGTGCTTCGGTGCTGTACATCAGCTGCAGCATATAATCAATCTGCTCCGGTGTTAAGATGTGCTGATAGGTTTGAGGCCACACTTGTAACGTGAGTTCCTGGATCAGGGAAATTTGTGCCGGTTCTGCCGGTATAATGCGGATGCTGCTCATGAAGAAAACATTTTTCGGGATGTATGGTGATGCAGAGCGATGGCTTTTCTCGACAGCACCAGTGCTACTATAAAAGAAGCTACAGCTCCCAGGAATAACAAACCTTCACCTGTTTGTTGCGTAACCCATTGGTTGCCCTGCAGAAATAACAGAAAATCATAGGTGCCATGGAAGAAGGTGGCCCAGAACACACCAGCAAACAACAGCCAGCCTTTTCGATGTGGCTCAAACTTAGCTTTTCCAACAAAATATCCCATGAGTACGGCAAACGTACCATGTGCAGGTACACTTAAGAACATCCGCAACACAGCTGTTCCTAATCCGTGTTGCATCACATAGCCAATATTTTCCAATGTGGCAAACCCCATGCCCACCATTACGCTGTATACGATGCCATCAAACGGTTCATCAAAACTTTTTTTGGGAAAGGCATAATACCGGAGCATGAGATACTTGCTTACTTCTTCACTCAGCCCAACAATGATATAAGCAAATACCGCTGTATAAGCAATTCCTTCGCCCATGAGCCGCTCTACGGGTTTGGTGGTTGTAAGTTGAATGATGATAGCGGGAATGGTACTCAGGCAACCCAGCAAAAAACACACCAGCAACTTTAGTTTTGGCTCCCTGTTGAACTGATCTTTCAGCAGAATGTAGCAGCTGATGGCAATACCGGGCGCAACAGAAAGGGCGAGCAGGAGCATGCAGTAAACTTTTTTTAAAGATAAATGTTCGTTTTAAATTACAGGATCGAAAGAATGATGCTTATGCGGAAAATAGTCCCACTGCTGCTGTTCATTGTATATGCTGCTTCGCTGCAGGCACAGGAGTTTGGAGGCAACCGGCCTTCCCTGAAATTTTTTCAGTTGAACACAGATACAGTACGTATCATTTTTCCCAAGTCACTGGAGAAAGAAGCACGGGAAATAGCCTGGTTATCGCACCGGCTGGCAAACGAAGCGCCTTCCGCTCCCGGAAAAAGGGTGCAGAAAATTGATGTGGTTCTGCAGAACCAAACGATCCGCTCCAATGCCTATGTGGGTATGGCTCCCTGGCGAAGCGAGTTTTACATGATGCCGGAATTGAACAGTCTGCAGTTGAGTGCGTTACCGTGGCATCAAACACTGGCGTTACATGAATACAGGCATGTGCAGCAGTTTGCCAACTTCAAGCGGCGTATTCCCCGCCTGTTGGGCTTGTTCTTTGGGCAGGAAGGGCAGGCACTTGCGATGGGTGCTGTAATTCCCGATTGGTACTGGGAAGGAGATGCTGTATGGCAGGAAACGGTGAATTCGAATCAAGGGCGTGGACGCCTCCCCCATTTTTTTAATGCGTACCGTTCGTTGTGGCTGGATCAAAAACAATATTCTTTCCAGAAGTTACGCAATGGTTCGTTCCGGCATTTTGTTCCCAATCACTATGATCTCGGCTACCTGCTGGTGAGTTATGGAAGAGAACGTTACGGCGACAGTCTTTGGAATCATGTCAACAACGATGCGCTGGATCTGAAAGGTTTACTGTATCCGTTTCAAAAAGCGGTACAACGACATACCAGCATTACCTACAAAAAGTTTGTAAATGACGCGTTTCAATCCTATCAACAAAAAATGGCAATAGCCGGGAAATCTTCTTACCTGCAGGAAAAGCCTCTAACCAATCCGGAAAAAAACAACGTGGTCCAGTATGAATATCCTTATGCAGGTGAAGACGGAAGTATCCTGGCTTTGAAAAGCAGTTACAAACAAATTCCGGTATGGGTACGGATTGACAGCACCGGAAAGGAAACGGTATTGAAAGTGCGGGATATTTCCACCGAACGCTATTTTACAAACAAAAGCAACTGGGTAGTATTTACGACTTATGAGCCTGACGCCCGTTGGGGATGGCAGGAATATTCTGTGTTGAAGCGATGGGATATCCTGACGGGTGAAGTGGTGCGGCTGACAGATAAATCCCGGTTGTTCATGCCCGATGTGTCGTCCGACGGTTCACAGGTGGTTGCCGTGCATTCTGGTACAGATCTTCAATCGGAACTGCACCTCATCCGGAATGGGGAGAAAGAGGTGCGCCGCATACCGAATCCTAACAGGTACGTGTATACGTATCCCCGTTTTTCTGCTGATGAACAATCGGTCATTGCGGCCGTACGGAACAGCCGGGGAGAAATGACCTTGTTGAAAACGGAATTGTCAACAGGATCGGAAACGCTGTTGATGCCATTTGTTAATCTGCCGATTGCGTATGTGCAGGTGAGCGGTGATTCTGTTCTGTTCACTGCACCCAACGAACAGGCTGATGCTGTTTTTCTCTATGATATGAAGAGCGGTATATTGCAAACGCTGGCCCGTTTGCCCAACGGGAACTATCAACCGTATTATGACGCTAAGAGCCAGTCATTGATCTGGAACAGTTGGTCCACCAACGGTACACATCTGTTCCGCAAAACCATTACAGGTGAGAAGGCGCAGGAAGTACAGGTCACCCCGCTGTCTGATCTCTACTTTCCGGAAAAAGTGAATGAGGCATACACCAATTTCTTAGAAAGGGTAGAGGAACTGCCTGGTAAAGTGGAACGATACAAGCCTTCCACCCGCCTGTTCAATATTCACAGCTGGCGACCCTACCTGGAAGATCCTGATTATGGCATCACCTTCTTCAGTCAAAACACACTGAACACGCTGGTGAGTGAATACAATTATAACTACAACCGGAATGAATCTTCTCATGAAGCCGGGGCAGCGTTGGTATGGGGCGGGTGGTATCCGCAATTTTCCTTAGGGGCATCACAAATATGGAACCGGAGTGTACGGCTGAATGAGGATACAACACTTACCTGGAACCAAACGACGCTCCGGGCAGGTATCAACTTGCCACTGAATTTTACAAGTGGCACCGTGTATAATTTCTTTACGGTGAATGCATCGTACAATGCTGATCAGTCTAACTTTACAGGCTTGGCGAAGCAACTGTTGAACGATGACCGGTTTCAATATCTCAGCACGGGATTCAGTTGGATAGTGCAGGGGCAACAGGCTAAGCAGCATATTTATCCCCGCTGGGCACAAACCCTCCGGATGCAGTACCGGCAAACAGTTGGAGGAGAAACCGGAAGTCAGTTGTTTCTCAATGCAGGATTGTATGTGCCAGGTCTGGCCCGGAATCACAACCTGGTATTGTTTGCATCAGTGCAAAACAGGGATACACTGCAGGGCATCCGCTATTCCAACCAGCTTTCATACGCCCGTGGTTATACCGTGGTGAATTTTCCAAGAGCGGTTCGTTTCAGCGCCAACTATCATTTCCCGATTCTGTATCCGGAGTTTGGCGTGGCACAGGTAATATACTTTTTACGGGTGCGGGGAAATGCGTTTTATGATTACACAAGAGGTAAAAGTTTGCGAACGGGCCGGTTGTTTCCTCAGCGTTCTGCAGGAATGGAGCTGTTTTTTGATACAAGAATCTGGAACAATTTCCCCTTGTCGTTTGGGTTGCGGTATTCCCGGTTGCTGGATACAGATTTGATTACACCATCACGCAGTGCCAACCAGTTTGAATTGATTCTGCCGCTTGATTTGTATTAAGGAAGTTTACTGTACCACAATTTTGATATCGGGGGCTTTCAGGTATTCGCCCTTGCGGTCACGAACAATAATGTCGGTGATGTAGAGTTCGTCTTCCCGTTTAATGGATTCATAAATTTTCTTCCTCCATTTTTCAGGCAGTTCGGCCGTATTCCGGATTTGATCTGCACTGGAGTTGAACCGGGTTTTGATGGTGCCCGTTTCTTCATCTTCAAACCGGTCTTTGCTGCGGTGCAGGATGATGAAGCGGGCTACCCGCATCCGTTCTTTTTTTTCACTGATCACCCAAACCGAAGAATCCACCAGTTGCAGCACCATTTCAAGCGGCAGTTCACCTCCTTTGGTGAATCCCCAGAAGCTCTGCAATTGCGGTGGTGTGAGGGTTGGAGCAGGTTTATTTTGCGCAGCAGCAACCAATGTGCTGCAGGCAAACAACAAGAATATCCAGATGGAATGTAAAAAGCGATTCTTCATACTTGCTATCATAACGCACAATGAAGGTATCTATTGCAGATCATTCTTCCTGTTAAAGGGCCTCTAAACTTTCGGTAATGGCCTTAATCTTTGCTTCTGCATCGGCTTTTTTCCGCTGCTCCAGTTCCACCACCTCTGGCTTGGCATTTTGCACAAACCGTTCGTTGGACAATTTTTTCTCCACCGAAAGCAGAAATCCTTTGTAATAGTCCAGGTCTTTCAGCAACTGTTCTTTCTGTGAAGACGTGTCGATTTCTTTAGCCGTAAGAATGTAGAATTTATCTTTCTGAATGACAGTGGATACCGCACCAATTACCGGTTCAGTTACAAACACGCATTCGGTGGCATTCACCTGGCGGCATAAAACCGGTACGATAGAAGCATAAGTAGACTGGTTGCTGGTTTCAACAGCGAGACGTATGGTGTCTTTTGGCTTCAGTTGTTGCTTCACACGTAAATCACGGAGAGTAGAAATCATTTCTTTCAATAAAACGCCCTGTTGCAAAATGCCGGTTTCTGCCGGTAACGGTTGCTGCAATTGGCGGATGGTTACGTCATCGCCGGTTGTGCGTTCCCGTAACCGGTGGTAAATTTCTTCGGTAATAAACGGCATGAAAGGATGCAGCAATTGCATCAATTCCTCAAAAAACTCAATTGTTTTACTGTAGAGGTGTCCGTCAATGGACGATCCAAAAGGCGGTTTTACCCACTCCAGGTACCAACTGCAGAAATCATCCCAAATCAGTGAGTAAATCGTTTTCAATGCTTCACTCAATCGGAATTCCTTGAATAACTGGTTGATTTCTGTTTTTACTTCATGCAGCCTGTATTCAAACCAACGTGCCGGGAAACTTATATTTTCGAAATCTTCTTTGCTTCTGTCGGCATAAACAATACCATTTGCCTCCCACATTTTCACCAGCTTCAGCGCATTCCATAATTTGTTATTGAAGTTGCGCCCCTGTTCGTTACTGCTTTCATCCCAGAGTAAATCATTTCCGGCAGGGGACGAAATGAGAATTCCAAAACGAACCGCATCTGCGCCATATTGATCAATGAGTCCTAACAGATCAGGTGAATTGCCCAATTGCTTACTCATTTTACGCCCCTGTTTATCACGCACCATTCCTGTGAAGTAAACATCTTTGAAAGGACGTTCGTTTTTATATTCATAACCCGCCATAATCATCCGTGCAACCCAGAAAAAGATAATATCCTGTCCGGTTACAAGCGTGGTGGTAGGATAGTAGTATTCCGCATCTTTATTACCGGGGTTGCTGATACCTTTGAATACTTCCATGGGCCAGAGCCAGGAGGAGAACCAGGTGTCCAGACAGTCTTCGTCTTGATGAATATCTTCCGTTGATAATTCATAATTGTATTGTTTCTTAAACTCAGCTACGGCTTCTGTTGCAGTTTCTGCAACAACAAACTCTCCGTTTGGTAAATACCAGGCCGGTATGCGTTGACCCCACCATAACTGACGTGAAATGCACCAGTCTTTAATATTATTGAGCCAGTGGCTGTAGGTGTTTTTTGTTTTTTCGGGGTAGAATTTAATCTCATCGTTCATCACGGCCGCCAAGGTTTCAGGATTTCGATTGAGGAATTCCTTCATGTTGATGAACCATTGCAGGCTTAATCTCGATTCAATAATGGCACCGGTACGTTCACTGGTGCCAACCTGCCCTTTGTAATCTTCAACTTTATCCAGTTGGTTTAATTTCGAAATATCATCAGCAATTTTTTTCCGTAATTCAAAACGGTCAATGCCATTGTAAGACATTACAAGTTCAGATGGACTTTCATCCATAAGATCAAGTGATGTAAATCTTCCTTCTGCATCTAAAGTATTCAAAGCTTTCAGGTTGTGCTTTCGTCCCAACTCATTATCGTTCTTGTCATGAGCCGGTGTAATTTTTAATGCACCTGTTCCGAACGCTGCATCAACATATTCGTCAGCAATAATTGGAATTTTACGGTTAATGATCGGCACAATTACTTCTTTACCGATCCATGCTTTGTAACGTTCATCATCCGGGTTTACACAAATAGCAACATCGCCCAAAATTGTTTCCGGCCTTGTAGTGGCAACCGTAATAAACTCGTTGCTGTTATCGGTCAACGGATACTTTACATAAAAAAGTTTTGAATCAACTTCTTTAAAAATCACCTCTTCATCGCTTAACGCTGTTTTACCAACGGGGTCCCAGTTTACCATGCGTAAACCACGATAGATAATTCCTTTCTTGTGCAGGTCAATAAACACTTTGATCACGGATTGATAGTAATCCGGATCCATGGTAAAAGAAGTGCGGTTCCAGTCGAGGCTACAGCCCAGTTTCTTCAACTGTTGCAGAATAATACCGCCGTACTTTTCTTTCCATTCCCATGCATACTGTAAAAACTCATCTCTTGACAGGGAGGCTTTCTGGATGCCTTTTTCACGAAGCATCTGCACTACTTTTGCTTCGGTGGCAATAGAGGCATGATCGGTTCCCGGTACCCAGCAGGCATTTTTTCCCTGCATACGTGCCCGGCGTACCAACACATCCTGAATTGTATTATTGAGGCAATGACCCATATGCAGCACACCGGTTACATTGGGTGGCGGAATCACCACTGTATAGGGTTCCCGTTCATCGGGTGTACTGCTGAAATATTTCTTTTCTATCCAATGCCCGTACCATTTTGTTTCGGCGGCATTATGTTCAAATGTTTTGCTGAGCTCCATTGCCAGAATCTGCTTTTTTAAGGTGGGCAAAGGTACAAAGAAAGAGCGGAGGGAGCGCAGGTGTTCTTCAGGGAGGAAATGTGTTTGTGTGAGTGAAACAGGCAGGTGGTGTATGCGGACGTATTGCTGTTCATTCGTTTATTTGAAACCTAAGATTTTGGATATTCATAAATTAAAAAAAGCCCTGAAGGGCTTTGGAAAAGTGAAACAAATATACTGCTGCATAAGTGTATGCAGTTACAAAGTGTAAAATTCACTCAATAGGCAATTAATTACTGAAAATAAAATAAGTAACTACTGCCACTGTTGTAAAGAACCCCAAAACAATCAAAATTTGTTTTGTTGTTTCACTCATCTGGTAATCGTGATTTGTTGCCATATGATACCTTTTTAATGATTACAAAATACATGCACAGGAAAGCAAGTAATCAAAAGGTATCGGATCAAACGGGTGGGGGCTTCATGAAGCATAACAACTGTTAGTTCATGATTAGTACTAAATTAGACTAATTGTTCGGTATTCCCAAATTTTTTCAACATTTTGTTCAACAAAAAGCCCATTCTGCTTAGTTTCGGACAGATTTTATGCTTTTTGCGATTACGGATATTGAAACCACCGGGGGACACGCTTCGGGCAACGGTATTACCGAGGTGGCGGTTTTTGTGCATGACGGCCAGCAGGTGGTGGATTCATTCCATACTTTGATTAATCCCGGTCAGCCAATTCCTTTTTTTATTCAAAAGCTAACGGGAATAACGGATGAGATGGTGCAACTGGCGCCCCGGTTTGAAGAAGTGGCCTCCCGTTTGTACGAACTGCTGCAGGATAAGGTGTTTGTGGCCCATAATGTAAACTTCGACTATTCCTTCCTGCACCATCAGTTGCAACATGTGGGTTATCATCTCAACAGTAAAAAGCTATGTACGGTGCGGTACAGCCGTAAATTGTTTCCACAACTTTCTTCCTACAGCCTGGGAAACCTCTGCCGGCATTTCGGGATTCCGGTGTTTAACCGGCACCGGGCTGCAGGTGATGCCCGGGCAACGGTACAGTTGTTTGAGCTGTTGCGGAAGAAAGATGTCAATAATCACCTGCATACGATGCTCCGTAAACAGTCGAAAGAGCAGTTGCTGCCGCTGTACCTCGACCGCTCCGATGTTGACCGTTTGCCACTCACTCCGGGGGTGTACTACTTTCACGATGTGAAAGGGAAAATCATTTATGTAGGCAAAGCGGTACAATTGAAAAAGAGGGTGCTGAGTCATTTTTCGGGTAATACACCCAGCCGGCAGCGGCAGGAGTTTCTGCGGAATATTCACCGGATATCTTACCAGCAATGCGGAACAGAACTCATGGCATCCATCTTGGAGACGATCGAAATCAAACGTCTATGGCCACGCTATAATAAAGCAGTAAAAGGATATGAAGCCAGTTTTGGATTGTACACCTACGAAGATGCAAAAGGCTACCTGCGACTGGGAGTTGACAAAAAGCACCGGCATTTACCGGCCGTAAAATTGTATTACAACCGCTGGGAAGCGATAGCTGAACTGAGGCAAGTGGCAGAGGAGTTTTCGCTTTGTTTGAAACTGTGTTTTATTGACCAGTCAAAAGACACTTGCTGCGGTGCCACTCATTGCATGGGTGCCTGCTCACAGGAAGAACCAGCCGTAAGTTATAATCGGCGGGTGCAGGATGCCTTACAACGGCTACAGGAAGAATTGCCCAGTTTTGCCATCCGGGAACGATCCTGGTTCAATGATTCGTACAGTTATGTTTTAATGGATGAAGGCCGGTTTTATGGGATGGGTTATTTATCCGCTGAAGAAAAGGTGGCGGCTAAGGATGCGCTCCGGGAGCAGTTGCAGGAATACCCGGAATACGATTTTGTAAGGAACCTGGTGAAACGGTATGCATTACTGCAACCCGAAAATGTAATCTGGTTTCAATAAAAACGGGGATTGTTTGTTACACAACCTTCTCCGCTTATTTTTGTAGTTTACACAAACATTCTTTTTATGCTTCGAATTGCGAAACTTGCCATTCTTCTTTTGTTCATTCAGAGTTCTTATGCACAGGTAACTGATACTGCCAGAGAAGAGATCATTGATTACAGTCAGTTTGGCGATGCCACTGGTGTAAAACGATATGCCACTCAAAAAGTATTGAACCAAACTCCTAACCGTATTGTGAGTATCGGGTACGAATATCAGGGGGCGTTTAAAATGCCCAATGTTCCGTTGTATCCTACAGATCTTGCTCCTCAACCATTTAATGCCAACCGTATGTCGGGTTTAAGGGCACAGGTGAATGTACCGGTTGTTTCGAATACAAAAATCATTTGGCAGCTGGGTGCGAATTACGGGAACAGTGGCCTTGCTTTTGAGGAAACAACCAGTAACCCTTTTATTAATAAACTTCAGGCAAAAGGATTACAAACAGCTGGTATAAACACTACCATCTTCAAACCGCTCAATGAAAAGAACTTTCTCATTTTCCAGGCAAGCGCCGATGTAAATGGAGTGTTTGAAGGGTTTGATGATATCAACTCAAAAGCAGTTACGATCAGCGGTACTGCCATTTATGGCTGGAAGAAATCAGAGAAGAATATGTGGGGACTGGGTATAGCCCGTACCTACAGAGCAGGACAAACGATCATAGTTCCTGTTTTGCTCTGGAATAAAACCTTTAACGACCAGTGGGGAATGGAATTGCTGCTGCCGGCACGAGGGCATTTGCGCCGCAATTTTTCCACGTCTAATATTCTGCAGATTGGGTATGAACTGGAAGGCAATCAATACTGGATGCGTACACCCAGTCCAAATGGAGAAGTGTTCATACAGAGAGGAGAGTTAAAACCCCGTGTAATGTGGGATAAAAAGCTAAGTGGTTTCTTTTGGCTGAATGTGCAGGCCGGTTTCCGCTACAACTGGCGCTTTGATGTGATGAATGAATACGATGCACGGAAAGACAACCAGTTGCTTTTCAGAAGTGCACTGACCAACCCTTTTTATTTCAGTGTAGGATTAAATTTTGTAAGTCCATAATAGAAAGAACCCCGCCAACTGGCGGGGTTCTTTGTTATTAGTCAGAGATTTACTTTGCCACCTGCCGGCTCCATACATCGGTACGGCCAATCAGCGATACACCAATATAACCTCTCACTTCGAGAGAGTTTTTATCTTTCAGCTTCATGGTGCAATCGTAGGTATTCCCATTCTTAGGATCGTAGATTTTACCTTCTTCCCACTCATTTTTTCCTTTGTACACAAATCCCCATGTGTTGGTGAGACCAAGTACCGGGCGGGAGCGTACCGCTTCATCAGGATGATTTTTATCGAGCTTGGGTTTGCCGGTTTCAGGGTCGTTGGGTTCTTTTAACCACACGATCTTACCCTGGTATTTGTCACCGTTGCGGGTAATCTTGATCATACCGGTTCCTTCACCGTTTTTCCATACGCCCACAATGGCGTCGCCCTCTTCCTGTGAAGAGCGGAAGGATGTAAGTGTAACGGCTGCTATGGCTGCCAGAAAAAGAATACGTTTCATACTGCTTCAGATTTTAGTGGAAAGTTCTTATAAACTTTGTTAGAGAAATGTTATACAGCAATTTAAACACTCGTTCGCATTCTTTGTTCTTTCTCAAAAAAAATTTTGCAATTCAGGTCTGATGCAACATATTTGCATTGAAATGAAACAGAAAATGCAATCTTTTCAGTGGTGGTGGCATACAACTCTACGGGGTCTGTAACACTGTTGCTGTGATTGTACAATCATATTAAGACCCCGAAGCAATTCGGGGTCTTATTTTTTGCCCCAATACCTGGAAAGGAGAAAGGCAAAATCATTATTCATTATAAAATTCCCCTTTTGGGGACAGGGGCATGAAAAAAATTGAACTGCAAACAAGATGCAAACAAATGCTGGCCGATGTGTATACACCTGTTGGGATCTACATGCGTTTACGAGACCGTTTCAGGGATACAATACTGCTGGAAAGTACAGACCATCATGCAGCAGAAAACAGCTGGAGCTTTATTTGTGTAAACGCTGTTGCAGGTATTGAAATGATTGATGGGTCTACCCTGGAGTACAAACTTCCGGCACAAAAACCGGAGCGACTCACAATAAAAAATAAAAAAGAGGTCCCTTCGCTGCTGTGGGACTTTATGCAGCGGTTTGAAACCAGCTCCGATGATTGCAAAGAAGCACGTTTTGCGCAGGGGCTTTATGGATATACAACCTACGATGCAGTTGAGTTTTTTGAAGATGTTCAAATCACGAAAACAAAGGTGAATGGCGTGGGTGAGTTGCGGTATCGTCTGTATCAGTATGTAATTGCTGTCAATCATCACAAAGACGAATTATTTATTTGTGAAAACCTGCTGCATGGAATTGAAAGTGAACTTCCCTTGCTCGAAAGCCTGATTCGCAGTAAAGATGTTCCGGTGTTTCCGTTTGCAGTAAAAGGTACCGAAACCTCCAATGTTACGGATGAGGAATACAGAGAGATGGTACAGAAGGGAATTGCCAGTTGTTTACGGGGCGATGTATTTCAGATTGTACTGAGCCGGCGATTTGAACAGCAGTTCAGTGGCGATGAGTTTAATGTATACCGTGCATTACGCAGCATTAATCCATCTCCGTACTTATTCTTTTTTGATTATGGAGATTATAAGATGATGGGGTCCAGTCCTGAATCGCAACTCATCATTCAAAATGGTAAAGCGGTGGTACATCCTATTGCGGGTACGTTTAAACGTACAGGTGATGATGCTGTTGATCAGCGTGAAGCGGAACGCTTATTAAAAGATGCGAAAGAAAATGCGGAGCATGTGATGTTGGTGGATTTAGCCCGTAATGATTTGAGCCGTGTGTGTGATGAAGTAAGCGTTGCACATTACAGGCAGGTGCAGTACTATAGTCATGTAATTCATTTAGTGAGTGAAGTAACAGCGAAGGTTCGGCCCCATTCAAATCCGTTTGAACTATTGGCTAAAACATTCCCGGCAGGTACGCTGAGCGGCGCTCCAAAAGTAAAAGCGATGCAACTGATTGATACATATGAACCCACGGCAAGAAGTTATTACGGTGGTGCACTGGGTTTTATGGGATTTGACGGCAGTTGCAATCATGCCATTATGATCCGTACCTTTTTAAGTAAGAACAATACACTTACCTACCAGGCAGGAGCGGGTGTAGTGGCAGCCAGCAAACCGGAGAGTGAATTGCAGGAAGTAAATAACAAATTGGGAGCGTTGAAAAAAGCCATTCAACTTGCAGAAAACATTAGTTACTAGTTGACAGCGTTAATAAAGAAAGCAAATGAAGATTTTAGTTTTTGATAATTACGATTCGTTCACCTACAATCTTGTTCACTTAGTTGAAAAGATCATACATGTGAAAGTGGAAGTACATCGGAACGACCAGATTCCTTTGGAAAAGGTGAAAGAATATGATAAAATTATTCTGTCACCCGGTCCCGGAATTCCAGAAGAAGCAGGTTTATTATTGCCCTTGATTAAAGAGTTTGCAGCAACAAAATCAATTTTAGGGGTGTGCTTAGGTCATCAGGCAATTGGACAGGCTTTTGGTGGAACGTTGGAGAATTTAAGTACTGTTTTTCACGGAGTGGCAACGCCAGTTAGAATCAAAAGTGAAACGTCAAAAGTGAACAATTATTTGTTTGAAGGCATGCCTGATGAATTTGAAGTGGGTCGTTACCACAGTTGGGTGGTTTCAAAAGAAAATTTTCCCGAAGATTTGGAAATAACTGCAGAGGATGAAAGCGGTATGATTATGGCGCTTCAGCATAAATCATTTGATGTGCAGGGCGTACAGTTTCACCCCGAGAGTGTGTTGACACCAAGAGGAGAAGAGATTTTAAAAAACTGGCTGAAATAGGATTTCATAATCCGTAATTGGGAGAAAAAAATGAACGTGAAATGAAAAAAATACTTCAACTCTTATTTGAACATAAAACACTTTCCAGGCAGCAGTCCTATGAGGTGCTGCTCAACATCGGTAAAGGTGTATACAATGAGCATGAAATTACTGCATTTATGACGGTGTACCTCATGCGTAGCATTACCATTGAAGAATTGCAGGGTTTTCGTGATGCGTTGCTGGAAATGTGTGTGAAAGTGGATTTAAACGGTCATGCTGTACTGGACATTGTAGGTACCGGCGGCGATGGGAAAAATACATTCAATATTTCCACACTGGCTTGTTTTATTGTGGCAGGAGCTGGGCAAAAAGTTGCCAAACATGGGAACTATGGTGCTTCATCTATCAGCGGTGCCAGTAATGTAATGGAACAACTCGGTTATCAATTCTCTAGTAATAATGATAAACTCAAACGTGAAGTGGAAGCGGCCGGCATTTGTTTTATGCATGCACCCTTGTTTCACCCGGCTTTAAAAACGGTTGCGCCCATCCGGAAAAACCTGGGCATGCGTACGTTTTTCAACATGCTGGGGCCTATGGTGAATCCGGCTAATCCTGCCTATCAACTGGTAGGTGTATTTAACCTGGAGATGGCACGTATCTATAACTATCTGTTGCAACAAACAGAAAAAGCTTTTACCATTATTCATAGTCTGGATGGCTATGATGAAGTTTCATTGACCAATGACACGAAAGTAATAACCAATAACGGTGAAAGTGTAAAGACGCCCGAACAGTTGGGCAAGAGAATGGTACAGCAATCAGATATTTATGGAGGTGCAACGGTGGAGGAGTCGGCGAAAATATTTACGAAAATCCTGAATGGCGAAGGAACCTGGGCACAAAACGCAGTAGTATTGGCGAATGCTGCTATGGGATTGTTCTGTACGGGCCAATATGCATCGTATGATGCTGCTTATAACGCCGCCGTTGAAAGTTTGGATGGTGGGAAAGCAAACCAGGTCTTGAAGAAATTAATCAGCTTACAGTCATGAACATTTTAGAAGCTATTATTGAACGAAAGAAGGTAGAAGTTGAAGAACGTAAAGCAGCAACGCCTGTTGAGGTTTTGCATCAATCAGAATGGTATGCACGACCCAGACATTCTTTAAAACAATTTTTGCTGGATAAAAACCGGACGGGCATTATTGCCGAGTTTAAACGCCGTTCGCCCAGTAAAGGCTCAATCAATGAATTGGCCGATGTGGTGGATGTAACTACTGCTTATACAACTAATGGTGCATCTGCCCTGAGTGTATTAACCGATGAATACTTCTTCGGCGGCAGTACGGCTGACTTGCTGAAGGCACGGGTAAATGAAATTCCCATCCTTCGCAAAGATTTCATCATTGATGAATACCAGATTGAAGAGGCTAAAGCAATGGGAGCCGATGTCATCCTTCTCATCGCCGCCTGTTTAACTCCAACGGAGGTACAACGTCTGGCTGCTTCTGCAAAACAGCTGGGACTGGAAGTATTACTGGAACTTCATGCGGAAGAGGAACTGGAACATATTTGTGCTGAAACAGAGATCGTCGGCATCAACAACCGGGATCTGAAAACGTTCAAAGTGGATATTGAACGGAGTTTACGAATGGCGCAACAGATTCCGGATGATAAAATTAAGGTCGCAGAGAGCGGCATCAGTTCCATAGAGAATATTTTATTGTTTAAGGAGCATGGATTTAAAGGATTTCTGATAGGTGAAAATTTTATGAAAGAACCGAACCCATCGATTGCGTTTGCTGCATTTGTTCAAGAACTAAAGCATCACGAATGAGAATCAAGGTATGCGGCATGACCGATCTCCAGCAACTTCATCAACTCGGAAACATGGGTGTGGAATTTGCAGGAATGATCTTTTACCATAAAAGTCCTCGTTTTATTCTCCGTCACCTCAGTGGTGAAATGGTAAAGCGGGCCCGGCTGAAAGTGTATAAAGTGGGTGTATTCGTAAACGCATCGTATGAAGAAATTATGAACCATGTTGATAATTTTGGCTTAGACATGGTGCAGCTCCACGGCGATGAAACGCCCCGGTTTTGCGAACAGGTAAGCAGTTATATTCAAACGATTAAAGCTTTTCGCATTGCTCCTGATGACAATATTCCCTGGAAAGTACGGGAGTTTTATGATGCCTGCGATATGTTCCTGTTTGATACCATGGGGGCAGGCTATGGGGGTACGGGCAAGAAGTTTAATTGGGAAATGCTGAAGGGAGTGGAACTTCAAAAGCCGTTTTTCCTGAGTGGCGGTATTGAACCGGATGATGCGGATGCCATTAAGGAATTTATGAAGGAAGAAGTGGCAAAGAATTTATTTGCACTGGATGTGAATAGTAAATTTGAAACAGCGCCGGGTGTGAAGGATATGAGTTTGGTGAAACAGTTTGTGGACGAAATTAAAACAGCCGAATAGAATTCAAAACGTACAAGAGTGCGACGCAACTACTGTTAAATAGTTGCACTAATGGTGACAACAAAAAAATGAGTATGACAACAACATATCAACAACCAACTGCCCAGGGTTACTACGGTACATTCGGAGGAGCGTATATCCCTGAAATGCTGCACCGCAATGTAGAGGAACTGCAGCATCGCTACCTCGATATTATGAGTGATACTTCTTTTCAACTGGAGTTCCGTTCGTTGCTGAAAGAGTATGTGGGACGCCCAACGCCTTTGTTTTATGCAAAGCGGCTGAGTAAGCAATTCAACACTAATATCTGGTTGAAGCGGGAAGATTTATGTCACACCGGGGCGCATAAAATCAACAATACAGTCGGACAAATTTTGTTAGCCGAACGCTTAGGTAAGAAACGCATTATTGCTGAAACAGGCGCCGGTCAGCATGGTGTGGCAACAGCAACGGTTTGTGCATTGAAAGGTGTGGAGTGCATTGTCTATATGGGCGAAAAAGATATTGAGCGCCAGGCACCGAATGTAGCCCGTATGAAAATGCTGGGGGCGAAAGTAGTGCCTGCTACGAGTGGTAGCAAAACACTGAAAGATGCAACGAATGAAGCGATCCGTGACTGGATCAACAACCCCAACGATACGCATTACATTATCGGTAGTGTGGTGGGGCCGCATCCGTACCCCGATATGGTGGCGAAATTTCAGAGCGTGATCAGTGAAGAAATGCGCTGGCAGTTGAAGGAACATACCGGATCCGATCTGCCTACACATGTGATGGCTTGTGTAGGTGGTGGCAGCAATGCAGCCGGGGCGTTCTATCATTTCTTGGATGAGTTGAGTGTGCAGTTGATTGCAGTAGAAGCTGCAGGTCATGGTGTGAACAGTGGTATGAGTGCGGCAACCACACAGTTGGGCAAGCCGGGTATTTTACATGGCAGTAAGAGTTTGTTAATGCAAACGGCAGACGGACAGGTGGTGGAGCCACATAGCATTTCAGCCGGATTGGATTATCCCGGTATTGGTCCGATGCATGCACATTTGTTTGAAAGCGGCCGTGGTGTGTTTTTAAGTGCTACTGATGACGAAGCATTGCAGGCCGCTTTTGAAGTAAGTAAACTGGAAGGAATTATTCCAGCTTTGGAAACAGCCCATGCGTTTGCCGTGTTGCACCATTATAAATTTCATCCCAAAGACCAGGTGATTATTTGTCTGAGCGGAAGAGGGGATAAGGATTTAGCAACGTATATGAAGGTGATGGAAGATTGAATTTAAAAGATATGAGTAGAATCAAAGATTTATTCGGGAAAAAAAGTAACAGGGTTCTGAATGTGTACTGCACAGCCGGCTATCCGCAGTTGAAAAGTACATTGGAAGTAATGAAAGCACTGCAGGACAACGGTGCTGATTTAATTGAATTGGGTATGCCGTACAGTGATCCGCTGGCTGATGGTCCGGTTATACAGCACAGCAGCAGTATTGCAATAGCGAATGGTATGACCATTCAAACATTGTTTGAGCAACTAAAAGACTTCCGGAAAACCATTCATGTGCCGGTTGTTTTGATGGGTTATATGAATCCGGTTTTGCAATATGGATTTAAGCAGTTTTGTAAAGAAGCGGCAGCAGTAGGTGTGGATGGATTGATTTTACCCGATTTGCCGGAATTTGAATTTGAAAATGAGTATGGAGCCATCATCAGACAATATGGATTGGATTTCATTTTCCTTGTTACACCGGAAACAAGCGACGAGCGTATTCAAAAATTAGACAGTCTGAGTAGTGGTTTTTTGTATGCTGTTTCCTCTTCTTCCACAACTGGAAGCGATAAAAATATGACCGATGTGAATGCCTATCTTCAAAAATTGAAAGCTTTGCAGTTGAAGAATCCTGTGCTGGTGGGTTTTGGTATTAAGGATAAACAAACCTTTGATGCGGCTTGTGCACATGCAAATGGAGCGATCATCGGCAGTGCTTACATAAAAGCACTGGATGGAGCAATCGAAGTTGCAAGCACAACAAAAGAGTTTTTACAAGGAGTATTAAAATGAGTATTGCGATTGTAAAATATAATGCTGGAAATATTCAATCTGTTCTGTTTGCATTAGAGCGTTTGGGTGTGCAGGCATGTGTCACAGATGATAAAGATGAGTTAGCGGCAGCTGATAAAGTTATTTTTCCGGGCGTGGGAGCTGCACGAAGTGCCATGCAAAGCTTGAAGGAGAAAAATCTGGATGCAGTGATTAAAGGACTGAAGCAACCGGTTCTCGGAATTTGTGTCGGGATGCAATTACTGTTTGAACATTCAGAGGAAAATGATACAGAATGCCTGGGCATTATTCCGGCAAAGGTGAAGTTGTTTGCCCCAACCCTTAAGGGAGCTATTAAAGTTCCTCAAATCGGGTGGAATGACATTTACAATTTGAAGTCACAGTTATTTAAAGACATTCCTGAACAGAGCTATGTTTATTATGTGCATAGCTATTATGCGGAAATGAATCCGTATTGTATCGGCACTTCCAATTATGGAGTTGAATATTGCGGCGCCGTACAAAAAGATAATTTCTATGGCGTGCAGTTTCATACGGAGAAGAGTGCAGAGGTAGGAGAACGAATACTCAGCAACTTTCTTGCTTTGTAATTAATCATTCATAATTGATAATTGAAAATGCAAATCATACCTGCGATTGATATCATTGATGGTAAGTGTGTACGGTTAACAGAAGGCGACTATGCACAAAAGAAAATTTATAACGAACATCCTTTAGAAGTTGCTAAAGAGTTTGAAGATGCAGGGTTGCAGCGACTTCACCTTGTAGATTTAGATGGCGCCAAAGCGGGTGCTGTAAAAAACTGGAAAGCGTTAGAAACCATCGCTGGTAAAACATCGCTCATCATTGATTTTGGCGGAGGTATTAAGCAGGAAGCAGATCTAAATATCGTCTTCAGCTCCGGTGCGGCATTTGCAACAGTGGGAAGTATAGCGGTGAAAGAGGAATCCAGATTTGTTAGCTGGTTGCAGCAATTTGGTGCAGATAAATTTTTACTCGGTGCCGATGTAAAGAACGAAAAAATTGCTGTAGGCGGCTGGCTGGAAACAACTGATATCTGGATCTATGATTTCATTGAAAAATATATAGAACATGGAGTGCAACAGATTTTCTGCACCGATGTAAGTAAAGATGGCCGCCTGGAAGGTCCCTCTACACAACTCTACAAAACCATTCTCGATAAATTTCCGCAGTTACATTTTATTGCCAGCGGCGGTGTTAGCTCCCTGCAGGACCTGGAGGAGCTGCGTACCATCGGTTGCAGCGGTGCTATTGTTGGAAAAGCCATTTACGAAGGAAGAATTTCCCTGTCGGAATTGCGCCATTTTTAGTTTTGCCTGCGGCGGAACTTATTCCGTACCACGGATACCAATTGCATGGCATCGGGTGAAAGTTGGAATGCATACACGCCTCCGGTAAACAACAGCGCAAATACACTGCTCCGCAGCAGAATGCCGCTCCATCCCGAAAGAGCGCCAAGCAGGTAGTCACTTACAAACCAGGTACTGATGCCCAGCACAAGCGCAAGGATCGTTTTGGTACTGAAGGGCTGTAATCCATACCGTTTCCACAGAAAGACATAGCGGATGATGTTGTACACGCTGAAGGAAAGCAGATTGGCATAAGCACTTCCCATGATGCCATATTCTTTCACCAGGAAGTAATTCAGCGGCAGGATCAACAGGATCAGCAATACCCCCGTTACAAACTCAAAGCGCCATTGGGTGGATGTGGCAATGATCTGTCCGTTAATGCCGGTTCCGGCATCAATCAACTTGGAAATGCCCAGCAGCAGCACCACTTGAATGCCGGCCTGGTATTCTGTTTGAATGTTTAGTACCCGGAATGCTTCCTGAATATTCAGCCACACACCAATAAAAATAAACAGACCCATGAGCAGCAGGTTAATAGAGGAGCGCTTGTACAACCGCTCAATTTCCTGCATGTTTTTCTGCTTCCAAGCAATGGAAAGAATGGGAATGGTGACCGCCACAATACTCCGTTGCGGCACCTGGATAAGATTGGCGATATAGGTTGACAGATTGAAAACACCGGCATCATGAATTCCTTTTTCGCTTACGCTGGCAATAATGATGCTGTCGGCCACCTGTGCCAGGATTTGTATGACGGCCCCACCATAAACATAGGCAGCCAGCGTACCAATTTTGAATTTAAATTTTTGGGTCACCCGGCTCACTTTGAGCGTAAGATTGAGATTGCCCTGCCGTTTCAACTCCAGCAGCAACAACAAGGCCACCAATAAAAACTGAAAGGCAAATAATTTAATGAAGAAATCAAAGTTGATGAGTTGCAGCAGGTAAAGGGCTATCAGCACTAATGTAAACAACCGCACACCTGTTTCTTTCAGAAAACTGGGAAATACCGGCCGCTGAAAGGTCCACGAAAATCCCTCCAGAATCGTAAAGAGCAGAAACCCCAGTCCGAATGGAAACACCCAATGGTAATACTGCACAAAAAGTTCTGAACGTTCACTGAATTTGCGTACAATGAGCGGTTCAAAAATAATACCACCTGCAATCACCACTACAAACCCCAGCAGGGGAAACAGGAGCGACCAGGTATAAAGATCATTTTCTTTTTTGGTGAGGTTATCCCGGTAATAGGGGAAAAATTTGTAAATCACTGCAATAACGCCCAGTGAGGCAACTGCAAACATCAGCTGACCTACATCGAAAAAAAGACGGGTTAATCCATACTGGGCGGGCGTGAAGTTTTGATCGCCGCTGCGGATAAAAAACCAGGTGTTGATAAACCCAACAAGGAATCCAAGGTAAATTACAATGCTGGATAAAATCGCCTGTTTCCTGATTTGTCCCATATGCCGGCCGAAGTTATTGTTTTACCTGTTTGTAGGTGACATAAAAATTTTTATCCAGCGCTTTTGTCACTTCCTCTTCAGTTGCAAAGGTTGTCCGCAACTGTTGCCAGTTGGTAGTAGCGAGGAGTAGGCCATACTTGCCGGCTCCGCCTGGTAGTTTGATAGGCATATCAAATCCCTCAACACAATTGGCCCAGCGGTAGTGCAGTACAAGTTCGCCACTCATGGAGGTTGTGTAATACTCAAGCCGGGGAATTTTTGTGGTGCGCAGGTATTGATCAAAGGTTTTTGAAAGATTGTATCCCGTACGGGCGCTCAGAAACGCTTCCACTTCGGCCGATGTAACGGTTTTGTGATAATAGCGTTGGTTCATGTCCCGCAGCATCTGGCGGAACAACGAATCGCTGTCTGTTATCTGCCGGATCATGTGAATCAGGTTGCTGGCTTTGTAATACATATCGCCACTGCCTTCCTTGTTCACATCATAAGGACCAATGATTGGTTTGTCGTTTGAAATGTTTTTCCGGATACCCTGTACATATTCGTTACCGGCTTCGGTACCGGAGTGATACGTAATGAACAGTGTTTCCGAATAATTCGTAAACCCTTCATGCACCCACATATCGGCCACATCTTTTGTGGAGATGTTGTTACCAAACCATTCATGTCCGCTTTCATGAATGATGATAAAGTCCCAGTTCTTTCCCCGGCCCGTTCCGCTCAGATCGGCGCCACGGTAACCATTCATGTACTGGTTACCGTAAGCAACGGCACTCTGGTGTTCCATGCCGAGGTAAGAACTTTCCACCAGTTTATATCCATCTTCATAAAACGGGTAAGGGCCGAACCAGTATTCAAAGGCACGCAACATGGGTTTCACCTGTTGAAATTGGTATTTTGCTTTTTCCAGGTTGTATTCCAGTACATAATAATCGAGATCCAGCACACCTTTTTCGCCCTGCAGTGTATCGCTGAAATGAACATACTTACCTACATTCATTGTTACATTGTACAGATTGATGGGCTTACTCACAAACCAGGTGTAGGTTTTCGTCTGATCCGGATTTGAAGTAACACTCCGCAACCGCCCGTTGGAAACATTCAGTAAGGTATCGGGTACAGTAACGGCAATGCTCACACTATCAGGTTCATCGCTCTGGTGATCTTTGCAGGGCCACCACACACTGGCCCCCAGTCCCTGGCAGGCAGTGCCGATCCAGGGATTTCCTTTTTTATCTTTCGACCACACCACACCACCATCCCAGGGAGCCCGGAGGGCTGGTTTGGGTACACCATGGTACCAGAGTTCCAGTTGCTGCAGCGGATCTTTGCCCGGTTGTTGATTGTGGGCCAGCGAACGGGGCATTTTTCTGGGTAAGTTGATATACCAGGCATTTCCATCCCGTGAAAACGTTACTGGTACATTGTTGAGCCGGGCACTGTCGATGAGCAAGGGCTCCTGCAGGTCTATCTGCATGCGCTCCTTTGGTTTTTTAACGATGTGAAAGAATATGGTATTTTTTCCGCTGAGGGTGAACTTATTGAAGTTGGGTGTAACTTCCAGCTGATACATGGTTACATCCCACCAGGTACGTTCGGGCAAGAGAGTACCCCGCAGTGTATCCTGCCGGGTAAATTTATTTTTTTCGGCCATTAGTTGCGCTTCAGCAGTTCCTGCAAAAAGCAACTGGAGTATCAATACAGATGTGAACGAATTTGTTTTCTTAATCACTCTTTCAGAATTTGAGATAAATTTAGAGTTTATTCCGAATGCACGTCGTTAAAAAAAGCAAGAATCAGGTCGTAACTGTATGGACAGTTGGAGCTATCAGCCTCCGTTTGTTTACAATTGGTGCAGCAATCGTTCTGCTTGCATCCTGCCAGCAACAAAAGCGAATGGAAGAAAACTACTTTCATTACAACGAATCGTTTGGCATCACATCCCTTGATCCGGCTTTTGCAAAAAATCAATCGAACATCTGGGCTGTCCATCAACTGTACAATACACTGGTGGAAACCAATGAGCAGTTGGAAATGATTCCATCCCTGGCACGCAGCTGGACCATCAGTGCAGACCGCCTCACCATTGATTTTCTGTTGCGGAATGATGTTGTGTTTCACGATCACAAGGCCTTTCCTTCCGGCAAAGGAAGAAAAATGGTTGCTGCCGATGTAGTGTATAGTTTCCGCAGGTTGATGGATCCCAAAACGGCCAGCCCTGGTAGTTGGATCTTTAACAACCGGGTTGATCCGGCAACCGGATTCGTTGCTGTTAATGACAGTGTGTTCCGGCTTCGCCTGTTGCGCCCCTTTGTGCAGGTGCTGGGTGTACTGAGCAATGTGTATTGCTCTGTTGTGCCAAGGGAAGTAGTGGAACAGTACGGCACTGAGTTCAGACGTAATCCCTGTGGTACGGGACCTTTTCGTTTTTTTGTATGGGAGGAAGGACAATCGCTCATTCTTAAAAAAAATGAAACCTATTTTGAGCGGGATGAACAGGGGAACCGGCTTCCGTATCTCGATGGCATCAAAGTATCTTTCCTCGACAGCAAGGCGACCGAGTTCCTGGAATTCCGGCAACAGCGGTTTGATTTTATCAATGATATTGATCCTTCGTTTAAAGATGAGTTGCTCACCAAACAGGGTACTTTGCGCAAAGAGTGGGAGGGAAAGGTGGTACTCAACAAACATGCATACCTCAACATCGAATACTTTGGCATACTGGTGGATTCGCTGAATCCGCTGGTGCAGGCATCACCGCTGCGCAGCAAATTGATAAGACAGGCAATCAATTATGCAATTGACCGGCGCAAGCTTATGCTGTACCTGCGTAATTCCATCGGCACACCGGCCGAGAGTGGTTTTGTACCTCCGGGACTGCCCAGCTTCGATTCGGCAGTCGTAAAAGGTTACAGCTACCAGCCTGAAAAGGCAAAAGAATTACTAAAAGAAGCCGGCTGGCCCCGGGCCGATCAGCCAGTGATTAAATTACTGACCATTCCCATTTATGCCGACCTGGGAAGTTATATTGCCCGGCAGTTGGAAGATATTGGACTGAAAGTGCAGGTGGAAGCCATACAGAAAAGTCTGTTGCTCACCCAAACATCCAAACAGCAGGCTTTATTTTTCCGTGCCAGCTGGATCGCCGATTACCCCGATGCAGAGAATTACCTCAGTGTGTTCTATTCTAAAAATCCATCGCCGCCCAACTATACCCGTTTCAACAATGCAACATTTGACCGTTTGTATGAACAATCGGTTATGGAGCCGGATGATTCTATCCGTTATTCCTTGTATCAAAAAATGGATCAACTGGTGATGAATGAGGCACCGGTAGTACCGCTATGGTACGATATGGTGATACACCTGGTGCAGCCCTATGTACAGAATTTTCATCCCACCTCGCTGAATGTGCTGGAATTAAGAAAGGTTCAGCTGAAAAAACGCTGAACCTTCACTAAAAACGCTGACAATAACTGAAAAGAGAATTACTTGTTTTTCCGCATCTTATCCTTAAACACTTTTTCAAACTTTTCCAGCTTGGGTTTAATAACGTAGTAACAGTAGGGATTTGTATTCTTATTGAGCTTGTAATAGTTCTGATGATAGTTTTCTGCCTCACTGTAGTTCTTGTATTCTTCAATAGTGGTAATAATGGGTTTATTGAATGCACCACTTTTATCTAACTCTGTTTTATAGTACTCCGCTTTTTTCTTCTGTTCTTCATTGTGATAAAATACAGCGCTACGGTACTGGGGTCCTTCATCATTTCCCTGGCGGTTCAGCGTCGTGGGATCATGTGTTTGCCAGAAAATTTCCAGCAGTTCCTCAAACGTAACCACCGAGGGATCAAACACGAGTTGCACTACTTCTGCATGGCCTGTATTTTTATCGCAAACCTGCTCATAGGTAGGATTGATTACGTGACCGCCGCAATAGCCGCTTCTCACTTTTAAAACACCTTCCACCTGTTGAAAAATGGCTTCCACACACCAGAAACAACCTGCTCCAAAAGTAGCGGTGTCCGTGGTTGTGCCGTTTGAATTCTGATCGGGTAATAGCGCAAAAGAAGCATTGGTACTCATAACTCTGCTTTTGTTTTCAACACCCGAACAGGATAAAAGACCTGTTGAGCCTGCAAGAATCAGCGTGCTGAAAAAAAGTTTCATCAACATATTTATTACATCTTGAACAGCTGCAAGTTAATGGTTTCGACACCCTGATCGTTACAGTTGCCCGTTAATTCAGGTACGAAACTGGTGAATTTAAACATGCTTTAACGTTTGTGTTGAACTTATGAGGTTTGTTCTGTTTCGGCCGGGAAACAGAAATACTGCTACTTTTGCACCCACGTTCGTTGTATGAAAGTTTTTCCTGAATCGGCACTGGTCCAGTTGGAGTTTGATAAGGTGAAAGCATTGCTGCATGCACATTGCAGAACTGATGCTGCAAAAACCCGCACTGACGAGCTTCGCATTCACACACACAAGCGCTATATTGAAACAGAACTGCAGCAGAGTTATGAATTTTTACTGCTGCAGCAGCAGGGCCAGTATTTTCCCAATGATTTTGTTTTGAACATTCACCGGGAGTTGAAATTGTTATCGGTGCCCGGTGCTGTGCTGGGCGAGGAACAATTGATTCAAATCCGTGATCTGGCAGAAACAGCCAAAGGAATTTTCCGTTGGTTTGATGCAGAGCGACGGCTGGCGTATCCAGCTCTTACACAAGTACTGGATGAAAGCTATTACGAAAAACTGATTCTGGAGCTGATAGATGACGTATTGGATGAGCGGGGACAAGTGAAAGATGATGCCAGTGAAGAGCTGCAGTCCATACGCACCAATCTCTACCGCAAACGGGGGGAACTGCGCCGGGAATTTGAAAAAGTGGTGCGCCGCCTGCAAAAGCAGGGATACGTAGCAGACATAGAAGAATCGTTTTTAAACGGGCGAAGGGTAGTGGCATTGTTTGCTGAGCAGAAACGGCAGGTGAAAGGCATTTTGCATGGCGAAAGTGAAACCCGCCGCACCGTGTTTGTGGAGCCGGAAGAAACCATTGAGCTGAACAACGATATCTTCAGCCTGGAACAGGAAGAACGACGGGAAGTGTACCGTATCCTGGGCGAGTTGACAGCCCGCTTATCTGTATATGCCCCTCTGTTAGCAAGCTATTACCGCATCAATGGTGAATTTGATTTCATACGGGCCAAAGCCCGCCTGGCGCAGGATATGAATGCACAGATGCCCCTGCTGAGCGATAAATCGGTTATACGTCTGCGTGATGCTTATCATCCGCTGCTGTTATTGTACAACCGCAAGGCAGGAAAACCCACCATTCCCACCAATATTGCACTGGATGAAAAAAGCCGTATCCTCGTGATTTCCGGTCCCAATGCAGGTGGAAAAACAGTCACCCTCAAAACCGTGGGACTCATTCAGCTGATGGTGCAGAGTGGTTTGCTGGTGCCGGTACATCCCGAAAGTGAAATGGGGCTGTTCAAGCAGATCATGATTCACATCGGCGATACACAGAGTATTGAATACGATTTGAGTACCTACAGCAGCCACCTGCTGCACATGAAGCATTTCATGGAAACTGCTAACGGCCGCACCTTGTTTTTTATTGACGAACTGGGCAGCGGGAGTGATCCCAACCTGGGGGGCGCTTTTGCCGAAGTGATTTTGCAGGAGCTGGTGAAAAAGCATTCGCTGGGTATTGTTACCACCCATTATCTCAATCTCAAAGTAATGGCCAACCATACACCCGGCATCATTAATGGCGCCATGAGTTTTGATGAAACAAGTCTGATGCCGTTGTACCGTTTAATACTTGGGAAACCAGGCAGCTCCTACACGTTTGCCATCGCTGAACGCATTGGTCTGGACAAGAAGCTCATTGACCGGGCCCGCCAACTGGTGGACGAAGATCATTTCCGGTTAGATAAACTGCTGAATACGGCAGAAAATGATTTGCGGCAAATTGAACGGAAAGAAAAAGAACTGAACCGGTTGCTGAAGGAAAACGAACGGTTGAAAAAGGAAATGGAGCGGGTACTTGACCGGGAGAAGCACAACCAACAGGTGGAATTACTGAAACAACAGAATAAATTGACCGAAGAGCGTATTGCATACCTGAAAGATATGGACCGCCGCCTGAAAGCACTGGTGCAGGAATGGAAGCGGACCGACGATAAAGCGGCAGTAGTGAAACAAATGCATGCCCTTTTATTTGCACAGAAACAGAAGCAGGTGGCGGAGAAACGGGATAAAAAGTTTCATGCACAATTCCTGGAAACGGGTGAAGAAATCAAGCCGGGTACAAAAGTAAAAATGATCCACAACCGCCAGGTAGGAGTGGTGAAAGAAATAAAAGGGAAAAAAGCAGTGGTGCAGGTGGGTTTGATTCCTATTACGGTGCAACTGACCGACCTTGTAGCGATTGCCGAAAAGGAAGCGGCAGAGGGTGATGCATCCTGAATACTTGGAATTTTGTACAAGAGAAAAGTGGCGCAGCAGCCACTTTTTTTGTTTGCGTCCATATTTTTTTGGCTTAAAAAATCCGGAACCTTACTTTTGCGCCGGAGAGATGGCAGAGCGGTCGAATGCGGCGGTCTTGAAAACCGTTGAAGTGAAAGCTTCCGGGGGTTCGAATCCCTCTCTCTCCGCCAGTAGCGTTTCAAAACAATTCAAAAGCCTGTAAATCGATTGATTTACAGGCTTTTTTGTTTTCAGGGCCTTTCAAATCGTTCATAAAGTCGCAATCGTGAGGTGTCCAATTCGGTTACCCGAGTTTTCACTCCTCACAGGGTAACCGAATTTTTAGGTTACCCACTACAGGCAAGATGTTCAGTAAGTAAACATCTTGTCTCATAACAAGTCGTCAATTACTTTTATTCACTTTTAAAGGTCACCAGCCATGAACACCAAAATCTCAATTCTCTTTTATCCCAAAAGAGCAAAAGCTAATTCTGAAGGACTCTACCCAATTTACCTCCGAGTTACTGTTAATGGAGTTCGCATCGAAAGCAGTACAAAACGATTCATAGAGCCTGGTAAATGGAGTACCGTTGCCGGCAAAATGAAGGGTAATTCTGAGGAAGCTCGGTCAATCAACAGTTACCTCGACTTGCTGAAAAAGGAA